>NZ_JAEULZ010000045.1 GCF_016793485.1 Mesorhizobium sp. | reverse complement strand
TGCGTTACACGCAAAGGTGCCACTTGTGAGCCGTCGCGTCGACCAAGCCTGAGGCGTCGAATACCGCTTCAATGACGAAGCCAGCCTTGCAGAAGAATGATGCGGGCGCAGCCTTTTCGAACGACAGCCGATCGGGCCCATCGCCCCGAGTCGTTGCTTCGGCGTAACCGTAGGATTGCAGCGTGCGTATGAACGCTATCTTCGGCGTGCCCGCAGAAAAGACCGCGGGAATCATCGAGAGCGCCCCTTCTCCCCTGTCGTCATGGAAATGCGCGAGGAAGAAGCGATCCGCGGGGTTGGGATTGATCTGCAGGTCGGGCCTGGCGGACTGCCACCAGAACAGAAATACCGGAATGAGCAGTACGGCGACCCCGGCCATGGCCAGGTATCGCCATACCGATCTCAGAGCGATCGCAGCAGCGACGAGTCCCAGGAGCGCGAGAAACCAGAACGGTATCGCGACCAGCAGCAAGGCCTACAGCGTGCGCGTAACTTGCTCGACGCGGAAGCACTCGATGACGTCGCCCTGGCGGATGTCCTCGTAGTTCTCGAAGGCCATGCCGCATTCCTGGCCCGCCGGGACTTCCTTGACCTCGTCCTTGAAGCGCTTGAGGGTCTTGAGCTTGCCTTCGTGGATAACGACGTTGTCGCGAACCAGACGGACGCCGACGCCACGCTCGACCTTGCCTTCGGTGACGCGGCAACCCGCGACCTTGCCGACCTTGGTGATGTTGAACACCTCCAGGATCTCGGCGTTGCCGAGGAAGGTTTCGCGACGCTCCGGCGAGAGCAGGCCCGACATCGCCGCCTTCACGTCATCCACGAGGTTGTAGATGATGTTGTAATAGCGGATATCAAGGCCAATGCTTTCGGCCGCCGACTTTGCCTGCGGGTTGGCGCGGACGTTGAAGCCGATCATGGCGGCGCCCGACGTCTCGGCGAGCGACACATCCGTCTCGGTGATCGCGCCGACGCCCGAATGGACGATGCGTGCGCGGACCTCGTCGGTGCCGAGCTTGTCGATGGCAGCCGCGATCGCCTCGATGGAGCCCTGCACGTCGCCCTTGATGACCAGCGGGAATTCCTTCAGCCCGCTCGTCTGCAACTGCGACATCATCTGCTCCAGCGAGCCGCGCTGTCCGGCGTGCCTGGCCACCGCCTTGTCGCGAGCGATGCGCTGACGGTACTCGGTGATCTCGCGGGCGCGCGCCTCGCTCGGCACCGTCGCGAAACGGTCACCGGCGCGCGGCGAGCTCTGCAGGCCCAGCACTTCCACAGGGGTCGACGGACCGGCTTCCTTGAGCTGCTCGCCGCGATCGTTGAGGATCGCACGCACACGGCCCCATTCGCTGCCGGCGACGACAATGTCGCCGATCATCAGCGTGCCGGTCTGGACGAGAACGGTCGCGACGGCGCCGCGGCCCTTGTCCAGCTTCGACTCGATGACGACGCCTTCCGACGTACGATCCGGGTTGGCCTTGAGGTCGAGCACCTCGGCCTGCAGCAGGATCGCCTCCAGCAGCTTGTCGAGATTAGTGCCCTTGGTGGCGGAAACCTCGACGTCGAGGACTTCGCCGCCCATCGATTCCACGAACACCTCGTGCTGCAGAAGCTGCGTGCGCACCTTCTGCGGATCGGCGCTCGGCTTGTCGATCTTGTTGATCGCAACGATGATCGGCACGCCGGCTGCCTTGGCATGATTGATGGACTCGATCGTCTGCGGCATCACCGAATCGTCGGCCGCAACCACCAGCACGGCGATATCAGTCGCCTGCGCGCCGCGTGCGCGCATGGCGGTGAACGCCGCGTGGCCGGGCGTGTCGATGAAGGTGATCTTGTGATCGTCCTTCTCCACCTGGTAGGCGCCGATATGCTGGGTAATGCCGCCGGCCTCGCCTGCGACGACCTTGGCGTTGCGGATGGCGTCCAGCAACGAGGTCTTGCCGTGGTCGACATGGCCCATGATGGTGACCACCGGCGGACGCGGCTCGAGATCCTCTTCCTTGTCCGGCGCCTTGAACACGCCTTCCTCGATGTCGGCTTCGGCGACGCGGCGGACGGTATGTCCGAATTCGTTCGCAACCAGCTCGGCCGTATCGGCGTCGATAACGTCGCCGGGCTTCATGATATCGCCCTGCTTCATGAAGAACTTCACGATATCGACGGCCCGCTCCGACATACGGTTGGCGAGATCGGTGATCGTGATCGTCTCCGGCAGCACGACCTCGCGCGAAATCTTCTCGCGCGGCTCCTGGTGCATGGCGCGCTTGAACTTCTCCTGGCGGCGGCGTGCGGCGGCGAGCGAACGCCCGCGCGCGGCATCGCCATCGTCCGATGTCGCCGAACTCAGGGTTAGCTTGCCGCGACGGCGATCCTCTTCGCCCTTGGTGCGCTGCGGACGTTCCGGCTGGGCCGGCGTCAGACGGCGGGGCGGAAGACCAGCGGTAGCGGCACCCACGCGACGGGGCTTGGCCTCTTCCTCATCCGGTGTCTGGTCAGCCAGGGGAGTCCGGCGTCGAGCCTCCTCCTCGGCGCGACGGCGCGATTCCGCTTCGGCGAGAAGGCGGGCTTCCTCGTCGGCCTGGCGGCGCGCGGATTCCTCGCGCTCGCGCTTGCGACGCTCATCCTCTTCCTGCCGACGCTTGGCGTCGTCGATCGCGCGCTGGCGATCCTCGACCTCGCGGACCTTGGAGCCTTCGAGCGCGCGACGGCGCGCCTCGATCTCATCGGCCGACAGATCGTTGAGCACGAGGTTCGGCCGCTCGGGCGCCGGTGCGCGGGGAGCAGGCTTCGGCGCTTCCTGCACGACAGGCTTGGCGACGGGCGCAGGAGCGGGAGCAGGCTTCGGCGTAAACACCGATGCCGCTTCAGGCTTCTCGCCGGGCTTGACGAATTTGCGCTTGGTTTCGACGACGACGGACTTCGTGCGTCCGTGCGAGAAGTTCTGCCGCACGGTCGACTGTTCGACGCCCGGACGCTTCAGCGTCAGCGTCTTCTTGGTGTTGACACTCAACGTCTTGTCGTCACCGGTTTTCGTATCGGTCATTCCACATCCTCTGCGGCTTCATTCCTGCCGGCAATCGCCGCAAACATTGCCAGATCATCCGGGGATCCGCCCCGGTATCGGTCAAGCGCAACCGTGCGCTTTTCAGCCGATCTGCCCGCGTCGCCCGCGAGAACGGCTGCATGTATCACATTTGTACCGCCCAATGCCAAACCCATTTCCTGTTCGGAAAAAAGTTTGTAGGCGCGGATTTCCGGCCCTCCCAGATGGACAGTGGCGCGGCGCGCCTGCGCGATTTTGCGGACCCCGTCCTCCGAAGCCTCGGCGGCGTGGAGCACGAAAAGCGCACTGCCGTCGCGCACCGCCGACTCGACCTTGGTCGCGCCGAGAGCCACTACGCCAGCCTTGCGCGCCAGCCCGAGTGAACCCAGCGCTGACTTCGCAAGCAATCTGTCCACCAGGTCGCCAAGGTCTGCCGGCACCGACAGCTCGATCTTCAGCGCTCTACCAAAAAGGCCCTTCTTCGCGGCCTTTTCGATATGCTCGCGATCAGCGGTCACCCAGCAACCGCGGCCGGGCAGGTTTCTCTTCAGGTCCGGTACGACGGCCCCGTCCGGGCCGACGACGAAACGGATCAGCTCATCCGGCTCGGTCTGCCGACGTGTGACGATGCAGGTACGATCGTTCATCTCGTCCAAGATGCGCTCCGGGCCGTTTCACCTCAGGCGTCCGCTGTTTCAGCGGTTGCCTCGGCCTCGGCCGCTGCTTCTTCCTCGGTGATCCAGCCGGCCTTCAGGCGGGCGGCGAGAACCATCTGTTCAGCGTCCGCACGCGACACGCCGTGGGAGGCCAGCACGCCCGGGAAGAACTTGGTCTCGCCGTCCTTGCGTTCCTTCCAGCCGACGAGGTCGTCCGCCGCATAGCCGGCAAAATCCTCGATCGTCTTCACGCCATCCTCGCCGAGCGTCACCAGCATCGCAGTGGTGACGCCAGGGATCTCGCGCAGCTCGTCCTCGACGCCGAGTTCCTTGCGCTTCGCGTCGTGCTCGGCCTCGATCTTCTCCAGATACTCGCGAGCACGGGTCTGGATTTCGCTCGCCGTGTCCTCGTCGAAACCGTCGATCGATGAAATCTCGTCCGACTCGACATAGGCCACTTCCTCGACGGAGGTGAAGCCTTCAGACGCCAGCACCTGGCCGACCATCTCGTCGACGTCCAGCGCCTCCATGAACAGCGTCGAGCGTTCGACGAATTCCTTCTGCCGACGCTCCGACTCTTCCTGTTCGGTCAGAATGTCGATGTCCCAGCCGGTAAGCTGCGACGCGAGGCGCACGTTCTGGCCGCGACGGCCGATGGCGAGCGACAACTGGTCATCGGGAACGACAACTTCGATACGTTCGGCATCCTCGTCGAGCACCACCTTGGCGACTTCGGCCGGCTGCAGCGCGTTGACGATGAAGGACGCGGCGGACGGCGACCACGGAATGATGTCGATCTTCTCGCCCTGCAGTTCGCCGACGACGGCCTGGACGCGCGAACCGCGCATACCGACGCAGGCGCCGACCGGGTCGATCGAAGAGTCGCGCGAAATCACTGCGATCTTGGCGCGGCTGCCCGGATCGCGGGCAACCGACTTGATCTCGATGATGCCGTCATAGATTTCCGGCACTTCCATGGTGAACAGCTTCGCCATGAACTGCGGATGCGTGCGCGACAGGAAAATCTGCGGGCCGCGCTGCTCGCGACGGACGTCGTAGACATAAGCCCGGACGCGGTCGCCATACTTGAAGTTCTCGCGCGGGATCAGCTCGTCGCGACGAACGATGGCCTCGCCACGGCCGAGATCGACGATGACATTGCCGTACTCGACGCGCTTGACGGTGCCGTTGACTATCTCGCCGATGCGGTCCTTGTACTCGTCGAACTGGCGGTCACGCTCGGCTTCACGCACCTTTTGAACAATAACTTGTTTAGCGGACTGGGCGGCGATGCGGCCGAAGTCCATCGGCGGAAGCTGCTCGGCGATGAAGTCGCCGACTTCCGCGTCGGGGTTGCGTTCCTGCGCGGAAGACAGCGCGATCTGGCGGCCGTAGTCCTCGACGGTGTCCACGACTTCCATCAGCCGCTGCAACTTCATCTCGCCCGTATTGGGGTTGATGTCGGCGCGGATGTTGGTTTCCTGCCCGTAGCGCTGGCGCGCCGCCTTCTGGATGGCGTCGGCCATCGCGGCGATCACGATTGATTTGTCGATCGACTTTTCGCGCGCGACCGCATCCGCGATCTGCAGCAGCTCAAGCCTGTTCGCACTGACTACCATGTCCGTCTCCCTGAATTCCCGCTTCCAGCGGGAGCTCGATCAAAACTCAGATTTCGTTTTCCGCGTCGGCCTCTTCCGGCTCGCCGCGGCGTTTCCTTGCTTCCTTGCGCGCCTTGTTGTCCTTCGACAGCGCGTCGCGGATGAGATCGTCGGTCAGCACCAGCCGCGCCTCGGCGATCGCCTCATAGGGCACTCGAACGGTCGGCTCGTCGCCATAGGCAGGCACGTCGCGCTCGATCAGCACGTCAGTCTCGCCGGCTTCGGCGATCTTGCCCTTGAACCGCTTGCGGTCGGTGACAAGGATCGACGTTTCCATCTTCACATGGTGGCCGGCCCACGCCGAAAAATCCGACTTGCGCACCAGCGGCCTGTCGATGCCCGGCGAGGAGACCTCGAGGTGGTAGGCCTTTTCGACGGGATCGGCGACATCAAGCGCCGGCGACACCGCGCGGCTGACCTCTTCGCAATCCTCGACGGTCATCGTGCCGTCTTCACGCTCGGCCATGATCTGCAGCGTCAGGCCGTTCTGGCCGGACAGGCGTACGCGCACGAGGCGGAATCCCATGCCGCGCAGCACCGGCAGCACGACGGAAGCGATGCGCGCATCGATGCCGCTTTCGCGGATGATGCGATCGTCTTCGAGTGCTTCGCCAGCAAGTGCCGTCATCGAGTCTCCGGTTTGCAATATGGTCAAACGGGGTCGAGGTAACAAAAAAGAGCGGGACCGGGTGGACCCACTCTTCGTCATATCGACCAAGAATTTGAGGCTGATATAGAACCCTTCGGCCCGGATTGCAAGCCGGACGCGGTCTCATGCCGGCCGGCGCTGGCCAGCCCAGACGCCATGCGCGAGGCGCATGGCTGCCTTGTCATAGCACCCCTGCCCCCGCCTTTTTGCGCTCACTATCTTTGTTGCAGTGCAGCAAAGCACTGGAAGCGAAGGTTACCATGTCACGCAAACAAACCCGCATCGGCCGGATCGTCTCGATCATAGGCGATGCCATCGCCACGGCCTCGGCCGCTCGCGAGGGTCATCAACCCAAGGCGCACAATCTGCGCGGCCTCGGCATCGATCCGAAGCAATTCAGCGAAATCCGCTACTGAGTGACTCCGGACGGGAGCGTGCTTTAGTCCGTATCGCCCGCGATCTGCTCCAGCACCTTTCCCTTGCCGCGATAACGCAGCCAGAGCGGGAGAAGCACCGCCGTCAGCGCCAGCGCCCACAGCACGATGGCGATCCAGGAGTTGAACAGGATCGACGGGTCGCCCTGGCTGATGGCGAGCGCGCGCCGCAACTGCTGCTCGGCGAGCGGCCCCAGGATGAGCCCGATCACGACCGGCGCGATGGGATAGCCGAACCAGCGCATCATGTAGCCCATGAAGCCGAACAGAAGCAGCATGCCAAGCTCGAAGGAGGACGGGTTAGCGCCGATGGTGCCGAGCGTCGCGAAGACGAGGATGCCGGCGTAGAGCCATGGCCTCGGAACCGTCAGCAGCTTCACCCACAGCCCGATCAGCGGCAGGTTGAGCACGATCAGCATCAGGTTGGCGATGAGGAGGCTGGCGATCAGGCCCCAGACGAGCGCCGCGTTGGTGGTGAAGAGCAGCGGCCCAGGCTGGATGCCGAACTGCTGGAAGCCGGCGAGCATGATAGCAGCCGTCGCCGAGGTCGGCAGACCGAGCGTCAAAAGCGGCACCAGCGTGCCGGCGGCCGACGAGTTGTTGGCTGCCTCTGGACCGGCGACGCCCTCGATGGCGCCCTTGCCGAATTCTTCCGGATGCTTCGTCAGCTTCTTTTCGGCCGCATAGGAGAAGAAGGTGCCGAGTTCCGCGCCGCCGGCCGGCATGGCGCCGATCGGGAAGCCGATCGCCGTGCCGCGCAGCCATGCCTTCCACGACCGCGCCCAGTCCGACGCGGTCATCCAGACCGATCCGCGCACGGCCTCGACGGTTTCCTGCGCACGCTTGCCCTGACCGGCGACGTAGAGCGTCTCGCCGATGGCGAACATGGCAACCGCGAGCGTGGTCACTTCGACGCCATCAAGCAAATCCGGGATGCCTAACGCGAGCCTCGCCTGCCCTGTCTGAAGATCGATGCCGATGAGCCCGAGCGTGAGCCCGATGAAGAGCGCGGTCAGGCCGCGCAGCGTGGAATCGCCGAAGGCGGCAGATACCGTCAGAAACGCCAGGACCATCAGCGCGAAATATTCCGCCGGCCCAAAGGCGAGCGCGAAGCGCACCACCCACGGCGCCAGGAACGCCAGCGCGATGGTGGCAATGAGGCCTGCGACGAAGGAGCCGATGGCGGCGGTTGCAAGCGCCGGTCCGCCGCGCCCGGCCTTGGCCATCTTGTTGCCCTCGAGCGCGGTGACGATCGAGGCGCTCTCGCCCGGCGTGTTGAGCAGGATCGAGGTCGTCGAGCCGCCATACATGCCGCCATAGTAGATGCCGGTGAACATGATAAGCGAGCCGGCGGGATCCAGCTTGTAGGTCACGGGCAGCAGAAGCGCCACGGTGGTCGCCGGGCCGATGCCGGGCAGCACGCCGACGGCCGTGCCAAGCGTGACGCCGATCAGCGCGTAGAGCAGGTTGATCGGCTCCAGGGCGGTAAGAAGTCCCTGGCCAAGCAGTGTGAAGGTATCCATGGCGTCTACCGTATATCAGGAGATCAGGCGTTCGAGCGGTCCGGCGGGAAGGGAAAGCTGCAGGCCGACCGCGAAGAGGAACCAGATTGCGAGGCTGAGGACAATGCCGATCGGCACGGTCATCCAGAGGGGTCCGCGGCCGAAGCCGCGCGCCGTCGCCGCGAAGAGCAGCCCGGTCGCGATCGAGAAGCCGACGACCTTGAGCAGCAGCATCTGGGCGACAAGGCCACCGACGATCCAGAGCACGGGCGGCCAGTCCTGCGGCTCGCGCTCGGGAAAGTCTCCCCGGACCGCTTCAACAACCGTCCAGACTGCAAGCAGGAACAGCACGCCCGCGATCACGTAGGGAAACGTCGTTGGGCCGACCCGCGCATAGGCGCCGCGGGCGCCGAGGCCGGTCATGCTGTAGGCAATCCAGATGGCGACGGCCGCGAGCAGGCCGGCAACGACAAGCGCCGCCCGGTCGGGGCGGCGCTTGGGCAGGTTTTCGGCCTGGCCGCTCATTGGACGAGGCCGATGTCTTTCAGGATGGCGGCGGTCGCCTCATTGTCTTTCTTCAACTGCTCGGCAAAGGCGTCTCCCGACAGGTAGGTGTTTGCCCAGCCCTTGTCGGTCAGCGTCTTCTGCCAGGTCGGTGAGTTCACCATCTTGTCGATATCGGCGATGATGGCCGCCTTCTGCTCGTCGGTGATACCGGGAGCGGCAGCGACCATGCGCCAGTTCTGGATCGCCACATCGACACCGGCCTCCTTGAAGGTCGGGGCGTCGACGCCGGCGAGGCGCTCGTCGCTCGAGACGCCGATCAGGCGCAGCGTGCCGGCCTTGACCTGCTCGGCGAACTCGCCGTAGCCGGAAATGCCAACTGTGACCTGATTGCCGAGGATCGCGGCGAGCGCTTCGCCGCCGCCCGAGAAAGCGATGTAGTTCACCTTGGTCGGATCGACGCCGACTGCCTTGGCGATGAGGCCTGCCGTGATGTGGTCGGTGCCGCCGGCCGAACCGCCGCCCCAGGACACTGAGCCCGGATCGGCCTTCAGCTTCTCGACCAGGCCGGCCATGTCCTTGATGTCGGACGAGGCGTTGACGACGACGGCCTCGAACTCGCCGGTGAGGCGCGCGATCGGCGTCACCTGTTCCAGCGTGACGGGCGAATTGTTGGTGAGGATCGCGCCGACCATGACGTATCCGCCGACGATGAGCTGGGTCGGGTCGCCGGTCGCCTGGTTGACGAATTGGGCCAGGCCGATGGTGCCGCCGGCGCCTGGGACGTTGGCGACCTGCACGCTGGACGAGATCTTCTCGTCCTGCAGGGCCGACTGCATCGTGCGGGCGGTCTGGTCCCAGCCGCCTCCGGGCGCGGCGGGCGCCATGATCTTGTAGTCGGCGGCGAATGCCGGCGCGGCGATAAGGCCGGCCATCAGGACCGACAGGGCGAATCTTTTCATTGCTGCAAACCTCCCTTGTCCAACCGGCAGGCGCCCTCTTCGCCGCAGGTCATGATCGGCCATCTTGGCAGGTCGCCGCGACAGCGGCAAGCAGTCCTGCGCGAGTGCTACTTTCGGATGAAGGTAAGGTAGGCCGGCGTCCTCCCCTCGCGGAAGGCCTTCGCCTCATAGCGCGTCCCCGGCCAGCCTTGATAGGGCTTGCGCCAATCGTCGGCACAGGATGCCTGCCATTCGAAGACGCCGTTGGCGGCACAGTGCAGGAGCGTCCAGTTGACGTAGCTGTCGATATCAGAGGCAAAGCGAAGCCGACCGCCCGGCTTCAGCACGCGCGCAAAACGCCTGAGGTTGGCGGGGCTGACGAAACGCCGCTTCCAGTGCTTCTTCTTCGGCCACGGATCGGGATAGAGGAGATCGATGCCGGCGAGCGACGCATCGGGCAGCCAGTCGAGAAGCTGGGTGGCGTCGTCGTCATGGACCCGCAGGTTGGCAAGCGGCGCTTCCTCCAGCGCAACCATCATCTTCGCCATAGAATTGACGAAGGGTTCGACGCCGATGAAGCCCGTGCCGGGATGCCCTGCTGCCTCGTGCAACAGATGCTCGCCGCCGCCGAAACCGATCTCCAGCCTGATGTCGGAAACCGCGCCGTCGAACAGTCCGCGCAGATCAACGGGGGCGGGCTGCGCCAGATCGAGCCGATAGTGGCTCAACCCATCGGCGAGCGCGGTGGCTTGTTTTGGGCGGATCGTCTTGCCGCGCCGCCGGCCGAAGAAGGCTTCTGTCGACCGGCTTTTGCGGGCTTCGCTCACAGGACGACCGTCAGGCCGCCAGCCTGTCCTTCAGCGCCTTCACCAGATCGGTCTTCTCCCAGGAGAAGGAACCGTCGCGGCCAGGCTTGCGGCCGAAGTGCCCATAGGACGAGGTCTTGGCGTAGATCGGCTTGTTGAGGTCGAGATGCTTGCGGATGCCAGACGGCGACAGGTCGATCACGTCGCGCAGCGCTTCCTCGAGCTTCGCCTCGTCGACCTTGCCGGTGCCGTGCAGGTCGACATACACCGACAGCGGCTGGGCGACGCCGATGGCGTAGGAAAGCTGGATAGTGCAACGGTCGGCCAGCTTGGCCGCGACCACGTTCTTGGCGAGATAGCGCGCTACGTAGGCGGCCGAGCGATCGACCTTGGTCGTGTCCTTGCCGGAGAACGCGCCGCCGCCATGCGGGGCCGCCCCGCCATAGGTGTCGACGATGATCTTGCGGCCGGTCAGGCCGGCGTCGCCGTCAGGCCCGCCAACCACGAACTTGCCCGTCGGATTGATATACCAGGCGCAATCCTTGGCGATCTTGAGGTCACCGAGCGCCTCGCGGATGTAGGGCTCCACGACCTTGCGGACCTTCTTGGAATCCCACTTGGCATCGAGGTGCTGGGTTGACAGCACGATCGAGGTGACTTCGGCGGCCTTGCCGTCGATATACTTCACCGTGACCTGGCTCTTGGCGTCGGGGCCAAGCTTGCCGGCGTCGCCCTTGCCCGCGTGGCGGGCAGCGGCGAGCAGTTCGAGGATCTTGTGGCTGTAGTAGAGCGGCGCCGGCATAAGGTCCGGCGTCTCGCGGCAGGCATAGCCGAACATGATGCCCTGGTCGCCTGCGCCTTCCTCGCCCTGCCGGTCGGCGGCATTGTCGACGCCCTGCGCGATGTCGGCGGACTGGGCGTGCAGAAGCACATCGATCTTGGCCGTCTTCCAGTGGAAACCGCTCTGCTCATAGCCGATGGCGCGGATCGCCTTTCGGGCAACCGACTTGAATTTGGAGGGGTTGATAACCTTGTTGCCGTTCTTGTCCGTCTTCATCAGCGAGTCCGGCACGCGAACCTCGCCGGCGATGACGACGCGGTTGGTCGTTGCAAGTGTTTCGCAGGCAACGCGTACCGTCCACGGGTCCATGCCCGTCTTCTTGGCTTCGCGATAGACCAGATCGACGATCTCGTCCGAGATCCGGTCGCAAACCTTGTCCGGGTGTCCCTCGGATACGGATTCCGAGGTAAAGAGATAGTTCTGCCGAGTCACGGATTTCCCCTCTGAACGGTCGGCCGGCGAGAACCGGCATCGGGCGGCATCGTGTAGCGATGCGCGCCCATCTTCGTCAAGCAGTCATCGCCTCGCCGGCATGGCTGCAGGAGAATGATTTTCCGCCAGACCCTTTGGCGGGAAGATCAGTCGACGCTGACCTCGTCCGCCAGCGTCTTTACCAGGTCGATGATCCGTCTGCGGACGCGCTGGTCCGATATCCTGACGAAGGCGCGCGTGAGCTGGAGCCCCTCGGCGCTGGTGCAGAATTCGAGCGCTGACGTGGCGGCCGAGTCTTCCGCGAAGCCAACCCTGCCGATCGCCTCGTCGCTTTGCACACCGTCGAAGAAAAAGGACACGGGAACGCCCAGGATGTTGGCGATCGCCTGCAAGCGGCTGGCGCCGACCCTGTTGGTGCCTTTCTCGTATTTCTGGATTTGCTGAAAGGTGATGCCGAGATTTTCGCCCAGCTTTTCCTGACTCATGCCGAGAATGTTACGGCGAAGCCTGATCCTGCTCCCGACGTGCATATCCGTGGGATTAGGCTTCTTCTTATTGTCCTTGTCTGCCATCTTTTCCTTGCCGGTCCGGCCGGCTCTTCGATTTTGTTATCGTTTGAATCCGGCGCATCCCCAATTCCCCAACGATGCTGCGGGCTAGCGCCTCTCGGCCGGATCATTTACTATGAGTTTCTAATATACCGCCTGTCAATTCGTCCTGCGCCGCTCCATCGCCAATCCGCCCAGCGCCATGAGCGCAAAAAACCCGACGATCACATAGCCGACGGTACGCTGGTGGGGCGCGAAGGCCCACGGCGCATCCGGAAGCGATATTTGCACATCCAGGCTTTCCCTGACGTTAAGCGCCAGCGCGTCGATCACGCGCCCGCGCGCGTCGATCACGCCCGAAATGCCGTTGTTGGCTGCACGCAGCACAGGCAATCCGTTCTCCACGGCCCGAATTTGCGCCTGCCTGAAATGCTGGTAAGGGCCAGGCGTGTCCCCAAACCACGCGTCATTGGTGAGGTTGACAATAAGCCGCGATGACGCAACGTCAACTCCGACCATGTCAGGAAAGATTATTTCATAGCAGACAAAGGCCGCCGCCGCGACGCCACCGGGCAATTGGAGCGGGCGACGCTGGCTGCCTGCGGTGAAATTCATCGGTCCTGCCACGAGTTGAGTCAGTCCGAAACGCTTCGCCAGGTCGGCGAAGGGAATGTATTCGCCGAACGGCACCAGGTGTACCTTGTCCACCGCGCCGACGATCTCCCCAGCGTCGTTAATCGCCACGATCGAATTGTAATCGAAAGGTGCTGCACCTCCGGTTTCTTCCTCACGGATCACGCCGGCAAGCAGCATCTGCCCCGGCTTGAGCATCTCGCCGATCGCCGCCAAGGCTTCAGGCCGTTCGGTGAAGAGGAAGGGCACCGAGGTTTCGGGCCATACGATGAGCGTGGGCGCGGGCTGCCCTTCCGTCGTAGCGCGCGTCGATAGGTCCAGCGTCGTCGCGAAGATGCGGTCGCGCACGCTTTCGTCCCACTTTTCGGCCGGATCGATCGAAGGCTGCACGATCCGCACCGCAAGCGTCGAGCTGGCAGGCTGCTCGGGCGCATTGAGCCGCGCCGCGCCAAAGCCGATATGGGCGACCACCAGCAGCGAGGCGGCGATCAATCCCGCACGCCGGCCGTGACCGCCCGCCAGCAGGGCCGGCATGGCAAACACGAAGACGGCGAGTGCGTTCATGCCGACGACGCCGGTTATCGCAACGCTCTGCATCAGCAGCGGCGTCGGCATCGCGGCGAAACCGACCGAGTTCCACGGAAAACCGGTAAAGAGGAATCCTCTCAGCCATTCTGCGAGACCGAAGGCGAAGGCGAGCGCTGCGATACGTCCCAACCCATTCGACCACAACAGCCGCGCCAGCATCGCGGCGAAACCGTAGTAGAACGCCATCAACAGGGGAATTCCGACGACCGCGAAAGGCAGCGCCCAGGCGAAGCTGTCCGCCTCGACCAGCACCGCGCCGCCAATCCACCAGAGACCGGCGAGGAAATATCCGAAACCGAACCACCAGCCCGTAGCGAAGGCGGGCCGCAGGCGCTTCAGCGGCCTGGCTGAGGCTCCGCCGGTTATGCCGTCGAGCAGCCAGACCAACACTGGAAACGAGATGAAACCCGCTGCGAAGAAATCGTACGGCGCCTGCGTCAGCACAAGCAGCGCGCCGGCAAGGAAGGCAACGCTCAGGCGACGCCATCCCCAGAGCAGAATTATCCGTCCCGCCAGACGCTCCATGCGCAGTCGGCCCCCATCCGAAATCGGCATGACCTTTCGCTGGTCGGCCGAAGAATCACGCGCCGGACGTTAGAGCAAGTTGGGCCAAGATTGAATCGCCGGGGATGTCACGAAACGCGCCTGCGACGTTCGGCCTTGCTCAGGTCGACGATCCGCACGCGCTTGACCCTGCGGGGGTCAGCCTCGAGCACATGGAACTCGAAGCCGGGAACGGCCTGCACCACCTCGCCACGAACCGGGACCCGGCCGAGCGCATTGAACACCAGGCCGCCGATCGTATCGACATATTCGCCGTGCTCGCCGGCCTTGAAGCTTTCGCCCAGTGCTTGCTCGACGTCCTCGATCTCGGCCTTGCCGTCGACGACATAGACACCGTCGCCGGCCTGGGTGATGGTCTGCTGCTCGTCGTCGTGCTCATCCTCGATGTCGCCGACGACCATCTCGACGATGTCCTCAAGCGAAGCCAACCCGTCGGTGCCGCCATATTCGTCGATGACGAGCGCCATCTGCGTGCGGCTCGCCTGCATGCGGCCCATCAGGTCGGACGCCAGCATCGATGGCGGCACGAAAAGCACGGTGCGCATCAGATCCAGTTCACCGATCGTCTTCGACGTATCGACCTCGGCGAAATCCAGCGCAGCGCCCTGCGCTTCATCACTTTTGCGTGCGAGCCGCGTGATGTGGGCCAGCACGTCGCGAATGTGCACCATGCCGCGTGGGTCGTCGAGCGTCTCAGCGTAGACCGGCATGCGCGAATGACCTGAACGCTCGAACAGGTTCATCAGGTCGGCGAGCTTGGTATTGATCTCGACCGCCTCGATGTCGGCGCGGGGGATCATCACGTCCTCGACGCGCACTTCGCGCAGCCTCAGGATATTGTTGAGCATCGCCCGCTCGCCGGGCGAAAAGGCTTCTTCGCCGGCCACCTCGGTTTCGGCGAGCGCATCGACGATCTCCTCGCGGAGATTTGCGCCATTCCTTTGTTTGAAGAGGCCTGCCAACCGGTCGAAGAAGGACGACCGGCTTGCCGGTGTTCCTGTCGCCGCGGCAGGCGGCATAGACTGTCCGGGACTTAAACTCGGCCCGTCTTCCGTCTTTTCGGCTTTCGCGTCGCCCGGCTCGGGGGGCGCGGCAGTCACTGGACTATCGTTCATCGCTATCAGGGTTGGTTTTTCAACTTTCTGTTACGCGTAGGGATCGGGAATAGCAAGTCTCGCCAGCGCCGCCCGCTCCAGGCCTTCCATGCGCTCGGCTTGCCCTTCCTCCTCATGATCGTGGCCGAGAAGATGCAGCAGGCCATGGATCACGAGATGAGTGATATGGTGCTCGAGCGACTTGCCTTCCATCTCGGATTCGCGCGCAACGGTCTCCGCGGCCAGCACGATGTCGCCCAGCATGGGCGGCAGCGCATCGCCGGGCTTGACCGTAAATGCCGGGAAGGACAGCACGTTGGTCGGCTTGTCCTTGCCGCGCCAGCCGGCGTTCAGCACTTTTATGTGCGCGTCGTCGGAGAAAACGATGCTCAGCTCACTGGGCTGCCTGGACAATGCTCCGGCCTCGAGAATGGCGGCGGCGACCGCCTTCTCGACAAGGCTTCTCAGCCGGCGCTTGGTCGGCCAGTCGCCCGCCTCGATCGCAATGTCGATGGATATCTCCGGTTTCCTGACCGACGACACTTCAGCCGTGGCCTTGCGGCCAGCCATGGGTCACTCCCCGTCGGCGCCGAGCCCGCGCGCCATCTTGGCGTCGCGGTCGTATGCCCTGACGATCTCGGCCACCAGCGGATGTCTCACCACGTCGGCGTCGTTGAACCGGACCGTTACCGCGCCCGGCACCCCGTCGAGAACACGCAGCGCCTCGACAAGCCCGGACTTCGTGTTCGGCGGCAGGTCGATCTGCGTCGGATCGCCAGTGATGATCATGCGCGATCCCTCGCCGAGACGCGTCAGGAACATCTTCATCTGCATCGGCGTGGTGTTCTGCGCCTCGTCGAGGATGACAGCGGAGTGGGCAAGCGTGCGGCCGCGCATGAAGGCCAGCGGCGCGATCTCGATCACCTCGGCGGTGATCGCCCGCTCGACCTTGTCGGCGGGCATCATGTCGTAGAGCGCATCGTAGAGCGGCCTGAGGTAGGGGTCGACCTTCTCCTTCATGTCGCCGGGCAGGAAGCCGAGGCGCTCGCCGGCCTCGACGGCTGGGCGCGACAGGATGATGCGCTCGACCATGCCGCGCTCCAGCAGCATCGCCGCATGGGCGACCGCCAGATAGGTCTTGCCGGTGCCGGCCGGGCCGATGCCGAACACCAGTTCGGAGCGTTCCAGCGCCCGCATATAGGCGTCCTGGTTGAGCGAACGGGCATAGATCGTACGTTTGCGCGTGCCAATCTGCGCGGCTGCCATCTTGCCCTTGCGCTCCAGCGTCGGCAGCGTCAGCTGGTCGTCGGCCGCGACCGCCATCCGTACAGCGCCATCGACGTCGGACTGGCCGATGTCGGCGCCCTTCTGCAGGATGCCGTAGAGGTTATCCAGGGCACGCCGGGCCTGTTCGGCGGCAGACGCCGATCCCCGGATGGTCAGCTGGTTGCCGCGCGAACGGATGTCGACGCCGAGCTTCTGCTCGAGCCGCGCCAGGTTCTCGTCGAATTGCCCGTAGAGCGCACTCGCCAGCTTGTTGTTGTCGAAGGTCAGGACGATGTGCGCCATGTCTGAAGCCCCGGATGCCGGACCCGATGCTGGGCTGGCGGTCGGCTTCTTCAAGTCGGTAGCGCTCAAACGTCTCTCCTTGCTGGATCAGACCGGTTCCGCAAACAGGCTGTTGCCCGCCCGCGTGATTCGCACATTGATAATGTCACCGATTTCGCCGGCCGTCTCATCAACAATCACCGGCTGCAGCCAGGGCGACCGCCCGACTCGCTGGCCCTGGTCCCGGCCGGGCTTCTCGATCAGCAGATCCATGGTCCTGCCGGCCATGCCTGCGTTGAAATCGCGCATCTGCTCGTTCAGCAGCGCTTGCAGCCGCTGCAGCCGCTTGTCCTTCACGGCTTCCGCAACGTGATCCTTCATGTCGGCGCCCGGCGTACCCGGACGTGGTGAGTATTTGAAGGAATAGGCCTGCGCATATTCCACAGCCCTGACCAATTCGAGCGTGTCCTCGAAATCCGCATCCGTTTCGCCCGGAAAGCCAACGATGAAGTCCCCCGACATCGCTATGTCGGGCCGCGCCGCGCGGATACGCTCGATCAGCCTCAGATAGTCGGCCGCCTTGTGACGACGGTTCATGGCCTTGAGGATACGGTCGGACCCGGCCTGAACCGGCAGATGCAGATAGGGCATCAGCGCCGGCAGGTCGCGATGCGCCTCGATCAACTCGTCGTCCATGTCGCGCGGATGGCTGGTCGTGTAGCGCAACCGGGCAATGCCGGGGATTTCCGCCAGCCTGAACAGGAGCCTGCCCAGTCCCCACTCGCCGCCATCCGGCCCTTCGTCATGCCAGGCGTTGACGTTCTGGCCGAGTAGGGTCAGCTCGCGCACGCCGGCATCGGCCAGCTTTTCGGCCTCCGCGACGATCTGCGCGACGGGCCGCGAAACTTCCGAACCACGCGTATAGGGCACGACGCAGAAGGTGCAGAACTTGTCGCAACCTTCCTGCACCGTGAGGAACGCGGTGACACCGCGCCCGATGATCTCGGCGCGCCTCGGCTTCGGCAGGTTCTCGAACTTGTCCTCGATGGCGTATTCAGTCTCGATGACCTTTTCGCCGCCGCGTGCCCGGCGCAGCGCATCCGGCAGGCGGTGGTAGGTCTGCGGGCCAATGACGAGGTCCACAGCCTTCTCGCGGCGGAGAATCTCGCGGCCCTCCGCCTGCGCCACACAGCCGGCAACGCCGATCACCATTTCCTGGCCGCGTGCGGCGCGTTCGGCCTTGAGGCCCCGTATGCGGCCCAGCTCGGAATAGACCTTCTCGGCAGCCTTCTCCCTAATATGACAGGTGTTCAGCAGCACGAGGTCGGCGTCCTCGATGCTGTCCGTCCCCGCATAGCCGTCGGCGGCCAGCGCGTCCGTCATGCGCTGGCTGTCATAGACGTTCATCTGGCAGCCATAGGTCTTGACGAAGACCTTTTTCGAGGCCGTCGTCATAGGCGGCGAAAACTCGCCTTCCGATGGCTCGGCCGACCGCGCCAGTTCTGTATTGTCCAGTTCCATTTCGCGGCTTTTAGAGCGTTTTCGCGACAAAAAACAGACAGGCCGCGCTATTTCAGCCGCAGCGGACGCTGTCGGCTCGGCATCGGGCTGGCAAGCGCCTCGTGCAGCATCGTGCGCACCTGGCCCTCCGCCAGTCGCGTGACCGCCTTGCGGTCGTCGCCCGGCGAAAACTCGATCGGCTCGCCGAAATGCAGTTCGACGTCGATCGCGCCTTCCTTCAGCAGCCTCGCAGCATGTGGCGCAAGCTCCTCGTCGCCTATCCAGGAAGCCAGCGGGCGGTGCTGGCGGCCCATCGGGATGCCCTGCACCCGCGTATAAGCGATCGCCAGCGGCTGGATATAGACCTTGTCCACTGCGCCGTCTGTGATCGCTTTCGTCGCCGCGCCAAACAGCGTGCTCTTGAAGGGGAGGATCATGTTGCCGTCGCCCGTCGTGCCCTCGGCGAACAGCACGATCGCGTCGTCATCGGCCAGCCGCCGCGCGATCTCGTCGGCCTGCGCTCCGGACGCGCGCCTGCGCTCGCGTTCCACGAAGATCGTGCGCTGCAGCCGGGCCAGAAAACCCAGCAGCGGCCATGCGGCCATCTCCGACTTGGCGACGAAGGAAACCTCGTAACGGGACGAAATGACGGGAATGTCGGTCCACGACACATGGTTTGCCGCAATAATCAACGGCCGCTTGGTCGTCAGCGCGCCCTTCTGGTGCACCCGGAAACCGAGCGCCCTGACATTCAGCCCATGCCAGAGGCGCGGCACGCGCCGTTCGCTGAACAGCTTCGTCTTCATGGCGATGAGCTGCACCGGCATGAGGGCGACCATCGTCACACCTACGAAGCCCAGCGCGGCGACCAGCCTGATCCTGCCCATCATTCCAGAGCGCCTTCGAGGGCCTGCCCGGTCCGTGCTTCCGGTGAGGCTTCTTGTCTGACGGGATGCGCTAGCGAAGATCGCGGCGCATGACAAGCGCCCCTCTCCGCCCTTGGCCAACCTCATGCTGGCGGGCTTCGTAATAGTCGGGCCGTTTGCCGACCTCGAAGAAGCCGAGCCTGCGGTAGAGTGCGATCGCCGGCGCGTTGGTCTCGTCGACCTCGAGGAAAAGCGCTTCCGCCCGCTGGCCGTGCAACTCGCGCAGCACAGCGTCCATCAAGCGCCAGCCAAGCCCCTGCCGGCGATGCGAGCGCGCAACCGCAACGGTCAGGATTTCGCCCTCGTCGGCCGCCAGCCTGGCAAGCACGAAGCCGACCGGCGCGGAACCGCCGCGCCCCGCCTCCCGCGCTGCATAACCGAACACCGTATCCTGCCCCAGCAGACCGACGAACTCGCCGTCCGTCCACGGGCGCACGAAATCCTCCTGATGGATCGCGGAGATCGCAGGGCTGTCAGCGAGCGAGAGTGGCTCGAGCGCATAGTCACGCTGCTTGGGCGTCAGGAAGGGTATGCGCATTGGCTTTTTATCGTTCAGGCGTTTCCGCCGACAATCATGACCGGATTCGCGGCAGCACGAAACCGGCCTGCGGCTTCGCATCCGCTTCCCTTAGGTAAAGCGGCTTCGGCTTTTCGCCAACGGCTTTCGCCGCCCCAAGCCGGGCGTAGATGCCGATATCGGCCGTGGCGCCCACGACGCCCGCCGGAAATTCCCGTCCCGCAGTTACGGCAACCATGGCTGCCGCCGAGCCCGCAAGGACGCCTTCATGTGCGACCGCCAGCCCGGCCGCATCTTCGAGGTTCATGGCAAGCGCTTCGCCGACCTGCTGTCCGGCCTCGTCAAAGAACCCGAGATTGATCTCGCCCCGCCCGCCATCGAGCGCGACCATGATCCTTTTGCCGGCAAAGTTTTTGCGCGCTTCAGCCGCCACAGACTCCAGCGTCGTGACGCCGACAGCCGGTATCTTCAGCGCCAGCGCAAAACCCCGCGCCGCTGCCACGCCGACGCGAACGCCGGTGAAAGACCCCGGTCCCACCGAAACGACGATGCGATCAAGCGCATCAAAACCGACGCCCGCCTTCGCCAGCGCCTCGTCTACGACCGCCATCAGGTGCTCGGCGTGGCCCTTTCCGAGCTCCAGCACCGAGCGCCCGAGCTCTTGGTCGGCATCGCTGTCATAAACGCAGGCGGCGCAGAGCGCCGAGGCCGTGTCGATGGCGAGAAGGATCACACCGCCCGGTCCCGCGCCTTCAACTCCAGTCGGCGCGCATGCAGGACAGGTTCCGTGTAGCCGTTCGGCTGCTCGCGGCCTTTGAAGACGAGATCGCAGGCGGCCTGGAATGCGATCGAATTGTCGAAATTCGCCGCCATCGGCCTGTAGAGCGGATCGCCCGCGTTCTGCTTGTCGACGACCGCTGCCATCCGCCGCATCGTCTCCATCACCTGCTCGCCGCTGGCGACGCCATGGTAGAGCCAGTTGGCGATGTGCTGCGAGGAGATGCGCAGCGTCGCGCGGTCCTCCATCAGCCCGACATCGTTGATGTCAGGCACCTTGGAGCATCCGACGCCCTGGTCGATCCAGCGCACCACATAGCCGAGGATGCCCTGCGCATTATTGTCCAGCTCCTGCTGGATTTCCTCCGGCGTCCAGTTCGGGCGCACGGCGACGGGAATGGACAGGATGTCGTCGAGCCTGGCCTTCGGGCGGCTCTTCAGCGTCTCCTGCACGGCATGGACGTCGACCTTGTGGTAGTGGGTCGCGTGCAGCGTCGCAGCCGTCGGCGAAGGCACCCATGCCGTGTTCGCGCCCGCCTTAGGGTGCGCGATCTTCTGTTCCAGCATCGCGGCCATCAGGTCGGGCATCGCCCACATGCCCTTGCCGATCTGCGCATGGCCGGAAAGGCCGCATTCCAGGCCGGTGTCGACGTTCCAGGCTTCATAGGCCGAGATCCACGCGGCCTGCTTCATGTCGCCCTTGCGGATCATTGGGCCGGCTTCCATCGAGGTGTGAATCTCGTCGCCGGTGCGGTCGAGGAAGCCGGTGTTGATGAACACCACGCGTTCGCTCGCCGCGCGGATGCATTCCTTGAGGTTGACGGTGGTGCGCCGTTCCTCGTCCATGATGCCCATCTTGATCGTGTTGGGCGCCATGCCGAGCAGCGCCTCGACGCGGCCGAATATCTCCACGGCGAAGGCGACCTCGTCCGGCCCGTGCATCTTGGGCTTCACGACATACATCGAGCCCGCGCGGGAGTTGGCGCGGCGCCCATTGCTCCCGATGTCGTGCAACGCGATCAGCGCGGTTACTGCCGCGTCGATCAGGCCTTCGGGCACCTCGTTGCCATCGCGGTCGAGGATCGCGGGATTGGTCATCAGGTGGCCGACATTGCGCACCAGAAGCAGGGAACGGCACTTCAACCCGAAGGTCGAGCCATCGGGCGCCAGATAGTCGAGGTCGGGATTGAGCTTTCGCGTAAAGCTCTTGCCGCCCTTTGCCACTTCCTCGGTCAGGTCCCCCTTCATCAGCCCGAGCCAGTTGCGATAGGCGACGACCTTGTCCTCGGCATCGACAGCGGCGACCGAATCCTCGAAATCCTGGATCGTCGTCAGCGCCGATTCCAGCCACACGTCAGAGATATTGGCCGAGTCCGACTTGCCGATCGCGGCCGTCGCGTCGATCAGAACCTCGATATGGATGCCATTGTTCCGCAGCAGGAACTGTGTCGGCGCAGAAGGGTCGCCAAGATAGCCGACGAATTTGTCCGGCTGTCTAAGGCCGGTTGTCCTGCCCTCCCCGAGCGACACCACAAGCGCTCCGTCGACAACCGAAAACGCCCGGGCGTCTCGCCAGTTGGCGTTCTCCAGAGGGGCGGCTTCGTCAAGGAAGTTGCGGACCCAGGCGATCACCTTGCCGCCACGGATCGGGTTGTAGTCCTTGCCCCTCTCGGCGCCGCCGATGTCGGAGATGGCATCGGTGCCGTAAAGCGCGTCGTAGAGCGAGCCCCAGCGCGCATTGGCGGCGTTCAGCGCATAGCGCGCATTCATCACCGGCACGACGAGCTGCGGCCCGGCCAGGCTCGCAATCTCCGGATCGACATTCTGCGTGCTGACCTGGAACGGCTCGCCCTCTGGCGCGAGGTAGCCAATCTCCTTCAGGAATCCCTTGTAGATGCCCATGTTGACCGGGCCGCCATGGGCGCGGTGCCAGCCATCGACCGCTTCCTGCAGCTCGTCGCGGCGCTTCAGCAGCGCCCGGTTCTTCGGCGCCAGATCATGCACGATGTCGGAGAAACCGGCCCAGAATTCGTAGACGTCCACCCCGGTTCCCGGTGCGGCCTCGTCAACCACGAAATTGACGAGCTCGCGTGCGATGTGCAGACCGGAAATCTCCAGGCGGTCGGTCATATGTTCATTCTCCCAAATGGTCGGCTCGCTGCCCGCGCACGGCGTTTGACCATGTGCGGAAGCCGGGGTCAATTATCGAAGCTTTTGAAAGCGCTTCAACCTCCGCTATGTGCAAGTGGTTTTGGGCCCTTGCCCTTCGCAGGCGCTTGCCCGATACCATGCGCGACATTTCTGGAGGATTGAAGCACATGATGCCATCGGCGCGCTTTTCGGACCTTGAAGGGGCCTCGGTCCTGATCACCGGTGGCGGGTCGGGCATAGGTGCGGCGCTTGTCGAGGGTTTTGCCCGGCAAGGCGCGAAGGTCGCCTTCATCGATATTGCCGAGGAGGCCAGCCGAGTCTTGGTTGCAGACCTGTCCGCTAAGGTTTCCCACACGCCGCTGTTTCTCAAAGCCGATCTTGCCGACATTCCGTCCCTGCAAAAGGCGATAGACGTCGCCGCCGCCGCACACGGTCCGATTACGGTCCTGATCAACAATGCCGCCTATGACGAACGGCACGACATCTTCGACGTGACGCTTGAGTATTGGGAGCAGAACCAGTCGATCAACCTCAGGCCGCATTTCTTCACGGCGCAGGCCGTGGCGAGGGGCATGATCGAGGCGGGCAAAGGCTCCATCATCAACTTCACCTCCACATCCTTCATGATCAACCATGCCGAGATGCCGTCCTACACGGCCGCCAAGGCGGGCATCATCGGATTGACAAAGGGGCTGGCCGGCCGCCTCGGCCCGCACGGCATCCGCGTCAATGCGGTCGCGCCCGGCTGGGTCATCACCGAGCGCCAGCAGAAGCTCTGGGTCTCCGAGGAACGGCTGGCGGCCCATGTCGCCAAACAGTGCATCCGGGAGATCATGAAGCCCGACGACATGGTCGGCACCTGCCTCTTCCTGGCATCCGATTCGTCGCGCTTGCTGACCGCGCAAACCCTCATCGTCGACGGCGGTTTCCTGTGAGCACTCCCGCCATCGCCGCCGTCGACTGGGGCACTTCGAGCTTCCGCCTCTGGTTGCTCGACGCCGCCGGCACTGTGCTCGCCGAGCGTCGCAGCGGCGATGGCATGTTGACCGCCGGCGCGGAAGGTTTTGGCGTTGTGCTGGAGCGTCACCTTGAGGCGGCTGGCGCGTCCGCAGCACTTCCCGTCATCGTCTGCGGCATGGCCGGCGCGCGGCAGGGCTGGATCGAAGCGCCCTACGTCACGGTGCCGGCCGGACTGGATGGCATCCTTGCCGGCGCGGTGCCTGTTTCAGGCCAATCGCGCGACATCCGCATCCTGCCCGGGCTGGCCCAGCGCAAGGCCGCCGCGCCCGACGTCATGCGCGGCGAGGAAACCCAGCTTGCCGGCATCGTGCCGCTTTTTGCCACGGGGCGGCATGTCATCTGCATGCCCGGCACCCATTCCAAATGGGTCGAAGCCGCGGACGGCGTCATCACCGGCTTCCAGACATGGCTGACCGGCGAGCTGTTCTCCGTGCTCGCGAAGCAATCCATCCTGCGCCATTCGCTCGGCGAAGTCGCGTCACCCCCCTCGCCCGAAAATCCTGCCTTCATCGCGTCCTGCAAGCAGGCGCTTGGCCAGGGCGGAGATATCGGCCCTCAACTTTTCCGCATCCGCGCGGCGACCCTGCTGCAGGACCAGACTCCCGAAGTCGCTGCCGCCACGCTGTCCGGCCTGCTCATCGGCGCGGAGATCGCCTCGGCCAGGCGCAACCTCGCGCCGCCGGAGGACAAGATCATCCTCGTCGCTTCCGGCCCGCTAGGCACGCTTTATGCCGCCGCGCTGAAGCTTGCCGGATGCTCGGTGATGCAGGCCGACGCCGACGAGGCCGTGCGCACCGGCCTGTTCGAAGCCGCGACCCGGATGGGATGGGCTGGCTAGGACATGATCCAACGGAGTTCAGCACCATGACCGTTCCGTTTCCCCCGCTTCGCCGACGCCTCGTCGCCATCCTGCGCGGCCTGACACCGCACGAAGCGCTGGGCGTCGGCGCCGCCGTCTTCGAAGCCGGCATCGAGGCGATCGAGGTGCCGCTCAACTCGCCCGACCCGTTTCGCTCCATCGCGCTCCTGGCGAAATCCCTGCCGGAGACGGCGCTCGTCGGCGCGGGGACCGTGCTGACGGCGGCGCAGGTTGACGAATTGCACGCGGCCGGCGGGCGGCTTTTGGTCAGCCCCAACATCGACCGCGCCGTGATGGAGCGCGCCGCGCATCATGGCATGGTGACTATGCCGGGCGTCTTCACGCCGACGGAAGCCTTTCTCGCCCTGTCGCTCGGCGCGTCCGCGCTGAAATTCTTCCCGGCAAGCGCGCTCGGACCGAAGGGTATTTCGGCAATCAAGGCCGTGCTACCCAGGGAAACCATCGTCGGCGCGGTCGGCGGTGTTTCGGAGAAGGATTTTGCCGACTATGCGAAGATCGGCGTCTCCACCTTCGGCCTCGGCTCCAGCCTCTACGCGCCCGGCCTGACAGTGGCCGAAGTTGCAGGGCGCGCCCGCGCTGCTGTTGCCGAATGGGACGCCGTGTTCGGAGGCCGGGCGACGTAACCGTACGTCGCGTCCGCTCAAGTCGAGGGCGCAAAAGTCTCCGCGTAGTGCCTGCAAACCGGTAGTCTGGCCGCACATTCCGAGGTGCCCCGCCAACCATGTCCAAACCGACACTCGTTCTCGTTTATGAAACCGAGGCAGCCTGCCGCGCACGGCTCAAGGCCGAAGGCTTTGCCGAGCGGCAAGCATTGGAGATTTCCTCCTATCTGGCGCAGTCGACCGACCTCACGCCGGAATTCCCTGATATGGAGCGCGCCTGCGCCACGCGCGGCCTCGATTTCCTGCCCATCGAACTAGACGATGCGGCGAAGGTTCTCGCCGGCCGGCCCGCCGCAACCACTCTGGTCTGGACGCTCACCGACGGCATCGCCTATTTCCGCGGCGGCGCCGCGCCGGCGCTTGCCCGCCTGAACGGCTTGCCGACCATAGGAGCTGATGACTCCCTTTTCGCGCTCTGTCAGGACAAGTTCCGTTCCGGCGCGGTGCTGGCCGCTCTCGGCCTGCCGGTTCCGCCTGCGGGACTGGCGCGCGACGGCGAATGGCTGGTGCGGCCGCCTGCTTCTGCTGCCGGATGGTTCGTCAAGCCGAACCGGCTCGGCGCCAAGATCGGCATCTGGCCGGATTCACGCTGCCACGACCTCGACCGCGCACTTGCGCTCAGCCGCCGCGTTCATGAAGCCTACCGCGATGCCGTGGTCGTCCAGCCCTATGTGGCGGGCCGCAATGTCCGCGCGAGTTTTCTTGGCGTGCGCCCGGATGCAGGGCCGGATGCGCTCGGCATCTTCTTCGTCGACTCTGGCGGCGACTTCCAGACAATGGACGATTCGATGGCGCTCTACGGCGATACGGGTGCCGCCGCTATCGCGGAAGGCCGCTATACCGAACCCGAACTGGTCGCAGTCGCAGACAGTCAGCCGGAGGCTGCGGCACATATTCGCGCCATCGCCGCCACGCTGATGCGCGCGCTCGGCCTTCGCGACGTGTTTTCGATGGATTTCCGGGTAGAGGCGGACAACACAGTCCACCTCATCGAGTTCGAAATCTGCCCCGGCCTGCCCTGCTTCGATTTCCGCAGCTATTGCCGCTCGCAATGGGGCATGACTCTCGCCGAGGCGACGGCCGAGACGGCAGCGTCCCGCCTGAAGACGTGAGCCGCCCCTGCAGTTAAATCAGACTGCTTCGGCCATGCAGATTTTGGTCACGCCGGAATCGACGAAGCCCAATGTCCTGGCGGCCGCCTTCGACAGGTCGATAACGCGCCCCTTCACGAAAGGACCGCGATCGTTGATGCGAACGACCACGGTCTTGCCGTTCTTCTGATTGGTGACCTTCAACTTCGTTCCGAAGGGCAGCGAGCGATGCGCGGCCGTCAGATCCGTCGGATCCATCTTTTCACCGGACGCCGTCTGCGAATGAAGCGCATACCATGACGCGCCGCCGCACTGTGCCGAAGCGGGAACCGTAAAACCCGCCGCCAGAACCAGGCTGGCAATTGCTACTGCGCCGGCCGCTGTCATCTTGCTCGTCATGCCTTCAGTCTCTCCGTACTATTTCGGGGAGCGCCGGCTACGCGGCGAATGTGGCGGCAAATGCGACAGAGAACCGGCCGTTCCGTGATCCGGGCACACGTTTCGAGACATTTCGAAACACTGTGTTATGCTTTGGATAAGCTTGTTGATGCCGAAACCAGACCAACAAATTCATCTGGTCCAGCCAGATGACCTTTCTGGCCTGCTACTGATTTCATTTATTATTTTGCGCGACTGAGCCGGAAGCCTGGATCAGAGGGCCGGGCAAAGCGACGGCGTTTACGCCACGGAAGGCGGCAATTCCGAGATCACGTTTTGGACTTACCCGACGTCAACTATTTCAGCTCGACTTCGATGAAAACGTACTCGCCTTCACTGGCGCTGATGACGTCGTGCTCGACACCCTCGTTGCGGAAATAGGGCGCGCCCTTCTTCATATCGACGAAGGTTTCGCCGTCCTTCGTCGCGATTTTCAGCCTGCCGTCCATCATCGGCACGACGACATAATCATGCCCATGCCGATGCCAACCGGTGTTCTCCCCAGGCTGGAAGCGGTATTCGGTGACGATCACCCGTTCGTTGTCGATGAGTGTCGTGGCTTTGGCCGATCCGGTCATGGCGTTTCTCCGTTTCAGGCATCATGCATCGGAAGCAGGGAACGACAAAGGCCAGCGCGGCCCAAACGACACGCCAACAAAAAGCCCGGCGCGAGGGCCGGGCTTTTCAAACCTGGGTCGAGATGACGATCAGACGTTGCCGCCGATCCAGTGCGACAGCGCCGTCTTGGGCAGCGCGCCAACCTTCCTATCGGCCTCTTGACCATTCTTGAAGATCATCAGCGTCGGAATGGAGCGCACGCCGAACTGCGCGGCCAGCTCCGGATTCTCGTCAATGTTCAGCTTGGTGATCTTCACCTTGCCGGCGAGTTCGGTGGAGATTTCTTCCAGCGACGGACCGATCATCTTGCAGGGGCCGCACCACTCGGCCCAGAAATCCACGACGACCGGCTCGGAAGCGTCCAGCACATCGCTCTTGAAGTTGTTCTTGTCGACCTTGACGGTTGCCATGATGAAGCCTTTCGGAATTTCGTGTCGCACAATATGTGGTGGCGGGACTGCCTGCCTTCAAGCAGCGTTTGTGTCACGCTCCGGTGAGTCGGGCAAGCGCGGCATCCAGCACGCTATCAGGCAATGGCATGAGGGACGGCGTCTCAGTGAACAGGAGCGCGGCGCGCACCGCCTTGCCCGGATAGAGCGGCCGCAGCAGCGCCCGATACAGGGCAAGCTGGAGCACATAGGCCTCGGGAACCTCGTCCAACGAAGCGGGCGGCGGGCGGTTGGTCTTGTAGTCGATGACGAGAACCTCGTCCTCCGTTGTCGCCAGCCGGTCGATCATGCCGGACACCAGCCTTTTAGCCCCGCGCAGCTCGATCTCGCCCATCACCGCGACCTCGGCGCGCGAGCCAGGTGCAAAGATGGGCGCAAAAACCGCATCGCCGAGGATGGATTCGACCTGCCGCCATGCGCCCTCGCGCTCCGCGTCAGGCCAATCGGAGACAGCGCGATCGAGATAGCGCCGCGCCGCTGCTTCCCGCGCCTCGCCTGGCATTCCGGGCAGGACCTGCAGCAGCTTGTGGATCGCCGAGCCGCGCACCGCCGCAAAACCCGTTTGCTCCTCACCGTCGAGCACCGGCGAGCGCTGCGAAATCACGGCCTCCTTCGCATCCTCGACCAGCACCGACGCGCCGGAAGGCGAAAGCGGACGCGGCAGGTCGTCTTCCGGCGGCAGCTTGCCGAATGCGGGGAGCGGCGGCGGTGTGCTTTCGGCCGTCGCCACATCCGCGTCGCTGGCGGCCACGGCGGGCAGGATCCGGCTGCGGTAGCGGTGAACCGTCTCGCCGGTCGCCTCATGCGTGCGTTGTTCCGTCTCGGGAATATCGACCAGCGCCCGTTCGACGATCGAATGCCAGGTTGCCGTGTTGCGCGCCAGCTTGCCGTGATAGCCGCAGACGATCAGCCTGTCCTCGGCGCGCGTCATGCCGACATACAGCAGCCGGCGATATTCGTCATCGGCGCGCGCCTTGACGCCGGACGCCGCATCCCTGGAAACCGCATTGGCAACCTCGCTCGACGAGCGCCACAGGAAGCCGGGGCCGATCCCGTCGAAGTCGTAGGGCATCAGCCGCGGCAGATGCTGCTCGCTGACCGGCGGCGCGCCGCCATCGACGAGGAAGACGACCGGCGCTTCCAGCCCCTTCGCCGCATGCACCGTCATGATGCGCACCTCGTCGCGGCCCTGGTCCATCTCGCGCTTGATCTCCGGGCCGGCGCTCTGAAGTGTCGCGAGGAAGGCCTCCAGCCCGGGCAGCCCCGCGCGCTCCTCGGCAAGGCAGAAGCTCAGGAACTCGTCCAGTATGTCGCCGGCCTCGTGACCCAGCCGCGCGATCATCCGCTTGCGGATGCCGTCGCGAGCGAGAATGCCGGAATAGAACTCGAAGACCGGCTTGTAGGCGGCCTCCGTCGCCCAGCCGTCGAGCGAGCGCACGACATCCGCCAGCAGCAGGTCGCCTGTCGCCCTTTCACGCAACCTGTCGGCAAGCGAGCGGTTGGCCGGCCGGTTGGCTGCCAGTTCGAACAGAATGTCCTCAGTCAGCGCGAAGATCGGACTGCGCAGCACGGCGGCAAGCGACAAATCGTCGTCGGGCTGCAGCAGGAAGCGCCCCAGCGCCGCAAGGTCCTGCACCCCGATGTGGGCGGGGAGGCTCAGCCGGTCAGCACCGGCCACCGGCACGTTCTTGTTCTTCAGGCTGCGGGACAGCGCGTGCACGAAGCGGTCGCGCTTGCGGACCAGCACCATGACATCGCCCGGCCGCAGCCGGCGACCCTTGCCCTCGATGATCTCGGCATGATCCAGCCAGTGCTTGATCGTCCGGGCAACCAGTTCGGCGACCCGCACGGCAGGCGCCTGCGCATGGTCGACCGGCTTCGTCCAGTCGTCGGGCTCATCAACCGCGTCGGCGCCGACCGAAGGCCATATCTCGACATACCCCGGCTCGTCATCGCGGATCGCGTCGTGCCGCACGGGCTCCGTGTCGTGGGTGATGCCGCGCCGCGCATCGGCGCTGGCGAAAACGCGATCGACGGCGTGCAGCACATCGTTGGTCGAGCGGAAGGACAGGTTCAGCGCGATCCGCTCGAAGCTGGCATTGGCCTCGCGCACGCGCCGCGCAAACTCGATGCCGGTCTCGGCAAAGGATTCGGGCGACGCTCCCTGGAAGGAATAGATCGACTGCTTCTCGTCGCCGACGGCGAAGACCGTGCGGCGGACATTGTCGCGTGCTCCGAGCCCGGCGAAGAACTCCTCGGCCAGCCGCCGCACCACGCTCCACTGGTCCGGGCTCGTGTCCTGCGCCTCGTCGAGCAGGATGTGGTCGATGCCCTTGTCCAGCTTGAACTGCACCCAGGCGCCGGCATCAGCGCGCGACAAGAGCCGTACGGTGCGCGTGATCAGGTCGTTGAAATCGAGGAAGCCGCCACCTGTCTTCAACTGCTCGTAGCGCGCGATCAGCCAGTCGGCGATGGTCAGCGCGGCGCGCGTCCCCTCCAGCATGCGGAACAGCGCCAACCGGTCCAAAACGGCAAGGATGGCATCTACCGCCTGCTGGTAACGCTCGGCAAGATCAGGGATCGCGCTGTGCATCGCCTTGGTGAAGGCGTTCGCCGGATCGTAGGGATCGCCGTCCGCCTTCAGGAACCCGTCTGCGAGCAGCCTCAAGCGCCTCACAGGTTCGTGGATGCGAAACGCATCGTCGAGCGCCGGCAGCATGTTGCTCTGCACTCTTTTGGCGTTGGTCACCAGCGCCGTCTGGTGGAACGTAGCGTAAAAAGCCGGCGAAAAGCCCGGCAGCGGCCAGGCCTGTTCGGCAATCGTTGCCGCCGTCTCGTCCGCTCCGAAGTCGAACACCTCGAACAGGTCGGCATAGGACGCCGTGTCGCCGCCCAGCCTGTCGATGAAGTCACGCAACCTGTCTCGCTTGCCCACGATCTCGGTGAGCAGCACGTCGAGGCCGAACTCGCCGCCGCGCTCCAGAACGGTTGCGAATGCTTCGGCCAGCCCCTTGTCGTTCGCAACCGCACCGGTCAGCATCGCGCGCCGTGCCTCGGCGAACAGCAGCGCCTCCATGCGAGGGTCGAGCATCTCGAAATGCGCCGCGATGTTCGCTTCCAGCGGAAACTGGTGCAGCACCGCCTCGCAGAAGGCGTGGATGGTCTGGATCTTCAGCCCACCCGGCGTCTCCAGCGCCTCGGCAAAAAGCTTGCGCGCGGCGGCCAGCCTGTCGCGGCCGGCTGGCCGGCCTTCGAGGTCGCCGATCTTTTGCGCAAGCTCCTCGTCGCCAAGCGTCGTCCATTCCGCCAGCGTCGCAAAAACGCGGTTCGACATGTTCGCTGCGGCCGCGCGCGTGTAGGTCAGGCAGAGGATCTTCGACGGGTCGGTACCCTCCAGCAGTAGCCGGATGACGCGCTGCGCCAGCACATGCGTCTTGCCCGAACCGGCATTGGCCGACACCCAGACCGAGCTTGCCGGGTCGGCAGCGACCGCCTGCCGCCGCTTGGTCTCGTCGGGGACGACGCGCGGCCGCTTCATTCGACAACGCCCTCGTCGGGACCGTCGCCGCCCGACGACCATTCGAGCACGCGCGCGAGATGGTCGTATTCGCCGTCCAGTTCGCCCTCGCGGAACGGTACTGCGCGCGACAGGTAGCCTGTGCTGGGATCGTTGTAGTGCAGCAGCAGCTTTTCCAGCCGCGACCAGGCTTCCTCCGAAAGGTCGTCAGCCGTCTTCACCTGCGAGCCCAGCCGCAGGATGGATTCCGGCAGCACCAGGCCGTTGGCCTTGAGCCTGATGAAGGCGAGGTCGGTCGGCGACAGCGAACCGGCATCCTTGAATGCGCCTCGTCTCAGCAGCGCACCTTCCAGCGCAAGCTGCGGTGACAGCAGCGTGTGAGCCTGCGCCTTGGACGGCGACGATCCCGTCTTGAAGTCGAGGATCTCGGCCGAGCCGTCCTCCAGAACATCGATCCTGTCGGCGACACCCGACAACACCACGCCGGAAGCCCCGACCTCAGTGCGATCGGCACGTGCCTCCGCGATGCGCCGGGTGACAGCACGCGGAATCTCCCAATCGATAATGCCGCCGGCGAGCATTCTGAAGCGCGGCCACCACACCGCCTCCACATCGGCCGGCAGTGCCGCCTCGTCGAAACATTCGCGTGCCTTTTCCACCAGCACGCCGAGCGCCGATGGATCGGCCGGATCGACGCCGGAGGCGGAGAACCGGTGCAGTATCTCATGGAACAGCGTGCCGCGATCCGACGCCTCGGGATCACGCAGCAACGGGTCGATCGCCTTCAGCGCCAGAATCTTGCGCGCATAGATCGCGTAGGGGTCGCGCCGCAGCGTCTCGATCTCGGTGACCGAGAATTTCTTCGGCCGCACGGCAAGCGCCGGCTTCGGTGCCGGTCGCTTGGCAAAGGCGACGCGCTGCGCCGCGTCCAGCCCAGCCGCCCAGACGAGCAGCTTTTCGCCGCGCCTGCGCATAGCATCCGTCGCTTCCTTGCCGGCGAAGGTGGTCAGCCGCTGCAGCCAGCGCGAGGCAACGGCCGGAGCCTCGCCGGCGCGTGCCGAGCGCGTGAGGATCACGCGCTTCGTTCCCATCGCCATGACGAAGTCATGCGCGGCCTGTCCGATGCGCCGTTCGGGCGGCTCCAGTTCCAACCCCGTCTTCATCGGCCGCGACATGAAGCGATCCGCCTCAGCCCGGCGCGGCCAGCTTCCCTCGTTCAGCCCGCCGACCACCAGCGTGTCGACGCTTTGCAGGCGCGCTTCCAGCGCACCCCAGATCGCGATCCGCCTGTCAGCGCCGGCCGACGGCTTCACGCTCTCCGGCCCGATCAGCGCCATTAGCACCTGCGGCCATTCATTTGCGCCGAAATCGAACGTCGCCGAGGCGCCGACGAGATCGCGCAGCACGCTTGCAAGCTTGTCGCCGGCGTCGCCACCATAGAGCCGGGCAAGGCTGCCCGCCTCGTCGCGCCCGAGCACCTCCAAGGCGAGGACAGTCGCTTTGACGATATCGGCGAGGTCGACGTGGCGCGCATCCCGATAGCCGGCTAACGGCTTGATTGCCCTGGCCAGCAGGCCAAGCGCTTCTCGCGCAGCGACTATGCGGTGTCGATTGACACGGCCAGCCCAGAACGGTTGTCTACGGTCCTCGTCGGCCAGTTCCAGCAAGCGTTGCTCGAACAGGTCGCCGAGCGTCGCGATATCAGGCCTTCCGGTGCCGCCGCGCAGCGCCACCAGCTCGATCGTCTCGGCGGCATGGCGCATGCGGGCGCGCTCCAGCCCCAACGCCAGCAGCGGGTGCTTCAGCAGCGCCACCACCGGCACCGGGTCTCCCGGACGGAAAACGGCTTCCACCAGCAGCCGCAGCAACGTCGCAGGTGGTGTGTTCGCCAACGGCGTGCCACCGGAATCGTCGGCGCGCACACCGAACCGCAGAAGCTCGGCGGAAACCCGCCGCGCCAGTTCGCGGTCGCCCGTCACCAGCGCCGCATTGCCGCCGGTCTCCTCGACTGCCCGCCTCAACGCGACGGCGATCGCCGCCGCCTCTTCGCGCTCGCGCGGCGCTTCCACCAGCGTGACATCCGCAAGCGCGGCATCGACATCCTCGTCCCCGAACTCCAGCCTGCTCGACGCCCAGGCGTCGGTCGTTTCCGCCGGCCGCAGTGCCTCCGAAACCAGCCGGTCACGCAGCACGGAAGCCGGCGTAGCCGCGCCAATTTCCTCGACATCCCCGCGCAGCAGGCCGATGCGACCCAGCAGTTTCGCAAGCCCATATTGGGGATGGCCGAGTACCACCGGCTTCGGATCAGCGCCGGCCAACACCGACCAAGCGGCTTCGTCCATCTCTAGGTCCAGCCCCGGCAGTACGACCGCGCCGCTCTCCAGCCGCGCGATGGTCGCCAGAAGCTCCGCCGTTGCCGGGATCGATCCCGTCGAACCAGCGGCGATCACGGGTCCCTGCGGTGGATTATCCCGCAGGCGCTCCGCCTCGAGGCGGATCAGCGCGCTGCGATGCGCCGCCGGGTTCGACCAGCCGCGCTCGGCCAGAAAATCCGGCCAGTGCGTCGTCACGATCGACAGGAAATCGAGCGTCACCTGCCACCAGCCCGAAAGCGCGTCCGGCGCAAGGCTGGCGAGCCTGGTCCAGGCCGAGCCTTCCGTCTCGATCTCGTCCATCAGCGCCGTCAGGTCGCGCGCCAGCCAGATCGCGTCGGCGGCCGAGGCTGGCACTGTCACCTGTTCATCGAAACGCGCCGCCACCTCGGCGGGCAGCCTGCTTTTCCAGAGCCGCACCAGTGGCGCCAGATGCAGCAGCCGATCGACCGTGCCGATCGGCGGGGCAAGATCGAGCGCGGCCGCTCCTTCCTCGCGAAAACCTGCCTCGTCCTCGTCGAACTCGCCAAGCGGCCTGACCGTCGGCAGGATCGCCGACCCGGCCGCTGATCTTTCGACGAAGAGCGCACGCAACGCACGCGCGGCGCGGCGGGTCGGCACGTAGATCGTAGCGCCTGCGAGCGCCAGCGGATCGTCGCCACCCCGGAAACCCGGCACGAGGCGTCCGTCGAGAAGCGCATCGGCCAGAGTCGGGAGGAAGGCCGCGCCGGGCGCGATTGTCAGGACACGCGGGAGCGAGCGCCCGCTCATGATGCTCCGGCGGCGACGCGGTTTACCACCGCCTCTGCCTGCGGGATCGCGTCCGGGGTGCCGACCGTGATCCAGCGCCCGCGCATGCGCATGCCATGCAGCCGGCCTGCGGCGATCGCTTGGTCAAAATAGCGGTTGAGCGACAGCGGTCCCGCAGGCGCACCTGCCAGGATCGCCGGGTTGAGAATCGCGACGCCCGCATAGATCAGGCCATCCGGTGCACCCTTCGCACGGGCAAGGACGCCATCCCGCCCGATAAGGAAATCGGTGCCGCCGCTGTGGCCGGTCGCGGAATCGAGGTCTGCCAGCATCAGCAGAATATCCATCCGCGCCGCGTCCCAGGCAAGGGCGAGGCGGTCGAGGTTGGAGCCGCCGGCATCGATCCAGAAGGTGTCGGCATTGAGGATGTAGAACGGCTCCGGGCCCAGTTCCGGCAGCGCCTTGACGATGCCGCCAGCCGAATCGAGCAAGCCGGCGCTTTCGTCCGAGATGACGATATCAGGCGACGCGCGCCCGGCCACATGTGCAACGATCTGCTCGGGAAAATAGTGAACGTTGACGACGGCCTTGGTCACGCCCGCCTCAGCGAGGCTGTCCAGCCCGCGGTCAAGCAGTGTTCTGCCCGCGATTTCCACCAGCGGCTTCGGCATGGTGTCGGTGATCGGGCGCATGCGCTTGCCGAGCCCGGCAGCCAGCACCATCGCCGTTTTCGGGCTCATCCGGCGTCTCCGATCAATCCATTGCGGACGTAGAAATCGCGCAACGCGGCCAAGGCAGGATGCGCCAGCGCGCGCCGCAGATAGTCGCTGATGCGCGGCAAGTGTTTCAGGTAGGCCGGCTTGCCGTCACGCTCGTTCAGCCGTACGAAGATGCCCAGTATCTTGGAATTGCGCTGCGCAGCCATGATCGCATAGGCCTCCGCGAAGGCTGCCTCGTCAAACGCTCCAGCCTGTTTTCGCGCGGCCACATAGGCCGCGACAGTGGTCGCCTCGATCTCCGGCGGGACGGTCACGCGGGCGTCCATTGCGAGCGAGGCAACATCGTAGGCTGACGGGCCGATCAGCGCATCCTGGAAGTCGATGACGCCGAGCCGGTCATGCCCCTTCCGGTCGCCGCGCCAGATGATGTTCGGAGAGTGGAAGTCGCGCAGCACGAGGCTCTTTTCCACGCTGTCGAGCCGATCGAAGACCGCGTTCCACGCCGCCTTGTAGCCTGCGCGTAGCGCGTCGCTTGCCGGCTTCCCGGTCGCGTAGGGCACATACCAGTCTACCAGCAGATCGACCTCGATCATCAGCGCGTCGCGGTCGAACGGAGGCACCTCGTGCACCACCCCCGGAGCCGCCTCCAGCCTTTCCTGCCATGGTCGGCCATGCATCGCCGCCAGCACCTTTGCCGCCGCCGCATAGCGCTCCGCGACCGGTTCGCCGTGCGGGCCAAGGAAGTTCCCGTCACCCAGATGGCCGATCAGCAAAAAGCCCCGGTCGAGATCCTCGGCGAAGATTTCCGGCACAGACACGCCGCCCTCCGCCAGTGCCCGGTCGATCGCGACGAAGGCGGCGACCGACTGCGCCGTATGCGCAATCACCGCATAAGGTTTTCCGTCCCGCACCGGCGGCCCGAGGACAAGGCGGGGCGAATTCATCAGCACCCGCGCCTCGCCGGCCAGCCTCACCGTCTCGTAGGATCGTGCGGAAGCATCGCCCGTGAAATGCCTGCGCGATGCCTCGCCCCAGCCGGCCGTCGCCAGGAAATCGCGCATGGCAAGCGAACGGGCGATCCGTTCGAACGCAGGCCCGAAGCCGGAGAGGCGCGCCAGCCGGCCATCGTCCAGATGTTCGATCTCCAGCGAGATCGTGTCCGCCGGCAGTCGGTCGCCGGCCCTGTCCGGCCATTCGATCAAGGCCGCGCCCGTCCCCAACATCTCGTCCAGACCAAGTTCGTCCAATTCGTTGGCCGATGCCAGCCGGTAGAGGTCGAAGTGATGGATCGGAACCCGCGTGTCGTAGGATTGCACCAGCGTGAAGGTCGGGCTCGGCACTTCCAGCAACGCGTCATCAGCCATCGCGCGGATCAGCGCGCGCGACAGCGTCGTCTTGCCCGCGCCGAGGTCGCCGGTCAGCGCGATCACATCGCCGGCGCGGAGCGCCATGGCGATGTCCTCGCCCAGCCGCATCGTGGCCTGCTCGTCGGGCAGACGCCGTTCCAGCACGCGCCTCTCGCCGGTGGATACAGTCATTCAGCGGCGTCGCGCATGCCGGCAGGATTGATCGGGAAGAGGCAGATCACCGTCGTGCCCTGGTCCGGCGCGGTCTCGATGCGCACGGAGCCGCCATGCAGTTCGACGAGGCTCTTGACGATCGAGAGGCCAAGCCCGGCACCCCTGCGGCGGCCACCATTGGTGCGCGGCTCGAAGCGGCGGAACACCGTGTCCAGCACCTCGGCCGGAATGCCCGGGCCGTCGTCGTGCACGCTGAACTCGACGCCGATCTCAAGCCTGCGGCAGGCGAGCTTCACGGTGCTGCCATCCGGAGCATAGTTCACCGCGTTGCTCAGCAGATTGTAGAGTATCTGCCTGATGCGGGTTTCGTCGCCGAGCATGCGCTCCGGCGCGAAGGCGGTCTCGACCTTCAGGCTGATCGCATGTTCGCCCAGCCTGTCGGCGACCAGTTCGCTGGCCGCCTCGATCGTCTTGCCGACATTCACCTCGGAAATGTCGAGCTGCATGATGCCTGCATCGACGGTCGCAAGGTCGAGTATGTCGTTGACGATAGTCAGCAGCACGGAGGACGAGGTTCCGATGTGCTCGACATACTCGCGCTGGCGCGGGCCGAGCGGTCCGGTCGCGGGCATCGACAGCAGTTCGGTGAAGCCGATGATGTTGGTCAGCGGTGAGCGCAACTCGTAGGAGACGTGCTGGACGAAATCGTTCTTGAGCTGGTCGGCCTTCTCCAGCGCGTCGTTCTTTTCCTTGAGCGCGCGCTCGACGTTCACGCCATCCGTCATGTCGACGAAGGTGATCATCACCTGTCCGTTGGGCAGGTGGCTCACGCCATAGCGCAGCACGACGCCATCGACCAGTTCGGTCTGCCCCTGCCGGTTGCGCCGCTCCTCGTCGAAGCCGGTAACGGTAGCGACGAAGCCGGGCCAGGGGCTGTCCTTCGCCAGCGGGTCGCAGCGCGACCGGATCGCCGATATATGCATCTTCTGCGCGACGATGTCGTCGGAAAGCTGCCAGAGCGCATTGAAGGCGGGGTTGGACAGGCGGATGCGACCGTCCGGCCCGAACACGGCCACACCCTCGGCCAAATTGTCGAGCGTCTCGCCCTGCACCCGCACTGCGGTGGCGTAGCGGCTTTCGAGATCGATCTTTTCGGTCAGGTTCTCGAAAATCCAGGTGACGCCACCCTTCGGCTGCGGGTTTGCGACGACGCGAATGGTGCGTCCGTCGGGCAGGTGCCACAAATGTTCCTGCGGATCGACGGAGCGATAGGCCGACAAAAGGTTTTCTTTCCAGCGCCGCCATTCGGGCTGCTCGGCAAGCTTGCCTTCGCTGCGCAAGCGGTCGACCAACAAAGCGTTGTCCGGCGAGCTGGCGAGGAAGGCGTGATCCAGTTCCCAGAGCTTCTGGAAAGCCTGGTTGAAGAAGCGCAGCTTCTGGTCTTCGTCGAAGATCGCCACCGCCGTCGTCAGCCGGTCGAGCGTGTCGGCGTGGCTCCGCACCGTCCGCTCGTATTCGGCGCGGACTGCCTCGATCTCGCTCGTGTCGACGGCGACGCCGGCCGAGCCTTCGGCGCCGGCGAAATCGGTCACCGCGAACATGCGCCGGTCGCCAGCGATCACGGTCGACAGCGTCTGCGCAAAGACCGGATTGGTCGAATGCTGCTTTTCGATTGTCTCGCGGGCCTGTGCGCCGAAGAGTTCCTTGCCCTCGCGCATGGCAGTCTCGCGATCGCCGGTCTCGACAGCCGCGGCATAGGCGCGGTTCACCCAACGCAACTGCCCGTCCCTGGCCTTGATCCAAAACGGCATGTTCAGCGCGTCCACCAGCCCGAGCATGGTTTCCTGGTTTGCCGAAAGCCGCTGGTTTTCAAGCTTCAGCCGCGCCTGCTGGCGGCGGCTTTCCGAGAGCGAAACGAAGCGCACGATGGCGTAGGCCGGCGTGCGCCGCCCCTGCACCTCGATCGGCGAGCCGTTCTGCGCCTCGATCACGAGTTCGAATGCCGCGCCGCGCTCGCGCAGGCCGGCGACGGCGTTTTCCAGAGCCGCGGCCGAGCGCGAGGTCAGCCAGCGGCCGAAGGCGAGAAAGGACGCGCGTTCTTCCGGCGCGCCGGTTTCCGAGGGCAGGGTACCCAGCAGTTCCGGCTTGCGGTGGTCATCGTTCCACACGATCAGGCGCTGGTCGCGCAGGCCAAGCAGCGCTTCCGAACGGCGGATCGCGCCGTTGAGGTCTGCGACCTTGGCGCGCAGCGTGACGTTTTCCGATGCCGAGCGCGCCCGCTCGCGCATCAGGAAGATGGCCGACAACAGGGCGGCGCCCATCACGCCGACCAGCATGGAGACCTGGATCACTTCGAAAGTACCAAAGGAGAAAGGCAGGAGAGATGCCGCCAGCGTTTCCTGTGCCTGGGCGACGTGCGGGACGAGCGAAAATGCGGCCGCCGAAGCCCACAGGCTGCGGCGCAACGCCGATCCGGCCAGCCGGGTCAAGGCAAAGCCCATGGCCGCCGGAGCCGCATCCCCGGAATCCGTATTGCGGCCGGAATCGACCTTTCCCGCCTGACGCGGGGCATGCCCCGGCATGTCCTGTTCCTCTCCGCCGCCCGAATGCAAGACCGCCCCGAAAGGGCATGACCACCGTTCCCCAGAACTGAAAACTCAAGCGGTGGCGTCGCGAATCACCAACCATAACGCTTGCGCGAATCGGCGTGAAGCAGCGTCGGCCCCAAAAAAAGAGGCCGGGCGAAAAGTCAATCGCCCGGCCTCAATATATTGTAGGTGCTGTCGCTATTTTTAATAGCGGTAGTGTTCCGGCTTGAACGGACCCTGCTGGCCAACGCCAATATAGGCAGCCTGTTCGCCCGACAGTTCGGTGAGCTTCGCGCCAAGCTTGTCGAGATGCAGCCGGGCGACCTTCTCGTCGAGGTGCTTCGGCAGCACATAGACCTGATTCTCGTACTGGCCGGACTTCGAGAAAAGCTCGATCTGGGCCAGCACCTGGTTGGTGAAGGAGGCGGACATGACGAAGCTCGGATGGCCGGTCGCGTTGCCGAGGTTGAGCAGGCGGCCTTCCGAGAGCAGCAGCAGGCGCTTGCCGTCCGGGAAGGAGATCATGTCGACCTGCGGCTTCACATTGGTCCATTTCAGGTTGCGCAGCGCGGCGACCTGAATCTCGTTGTCGAAGTGGCCGATGTTGCCGACGATGACCATGTCCTTCATCGCGCGCATGTGGTCGAGCGTGATGACATCCTTGTTGCCGGTCGTGGTGATGACGATATCGGCGGTCGGAGCAGCGTCCTCAAGCGTCACCACCTCGAAACCGTCCATGGCGGCCTGAAGCGCACAGATCGGATCGACTTCCGTCACTTTCACACGCGCGCCGGCGCCCTTGAGCGAAGCCGCCGAGCCCTTGCCGACGTCGCCATAGCCGCAGACCACAGCGACCTTGCCGGCCATCATGACGTCGGTGCCGCGCCGGATGCCGTCGACCAGCGATTCCTTGCAGCCATACTTGTTGTCGAACTTCGACTTGGTCACGCTGTCATTGACGTTGATCGCGGGGAAGGGCAGCAGGCCCTTCTTCTGCAACTGGTATAGCCGGTTGACGCCAGTCGTGGTCTCTTCCGTCACGCCACGGATGGCCTCGCGCTGCTTGGTGAAGAAGCCCGGCGAAGCCGCCAGCCGCTTCTTGATCTGCGCGAAGAGGATTTCTTCTTCCTCGCTGCCGGGCTTCGACAGCACGTCCTCGCCGGCCTCGGCGCGGGCGCCGATCAGGATGTACATGGTGGCGTCGCCGCCGTCGTCGAGGATCATGTTGGACTGGCCGCCGTCGGCCCACTGGAAGATCTTGTCGGTGTAGTCCCAGTACTCCTCCAGCGTCTCGCCCTTGACCGCAAAGACTGGGATGCCAGCCTCGGCAATGGCCGACGCAGCATGGTCCTGCGTCGAGAAGATGTTGCACGAGGCCCAGCGGATATCCGCGCCAAGCGCCTTCAGCGTCTCGATCAGCACCGCCGTCTGTATGGTCATGTGCAGCGAACCGGAGATGCGCGCGCCCTTCAGCGGCTGCTTGTCGCCGAACTCTTCGCGGCAGGCCATCAGGCCCGGCATTTCCGTCTCGGCGATCTCGATTTCCTTGCGGCCCCAGCCGGCCAGCGTCAGGTCGGCTACCTTGTAATCCTTGGACATTCTCTGCTCCGACATTCTTATGTGGTGGCCGGGCGTGCGGCGCTCCGGCATGACAAAACGCGGAATACGTCCCGCGCGAAAGTGTCCGCGTGACTAGCAGATCGTCTGGAAATCGGCAACGGGATATAAAGAAATCTTTATTCGTGCATATCGCTTGGCGAGGTCGCCTGCGACAGGGTTCCTAGGCTTCCTCGCCGAAACGCGCCGCGATCAATTGCTCGATCGCAGTGATTGCGGCCTCCGCCTCAGGCCCGTTGGCGGTCACCCGGATCGAGCAGCCGGGGCTGGCTGCCAGCATCATCAGGCCCATGATCGACGTGCCACCGACCTTGATGCCGTCCTTCTCGACACTGATGGAGGCCTGGAAGGAATCCGCAAGCTGGACAAACTTGGCGGAAGCACGCGCATGCAGCCCGCGCTGGTTGATGATCAGGAAGTCGCGCGCAATCGCGCCGTCGACGTCGGAACCCGCCCCTGGACTCATCGCCCCCCGCTCACTTGGTCGCGAGCAACTGGCTGGCGACGTTGATGTATTTGCGGCCGGCGACCTGCGCCTCCTCCACCGCGACGGCGAGATTATCACTCTTGCGCACGCTGGAAAGCTTTATCAGCATCGGCAGGTTCATGCCTGCGATGACTTCGATGCGGCCGGCTTCCATCACCGAGATGGCGAGGTTGGATGGCGTGCCGCCGAACATGTCGGTCAGCACCACGACGCCCGCACCGTTCTCGACGCGCGCGACGGCCTCGACGATGTCGGCGCGACGGCGCTCCATGTCGTCCTCGGGCCCGATCGAGATCGTCTCGAAGCGCTCCTGCGGGCCGACCACGTGTTCCACGGCGTTGCGGAATTCCTCGGCCAGCCGTCCATGCGTCACAAGGACCAGGCCGATCATGCTCGTCGTGCTTTCGTCATCATCCGTTCAATGGCATTCCAAATGAGCCCCAAGGCTCGATCCTCCGGCCAATCGCCCCAGACCACCATCTGGGCCACCTGTTGGGCGGGGCCGCAATCTTGTCCACGCCCGGCGCGTTGACAAGCCCAATTCCGCATCCAGCCCGGCGATTTTGCCGCACCGCAATATCCGATACCGTCATTCGGTTCAGCCGAACGGCTCAACGGCGAGGCGGGCCGTGATGGCGTTGACCGCCGCCTGCCGGTCGTCGCCGGCAAGCTCCAGCAACGGAAGCTCGCAACCCAGAAGCCACTCGGTCTTCGGTTGCGGCAGCCGCTCCGCCAGATCTCTCTCGACCAGCCTGACAACCAGGTCCACCGGCGTTTTCCGTTCCCAGGCGATGCCGACGGGGCCGACTCCTCTCGCCTCGACAAGACCGGTAATCGTATCGGGAGCGTGGGCGACAAGCCTTCCGCCATGCACACTCAGGAAAAGCTGGTCATCCGCGACCAGCCGCCCGAACAGGCCGGCAGCCTTCGCGTGGCATATAAGAGCGAGCGCCAGTTGCGTCTTCCCCGCGCCGGAGGGTCCGGTGATCACAATGCCGCGATCACCGAGCACCACCGCGCTGGCGTGGATGTTATTCAGCGCCACAGTTTTCGGCTCAATTCTCGGCCGGCAGCGTCACGGTGAAGCGCGCGCCCCTGATCTCGCCGGGCTTGCCGCCGGTGATGTTTTCGGCGGTCAACGTGCCGCCATGCGCCTCGACGATCTGCCGGGAGATCGACAGGCCGAGGCCCGAATTCTGGCCGAAGGCCTCGCCCGACGGACGATCCGTATAGAAGCGCTCGAAGATGCGGTCGATGTTGTCGGCGCGGATACCCGGCCCGTTGTCGTCAACGGTCAGGATGATCGTCCTGCCTGTACGCGACAGCGAAACGGTGATGCGGCCACTGCCTTCCGGCACGAAGGAGCGGGCATTCTCGATCAGGTTGGTGATCACCTGCCCGAGCCGGAGATCGTGCCCGACCACGAAGAAACCCTTCGCGCCCTGCGGCAGCTTGTCGACGTTGAATGCGATCTCGACCTGCTTGCGGTTGGCTCCGGAATCGCGGATCACCGCCACTAGGTCGCCAACGAATTTCTTGACGTCCACCTTGGCGGCGTCCTCGCGCGCCAGCTCCGCATCGAGCCGCGAGGCGTCCGAGATGTCGGTGATCAGCCGGTCTAGCCGCTTCACGTCGTGCTGGATGACCTCCATCAGCCTTGCGCGGGAGGCTTCCGTCTTGGCTATCGGCAGCGTCTCGACGGCGCTGCGCAGCGAGGTCAGCGGGTTCTTGAGTTCGTGGCTCACGTCGGCGGCGAAGCTTTCGATCGCCTCGATGCGCGCATAGAGCGCATTGGTCATGTCGCGCACGGCGATCGACAGATTGCCGATCTCGTCCTGGCGATCGGAGAAGTCGGGGATTTCCTCGCGGCTCTTTACGCCGCGCCGCACACGGTTGGCGGCGGCCGCAAGCCTGCGCAGCGGGTTGGCGATGGTCGAGGCGAGCATGATCGAGAGCAGCACGTTGACGAGTGCGGCGACGCCGAAGACGCGCAGGATCGAATTGCGCTCGGCCTGGACGATCTTGTCGATGTCGCCGCCCTGTGTCGACAGCATCAGCACGCCGAGCACCGCGCGGAAGCGCTGAACCGGCACGGCCACCGAGACGATCTGCTCGCCGTGCTCGGACATGCGGACCACCGTCGACGGCATTCCGGTCAGAGCGTTGACGACTTCCGGAAACGCTGAGCCGTTGCCGCCCGGCTGTTCCTTGTAGATCGGAAGGTCGGTGCGCCGGAAGAAGCCGCCGATGAATTTCTGCACGCGTTCAAGAAAATCAGGCTCCTCTTCGTCGACCGGCGGCAGGTCGTAGCGCAGGATCTGGCCGCGCGAATAGAGATGGCGCGAATCGAGCAGCAGGTTGGCGTCGCGGTCATAGATGCGGGCGCGGATGCGCGTCGGCGAGATCAGCCGCCGCAGCACCGGCGCGACGCGTTCCGGATTGATCGGGAAGTCGAGGCTGTCGAGCTGGTCGGAGCCGGGTCCCAGGCTTTCGCCGGCCTGCAGTTCGAGCAGCTTTTCCGGATCGATCGAGATCGAGTCCGTCTCGACGGTCGCCGAGGCGGCGATGGCGCCGGCGATGATCTCGCCCTGCGTCCTCAGGCTTTCGACACGCGCCTCGATCAGGCCGTCGCGGAACTGGTTTAGGTAGAGGATGCCGACGACCAGCACGCAGAGCGCGGCGAGGTTGAGAAAGAGGATGCGCCGCGTCAGGCTGGAGAAAATGTAGTGGCCAAGGAACCGCTGCGTCTTGATCCGCATGCGCGCGAAGGAGGATGGCAGAGGCTTTCCCGGCCGCCGCGTGGCAGCCGGTGCTCTTTTTATTTCTGCCACGTCCATGACCAAAACAAATGGTCTCCGGCCCAGCTATGCGGGCTTCCCCGGCCCAGCGCTTCAGTCGTTGAGGCTCTTATGCCTCGCGGAAACGATAGCCCACCCCATAGAGCGTCTCGATCATCTCGAAGTCGTCGTCGACCTGCTTGAACTTCTTGCGCAGGCGCTTGATGTGGCTGTCGATGGTGCGGTCGTCCACATAGACCTGTTCATCATAGGCCGAATCCATCAGCGCATCACGGCTTTTTACGACCCCCGGGCGTTGCGCCAGCGAATGCAGGATCAGGAACTCGGTGACGGTCAGCGTCACCGGCTCGCCCTTCCAGGTGCAGGTGTGCCGCTCCTGGTCCATCACCAGCGAGCCGCGCTCGAGCGACTTGGACTGCTGGGCAGGCGCCTTGACGCCCGCCTCGCGCGCGGCGGCGCGCCTCAGCACGGCCTTGACGCGCTCGACCAGCAGGCGCTGCGAGAACGGCTTCTTGATGAAGTCGTCCGCGCCCATCTTGAGGCCGAACAGCTCGTCGATCTCATCGTCCTTCGAGGTCAGGAAGATGACCGGCAGGTCCGTCTTCTGGCGCATGCGGCGCAACAGTTCCATGCCGTCCATGCGCGGCATCTTGATATCGAGGATGGCGAGGTTCGGCGGACGCGCCGATAGGCCCTCCAACGCGGAAGCCCCATCGGTGTAGGTCTCTACACGATAGCCTTCGGTTTCCAGCGCGATCGAGACCGAAGTCAAGATGTTTCGGTCGTCATCGACGAGCGCGATCGTTGCCATGTCAAGCGGCTCCCTCATGAGCGGGTGTCCCTTCCTGATGCAGGTCGGCGGCACTTGCGGGACAAATTAGGTACAAATTGTGGCACAGATTTACGGTCATGTCACAGGAAGCCTCCCGGTCGAGATGCGGCTATTCGTTGCGTCTAGGACGACACGCCAGTGCCAAATCTTTGGGCGAGCCTCCGATATTTTTGCCTACTTAAACGATTTAATACTTTTTCAAAATCTTTAAATCGATTAATGATTTGATATCGTTGATCTTTTCTGTTTTCGAGGATTTAGGCCTCGTCGAGGCCTTTCCGTTCCTCTTGGGCGGAACAACAGCCATCGAAGACGTTGAGGGAGCCTCCGATGAATGAGATCGGACAGTGGAATCGTGCCTGCGGCATCGGCCTTTCGGGCCTGACGACCGAGGGTTCGGTCTACTATAATCTCCAGGCGCCCGACCTCTATCGCGAATCCCTGCTGCGCGGCGAAGCCGAACTGAGCAGCGACGGCGCGCTCGTCGCCCATACGGGCCAGCACACGGGCCGCTCGCCGAAGGACAAGTTCGTCGTGCGCGACCGTAATACCGCCGACGTCGTATGGTGGAGCGCCAACCAGCCGATGGAGCTAGATGCGTTCGAGCGGCTGCGCGCCGACTTCATCGCCCATGCCGCAGGTCGCGATCTGTTCGTACAGGATCTGGTTGGTGGCGCCGATCCGGCGCGCAACCTGCCGGTGCGCGTCGTCACGGAAATGGCGTGGCATTCGCTGTTCATCCGCAACCTGCTCATCCGGCCGGAACTCGAGCAGCTCGACGAGTTCCTGCCGAAAATGACGATCATCGACCTGCCGTCCTTCCGCGCCGACCCGGAGCGCCACGGCACGCGCTCGGAAACCGTCATCGCCATCGACCTGACCCGCATGATCGTTCTGATCGGCGGTACCGCCTATGCAGGTGAAATGAAGAAGGCCGTGTTCACGGCGCTCAACCACCTCCTGCCGGAGCAGGACGTGATGCCGATGCATTGCTCGGCAAATATCGGACCATCCGGCGATTCCGCCATCTTCTTCGGTCTGTCCGGCACCGGCAAGACGACGCTATCCGCCGATCCGGCGCGCACGCTCATCGGCGACGACGAGCATGGCTGGGGGCCGGATGGCATCTTCAATTTCGAAGGCGGTTGCTACGCCAAGTGCATCCGCCTCTCGCCCGAAGCCGAGCCGGAGATCTTCGCGGCCAGCACGCGTTTCGGGGCCGTCCTCGAAAACGTCGTCCTGGAGCCGGTGACGCGCACGCCGGATTTCGATGATGAATCGAAGACGGAAAATACGCGCTCGGCCTATCCGCTGCCGTTCATCCCGAACGCCTCGGAGACCGGCCGCGCCGGCCAGCCCAGGAACGTGGTGATGCTCGCTGCGGACGCCTTCGGCGTTATGCCGCCGATCGCGAAACTGACGCCGGCACAGGCCATGTATCACTTCCTGTCCGGCTACACCGCCAAGGTGGCCGGCACCGAGCGCGGCGTCACCGAGCCGACGCCCGAGTTCTCCGCCTGCTTCGGCTCTCCCTTCCTGCCGCGCCATCCGTCCGAATACGGCGCGCTGCTGAAGCGGCTCATCGCCGAGCACGGCGTCTCCTGCTGGCTGGTCAACACCGGCTGGACCGGCGGCCCTTATGGCGTCGGCAGGCGCATGCCAATCAAGGTGACGCGCGCGCTGCTTTCAGCCGCGCTCGACGGATCGCTCAACGACGCGGAGTTCCGCACCGACCCTTCATTCGGCTTCGCCGTTCCGGTCGCGGTGCCCGGCATCGACGGTTCGATCCTCGATCCCCGTTCCACCTGGTCGGACAAGAATGCCTACGACCGTCAGGCGCAAAAGCTTGTCGGCATGTTCATCGACAACTTCGCCAGCTTCGAGGACCATGTCGACCACGCGGTGCGGGGGGCTGCACCGCGCGTGCTGGAAGCGGCGGAATAGAACTCCTTCGCCACTGACAGCACGGAACTGGCCCGGCTCGTCCGGGCCTTTTCTTTTTCGCTGATCCGCGCCATGTCTTGCGCCATGGCCGCTGACGACAAAATCATCATCTCCGGCGAGGCCGTCATCCATCCCGACGACCTCGAGGAGAACTTCATCCGCTCGTCGGGCCCGGGCGGGCAGAACGTCAACAAGGTCGCGACCGCCGTGCAGCTCCGCTTCAACGCGGCGGGTGCCGAGGGCCTGTCCGAGCGCGTGCGCGAGCGGGTGCTGAATTTCGCCGGCCAGCGCGCCACCAAGGACGGCGTTATCGTCATCGAGGCCGGCCGCTTCCGCACGCAGGATCAGAACCGCGCCGACGCCCGCGCGCGCCTGACCGAACTCGTCGCGAAGGCCGCCGAGCCGCCCCCTAAGCCGCGCCGGAAAACCAAGCCGACCAAGGGTTCGATCGAGCGCCGGCTGAAGGAGAAGTTCGGCCGCTCCACGGTCAAGAAGATGCGCGGCCGCGTGGACAACGACTGATGTCGGCAGACAAGACCCTGCCGTCGGGCATTCGCACCCTTCCCGACCGCTTCGACCGCACCGCCCAACAGGCCCTGGTCGAGGACATCCGCCGCGTCGTCGAGGCCGCGCCACTGTTCACTCCAGCCATCCCCCGCACCGGCAAGGAAATGAGCGTGCGCATGACCAATTGCGGCGAACTCGGCTGGGTCACCGACAAGGAGCGCGGCTATCGCTACCAGCCGACGCATCCCGTCACCAACGAGCCATGGCCCCCGATCCCGCAAACCCTGCTTGACCTCTGGCGCGAGGTCGCCGACCATCCCGAGCCGCCGCAAGCCTGCCTCGTCAACTTCTATTCGGACGCGGCAAAGATGGGCCTTCACCAGGATCGCGACGAGAGCGATTTCTCCGCGCCCGTCGTCTCCGTCTCGCTGGGCGACGACTGCCTGTTCCGCGTCGGCGGCACCAACCGCGGCGACCCGACGCAATCCTTCCGGCTGCGTTCCGGCGATGTCGTCGTCCTCGGCGGCGAAGGACGGTTGGCCTTCCACGGCGTCGACCGCATCTACCCGGGAAGCTCGACCCTCCTGAAGAACGGCGGCCGCATCAACCTGACGCTGAGAAGGGTGACTCCCGCCTGAACGCCGGTTCTGACAGCCCGCGGCGTTCGATCAGCTTCCGTATATGCGGCGCAGAAGATAGACGGGCCTCTGCTTTATTTCGGCATCCATGCGCACGAGATACCTGCCCGTGACACCGATACCGACAAGCTGGACGCCGCCAATGAACAGTACGCTTGCCAGAAGCCATGCATAGGCTGGAATGTCTGCGCCGAAGATCAGCGTCTTCGCCGCGATGGCTCCGCAATAGACCAACGCCAGCGCGGCCGATGCCGCCCCGAGCCATGTGCATGCCTGAAGCGGCTGTGTGAGCGCGCCGGTCCGTCCTGTGTTCGGATTACGACTGCGTGGCTGCGATGGGTGCGCGGAGCGGAATTCCGGATCGTAGTCGAACGATGTGGTCCGAAAACCGACCCACGTCAAAAGACCCCGCATGTGACGCTGTCTTTCGGGCAATGAACGCAACGCATCGACCACCTGGCGATCCATCAGTCGGAAATCGCGAACTTCGTGCGACGTTTTCCGGGTCGCGATCAGGTTCTGGACAGGATTGAGCGCCGAGCGGCGCTTTGCCGTGCCGCGTAAGGAATGGCCGGAGGGTTTCGCCAGCACCACCTCGTAGCCTTCGCGCCATTTCTCGATCAGTTGCGGAATGACTTGGGGCGGATCCTGGAGATCGACATCGATCGGGATGGCGGCATCGGCGTCGCAATAATCGAGCCCGGCTGTCATCGCCGCGTCCTTGCCGAAGTTTCGAGACAGGTCGATGATGCGGATGCGAGGATCGTCCTTCTGCGCCTTGAGCAGTGTGTCGAGCGTGTCGTCGGTGCTGCCGTCGTTCACGAAGATGAAGTCGAAGGCGATCCCTTGCTCAGTCAGCAGTTCGGTGTTGCGATAGACCGCCTCCAGGAAAGGGGCGATGGCCTCCTCTTCGTTGTGAAGGGGAACGATCAGCGAAACGGTTGCGATGCAGACATCGCGTCCTGGGGTTGCGACCGGGGCGTCCAGTACTTCGGGATGCGGAAAGGGTGCGTTCATCGTCCGCCACCGCCTGTTTCGTGCGTCGTTAAAATAGAGGCGGTGCGGTTAAGTTAGCTTTAAGCTTAGGATGTTGGCGTCAAAAAGAAAGCCACGTCGGGCGCGGCTTTCAGGCATTCTGGAGGTGTTTGCGGAAACTCTTGTAATGCTTGGTTTCGCCACGTTGGTCTCCGTGTCGACCGAGATGTTCTAAGCTCTTGGCGTTGCGCCGCGAAATCACAATTGCGTTCACTACGGATAGTGGCCCTCGGGCCCCTCACAACTTCCTGAGCGCGACCTGTTCGACCCGATGGTCCGCGCCCTTCTTCAGGATCAAATCTGCGCGCGGGCGCGTGGGGCGGATGTTCTCGCGCAGGTTCTTCAGGTTGATGTTGTTCCAAAGCCCTTCGGCGATGGCCATAGCCGCTGCCTCCGACAGTTCGGAATAGCGATGGAAGAAGGATTTCGGGTTGCGGAAAGCGGTTTCCCTCAGCCGCATGAAGCGCTCGACATACCAGTCGTGGATCAGTTCCTCCTCGGCGTCGATATAGACAGCGAAGTCGAAGAAGTCGGACAGGAAGGGCACGAACCGGCCGTCCTTGGGCAGGTCGCGCGTCTGCAGCACGTTCAGCCCCTCGAAGATCAGGATGTCCGGTCGGTCGATGACGACATGCTCTCCGGGCACCACGTCGTAGGTGAGGTGCGAATAGACGGGCGCGCGCACGTCGGCCTGCCCCGACTTGATCGCAGAGAGGAAGCGCAGCAGCGCGCCGACGTCGTAGCTATCGGGAAAACCCTTGCGTTCCATCAGCCCCTTGCGGCGCAGGACCTCGTTCGGAAACAGAAAGCCGTCCGTCGTGATCAGGTCGACCTTCGGGCTGGAAGGCCAGCGCGCGAGAAGCTCCTTCAGCAGGCGCGCGGTGGTGGACTTGCCGACGGCGACCGAACCGGCGATGCCGATGATGAAGGGCGTCTTGACCGCATGCGGGCGGTTGAAGAACTCGCGGCGCTGCTTGAACAGCAGCTGGCTGGTTTCCACATGCGCAGACAGAAGCCGCGAGATCGACAGGTAGATGCGCCTGACTTCGTCGAGGTCGATCGGGTCGTTGAGCGAGGAAAGCCTGCGAACGTCGTCGTGAGTCAGGTCGAGCGACGCGCCTTCGGCGAATTCGGCCCAGCGTTCCGCCGAATAGAAGCGGTAGGGCGAATATTTGCCGCTCGCGACAGGCGTATCCATCGACTGCTCCCCCGCCGCAGGCTCAGCCCGCCGCGCCGCTCCCAGCTTCAGGCCGCGACGCCTTCTCCGCGATGCCGGACTGGGCCGTGCGCCGCTCGAGTTCAGCCAGCACTTCCGAAACGGGCACCTCGGCAAGCGCCAGCACGACCAGCCAATGATAGACAAGGTCAGCGCTTTCGGAAACGAGCGCCTTGCGGTCCCGCGCCACGGCCGCGATCACCGTTTCCACGGCTTCCTCGCCGAGTTTCTTGGCTGCTTTCTCAGGCCCGCCGGCAAACAGCTTTGCCGTCCATGAGGAAGCGTCGCCAGAACGGCCTCGCTCGGCGATGATCTTTTCCAGATCGGAAAGCGAGAAATCCGCCATGCCTGCCTCGTTATTCCCTCGTGCGGGCCGTTTATTGCGCCGCAGCAAAAGAGTCCAGCCGCATCGGCAGCCCCGCCTTCGCCATGAAGGCTTTCGCCTCGCCGATGGAATAGGTGCCAAAATGGAAGATCGAGGCGGCGAGCACCGCGGTGGCGTGGCCGTCGCGCACGCCCTCGACCAGATGGTCCAGCGTACCGACACCACCGGAGGCGATCACCGGCGCCCGCACCGCATCGGCAATGGCGCGTGTCAGCGCAATGTCATAGCCGGCCTTGGTGCCGTCACGGTCCATGGATGTGAGCAGGATCTCACCCGCGCCGAGGTCGACGACTTTTCGGGCGAATTCCACCGCATCGATGCCGGTCGACTGCCGGCCGCCATGGGTGAAGATTTCCCAGCGGTTGGTTTCGGCTGGTGCCGATACCTTCTTGGCGTCGATCGCCACGACGATGCACTGGTTGCCGAACTTGTCAGCCGCCTCGGCCACGAACTCCGGGTTCTTCACCGCCGCCGTGTTGATCGAGACCTTGTCGGCGCCGGCCAGCAGCAGCTTGCGGATATCGCCGACCGCCCGCACGCCGCCGCCCACCGTCAGCGGCATGAAGCAGCGTTCGGCGGTGCGCGCCACGACGTCGAAGATAGTCTCGCGGTTATCGGAGGAGGCCGTGATATCGAGGAAGCAAAGCTCGTCCGCGCCCGCCGCATCATAGGCCGTCGCCGCCTCGACCGGGTCGCCCGCGTCGATGAGATCGACGAAGTTGACGCCCTTGACGACACGGCCGTCCTTGACGTCCAGGCAGGGGATGACGCGCGCCTTGAGCATCAGGCCTGTTCCATCGCGGCCAGGAAATCGACCAGCAGATGGCCGACGACGGGCGGAACTTCGCTCTTGGCGTCAAAAGCCGGATCGTAGGCTGACAGCGTCAGTCCGACGATCGGCGCCGAGCGCGCCATGCAGCTGGCCGCATCGCGCACCTGCCTCGGCGTGGGGCCACCCGACAGGGCGTATCGGTTGACCTGCAACTCGTCCGGGTCATGGACATCGAGATCGATGTGCAGGTGGGTGCGCTTGACGCCATTCGCCTTGAGCGCCGACACCTTTTCGGCCGCGTCGGTCACCTCGGCGCGGATCACGGGCAGGCTTCCAAGCACCACCTTTTCCTCGGGATCGAGGTCGCGGGCGCCGACAAGCATGCTTTTCGCCGGCGCGATGGGGCGGAAATCGTGGATGGTGTAGGCCATCGGCCGCCAGCAGAGGCCAAGCGCGGTCGCCAGGGCCATGCCGTCGAGAAAACCATGCGCGGACGTTTCTGGGGTGTTGATGTCGCCGTGCTGATCGAACCAGATGATCGAATCCGCTTCTTCGCCGGCTATCGAACCGCAGGCGGTCAGGCAGTTCCCGGCGAGAACGATCGGGAAGCGGCCCGCCTGGCGCGCGGCGCTGACCTTCGCGGCCACCTCCTTGCAGACGGCGAAACCAGTTGCGATCTCGCGGTCGTCAAGCCCCTTGATGGAGCCGACTTCCTCTATGGCAACATCGTGCCCTTCCATCGTCAGCGTTTCGACCAGACCGCCTGATATCAGCGCCTCCGGTCCCTTGCCGAAGCCATGGTCGCGGCGGCCGCTGTCATAAGGTGCGAGGATGAGGGATAGTTTCACGTCAGTCGCCTTTCCCGGCATCGCGCAGTATGGCAAGCGCCTCGGCCGGATCGATACGTCCATCATATAGAGCGCGGCCGGAAATTGCGCCTTCGAGTTTGCGCGCATCGGGCAAGGTCATGCGCCTGATGTCATCCAGCGAGGCGAGCCCGCCTGAGGCAATGACCGGGATCGACACGGCGTCGGCAAGCACGATGGTCGACTCCCAGTTGATGCCGGTCAGCACCCCGTCGCGGTCGATGTCGGTGTAGATGATGGCCGCGACGCCCGCGCCCTCGAACTTCTTCGCCAGTTCGATCACGCCGAGGCTCGACGCCTCAGCCCAGCCCTCGACCGCGACCTTGCCGCCGCGCGCATCGATGCCGACGGCGATCCGGCCCGGAAATTTCCGGCATGCTTCCTTCACCAGATCAGGCTCGCGCACCGCCACTGTCCCAAGGATGACGCGCGCCAGCCCGCGATCCAGCCAGTCCTCGATCTGGTCAAGCGTGCGGATGCCGCCGCCGAGCTGCACCGGGTTCCGCGTCGCCTTCAGGATGGCGCCGACCGCCGCGCTGTTGACGCTCTTGCCCTCGAAGGCACCATTCAGGTCGACCACGTGCAGCCAGCGGAACCCCTGATCCTCGAAGGCCTTGGCCTGCGCTGCCGGATCCTCGTTGTAGATGGTGGCCGTCTGCATATCGCCGAGTTTCAGGCGCACGCATTTTCCGTCCTTGAGGTCTATGGCGGGGAACAGGATCATCAGCGGTTGATCTCGACGAGGAAAACCCAGGAATCGAATGCGGCCTTGGCGATCGACAGGCAGATGCCGGCCGCAAGCCAGTAGGCCCCGTCGGCGTTGCCAGCCATCAGCAGCAACCCCCCGATGACCCAAGGCAGGATCGCCAGCTCGAACAGGACGAGGTTGGCGGTGTAGACGCGACCGTATCCCTTTGCGCGCCGGAGGCTGCGCGCAGCAAGCACGGTGCCGATGATGCCGGTGACCACAGCGATGACGAGCACGCCGCTACCGGCAACGAACAGGCTCAGGCCCGGCATCAGCAGCAGGAGCGCGACCATCAGCGCCGCCAGCAACTGGATCAGCGCCTGCTCGGCGCGCTCCGTCAGGCCGTTGCCGGCGAGCACCTTCTCCAGGTTCAGCGACAGCGACACGAAGAACAGTCCGAGCAGCGCCGCCGTTGCGCCGGCAACAGCCGCAAGGAAATCGGTCCAGGCGGACAGGTCGGGCGTCATACGCCCTCCACGATGGCGATATGCGCCGTCGAATAGGCCTGTCGTAATTTTAGCGCTTCCTGATATTCCGGCGAATGATAGCAATCGAGCGCTTTTTGGTAGCTGTCGAATTCGATGACGATCAGCCGCGAAGCCGTCGGCCCCTCAAGCACTTCGCCGCGACCGCCGCGCACGATGAACCGCGCGCCATACTTGTCGAAGGCGGCCTTGTTGGCGGCGATGTAGCGCGGGTAGTTTTCCGGGTCGGTCACGTCGACCATACCCATCCAGTAGCCCTTCTTTGCCGGCTCGTCGGTCATCAGGGCTTCCAGCGCAAAAAGTTTGCGATCAGAGCCAGGCCCAGCGCCTGGCTCTTTTCCGGATGGAACTGTGTTCCCGCAAGATTGTCGCGCGCCACCGCCGCCGTCACCTGCCCGCCATAGTCGGCGACGGCCAGCACATCCGCCGGGTTCTTCGCGACGAGGTGATACGAGTGGACGAAGTAGGCGTGCAGGCCGCTTTCGCCGGTCGGGATGCCCTCGAACATCGGGTGAGCCCGCGTCAGCTTGATCGTGTTCCAGCCGATTTGAGGTATCTTCAGCGCCGAATCCGAAGGCGTGATCTCCTTCACATCGCCCGCGATCCAGCCGAATCCGTCGGTGACGACCTTCTCCAGCCCGCGCTCCGACATCAGTTGCATGCCGACGCAGATGCCGAGGAAGGGTTTTCCCCTGCGAACCGCCGTCTCCTCGACCGCCTCCCACATGCCGTCGACCGCGTGCAGGCCCGCCGCGCAGTCGGCATAGGCGCCGACGCCCGGCAGGACGATGCGATCGGCCGAACGCACCCGTTCGGCATCCGCCGTCAGGTCGATCTCGGCGTCGATGCCGGCTTCGCGCGCGGCGCGCTCGAAGGCTTTGGTGGCCGAGCGCAGATTGCCCGAGCCGTAGTCGATGATTGCAACCCGCATGTCAGCTTCTTCCGGGATAGCCGAGCAGCCCCAAAGCCGGGCCGACATGGGCCGGGCTTGGGGGAGGGCGGTACGCGGGCCCCGTACTCCACGGCCCCGCATCCGGCTCTTCATCCTCGCCCGCAAGGTAACGGATTTCCGCATCGGCCGCGCTGTCGCCCTCGACCGCGCCCCATTCGCGCCAGCCACGCCGGCGCAGCGCCGCGATGCGCAGCGCCGGACCTTCCAGCGCCACGAAGAGCGAGACCAGCAGCGACAAGCCCGCACCCGCAAGCGCAAAGCCCGTCGTTTCGCCCAGCGCCATCAGCACGACGCTCGCGACGAAAGCGACGATCCCTTCGATCCAGAGCCGGTGCCATAGGAGCCAGACCAGCGGCAGGATGAAGGCGATCAGCGAAAAGCCGTCGCGCACAATGACCGCGCGCTCCGCTGCATCTTCCTCATTCGCTCCGGGCGGCTCCATCACAACATAGATGGCCATCGGATTATCCCTTCAGGCTGCCCTTGGTGGAGGGCACCGCGTCCGGCTGGCGCGGGTCGCGCTCCAGCGAGGCGCGCAGCACGCGCGCCACTGCCTTGAAACAGGTTTCGGCGATGTGATGGCTGTTGGCGCCATAGTGATTGGTGACATGCAGCGTCACACCGGCATTCTGCGCCAGCGCATGGAAGAACTCGCGCACCAGTTCAGTGTCGAAGGTGCCGATCTTCTGCGACGGGAAGGCGACGTTCCAGACCAGATACGGCCGGCCGGACACGTCGATCGCAGCCCGCGTCAGCGTCTCGTCCATGGCGAGGTCCAGCGAGGCGTAGCGCATGATGCCGCGCCGCTCACCCATGGCCTTGGCCAGCGCCTGGCCGATCGCGATGCCGGTATCCTCCACCGTGTGGTGGTCGTCGATATGCAGGTCGCCCTTGGCCGCGATCTTCATGTCGATGAGCGAATGACGCGAAAGCTGGTCCAGCATATGGTCGAAGAAACCGACCCCGGTCGCCATCTCGGCCTTGCCCGTGCCGTCGATATCGAGGGCGACCGAAATCCCGGTCTCCTTGGTCTTGCGGCTGACCTTTGCGGAACGCGATGCCATGCGAGAACCCTGCGGAACTGAAAGCGGCCTTCTATCAGCCTGATCCTGCAAAGGAAAGTTGATGACGTGGAGAGAACAGACACCTCTCCCTTTTCCCCTTGAGGGAGAAGGTGGATCGGCGCAAAGCGCCGAGACGGATGAGGGGGTAAGTCGGCGCTAAGCCACCCCTCGTCCGACTTCGCTGCGTTCAGCCACCTTCTCCCTCAGGGGAGAAGGACGGTCATCG
>NZ_JAEULZ010000040.1 GCF_016793485.1 Mesorhizobium sp. | reverse complement strand
GGCTTCTAAAGTAGCCAATGACGACATGGCGGCGGCGGCCTCTGCCCGGCGAAAAATATGCCATCCGCGGTTCCTGTGAGCGGGCGCTAAGGCCAAAGCCACTGCCGCACATGTCGCGCTTACCCCGCATGGGGGATCGTTCAACTTTTTTTGTTAGGGGTAGTTCAATGAAATTTTCTCTCAAGACTCTCGCCGCTGCCATCGCGCTTGCGGCTGCTGCGGGTAGCGCCAGCGCTGCGATCGACAACGGCCAGGGCGGCAACGGCGAACTGTTCTTCAGCGCCTGGGACGGTGCCACGTCGTACACCTACGACATGAACACGACTATCGACGCATTCGAAGCCTCCAAGAACGCTGCTGGCAACCTCGACCTCGTCTGGGGTGCCGATTTCATGAGCGGCTACGGCTCTTGGGTCGCCAACGCGAACACCTCGTCGCTGCAATGGAGCGTTCTGGCAATGGATTCTTCGGGCCAGCGCCGCATTTTGGCGACTGTTGGTTCATCAATGACCGCGACCAACAGCCGCATCGATGCGTTGCGCAACGGGGTAACCCAGACTCAGAGTTATCTCGCCAATATCAACGGAGTAATTTCCGGTAACTCGTTCGTCGTGACCGATAGTTCAGCTGCGACCTATGCCGGCAAAGTTGGCGACAAAGTATTCGGCTCGTTCAATTTCGATACAACCGGTTCATTCATCAACAATAGCTACGCCAGCGGCCTTGTCTTCGAGAAGACAACCGCTGCTGCAACTGGCACTACGGCCTTGGGTGCCAACGCTGCCTACACCGACGACGGCATTGCGGTTCGCGCCTGGGTTGACAGCAATAACACGCTGCACATCGCTGCCGTTCAGGCCGTTCCCGAGCCTTCTGAGTACGCCATGCTGCTCGCCGGCCTCGGCCTGATGGGCGTCGTCGCTCGTCGTCGTTCGCAGAAGCAAGCCTGATCATCCCCACAACCCAAGGAGCATCACCATGCAGATCAAGAAATCCGTCGCCCTGTGCGCCCTCGCCCTCGCCGGTCTCGCCGGCCAGGCGCACGCTGCCGCCCTCACCACGGCGCAGAAGGCCGTCATCGACGACGCCAACGCCAACAACCGCATCCTCTTCATCTCCGGCGCCTCGGCTGTGCAAAAGGGCTTCACCGGCATCATCAGCGCGCTGATCCCCGGTGCCAAGACCTTCTACACCGACAAGAACGGCAAGGACACCGCCGGCAAAGCCAACACGCACTCCTACGAGGCCGTGGCCGGTGTGCTCGACAGCTCCGCCGGTGGCGCCTGGGCCGGCAAGAACGTGATCCTGGTTTACCGTGTCGCCGGTGGCTCGGTGTGGGGCGTGAACCCCGTTGCCCGCGCCCAGGCAATTGACTCGCTGAATGTCAGCTCGACTACCTGCGACGACGCCGGCTACGCTGCAGCCGACGGTTCCGCCGCCAACGACAAGGCCTTCCAGTGTGCGAAGAACACGCGTGTGCCGGATGCCGGCGTTTCCGACGTTGCCCCGGCACTGTTCAAGCAACCACTCAATACCGAAGGCGAAATCGCGGCCGGCCAATTGAACGAGGCTGAACTTGCCGAATTCAGCGACACTTCCTACAACAAGCCAATCTACGCGCTGGCTTTTGGCGTGCCGGTCACCAACAACGTGAACACTGCGCTGAACCGCTCGGCTGTTGCAGCGATCATGGCCGGCAACGTCGGCACCTGGGATGCCGTCAATCCGGCGCTGCCGGCTGACGACATCGTCGTCTGCCGCCGTGTCCCGGGTTCGGGCACGCAAGCTGTCGAGAACCTCTACTTCGGCAATTTCCCCTGCGGTGTACCGAATACGCCGGCCGACCGCACCGCCAGCGAAGGCACGGTCTTCGACGCCGCCGCCACCTGGTCCTGGACCGATGCCAACGGCAAGCTGCACACCGGCACCGGCAAGTACACGATCGACCCGACTGCCCCGACCGGCGGCCTTGTCGTGATCGAGAACTCCTCTTCGGGCAACGTCGCCGAGTGCATGGACGCCGCCGTCACCGGTGGCAAGTACGTGACCAAGACCCGTGATGGCGCCTCGGCCGAATACCTGGTCGAGTTCGTCAATCCGGGCAGCAAGGCCATTGGCGTGCTGTCGATGGACAGCCTCTCGAAGTCGAAGTCCACCGGCAACTGGCAGTTCCGCTCGCTGGATGGCAATGGCACCTACACCTGGGATAACACCGCTGCCGCCCCTGTCGCCACCGGCACCGGCAAGCACCCGACGCTGGCCAACCTGATCGACGGCACCTGGGACATGCAGGGCTGGATCTCCTTCAACACGCCGAACCGCACCGTAGCCGACGCCGCTAAGGCCCCGGTGCTGGCCAAGTTCCTCGAGAAGGCTCAGGATCCGGCGATCCTCGCCAGCATCAGCGACCTGAAGAACGTCGCCGCGGCCATCCCGGGCGGCGCCTACTCGGGCGCTCAGGTCCTGCGCGTCGAGTACTCGCAGGGCAACCAGTGCGCCCCGCTGAACCGCAACTTCTGATCTCCCTCACGTAATTCGTTCTTGTCGCCATCCTGGCGGCAAGCTCGGCACCTCGGCCCGCTTCGGCGGGCCGTTTTATTTGTGTTCGAAGTGTTACGACCCGGCACCGTTTCCTAGTCTGATCGGACTAGGTTTCCACTATCCCGATGTCACGGGTGGGTAATCGCGGGATCGCATACTCCTTGAGCTATGCACAAGCCCCGACTCCTTCCCCGCCTCTCTGCTGTTGCAGCGCTTTGCTGCGTTTCTGCCGTGGCTGCTGCGGCCGGCCAGCCCACCTTCGACCTCCATGAATTCGCGGTCGAGGGCAATACCGTGCTGGCCGATATCGCTATCGAAAAGGCGGTCTATCCCTCATTGGGC
>NZ_JAEULZ010000037.1 GCF_016793485.1 Mesorhizobium sp. | reverse complement strand
TGGATTGCACGCGTGCGCTATATGAAGCCCGTCGGACCGCGGTCATTTTCGCCAGCGCTTCAGGTCTGCGTTCCCGGATGCCTGGATTTCCCGGGAGCCGCCCTTTCGATCGTGCCGCGGCGATGCCGGCCTTGGTCCGCTCGGACATCAGCGCACGCTCGAGCTGGGCGACGGCGCCGAGGACCTGAAACGAGAACATGCCCTGCGGCGTCGAGGTGTCGATCGGATCGCGCAACGAGCGGAAGTGCGCGCCTTTTTCGCTCAGCTCCTCGATGACGTCAATCAGATGGCTGACCGAGCGCGCCAGGCGGTCCAGCCGAACCACAACCAGCACGTCGCCGGCGCCGATCTCGCTCATCAGCCGCGACAGGGCAGGGCGGGCACGTGAAGCACCGGATCCATGCTCCTGAACGATGACGTCGCAGCCGGCCCCGCGCAGCTCGATTTCCTGCGCGTCCGTCGCCTGTTCGTCCGTCGACACGCGCGCGTAGCCGATTTGCCGGCCCTGTGGTCGAGCGGAACGTCGATTTTGGGCTTCACGAGCCATTTGCTGCGTCTCTCAGCACGAAAAAGGAGCGATTGTACAAACACCGAAGTTATCAGCAAACGATCGGATGGCGGCGTCGGTGATATGAAAACCTCTTGTTTAAGTGCGTCGGCGCAGCTATATGACTATAGTGGTCACTACGGGAGTTGTGAAATGAGAGAGATCCAACTCAAGGATGCAAAGGCGACGCTGTCGGCGGTCGTCGATCAGGCTGTCCGCGGCAATCCTGCGATCATCACCCGGCATGGCAGGAAGGAAGCGGTCGTCCTTTCGTTCGACGAATACGAGAAGCTTGCGCATGTTCCGAGCTTCGGCAGGCTGCTGGCGTCGTTTCCAGGCGACGAAGGGGATATCCCCGCGCGCAACAGCAAGCCGAGCCGAGCCGTCGATCTGTAATGTTCCTGGTCGATACGAACGTCATTTCCGCGTTGGCGCCGTCCAAGCGACCCGGCTCAGCCGAGTTGGTTGAATGGCTCGACAAGGCCAGTCCACAGCTGTTTCTGTCGGTCGTCTCTGCCGCCGAGGTCAAATCAGGCATCGCAAAGGCCGAGCGGGAAGGCGCTTCAACCAAGGCGCTGAGGTTGAGGGAATGGTGGGAGAGCATCGAGTATCTCTATGCGCAGAAACTGCTGCCATTCGATCTCAGCTGCGCGCATGCTGCCGGTCAGATCCTTGATGATGCTCGTGCCCATCAACCTGGCTTCGAGGACATTGCGATTGCAGCAACGGCTCAGGTGCACGGGCTGACCGTTTTGACGCGGAACATGCGGCATTTCGAGCCTCTGGGTGTGCGGGTACTCGATCCCTTCGTGGCGCTGCCGGAGCAATAAACTCTGCAGGGGAGGGGGTCTTTGCCGCCTATAGCCCTGACGCTTTGGTGAGATTAACGCGGAATCGATCGCGGCGGCGCTGATATTTTCGCGTCATCTCCGCAGAAGCATGGCCGAGCTGCTTTTGGACGTAGCGCTCGTCGACCTCGGCCGAGGAGGCGAGGCCGGCCCGCAGCGAATGGCCGGCAAACAACTTTCCACGCTCTCCTTCCGGCAGATCGCCACGCACGCCGGCGGCCAGCGCCGCGCGCTTGACCAGACGGGCAACCTCCTGGTCGTTCAGCCGTTCGGCGCCAACCGTCTTGCCCTGACCGGTGACGCGGCGGAACAGTGGTCCGTGCGCGATGCGGCCGAGCTTCAGCCAGGTCTGCAGCGCCACGACCGGGCAGGTCGTGTCGGATGAACCGCGGCCGATCTCGACCTCACGCCAGCCGGTCTTGCCACGCAGCGTCACCAGCACGCCCTTGTCGGGGAAAAATTCGATCCAGCCGGAAGAATCTTCCGTCTGATAGCGGCCGACATCGAGCCCGACGATTTCGGAACGGCGCAGGCCGCCGGCAAAGCCCAAAAGCAGCATGGCGCGGTCGCGCAACCCTCGCAATGTGCCGCGGTCGAGCGTCTCCAGCATGGCGATCAGATCCTCGGGCAGGATTGCTTCCTTCTGCCGGGGCGGGGCGGCGTGCTTGTTGCGGATGCCGGCCATGACGGTGGCGATGTGGCGGTCTTTTCGGTCCAGTTTTTTGTCGCCGCGCTGGGCAAAGTTCCACGAGAGCGACGACAGCCGGCGTTCGATGGTCGACACCGATTTTTTCCCCCCGGTGGCCGTGCCGGCGGCGGTGCCTACGGCACTGCCGGAGGCGAGGGCGGTGATATAGAGCCCGACCACCTGGGGATCCGGCGGCAACGGGTCAAAAGACTGGCGGCGGCACCAGGAGGCAAAATGCTTCCAGTCGGAAGCGTAGGCGCGCCGGGTGTTGGCCGAACTCGCCGCCTCGACGTAATCGCGGGCGCGATCGGCAAGCGCGTCGAGATGGGCGGGCAGGCGCGGGCTCTGGGCGACCGCAGGGGGAGGGGAGGGGACTTCCGCCGACGGTTCCTCGAACGTGCGGCCCATTTCGAGGACTACGTCGATGATGTCGGGCATGTCGTCGCTGATCGGGGCGTCGTCGTCGACTTCCCGCGCAACCAGGGCGACCGACGGCCGCGCCGCCGCAACATCATCTTCCGGCTCCGTGCTGTGGGACGGTCCTGAGGGTCGCGCGACGTGAATTTTGGGCTTCTGCTCGACGTTTTGGGCCATTTCTCCTATTAAAGAGTAAAACGAACGATAATGCAACATTATCGGTCATTTTATCCCAACGACAGGTGCGGCGGTTTCTGGCTTCGATGCTTGCGTAAAGCGCCGCCGTGATTCATCCTGTTGGCCATGATTCTGCGGCCCAAACCTTCACTGTCCCCACCCGCCGCGCTCCCCGGCACCGCTCTCGCCGCCCCCGGTGCGACGATACCGACCTGGCTGCGAAGTGCCATCCCGGCTGCGCAAAGCCTTGCCGCGCACAGTCTTGAGGATACGGCGCTCGCCGCCGGCGCCGCCATCGGCGCCCTCGATGTGGTGGTCCGCCGGCAGGAGCGGTGGGCCGGCGCCTGGCGGCAGCGGCTGGCGCTTTCCGCCGCCGCGACGACGGCGAAACAGGCACGCCGGATGGAAGATGAAGCGGCGTTGCGTGACGCCGTGCTGCTCGCCCGGCCCAGCGATATTGTGTCGGGATCTACGACGCTCGGACCCGCCGGTCTTTTGCTGCTCGCTTGGCACCGGTTGGCGACACGAGCGCCGGAAGATCTGCTTATGCAAAAAAGCCTTGGCGCGGTGGTGGAGGAATTTGGCCACGCGCTCGACGATGAGGCGCTCGGTAACCTGGCGGATGAGCTTCGGCGGCTTGGCGCAGGCGGGATGGTCGAAATGGTGGTTGGCGCCTTCACCGTGGCCGAGCGCTACCTTTTTGGGCGCGCCGTCGGCGCCTGGTTTGCCGACGCGCTGCTGGCGCAACGGCTGGGCTGGCCGCGTGCTGTGCCGCTGCTCGGTGCGGAGCTCAATGCGGCTGGTCCCGCTCGTCCGCGGCGATCCGGAACCGCCATCGCGGCCAGCGTTAAGGATAACAGCGCCCGGGCGAAAAATTTGCTTGCTGCGCAGGCGCGCGCGGCGTTGCGCGCCGTCGATCTGTCGGCCGAGCTCGGGCGCAGGGCGGATCGGCTGCTCGCGGTGGCGCCAAAGCTGCGGGCAAAGTCGGCCGATACCGTCGTAGATCGGTTGCTGAACGAAGACGCATTCGCTGCTTCGCGAGGGGACAAAAAAACTGGGATGAGCGACCGCGGCCTGCGTCGCCTGTTCGACCGGCTGGTCGAACTCGGCGCCGTCCGTGAGCTGTCCGGCCGAACAACCTTCCGCATCTACGGGCTGTGACGACGATGGCGGAGGCTGCGCGCAAACGACGGGGCAGGGCGGACGAAGATGCCCTGTTCGATCGAGAGTTGGACCATCTGCCGCCGGAGGCGCGCTGGCGCGAGTGGATGAACCGCGTTGAGGCCACGATCTTTGCGGCCAATGAACCAGTCGGCCGCGAGACGCTGGCTCGCATCGTCGGCAAAAGTTGTAGCATCGATCTTCTCATCGATGACATCCGCGAGGAACTGCGTGGCCGGCCCTATGATCTGGTCTCCGTTGCCGGCGGCTGGAAACATCTGACCCGGCCGGCTTATGCCGACGCCATCCGCGGAGCATTTGGCACGGCGGTCGGCGGCAGCGGGCGTGACCTGACGCAGTCCGAATCGCTGGTGCTGATGTGCATCGCCTATTTCCAGCCGATCACCCGGGGGGAACTTTCTTCCTTCTTCGGCAAGGAAGTGTCGCGCGACCTGATCGGCCATCTGCGCGGCGCCAAGCTGATCGCCTCCGGGCCGCGCAGCCCGACGCCTGGTGCGCCCTATACCTACGTTACGACAAAAGAATTCCTGCTGGAGTTTGGGCTCGACACGCTGCGAGATCTGCCTGATTTCGAGGCTCTCGAGGATGCCGGGCTACTGTCGAAAGAACAGTTGCTTGCAGGCGATATTTTGCCGGGGTTTTCCGACTCCGGCATAAGAGATGATGACGTGGCCATCGATGAATAGCGGGCCACTGCAAGATCCCTATCAGTCATTCCATCTTCTCAAGCGATACCACCGCGCCGCCATCGGTGCTCGCAATGTCGGACGGTTGCCCTGGGAAGATCCACCCCTCTCGGCTTCCCATATTGCGATCTCACGGCTCCCAATTAGCGGTCTATTGACTCCCAATCAGCCGACCCCAATAGTCCCGATTGGCTGGGATTCGGAGTCAGCATGTTCGGACGGTTTATAGAGCGACGGGCGAAAGAAGCCCTTTCGGATACCCCGGTGGTCCTGATCGTGGGACCGCGCCGGGCAGGCAAGACCACGCTCGTCCGAAAGATGGGCAATGCCGACCGAACCTATATCACGCTGGACGATCAAACGGTCCTCGCGGCGGCTCAGTCCGATCCGGCCGGCTTCATCCGGGGCCTGGACCAAGCCATCATCGACGAGATCCAGCGCGCACCCGAGCTGCTGCTGGCGATCAAGAAGACGGTCGACGAGGACTATCGGCCAGGGCGATTCCTGCTCACGGGATCGGCGAACGTGCTGACACTGCCGCGAATCGCCGACAGTCTGGCCGGACGGATGGAGACTATCCAGATGCTGCCGCTGGCAAGGGCGGAGGTCGAAGGCCGGACGCCGACCTTCCTCGAGCGCCTCTTCGAAGGAAAGCTCCAGAGCCAGCAGGACGCGATCGTCGGCGACGATCTGATCCAGCTCGCTCTGCTCGGAGGATTTCCGGAGGCGATCAGCCGCGACAACGAGCGACGGCGGCAGGACTGGTTGCGATCCTATCTCACGTCGATACTGACCCGCGATCTGCGCGACATCGCCGATGTTGAGAAACTGACCGAGCTCCCGAAATTCGTACGGCTACTGGCCGAACACTCGGGGCAATTGGCCAACTATTCGCAGTTGGCCGCCGGCATCAACGTCACCCACAAGACAGGCCAGCGCTATGTCGGGCTGCTCGAACAAGTATTCCTGATCGCAACCGTGCAGCCCTGGTTCACCAACGCCGTCAAACGCATCGTCAAGACGCCCAAGCTACACTTCCTGGATTCTGGTCTGTTGGCGACCGTGCGCGGGCTCACCTTCGACAGGGTGAAGGCCGATCGGGGAACATTTGGCTCGCTCCTGGAGAGCTTCGTGTTCTCGGAAGTGCTGAAGCTGATGAGCGCGTCAGACCTGCGGCTGACGTCGCATCATTTCCGGGATCGGGACATGCGCGAGGTGGACATCCTGCTGGAGCGCGACGACGGCATGATCGTGGGGATCGAGGTCAAGGCGAGCGCCACGGTGAAGGCCAGTGATTTTGCCGGCCTTCGCGCATTGGCAGAAGCATGCGGCGATCGCTTCGCTTTCGGCGCCGTCCTCTATGACAACATGGATGTCGTGCCGTTCGGCGACCGTCTGGTGGCGGCACCATTGTCATGCTTGTGGAATTGAGCGGATGGACGGAGATCGCCTGACGATCAACCGGTGCAGCGCAACGATGTTAGTGAGGGTAATGCGTGGGGTTGTATAAGAAGTGGTGTGACGCCACCAAGGAAAAGGATAAGCGCAGGCGCTACTGGATCTATGTAGAGAAGGATGGCGGCCGTGATGAAATTCGCGATGGTCTCGCCGAGACAATCCGCTCGCACTACGATCGGCTCGAACGTATCGCTGAAGATGTGGAGAGGCTCGGTTACAAGGTTGCCGCGCAGATCCTCAGCGAGGCGATACCTCAGACGCCCAAAGGCCGCTCAGGCGATCTCGGTGAGATTCTCGCGACCGAACTGGTCGAGGAAGAGATTGGTCTGCGTGTCCCCGTACGCCGCCTCCGCTATAAGGACGGCCGCAACATGGCCATGCGCGGCGACGACTTCATCGGCGCCGGATACGACGGGGCCGGCGAGAAGCTGTGGCTCCTGAAAGGTGAAGCCAAGAGCAACGAGAAGCTCGGCAAGGCCACGGTCACGAGCGCCCGCAAGGTCCTCGACCGTGACAATGGCCGCTGCACGCCCGATTCCCTACTGTTCGTCGCGAACCGTCTCCTGGAAAGCAATGACCCGGACGACAATGCCCTGGGTCGCAGCCTGCGTGACGAGGTGGGCCTGAGAACCCTTCGCGCTGATCGCATTGACCACATGCTCTTCACCGTCTCGGGCAATGGCCCTCACGCCTCGCTGAAGGAGGATCTCGACGCCACTGGCACCAACCGGGACCACTATGTCGTGAACGTGCACGTCGAGGATCATCAGGACTTCATCGCAGCCATGTATCAGGAGGCGGAAGATCTTGGAGACGATTGACGAACTGACCACCTTCCTTGCGACCGCGACCGTGGACGGCATCCTCGGGCGCCTCCTCTATCGCGGCGCGGCCTGGTCGCTGATGCGCGAGGAGGGCATACTGCCAGCGAATGCGCCGCCGCTTGGCGCGACAATCGAAACCGATCTCGCCGAACACGGGCTCGCCCTGCTTCGGGGCGCAATGGCCTTGCGCGGGCAAGCTGGCGCCTCTGATCTGACAAACAAGGCTTTCGAGCGCGCCGCCAACGCCTTCGAAGCCCTTGTTCGTAACGGCGACCCAACATCTGCCGATCGCGGTTTCCGTCGCACCATCGCCGCTGCCGCCTATCATCTTGCCGGCTTCTCGGCAGTCGCCTACTCGCTCTTCAACGAGACCGGGAACGATCTCAATGCCGCGCCCGGCGAGGTGGCGATCCGGCACCTGATCCTGCGCGATCTAGGCCAATTGCGCGGATTCGTCCGCGGATGGCTCGACGACGAGTCGCATGGAGATTTGCAGATCGCGGAAGCACTGCTGGGCGAAGATCCCGATACTGACGACGCTATTTCGACCATCCTCAACACCACGATCTGCCGGGCTCTGGCGCATTTTGATTTCGCGCTCGAGACAGGCGAGCCCGAGCCGATCGAGACCGCGCGGGCATTGCTCGCCACCGCGGTCAGCCTGGCGGACAACGCCGAGAATGTTCCGCTGTGGTGGGTCTCAAACCTCTGCCGCCATTTGATCGATGATCTTTGGCAGCATTCGCTGCACCAGAACCTGCCGACTGAACCGCCTGAGGGAACGGAAGAAAGATACCCAGACCTGCGCCGGCTGTTCATCGCGTCGCTCTACGCCAGGAAAACGTCCGAGGTGGAGCTATGGCCATCGCAGCGCGAAGCGGCCCGGCGTTCCACTGATGTTACCGACGATCTGGTCGTGGCCTTGCCGACAAGCGCCGGCAAGACGCGAGTGGCCGAAATCGCCGCGCTCATGACGTTGTCGTCGGCGCGCCGGGTGCTGATCGTCACGCCGCTCCGTGCCCTGTCGGCGCAGACCGAGCGATCCTTTAGAAAGACTTTCGCGCCTCTCGGCTTCAGCGTCTCATCCCTTTACGGCGCCAGCGGCCTCTCGGCCGGCGACGAAGACGCACTACGCTCACGCGAGATCATCATCGCGACACCCGAGAAGCTCGATTTCGCCCTTCGAAGCGACCCGTCCCTCATCGACGATGTCGGCCTGATCGTTCTCGACGAGGGCCACATGATCGGGCCGAGCGAGCGCGAAATCCGCTACGAGACGTTGGTGCAACGCTTGCTTCGCCGCGGGGATGCGGGCGAACGCCGGATCGTCTGCCTCTCCGCCATTCTGCCCAGCGGCGACGAACTCGACGATCTCACCACCTGGATACGCTCCGACGAACCAGGCGAGCCTGTGCGTTCTGACTGGCGCCCTACGCGTCAACGGTTTGGCGCGCTCACCTGGCGTGGGAAAGACGCATTGCTCCGGCTCGACTTCGACGAGAACGGTCCCTTCCTTGACAAGTTCGTCGTCGAAAAACCAGCACGAGGCAAAGAGAAGATTCCCTATCCGCGCAAGAACTCACATCTCACCTTATTCGCGGCGTGGGAATTCGCGAGCCAGGGCAAGCGGACCTTGATTTTCTCCACCCAAGCCAATTGGGTCGAGGGCTACGGCAAACAGGTCGTGAACCTTTGCAATCGCGGTTACCTGGACTCGCTGCTTGAGGACGAGGCGTCGATCGCCCGAGCCTTGGAGGTTGGGAAGGAATGGCTGGGTGAGGACCATCCCGCCGTTGCCTGCCTGAGGGTGGGCGTCGCTATACATCACGGCCGGCTGCCAAGCCCGTTCCTGCGCGAACTGGAAGCCCTGCTGACCGAGGGTATCCTGAAGGTCATCGTCGCGTCGCCGACACTGTCTCAGGGCCTCAACCTTAATGCTGCGGTTCTGCTGGTGCCGGCTTTGTATCGGGCGTCCGAGAAGATCAAGGGCGAGGAGTTCGCGAATGTCGCCGGCCGCGCCGGTCGGGCCTTTGTGGACGTCGAAGGCCTCATCGTCCACGTCATGTTCGACAAGATCGATTGGCGAAAGAAGGAGTGGCGAAAGCTGGTCGCCTCAGCCAAGGAGCGCACCCTGAAGAGCGGTTTGATCCAGATCGTCGCCGAGATCCTTGAGCGCCTGGCCCGTGAAGGTGTTCTGGATCGGGATGATGCCTGGGAATATCTCGCCAACGCCCGTGAGGCGTGGCGATCGCCCAAGGAGGAAGCCGCGGTCGCCGAACGGTTGGCGGCAGGCGCCAAGTACGATGCCGATGGCGACGACGATGAAGACGGTGTCGATGACGAGGAAGAAACCATCGATGAAGAACCGCTTTCGCAGATCGTCGAACGCCTCGATGCCACCGTATTCGGCCTGATCGAGGCACTTGATGCCGATCGCGCCGATCTGCCGAAGCTGTTGGACGAAGCGCTGAAGGGATCGCTCTGGGCTCGCCAGATAGCCCGCGAGGACGAGGACATCGCCCCGCTGCACAGACAAGTGTTCGAAGCGCGCGCCGATCTCATTTGGAAGGCCACCACGGCGCAGGCGCGGCGCGGACATTTCGCGATGGGTGTCGGGCTTGAGGCTGGACTCGCCATCGACGCGATGGCCGACGCGTTGGCCGAACTCCTCGACCGTGCCGACGCCGCAGCGCTGAGTGGTGATGTCGACGAACTCGTTGACGCTCTTGGCGGCCTCGGCGAACGCCTTCTCTTCATGCGCCCTTTCATCCCCGACAAGGCGAATGCCTTGCCCGCGAACTGGAAGGCCATCCTGCGCAGTTGGGTCTCGGGCGAGGGCGTCGCCAAGATAGGGCCTCAGAACATGCGGGCAATCGAGGAGGCTTTCACCTATCGTCTGGTCTGGGCGCTGGAAGCTATCCGCACCAGGCGCATGTCCCTCGGTTGGTTGCCAGAGACGGTCGCGGGCGGCGCGGCAGCATCGGTCGAAACAGGCGTCCCACAATTCATGATGTCGATGCTCATCCGCGCGGGTCTTCCGTCACGGCGCGCGGCCATGGCGGCGATCGAGGATGCCAAACCTGTCTTCGTCACGCCGGCGGAGATGCGAGCTTGGCTCGAATCCGACGAGATAACGGCCTACACCGACGCCGGCGATTGGCCGACACCCGAGACAGCAGCACTATGGGCGCGATTTAGAACCGAAGCGCTCAGCGGCGGCATCCAGAAGTGGTCGGTCGAACACTACAGCCGGTTGCTCGACATCGCAGCCGCCCCGCCTACAGGGTTCTATCGGATCGTAACCGACGAGGGCGATGGGCGGACGTGGCTGGCCACGGCTGACTACCAACGTGTCGCCGCTTTCAAAAAGCCGGCGGTCGATCCCAAGCCCAGCCTCTTCTCGGGCCGGTTGCCGGGCAATACGAGGCTGGTGGAGGCCTTGCGTGTCGGCCGCGGTAAACTGCACTGGCCGAAGGCCGATGCATAACGGGACGGTAACCGTGCTTTGTTCCTGGGCCGACAAGCAGGAATGCACGCGCTTCGCAAAGGGAGCGCGTACGGCCTTCCGTGATAGTGGCTGTTTGCTGCGTGCCGTCTTGGCGTTAGACAAGGGAGCGCGTCATGTCCCGTGACCTTTATGCTCGTCTCGCCGCCTTGCTGCAGGCGATGACCCACCCCCAGCTAAGCGAGGAGCCGCAGCGGATCGCCGAGCTGGTCGTCCCCAGCGGTGAGGGCCTGTCAAAGCGTCAGCGTATCGACCTTGCATTGGCGGACCTTACACAAGAGCAATTGGCTCGTATCGCATTGAAGTTCGCCGCTCATCGTGACGATATCGCCCTTGATGAATTGGGCCGCAAGATACTTGAGGCCAGCGACCCGCCTCTGTCCAACATCACACGACGAGACGTCGCGCGTGTCTTCGGGGACGATCTCGCCGGCGAGCGGGGGACGGTGGAGATGGTCGGACGCTATTTTCCACTATCCTCGCCTATTGAGGACTTCCTTGGCAGCAATGGTCGAAGCCTGCGCGACCAAATCGCACGACACATGGACCACAATCCCGGCGACTGGTCTGTAGAGCATCTGTTTGGCGAAATCGGCGCATTCGACTGCTCCATCGCAAGGTTCGGCGCTTTGCTCGAAGAAGCTGTTCACCCTCTCTCCCGGTCGGGCGACAACCAATTGCAGACGGTCGCCACCCTAAACAAGATCCTTTCGCGCGACGGATATGAGCTGGGGCAGGAAAGTGAACTCTCCGGGCACCCGATCTTCGGATTTCGTCCCCTTGTGCGCGGGGTCGGTGGCCGCCCGAAAAATCTGATCTTTGCCTCGCGTGGACCGAAGCCGGAGATCGGTTTCGCCGACGCAATCAACAACGACATCGTCATCCTATCCGGTGAGGAGAGCTGCCTAGTCTATGACCGGCCGATCGGTTCGAACGGCCTTCTTTGGTCCGAGCTCGTCGCCTGGTGGAGCGATATCATGCCGGGGGCCAATGCGGCAGGCCTCGGAGCGCGTCTCCAGGAATCTTTGGCCTCGGATGCCGAGCGCAAGCTCTTCGCCACCTACTTCAAGAAACATCGTTCCACCCTCGGTGACGCGCTACCCGCGCTCCTTCCCCAAGTGTATCTTCATTATGACCCTGCGGTCGTGAAAACCCTGCGCCATCGCTTACCTCTTCCTCGTCAGCGCATGGACTTTCTGCTGCTGCTTCCTGGGCGGCAGCGCATCGTGATCGAGGTCGATGGGAAGCACCATTTTTCGGAGAACGACCATCCGTCATTGAAGATCTATGCAGACATGGTCTCAGCCGATCGCGAGTTGCGCCTTGCCGGATATGAGGTCTACCGGTTTGGAGCGAACGAGCTGGTTGGCGACGGTGCTGAAACCCGCATCACCGATTTCTTCGAAAAGCTCTTTCGGCTGCATCGCATCCGGCAATGACGTTGCCCGCCGAGAAAGTTCGGCTCCGATGGACTTTTGCCCTCTCCAAGCCACTAGCAGACGAGGCGGCAAGCCGCTCCTGATCAGATAATCCGGCCACCCCAGCACCTACAGGTCTCATCTTTGAACGACATATTGTCGCTTGTTACACGACAGAATGTCGTGTAAGGAGTTTGTGGAGGTGCCCGCATGAATCAGCCCGCTACGCCTGACGATATTTTCCACCACGAGCCTACGCCGGAAGAGCAGAGGCAGAAACTCATTGCGGCCCTCGGCGAACTGACGCTGAGCCCGGCAGACCTCGCGCGTCACTTAGACAAGAACCAGGATTACCGGGACTTCTCCGCGACGATCCGTAGTATCCAACGGATGATCGCCGGCGAAACGCGTGTATCTGGCGAGATGATGGTGATTGTGAACATGCTGCTTCGCCAGCACCGGCGCCTGAAGGCGCGCTACCCTGATCTAATATGGGAACGGACAGAACACGGGACGTATTGCACCCAAGTCGAAGGCTGGTTCGTCTATATCTCCCCCCAGACGCGCGGTCGCTGGATCTTGTCGTGCCGCAACGGACCAGGTCCGAAGGACTATAGTCCACCGTTTGGTCGTTGGCTCGATAGCCTCGAGGAAGCGAAGAACAAGGCCTTGGCGTGTGTCGAGGAAGGCATGAATGACCTGGCTGAACTTGCTTATGAGCAACGGTAGTGGGAGCGCTCGTTTAACCGGATCAATCGCCGCCGGCATTTCGCTGCGTTTGCCGCGAATTGAGATACCCGATCTTACAGCAATCAGGTGCGAGCCGGGTCAGATCAAGACGCAAACATCGCAGCAGCTAATGATGTGCGTAAAGCCATGGTTCGACCGCTCTTCCGTGACGGTCGAACTGCTTGACGACGATTTCCCTCGATAGCGCGTCATCGATCGTGGCAAGAAGGCGTTCCTGCTGGTCGATCAAGTTCCTGCGCTTTTCAGGTTCACGCTCCCAGAGCAATTGCTCCTTGACTTCGTAGACACGGGAACGTTCGGCGAGCACTTTCGGGTGGTTGTGCAGCCACCTTAGGAACGGTATCGCTGCGGGTGTCCTGTGCCAAAGATCGCCACAATGCTCGACGTATGCACCAGCGGTGTCGGGCTCGGCAAGCTTCGAACCATGCCAGATCGCCAGCGGTTGCGGGTTGGTCATGCCACACAGGATCTCTGCAATATAGCCGTTTGACATGAACGCCCGCCGCAACTGGGTTGCGGCGGGTACGGTACGTCCAGCAATCAGATCGATGAGCGCAAGCTCATACTGGTAGGGCGGATAGTGGTCGGCCTCTTTCTTCATCAAGTTTGCAGCTTTGGTGCTCTTGCCTGACCGCAGATAGTCTGGCCCGATCAGAAAGCGAAATCCTTGATTGTCATTTGGATTCCAGCGGAGAAGCTGCTCCATCAAGGCTATGGCCTCGCGACTCTGACCAAGTTTCTTATGACTGAGCACGACGCCTTGCGCCGCCCGCAGGAAAGGTCGGTTCTCCAGCCAGCTCCATTCGATTGTTCCGTCAAAATCAGATGGGATGACGGCCAGCCCGATGGAATAGCCTCTTCTACAGGCATCGAGCGCAAGCTTCGGTTTGCCTTGATCGAAGAGGGTGAAGCCCAGATGAGCAAGAGCATCAATATAGCTGGGATGCCGTTCTACCAGCGCTTTCAGGGCAGTCGTATATCGTGTCAGGGAAAGGCGGCCGCTATCGCGCTCATCCATCAGTTCATCGAGAGCAGTCTCGGCTTCCCGTTCATCGGGTCGAAGTCGAAAGACTCCGCCATCATGCCTCACTTCGAATCCAAGCGCGGGCTGCACCCTTTATCTCCGCATAACAGTGTTGATGCCTTTCAGCAGAACTCAACCGAGCTCCCAGACATGGCTGATCCTGGCCAGAAGCTTCTCCTGCCGTGCTTTTAGGACCGCCGGAGTCCATTCGAGCTCTTGGCGCACTTGGCTTGTCAGCACGTAGGCGCTATCGCCGCTTTGCGCGAAATAGGTGTCCTTCTTGTACGTGAAATCATAGTTGCTTGCTGCGGGATTCTTGTAGCGCGACAGCAGCACCAGATTGGCGAGGCGGTGGACCCATTCGTTGCGGATTTCCTGGGTCGGAAAGTGCGCCAGCCACTCGCTGTCCGCCGCTGGGTTCTGCGGGAGAACATGTTCGATCGTCACCAGGGCATGGTCATAGTGGGCCGTGCCATCCGACAGCATCTCATCCAGCCGCAGCAGGATAGGGCGCCTTGTTCGCTGGTTGAGATAGATGTTTCCACCGAGGGTGAGTTTGAAGTCCATTTTCTCGGCGTCCGTGAGATCCAGGGCTTTGCCGTCTTGAAGCGCGGTTCCCTCTTCCATATCCGTCAACACGGCAGCGTAGCGCGTCAGGCGGTCGTTGACGTTTGCGCGACTGGCGAACAGAAAGTAGGCGAGCCGATCGAGCCGCTTTAGGAATTGGACAATCTCCTCGTCGTTGGCGTGATGTTCGACCATGAACTTGATCGCCGGTGGCTGCCAGTCCTGGTTGTCCAGTTGATGCAAGCCTTTGAGCAGGCGATACCGCTTCGTTTGTGAGGGGTCCGGTTCCAGAATGCGCTCGAATGCTTCCGCACTGGGGCGCAACTCGCTGTCGATGAACTCTCGCGGCTTTTCGACAGGGTTCACGTAGTCCCGGAACTCCCGTTCAAGAGAACCCCGCATTTTCTGCTTGCGATGGATCATTCGCAGATGTGCGAAGAGGTCGCCGAATGCTTCGCGTCCTAGACCGTCCTCGAGTGCCTCCCATTTGGCGTTGTAGGCCTCTTGCTGATCCTCAGTGTCGATGGCGCCAATAATATCCGACTTAAGAATGTCAGTGGCAGTCAGGTCCAAGCCACGATCGTTCATAACAGAAAAAATTCGGTAGGCGGACGACTGGTCTGAAGCCTCAACAACGACGAGATAGCAACGTTGTACCGCAAAAGGGAGAAGTCGATCCCTGTCGACCGCGGACATCTCTCCAAGCGTGCGGCGGAAATAGTCCCTAGTTGTGATCATACGCTGCCGCGCATCTGTATCGGCAGCCTCAAGAATCCCGCCTTCATCGCCGTCCTGGATGCATTTGCGGAAGAATTCAGCATCCCGCTGCCGGACAGTCAGGCGCGGGACGTCCTTGGTCCCGAGCAGCGAGTTGCCCTTTTGGCGAAGGAATATGTCGATGTTGGCCTTGCCATCGGCGGTGGTTGCGAACTCGCGCAATACGCTCATGAGGATCGTCAGCGTGGTGAGCCGTTGCTGCCCGTCGACGACATCCGCCTCGGGATAGTTTGGATCCTTGATGACGACAATGCTGCCAAGGAAGTAGGGCGGCTGCTCGGCCGGCTTTTCGTCGCCCGCTGCCCAGATCAAATCGTCGAGGAGGTCTGCAGCCTGCTCCTGCGTCCACGAGTATGGCCGTTGATATGGGGGAATGCGAAAAACATAGCGATCGCAAAATACGTCTTTGAGGGCTTTCTCTGCCGCCTTGATTGTTTCCATTCTTGCGCTGCTCACTCCTGACTTGCTTTCGCGAGTTCAAACCGGCGTATGAAATTGTCAGCAATCTTCGGCGCCTCCACAAGAACACCGATTTCGCGGTAGGGCGTTGATTCCGCAGGATCGGCCGAAAGCCAGTTCAGGCTGCTGACGGCGATTATGTCGTCGTCCCATCCCAACACCTTCGCGTGTAGACGTGGCCTGTGTACCGGAAGGATCGCCAAACCCTCCCTGGCAAACTCTCGCGCGAGATCGGCGCCGGCGACACCGGAAAGCGGTCCCGTCGTGCGGCCGTAGTAGAACGTCGCATCGACACCGTTGGCTTTCACTGCAGACAGCGTTGGAAGCAGCGCAACAGGTTGCGCTGCAATGCCGATCCGATGGCTCAGGGCAAAAATGCGCTGTCTCGCGCGGTCCCGCGCCTCGAGGACGAGACCGGCATGTTCTGCACCGAATAACAATCGCATAGGTACCCGTCGCCCGCTCGGTCTGGGGAGTTCTCGGATGCGCCGACCCAAGACAGTGAGTTCAATCGCCAACTCGTTCCAGACACCCGGCCGGCCTTGGGAAAGGCCTGCAACTTTGCGCACCAAGTCGCCTACCATTGCGGGATCGCGCAGGCGCATCGATGCTTCGAAGCTCTTGAAATCGGAAGCAAGCCAGTTGCATGAACCGACCAACGCCGACCAGTTGCCCTTCTGGTTATCGGCGACAATGATCTTGGCGTGCGAGTTGGTGGAAAACGGATGGATCGAAATAAGGTCTGTTCGGCCTGCCTCGGCAATGGCGGCTTGGAGCTTTCCAGCGGCAAACCGTGACGAGTTCGTGGATGTTCCGATATCGTCCTGACCCCACAAAACATCGATCTTCACGCCACGACCGGCGGCCTGCAGAAGGCTTGGCAAAATCGCTTGGGCGCGTGCGTCCGAGACGAATGTCGAGTGAATTAACAGCCGTTCCGAAGCGCCCTTGATCACCCGCTCCAGCACTTGCGCGTGCGCATCGGCGTCGACGATCAGATCGTCCGCGTCATAGAGGCCGTCATATTGGTTCGACGGTTCGGCCGGATCGGGGGTGTCAACGAGGACTGGCGAAAGGGCTGCCTTCCCGGGATCTGTCCTTGCGGCCCTGGCCGCATCTAGAGCCTCTTTTGCCTTCTGCAGGATCAGGAACCGAAGGGCATGCGAAGCTCGCGAAGGCAAGCCTTCGATCGCGGAATCTCGAACGGTGACGACGGCATGGCGTTCGATCAGTCGTTCAGCCCCACTGTCAACGCCAACGATCAGTTCGTCCTCGCCTTCGATCGCACTGAATACTTCCCCCAACTCTCCCATCGAGTGCAATGACGACCCGGGGAGTTGCACGACGAGGTGATCGTCTGTTGCAACGGGCAGCCGAGTATGGTGGCGCAGGTCCAACTCGCGGCTTCGGAACACGCCCCCTGTCACTTGCTCGATAGCGAACCCGCGCCATCTCGGCTCGGTTATCGTGGCGGCGGGAAGCTGATCATATTTGGCACGCGCAAGCCCTGCATGTGTCGCCCTGAACATTGGTCCTTTGGGCGTCGTCACGATTTCTGCCCAGCCCGCTCGCATCAGACGGATGAAGGCTTCAACGACGACCCGTCGCGGGAGCTTCGACTTTATCGCCAGGTCGACGGCCGATGCCGGCTCGTGGCAGATGGCATCTAGGAGTAGATGCTCGATTACGCTCCACCTGCGGCCTTTCTCGATGATGAAGCGACGGGTCCCGCGCAGAACCGGGAAAACGACATGAACCGTTCTCATGCCGCGCCTCCTCGCAGCGTCGTCCAAGACACGATTTCGGCCTGTTTTGACGTGGCTTCTTCTTCCAGCACCCTCAGAAATTCACTTAGGAAACCGATATCTTGATCGGGCAGCTTCTCGGCGAGTTTCACTATGTTCCTGTAGAACGAGAGGCTGCCGATCAGAATCAGACGCCATTTCGCTCGGCTCAGCAGCACGTTCATTCGACGATTGTCCCGAAGGAAACCCAGTGCCCTGGCAGGGGTCGAGTGGTGATTGTTGCGAACCAAGGAAACGATCACCGCATCGGCTTCTCCTCCCTGGAAGGAGTCGACCGTTCCGCAGAATTGCTGATCGCCGATGGCGGGAACGAAATTCTTGAGATGCCCAAGCGCACCATCTCGTCTCTTCGCGATCTCGTTCCCGATTCGATTGACCTGCTGCCAATAGGGAGACAACACCGCCAGCGAAGGCTTGTAGGTATCTGATCTCGACCGCACCAGCTCCAGTGCGCGAATGGTTGCGTGCACTTCGTCCGGGTTCGACCATGGAGGAAGCTTCTCGCCGCCACGCCCGCCTGGACGCTCCTCACGGACGTAAGGCATATCGATGAAAACCACCGGAGTGTCAGGAAGCCGGTTTGCATCCGCGGATATAACGGGTGCTGGGGAGGTCAAGAACTTCTTTTCCTGCTTAGGATTTGTCCTCAGCTCGCCGTCATAGAAGCAACGGGAAACGATCTGGGCGATAGCCGGGTGCATCCGGTATTGTTCGTTAAGCCGCCGTGCGATGCGAGGACCCTGATCGCGTTTCTTTTGACGGGCGAACTCTCTTTCCACGAAATTCTCGAACAGCGTCAGGATGGCCAATGCGTCCGCGCATGACCGACCGAAATCGTCATCTTCATCCTCTATCTCACGAAAGATCTCATCGATCCCAGGATCCTTCAGGTACCGGGAGAGTAGATCATCGACCAACGAGACGGCATTTTTGACATTCTCGGTGGATGACAGCAGCTTCGTGATCGTGTCGAGATCGAAGGGTGGGAGCTGCTTGTGGTCGCCGATCATGAGACGACGATGAGACAGAAGGAGGGGAGACAGCAATTCTCCTCCTGTTGCCTTTCCCGCCTCCTCGATGATCGTCCAGTCGAACAAGCTGCGTTCTTCGATTAGGCGTTCGACGGCAGCGGAGTTCGTCGTCGCGAATACAAGGTTCGCCGCGCGCAGGATCATCCCTTCGAAAGCGCGCAACTCAGCCGACATGCGACGCCCGCCCGTTGAACTAATGCGGCGGGCTCCTCCGTTCGCACGCATTTCGGCTAGGGACCGGATTCGTGCTACCATGTGCGGTGCGGCTGCCTCGACCAGCTCGCTGCTTGCCAAATCTTGCAAGAGTTTCCCGGCCTGCACATCAATTTCGAGTTCGCCTGACGCCTCATCATCATCGGCCGATCTCGCACGGACCATCAGAGGACGCTTTTCGGAGCTGACATCGGAAAACGTCGTCTGCACCTCGCTCATGAGATGGTCGATCGCTGAATTGCTTTGCGCCGAAAGCAGAATTCTGGTGATCGGTTCGTCGTCAAACCGCCGTCTTACGAGATCGCCAACCAGATACGTCTTTCCCACGCCTGGCGGACCCTGAAGGAGGAAGAGCGGAATGACGGAGAGAATTTCCCGAAGCGCCTGCTGCTTCGAACTGTCCAGATCTTGAAATGCGGCTGACGTCTCGTCCAACGGATCGTGACTGTCTTCGATACGGTACCTTTGATCCACGAGCATCCGGAGGAGTTCTCCGTGTTCGCGGAGGGCTCCGAGCGCTTTCAAACGGCGTTTGAACTGCGCGATTCTTCCGATCATTTCAGCAGGCGCCAGATAAGCCGTCGACCTGTGCTGGGGCAGCGATGTTCCCTCGAATCTCATGCACTCGATGTCGTTGACGTCCTCGAGTTCCACAAAACGCCAGCTTGTTGTCGGCGTCGACCGCTCACCCAACATTCCGGGTTCAGTCAGGGTCCATGCCCCGTCTTCGCGCATCTCCTCGTTGTTGAGCATCTTGGTCAAGCGGACTGCGGGCGCATCCAATCCGAGCGACGTCGAGAGCTTGGCCCTATCGGCATCGTGGCGAGACACCAGCCGAATCGCCTGCTGATCGGAGCGTCCCGTGTTGGTCTTGGAGATGATCTCCACCGGAAAGATATCGGCGGCAGCATATGCCATCTCGAGGATCAGCAGCAGTGCGAAGGACTGGTGCATTCGCTCCAGGTCGGACCTGCGAGCAAGCGCGGCAACCGTCCGCTGCGTGTAATCCTCCCAACGTTGGACTTTGCCGCGGCGACGAGGAAAAGATTGGGTGGCATCGACGTTGCGAATGATGTCGAGGGCATCACTATCGATTGCGGTGTCGCCAACAATCGTTGCCGGATGAGGCGGATCGATATCGGCGCGTTCGCAGTAAGCGAATTCCCAATTGCCGCTTTCCGTGGACCCCGGCCGACGGTAGGGAGCCAGTCTATAGGTCAGCCGGTTCCCCACGAGGACGAATCTCGCTTCCGAGGCACTGCTGTCTCGAATGGCAACCAATTGTCCGTGGCGTCCCAAATCGTCGAGCACGAACCGGATTTGCTGGATTTCATCGGCGATCTCGATTTCGTTCCCGGATGCGCGGCGAATCGCCTCCGACAGGGGAGTACCCGTCCCGAGGCGAACGGACAGGCATAGTCGAGCGTCCCGGCCTGCGGCTTCAGCCGAAATGCTATCAATAATCTCGTCGATGCGTTTGAGTATGAATTCGCCGTCGAGGCGCTCGACCGGTTCGAGACCAAGCATCGATCGGAGAAGCCTGATCTCTGTTGCCGAAACATGTTCCGCCACGCGGGACGGGACGATCCGCAGATCAGCCAACGGCGCATTGGGAATGTCCAGCACAAGGCTGGCGAGGTGAGCCAGATCTCTCCAGTCGCGCGCGAATGAATAAGAGTCATCGACACGAGGCGCTTTGATTTTCTTGCTTTCGGTCGCATCAACCGCCGCTATGCGCATCGACCACTCAAAACCCGTTATCCGGAAGTCGGGCTCGTCGCCGAGTGATGTGATGACAGCCCAGAGGTCGAGATTGCGGTGGATTGCCCCTTGGGAATGCAGCAGTTCGAGCGCCTCGACCAACCGCCGCACGTTGCCCCACATGATGCGGCGCGCCCGGGGCTGGCGAACCTGTCCCAAGAGTTCATGCTTTCGACTGGCGGCGAGGAACAATTCCAGGGGACTTCCCAGTCCAGGATCGAGAACGAGGTAGAAGCCGTCGTTGTCCTTGCCGCTGCCAACCATACGGACAAAGAGATCGTCGGCACGCGGCAATGCTGCAAGACGTTGAAGCTGGCGTACCTCGCTTCGCCAGATCAACTCCAAATCCTGATCGTCCTGCCCTTTCTGCCTAGGCCAGAATTTCACAAGTATATCATTTGCGGAGGGACTCCGCCCCCGCAATATACCAGGCCGACCGCGTGCGCGGTCAGGCTTCAGCAGATAGGTATCGTCAACGGTGTAGGTTGAAAGAAACCCACTTTTCACTCTGCGCCGCGGCTTTTCCCCCAAGACCCAAAAGCTCCCTCATCATTCCGCACCTTAGGTCACATCGAGTTGGCGAATCTGTCGATGATGATGCGACTCAAAGATACGCGAAGTTGTATATCAGTGGGGGTCAAGTTTGTCCTGCGGCTCAGCGGAAGGAACTGAGACAACGAGCGAGGCCGAACGGAAGATCAAACACCGCGACAATCTACACCGGAGGAGATGCATCTTCCGCGATGCCGCAGAGTAGTGCCGCCAATCCTGGCTTGCTTGATACGCCATCGCGCCCAGGCGGCTGACGGTGTGGCTGCCCGTCAAAGCCTAGCAGTCATCCCATGTTGGCGAGTACCATACGTCAATGTCGATTCATCAGGGCCACAACGACCCCGAAATCCGCGGCCAATTCGGCAACGACAGCGCGCGGCTCGTCTACGGCTGGGATACCGAAATCGGGAAGCTTTTCCACATTTCGGAGGCGCGTCGGGGCCTTGCCTGCGGTTTGATTTGCCCGCATTGCAAGGCCGCTCTGGTCGCGAACCTCAAGGATGATCTCAAAGCGGCGCACTTCGCTCATCACGGCCCTGCTTGCGGCGGCGGCCCGGAGACCGCGCTTCATCTGCTCTGCAAGGAGATCATCCGGGACGAATTGCGGATTACGATTCCTCGCGAGTTTGCCGCGCACGGCAGCTACGAACAGCTGATTGCCGAGGAGCGCGAGGTCGTTTTCGATCGCGCAACGTTGGAGTTCCGCGACCATGTCGAAGTGATTCCAGACCTTCGCCTCCAGGGTGAAGATCTCGAAATCTTCGTCGAGATCGCGGTGACCCACGCCTGCGGAGAAGAGAAGATTTCTCGCCTGAAGCGACTGGGAACGGCCGCCGTCGAGATCGACATGTCCTCTGTGCCCCGAAACACGCCACCCGGAGATGTGCGACGAGCCGTCATATCGACCGCGCCACGAATCTGGCTGTTCAACGCGAAAATCGAGAGAGCGGTCGAGGACCTACGGCTGCGCGAACGACAGGACGCTGATGCCGCTGCCAAACGGCTGGCATCAAGTGCGAGACGCAAGATCGAGGCTTATGGCCGGACTCGCCGGAGTGCCAGCGAGCAGAAGCTGCGTATCAAGGATCTTACTGCGCTTCGCGCACTGGGATTGCGCGAACATCTAGGAATACAGATCGGGGGGACGGGCTGCTTCACGGGCCGCTCCGAAACCTGGCGATCGGTTGTCCTTGCGACGATATTGCGGCCGAGACTCTATCATCAACGCTTCCTCGCGACAGACCATATCGTCACCCGCCTTCTTGACGAGGGATATGTCCACGGTGACTTCGTGAAATTGAAAAAGGACCTTGCCGATGCAATGCGCCATCTCGACCGCGAGTTCCTTACGCCTTGGGAAGCGGTTCATCGATTTCTTCAGGCCATGACTACGGCGGGTCTGACCGAACAACAGCATCTCTCATTCGCTCTAAAGACCAGCCTGGCAGATCGCTGGCGCGATTGGGAGGTGACCGAGCAAAAGAAGAACGAGAGAGTGAACAATATTTCGAGCTTAGTCTCCCGCATCCTGGAACGGATTCCAGACGAAGATCGCGCATCGATGACGGTTGATTCCTGGTGGCAGATAATCGAACCGGAGAGCGGAAGACCGCGCAAGGAGACATTCGAAACTGATTCCTCGATCGACAGCGACCTGGTAAGGCTCATCGAAGTCCTGGACCTGCGAAGCAGCGCACCGCCACCCAATTTTCACGGACTGCCCGCGGAGCGCGCCATCCGCGAAGCGATATCCTTATGGGCTGAGAACGAGGCGAGGGCCAAAGCAAAACGTGCGGCGGAAGAAGCAGACGGTCGTCGGCAATTGCTGATCAGGCTCGCGGAACAGGCCCTGGATGAAATGGATCGCGCCGATTTCTTCCGTACCCCGCTTGCCGATCACGGAGGCATCCTTCCGCTCGACCTAGCTGAGAGAAGCTACTCTGACCTTGGCGCGGCTGAAGAGATTCTGAGAAAGTTTGCGCAGGTCCGCCGGTCCGAACACGTCGCCACAGAGTGGCGATCAAAGCTGGACGACGAGGCCAGGAAACTCTTTGGCGATAGTGCCGCGCGGATCGTCAGACAATCGGTAGATGGCAAGCTCGATGGGCGCCCGCCGCTGATCTATTGCAGAGACGAACGCACCTTTCGAGCAGCGCTCGGCGTCTTGCGATGGATTGCGCAAACGCATTGACCTGGTTCATTAGCCAGTATTGTCGGCATGCTTTCGAGAAGCGCCTCTAACACCGCGACGAAGGCTCTAGGAAGACGAAGGTGGTAGGAAATTATCGCCGACTCTGGCGGTGAGATGGCAGCTATTTTGACAGGCAGACCAACCTTCGAGCAAACCCAATTGCTAGCTATGTTGATGCTACGTGCTGCGAAAGTCGCATAAGATTGCAGTATGGGACCGGGACCGGGGTCACCCTCCGTTCGGTGAAATAGCGCCTAGATTGCGAGCGCCCAACCTTGAGTCGCCGCTTGGGGAAGGAGGAGACGGCAATGACGACCTGTCTGGATGTTACCGGTGGTTTACAAGGCGCAACACGTTAGATGCAAAACCGTTATCTCCGTGACGTTTCCCTTGGGCGGCGAGCCATGCGCCCAGATGAGCTCACTGCTCCTCCCAGAAATCTATGTACAAATGCCTTTGCCCCGTCGTTCTCCGCAGCCGATGGCGAACTTCTCGATCTGGTCCAGAGGCAGACGTTCGGCTTCTTCTGGGAAGGAGCACATCCGCAAAGCGGCCTTGCACGCGACCGCCAGAAGACGACCGGCGATCCTGACAACGATCTCGTCGCTATTGGTGGTTCCGGGTTCGGCATCATGGCGATCGTGGTCGCCGTCGAGCGTGGATGGGTCTCCCGCGACGAGGCGGTCGCCCGGCTCGGCACAATGCTGTCTTGCTTGGAAAAGACATCGCGATACCACGGCATGTTCCCGCATTTTATCAACGGGCGCATTGCGGAGACCATTCCCTTCAGCCGAAAGGACGATGGCGGCGACGTGGTCGAAACCGCGTTCCTGTTCCAGGGGCTTCTCTGCGCTCGTCAGTATTTTGACCGCGCTGCAACCCGGGAGCGGGATCTTTGTCGTCGTATCGACCGGCTTTGGCGTGGAGCCGAATGGGACTGGTTCAGGCGCGACGGCGGCGCCCATCTCTTTTGGCACTGGAGCCCCAGGCACGGCTGGGCGATGAACCGGAAAATCGCCGGTTGGAATGAGGGCCTGCTGGCCTATGTGCTCGCCGCCGGTTCGCCGGATCATGCGATCGACCCCGAGGTCTATCATCAGGGGTTCGCGTCAGGGCCGGCTTTCCGCAACGGGCGGAACTACCATGGCATCGAGCTGCCGCTCGGCATGGATCATGGCGGACCGCTGTTCATCGCGCACTATTCCTTCTGCGGCCTCGACCCGCGCGGCCTGATGGATCGCCATGCAGATTATTGGCAGCAGAATGTTCGCCACACCCGCATCAATTACGAGCACTGCATTGCCAATCCGCACGGCTATGCTGGATACGGGCGGGATTGCTCGGGGCTGACGTCCAGCCACGGCCCCAAAGGCTATGTCGCCCATGCTCCGGGCAAGGATACCGGCGTGATCACCCCGAGCGCTGGGCTTTCAAGCTTTCCCTACGCGCCGGACGAGGCAATGCGCGCGCTGCGGTATTTCAAGACAAAGCCCAGACACCGCATCTGGGGCCGGTTCGGCTTCGTCGATGCCTTCTGCGAAAGCCGGGACTGGTATGCGCGGACCTACCTGGCGATCAACCAAGGCCCAATCGTCATCATGATCGAGAATCTCCGGACCGGCCTGCTCTGGAACCTCTTCATGAATGCGCCCGAAGTTCAAGCCGGTCTGCGCAAGCTGGGTTTTACCAGCCCGCATCTGTCGCAAGGCCGAGACGCAATGGCTATGCTTCCGGTGTCACGCTGACCTCAACCACCATCGCAACGAAGTCCTCTGGTGCGCCGACATAGCCACCGACGATCGGCATGATCTGACGGTTGCTGCGGGCGACCGCGACCGGGATCAGGCTGGCTCCACCTAGCCGGCGATGCGTCGGGTCAAAGGCAATCCATCCGGCGCCGGGAAGATAGACCTCCGCCCATGCATGTGTCGAACCGGGATCGTCAGTGCGGGCTTCCGCATCGAACAGATAACCCGAGACGGCGCGGGCGCCGAAGCCGAGATGGCGTATCGCCTCGATGAACAGGGCAGCGATATCGCGGCAGGAGCCGCTTGCCAGCGCCAGCGTTTCCAGCGGTGTCTGCGTGCCTTCCTCGTCCCGGACGCGATACGCCACGGGGCCGAGGACGCCCGCATTGAGATCCTTCAGCAGCGATAGCGTGTCGGTCGACGCGCCGCGGACGAAGGCGCGTGCCCATGCATCAAACCTTCCTTCGGGATCGTCATGCTCTGGAATATTCAAGGCGCCGAGATCGGCCAGGTCATCGCGGGAATACTGAAACGGGAAGGAATGTGCCTCAGGAGCAATGCGGAACACAGGCCACGCCTCGGCCAATTGTTCGACGATCAGATTGCTGCTGATGACCAGTTCAGAGGTCGGCCCCTCAAATGTGCCGGTGGCGATCAGGTTGCCGAAGACGTCCTGCGTCCAGTCGAGTTGAGCATCAGGAGAGCAGACAAGCGAACTCGCCAGCACGACGACGTCATGGCTGCTGCGAGGACGGAGAATCATGCGATGGGGCTGGAGCACGACAGGGCGCGCGTAGCGGTAGGTCGTCCTGTGGCGAATGGTCAGCTTCATGCGCCCCGCCGAAAAGCTTTCTGCGGCGCTGTCATCCTCGATAGAACTCTCATGCGAATTGCTCCGAGGTTTGCTCGCGGCATGACACGAGGGACAACGCAGTCATACCATGATTGTTGCTGCGCTGCACAAAAAGATCGGCAAGAGCTCGCATAGGAGTTAGGGGTGTGACGTGGTTGGGCACTGATGCACTGCGTTCTCGGGCGCCAGATGGCAGCTCCGCGGGCGGCAGTTCCGAGCGGATCGGTAGCACTCGCGCCCGCCATCAGCCCTTGGTTGCGGGATCAACAGTTACCGGGGTGGTCTACGGTGTAATCGGGACGGCTATTGCGCAAGGACTGTTGGCCGGGCTCGGATTTTGAATAGCAGGTGTGCCCCAGCCTCTGCTGCTCGGCTTCATCACCTTTCTTCTGTCCTTCGTGCCGCCGCCCCTCCGCTGGTCTGGGGGTCTCTCGCGCTGTGGTTGTTCTTTCAGGGAGAGGTTGGCTGGAGCATCTTCGTCGCGGGTTGGAGTCTGCTGCTCGTGAGCAGCATAGACAACCTGTCGAGGCCCTATCTCCTAACGCAAGCGAACAGCTTGCCCGTGTTACTCAGTTTCTTCGGCTTCCGCGGCGGCATTTTGGCCTTCGGCTTCATCGGGGTGTTCCTCGGCCCGGTGCTGTTAGCGGTGGATGGCAGGCGACCGACAAGAACCAGAGGCAGCCTCCTGTTAATTGATCTACCCGCGGAAGTCGCTTACCGCTCACAGCGCGGTGTCAAAACGATGTGGGAGGCGGCCGTCCTGGCCGCCTCCCACATCGTGGATTGTTATCGTCAGCCCTTGATTGCGATCCGCTTGGCCTGCGATTGTGCCTTGGCGGTCTTGGGCAAGATCACCGTCAGCACGCCATTGCGGAAATGTGCATCAACCTTGTCCTGCTCGACCTCGTATCCGAGCGGGATGCGGCGCTCGAACCGGCCGTAAACTCGCTCGGAGAACTGGCGGTCCTTGTCCTCAGTCTCCGAACGCTTCTCACCCTTGAGCATCAGCACACCGTCATCGAGCAGCACCTCGATGTCCTTCTCCTCCAAGCCGGGCACCTCTGCCGTGAGGCGAATTTCCTTCTCAGTGTCGGAAATCTCGACGCTTGGCCAATTGACGCCACGCGCGGCAAAGCCGCCAAACGGCGGTAGCCGCGTATCGAAGCCGCGGAAGACGTCGTCGAACAACCGGTTCATCTCGCGATGTAGTGCCATGAAAGGATCCCGGTCGTTATCGCGATAAACGGCCGGCGTCTGGTTATTGTCCCGTCTCCACGGGATGAGATCACGAATGGTCATCTATCTTCTCCTTGTGCTTGCATAGAGCAGAACGGTCCTGGGCGCCGGCAATGCTGCCGGCGCCGGGAATCGTCATGTCTCTGGTGAGCTGCGCCTTACGCGGCCTGCTTCTTCGCCTCGATCTGCGCGACCTTCGGCGTGGCATCGCCGGCTGTTATGGCGATGCGCCGGGGCTTCATCTCCTCAGGCACCTCACGCACCAGGTCGATGATCAAAAGGCCGTTTGCCAGCGAAGCCCCGCCGACCTTCACGTGGTCGGCAAGTTCGAAGCGGCGGGCGAAACGCATCGCCGCAAGCCCACGGTGCAGGTACTCGGAGCCTTCCTCTTCCTTTCGCTCGCCGGTGACGACCAGAAGGTTCGGCTCCAGCGTGATGTCGAGATCATCCTCCGCAAAGCCCGCTACCGCGAGGGTGATGCGATAAGAGTTCTCACCGGTGCGAGCAATGTCGTAGGGCGGCCAGTTATCGACGGCCTGAAGCCGGCTCGCGTTTTCGAGCAGATTGAAGACCCGGTCGAAGCCGATGCTCGACCGGTAGAGCGGGGAGAAGTCGAATGCGGTTCTCATAGCTATATCCTCCAATGAGCAACATAGACACGAGGAGCGCCAAGAAGCCGGCGCTCCCTGACTGTACCGGCCCCGTCTGGCGACCGGCAAATTGGATTTGGGAACTGTTTTTTGTTGCGTCAAGACCCCGAAGAGATGCTGAAAGCGAACGGGAAACTGTCAGGGCGAAACATCGCTCGGAGGCAGCGTGGCCACTGCGATGCTTTGGGCGGACGACCCGTGAAGGCCGGCCGGTACCGGGAACCGTTGCTGCGCTGGTCTAACTGCCCGATCCGGACGAGCATCAATAGCGCCTATCAGTGTATCGCTATGAGGCCGTCGATCGCCTTCCACTCGGAGGGCTTGATCAGACGATTGTGCGCGACGCGCACCGAATGGAGCGCCCCCTCCAGTTCACGCTCCCAATAGCTGAGGAAACCCTTCAACTCGGGAAACTCGGGCGCGAGGTCGTAGTCCTGCCAGACATAGAGCTGCAACAGGCTCGGGTGATCCGGAAGATGATAGTGGATCTCGGCTGTCGTCAGGCCGTAGCCTTCCATCTGCAGGCGGAACTCCCTGCTGACCCTCGTCACCATATGATTCTCCTTTTGCGAACCTCAGGCATCCAGCCTGTCGAAGCTGTGAGAGAACTCGCACGATGCGGATTGGCGCGCCGATGCATCGCTGTCGAGCTGCCGCAGCGCATCCATGATCTGATCGAAGGAGATTGGCTGCTCAGCACCTGGCGGCTGGCGCAGCGCCGGCATCGATTCCACGGCGCAGGCATCCGAAGCCCAGGACGACAGGATTGCTCGCTTTTCCTGAAGTTCGAGCGTGGCGTCGCTGAGCACGTCGTCGGGGTGCTTGAAGTGCCTGGCCGGCGACAGCAGGCGGTCAAGCGAAAGGTCGGACGTTTCGGGGGCGAGCGAGGGAATGATCGGCGAGAATTTCTGTCGGTTCATCGATTTCCTCCGTCTGAAAAAACTCCTCGATTGCGTTCAGTTTCCGGCTGCACAGAGGCAGCGCCAAAGCTCGGATAATTTTGTTGGATCGCCGCGAAATTTCAAGCAGGAAAATTCCAGCTCGAACGAAATAGCTGCGTGATAACAGCCTGTTGGCACTTGAAAGTTGCGAGTGCCAAATTTTTTGTGCCGGCCTCTTGAAACCGGAAAATTCCAAAACTAGCTCGATATGCGCGCGATGCCTGAGAGGGGTCGGCGCACCCCGCACCGAACCGATATTGCCGGCCGGGTGCGGAGGAACCTCAAAATCTGTTTGTCCATGAGGAGAACGACATGGCGTTCCGTCCATTGCATGACCGTATCCTGGTCCGCCGCATCGAAGCCGACGAAAAGACGGCAGGCGGCATCATCATCCCCGACACCGCCAAGGAAAAGCCGCAGGAGGGCGAAGTCATCGCCGCCGGCCCAGGCGCCCGCAACGAGGCCGGCCAGCTTCAGCCGCTCGACGTCAAAGCGGGCGATCGCATCCTGTTCGGCAAATGGTCCGGCACCGAGATCAAGCTCGACGGAGAGGACCTCATCATCATGAAGGAAAGCGACGTGATGGGCGTGATCGAACAGACCGCCACGCTGAAGAAGGCCGCCTGACGGCTTCTTCGAACGTCAATCAGTCAACGAAGCTGCCTAATTGAAGGAGTGATCCAATGGCTGCCAAGGAAGTAAAGTTCCATACCGAAGCCCGCGAGAAGATGCTGCGCGGCGTCGATATACTGGCCAATGCGGTGAAGGTGACGCTCGGTCCCAAGGGCCGCAATGTCGTCATCGACAAGTCGTTTGGCGCACCGCGCATCACCAAGGATGGCGTCACCGTCGCCAAGGAGATCGAGCTTGAGGACAAGTTCGAGAACATGGGCGCCCAGATGGTGCGCGAGGTCGCCTCGAAGACCAACGACCTCGCCGGCGACGGCACGACGACCGCCACCGTGCTTGCCCAGGCGATCGTCCGCGAGGGAGCCAAAGCTGTCGCCTCGGGCATGAACCCGATGGACCTGAAGCGTGGCATCGACAAGGCGGTTGACGCTGTCGTTGCCGAGTTGAAGGCCAATGCCCGCAAGGTGACGAAGAACGACGAGATCGCCCAGGTCGGCACCATCTCGGCCAATGGTGATGCCGAGATCGGCCGCTTCCTTGCCGAGGCGATGGAAAAGGTCGGCAACGAAGGTGTCATCACCGTCGAGGAAGCCAAGACCGCCGAGACCGAACTTGAGGTGGTCGAGGGCATGCAGTTCGACCGCGGCTATCTCAGCCCGTACTTCATCACCAACCAGGACAAGATGCGCGTCGAGCTCGAAGAGCCCTATGTGCTGATTCACGAGAAGAAGCTGTCCAACCTGCAGGCGATGCTGCCGGTGCTGGAAGCGGTGGTTCAGTCGGGCAAGCCGCTGCTGATCATCGCCGAGGATGTCGAGGGCGAGACGCTGGCGACGCTGGTCGTCAACAGGCTCCGTGGCGGACTCAAGGTGGCAGCCGTCAAGGCGCCGGGCTTCGGCGATCGCCGCAAGGCCATGCTGGAGGACATCGCGATCCTCACTGGCGGCACGGCGATCTCGGAAGACCTCGGCATCAAGCTGGAGAACGTGACGCTGCAGATGCTCGGCCGCGCCAAGAAGGTGGTGATCGAGAAGGAGAACACCACCATCGTCGACGGTGTCGGCCGCAAGGAGGAGATCCAGGGCCGCGTCGCCCAGATCAAGGCGCAGATCGAGGAGACCACCTCCGACTACGACCGCGAGAAGCTGCAGGAGCGGCTGGCCAAGCTCGCCGGCGGCGTTGCCGTCATCCGCGTTGGCGGCTCGACCGAGGTCGAGGTCAAGGAACGCAAGGATCGCGTCGACGACGCCCTGCACGCGACCCGCGCAGCGGTCGAGGAAGGGGTGCTGCCCGGTGGCGGCGTCGCTCTGCTGAGGGCCGCCAAGGCGCTCGATGCGGTGCAGGTCGATAATCCCGACCAGAAGACCGGCGTCGAGATCGTGCGCCGCGCCATCGAAACCCCGGTTCGCCAGATCGCCGAGAATGCCGGCGCTGAGGGCTCGATCATTGTCGGTAAGCTGCGCGAGAAAAGCGAGTTCGGCTGGGGCTGGAATGCCCAGACCAACGAGTTCGGCGATCTCTACAGCCAAGGCGTTATCGACCCGGCCAAGGTGGTGCGCACCGCGCTGCAGGACGCCGCATCGGTCGCCGGTCTGCTTGTCACAACCGAGGCGATGGTGGCCGAGAAGCCGAAGAAGGAAGCGCCGGTTCCTGCAATGCCGGGCGGTGGCGGAATGGACTTCTGATATCTCGATGAAGCTGCCCGCTCCCGGACCGGGAGCGGGCGTCTTAGAACGACTTCGGAGGGTACCGTGAATATGATGACAGGTATTGGAGGCGTTCCGTCTCCGACACATCCGGCCAAAGAGTTTCTGGCCCACGAAACGGAGTGCAGGAGCGCGCTGAAGCCGCTGCTGGACGGACTGATCGACATGGCCGAATCCGCCGGTTGGAGCCGCCGGACGGCTGCTTCGACACTGATGTTCCTCGCCGCGCAGCACGTGTCGGCATCGTCGACATCCGTGAGCAACGGATCGTGAAGCGCAGGCCTCGCTTCCGGGCGAGGTCTTGCCGATCTTGAGGATGGTGGAAACCCGCGCGAGCTCCACCGAACCGCAGGGAGGTTCGACATGATTCCAGGACGATTGCGTGAATGTCTGAAGACTCTGAGATGGAGCGCGGCAGACCTCGCCGAACAAATCGGCTGTCCCGAAAGCGAGGTGACTACCTGGCTTGACGGACGGACCGTCGCGCCGATTGCGATAGCAGCCTGGCTCGAGGCACTGGTCAAGTCCCACAGGGCTCTGCCACCGCCCTGCTTTAGCAGCCCGAAATCCACTCCGGTCAACGGACCGATCAAGGTGGCAGATGTCGATATCGCCACCCTGAAAATCACGCATCCGGGGCAGGACGGCATCATCGTGCAGTCCGCCTATCCACGCCGTGCCACTCACGCGACTGCCGCACGTCACGCGCCGCCAGGACATCGGAACGGAGTTTCGAACCATGCAACACAACCGCTTTGAAGAACCCGTCACGGTCCTGGTCGGCATGGGATTGCCCGCAAGGATCGAGACTGTGTTGGAAGCATACGCCCTGCTGCAGGACTGGCCCGGTGCGAGCCGCAACAGCGCTCATGCCATTGCGCTCAATGCCTGCAAGGCTGGCATTGGCGGCGAGATAGATGCGGAGACGGTGCGATCAATGTTCGCCGCCTTTGCTCGCCGCAACGACATACTCGTTCCGGACATGGACGCGCTGATGTCCGCAGTATCGACAGCATCGTCTTCCAGCGCAAATACCAGGACTTAAACGACAGGGTTAGGCCGCCGGCGTGGGCAAATCGGTGGCCTATTTGCAAATCAGGCGCTTTTTGCCATTGCTGGCCGGTTGTAGATCGATTGCGTAGGAAATTCGAGATGATGACAGATACCAAGGCGACGGAAACCAGAACATTCGAGGCGGATGTCTCGCGGCTGCTCCATATGATGGTGCATTCTGTCTATTCTGACCGGGACGTCTTCCTGCGCGAACTGATTTCCAACTCCGCAGATGCCTGCGAGAAGCTTCGCTACGAGGCGATCGGCCGTCCCGAACTGCTAGGCGACGATCCGAAGCCGCGCATCACCATCGCCGCCCATCCCGATAAGAAGCGGCTAATGGCGGAAGCGCTGGGCACTATCGCCCGATCGGGCACGCGTGCCTTCGTGGAGCGCCTCGAAGCCGGCAAAGCAAACGAAGACACGCAACTGATCGGCCAGTTCGGCGTCGGCTTTTACTCCGCTTTCATGGTGGCGGACAGGGTCGATGTCATCAGCCGTCAGGCGGGCAGCGCGGAAGCCTGGCTCTGGTCCTCCGATGGTAAGGGTTCCTATGAGATCGGTTCGGTTGCACTTGGTGAAGCACCCAAGCGCGGCACCCGCGTCGTGCTCCATCTCATGGAGGGCGCCGCGTCCTACACCGAAAGCTATCAGCTCGAACGGCTGGTGAAGTCGCAGTCCGGTCACGTGCCGGTACCCATATCTCTCATTGAGAAGCCCGGCTCGGAGGTGCGTGACATCGCGGACGGCACCGCTCTGTGGGTAAAACCCAAGAGCGAGATCAAGCCGGAGGAATACACGGATTTCTACCGGAGCGTCGCCGGCCAGTATGACGAACCGGCCGCGACGATCCATTTCCGCGCTGAAGGCCGGCAGGAATACAGCGTTCTGGCTTTCGTTCCCGGCTCACGTCCGTTCGATCTCTTCGATCAGGACCGCAAGGGGCGTATGAAGCTTTACGTGCGGCGCGTCTTCATCACCGACGATGCCGACCTCCTGCCACGTTATTTGCGCTTCGTCCGCGGACTGGTCGACTCCGCCGACCTGCCGCTCAACGTCTCGCGCGAGATGATCCAGGAAAGTCCGCTGCTGGTCGCGATCCGGAAGGGCGTGACCAATCGTATCCTCGCCGACCTCGCCAAGCTGGCCGAAAATGATGCCGCAGCCTACGCGAAGATCTGGGAGAATTTCGGGGTCGTCCTGAAGGAAGGACTCTACGAGGACTACGAGCGGCGCGAACAGTTACTCAAGCTGGCGCGCTTCAGGTCGTCGGCTTCAGGCGAAGAACTGCGCAGCCTCGCCGATTACGTGGCGGCGATGAAGGAGGGTCAGAAGGCGATCTTTTTCATGACCGGCGAAGATCGCGCCCGGCTGGAAGCTTCGCCCCAGCTTGAAGGTTTTAAGGCACGCGGCATTGAAGTCCTGCTGTTGACTGATCCAGTCGACAGCTTCTGGGTGACGATCGCGCCGGAGTTTGAGGGAAAGCCGTTCAAATCCGTAACGCAGGGCGCGGCTGACCTTTCGGAGATCCCGCTTCTCGACAAGGCGGCAAAATCCGACACCGAAACGTCATCGGAAATCGCCACGTTTCTGGCCTTCGTCAAGACAGTGCTCGGTGACGCTGTATCCGACGTGAAGCCCTCCGACCGGCTGACGGAAAGCGCGGTCTGCCTGGTCGCGCCGGAGCATGGCCCCGATCGGCAGTTCGAGCGACTGCTCAATGCGGCAGGCCGTCTCGACAAGGCTGCGAAACCTGTTCTGGAAATCAATCCACGGCATGAGCGCATCGCAGCACTTGCAAAGCTTGGAAAGGATGAGCGGGCCTTCAAGGAGGACATCGCACATCTTCTCTACGACGAGGCCCGCGTTCTCGACGGCGACAAGCCGGCGGATGCAAAAGCATTCTCGGAACGACTTTCTCGTCTCGTTGCCCGAAGGATGCATAGAAGTTGATCGAGGCAGGTTGGCTAAGCAACGAGTTGTGATGGATCGCTGCGCGCTAAAACGAGAGCGCGGCGAGTCGCTATTCCTCACTGTTTCATACAAATAGCCATTGAAGACGGGCCGCTAAGGATCGCGCAACAACCCATCCTTATCGAACGCGTCCCATCCGTTCAGACTGTTCCCTGTTTCATTGTGCGCCCTCTTCGTCCCCACAGGAACGACCTGCGGGGCCCCGGTTGAACGCGTCCGCGCCGCCTTGCCCGCGCCCCGCCGTCTGTTCTCTGCGACCTCTAGCGCGTCCTCCTCTCGCCATAGGGTCGGGAGGTCGCGATCAAGCACATCTTCGATTTCGCGAGGATCGAAGATGTGGAAGGTAACCTTCCGGGCTCGGCGGCGCATCTTGACTGTCCGCGTCCCGATACTCTTGAGCCGGCCATCCTTCAGCCATTTCTGTCGCTCCCGAGGAGAAATGGAAAGGATGTCCTCCGCCTCGCGGGGAAGGACGGGTAGCGCCTCGACCCGCTCAAGCACCTGATCGATTTTCGCCGAGGCCGCCTCGAACTGATCGCGCTCATGCTCCTCCATTTGCATCGTCACGTTCCCGGCCTCAACGACAACGCATTTTCGCGATGCCAAAGGTAACCGGGCTCGAATCTCTCGCTCGATGCGCCTGGTTCTAACCGAGGAGCCCAAAGTGGCCGACGCCGGAAGCGGCCAGTTAGCAGATAGGAGATGAGAAGTCGCAGTTGGCATGCTCATCGGAAACCGACCAGCGATTTAGGCTTGCCCGTTTCGGCTTCGGGTCGGTTAAACCCCGCTTCCTCCAGCAAGCCGCGCATCGTCAGCGCATTCCTTGGGGCAAATCCTCCGTAGTCATTGTTGAAATAGACCCATGCTCTCCGCGCGCCGCTGGCGCGAATCTTGTCGGCCCACTCGGCAAGTTCGCTGTCGGAATAGTCATGGCGGTACCAGCGCTTCGGACCGTGCAGCCGCAGGTAGACATCATCGGCTGTGCGGACCAGCGCGTCCGGGAGGCGAGGTCCACTGGAGGAGCAGAATACCGTGCCCGTTCCGCGGAAGGCGGCATAAACGGTGTCGTTCCACCAACTGGCATGACGAAACTCCACTACGTTGCGCCGACTATGGTCAAGCTGCCCCAGAATGGCGCTTAGCCGGACCTCGGTGAAGTGATAGCTGGGTGGCAGTTGGAAGAGGAAGCAGCCCATCCGCTCACCGAGGATGTCGGCGATCAGTCCAAAGTCTTTCACAAGGGCCTGGGTGTCTTCGAACTTCTGGACGTGGGTAATCAGTTCACAAACCTTGACCGTGTATATGAATGTTTGCGCTCCACACTGGCGCAACCAGCTTTTCACATTCGCGACGGTCGGCCACGAATAGAACGATGCGTTGATTTCAACGGTGTCGAAGCGCGCGGCGTAGTGGCCGAACCATTCGCTTGTTGGAAGCTCTTCTGGGTAAAACGGTCCGCGCCATTTCCAATAGAACCAGCCGGAACAGCCGACAAAGGCGGATGCCGCCAAAGCGGTAGACTGGCCTTCCGGAGGCGTCCCGGCCAGCCGGGCCCGGTGCATCTTTTCAGCGCGTCCGATGTTAGCCGCGCGCTGCTTCTCTCGTCGCAGTCTGCGCCTTTCCCGGCGTTCCTCGGGTCCGATTTTGTGCTTTATGACGGCAGTCTCGTTCATGGCAGACCTCCAACCCTCAACGGCGGAAGCGGCCATATGGCTCCGGGCCAGCACCTCTACACCAATTGGTAAAACGTGCATTGGCGAGGAGCCTTATCCGGTCGCCATCGCAACAGTTTCGTGCCGTGCCGGAACCGGTTGTTCGTCACATGGTCAAAGCGCACTTCAACGACCAGTTCAGGTCGAAGCGGTTCCCAGGCAGCACTTCGTTCCGTGCTCCAGCGGCTCGGCCCTCCGGGTGCATTGCCGGTGAAACCCGGAGATTCTCGAATTCCTTCCAGACGGCGCGTCAATTCCGGACGTGCGGCGTTGGAGATCGTGGAGGTGAAGCCGACATGGTCGAGCCTGCCCTGCGAGTCATAGAGGCCAAGCAGCAAAGACCCAACCTCCGGCCTGTCAGCAAGATAGCGGAATCCCCCGACCACGCAGTCGGCGGTTCGCATCGGCTTGATCTTCACCATGGCACGCTCGCCGGGCCGGTAGGGGTCGTCCAGCCGCTTCGCCACAATGCCATCCGTCCTGCCGCCCGCGCTCTTCAGCCATTTCTTTGCCTGCTTGGCGTCCACCGTGGCGGGAGAGAGCTCGATACCTGCGGCGTCCGATGATTTGACGAACGCCTCCAGGGCGGCACGTCGCACGGAGAGCGGCCGGCTGATCAGAATTTTCCCGTCGGTATCCGCCAGCATGTCGAACAGCATCAGCTTGGCAGGCGATTCCACCGACAGCTTGCGAATGCGGCTTTCAGCTGGATGAAGGCGCATCTGCAAAGCATCGAAGGAGTATTCACCCGAACGCTCGATAAGGATCTCTCCGTCGACGACGAATTGCCGAGCCGGAATGCTTTGTAAGCGATCGACAAGCTCGGGAAAATACCGCGCCAGCGGCTTTCCGGATTTGGCGCGAATGTCGACTCCATCTTCGGCTTTGAAGGCCAGGCACCGAAAGCCATCCCACTTCGGCTCATATTGCCAGACCCCCGCCTCATCAGGGATGATAGTCGCGAGTTTCGCCTCCACGGGCACCGTGTCGACTGGCAGAAGAAACTTGACCGCAGCACTCATCGCATGGTCCGCGCGCGGCGTGAGCCGGTCCACAGTTCGAGTAATGATCCCCTACCGCCATAGACCGGATCCTTTCGGGGCTTGGCAACGCTGGGAATGTCCTGAACCGCGCCGGCATGATCCTCGCGGCTGGTGCATTCATCGTAGGTTCCATCCGGCGGATAGGCGCCGACGACCAGAAAATCCTCGCTTGCCCCAAGACACTGATGCCCGGTACCGGCAGGCAGCACAGCAACGTCCCCAGCCTTTATCGTCAGTGTCCGACCGCGCTTGCCGCCGAATTGTACCTTGGCCGATCCACGAGCGATGCCGAGCACCTCATGTATGCGCGAGTGGTAGTGAACGTAGTCGTAAATCCCGTTCCGCCAGGAGCTCGTCCAATCATTGCGCTGGAAGAGATCTTCGAGGATGGCGGCAGGATCAAACTCTGGCGGCAAACGGGCGGCGCTTCGATAGACGATCAGCGGCCAGTATGGGTGATTGAGAACAACGCCATCGTCCTTGAAAAAAAATGCATGGGCTTTGCGCGGGCGGCGGAGGCGTTCCAGATCGTTCTGCGACGGCCGCTGCCAGCCGGTCACCTTCTCGACGAGTTTCTTTCCATTTTCGAGAATAGGCATGTCTACTTTCCCACGCCTCGCATAGCCGATGCAAACGCGGCCTCTGCACAGCAGTTCCGTGATGAAGGGCCGCACCGCGGCGCACGGTCAAGTTACGGGAACAATTGAGCGAGTTCCGGGTCTACGGGCTACAATACAATTCTGAAGTCTGCCCGATCATGTTATTGGGTCAATTTCGATCATGCTCGAACTGCTCGGCCCACGGAAGCGGATGCATCCAGACCTCACGCCGGCCGACCCAAAGCTCGTAATCCGGGATGATTGCGGTCGGCGCGTCGTCGAGAGATCCAAGCATGGATCTCTGCCTCGTCATCGCGAAGCCACGCGATACGGGCACCGCAGGCGGAGCAAAAACTGCGCTCGGCAAAGACCTTCATCTCGCCGGAACATTCAAACGCTGAAGCTGGCCACACCCCGAAAGGGGTAAAATGGCTGCCGCTGGCTTTGCGGCAATCCAGGCAATGGCAGATGCCGGAACGAAGCGGCTCACCGCTCAGAGTGTAGCGTACTGCCCCACATAAACATCCACCGGTACGTTTGACCTCTCCGGACATCACGAGCACCTCAGTCCGAGAGAGGTGTGAAAGACGAAACCCGGTTTCAATCTCTGTGCTCCGGCATGTCTTTTAGCTGGTCTTTTGTCCAGGACGTCACGGCGTGAATGTCGCCGTCCTCGTCGCGCATGAAATCGAGTTCGCTGGCGGGCACAGCGACCGGTTTGGCGCCGATTCCGAGAAAGCCGCCGACATCAATGACGACCTGCGCTGTTCCTCCGGCGCCGTGGACGTGAGACACGGAGCCGAGATTCTCGTCGTCCGGCCCGTAGATCGTGGCCCCTTCAAGGTTGGCTGGATTCAATTCCGCTTCGCTCAGACGAACATGATTGCTGTGATCCATGGCAGGGCTCTCCGTTTGAGTTCGCAGATAAATTCACAGGCTGGCGAACCGTTCCGACTCTGGAAGGTGCGGCGATCGACGAGGTCGCCTGCCAACGTTAAGGAGGATGTTCGGCCCGTTCCGTGTCTTTGCCGATCAAGCTGCCATCAAAGGAGAGACTGCCGGCCCGTTCAAGACTGACCCATCCGGTGCGAAATGAGAGCCGTGGCATGAGCAGTCCCAGCACTGCTCGGTCGAATTCCAGGCGACTTCGCATCCAGAGTGCGTGCAGGTGGCGGAGTGCTGATGGAGTTTTCCGTCGAGATCGCGACAAGCGGCGATTTTTCGAAGACCGTTGCGAAGGATCGCGCCTTGCCCAAGCCGGAGCTCACCCACGGACTTCAGCTCGCCCGGCATCAGATAACCGGCGAGATTTGTGACCACGGACACATTTTCTCGAACGTAGTTGATGACGCCCGAGGGCGTCTTGCGCGACGGCTCATAGACCGCCGCCCAGGGGTTGTCCGTACCCGTAATCAGATACTTCAGGAGCAGACCAGCGAGGGCGCCATGCGTCATGCCCTGGCCGGAGTCGCCCGTGACGACATAGACGGACTTGTTGCCGGGGTTGAGGCCGATAAAGCCACAATAATCGATCGTGTCGAGGACCTGCCCGGACCAGCGGGTAACATCCTTGCCAAGCGTCGGTACGAGCGCGCGTATCCACGCCTCGATCGCCTCGAAACGGATGTCGCCATCGTCAGCCTCGCCGGATTTATGGTCGGCGCCACCGGCGATCAGATAGTCGACCGATCCCGGCCCAGGGTTCATTCGGACGTAGTGATAGGGATCGCCGGTGTCCCAGAACAGCGCGTCGGGCAGGGTGCCGCGCGGCAGGGTGAAGGCCATCGCATAGGTGCGATAAGGCGACATTTTGGTGTGGAGCTGGAAACGATCGTTGATCGGCGAATTCGTCGCCACGACCGCCGACGCTGCTTCGATCACGCCGCCGTTCTCCGTGGAAACGCGCACGCCGCCTTCAGACAATTCCTCGACGGAGAGCACGGGGCTGTTGGCGAAGATGCGGCCGCCTTTGTCAAGGATGGCTGAGGCTAGACCGCGAAGATATCGCAGTGGATGGAAGGTGGCCTGGTTGGGATAACGCAGGACGGGCGCCTTCTCGAATCCTTTGAGCGGCACTCCGGTCACGAGCTCGGCAGCCGCCCCGACCTTGCGTGCCGCATCGAATTCCTGCTGGCGCTGATCGCGGGCTTCCTTTGGCTCGACGCCCATCGCGGGGAACAGGAAGGCGTCCAGACGGCGGAAATTGCAGTCAATGCCAAGCTGAGCGACGTTCTCCTCGATGCGCGCGAGGGCCGCCTCTTGGCTTTCCTGGAAGAGCCGCGCGGTTTCTTCGCCGCGCAGATTGATGAGCGTACTCAAGCCGTCATCGCAAATTGGCGCCAGGTGTGCTGTCGTTCGCGAAGTCATGCCGCCGGCAATCGGCCCGCGGTCGATGATGATCGCCTTCTGTCCGATGCTGGCGAGTTCGTAGGCGACCGACAGCCCGGCGATACCGGAGCCGATGATCACGGTATCGCAGCTCTTCTTTCCCGAGAATTTCGGCGCGCGGGGATAGACCTCGACGTTCATCCAGAGCGATCGGGTCTGTTCACCGCGCGCGTTCATGCCGAGGACCTCTGGACGGCGCCCGTCAACTCGACGCCTTTTCGTTGACTTTCCGGTCGGCGATCGCGGTTAGCTTCTTGTCGGTCGCCTTTTCCTCGTTGAGCGTCGTGGTCAAGAGCGTGGCGACAGCCTCGTTGCCACTCTCCTCCGCCCAAGCGATCAACGTTCCGTAGCGTGTGATCTCGTAGTGTTCGACGGCCTGCGCAGCGGCGATCAGTGCTGCGTCGAGCACCTTTTTCTCGGCCACCTCGCCGACGATATCGTTCGCTTCTTTGATGATGCCGTCGATCGCTGGGCAGGTTGTTCCCTTTGGCTTTTCGCCGATAAGCGCGAAGGCTTGTTCAAGCCGCTGAACATGTTTTTCCGTTTCGGCTAGGTGCGCCTTGAAGGCAGCCGTCAGGTCGCGGTTGGTCGCCTTTTCGACCATGTCGGGCAGAGCCTTCAGTATTTGCTTTTCGGCATAGTAGATGTCCTGCAGCACGTGCAGGAACAGATCGTCCATCGTCTTGATGTCTTTCGTAAACAGACCCACGGTGCGCTCCTGGATTTGATTTGGAAAAGAGTCTGTTGAGAACGCGCGGCCCGAACGCCCGTTCCGGCCACTCAAACTGCGTGCGTCATTGGCCTGGGCGCTGTAGGAACGATTGCCTCCGTCCATCGTTGCGACGTGTCGACAAATGTCCGGCCTAACTCCCAATTGATGGATGACCGTCATGACCGATCGCCCTCTACTACAAGATCCCCGCAAGCTGTATCCGGCGCCGCCTTTTCCCGAGCAGCCGCAGCCCATGCCAGGCCTTGCCCGAAAAATGGATCCCGTCCCCGATCATGGCGAGGAGAGCTATCGCGGCTCCGGCCGGCTGAAGGGGCGCAAGGCGCTGGTTACCGGTGGAGATTCGGGAATAGGGCGCGCGGCGGCGATCGCCTTTGCCCGTGAAGGCGCGGATGTCGCGATATCCTATCTGCCGGAGGAAGGGGCGGACGCTAAGGAAGTCATCGCTCTCATCGAGAAGGAAGGGCGTACATCCATCCCACTGCCGGGCGACATCAAGGATGAGGCGTGGTGCCGGGCGTTGGTGGAAAAGACCGTCACCGGCCTGGGCGGTCTCGATATCCTGGTCATCAATGCCGGCCGCCAGCAGTACCGGGAGAAGATCGAGGATCTGTCGACCGACGACTTCGACAAGACGATGAAGACCAATCTCTACGCGCTCCATTGGATCGCACAAGCGGCGGTCCCGCATATGCCGGCAGGCGCTTCTGTCATCACCACGGCCTCCATCCAGGCCTATCAGCCTTCACCGATCCTGCTCGACTATGCCACGACCAAGGCCGGCATCGTCGCCTACACCAAGGCGCTCGCGAAGCAACTGATCGAACGTGGGATCCGCGCCAACGTCGTCGCGCCCGGCCCGGTCTGGACGGCGCTACAGCCTAGCGGCGGGCAGCCGGATGAAAAGGTCGAGAAGTTCGGAGAGGACAGCGATTTCGGCCGGCCGGGCCAACCGGTCGAGTTGGCGCCAGTATTTGTGCTCCTCGCCTCACAAGAAGCAAGCTTCATCAATGGGGAGGTCTACGGTGTGACCGGCGGCAAGGGAGTCGGTTGAGGAATTCTTCCGGCCGGCCGGGCATGTTTGAGGGCTTCAAGCTGGAATTCATCGATGTGGGCGAGGCCGTACTGCGCGTCCGTCATGGGGGCTCCGGCCCTCCAGTCCTTCTGTTGCACGGTCATCCGCGCACACATGCAACCTGGCACAGGGTCGCGCCGCTTCTGGGCGCTGAACACACTGTTGTCTGCCCGGATCTGCGCGGCTTTGGACAGTCATCGAAGCCGGTTGACACACCGGATCAGGCGGGCTCGTCAAAGCGCGCAAAGGCCGCCGATTGTGTCGCCTTGATGCAGAAGCTCGGATTCGAGCGTTTCGCGATCGTGGGACATGACCGCGGCAGCTACACGGCCTTTCGCGCGGCGATGGACCATCCCGAGGCCATCACCCATCTTGCCGTACTGGACGGTGTGCCGATCCTTGAAGCGTTGGAACGCTGCGACGTCGGCTTCGCCTCGGCATGGTGGCACTGGTTCTTTTTCGCCCAGGCCGAAAAACCCGAACGCGCCATATTGGCAAACCCCGACCTCTGGTATCCAGGCACACCGGACCAGATGGGAGAAGAGGCCTACGCCGACTTCATGGCCGCAACACGCGATCCGGAGACGATCCACGGCATGTTGGAGGACTATCGCGCCGGCCTCGGCATCGACCGGCAGCACGACGAAGAGGATCGGCGCGCCGGGCGCAGGGTGCAGTGTCCCACGCTGGCACTTTGGTCGCTGCGCGATGATCTGGAACAGCTTTACGGCGATGTGCTCGGCGTTTGGCGACCATGGACAACACGGCTCGAGGGACGTGGCCTGGACTGCGGTCACCACATGGCGGAAGAAGCGCCGGAGGAACTGGCCAAGGAACTGGGCAGGTTTCTGACCGGTGCCGGAGAATAGTTGACGCTTACGTTTACACGCGGACCTCCTGTCATCGATGAAGGTGAGCTCCGCTCAATTTGCGCCAGCGTTCGGCGCGGGCTCCTCGGTCGAGATTGCGTCGGTCGTTCGACCCGGTAATTCGCGAGATCCATCGGCATGGTCGATGGTGATCTTGACCGGACCGGCTTCGATCTCGCCAAAGGGGGACGCGAACGCAATCTCCGCGGCGTCCCGGCCAACGCCGATCCGGACCAGCCCGTCGAGATTGGCTTGCCGCGTTCCATCGAAGAGCCACCAGCGGCCGTCAAGATATGCCTCGAATACCGCATGGAAGTCGCGCGGCTCCAGCCCGTAGGCATAGCAGCTCACGAAGCGCGCCGGAATATTGAGCGCGCGGCAGAATGCGATGCCGAGATGTGCGAAGTCGCGACAAACTCCTGCCCGGAGTAGGAGGCTTTCGTCGGCAGTGGTTTGTTCGTTCGACGAGCCGCGACGGTAGTCGATATTGTCGTAGAGCCAGTTGCAGATCGCGGTGACGCGGCTGTGACCCTTTGGCAAATCGCCAAACTCGCGACAAGCAAATGCAGATAGCCTGTCCGAGGGGACGAACCGCGACGGCAGAAGAAAAGGCATGATGTCGAGCGGGATCGCGTCGAGCGGAGTTTCAGCGATCGTCGCCGGGTCGGCGCGAAAAACATCGAGGGTGACATCGGCCTCGTAGACGATCTTCAACGGGCCGGGCTGCGCCGAAACGCTCACATAGCGATTCTGTATGTCGGGAACCGTGTAAGTCCGACGCGGAAGGTCTGGTGTGACAGTCAGCCGCTCAACCAGATCGTGATGCCTGAGCAGCCTCGCCACTTCAAGGTTGAAGATGAAGACGGTGGGGGCTTTCACCCCGTAAGAGAGCTCACAACCCAATCTGTATCGAACGGTCATAACAAGTCTTATCCTTCAGCGCGGCGAGGTATCGCCGCCGCGTCCCGTGGGATCGATAGCGTCCGCGACGGCTTCTCTCTTGGCTCCGGGAAGCACGGTCATCAATAGAATGAATGCAGAGAGGATGAGGCAGACCCCGTTGGTGATGATGATGGGCCACTCCGCCTTCAGCAAGCCGAAGGCCAGCCATAGCGCAAAACCCAAAACAGTCAGCGCGTACATAGGTGCCGAGATACTGCTGGTGTCGCGCGTCTTGATGATTTTCCACGCCTGAGGCGTAAAGCTGGTCATAGAACAGAAGGCTGCGAGGTATCCGATGATCGTAACCGTTTCCATCGACGCGAAGCCCAATGTCATAAATGACCCGGCTCAGCGCCATCCGCCCGGGCAAGATCCGAAACGCGAACGACGCCGTGCTGGCTGACAAAAGTGAGGCTGGAGTCGGTGCTCTGCGCTTGAGACACTCCGGAAATCTGGTGATCCCCGGTGTCGTAGGAGGTGGTCTGGCCGTGATCGTCGATGACCAGGCGACGCTTCAGTGGAAACACGGCGTAGCGCATGTCATTCTGAGATCCAACGGAAGAAGGGTTGCCGAGTTCTTGGGGCCACCATGAACCGGCATGCCGAGTGCCGCCAGAGCGATAACTGACGACACGATCCGCGTCAGGGTGCTCCACCGGGTGCTCGCGCAGGTACCTCGACAGTTCACCGGCAATGGCATTGAGCTTGGCTTTAAGGCTGTCGTTGAACATGTCGCCGACCATGGTCATGCCGGAAGACCATTGCGACATACCGCCGAACTCGGCATGGCTGAACTGCGCCATGGTCCCGCCGCCGCGACGCAAGGCATCGAAGACCACCCTCACAGCGTCCTCGGAAATGCCGTGCTCACTCGCGAGCCTGGCAGTGACTTCCGCTTCTTCCCGCGCGTTGGCCAAAGAATTCTCCCCACGTTTGTTGTCGACACAACTGCGCGCCCCAGGCAGCGGTTCCAGACGCGCGGGTGGCCACTCTCGAAAGGCCTCAAATACCCTTGCAGTGCGCCCGCGGTGTCGTCTGCTCTCAAAGAGGAACTGGGCCGCTCGCACAAGGAACTTAAGGGGTTAGGCCGGCATTGAGAGTGATCTGAAGTCCCATTTTCTCCAAAAGGAAATATTGGTATGGCCAAGACCACTAGACAGTCGTCGGGCAAGCCCGCGACGATCCATGATCAGAAGCTGTCGCGAGGAAACGGTGGCGAGCTTCACCAAATCGCCGAGGGGAACACCGCGGTCCTGACGACGGCTCAGGGCGGCCCCGTAGCGGACGACCAGAACACTTTGAAGGTCGGTGAGCGCGGGCCAACGCTGATCGAGGACTTCCATTTCCGCGAAAAGATCTTCCACTTCGACCATGAGCGCATCCCCGAGCGCGTTGTGCACGCCCGCGGCTACGGCGCTCACGGCTTTTTCGAGACCTACGAGTCGCTCGCGGCCTATACGCGTGCCGACATCTTCCAGCGCGCCGGCGAAAAGACACCGGTTTTCGTGCGGTTTTCTACGGTCGCTGGCTCCAAGGGTTCATTCGATCTCGCTCGCGACGTGCGCGGTTTCGCAGTCAAGTTTTACACCCAGGAGGGCAACTGGGATCTCGTCGGTAACAACATCCCGGTCTTCTTCATCCAGGACGCCATCAAGTTCCCCGATATCATCCATGCGGTGAAGCCCGAACCCGATCGGGCCTTTCCGCAAGCGCAGTCGGCGCACGACAATTTCTGGGACTTCATCAGCCTCACGCCAGAATCGATGCACATGATCATGTGGGTCATGTCCGACCGCGCCATCCCGCGCTCCTTTCGCTTCATGCAGGGGTTTGGCGTACATACGTTCAGGCTGGTGAACGCTAAGGACGAATCCACCTTCGTCAAATTCATCTGGAAGCCGAAGCTCGGCATGCAGTCGGTGGTCTGGAACGAAGCCGTAAAGATCAACGGCGCCGACCCCGATTTCCACCGGCGCGACCTGTGGAATGCCATTCAGGCAGGCGACTTCCCGGAATGGGAGCTCAACCTGCAGCTTTTCGACCAAGAGTTCGCGGACAGTTTCGACTTCGACGTTCTGGACCCCACCAAGCTGATACCGGAAGAAGTTCTACCGCCGGTTCCGGTCGGCCGACTGGTGCTCGACAGGATGCCCGACAATTTCTTCGCCGAGACCGAGCAGGTGGCGTTCATGACGCAGAACGTACCTCCCGGCATCGACTTCTCTAACGATCCGCTGTTGCAGGGCCGCAATTTTTCTTACCTCGATACGCAGTTGAAGCGTCTCGGCAGCCCCAACTTCACTCACATCCCGATCAATGCGCCGAAGTGCCCATTTCACCATTTCCAGCAGGATGGCCACATGGCGATGCGCAATCCAGTGGGACGTGTGAACTACCAGCCGAACTCGTTTGGCGAAGGCCCCCGCGAATCTCCTGAGCGCGGGTTCAGGTCGTTCGCCGAGGGGGAAGAAGGTCAGAAGGTTCGGTTGCGCGCGGAAAGCTTCGCCGACCACTACAGCCAGGCGCGCCAGTTCTTCAACAGCCAGACGGCTCCAGAGCAGCGCCATATCGCCATGGCTCTGACGTTCGAACTCAGCAAGGTTGAAACCGTAGCCATTCGCGAGCGCATGGTCGCGCACTTGCTCAACATCGACGAGGGACTTGCCGAAACGGTCGCCGACAAACTCGGCATGAAAGAACTGCCTAAGCCTGCGGATGCCGCTGTTGGGCCCCGCGACGATCTCGAACCGTCGCCGGCGCTCAGCATCATCGAAAACGGCCCGGAAAGCTTTGCCGGCCGCAAGGTTGGCGTGCTTGTCAGTCCGGGTGCCGATGCGGCATTGCTGAAGAAGCTGCAGATAGCGATCGAGAAGGAAGGCGCGGTTATGGAGGTTGTTGCGCCAAAAGTCGGCGGCGTCCAAGCTGCTGACGGAAGCTGGATCGCGGCAAAGCACATGATCGACGGTGGATCTTCGGTGCTGTTCGACGCCGTGGCGCTCATTCTCTCCGAAGAGGGGGCTGAGCGCCTGACCGGAGAGGCGGCCGCCCGCGACTTCGTGGCCGACGCTTTTGCCCACTGCAAGTTCATCGCATTCACGCCAGGCAGCATCCCCCTGTTTCATAAGGCCGGTGTCGATCCGGAAGCCGACGAGGGCCTGATTGAGCTCGAGGATCCGAAGGCGCTTGCCAGGTTCGTTGAGTCCTGTCGCAAGCTCCGCCTTTGGAGCCGGGAAATGGCCGTCAAGCTGTAACCGGTTCGAACGCTTTAAGAGGAGTGCCGAATGCAAATTGTTCGAACTGATGTGTCACGCGCGACGGCGTTGACCGGAGAGCCCGTCCTGCGGGTTCTCTTCTGCGGAGAAGGCGGGGATTGCGTGACCGTGGACATGGCCAGCATCGAAGCTGGCAACGACGACGCAGCTCTCGATCGGCCCGCGCAATCCTCGTGCAAACCGCTACCTTTGGTCTCGCGGTCAACGATTACGATGCCCGAAGCAACGGCAATTTCGACGAAGTGGCCGTCACGGCGGCCACTATGGGGAACGGTGGTGTCTACATCTTCGAGTACCGCGACGGCGAAGGTAGTCGCCAGGTCCCGCCCTCGACGATGCCAAGCTTTGATGCGGCGCGCGAGGAAGCTATGCGCTGCGCGATCGATCTTCTGGTGGACCTGGAGCCGGGTACTGATGCGTTGACAGGCTGGCTTGTGCGTGTGCGGGACAAGAGGGGCGAGCTGCTGTGCGCCATCGACGTTCAAGAGGCTGAAGCTGCCCGCCAATTGAGGCAATGATCCGTGAAAGCCTTCTTTCGGGACAATGGCCTGACGATTGCCCTGGTGGCTCTGTTCTTGTTCAGCGCGCTGGGCATGATCTGGTCCGGTCATTCCGCCTACAATGAAGAGCTTCAACACCACGGCTCTGCAGCAATCGGCCTGTTGGCGTATCTGACGAGCGGCGATTTCCTCTCGGCCCTTTTCGAGAACTGGGAGAGCGAATTCCTTCAGATGTCGGCCTATGTGATGCTTACGGCGATGCTGTTCCAGCGCGGCTCGGCGGAGTCTCGCGATCCTGATGATCCCGACCGGCCCGACGATGAGTTGCCGGCTGCCGTTCGCAGGCGGAACCCGGTTCTGTCACGGCTTTCTTCCTACTCGCTGGGGATAGCGCTGGCGGTGTTGTTCCTAATCTCCTTTGCCCTGCACTGGTGGGCGAGCCTGGCGGCAGCGAACGCGGAGGCGCTTAGGCACGGCGAAGAGGCACAGTCGCTGGCGAGCTACCTCATGGATGCCAACCTGTGGTTCGAATCCTTTCAGAACTGGCAGTCTGAATTCATGTCGACTGCGGTCCTGGTGGTTTTGTCGATTTTTCTGAGACACAAAGGCTCTCCCGAATCGAAGCCTGCCGGGGCGGCAAATTCCGAGACGGGGGCGTAGTGCCGAGCGTCCTCTACTCCTCCGGGTTCAGGCGGTAAGGAAAGCGTTCCCGGATGTGCTCATTGAAGAAGCGGCCTTTTGCGAAGGCGGCTTTGAAGGCGGCATAGACCTCCGCAGGGACAGCCTCGTAGTCGTAGCGCTTGCCGCTCGCGACAAACCATACGGAGAGAACTTCGCTCTCGGGATTGTATTCGCTCTTGCGGATCGAGGTCGAAGGCATGGCGTCGCCCTAGACGAGCGCCATCAGCATGTAGCGGATGATGATCTTGTCCTGCCGGAACCGGCGTTCGAGCTCGGTGCGTCGGCGCCTCCAATCCTGCAGATCGATTTCCTGCGCCATCACCTCAAATATGACGATGTCGTCATTGTCGGTTTGACCGCCTTCCCGCCAAAGACCTTCTGCCGGCGCCTGCAAATAGGCTGTGACGCCCTCGAAATCAGCCGCCAGTTCCTCCTTGACCCGATCGAAATCTTCCCGTGCGAAACGTTGGCCGGCATTGTCGGCTCGGGGGAGAAGGATCTGGAAAAGGTGCATGCCTTATACTCGCTGACAGCAGTCAACGATTGCAAAGCCTACCGCGTTCCTTGGTTGAAGACCTCTGCCGCGCTTAGCCGTGCCACTGAGCCTCGAGGGCTTGCCCGCTCCCTACCGCATCAGGCCCGCGGCGCGCAGAGCGTCCTCGATGACCTTTCTTACCGCTCCAGTTTGCGATCCCTGCAGATCAATTCGAGCCGGTTCCGCCGGCCTGGCCATCGCCGGCTCCTTAGACGCAGCCCGAAGGTGAAATGTTGATGGTGTCGTCTCGCCCCTTGGGATGGCGGACCTCGACCTCGCTGATACGCTGGAGTAATCGGCATCGCCGAGACCCCAAAACCGCGCGATCTCCCGGGTCGACGAGATGCCTACATCGAGCATGTAAGGTCCGGCCGTGCCGAGGCCGTTGCCGATGGGAGTACCGTGGCCCATACCCACAATCATATTGACCTCGATCTTCGCCTCGCCTGCTTCGTCAGCCCACACCTGCCGGCTTCGTCCGCGATCGCTCGTCGCATGCGTCGGCGCCGTATCGAGTTTGTGCACGCCGCGCCACTGCGCCGCGATGGACTCCGCGTTGGCAGAGGCCACGGTGTGATCGCCGGAGCCCTGCCAGATCGAAATCCTCGGCCACTGCCCATTGTGCTTGGAAGCTCCCCGCAAAAGCCGCTGCAGTTCTTGCTCGGACGGGCCACCGTGCCCGCGCATCCGATCGAACGCCTCGGGCACGGTTATCGCGCAACCGAAGGGCAGGCCGGCAATGATGCCGCCACCCGCGAACACGTCCGGATAGGTAGCAAGCATCGCCGCGGCCATGGCGCCACCGGCCGAAAGACCGGTGACAAATATCTGCTTTCGGTCCAGGCCATGGGTAACGACCATCGTTTCAATCATCTGCCGGATCGAAAGCGCCTCGCCAAGATCGCGCGCAGTGTCTGTGGGCAGGAACCAGTTGAAGCAGAGGTTCGGGTTGTTGGCGCGTTGCTGCTCCGGATAAAGAAGCGCGAATCCGGCCTCGTCAGCGAGTTGAGACCATCCCGAGTGGTGGTCATAGCCGGCGGCGTTCTGAGTGCAACCGTGCAGTACCACGACGAGCGCTGCCCCGTCCGAGAGGTCAGCAGGCAGATAGCATCGTGCCTGCAGCGCGCCGGGATTGGAGCCGAATTTTCCGAGGGTGGAGAGGCGATCGGCGGATGTGAAGGAGGGGGGCGTGTTCTGTAGCCCGCGCAGCGCCGCAAGGCGCGCGATCGTATCGGAGACTTTTCGCAATGGAGCCGTCCTTGTTTTTGACGCCCTTGATTGGACGGCGAGTGTGCAACGCACTCGCAGCAATATCGTTGCTGCACTGCACAATAACAAGGGAGGTTAGTAAATGAAACCGGCCAGCCCCGCAGGGCCGGCCGACTATAAGTTTTCAGCGTCGAGCAGTGAGGTAGAGCGTCTCTTCGTCGTCGCGCTGCCTGCCGCCTAGTGCCGCGGCGGCACTGGCGATGAAAGCGCCGACGATGAGAGAGAGCGCCCCTAGCAAGGCAAAGGTTGCACCGGCTTTTCGTGCCGCGTCGGCAGCCTCCTGCGCAGTGATCTTTGCCTGCTCCACCTGCGCGATTACGGCATCGACCCGTGCCGTCGCATCTGCCTGGGAAAGGCCTGTGCGTGCCGCGACGAGTTGCCCGAGGTAAGTTTTGTCGTCAGCAGATACCTCGCCGGCAGCCGCACTTGCGACAAGAATGCGCGAGGCTTGGGCAACAGCTGCCGCGTCACCTTCGGCGCCTGGCGCCGCGAGCCGCGCGGGGTCGCTGGGTCTAAACAACGCGTCTACAAAATAGGAGGTCGCATCGGTCCCGCCACCCTCTCCGGCATTTGCGCTCGCACCTGCGGAGGCTCCCATTGCGGCTCCCGAGGCAACGGTCGAAGCCGCTTGCACGCCGGTGCCGATCGCCGAAGACAGGGCGGAGCCGAGCACGAAAACGACAAGCATCGTCGCGAGCGCCCACGCCATGAAGCCGTGCGCGGTATCCCGGAAGAAAGTCTCGTCCGTGTGGATACCCACCCACTTGGTGCGAAGGCGTCCGGTGAGATAGCCGCCGAGGCCTGACGACAGCCACTGCACGATCACGAGCCAAATCGCCGTCGAGACCGCGAAGGTCGTGGCGCTGGCGCTTTCCCCGGACCATGGTGAGACCATCGTCAGCCCGAGGCCGGACCCAAGCAGCATCAAGATAAAAGTGAGAGTTGCGGCAGCGAATGCACCAGCGACGATCGGCCCCCAGCTGACCGCCGAGGACGACGATTCCACCGGGGCGGCGACGTCGATCGCCGTGAGGGTTGATGCCATGATGCCCTCCTATCGCATGAACAGAGCGAGGAGGATGATGATCGGTATTGGAACGCCGAGAAGCCAGAGCAGTATGCCGCGACCCATAGTGGTCTCCTGTCAGAAGTGGATATGCAAATTTGAAACAGCCACCCGCTTGTGGCGGGTGGCTGTGGTTCAGGCTGCCTTGGCCATCTCGTTGGCGGATGCATCCGCCAAGCCGGTCAGAGCCTCGTCCGTCATGGACTCCTCGCCGAGCGTCTGCTCCAGGAGCGCAGCAGCATCCGCCATTCCGAGCACCTCGGCCCAGCGCTTCAACGTGCCGTAGCGTGTGATCTCGTAGTGCTCGACCGCCTGGGCCGCGGAAATGAGGCCGGCGTCGAGGGCAGGCGTGCCCTTGAACTCTTCGGCGATTTCGTCGCCCTCTTCAAGGATTCCTTCGATCGCCGGGCAGGTCTTGCCCTGAGGGCGCTTGCCCATCAGTTCAAACACCTGCTGCAGGCGCTCGACATGGCCCTCAGTCTCGTCCTTGTGCTTTTCGAAGGCCGCCTTGAGTTCCGGCGAGGAAGCGGCGCGCGCCATCTTGGGGAGGGCTTTGAGGATCTTCCTTTCAGCGTAATAAATGTCTTTCAACGTGTCGTGGAAGAGATCTTCCAGGGTCTTTTCTTTTGCCATGGCGGTTTTCCTTTGGTGCGCATCTTGTCTGCGCTGCCGTTCACGGGGTCGTGAAGCGCATGCTCAACAAGCGCCCAGCGGACCAAAGGTTCCGAACCTTCATCCTGAGGGCTGCCCCCGCACAAGCATCTCCGCCGGGCAAGCGCGCCGGGGGGTCTTACTCGGTAGTCGCAAGATAGCTGTGGATGTCGACGGCGGCGATCGCCGCATGCCCAAAGGCCACCGCGATCTGGTTGATTTCGTCGACGACGTCGCCCGCTGCATAGAGGCCCGCTATACCGGTGCGTTGGTGTGAGTCCACGACCAGATTGCCGGACTCGTCGAATGCCGCGCCTACATCGATGGCGAGCTTTGAGCGCATGGTGCACCCCATGGCGGGGTAGATCGTATCGAATGACAGCGTTCTTCCGCCAGGAAGACTTACAAGAACGCCATGGGCCTCAGCGCGCACCGAATCCGGAAGGCATTCTTCCACCGTGACATCAGCCCCGTGGAGCAACTCGCCCGCGGCGGGGTCAAGGTCAGTTATCGGCTCAGTCACGAGCAAAGTGACGTCTCTCGAATAAGTCCGCAGGAAGACGGCCTTCCTTGCCGCCTGGTCTGCAGGGCCGATTACGGCGATGCGTCTATCGATGACCTCGTAGGCGTCGCAGATCGGGCATAGCCGCAGCGCGCCACTTTCGATCATGTTGGTCACATCCGGAATGGGCGGAAGCGTATCAACTATGCCGGTGGCGATGAGCACCGCGCGAGCGCGAATGGGGACGGATGCCGACGCGACAAATTCAACTCCTTCGCGCCGCAGCGCCGTCACTGTATCGGCGATGAGGTCAACGTTACCCAACAGCGCCTGCTGCCGCAGGCGTTCAAGCAGGTCGCCCCCAGCGATGCCGTCGGGAAAGCCAGGACAATTGTGACTGACGGGAATCCATTTCGCGCGGCTTTCGCCGGCGTCGACGACGATGACCCGACGGCGAAACCGCCCGAGGTATGTCGCGGCCGTCAACCCGGCCGGGCCGCCGCCGACTATGAGACAGTCCCACGTCATGTCGTGGATCGAATCCGCGTTGTCTCGGGGATACGCAAGAGTCGGGGGATTGCGCGCTCACTCACTAATCGTCAGCCGAACCGGGCTCGGCCATCTTCCGATGCTGCTCGGCAAGCAGGCCCGCCGGCGTGACGTTGGCAACCGCGGACTGGATCTTGTTCTTGAGGCCGCTGACGATGTCGCCGTCACCCCGCATCATCGCGTCCCAACCTGTTTTCGCGACATCGGCTGGATCGTCTTTCTCCTGCTGACCGACTTTGGTATCGAGCATATCAGCCCGTTCGAAGAAGCGCGTTTCGGTCGCGCCCGGCATCAGGCAAGTCACCGTGATGTCCGTGTCCTTCAGTTCATTGCGCAACGCGAAGGCAAAACTGTTCACGAAGGCCTTTGTGCCATTGTAGACGGCCTGGAACGAGCCCGGCATGAAACCGGCGATTGAGCCGGTAAGCAGTATTTTGCCGCTGTTCGCTGAGCGCATGTCACGTCCGACCTTTTGCACAAGGTAGATCGTGCCGACGATGTTGGTGTCGACAACGCGCTTGGCCTCGTCAAAATCCTGGTCGAGAAAGGCATGGCCGAGGCCACGTCCAGCGTTTGCGATCAGGATTTCGACCGGACGCCCAAGCTCGCGCGCGGCATCGTAGAGTTGGTCGACACCCTCGGTGGTAGCGAGATCAGCCTGAACGGCTCGAACCTTGACGCCCTTGGCCTCGAGCGTCCCGGCGACCTCGTGGATTTCCGGCTCGTCGGCCGCGATGATCAGATCATATCCCTGGTCTACGGCGAGTTTCGCCAGTTCGAGGCCAATGCCGCTCGAGGCACCCGTGACGATTGCAAAGGGGCGTGAGGTTTCAGACATGGATTTTCCCAGTCAGGGTTTGAGGACGACTTTGATGCAGCCGTCCTTCTTGTCGTTGAACATCTTGTAGAGGTCGGGCCCCTCCTCGAGGCTCGCCGTGTGGGTGATCACGAAGGACGGGTCGATGTCGCCGTTCTCGATATGAGCGAGAAGCTTCGGCAAATAGCCCTGTACCGGCGTCTGGGCCATGCGCATGGTCAAGCCCCGGTTGATGGCGGAACCGAATGGGATTTTGTCGAGAAATCCGCCATAGACGCCGACGACCGAGACCGTGCCAAAGTTGCGCGTGCAGTGAATAGCCTGACGCAGCACATGCGGTCGGTCCGTGCCCATAAAGGTCGCTACCTTTACCCGGTCGACCATAGCGTAGAAGCTGGAATTGGCCAGCGGCTCGGTGCCAACCGCATCGATGCAGGCGTCGGCGCCGCGACCCTTCGTGAGTTCCTGGATCCGGTCGTAAACATCCTCGTCGAGGAAATCGATTGTGATGGCGCCAGCGGCGCGCGCCAGTTCCAGCCGCTCCGGAACCGTGTCGACTGCAATGACCCGCTCGGCTCCGAGTAGGAAGGCGCTGCGGATAGCCATCTGGCCCACAGGGCCGCAGCCCCAAATGGCGATCGTGTCGCCCTGTTGGATGTCGCAGAAATCCGCCGCCATGTAGCCGGTCGGAAAAATGTCCGAGAGGAATAACACCTGTTCGTCGCTCAAACCCGCCGGCACCTTTATCGGCCCGACATCGGCGTAGGGCACGCGAAGATACTCCGCCTGGCCGCCAGGGAAGCCGCCGAGGAGGTGCGAGTAGCCAAAAAGGCCAGCCGGCGAGTGCCCCCACATGGTCTCGGCCTTTTCCTTGCTTTTCTGCGGATTGGAACGCTCGCAGCCGGAGAAGGCGCCGCGCTTGCAAAAGAAGCACTCCCCGCAGGCGATAACGAACGGGACCACAACGCGATCGCCGACCTTCAGATTGGAGACGCTAGATCCGACTTCGACAACCTCGCCCATGTTCTCGTGACCAAGCACATCGCCGCTGTGCATGTCGGGAATGACCCCATTGTAAAGATGGAGGTCGGAGCCGCAGATGGCGCAGCAGGTGACCTTGATAATCGCGTCCGTAGGCGCTTCGATCGAGGGGTCGGGCACGCTCTCGCAACGAATGTCATGTTTGCCGTGCCAGGTGAGTGCGCGCATCGGAACCTCTCGCTGAATTCAAGCCTAAGCGCTGGCGCGCCTGGTGGTTCCGAAATCACTTCCCAGAAATGACATTCGCCGCTGCGGGAAATGCATCGGGCGGTTATGGCGGGCGGCGTCCTTCATCCATTCTGTGGGAGAAAGATACGGGGGTTCGCGGTAAATCCTGGTTTTGATCAGGCGGAAGACTGCAGGTCGATAGGCGCGACGGGAAGCGCGCGCTTGTGTGCAGTGCTCGAATACATGTGAAGTATCCGCCTGTAAGCTGCATCGTCGATCTGTCGGCCTTCCAGGAACTCGTCAATTTGATCATACGTAACACCATAGGCATCTTCGTCCGGCCGAAGAGGAGCGAGGTTTTCCAGGTCCGCCGTCGGAACCTTGGCAACCAGTTCGTGCGGAGCACCCAGATGCGCCGCCAGGGCGCGAACCCTGCGTTTGTTGAGCCCTGAAAGAGGGAGGATGTCGGCGGCGCCGTCGCCAAACTTCGTGAAAAAGCCCATTAATGCCTCGGCCGCGTGGTCGGTACCGATGACCAGACCGCGGTTGGCGCCGGCGAGTGCGAACTGGGCGATCATGCGTTGACGCGCCTTGATATTGCCGAGCAGGAAGTCCTCGCGTCCCGCGTCACCGAGACCGATGCCGGATCGCTTGATCGTATCAAGCATTGCATCGGCGGCCGGCTTGATGTCGATACGGTGCACCTCGTCTGCCTGGATCGTGTCCAAAGCCCGCTGGGCGTCACTCTCATCCGCCTGAGTTCCGTAGGGAAGCCGAACGGCCAAGAATTTGGCCTCGTATCCCGTCGCTCGCAATCCGTCGACAGCGCGTTGAGCAAGGAGCGCAGCAGCTAGCGAATCCACCCCACCGCTGATGCCAAGCACATAGGCATTCAGACCCGAGGCACGCAGATAGGTGCCCAGAAATTCGATACGCCGATGCGCTTCCCGTTTGACATCGAAGCTGGGCGCCACGCCCAAGGCATCGACAATCAGTTGCTGTTCCGTCATTTGCGAGGTGCTCCGGTATCACAGCATTCCATCTATCCGCGCCGCCACGAGGTCGGCAGCGGTCACCGTTTCGACCTGCATGCCGAACCGGCTTTCATAGATTTCGATCATGGCGTCATGGGTAGAGTCCGCCCCCGAACAAATCGCGTCTGCGACAATGATGACGCGGTATCCGAGGTCAATCGCCCCCATGACGGTGGCGAGCACGCAAACCTCCGTCTCCGCCCCCGAAACGATGAGCGTATCAACGCCAGCCGACTGTAGCCGCGCGTGCAGAGATCCATGCCATGCCGACATGACGGATTTGTCCTCGATCGACGCTGGGGGCACGAAGCGGGACAGGTCGGAGACCAGATCAATCAGTCCGGGGTCGAGCCGAGTACGCGTCATCGAATCCCACTTGTGCCAATACCGGCGCCAGGCACCGCCGATATCTTCCGGAGATCCCGGAGGAATAAAGCGAGTGAAGATTGTTCGCGCTGGATCGAGTTCGACGACGGCGATGACATTGGGCAAGACCCGCTCCATCCAGGGAGTGTGCCATTCCGTCGGCTCCGCGAACATCCGTTGCATGTCGATGCAAAGGTGTACCCAGCGCCCTCGAAGCGGTCCAAAGCGAAGGCCTTCCTCCAGTTTAGTCAAGGTTGGGCAGCCTTCCTGACCAAGCTCACCGCCTCGGTTCGGTCCAGACGACCGACGACCTTCGCCTTCTTGCCGTCGGCCGCTTGGTAGGCGACGAGAAAGTCCTCGATATCCTTGAGCTCAGCAGCCGGCATGTCCGACAGTTCAAAGGGCGGTCGATCCTGGTGCAGCAGAAGCGGCACAGCAAACAAACGGTCATTGCGAACGGTATTGCCCTGGTTGGTTTCCTCCATCGCGATTCCGCCAAGCAGTCGGCATCGCACCAGCGAGCCCGTGGGAAGATCCGCGTCGGTCACCAGCAATACATCGAGCGGATCGGCATCCTCCGCCCTCGTCGAAGGAAAGAAGCCAAACGGGAATGGAAACGCGAAACCCATGGCGAGCAACTTTTTCGCTCGGAACATACCGATCTCAGGGTCGTACGCGAATTTGGTGCGGCTGCCCTTTGGGGTTTCCACGACGACATTGTAGCCGTCCGGCGCGTGCAGAGGGATTTTGTCGATTGAGACCGTCATCGCCCAATAACCCGGATCGCGTGCCCGCGTTCCTCATGGCGCAATCTCGATCCAGGCCGGAGCGTGGTCGCTCGGCTTCTGCCAGCCACGTGTTTCGACATCCACGCCGGCGCCTCGGAGTTGGCCGGCAAGCGATGGGTTAATCAGCAGATGGTCCATCCGCAGGCCGGAGCTTCGATCGTAGCCGCCGCGGTAAGAAAAATTCCAATAGGTGTAAACACCCTTTCCGGATGAATTCGCCTGACGGCATCCACCCAGCCGTCCCGCAGCATCGTCGCATAGGCTTGCCGGCTTTCCGGGAAATAGACGGCATCACCCAACCAACGCCTTGGAACCACCGCGTCGATGGGGGGTGGGCACGACGTTGTAGTCGCCGCAAAGAATGGCCGGCGCTCCATCCGAAAGCAGGGCCTTGCTATAGCTGATCAGCCGCTCGAACCAGCGCAGCTTGTAGTCGAACTTCGGGCCGGGCGCGGGGTTGCCGTTGGGCAGGTAGAGGCGGCCTCGATATAGCGGCTGTGTGTCGTCCGAATCCCCCGGTAGACCCCGCCGTCGTTCCACCGGTTCAACCCCACTTGCAAGGATCGCCACCCCGTTATAGGACTTTTGGCCGTGCCAGATCGCGCCGTAGCCGGCCGCGCGGATCGCCTCGATCGGGAATTTCTCGTCGGACGTTTTTAGCTCCTGCAGGCAGACGGTGTCGCACCGACTCTCAGCCAGCCATCTCAAAAGCACGGGCAAGCGGCCATTGACACCGTTCACGTTAAAGGTGGCGATGCGGGTAGCCGCCATCGTCCGGGATGCTCTATTTCTTGCCCAGCTTGTCTTCGACCTTCTTCCGCGTGTTGCCGACCGATTTCACCGCCGATTTGACGGCCTCCTTGCTGGCACCGGTCTTGCCCGCCTCGTACCTCACTTCGTGATCCTGCCCGCCGGCCAGCTTGGCGCGATCCTGGTTGCGGCCGCGTGTTGTTCCACTGTTTGTCTTCTCCTCCAAGTTTGCTGCTTCTATGCTCCACAACGCGGTCAGACTCTTCAGGTTCAATCCTGCAGCCACAAAGCGCTGACTGCCGATTATTGAGGTGCCCGGAGGACGCGCAAAAGAACCTCCGAAAAATTTCGATGCACACTCTTGAACCCGTTTATTGATGTTCCCAAATCGTCTGCCGTCGGGGCCATGAGGCCCGACAAATCGGCGTCGCAGAGGCGCTGCGATGCTCAGCACCCATGTTGCTTTTCGGAGGATATGGCCATGAGAAACTTCGACTATTCCCCCCTTTACCGTACGACGGTCGGGTTCGATCGTCTCTTCGACATGCTCGACAACAGCGGCCGTTCGGATTGGCCGCCCTACAACATCGAGCGAAACGGCGAAAATGACTACCGCATCACGATGGCAGTCGCGGGTTTCAGTCCGGACGAGGTCGAACTCACCCAGCACGGGCCGGAACTGATTGTCACCGGGCAGAAGAAGCCCGAGTCGGAGGACTGCCAAGTCCTTCACCGCGGGCTTGCCATCGGCAATTTCAGGCAGGTCTTCAAGCTGGCCGACCATGTGAAGGTTGCCAATGCTTCGCTGGAGAACGGCCTCCTTGCGGTCGATTTGGTGCGAGAGATCCCGGAGGAACTCAAGCCACGGCGGATCGCCATCGAGTCGGCTCAGCGCCCAATGGTGGGCGACAAGAAGCAGATCAACCAGGACACGGAGCCGCGGCGTAAAGCCGCCTAGGCTCCTCCACGTATCAACCTGCGATTTGCCTCCCGGAGTGTTCCGGGAGGCATGGATTGCGGAGAAACGGAGATGATCGAGAATAGCAGCCTCTCAAATGCGGATCGGAAAGTCGCCGGTCACACTGCCAGTGAGATATTCCAAAAGCCCCATGAAATTCTTGCCGATCCCGGCATGGGCCTCGACGAAAGACGGGCTCTGCTGGCATCCTGGGCGTCTGATGCCCGCGCGGTCCCGGGCGCCCCATCGCTACGCCAGTTGGAAGACGGCTCTCGTATAGACGTTGACGATATCCTGCGAGCCCTGAAGTTGCTGGACGCGAGCAACTGTATCGAGTCCTTGCGGAAGCAGCCGACGACATTATGCCTGCGGCCTTTAGAGCGTCGGCGTCTGCCGGCGTCGCGCTCGTGGTTGCGGATCCTGCGCCGTCGCTCACGCGATGACGACGATGATCCGCCGCCATGTCCTGCTTATGCTGTCATTCCGCCCAGGCAGGGAGCCGGCGGCGCAGCAGCTTGTCCGGAGCCTGTGGCAGCCTAAGGCGGCCGGGTAGGAACCTCAGCGCGGGGTTCCTCCTGCCGCACCGCCCGAACAGCAAGTCGGCCCAGGATCGCTTGGCGTCACGACATTAATAGATCAAACTGCGCGCGAAGTTGGGGTGACAATCGCTTGTTAGTAGCATCCGCATGGACCTGTTGGATCGAGGCCTCGGTGACCTCGCTCCGCCCAAGGAACCTCTTGTCAGTCCGGACCATTCTTCGTGAAGTCGACGCACGTCCGAGGAATAGATGGCGACCGATAAGCTCTCAAAATACAAAGCTAAGCGCGATTTCGAGCTCACGCAGGAGCCGAGCGGTAGGGAGACAATTAAACCCTCGAATAGGCGACGGTTCGTCATCCAGAAACATGATGCAACGCGGCTGCACTATGATTTGAGGCTCGAGCTCGACGGCGTTTTCAAATCCTGGGCAGTGACGCGTGGCCCGTCGCTTGATCCGCACGACAAGCGTCTTGCGGTCGAAGTCGAGGATCATCCGCTCGACTATGGGGATTTCGAAGGCACCATTGCAAAAGGGCAGTACGGCGGCGGCACGGTGATGCTGTGGGACCGTGGCTATTGGGAGCCGGAGGGCAAGAAAAGCCCGGAACAAGCTCTCGCAAAAGGCGACTTCAAGTTCACGATCGAGGGAGAGCGGCTGCATGGCAGCTTCGTGCTTGTCCGCATGGCCCATGACCGCGAGCGAGGCAAACGCACCAACTGGCTGCTGATCAAGCATCGCGACGAGTACGCGGTGGAGGAAAACGGCGCCGCCGTTCTTGAGCAGAACGACACTTCGGTGGCCTCCGGCCGCACGATGGAGGCGATCGCGTCCGGAAAAGGCCGCAAGCCAAAACCGTTCATGCTGCAGGGGGGCAAGGTGGAAGCCGATGCGGTGTGGGATAGCCGTACCGGGCTGGCGGCAGAGGAGCGTAAGCAGAAAGCTCACGGCAAGAAGAGGTCGGCGAGCAATCCTGTCGATCTGCCCGATTTCATCGCACCGCAGCTTTGCGAGACGCTGGCGCGGCCGCCATCCGGAAGTGGGTGGCTGCATGAGATCAAGTTTGACGGCTATCGCATCCAGATGCGCGTGCTTGGCGGCGAGGCGACGCTGAAGACGAGGAAGGGTTTGGACTGGACGGCCAAATATCCCGCGATCGCACGCTCTGCCGCAAATCTGCCGGATGCAATCATCGACGGCGAGATCTGTGCACTTGATGAGAACGGTGCTCCGGACTTCGCCGCGCTTCAGGCCGCTCTTTCCGAAGGCAAGACAGACGCGTTGGTCTATTTCGCGTTCGATCTCCTGTTCGACGGCGGCGAGGACCTGCGCGCACTTCCGCTCTCAGAGCGGAAGGCCAGGTTGCAGCAATTCCTGGCCGATGCGGGCGACGATGCCCGCCTTCGCTTCGTCGAGCATTTCGAGACCGGGGGCGAGGCGGTGCTACGCTCGGCTTGCCGGTTATCGCTCGAAGGCATCGTGTCGAAGCGCGCCGACGCGCCCTACGTGTCGGGCCGAACAGAAACCTGGGCAAAGTCGAAATGCCGCGCGGGCCACGAAGTCGTTATTGGGGCCTACGCCACAACCGACGGGAAGTTCCGGTCGCTGCTGGTTGGCGTCAACCGCGGCGACAACTTCGTCTACGTCGGACGCGTCGGTACTGGCTACGGCGCATCCAAAGTCAAGGACCTCTGGCCCAAGCTGAAGGCGCTCGAAGCGACTAAATCCCCCTTCACGGGCATTGGCGCCCCCAAGAAGGAACGCGGCGTGGTGTGGTTGAAGCCGGTGCTCGTCGCGGAGATCGAGTTCGCCGGATGGACAACCGACGGCCTCGTGCGTCAGGCGGCGTTCAAGGGGCTGCGGGAAGATAAGCCGGCCGACGAGGTCGAGGCCGAGAAGCCGGCCTCGCCGACCAAGGCGGAGATACCCCAGCCCGCCAGTCCGACACCATCGGAACCGCCTCGCCGAGCCGGCAAGGTCGATGTCATGGGCGTGTTGATTTCCAACCCGGACAAGCCGCTCTGGCCTGACGCCAACGATGGCACACCAGTCACCAAGGAAGACCTCGCCCGCTACTACGAGGCCGTCGGCGCCTGGTTGATCGAGCACATTCGCGGACGGCCATGCTCGATCGTTCGGACCCCGGACGGACTCGGCGGCGAGCAGTTCTTCCAGCGCCATGCCATGCCGGGAACATCGAACCTGCTGGAACTGGTGACGGTATTTGGGGATAAGAAGCCTTATCTGCAGATAGATCGTATCGAAGGTCTCGCCGCGGTGGCCCAGATCGGTGCGGTGGAACTGCATCCTTGGAACTGCGAGCCCCACCAGCCGGAACTGCCGGGCCGGCTGGTCTTCGACCTCGACCCAGGTCCTGATGTCCCTTTCTCCACCGTGGTGCGAGCTGCAAAGGAGATGCGCGATCGCCTCGACGATCTCGGTCTCGTCAGCTTTTGCAAGACAACCGGCGGAAAGGGCCTGCATGTGGTGACACCACTCGCTACCACGAAGCGCAGTAAGCTCACTTGGCCGGAGGCCAAGGGTTTCGCGCATGATGTCTGTGTGGCGATGGCGCGCGATAACCCTGAGCTCTACCTGACCAAAATGGCGAAGAACCAACGCCACGGTCGCATCTTCCTCGACTATCTGCGCAATGACCGCATGGCGACGGCGGTCGCGCCGCTATCGCCGCGCGCGCGGCCCGGAGCGACGGTCTCGATGCCGCTGACCTGGACGCAGGTCAAAGCCGATCTCGATCCGAAGCGGTACACGCTGCGCACCGTGCCCGGATTGCTTGCGAAGAGCACGGCCTGGAAGGATTACGCTGAGGGTCGTCGTTCTCTGGAGCCAGCCATCAAGCGGCTCGAAAAGACGACGAAGCAGGCTGCTTGATCAGGGCTCGCGAGCGTTATGTCGAAGACAGCCGCCAGATTACCCGGCGGGCAGCAGACCGCCGGAATGCCGATAGAAACGTCATGAACTGTGGGGACCGGCCATGGCGCGTGCACTAGGCGCGGTTGTTGAGTTCCCGCTCAATCTGTCGTGCCGATGCGAGAATGTCGTCGAAGCTTGGGGCCGCGCCGAAGATCATGGCGGTCGTATTGGCGTAGTCGCGCGCGAGCGCATCGACCATCTTGGGCGCCGGCTCGATCGCGAAGCTCCCTGTCGCTGCCGAAGCCAAGTCATAGTCGGGGCGGTCGAAAAACATGCGCGCGTGACGCACGCAATCGGCCCCGAGCTCGAGGTCGGCGAGCGCCGCCTTGCCGGTTTCCGACTGCATGAGACAATGCAGGTCGTAATAGTGCCGTGACACGCGTTGACCTTCTTGCCGCAGTTCGCCCCGCCGCTCATACCAGCGGCGCAATCCGTGGGCGATCACCACCTTGTCCCAGAAGGTTCGTGTCGCCTCGATCGTGGTCACGTCCGGCACGGCGAGGTCGATGCCCGGTGCTTCCTCGGCCACATAGGGTGTAATCGTCAGCGGCCCGTTCGGATCGAGCGCCGATTTCGCGCCGGATTCGAGACGTATCGCCGGTCGAACATACGCCCCGTCACGTGGTTCCACCTCCGGGTACCAGAGCAGCAGCGTTTGCCCGTCGTGATCGGCTTCATCGATTTCGACGCGGCCGGTCCCGTTGGTCACGTCCGCCAGTTGAGCCGCGAGGAATTCTCGCAGAGGGCCTGTGATGTAGGTCCCGCACGCATCCCGGATGGCGTCGAGTTTGGCGCGGCGCTTCTTGTTCGACAGCGCTTCGAGCTCCTCGACCGAGGCTGGCTCTTCGAGGTCATCGCGGAATACGGTGACGTCGATGTCCTCGGAAAATCGCTTGATAAGATCATAGCCTTTCGACAGCGACGTGCCGCCCTTGAACAACAGCCGCGGCTCTCCCGCAGGCCGCTCGTGATAGAGCGAGTTGAGTGTCCAGCAGACCCAGAAGTCTTTTTCGACATTGCCCACCGGAGCACCGATGCGGTTGGCCGTGGCGAGGAAGAGATCAAGCCGGTCGCGTGGCGGTGCTGCAATGATTTGGCGATAGGCTTCGGTGCTCATGGCTCGCCCTCGAGTCCACCACTCTGGCTGAGGAGTTGGCGCAGGAATTCCTGCATCCAGATCGGCACGGCGGAGAGACCGGCGCGCAGATCCTCGCGGATGGCCTCGCCGTGCTTGGGATCGGAAAGCAGGCGGCGCAACGTGGTTTGTATTCGCTTCCGTTCGCTATCTTGGCTCAGCATGTCCTGCATCCAGTGCAGGGCTTGTACGACCCGCATCCCCGGCCGATCCGCCCAATAGAGGCGGCTCGGGGCAGCGTACTTGAAGTGGATTTCCTGGCTGCCGAGCTTGATCGGCTTCAGCCGAGCATCGACCAAGACCTCGATCCGCGCCGGCACTGCCGTCGTGAGCCCAAGATCGTTGGCGGCGGTCATGCCGTCGATGACGACGCGCGCGTTGTCGCGGCGGGTTACGGCGCGGATCACTGCCCGATAGTCCGGCACGGTGGCGCGGCCGGTGAGGCTATTGGTCCGAGGCCGGTCATAGAGGCCACGGTCGATCCGACGCAGTTCTTGGGTGGCGGCCAAGCGCTGAAGAGTTTTGTCCACCGCCGCACGCCCGCCGAGGTCGGCAAAGTCGCCAGGGGTCCAGACCTCCTCGGGCTTGGACTCGATCCGTGCAAGCACGCGCGAGCGAATATCGGTATCGGGTGCGACTGTCGTCATGTCCGAAATATGCGACAAAGTTCGGACATAGGCAAGGTCTGAAGTCCGAAAAATGTTACAAGTTTCAGACAGACGGGAGCCGTCAGGAGTCGGATTGACTCTTCTGCTGATGAGAACAAAAATAGAACATACCAAACTGGAGCCTGCTGCGACGGACATGGCCGCGTCCTCGACCCATTTCGTATTGTTCGAACTTCGGGAACGCATAGCGCGCCTCGAAGGCGGCTCTGCGCGCCGGCGCGAGGTCCTGCCCTTCGGGGTCCCCGAAATCGATCGGGTGTTGCCGGGAGGAGGGCTGGCGCTTGGGGCGCTGCATGAGGTCGCGGGCGGCGCCGCCGGGGCGGTTGCTCCTTCGGCGACCGGTCCCCCCGGCTCTCTCCCGCGCGTCGATTCTCTCTAAAATGGATCCGCTTTGAGGCGGTCAGGTGGCGGTTCCGAAGCACCGGGATTTATGTCCGGCACCGCGGCAGTTGTTCAGTTGATGAAGAAGCTCTGCGTTCCATGAATCTCGATGGCTTAGGCAAGATGGCCGAGGGCATGCACGTGGGCTGCAGTCAGCATCGTGACGCGCTTGTGGCGGTCGGCTGCGAGCGGACGCACTAGCGCTGACGGTCACCTAAGAATTGTGGACCATCTCGCGGCGACTGAGCGGCGGCGACGCGACATGGATGCTCGCAGCGATCGATCAAGGCTGACCCCGGCGCGGCATCCGGACGGCAGTCAGCACACGCTGTCCAGAAAATCCTTGAGTACGATCGCGTGGTTGTGGGCTTCGTCACGGGCGGCATAGAGCAGAGTCGCGGCGCGGTTGCCGACCTGCTTGCGGAAACCGCCGACCGCCTCTCCGTTCTGCCGCAATTCGGCGTCGTAGCGGCGCCGGAACTCGGCCCACTTTTCCGGATCATGCCCGAACCAGTGCCGCAGCGCGGTGCTGGGCGCCAGTTCCCTCGCCCAGAGATCGACCGCCGCTTCCTGCTTGCGCAGACCGCGCGGCCACAACCGATCGACCAGCACCCGCATGCCGTCGCCGTCGGCGGCGGGCTCGTAGACGCGTCTGAGGTTCAGCTTCAACGGTCTATGCCTCCTGCCTTTCGGTTCGGCCGGTCGATCTGATGACATACCGGCCACATGACTATCGAAGCATCGCCGCGACCCGACAAACGAAAAGAAATGCTGCCTGCGTGCAACTACGCCGCGGCGTCGTCCGGCCGGGTGATTTCGATGCAAGCATTGCTGATTCATACTGCATTTATATTCGTTTGATTCAGCCATGTGCCGGCGCGAGGATGCGATCCAAGGGCCACGGCCCTCTGCGGGCCGTCCCTGGAACAAGGAGGTACCGACATGCTCCAGGCTCAGGACGTCATGACCCGCGAGGTCATCGCCATCGCTCCCGGAAGTACCGTTGCGGAGGCCGCAGCGCTGATGATCGACAAGCGCATCAGCGCCGTGCCGGTGGTTGAGGACGGTCGCCTCGTCGGCCTTGTCAGCGAGGGCGACCTCATCCACCGGGCCGAGATCGGAACGGAAGGACACGCCCGCTCGTGGTGGCTGGGCCTGTTTAGGGACGCCGGCTCGCTCGCCGAAGACTACGCGAAATCGCACTCGCGCCGTGTCGCTGACCTGATGACCCGCAACGTCCATACGATCACCGAGTTCACCCCCGTTGCGACCATCGCTGACCTGTTCGACCACGCCCGCATCAAACGCGTTCCCGTGATGCGCGGCGACAGCGTGGTCGGCATTGTCAGCCGGTCAGACCTGATGAAAGCGATCTTGGCGACGATCCCACCGGCCAAACCCTTGCTTGTGGACGACGCCAACATTCGGACGCGGTTGCTGGAAGAGTTGCAAAGCCAGCCCTGGGCGACAACGGTCGAGACCAGCGTCGAGGTGCTCGACGGCGTCGTGTCGTTCTGGGGCACGCTGGGCTCTGAGGACGAGCGCCGGGCGTGCAGGATTCTGGCGGAGAACATCGCCGGCGTTCGCAGCATCGAGGACCACCGTGTCGTCATCGACTTCCCCACGTATGCGCTCTGACGTGCGCGGTATGATTGAGCCAGGCAGGTCAGAGTCCCGACCGCTTCAGAATCGCCTCAAGGTAGCGTTCGCCCTTGAAGGGAAGGCCTGCCGCATCGAACTCCTCAAGATCGCCCGAGGTCAGCTCTATATCGAGCGCGCCGACATTTTCCTCGACACGCTCGAGCTTTCGAGTGCCGAACAGTGGCACGGTCCACGGTCCACGGCCCAACGGGCTATAGGGCACGAGACCGATGCCCAGTTCCTCGACGGTCGGTATGATCGTCTGGCCGTGAAGTGATCCCGAATTCTCCCCCGAAAGCTGTTACCGTCTGGGCGCAGGCGGTAAGCCTCAGGCCCGTATGTGAACCCGCCCTTTCTAGGACGGCGCGATAAACGAGGAGCACAACCAGGCGGTCGTGTTGAAGGAATTCCTCGAAGAGCACCGGTGACTACGGGGTTTCGAGGGGCTCCCCGGTCGCGATGACGGTCCAGCTTGTCGCGCCGATCGACCGTGGGCGCGAGAATGTCCAGAGGTCGGCCACGGCAGCGACTTCTCCGGGATCGCCTCGAATGATGTCGCCGTCGGAGGATCGTTCCGCCTGGATGACCTGCGCGCGGAATAGCACCGCGATCTCGACCGCTTCCGACCGCACTTCGACGCCGGCGATCGCGGCGGACTGAATGCCGACGAAAGTCAGTTCCAACGTTTCCCCTTGCGCTGACCGCGCCTCGAAGGCGTCCATGAAGGCCCGGAACACTTCGGCCGACAGCAGGACCTGCAGCGCCTTTGCATCGCAAAGGGCATAAGCGCGGAGAATCTCCTCATAGGCTCGGCATGCGCCCTGCAGAAACGCTGAGGCGCGGAAGTCCGGCTCGACCTCGCGGAGCTCCGGAAAATCCGGTTCGTCCTCGGGTGCCTGCGCCGCGCCTGCCTGACCGCCAGCGCAGGGACGGTGCGTCGGGTCGCCCTGCCTGGAGAGCAGCTCCAGCATCGACAGGAACGCCCACCAGAACGAGAGCAGAATGATGGCGGGCAGATTGTTGGCGACGTCCGCGGTCTCGCTCATGGCGGCCTCCCGTCAGCGTATTCGGGGCAGGGAGCTGAACTGGTGAAAAGGCGGTGGCGAAGAGAGGGTCCATTCGAGTGTCGTGGCGCCTTCGCCCCAAGGATTGGCTCCTGCAATGCGCTTGCGTGCGAACGCCTCGGCCACGGCGATGAAGAAGACGATCAGACCGGCGGCCGAGATGTAGGAGCCGATCGACGAGACAAGGTTCCAGCCCGCGAAGGCGTCGGGATAGTCCGCGTAGCGGCGCGGCATGCCGGCCATTCCGAGGAAATGCTGCGGGAAAAAGACCAGGTTGACGCCGATGAACGTCAGCCAGAAGTGCAGCCTGCCGAGCGTCTCGCTCATCATGTAGCCGGTCATCTTCGGGAACCAGTAGTAGAACCCTGCGAATATGGCGAAGGCGGCGCCGAGCGACAGCACGTAGTGGAAGTGCGCGACGACGTAATAGGTGTCGTGCAGCAGGCGATCGACGCCCGGATTGGCGAGCACGACGCCCGTGACGCCGCCGATGGTGAAGAGCAGCACGAATCCCGTTGCCCAGAGCATCGGCGTGCGGAAGCTGATCGAGCCGCCCCACATCGTCGCCAGCCAGGAGAAGACCTTCACCCCGGTCGGCACCGCGATCACCATCGAGGCGAAGGCGAAATAGCGCTGGCTGTCAATCGACATGCCCGACGTGTACATGTGGTGCGCCCAGACCACGAAGCCGATCGCGCCGATCGCCACCATCGCATAGGCCATGCCGAGATAGCCGAACACCGGCTTCTTCGCGAAGGTCGAGATGACATGGCTGATGATGCCGAAGCCCGGCAGGATCATGATGTAGACCTCCGGATGCCCGAAGAACCAGAACAGATGCTGGTAGAGGATCGGATCGCCGCCGCCCGCGGGCGCGAAGAAGGCAGTGGCGAAGTTGCGGTCGGTGAGAAGCATGGTGATCGCGCCGGCGAGTACGGGCAGCGCCAAGAGCAGCATGAATCCGGTGACGAGCATGGACCAGGCGAACAGCGGCATCTTGTGCAGCGTCATGCCGGGCGCGCGCATGTTGAAGATGGTGGTGATGAAGTTGATGGCGCCGAGGATCGACGAGGCGCCGGACAGATGGATCGACAGGATGACGAGGTCGACGGCCGGCCCCGGCTGACCATCGGTCGAATAAGGAGGATAGAGGGTCCAGCCGCCGCCATGGCCGGGTGATCCGGAGGCGCCGGGAACGAACATGGACAGCACGAACAGGATCAGCGAAGCCGCCAGCAGCCAGAACGAAACGTTGTTCATCCGCGGGAACGCCATATCTGGCGCACCGATCATGATCGGCACGAACCAGTTGCCGAAGCCGCCGATGAGAGCCGGCATGATGACGAAGAAGATCATCACCAGGCCATGGGCGCTGACGATCACGTTGTAGATGTTGGGATCGGCGAAGAATTGCAGACCGGGCTCCTGCAGTTCCATGCGCAGAGCCACGGACAATCCGGTGCCGAGTATGCCCGCCAGCATGGACAGGATCAAATAGAGCGTCCCGATGTCCTTATGGTTGGTCGAAAACACCCAGCGTTCGACAAAGCCGGGCCTTTGATCCGTTTCCGTGTCGGCGATTTGGGTCATCTCGCCTTGCCTTTCTCTCGGGCAAGGCGGTGGTTTCGGGAGACCGCGGCGCGTGGCGTAATCGCCGCATTTCGGGAACCAGGCCTTGCCTGTGCATGTCAGATCAATCCGTGACGATCACATCCATCGCGATGTCGTGAGGTTGCGGATAGATCGTCGGGATCCGGCCTTGCGAGTAGCCGACGCCGATCGTCATCGGCTTCCTCGGCATCGCGGCCAGCGTGCGGTCGAAGAAGCCGCCGCCATAGCCCAGCCGGAAATTCCGTTCGTCGAAACCCACGACCGGCGCGATCACGATGTCGGGCTGGATTGCGGGTCCGCGCGAGGGCACGAGGATGTTCCAGACGCCGCGCTCCAGCGGATCGCCCGGCGTCCAGATCCGGTACTCGAGCGGCCAGCCCTTCTGGATGACCACGGGCAGGGCGATGCGGCCGCCGCGCTCGACGATCTCGATTCCCCAGTTGCGCAGGTCGGGCTCGCCGCGGAAAGGCCAGTAGGTGCCGACGATGCGGCCCGCGACCCTGCCGACCGCCTGGTCGAGCCGTCTCGCTATCTCGTCGGAGCGTTTCTGGCGTTCGGCCTGGGCCAGCGCCAGGCGGTCATCGATCAGCCGCTTGCGTTCCGCCTTCCGCCATCTCAGGACATCGGTCCAGGCGGCAGGGCGGTCTGGAACCGCCTGAAAGTCGGGCGACAACTCATGCATGAAGCACGGCGGCGAGGCGTATTCGGCTGGCTCGGGCTGGTCGGTCATGTTGGGTTCCGGCGTTTCTCATGCCCACGCTGCTCGCCTTAAAGGGTAAAGGCAAACGGAATTAAATGCGCTATGAGTGCAATAATTTTGCATTCAACGAGGCGAGACATGGATATTGACCGAGCCAGGACTTTTCTGGAAATCGTCCATACAGGAAGCTTCCTCAAGGCTGCCGATCGGCTGCACGTCACCCAGACCACGGTGAGCGCGCGCATCCGCACGCTCGAAGACGAACTCGGCCGACAGCTGTTCGTGCGCAACCGCAACGGCGCGGTCTTGACCGCCGCCGGGCGGGAGTTCGAACGGTTCGCGCAGTCCTTCCTGCAGGTTTGGGAGCGCGCCAGGCAGCAGCTCAGGATTCCGCCGGGCCGGACCAGCGTCGTCGCGCTGGGCGGCGAGCTCAGCCTGTGGAACCCGCTATTGCTCGAGTGGCTCGTCTGGATGAAGAAGAACCAGCCCGGGATCGCAATCCACGCCAATGTCGGTGTGCCCGACCAACTTATCGAGCAGCTTCGCACTGGCGTGCTTGATATTGCGGTTCTCTACGCGCCGATGCTCCTGCCCGGGTTCAAGGTCGAACTCGTCGAGGAAGAGGAACTGGTCCTCGTGCGAACACCGCCTGCCGCGGGGCAGGTCGAGGATCCCGACTATGTCCACGTCGACTGGGGTCCACAATTCGCCGCGCCTCGGGGGCTCGGTCCTGCCGCTTTCGGCGAGCCGGGGCTCATGGTCGGGCTGGGGCCGCTGGGCCTGAATTACGTATTGCGCGCGGGCGGCATGGGCTATTTCAGAAAAGGAGCCGCGGCACCGCATATCGCGAAGGGGGAGTTGGAGCGTGTTGAGGGAGCGCCGGAATTCACCTACCCGGCCTATGCGGTCTATCCGGAATCCGCGGAAGCGCGCAGTGACGTGCGGGAGGCCTTGCGCGGCCTGAAAGAAGTGGTGCCGGGCGGGCGGTGAGGCGCCGCAAATGCACTATCGTTCCTTGTCTTCGTGCCGGGCCTCGAGCAGGGTATTGATGACCAGTTCGCGTCCGGTCCGGCTGATGCCGACGCCGTCTGCCCTCGAGACTGCAAGGCCGAGGTCAATCAGCCGTTGCCCCATGGCTTGCGTGAGAGCGGGATAGGGTCCACGGTTCAAGCGTCTGAGCGCCGTCCGCTCTTCTTCCGAAAGATCATACCATGTCGCCGACGACGGTGCGTTTGACGAGGCGGGAGCCGCGACGACAGCGGTCCTGCGGGTTCGCTTGGCCGGGCTGTTCAAGGCACGTCGTCCATGGCCACCGTTCCGCCTTCGCCTTCGAGGGTGGCGATCCGGCGCACATCGGCAGGGCTGAATTTTAGCCGGACACCGACACCACCTCCGTTCTCGGCGATGAAGACCGCGCCTCCATCCATGAGCGCCTGTTCGAGCTTGCGCCGGTCATCGCTGGTTGGTTTGCCGAGCTTGCGCTCGAACGCTTCGATCGCGGCGACATCGACATCTGCCTTGCGCGCCAGAAATTCCCGCGTCCACTCGACCAATGCACGCGCGGCGCGGCACTGTGGGCCTGTTATCATGATCGACATCGTCTCCTTCATGCTGCGCAATCAGGATGCGGCCGGGAACCTTTCCGTGCAAGTTTCATCCAATGGGCCAGGGAGGAGGCCATGCCGGCAACCATGCCCGGATCGCCGCATCGGACACCGACGACATCGATCTGGTGTCACGGGCGCTCGCGCGAGACGGCCATGCGTTTCGCGCGATCATGAAGCGGAACAACCAGAGGCTTTACCGCCTTGCGCGCGCCATCGTCCGTGACGATGCAGAAGCTGAAGACGTCGTGCAGGAGGCCGAATGCTGGCCTTTGCCTACCTCGCAGATTTCCAGGGCGACTCCAGCCTGACGACTTGGCTATCGCGCATTCCCGTCAATGCTGCGCTCGGCCGGCTGCGAAAGAGGCGGCGCGTCGCAGGGGGCGCCATGGCGCTACCCGTCGAGGCTGCCGAGATCATCCCGTTTCCCTTTAACCCGGACGGCAGCGATCCGGAGCGGACGCTGGCACAGCGTCAGATCCTGAAACTGGTCGAGGAAGCGGCCGACAAGCTTCCCGAAGCCTTCCGCACCGTCTTCTGCGCCAAGGTGATCCAAGCGATGAGTGTGGACGAAACGGCGCAATTGCTCGACCAGCAACCGCAAACAGTGAAGACGCCCCTGCACCGCGCCCGTTCGCTTCTGCGCAAGGAGCTTGACGCGAGGATCGGTCCGATACCCCTCGGACGCATTCCCCCTCGCGGGCCGTCGCTGCAAACGATTGACGCTCGCCGTTCTGAAGCGGCTCGATCTGGCCGACTGATTTTCTCGGGAACGCATTTCCCGGCGCGGCATCCAATCGACGTTGCAGAAATGGAACTGGCGGCTGCGTCGCCGGAAATAGGAGATATCCATGTCCGCAAGATCATTGCTCGCGGCGCTGGCCGGTCTGTGCCTCGCCGTAACCGTCCCGGCCTAGGCGCAGGACAAGCCCGGCGACCCGCAGATCGCCCATATCTTTGGGCTCCGAAGAGCCGGTCCGGCGGTATCGTGTTCACGCACTGGTCGAACATGAAGTTGGTGCAGCCCGGTGACATCATCTTCTCCTTCGCAAACCAGTCGATTGACGCGATCGGCGCAGCGGCAAGCGCAGCCTGGACTGCCCCTAGCCTGACAGACGCGCCCTGGGCTGCTGCCGGTTTTTCGGACACGAGGTTAAGCTAGCATAGCTTGCTCCTCGAACTCGACGGGGCTCATATAGCCCAGTGTTGAGTGCCGTCGCCGCGCTCGATGTAATCTAACACGTCGGCTCTCGCGTCATCGCTCGTCCTGTAGACCTTGCGGGCTGTCCGCTAGCGAGCGACCGGTTGGCAAGGCGTGCTCCTCTCGGCGAAAGGCTTCTACACGCGCCCCTATAACTTTCCGAACGACACCCCGGTCCGGACTACATCGGGGTTTACGGATGTTTCCACAATCAGCTGGCGCCTATGCTGATCGCCTGGGGACCGTTCCTGATCGGAGTCGCCTTGATCGCGTGGTCTGTCGTGCGGGTGATCCGAAGAACAGCCTGACCGGCTCGTCCGCTCGAAACGTCAGCGCGGTTCCCTTGGCTTGACTTTCCAGCCGCAAAGGCCCACGTCTGGAGCATGTGCAGCATCGACCGCCACCTCCTTACGTTCGTCAGGGTGTGCCCCATCGCGGGCATCTGACCCCCGGCCAGGTCGCGTCGCGCCCCGGCCGCGGGGCATAGGCCGGTTTCCCGCTGTTGTGGAAGTCGGTCTCAAACAGCGGCAAATCACAATCTCAGCAAGCGCCAGCGCCACGTCGATCACGTGCGCGCGGACCACAGTCACGAGAGGGCCGAGAACCATGGCTCAGGTAAACAAGAAGAACCGCAAACCTGCGATCACCGTTACCCGCACCGACAGCGAGCGGCTCTGGCGGCTGGCCGAATCCTTCGCCGACCGGAATCCCGCAGTGGCGGAAGAACTGCTTGCCGAACTCGATCGCGCCAAGGTCGTCGACGACGGACGGCTCGCCGCGGACGTCGTCCGCATGGGGTCTTCGCTGCGCTTCACCAGCGATCTCGGCGAGGACCGGCGTGTCACGCTCGTATTTCCGGGAGAGGCGGACATCGCCGAAGGCAAGGTGTCGATCCTCACGCCGATCGGCGTCGCGCTGATCGGACTCGCCGCTGGCCAGTCCATCGACTGGACCGCGCGCGACGGACGCACCCATCGACTGACGGTTGAATCCGTCGACGCTCCCGGGTCACAGGCAGCATCAGTAACGCCGACGGCGGAACTGCGCGCCGCGTCATGACCGAAATCCGCCCGCCCTGCCGCCTCTCGCTCTTCGGGGGCTGCCTCATCGCAGGATAGCTGCCCCTGCGCCGCGCCAGTGCGGCCCAGGGGATTCTCCAGTGCGCCACAACGTAACCGCTCCAAGCCGAGCGATGGAGAACTGCTATGACGAGAGAAACCTGCTTCCTGACGACGAAGGACTTCACGATCCTTGAGGTGATGCGTGACCGCTGCCTCGGCCAGGACGATCCGCTCGCGCCGATCCTCAAGCGGAAGATCGAGGCGGCGACGGTGATGTTCCGCGACGACATCCCCGTCAACGTCGCCACCCTCAGCAGCCGGGTGACCTTCAGCGTCGACGGCCGCGATCCCGACACGCGCATCATCTCGCATGACCGGATGACGTCGCCGATCGGCATGTATCTGCCGATCACGACGGCGCGCGGACTGGCGCTGCTGGGCCTCTCTGAGGGCCAGGGATTCGCCCTGCGCAACGGCGATGGCGAGGAGGAACGGATCGTGCTCCACGAGGTTCACTACCAGCCCGAAGCCGCGCGGCGCGAGAAGGAGGCGCTGGAACGGCCCGGCACGCCGACCTTCGGCAAGCCCAGCCTCCGCGTGATCCAGGGAGCGTTCTACGACCAGCCCCGCCTCGTGCCGGTCGCCCATGACGGCTTCGACGATCCCGGCCCGTCGGCCGCCTGAACGTCCGCCGCGGCGCAGGAGAAACGAATGACCGAATACCTTGTCCTCGCCGTGGCGGCCTTCTTCGCCGGGATGCTGAACACGATCGCGGGCGGAGGGACGTTCCTGACATTCCCTGCGCTCGTCTATACGGGCGTACCGCTTGTTGCCGCGAATGCGACCAGCGCGGTCGCGGTGTTCCCGGGCTACCTCGGAGGAGCGATCGGCTTTCGCAAGGAGATCGAGGCGTTCGATTTGCCGCGTCTCCTGCGCATCGTAGCCTTCACGGCGATAGGAGGACTCACCGGCTCCCTGCTCCTTCTCGTCTCCTCCAACGAAGCCTTCGCGTTCGTCGTGCCGTTCCTGCTGATGCTCGCGACCGTCGCATTCGCGTTCGGTCCCCGCATCCAGGGCTGGGCCAGCCGGCACAGCTTCGGCAAGGCGGAGGGACCTTGGGGCACGCTGCTCGTCTCCGTCTACGGCGGCTACTTCAACGGCGGACTGGGGATCGTCCTGCTGGCGCTTTTCTCCCTGTGGGGTATGCGCGACATCAACGTGATGAACGGGCTGAAGAACGCGCTGTCCTTCGTGCTTTCCGCGATTTCAGTCGCCACCTTCGCGGCGGCGGGCATCGTCGCATGGCCCCAGGCGGCCCTGATGATGGCGGCGGCCACGATGGGCGGCTATGTCGGCGCCCCTGTCGCAAGAGCCCTTCCGGCGTGGATGGTGAGAGCAGGGGTCATCGCGGTCGGCGTCACGATGAGTACCGTTTTCTTCTGGAGGCTCGTGGCATGAACCGGCTGACGGCATGTCGCCGGACCACGATCCGAAGACTTTGGAGGCGCGGCAGGGCCGTATTGGCGCGGCCCTGCCCGTTCCGAAACGCTAACGCCGCTTTGCTCCAAGTTTCGGCGCGGCGATCGCCGACACTGTCGACGCAGCCTGACCCTTTTTCTCCTTGGGTTGCTTAGGCTTTCGGACTTCGCGGTTGCCTCTTCTCGTCGCCATTTCGGAATTCCTTCTTACAATGTCCCAGCGCCTGGGCCGCGTCGGAACGCTCGAGCCCCCGGCGGGAATGTTTCGTTCTATGGAAAGGGCAGCCCTGGTCCTGGGCGTTCGCCGCGGACCAGGGCTACAAGCCTGCTTGGGGCCGCCTACGGAAGGGGAGTCCGTATGAAGGAATTCTAGTCATGGCTCACATCATGACCAGTTAAATAGCAAAGTCAAATATAATCGAGCAAAGGCAACCAGCGACGCAAGGCCGCAGTGGATCTTTGTCTATTGAAATATCTCGCAGAATTTACTATATATTTGATATGTTGAACTTCCGTCAAAAAAATAACTGGTTTGCTTTTCTAGCGCCATCCCTGACCCGCTCCTAGCCCCGAGCGGCTCGAACGCACGCGTTCGCCGCCTCGGGGATTCCAAGAAGACAATCAGAGCATATCGCGATGGCGCGTTCCTCCCGTGAACGCACCCGTCGCAATGCACGCCGCCTTCGCATTCCTGCGCGCGCGGCTCGATCAACTTTTTGAACGGAGCGGCAATCATGTCCCAATTCAAGCGATCAGGAACCCATCCAGCATCAAACCGTCGCGCGGGTTTGCGTGCGACAGTCGCGGATCTCATCTCCCGCGCGACGCAGCGTTGGCACCGCGGCCAGGCGGCAGCAGCGCTCCATCGTCTCGACGACCTACAGCTCGAAGACATCGGCATCTCGCGGAACGACATCCCCCGTGTCGTGGCAGGGCTCGTCCCCTCGAACATCGAAACCTCGACACGGGATGCCCGGATATCGACGCATGCCGACCGGCTCCTGACGGCGGCTAGGATGCAGTGAAGGAGGCAGTAATGGACTTGACCACCAGTACGATCGTGGCCGTAGGACTCCTCGGCATGATGATCATCGCGTTCCTTGTGATCTGAAGAGACAAGCCTCTCGCGACGGCGCGCCATCGCGAGGGGCGGCCTGGTTGAGCTCGCGCTGTGCAAGGAGATCAGGATGTCCAGGCTCTGTCGTGAGCCGTGCCGGAGCGGGCGACGGCCATCCTGAACGCCGCATGTAACGGCCTGCTCCGGCACGGCCCCGACAATGCGGTTCGATTTCGCGGCAGGCCCAGTTATCGGAACGCATGCGCGAGTCGGCTACGCCGACCGAGGCCTGGGTCGGGGGAAAGGCACGATCGCGGATTCGCACAGGCACAGGCCACGCAGTCTAGCACGGCGTGGTGGTCGCATGAGGGCTTGGCGCGCGTGCGGTGCGGATCGCGCATCCAGATGCATCAGGGCACCCGGTCGTTCGCGACGATCCCTCCTTCGCCCTCCAAGCGTGCGATCCGTTTCGCTTCAGATTCGGTGAACTTCAGCCGCACGCCGATGCCCCCGCCATTCTCGTCGATGAACACGGCGCCGAGTTCCTCCAACGCTGCCTGGAGCGCCTTGATGGTGACTCCATCCGACTTGTCGAGCTTTCGTTCGAAGTCGTGAATTACGGTTTCGTCGATTCCGGAGCGGATCGTGAGCTTCCCGCGGGTGATCTCGACTAGCGCTCTTGCCGCCCGGCACTGCGACCCAGTTATCATGCCATCCTCCTTCGGTTTTTCGTGGCGGCCAATCTTCTCCTGCGGCTCTTCGGTTGCAAGGGCGGCGTGGGGCCCGGTGGCGGTGGAACTCCTCGTCGCAAGATTCGCTGCAACGTGGCAGCGACCAGTTTCGATTCAGGGCCGTGGCCTCTCTCATGCGTAGGTCCGTGGAGAAAACAGGCGCCGACAGTAGGCCGCTTCCCAATGAAGTCGATGATAGACAGCTGCGGTCCGTCCGGTTCGGCCAGAAAGCAGGCACATCAGTATAACTCCAGCAATGCCGGTCATCGCTTTGGCGGCATAATGTCGCCTCGGAAAGCAAGTCGAGAAGCCCTATCTAATAGCCATGTGCATGGACACTTTCATCAAGGTTTCGAGGCTTGCCGGGAACGGACGCATCCGCCCTCGGAGCAGGCTTCCTCACCCTGAATTCCGCACCTGATTCTGCTCCGGGAAATCTCTACGAAACATGCGGTCTACCCCTGCGGCGCCAATCGCCGCATCGATGGAGCGTACATTGAGAACCCCCCGTTCACGGCTGGTCTGCCGTCCCTGCAACCGAAATCTCCCGCGGTCCGCCAGCCGCTGTCCCTGGTGTCTGACCCCTGTGCCTCACTCCCCGGGGCCGTTCCGGATGCCTGCGCTTTCGCGCGTCATTCAGTTGGATATGGGAGGGCTGTCATGATGCAGCTGATCGGCGGCACCGTCGTGTCTGACGACATCCTGAAGGAACATGCCGCGCTGCCTTGGCGCATGAGCGGCGACGGAACGCTGGAAGTGCTGCTGCTTCGCCCGCGGCGGGATGGCAGCTGGCGGATCCCGGCAGCCCGCTGTTCGGGTACCAGAACCGGCATCTGTCGCTTGGCACTTAAATGCAAGAATGCAGCGGTTTTGTCCGGGTTGGGCACTTAATCGTGAGAATCTCGACTGTTCGATTCTCAAATTAACTGCATTTGCCCGGAAGCTCGCAGCTCGCCGGCTTGAGCTATCATGTT
>NZ_JAEULZ010000001.1 GCF_016793485.1 Mesorhizobium sp. | reverse complement strand
AGCCAATCCGCTTCCGTACTCCCTCGGGGAATTTGGCAAATGGGTACGAGGCAACGGTACTCGCAGACCTGTGTGAAGCTGTTCTGGCCGCCCGTAGTGCTGGTGTGCTGCAAAAGCAGCAAGAGCATGTTGCGCGACAGGCTGAGATTTTGGTTCGCGGATTCGCCCGGATCGGCATCATTGCGCTTGTCGATGAAGCAACGGGATATCAGCGCGACCGCGCAAAGGACGCCCTCGCCAAACTACTTGAGGCCTGGGTTGCCAAGGAATTGCAGGCATGGGTGCAGACATTCCCGCGCGAGTATTACGAACACATGTTCCGCCTTCGCGGGTTGGACTTCGCGTCAGATTCGGTGAAGCGCCCTCAATATTTCGGGCACCTGACCAACGACATCGTCTACAAGCGACTGGAGTCTGGCGTCCTAAAGGAACTGAAGCGGGTCACGCCACGTAATGAAGCGGGTCGTCCGGTTGCGAAATATACGCAAAGCCTGACCAAGAACGTCGGCTATCCCAAACTTAAAGAGCATCTAGGCGCGGTTGTCGCATTCATGCGCATCAGCAAGAAATGGGATGACTTCATGAACCTTCTGAACGAACACTATCCCCGCAAGGGCGACACGCCGATGTTGCCTATGGACTACAGCCAAGAGACGGATGACGGAAAGGGCCTCTAGCGGTTGCTCCAACGCTTAGCCGCCGCTTTCCTCGCAATCTCAGCGCGCCGTTCAGGCGTCATGTTCTCGGCGCGCTTCTTTCCGCCCTTCGATCCGAGTTCCTTGGCGGCGGCATTCTTGCCGTCGTCCTGAACATCGTCGGCTTCCTCGCCAGTGGCAATGCGCATGACGCGGACGGCATTGCCGATCACGTCGGCGGGGCGCTTCTGTCCTTTAGGTCCGGTAGGCATTAGCTCGCCTCCTTCATGCAGTAGGGGCACGACCCCCTGTCGTCGTAGCGGGGCGGCAAAGACGCCATGTAGGCTTTGGCCTCAGACACGGTGGCAAGGCCGGGATTGGGGTAGGCTGGATACCAATATGTTGGGCCGGTACCCTTGTCCTGATTTTCCATACCCTGTCCGTCGCGGCAGAACTTGCAGTCGCCTGCGTGAATCCGAGCCCGCTTGCCTGGCGGAATGACTTTGACAAAATAGGCCACGTCGGCTCCCCTTGCTTTCCGAAGCATATAGGAGATCGGCCCGGATCGCGACAAGCGCGGCGTCAAATTTCAAACTGAGACACTACCAGGAATTTTAACCTATCGCGTAAGTTGCATAAGCGGGAAAATGCCTGCCCGGACTTGACCGAATGCCAAAGCACGGCCATGTGACGAGCGATTCCACAATTTCAGGCCCGACAATTCTCCGTCGACGCCGCAAGGAAAATTGAACAGCTCATGGACGTTGTCGTCGTCGAATCGCCTGCGAAGGCGAAAACGATCAACAAGTATCTCGGCCGGAACTACAAGGTTTTGGCCTCGTATGGACACGTGCGCGACCTGCCGGCCAAGGACGGTTCGGTGCGTCCCGACGACGACTTCTCCATGTCATGGGAAGTCGATGGCCCCTCGTCCAAGCGCCTGAGCGAGATCGCTTCCGCGATGAAGGAGGCCGACGGCCTCATCCTCGCCACCGACCCGGATCGCGAGGGCGAGGCAATCTCGTGGCATGTGCTGGAAGTGCTGCGCAACAAGCGCGTGCTAAAGGACAAGCCGGTCAGCCGCGTCGTCTTCAACGCCATCACCAAGCAGTCCGTGCTCGACGCAATGGCCAAGCCGCGCCAGATCGATGCGCCGCTTGTCGACGCCTATCTCGCCCGCCGCGCGCTCGACTATCTGGTTGGCTTCACGCTGTCGCCCGTCCTGTGGCGCAAGCTGCCCGGCTCGCGTTCTGCCGGCCGCGTGCAGTCCGTCGCGCTTCGCCTCGTCTCCGACCGCGAGGTCGAGATCGAAAAATTCGTCCGCGAGGATTACTGGCAGATTGCGGCCCTTCTCGCCACGCCGCGCTCCGACTCGTTCGAGGCGCGCCTCACCGGCTTCGAAGGCAAGCGGCTTCAGAAGCTCGACATTTCCAGCCAGGTGCAGGCCGACGACATCCGCGCCATGCTCGAAGGCGCGTCCTTCAAGGCGCTTTCGGTCGAAGCCAAGCCGACGAAGCGCAACCCCGGCCCGCCCTTCACCACCTCGACGCTGCAGCAGGCCGCTTCCTCCCGGCTTGGCTTCTCGGCGACGCGCACGATGCAGATCGCGCAGCGCCTTTATGAAGGCATCGACATAGGCGGCGAGACGGCCGGCCTCATCACCTATATGCGAACCGACGGCGTGCAAATGGCGCCAGAGGCGATCAGCAGCGCCCGCGACGCGATCGCGAAGGAATTCGGCGAAAAGTATCTGCCGGAGAAGCCGCGCTTCTATTCGACCAAGGCCAAGAACGCGCAGGAAGCCCACGAGGCGATCCGCCCGACCGACTTCTTCCGCACGCCGGGCGCGATGCGGCAATATCTCGATGCCGACCAGTTCAAGCTCTATGACCTGATCTGGAAGCGCGCTATTTCCAGCCAGATGAACCCGGCCGAGATCGAGCGCACCACCGCCGAGATCGAGGCTGTCAACGGTTCGCGCACTGCCAGCCTTCGTGCAGTCGGTTCCGTTATCCGCTTCGACGGCTTCATCGCCGCCTACACCGACCAGAAGGAAGACGACGCCGAGGACGAGGAGAATCGTCGCCTGCCGGAAATCCGCGCCGGCGAAGGTTTGAAGCGCGAGAAGATCGACGTCACCCAGCACACCACCGAGCCGCCCCCTCGCTACACCGAGGCGACGCTCATCAAGAAGATGGAAGAGCTCGGCATTGGCCGCCCGTCGACTTACACGGCCATCCTGAAGACGCTGGAGGATCGCGACTACGTCTCCATCGACAAGCGCAGGCTGATCCCGCAGGCGAAAGGCCGGCTGCTCTCGGCTTTCCTCGAAAGCTTCTTCGAGAAATATGTCGAGTATGATTTCACGGCATCGCTCGAGGAGAAGCTGGACGAAATCTCGGACGGCAAGCTCGCCTACAAGGAAGTCCTGCGCGATTTCTGGAAGGATTTCTCAGCCGCCATCGACGAGATCAAGGACCTGCGCATTTCCGAGGTGCTGGACGCGCTGAACGAGGACCTCGCGCCCCTGCTCTTCCCGGCGCGAGCCGACGGCTCGAACCCGCGCACCTGCCCGAAATGTGGCACCGGCACCCTGTCGCTCAGGCTCGGCAAGAGCGGCGGCTTCATCGGCTGCTCCAACTATCCCGAATGCAACTACACCCGCCAGTTCGGCGCGGAGGGCGCCGAAGGTGAGTCCGAAGGCCCCAAGGAACTTGGCAAGGATCCCTATACGGGCGAAGAAATCACCCTGCGCTCCGGACGCTTCGGGCCTTATCTCCAGCGTGGCGATGGCAAGGACGCCAAGCGCTCCAGCCTGCCGAAGGGCTGGACGCCGGACTCGATCGACCACGAGAAGGCGCTGGCCCTGCTCGCGCTGCCGCGTGATGTCGGCCAGCATCCTGAGAGCGGCAAGATGATCTCGGCCGGCCTGGGCCGCTATGGGCCGTTCGTCCTGCACGACGGCACCTACGCCAATCTCGAATCCATCGAGGACGTTTTCTCGATCGGCCTCAACCGGGCGGTTACCGTCATTGCCGACAAGCTCTCCAAGGGCCGCGGCGCTCGCAACGGCGGCACGCCGGCTGCGCTCAAGGAACTCGGTGACCATCCCGACGGCGGCAAGGTCACGGTGCGCGACGGCCGCTACGGCCCCTATGTGAACCACGAGAAGACCAACGCCACGCTTCCGAAGGGCAAGGACCCGATGTCGGTGACGCTGGAGGAAGCGCTTGTGCTGATCGCCGAGCGCGCCGCCAAGGGCGGCGGCAAGAAGCCTGCGCGCAAGGCTGCCGCAAAGTCGGGCGCGACGAAGAAGGCGACTACAGCGAAAAAGACGACGAAGAAGCCGGCGGCCAAGAAGGCCGCGCCCAAGGAAAAGGCCTGACGCTTTGGCGCGGCGGATACCCGGAACCGGAAAACCCGCCGCCAAACGCGCGGCGCCCAAAGGTGACTTCCGTCCGTCGAAGGAAGACATCCTCAAATACATCGCGCAGAACCCCGACCGCGCAGGCAAGCGCGAGATCGCGAAGGCCTTTTCGCTGAAGGGTGACGACCGCGTCTGGCTCAAGGACATGCTGCGCGATCTGCAGGACGAGGGTCTGCTGACCAAGGAGCGCAAGCGCCTGTCGCGCCCCGGGGGCCTGCCGCCTGTCACCGTCCTCGAAATCCACGCGCGCGACGCCGATGGCGGCCTGCTTGCCCGGCCCTCGGAATGGGACCAGTCGCGCTTCGGCGAAGCGCCCGTCGTCTTGCTCCGCCCTTCCCGCAGCGGCCCCGCTCCCGGCGTGGGCGACCGTGTGCTGGCGAAAACCTTTGCAACCGGCGAGGACGAAGGCCCGGCCTATACCGGCCGCGTCATGAAGGTGTTCGAGCGTCGTGCCGAAGCCGTGCTCGGCGTGCTGCGCCAGTTGGACGACGGCTCCTTCCGCATCGAGCCGGTCGAACGCAGGCAATCAGAGATGATAGTCGCCCGCGACGATCTCAACGGCGCGGAAAAAGGCGATCTCGTAGAGGTCGAGCAGACCTCGTCGTCCCGCTACGGCCTGCCGCGCGCCCGCGTTCTGCAAAAACTCGGTTCCCTGACGTCGGAGAAGGCGGTCTCGATGATCGCCATCCACGCGCACGAAATCCCGCACATCTTCCCGCCTGAGGTGCTGGCCGAGGCCGAGGCGGTGAAGCCTGCGACGATGAAAGGCCGCGAAGACTGGCGCGACCTGCCGCTCATCACCATCGACCCCGCCGACGCCAAGGACCATGACGACGCTGTCCACGCGGAGCCGGACACCGACGAGGCGAATCTGGGCGGCGTCATCGTCACCGTCGCCATCGCCGACGTCGCAGCCTATGTCGTGCCGGGTTCGGCACTCGACCGCGAGGCGCTGAAGCGCGGCAACTCCGTCTATTTCCCGGACCGCGTCGTGCCCATGCTGCCCGAGCGCATCTCCAACGACTTGTGCTCGCTCCGCCAAGGCGTCGAGCGACCCGCCATGGCCGTGCGCATGACCTTCAGCGCCGAGGGCCGCAAGATCAGGCACGCGTTCCACCGCGTCATGATGAAATCCGCCGCCCGCCTCGCCTACCCGCAGGCGCAGGCCGCGATCGACGGCGCGCCCGACGAGGTCACCGGCCCGATTCTCGACACGGTGCTGCGCCCATTATGGGACGCCTATGCGATCCTGAAACGCGGGCGCGAGTCGCGTCATCCGCTCGAACTCGACCTTCCCGAGCGCAAGATCCTGCTGAAGCCCGACGGCACGGTCGACCGCGTCATCGTCCCCGATCGACTCGATGCCCACAAGCTGATCGAGGAGTTCATGATCCAGGCCAACGTGGCCGCAGCCGAGACGCTGGAGGCCAAGCGCCAGCCGCTCGTCTACCGCGTCCACGACGCGCCTTCGCTCGCCAAGCAGGAATCTCTGCGCGAGTTCCTCGCCACGCTCGGCATGTCGCTTGCGCGCGGAGCCGACCTCACGCCGCGCCAGTTCAACGGCATCCTCGCGCAGGTGGAAGGCGCGGAGAATCAGGCGCTGGTCAACGAAGTCGTGCTGCGCACGCAGAGCCAGGCGATCTATTCACCCGAAAATCTCGGGCATTTCGGCCTGAACCTGCGCCGCTACGCGCATTTCACCTCGCCAATCCGCCGCTACGCCGACCTCATCGTGCACCGCGCGCTGATCTCTTCACTGAAGCTCGGCCCCGACGGCATCACCCAGTCGGAAGAAGAGCGGCTTGAGGAAATCTCCGGCCTGATTTCGGCTACCGAGCGGCGCGCCATGGCGGCAGAGCGCGAGACTGTGGATCGGCTCGTCGCCGCCTTCCTGTCGGAACAGATCGACCAGACCTTCGAGGCGCGCATATCCGGCGTGACGAAATCGGGACTATTTGTCCAATTGCCGCAGTACGGCGCGGATGGTTTCATACCTATATCTTCGCTTGGAGATGATTATTACCATTTCGACGAAGCGGCCCGTGCGCTCTTCGGCAGCAATTCCGGCAAGGGTTTCCAGCTTGCCGATCATGTCGAGGTGAAACTGGTCGAAGTCGCGCCGCTGGCCGGTGCGATGCGTTTCGAAATGTTGAGTGAACCGAAGCCCCTGCCCGGCTCGAAACGCTCATTCCACAAATCGAAATCGGGCAGACGGGTTCGCGAGCGCGCTTCGCAGCCGCGCAACCGCAGGAGACGATGAAATGGAACAGCAGGTATTCGGCGGCGTGAATCACACCGGTCGTCCTGCCCGCCCTCTCTGGAACGCGGTTCTCAACGGCCTGCGCTGCAGGTGCCCGAAATGCGGCGAGGGCAAGCTGTTCGACGGCTTCTTGAAGGTTGCGCCTGCCTGCGACCGCTGCGGCGAAGAATTTCACCACCATCGCGCCGACGACCTGCCCGCCTATATCGTGGTGGTGATCGTCGGTCACGTCATCGTCGGTGCCTTCATGAGTTTTGAGGCGACCAGCACGCTGTCAACCTGGCAGCATCTGGCGATCTGGGTGCCGCTGACCATCGTGATGGCGATCGGAATGCTTCGCCCTGTGAAGGGCTCCGTCGTCGGCCTGCAATGGGCGCTGTACATGCACGGCTTCGGCGGCGAGCGCGACGCGCTAGAAACCCATCCGGAGATGTGAGCGCGGACCCGCCTTCCATGGAAGGACTGTCGAAGGCGGAGGTTGACCGGCTGGAAGCCAAGGCGCTCGGCCCAGGGCCACTGCGACCGCGCGATGCTGGTACGTTGATGCTGCTAGACCGCAGCGGCGATGACGTGCGCGTTCTTATGGGCCGCCGCCACATGCGCCACGCCTTCATGCCTGGAAAGTTCGTATTTCCCGGCGGCCGCACCGACCCGGCCGATAGCCGCGTCGCTGTCGCCTCAGGGTTGCATCCGCATGAGGAAGCGAAGCTGACGGCCGGATCTGGCCGCACGAGCCTTGCGCGCGCGCGCGCCATCGCGCTCTCGGCCGTGCGCGAGACCTTCGAGGAAGCGGGGCTGCTGATCGGCGAACGAGGCCCGTTCGTTGCCGGCAGGGCTGAGTGGCAAGCCTTCGCCGATCACGACGTGCGGCCGGCGCTTGCGGGCCTGCGCATGATCGCGCGCGCCATCACGCCGCCTGGCCGCGTGCGCCGCTTCGATACGCGCTTCCTCGCAGCATGGCGCGAAGACGTGGCCGTCGAACTGCCCGGCGGCGGTCCGACAGACGAACTCGAGGAACTGGTCTGGCTGCCGATCGCCGATGCGAAACAGGCCGACGCGCCCGAAATCACGCGCACCGTGTTGGGCGAACTGGAAAAGCGCCTTGCCGCCGACCCGGCGCTTTCGCCGGGCGGCCCTACACCCTGCTACCGCATGGTGCGCAAGACGTTCGTGCGCGACATGCTCTGACCGACCTTCTGCTTACTGCGATTCCGGCGCCAGTTCCCGCACCTCGAAACGCGACAGGTTAAGCTGCGTCTTCGACCGTCCGGTCTGAGCCGCTGCAAGCTCGAATCCGACCAGCGAGCCGCCTTCCGGGGCCGCCGCCTCAAACTCGATCACCGGGCGGTTGTCCACCTTGAAAGTCACCATGTTGCCCTTCATGTCTGCGGATAGCTTCACCTCGTCGCCGGCGGCGAATTTTCGGTTGCCGGGCAGCGCGGTCCAGTTCACAGGCGTCAGCCACTTGTTGTTCTGCAAGCGTTGCACGCTGTAGATGCCGACAAGCGGAGCGACTTCGAAGGCATAGTAGTTTTCAAGGTCGACGCCCCACACGATGAGCCCCACGTAGGGTTGCGTCTCGCAACGGTCGGCGTCGGTGCAGTTGTATGTCACCTTGTAGGTCGCGCAGACCACTGCATTGTCAAAGAAACCCCACTGGCTGATCGCCCGCTTGACGGTTCCTGGCGGATAGTCTGTCGAAAGCCCTTCGCCATCGATGCGCTCCAGCTTGGGGTCGACTGCGACCCCCCAGGCGCGGTTCAGCTTGCTGAAGTTGTCCTCCATCAGCACCTTGCCGCCCTCGCAGGCAAAGGCCGCAGCCGGAATCAGCAGAATGCCGGCAACGATAGCCAAGACATTCAAAAGAGCTCTCAACATCGCCGTCCTCTCAACCTTTTCCCGCCGCGACCACGCGGCTCCCTGACCGGCACAATACCATCTCAATCGGGCGCGCATAGTCCGCTGATTGCGTATGCTCGCAAATCAGTCGGCGAACATCTCCTGATGAGCCCTCTGCCCGCCTGTGACATCATTCTGCCTCCATGCATTGACATGCGGTCCCGGGAACGGCATTGCCGTCCCGGACTTTGTTCTCGGCAATAGACACAACGCCCGGACCAGATCGCATACGGCCAGACCGCATACATGCACAGCCCCCTCGCCAAGGATCCGGATAAACTGCACTGGTTGCCCATTTCGGCGGCCATCTCCTCGATCAGCGTCGTCGGCATCGCCATCGGGCTCGGAATGCCGCTTCTCAGCGTCATTCTCGAATCGCGTGGCATTTCGGCCACGATGATCGGCCTGAACACCGCAATTGCCGGCGTTGCGTCGATCATCGCCGCGCCGTTCGCGACCCCGCTCGCCATCCGGTTCGGGGTCGTGTGGACGATGCTTGCGATGATCCTGATCGGCGCCGTCGCCTTTGCCGGGTTCTTCTTCGCATCCAGCTTCTGGATGTGGTTTCCGTTGCGGGCGATCCTCCACTTCGCCTTGACGGTCCTCTTCATTCTCTCGGAGTTCTGGATCAGTTCGTCTGCGCCCCCACGCCGGCGCGGTTTCGTTCTCGGCATCTACGGAACGGTATTGGCGCTGGGATTTGCAGGAGGGCCGTGGCTGTTTGCGCAGATCGGCAGCCAGGGCTTCCTGCCGTTCGGAATTACCTTCGTGCTTGTCGCCCTTGCGGGCATTCCGGTGCTTGCGGCCTGGCGAGAAAGCCCGGAAATCCATGCAAGCGATGCAGAGCAACCGACGTCATTCATTCGTTTTATCTGGCTGGTTCCCTCGGCAACCGCCGCCGTTCTCGTTTTCGGGGCGGTCGAAACCGGCGGTTTCGCGCTGTTTCCCGTCTATGGCTCGCGCATCGGCTATTCGGAAGCCGACGCGGCGCTTCTGCTGAGCATGATCGGTCTGGGCAACGTCATGATGCAGATCCCCATGGGAATGCTCAGCGACAGGATCCGGGACAGGCGCCACCTTTTGCTCGTCTGCGCCATTGTTGGCCTCATCGGCACCCTGCTGATGCCGCACCTCATGTCCAATTGGCACGTCATGGCGCTTCTCCTGTTTCTCTGGGGAGGCGCGGTCGCGGCTCTTTACACTGTCGGGCTCGCTCATCTGGGATCACGCCTCACCGGGCGCGACCTGGCCTCCGCCAACGCGGCTTTCGTCCTGTGTTACGGGCTTGGCATGGTTGTCGGCCCGCAGGCCGTGGGCATAGGCATGGACCTTTTCGGTACGAATGGCTTCGGTTGGTCGCTCAGCTTCTTCTTTGCGGCCTACATCGTTCTGGTCATCTGCCGCACCCTGCCCGGCATGCGCCACCGCATCGGCTGAAAGCCGAGGTCCCGCGAAGGCTTGACTTTCGGGTGGCGATCTTTATGTGTCGCGCCAAGTTTTCCGCGTCCGGACCTCGTCCGCGTCGAAGCGGCACAAACTCCAGACATCGAACGGACCTAAAAGATGGCCAAGGCTGCAAAACTCAAGATCAAGCTTCTGTCGACCGCCGATACCGGCTTCTTCTACGTGACGAGCAAGAACAGCCGCACGAAGACCGACAAGCTGTCGTTCCGCAAGTACGACCCGGTCGCCAAGAAGCACGTCGAGTTCAAGGAAACCAAGATCAAGTAAGATCGGTTTTCCGATTGGAAATCAAAACGCCGCCTTCGGGCGGCGTTTTTGTTTACATGATCGTCTACATCGAAGGACCGCGCTATTGGCCGGTCGACCATCACTCCTGCAAAAACCGGTTCCTAAAAAATAACCGCCGCTTAGCGCGGTTTTATGACTCGATTTGTAAGCAAAAATGAGGGGGCCGGTCGGCGGTTGGCAGCGGTACGAGGAGGCCACTATGTGCCAGCGCCGGCCGGCCAACCCCACGGACCCAGGAGATGCGGCGGACCTGAGCATCATGGGGTATTTCTCAGGTGATACGGTCCATCGTTTCCCCGTTCCGCCACCTGTTCTGATGGAACCACAATCGCCCAGAGATCCTGCAAAATCAATACTTTCTTAACCACGCGACGGATGTCGCTTGGATTAAGGTAAATACCGGATCGGGAGAGGCTTGACTTTAAGGTTACTTGCCGCTGCGTCAGGCAGCCTTTGCTACTACGCGGTTGCGGCCGCCGCTTTTGGCCTCATAGAGCGCAACATCCGCGCGCTTCAGCAAATCCGCCATCGAATCGACGCCGTGCCGCAATGACGAGACTCCGACGCTTACGGTGACGGGAATCTTCAGTTCGCCGATCAGAAAAGGCCTGTCTGCGATCTCGGCGCGCACCCGCTCGGCGACCTTCTGGGCGATTGCCGCGTCGGTATCAGGCATTACGACAACAAACTCCTCGCCGCCGAACCGACAGGCCAAGTCGATGCCGCGAACGTTCTTCCGCAGTCGTTGCGCAAATTCGCGCAGAACGACGTCGCCGCCGTCATGGCCATGGCTGTCGTTGATCGACTTGAAGCGGTCGATGTCGGTGATCAACAGGGATAGCGGACGACGGCGCGCTACGGCACGGTCGAAAAGCGTCTGCAGATGGCTGTCGAGATAGCGGCGGTTGTGCAGGCCGGTCAGCGGGTCCGTGACAGCCATCTCGATCGTCTGTGTCACGCTCTGCCTGAGATGGTCGTTGTAACGCTTGCGCCGCACCTGCGTACGCAGCCGGGCCGTCAGCTCCTGCTGATCGATCGGTCGCGTGAGGTAGTCGTTGATGCCGAGCTCAAGGCCGCGCACGATCCGTTCGTCCTCGCCCTCGCCGGCCAGGAGTATGATCGGCACGAAACGCGTGGCGTCCATGGACCGAAGCTGCGAGCAAAGCCTCAGCGGATCGAATTCCGCGAACCCGGTCGAAACGACGATGCACTCGAACCCGCCTTCGGCAGCCCGGAAAAAGCCGACATGCGGGTCATTGGCGATTTCCAGTTCGGCGATATCGCCCAGCATTTCGCCGATACGCCGTCCGTTTTCAGGCTGTTCGTCGATCAGCAGCACACGCGGCTTCTGTTCAGTCGCAGGCTCTCGGCGGGCAAGCAGTTCCTCAATCCCGATGTTGCGAGTGGTGGAGGCACGCAGGCGTAGTTCGTCGGTCAGCATCTTCAGCCTGACAAGGCTGCGCACCCGCGTCATGAGCTGCAGGTCGTTCACAGGCTTGGTGAGGAAATCGTCCGCACCTGCCTGCAACCCGCGTATGCGGTCGGAGACGTGGTCGAGAGCTGTCACCATCACGACGGGAATATGCGAAGTCGCCGGGTCGCTCTTCAGCCTGCGGCAGACCTCGAAGCCGTCCATGTCTGGCATCATCACGTCGAGCAGAACGACGTCCACCTTGCCGTTCTCGCAGGTCTCGATGGCGTCGACGCCGTTCGACGCGGTCAGCACGTCGAAATATTCGGCCAACAGCCGGACTTCCAGCAGTTTGACGTTTGCCGGGATGTCGTCGACGACGAGGATACGCGCGGTCATCAGGCGTCGCCCAGATAGGATTTGATGGTTTCGATGAAGCGCGGCACCGAGATGGGCTTCGATATATAAGCCTCGCAGCCGCCCTGCCGGATGCGTTCTTCGTCGCCCTTCATCGCGAACGCGGTCACCGCGATCACGGGAATCTTGTGGAGGTCGTCGTCCTCTTTCAGCCAGCGGGTCACATCGAGGCCGGACACCTCGGGCAACTGGATGTCCATGAGGATCAGGTCGGGACGGTGTTGGCGCGCCAGGTCGAGCGCCTCGAGCCCGTTTCGCGTGCGCACGGTCTCGTAGCCGCTGGCCTCGATCAGGTCGCGAAAGAGCTTCATGTTGAGCTCGTTGTCCTCGACGATCATGACTTTCTTCGGCATCGACATCCCGTTTCAACCGTCCGGACCGACCGGCCAGTCATCGCCCAAACGCCGCTGCGGGCGTCAAACCCCGACTGCAGCCTACGACAAGAACCTTGACGAAACGCAAACCAACAACTTCGAAGGCTAGCATTCCGCTACCCGGCGTTGCCTATGCAGGATAGGTAACCGAAGCTGATTCCGAAAGGGTAACACGCATGTCCCGGGACGACCAAAGGCGCCAACAAGCGGAAGCTCTGGCCATACAGGCGCTGGGCTTCATCGCCGCCGATTCCGAGCTGCTGCCGCGGTTTCTGGCGATCACCGGCATCGAGGCTTCGGCCATCAGGCAGGCGGCGCGCGAACCGGGCTTCCTGGCCGGCGTCCTTCAGTTCATCGCCGCCCATGAGCCGACGCTGCTGCGCTTTTCGGAGGAAACCGGCATTCCCCCCAAAAGCGTTGCGTCGGCGCTGCGCGATCTTCCCTTCGGCGACGACCGCCACGATCGCTCCGCCTGACTGCTCACGTAGCCGACCACCCCACCGAAACTTGCAGGTGGCGCCGCGATGCGCCTTGTTCACGCGCAGCGGCCGACATACCATTCCATTCGTTCTCTTTATGTTCATGTCGATGGGCCAGACCGTCAACGATCCGCACCATGGTTTCTGCCGCGACTGCATGGCGATGCAGACGAGCGAAGTCACGCGCTGCGAGCGTTGCGGCAGCCCGCGCCTGGCTCGGCATGCCGAGCTCTACAGCCTGCAACTCGCCCATATCGACTGTGACGCTTTCTACGCGGCCGTGGAGAAGCGGGACAATCCGGCGCTGCGGGACAAACCGGTGATCATTGGCGGCGGCAAGCGCGGCGTGGTTTCCACGGCCTGCTATATCGCCCGCATCAAGGGTGTGCGCTCGGCAATGCCCATGTTCAAGGCTCTGGCCGCCTGCCCGGAGGCAGTCGTGATCCCGCCGGACATGGAGAAATACGTGCGCGTCGGCCGCGAGGTTCGCGCCATGATGCAGGCGCTGACGCCGCTTGTCGAACCGCTGTCGATCGACGAGGCGTTCCTCGACCTCTCGGGCACCGAACGCCTGCACGGCCGGCCGCCGGCCATGGTGCTGGCCGACTTCGCCCAACGGGTCGAGAAGGAGATCGGCATCACCGTCTCTGTCGGCCTGTCCTACTGCAAGTTCCTCGCCAAGGTCGCCTCCGACTTCCGCAAGCCTCGCGGCTTCTCTGTGATCGGCGAGGCCGAGGCCGTCGATTTCCTCGCCGAGCAGCCGGTGACGCTCATCTGGGGCGTCGGCAAGGCCTTCGCGGCGACGCTGGAGCGCGACGGCATCCGGCAAATCGGGCAGTTGCAGAAGCTCGACCGGGCGGACCTGATGAAGCGCTATGGGACGATGGGCGACCGGCTCTACCATCTGTCGCGCGGCCAGGACGAACGTCGCGTCCACGCCGAGCGGGACGCCAAGAGCGTGTCTGCCGAGACGACCTTCGATGCCGATCTCGCCTCGCCTTCTGACCTCGTCCCGGTGCTTCGCGCCCTGTCCGAAAAGGTTTCCAGCCGCCTGAAGAAGGCCGGCATCGCTGGTCGAACCGTGGTCCTGAAGCTGAAAACGCAGGATTTCAGGATCCGCACCCGCAACCTCCAGCTCGGCGACCCTACCCGCCTCGCCGACAGGATTTTCCAGACCGGACTGCATCTTCTCGAAAAGGAAACCGACGGCACGAAATACCGCCTGCTCGGCATCGGCGTCAGCGATCTATCAGAGTCCGACAGGGCTGACCCACCCGATCTGGTCGATGTCGGCGCGCGCAAGCGGGCGCTGGCGGAGGGCGCGATCGACAGCCTGCGCAAAAAGTTCGGAAGGAAGGCGGTCGAGACGGGCTACACCTTCGGTAAGGGCCGCAACGCCCATCCGCCGGAGCATATCGACCGCGAAGAGGAATAGGCGATCCGCCTCTGGCACAGAGCTTTGTCTGCGCTAGCGGTTGCGCAACCGCCCGACCCTTGCGACAGAGCCGACATGGAGCAGACGCAATCGACGCTCAAGGCAGCGCTATGGATGTGTGGGTCGATGGCCTCCTTCCTGACCATGACCGTTGCCGGCCGCGCCATCATCCCGGCGCTCGACGTCTTTCAGGTCATGGAGATGCGCTCGATCATCGGCTGGTTCATCCTGCTGCCGCTGGTCTTTGCCTCCGGCGGGTTCGCCGCGATGCGCACGAAGCGACCATGGCTGCACATCTTCCGCAACATCGTCCACTACGGCGGACAGTATTCGTGGCTGATGGCGCTCACCATGATCCCGCTGGCGCAGCTCATGTCCATCGAATTCACGACGCCGATCTGGGGCTCGCTGCTCGCCGTTCTCTTCCTTGGGGAGCGGATGACATTTCGCAAGGTGGCAGCCATCCTCTCTGGCATCCTCGGCGTGCTGGTCATCGTGCGGCCGGGCGTCAGCGCGGTGGAGCCTGGCCACCTGATCATGCTGGCAGGAGCCGTCTGCTTCGGCGTCTCGGTGGTAATGGTAAAGTCCCTGACGCGCACAGACGGCGTCGTGGTCATCATCTTCTGGATGCTCATCATCCAGTCGGTGATCGGCATCATCCCGGCGATCTCGGTCTGGCGCACGCCTGAACTCTGGATGTGGCCTTGGATCCTGCTGGTCTCCTTCACCGGCATGTCGTCGCATTTCTGCATGGCGCGCGCGCTCACTTACGCGGAGGCAACGGTGGTCATGCCGATGGACTTCCTGCGCCTGCCGCTGTCGGCGCTGATCGGCTTCCTGCTCTACAGCGAGAAGATCGACGCCTTCACAGCGGTCGGCGCCATCCTCATCCTCGCCGGCAACCTGTTCAACCTCAGGCGTCGCGCAAAGGAGCCGGAGATCGCAACATCCTGATCTCAGTTCCCGTCATCGGGGATTTTCAGGAGATGCCCGCAGGCCTTGCAATGAACGGCGTCGGGCTCGTGCCGCCTCAACCCGCATTCCGGGCATTCGAAAAACACCTTGGCCGGGCGGAAGACCGCCTGCGCCAACCTGACAAACAGCGAAATGCCGACGATCATGGTCACGATCGACGTCAGCTTTCCGGCCGTGCCCGGTAGCGTGATGTCGCCATAGCCGGTCGTGGTGATCGTCGTCACCGTGAAATAAAGCGCGTCGACATAGCCCCCGATGCCGGACCCGTCGATGAAGAAGAAGGTGTAGACGAAGCCGGTGACAATGAAGAGGAACGTCACGAGGTTCACGACCGCGACGATTGGCTCGCGCCATTGCAGCAGGCCGCGCTCCTCCAGCGGCGTCAGCAGCGCCCGGCTGTGGGCCAGCGACCACAGCCGCAGGATGCGCAGAAAGCCGAGATTTGCCAGCGCCTGCGGGAAGAGCAGCGTGGCAAGGATGAAGATGTCCACCCACGACGTCGGCTTCTTCAGCAAGCGCCACATGTCGGTCGAGGCAAGCAACCTTGCGACCATATCGGCCGCCACCACCGCGGCCACCGTATAGTCGATCCACAGGAAGGAAGCGGTCTCGGCCAGAATCGGAGTCACGATAAAGAAGCCGATGATCGCCAGGTCGACAACGATGACGGCGGTCTGGAACCAGACGGCTCCGGGGGTGCGCCCGTGATACAGGCGGCGCAGGACATCGCGTACCCGCGCGATCCCCGTCAGCGGTTCATCGACTTGGGAAGCGACCACGACTGAACCCCTCCCCGCAAGCAATCCGGATCACCGCCCAAACGCCCATCGCCCGTACTAGGTTGCTCAGACCAGTTCCACCTCGACCACACCCGGTACCGCCCGCATGGCGGAGGCAACTTGCGGCGAAATCCGGTAGCGGTCGGGCAGTTCGATTTCTACCTCGCCGCCGGCGTCCGCTTTGAGAACCACGAAGCTCACCTGCCCTTCGCCCCTTGTCGAAAGCTGCGTCGCCAGCGTGCTCACCGGCCCCGGGTCGCGCAGATAGATGCGCAGTGCCTTCTGCGCCTGGCCGGCGGCATCCTCGAGCGACTGCACCGTCTGGATGCGCATGTTGACGCCCTCCGCACGGTCCTCCGCGGAAACCGTAATCACCAGCGACTTGCCCGGCTCCAGCATGTCGCGATACTGCGCCAGCCCTTCGGAAAAGAGCACCGCCTCGTATTGGCCGGACGTATCGGAAAAGGTCACCACGCCCATCTTGTTGCCGGTGCGCGTCTTTCGCTCCTGCCGGGAGGTAACCGTGCCGGCAAGGCGTCCTGCGGTCGAGCCCTGTTTCACCGCCGCCGCGAACTCCGCCCAGTTCTGCACCCGCATCTTCTTGAGCACCGCGCGATATTCGTCGAGCGGGTGTGCCGAAAGATAGAAGCCGACAACCTGGAACTCGCGGTGCAACCTCTCGGCCGGCAGCCATGGCTCGGTTACCGGCAGATGCAGCTTCTGCACCGGACCCGCCGCGGCCAGTCCGAAGATGTCGCCCTGCCCCAGCGCCGCATTCTCGCTGGACTGCGCCGAAAGCCCCATCATGCGATCGAGCCCGGCCAGCATCGCGGCGCGGTCGTGGCCGAAGCAATCCAGCGCACCGGCCATGATCAGCGTTTCCAGGACGCGCTTGCCGACGATCTTGGGATCGACCCGCTCGCAGAAGTCCTCAAGGCTCGCAAACGGCTTTTCCTTGCGCTTCTCTACGATATGCTCGACAGCCGCGTCGCCAACACCCTTCAGCGCTGCCATCGAATAGAAGATCTTGTTCTCGCCGACCTCGAAGTCGCGGAAGCTTGTCATCACCGACGGAGGCACGACCTCGATGCCGAGCCGCATCGCGTCCTGCCGGAAGTCGGCCAGCTTGTCGGTGTTGCCCATGTCGAGTGTCATGGACGCAGCGAGGAATTCGACCGGATAGTGCGCCTTCAGATACGCGGTCTGGTAGGAGACGACCGCGTAGGCCGCCGCGTGGCTCTTGTTGAAGCCGTAGTCCGCGAACTTCGCCAGCAGGTCGAAGATCATGTTCGCCTGCGCCTTTTCGAGGCCGTTCTTCAGCGCGCCGTCGACGAAGCGCACGCGCTGCGCGTCCATTTCGGCCCGGATCTTCTTGCCCATCGCGCGGCGCAGCAGGTCGGCTTCACCGAGCGAATAGCCGGAAAGCTCCTGCGCGATCTGCATCACCTGTTCCTGGTAGACGATGACCCCTTGGGTCTCCTTCACCAGATGATCGATCTTCGGATGGATCGAGGCGATCTCCTCCTCGCCGTGCTTGCGATTGTTGTAAGTCGGTATGTTCTCCATCGGACCGGGGCGATAGAGCGCCACCAGCGCGATGATGTCCTCGATCTGGTCGGGCTTCATGCCGACCAGCGCCTTGCGCATGCCGGCACTTTCCACCTGGAATATGCCGACCACCTCGCCGCGCGACAGCATGGCGTATGTCTGCGCATCGTCGAGCGGGATGCGCGCGAGGTCGATGTCGACGCCGCGCCGGCGGATCAGCTTCACGGCACGGTCCAGCGTCGTCAGCGTCTTCAGGCCGAGGAAGTCGAACTTCACCAGCCCCGCCTGCTCGACATATTTCATGTTGAACTGGGTGACCGGCATGTCCGAGCGCGGGTCGCGATACATCGGCACCAGTTCGGACAGCGGCCTGTCCCCGATCACGATGCCGGCGGCATGTGTCGATGCGTGACGGTAGAGCCCTTCCAGCTTCTGGGCCATATCGAGCAGGGTCTGGACCGCGGGCTCCTTCTCCGCCTCCTCTGCGAAACGCGGCTCACCCTCGATCGCCTTGGCGAGCGACACCGGATTGGCGGGGTTCTGCGGCACCATCTTGCAGAGCCGGTCCACCTGTCCGTAGGGCATCTGCAGCACGCGCCCGACGTCGCGCAGCACCGCGCGCGCCTGCAGCGTACCGAAGGTGATGATCTGCCCGACCTGCTCGCGGCCGTATTTCCGCTGCACGTATCGGATCACCTCCTCGCGGCGATCCTGGCAGAAGTCGATGTCGAAGTCCGGCATCGACACGCGGTCGGGATTGAGGAAGCGCTCGAACAGCAGCGAGAACCGCAGCGGATCGATGTCGGTGATGGTCAGCGCATAGGCGACCAGCGAGCCCGCGCCGGATCCGCGTCCCGGCCCTACCGGGATGTCCTGCAACTTCGCCCATTTGATAAAGTCCGAGACGATCAGGAAATAGCCCGGGAACTTCATCCGGGTGATGATGCCGATCTCGAACTCCAAACGCTTTTCGTAGTCCTCGATGGTGTAGCCCGATGTAGGGCCATGCGCCTCGATGCGCATGCGCAGCCCTTCGCGCGCCTGACGGGCGAGTTCATCCGCCTCTGCCGCGAGCGCCGCGTCGGCGTCGGCTGCCTCCGCGCCCGTGAAGCGCGGCAGGATCGGGTTGCGGTTTTTTGGATAGTAGGAGCAGCGGCGGGCAATCTCGATCGTGTTGTCGATCGCCTCGGGCAGATCCGCAAACAGCGCCGACATTTCCGCCTGCGTCCTGAGGAAGTTGTCCGGCGCGAGCCGCCTGCGATCGTCCACCGCGATCACCGAACCCTCGGCGATGGCGATCAGCGCGTCATGCGCCTCGTAGTCGTCGCGCGCCGGGAAGAACGACTCGTTCGTCGCGACCAGCGGCAGTTCGTGCGCATAGGCAAGATCGATCGTCTTCGCCTCCACGCCGGGGTCGTAGCCTGCCACCCGCTCCAGCTCGATATAGAGCCGGTCGCCGAAGATGCGCTTCAGCGTCATCAGCCGGGCTTCGGCAAGCGGGAGATGATCCGTCTTCACCGCTGTCCCGATGGGCCCTCGCGGCCCGCCAGTCAGGCAGATCAGTCCTTCCGCCAGCTCCGCGACCCAGGCAAGAGATACGTGCGCGGGATCGCCGGGACCGTTCTCCAGGTAGGCCCGGCTGATCAACCGCACCAGATTGCCGTAGCCCGCCTCGGTCGCGGCGATCAGAACCAGCGGAAACAACTCCGGTCCCTGCCGCTTGTGATGGTTGCGGCTGGCCTCACCGCTCTCGTCCGCGAAGGCGACATCCAGTTGGCAGCCGATGATCGGCTGGATGCCTTCCTTGACCGCCTTCTGTGCAAACTCCAGCGCGCCGAACAGGTTGTTGGTGTCGGTCACGCCGATTGCCGGCGCATGGTCCTTGGCGGCGAGGCCCACGATCTTGGCCAGCGGCAGCGCGCCCTCCAGCAGCGAATAGGCCGAATGCACCCGCAGGTGCACGAACGGACGCTCCGCCGGCTCGGGCGCCTGCGCCTTGGCTGCTGCCTCACGAAGAATAGGGTCGCGCGGCGGTCGCTCGCTGCTCATGTCTGCCCGGTCCAAGACTCATTCTGAATGCACCATTGTTTCGCAACGGCAATGTCAGGTCGAGCAGAAATGGGAACTGGACACAGCCGTTTGAAGCCCGGGATCGGAACAGGCCGCTTTACTGGCTGTCTTCGACACCCTTGCCGAGGATATCCTGCGCGAGCGCGATCGCGGTGCGGCGGTCGGCCTCGCCGGCAAGCGAGAACGCCTCTTCCTGCATGCCGCGAATCCAGGGCTGGTCGGCAGGCGGAGCCCGCTCAAGCGCGGCCGTCATCATGGCCAGTCCCCGCACCACCTTGCCGCTCTGGAACAGCAGATTGCCCAGCGTCGCCTGCGCGCCTGCATGGCCTTTCTCGGCCGCGAGCTGGAACCAGCGGCCGGCCTGGCGAACGCTTGCCTTCACGCCGCCGTCGCCCTTGAGGAAGATCTTGCCCATCTCGTACTGGGCACTCGGGTTGCGATAGTTGGCCGCCGCGCGCATGTAATACTCCTGCGCAGCGAGAGGATCGGCCTGCACCGGCGTTCCCGGGATGCCGGTCTTCATGTAGCCGCCCAGCGCGACCAGCGCGTCGGAGACGTAGCTCTCGTCGCGGCTGCCCGGCTCGACGTCCTGCTCGACGATCTCGGAGAAGAATTTGTAGGCCTCGTAGTCGTCGCGGGCCACGCCGTCGCCCGAGGCGTACATGCGCGCCAGCTTCCATGTCGCGCCGATCTGCCCCTTTTCAGCGGCATAGCGATAGGCTTCCGCCGCCTGGTCCTTATGTCCGTTCTGATAGGCGGAATAGCCAAACTTGAAGACGTCCCAAGGGCTGGATTCGGCTCTCACGCCACCGTTTGAGTCGTCAAATGTATCGAAAGCCAGCGCCGCGCTCGTGCTGGCGGCCATGCCGACCCCGAAAGCGCAAATCCTGGCAAACCCGAACAACCGCATGACCATCGTATTCTTTCGCGCCCCGGTTTTCCCGTGGCGGTCCGCCAGAGCGGAGCACAGTTCATCCGTCGCGCGGGACTTGTCGTCCATCCCGCACGGGTTCAAATCCGTCGCCCGCTCCGCCATATACGACCGTCGCGACACCAACATGATGGTGCCGCCCGCGACATCGGGCCTGACGATGCCGCGGCTACGATTCCAGGGACGACCATGGCAGCGCATTTCGGCCAAACTGCGACCGGTACAGTCCTGACCAGAGGTCTCCCGGCTGCTTCTGGAACTGACCTGCGCGACTACTCTGGCGTCCATTCTTTTCCTTGCCGTTCTACGCACGGCATGCTTCCCGTCGTCTCGTCTTTTCTGTCGGCGCTGGTCCGAAGAGCTTTTCGGGTGCGCCCCGTTTATGGCGGGAACTGGGCAATTCTACTGGCCGGAACCTTAGCCCAATGGTTGTTCAGAAAGTGTTGCCGAAACGTCACAAATTGCGGATGCCCCGCAAGCGTAGCAAGCGTGCAACAGTAGCGCGCAAATGAAAAAAGCCCGGCAATGCCGGGCTTTCGAGGGTGCTGCTGTCAAAATTCGCTAGAACTTCAACTTGATAGATGCGGTTCCTGCAAGCACCACATCGGCATCAAAATCGTAGATGACCGCATTGGCCTGATCGCCAAGACCTGAGTAGCTCGATGTCCCACCGGTCATAACGCCAACGGAACCCCCAAGCCGAAATTCCAGATTTTCAGTCGCCGTGTAAGATACGCCGCTGGCAACGCTCCACGTGTCGGTTTGATAACCGGAGATCGTCGATGTACCCCGATCCCAGGTCACAGACGCCACGCCGCTGAGGGTCTCGGAAAACTTGTGACCGACGCCAGTAGTGACGGTCCACCCATCCCTATAGAGGAGGTCAAAACTGACTGCCGATGGAGTGCCAAAAACGGGACTGATCACGCCGTTAATTGGAATAACGCCGAGTTTGCTCCATTCCTGCCATTTGACTGAGCCGAAGGCGAGCCAACCAGGTGCAATACCTGACTGGAGGCGAAACTCAACGGCCTGGGGTATTTCGGAGGAAGCCGTTACCGGATCTACGCCCGTGAAATTGCCAAGCGGTCCGCCGGCAAACCCAGTCGTATCGACCGTTCCAGAAAGTCCATCGTAGTTATACCTGGCATTGTAGAGCACACTGGCGCGCAACGCCATTTCCGGGATTTCGTATGAAGCGCCGATCCGCCAGCTCCACGCTGAATCGGACAGGCTAAAAACACCAATGCCTGTATTACCAACGGCGAGCAACGTTTGACGGGAGAGGTATGCATCTACTTCTCCGTACGACACACCACCAATAATACGGGCTACACCTTTGCCCACGTCCATCTTGTATGAACATGTAAGGCCGTAGTCCTTTGTTCCAATGCTGTAGTCGACCGCCGTTGGCGAATAGGCATTTCCCGTGCCGAAATTTGCGTCTGCACCGTAAGGCTCGGTATATGTCGCTAGGCAGTCCACCGGTTCAAACACGTTCATTTTGAAGCCGGCTCGCGGAACCGTGTAGTCACCCTGTACTTTTATAGAAGGCGTTATCCCTAGTGTATCCGGTAACGACGGAGGGGGGGTGGGCAACCTGTCGACATTCTTGATCGTCCGCTGCGGAGACACGTAGGTCACGCCTGCTTCTGTCGCCACTTTCGACGGGTCGAACAACAAGTCGATATTGACACCACCTCGATCAAATCCGCCCGCGCCCGCCTGGCCAATGGTGGCCAGCGAGGCGAAGCCCGCAAGAAGCGCCGTGATACGCAGCCTGTTCATGGCTTCCTCCCAGAAGTACCTGCGCCAGCTAAAGTGTTTTCGCCGATTCTGGGCAACCGCAAATTTCGCCCGAGGCGGAGGGCGTGCCACGAAAATTCCGTGTTTGCGTATCCGGAGGTTCGCAAGAATCGGTCCATTTGACTCGATCTTGCCGCTTTCCGGCGACCAAAGCCCTAAGGACGCTGCGTTATCGAAGTCACGTCCAAGCGATTTCCCGCCACTGTCACATAAACACAACAGGCCGGGCCAAAAATGTGCATCGGATCAACCTCACGCTGCGGCATTTCAGCCCAAGCGCAGCGTGTGGTTGCGGCTGGTCAGGAACTGCGCACCCGCGAGAGCGCGGCGTCCAGCCGAAGTTGCGTCTCGCGATATTCCTCGAGCTTGTCGCGCTCGGCGACAACCACCTCTTCCGGCGCGTTGGCGACGAACTTCTCGTTCGACAGCTTCTTGTGGAGGCGCGCGATCTCTTCGGTCGTCTTCGCCAGTTCCTTCTGCAGCCGGGCGGCTTCGGCCTTGAGGTCGATAAGCGCGCCGAGCGGCAGGCATGCGGTCGCCTCGCCGAGCACGAACTGCGCGGACTGCGAAGGCGCGGCGTCGGCGTGGCCGATCTCACCGACGCGCGCGAGCCGCTTGATCGCCGCCTCATGACGATCAAGCCTTTCCTTCGTCATCGCGTCCGCTCCGACCAGCACCAGCGGCGCGATGGCCGACGGCGGCACGTTCATCTCGGAACGAACCGAGCGCACCCCGGAAACCAGATCGATCAGCCAGTTGATCTCCGCCGCCGACTCCACGTCCTCGAAGTCGGGCGAAGGCCACGCGGCGTGGCACAGCAGCGTCTGGCGCTCGCGTCCCTGGCTTGCCGTCTCGGCCCACAGTTCCTCGGTCATGAACGGCATCATTGGATGCAGCAGCTTGTAGATTTCGTCCAGCACGAAAGCCATGGCGGCGCGGCTCTCGGCCTTGGCCGCCTCGTCGTTGCCCATGAATACTGGTTTCAGCAATTCCACATACCAGTCGCAGAACTGGTTCCAGACAAAACGGTAGGCCGCGGCCGCGGCCTCGTTGAACCTGTATGTGGCGATGCCGTCGGTGATCTCCTTTGCCGCCCGCGTCAGTTCGGTCAATATCCAGCGGTTGACCGTCAGCTTCGCGTCGTTCAGCCAGAAGTCGTCATTTCGCGCCACGCCGTTCATCTCGGCAAAGCGCGTCGCGTTCCAGAGCTTGGTGCCGAAATTGCGGTAGCCGGCGATGCGCGCCGGGTCGAGCTTCACGTCCCTGCCCTGCGCGGCCATGATAGTCAGGGTGAAGCGCAGCGCGTCGGCGCCATACTCGTCGATCAGTTCCAGCGGGTCGATCACGTTGCCCTTGGACTTCGACATCTTCGCGCCGTTCTTGTCGCGAACGAGCGCATGGACGTAAACGGTGTGGAACGGCTCCTCCTTCATGAAGTGCAGACCCATCATCATCATGCGGGCGACCCAGAAGAAGATGATGTCGAAACCGGTCACCAGAACGTCCGTCTGGTAATAGGTCTTCAACTCGGGCGTCTCTTCCGGCCAGCCGAGCGTCGAGAACGGCCACAGCGCGGAAGAGAACCAGGTGTCCAGCACGTCCTCGTCGCGGGTGAGGATTTCGCCCGGCGCGAAATTCTCCAGCTTGTCCTCGACCCAGGCCTTCCAGGGCCCTTCATGGGCGATGTAGTATTGGATTGCCGCCTCGAGCGCGGTCTCCTCGTCCTTCTCGACAAAGATCGCGCCGTCCGGCCCGTACCACGCTGGAATGCGGTGTCCCCACCAGAGCTGGCGCGAGATGCACCAGGGCTCGATGTTCTCCATCCAGTCGAAATAGGTCTTTTCCCAGTTCTTCGGGACGAAGTTGGTGCGTCCCTCGCGTACGCTCGCGATCGCCGGCGCAGCGAGCGTCTTGGCGTCGGCAAACCACTGGTCAGTCAGCATCGGTTCGATGACCACACCCGAGCGGTCGCCGAAGGGCTGCATGATCTTCTTGTTCTCGACATAGGGAACAGTGTTGCCGTCCGCATCGGGCCGGGTCACGGCGAGGCCGTCGGCGTTGATCGCCTCGACAATGCGCTTGCGCGCCTCGTAGCGATCGAGTCCCCGATACTCGTCCGGGACAAGATTGATATCGTCAATCTGTTCCTCGGTCGGCAGTTCTCCAGACTTTGCAATTTGCATCGCCTGCCCGGCGTAATACGCGTAAGGCTCGCCGTCGGCGCGCATCTGCGCCTGGTTGTCCATCAGGCGGTAGAGCGGGATGCTATTGCGCTTGGCGACCTGATAGTCGTTGAAGTCATGCGCGCCGGTGATCTTCACCGCGCCGGAGCCAAATGCCGGATCAGGATATTCGTCGGTTACGATGGGAATGAGTCGGCGCTGGGCTTTCGGTCCGACAGGAATTTCGCAGAGCTTCCCAACGATAGGCTTGTAGCGTTCGTCGTCGGGGTGGACTGCTACCGCCCCGTCGCCGAGCATCGTCTCCGGCCGCGTTGTAGCGATTGAGATGTAGTCGCGTTCCTCGCTGAGCACGACATTGCCGTCGGCGTCCTTCTCGACATAGGTGTATGTCTCGCCGCCGGCCAGCGGATACTTGAAGTGCCACATATGGCCGTCGACTTCCCTGTTTTCGACTTCAAGGTCGGAAATCGCCGTCTCGAATTTCGGATCCCAGTTGACCAGCCGCTTGCCGCGATAGATCAGCCCTTGCTTGTAGAGCGTGACGAAGACTTCGAGCACCGCCTTCGACAGGCCTTCGTCCATGGTGAAGCGCTCGCGCGACCAATCGGCCGACGCGCCCAGCCGCTTGAGCTGGTTGAAGATCATGCCGCCGGACTCGGCCTTCCATTCCCAGACCTTGTCGACGAACTGCTCGCGCGTCAGGTCGCGGCGATGAATTTGCTTTTCCATCAACTGCCGCTCGACAACCATCTGCGTGGCGATCCCGGCGTGATCCATGCCAGGCTGCCACAGCACGTTCTTGCCGCGCATGCGCTCGAAGCGGACGAGGATGTCCTGCAACGTGTTGTTGAGCGCATGGCCCATGTGCAGCGAGCCGGTGACGTTCGGCGGCGGGATTACGATGGTGAAGGGATCGGCGTCGGGCTGCGCGCCCGCACCCGCAGCGAATGCGTCCGCATCCTCCCAGATTTTCGCGATTTTCGGCTCAACGGTTTTTGCGTCGTAGGTTTTCTCAAGCATGTCGAAGCTGTCCGGGTTTTTCGCGCCCGGTAAATCCGAAGGCCAACGGCGAGTCAACCGCAGGCCCCCCAGGCACGACTTCAACAGAAACGCCGCCCGAAGGCGGCGTGCTGGATATAGGTCGGACTCGGTGCAGAGACTAGGAGCCCCGCGCGACCCGCTCGATCTCTTCGCGAACCAGCCGCTCGACCAGCATGGGCAGGTTGTTCTCCATCCAGTCGCGCAACAACGGCGCGATCATTTCTTCCGCCATCTCGTCGAACGTCTTGCGGCTGCGCGCGGCGAAAGCCTCGGAAAGCTCGCTGAAAGAGGCAGCGACCTGCCGCTCGACTCGCTCAGAAAGAAGTGTGGGCTTCGGAGCAACGCTTTCGTTCTCCGCGTATCGGACCGGCGCCACGAACTGCGGACGGTCTTCGATTTCAGCGACCGGCGCGGGAGCCGGTTCGCTGACGTGGGCCTCCACGGGACGCGCGGTGTTTGCCGGCTCGGGCAGGCCCAGAAGCGCCCGCGCATCCTCGCGCGCGGCGCGCGAATTCTCGATTGCCCTGCGAATATCGTCCGGGGAGCGCTGGTAGGCGGGCCGCTCCACGACGGGCGCCAGTTCCGGCTCAGGTTCAAGCTGCGGCTCCGGATCTATCCAGCGAGTCGGCATGGCGGCCGCCTCCGCCGCGATCTGCGCCTGTATATCCGCAAGGCTGGGTTTGTGGCGAACAGGCTCCGGCTCCAAATCTTCATGCACCGGCTCCACCGGCTGCGCATGCAGTTCACCGCGAAACGCATCGACCTCAATCACCGTGCGCTCGGCCACGACCGGCCTCTCCGCGGCAATGGCGCGAACCGGGGCCGGTTCGTTCGCCTGCTTGCGGCTGGCAGCATCGTTGTCCTCGATGATCCGCCGTATGGAGGCCAGGATTTCCTCCATCGAAGGTTCGCGCTGCGCGTTACTCGCCTGTGCCATCGTCACGTCCGCCGCCCCCTGCAATACTGATCCGTCATACTGTCAAACTTTCGAATCGTTGGCGAAAGCGTAGCGGAGGGATCGCGTTTGGAGAATCCCCAAACGCCGTATGCATGCGATTTCAACAGATTGCTGGAGCAAGTTCAGGAACTTGCTTCCAAGCCAAAGGCCAAGCCCTAGCGCCCGTCGGGAGTCTTGAAGCCGCCCAGCTTGTTCTTGACCGCGTCGTAGTGTTCTTGCGGCCGCTGTATGGCGACTTGCAACCCAAGCCGCTCGGCCGTCAGTTCGCCCATCGCCGAAACGATCGCGTAGCTCGCCACGACCACATCGCGCTGGGATCCGACAAGGTCGATCTGCGCGCTGATGACGTCTGCCTGCGCATCCAGCACGTCGAGCGTCGTGCGCTGGCCCACATTGCGCTCTTCGATCACGCCGTTGAGAGCCAGTTCCTGCGCCGCGACCTGCTCGCTATTCGCCGACACGTTCTCGCGCGCCGAGACATATTGCGACCAGGCGGAAACGACGGCCTGGCGAACCTGGTCGCGTGTCACGTCGACCTGAATGCGTGCCTGGCCGAGCGATTCCTTGGACTGGCGCACGCGCGCGGAAACCGCACCGCCGGTGTAGATCGGGATCGTCAGCGTCGCGCCGATGGAGGCGGAGTTGTAGGTGCCGTCGGAAAGCCCGATGCCTCCCTCGGTGTTACGATAGTTCCGGCTAACACCCGCGTTTGCGGTCACGCCCGGCAACGCGGCGCCTTCGGCGGACTTGACGGCGAAGGCGGACGAATCGACCAGATGCTGCGTCGCGATGATCGCGGGATGCTCGGCCGCCGCCATGGCCACCGCCGAGTCCATGCTCTTTGGGAGCATCTTCGACAGTGGCTGTCCCGGCTGCAGCTTGCCCGGAGCGTCCCCGATCACCTGTTGGTACGTGGCCTCGCTGGTCGCCGCCTGAGCCCGCGCCGCCGAAAGCTGCGCAATCGCCAGAAGCCTGCTGGCGTCGGCCTGCGCCACGTCGGTTCGGGTGCCCTCGCCCACTTCGAAACGGGACCGCGCGGCGCGCGCCTGCTCCGTCAGGAACTGCAGGTTCCGTTCCGTCAGCACGGCGATCTGCCGGTCGCGGATCACGTCCATATACGCGCTTGCGGCATCGAACAGCGTGTTCTGTTCCTGGTTGCGCAAGCTTTCCTGCGAGGCCCTCACCTGGGCTTCCGCGGCGCGAACATTGTTCCGGGTCTGGAAGCCGTCGAACAGCATCTGGTTGATCTGCACCCCGAAGCCGCCCGTCGTCAGCCGCGTGGAGCCTTCAGTCGACGAGTAGTCGATACTTCCTGTTGCCCCGACCGTCGGGCGATAGCCCGACTTGGCCAACGGCACGTTTTCGTCGGTGACGCGCACACCGGCGCGATTGTAGTTGAGCGTGGAGTTCAACTGGTAGGCTTTGGTCAGCGCGCCAAACAGCGTCTCGGCGGACGCCATTGTCGAGGTGAGCGCCGTCGCTGCAAACAAGGCGGCGGCGAAAACTTTCTTAGCTACCAACGACACGTAACCCTCATTCACTTCGCCGGAGCCGGCAGCCTGATTCGGCGACTGCTCCGCATGCCAGTTACCTGGCCACTCTCTCAAACCCCTGTTTTCCGCCCGTTTCGCGCGCAGGCACTGAAACCGACCAAACCGACCCACCATAAAGCATCATGGCTGGGCGGATCGTGCAAGGGCCCAGACTTCACAATTCGAATGCGGCGACGCGTTCAAATCCCGGTAGTGGCTTAACTGCCGCATTGAAGGCGCGACGACCGGTCGCAACGCCTTCGGCCTTCGTGTAGATCCGCGCCGCGGCGGCCCCGCCGCGGCCTTCGACGACCACCAGCCGCCCCTCGTCGGCAAGCTGTTTCGGGAGTGCATCCGGCAATTCCCCGACACTTCCTTCCACGAGAATGAAGTTGTAAGGGCCGCCGTCCTTGTGGCCAGCGGTCAGCGGACCGCGCACCAGCGTGACATTCTCGCAACCGAGGCCGGCTAGCGCGGCTTCGGCCTTGTCGGCAAGCGCAGCGTCGCTTTCGAGCGCCACGACGGAGCCGGCCATGCGCGAAATCACCGCAGCCGAATAGCCTGCTCCGGCCCCGACGATCAGCACCTTATCATCCGCGCCTACCTCACCCAGTTGCACGAGCTTGGCGAAAGGTCCCGGCTCCATGAGGTACCGCGCTCCAGAGCCTTCGCCCGACAACAGGATGTCGTCATCGATATAGGCCAGCGCCTTGCGCACGTCCGGCACGAAAAGCTCGCGCGGCACGTTGAGCATGGCACCCAGCAGCGAATGGCTGGTCACGTCCGTTGTCCGCAACTGGCCATCGACCATCTTGACGCGCAGTTCGGTAAAATCGACGGTCATATTTCGCGTTCCCGCGCGCCTGGCGCGCCCTATTCGTTGGTCCTGCCCGCCGCCATCATAGCCGCCAGCCTTCCTCTCGGAAAGTGAAGACGCCTGCATCAGCGGTGGACGGCGGACTCACTAGCGGCCCGGCTGGTCGATGGCAAGAACGGGCGGCCGCTCGGGCGGGAATCGTGCGCAATTGCCGCCGCGCGGAATGCCGCAGCCAGATCACATAACCGACGAGTTGATCCGGAAATTTGGAGGCCTCGCCCGGAATCGAACCGGGGTGCAAGGATTTGCAGTCCTCTGCGTAACCACTCCGCCACGAGGCCTCGCCGCTTCGGGCGCTCGGGTTCATATGGCGCGGCGCAAGGGGCGTCAAGCGCCCGTCGATCGTTCGCGGTCGTTTGCAACGCCCTCAACGGTCGATGGTTACCCGAACGTTCAGCGCACCCCGATCGGATGGTCGCCGAGAAACGCGACGACACGCTGCTTGAAACTCTTGTCGCCGGTTGCCAGCATGTGGTCGCGGCCCTCGATGTCGAAGCTCTCCGCGTTCGGCATCATGCTGGCCAGTTCGCTCGCAGAGCCCGCGATGTCGTCCTTCGTTCCGACGGCGATCAGTGTCGGCTGCGCGATACGGGATACATCGGCCTCGCTGAGTTCGATTCGTGAAGTGCTTATGCAGGCCGCCAGGGCGCGACGGTCGCTTTTTGTCTGGTCAGCGAATGTCCGGAACGCCCTGCCCTTTGGATGCGTTACTGTGGAGACGTCGTCTGCCAACAGCGCGGACGCGATTGGGTCCCAGTCGCCGACACCATCAACCAGTCCGCTGCCAAGGCCGCCGAAAACCAGTGTCTCCACCTGTTGAGGCTCTGCCAGGGCCAGGAACGCCGCGATGCGCGCGCCCATCGAATAGCCGATCACGTGTGCGCGTGCGATGCCGAGATGGTCGAGCAGGGCCGACGCATCGCTCGCCATCTTCTGCGGCGTGTAGTCGGCCGCGACATAACTCTTGCCCGATGCGCCGTGACCGCGATTGTCGAGCGCGATGGTTCTGTAGCCCGCGTCGTTCAGGGTTTTAACCCACCCGGTCGAAACCCAGTTGACCATGGAGGAGGACGCAAAGCCGTGAATGAGCAGCACCGGCTCGGCTTCGGGCGAAGGCTGCTGTTCGATGAAGGCCAGGTCGAACCCGTCATGCGCGAAAACTTGCATCGAACCGGCAACGCCTTTCAGGATCGAAACCATCCGATCACCCCGGATTGGCCGCGCCCGGAGCCTCGTTCACGGCCGGATGGCGCACAAAATCGCCGTCGGCAATGCCGGACTTCTCCGCAGTTCCCCGCTTCAACTCAAGCACGAATCGCGCAGGATCGGCGGGACCGATCGGCGCCTCGGAGAACGACTCGCCGGGCAATATGTCGATCACGCGACCGTCCTGTCCGACGAAGATCAGATCGAGCGGCATCGGCGTGTTCTTCATCCAGAAGCTGAGCGGCCTCGTTTCTTGAAAGACGAACAGCATTCCGCGGTCGTCATCCATCGTCTCGCGGAACATCAGTCCGCGCGCGCGCTCGTTGTTGTCGTCCGCGATCTCGATGGTGAAGGACTTCTCGCCGGACGCCGTTTCGAAGACCAGCGGCACCGGATCGACCGGCAGGCGCATCGCCTGATCGGCCAAAGTCGGCTGCATGCCGACATAAACGAAGTAGAAGCCTGCCGCCGCGAGAATGACGAGGACCCCCGCCGCAGCCAGCAGAATTTTGCGCATCATTGAACGGCTCCCGGTGACAACCCGGCCAGTCGCGGGTTGCGACGCCAATGCACGGACTTCAGTGCGAGGATTTAATGCGAGACTGGCAGCGTACCGATATCCGGGTGAATTTCGGCGGCCATAAGGCCTTTGTCGCCGCGCCCGAAACGAACGAGCACGACCTGTCCGGGGCGCAGTTCGGTTAGACCGTAGCGCCGCAGCGTCTCCATGTGCACGAAAATGTCTTCCGTGCCTTCGCCGCGCGTCAGGAAGCCAAAACCCTTGGTGCGGTTGAACCACTTCACCAGCGCCCGCTCGAGTCCGCTCTCGGGCGTCACCACGACATGGGTACGCTGTTCCTGCATCTCTGCCGGATGCACCGCGGTCGAGTTGTCCATCGACAAGACACGGAACGCCTGCAGGCCGCGATCGCCATTCTTGACGAGACATACCACACGCGACCCTTCGAGCGCGGTCTGGAAACCGTCGCGCCTCAGGCACGTCACATGGATAAGCACATCGCCCATCCGTCCGCCGTCGGGCAGCACGAAGCCATAGCCCTTCGCGACGTCAAACCACTTGATGGCCCCCGAAACTTCGATGACGCCGGCATCGTCAGCCTCGTTGCCGACAAAGGCTTCCCCGGTGGCATCTTCATGCCTCGTGACAGAGGCTTTTTCCCCCATCAGAACGCCCCCTGTGGTGGACTGTTACTGCTGATTCTTGGCGCAAGAATAACACTGTGCGGAAGCTTGTGTGCAAGGCCTGCCCCAAGGTTTTTTCGCTGTGTCCCAAGATTTGGCCGGACGAGGGCAAATCAAATGTCGCGGCGACGCGATCGATTGCCGATGTGCCGATGCCGCCCTATGTTCCCCAACCTGCCGAAACTGTTGAGGAAAAATCATGCGCTATCTGCACACCATGGTCCGCGTCCGCGATATCGACGAGGCGCTCGACTTCTACGTAAAGAAGTTTGGGCTGAAAGAGGTTCGCCGGCTTGAGAACGAGGGCGGTCGCTTCACGCTTATCTTCCTGGCCGCGCCGGAAGACGAGCAGACCGGAATCAACACCAAGGCGCCGCTGCTCGAACTCACCTACAACTGGGATCCGGAAGACTACCGGGGCGGTCGCAACTTCGGCCACCTCGCCTATGAGGTCGACAACATCTACGCGACATGCCAGCGCCTCATGGACGCCGGCATCACCATCAACCGTCCGCCGCGCGACGGCAACATGGCCTTCATCAGGTCGCCTGACGGCATCTCCATCGAGTTGCTGCAGAAAGGCCCGGGGCTGGAAAAGGCGGAGCCATGGGTCTCGATGGCCAACACAGGCAGTTGGTGACGCGGGCTTCGAACTATCTCATCCGTAAATTCCGTGCCGATCTCGGATCGGGCATCGGCACGCGAATTTGCCTCAGCTCTCAGCGAGAGTAGAAGCTTTCCATCGCGCCGGCTCTGCATGTGTGAAAGAGCCCGATTATTAGCATTTCACCGCGCGTGAGATTGGACCTACCCCAGGCGGACTTTCCCGTCTTTTCCAACGACAGGCTCGATCCCGGCGCAATCGCATTCAGGCAGCTTAGGACGGAAGCCCTGACATGAGCGATGCCACAGGATTTGCCGCGCTCGTTCATGCCGGTCTTCGACAGCTCGTTTGCCCGCCGCACGGCGCCGTTCGTCAGAAAATCGACTTGGGATTTTTTCAGTCCGCTCCGGACGAGATACTGAGTGAATTTCAGCCGTTCGGTCTTCATCGAGATGTCTCGACAGGAGGCCGCCATTGCAGGATTGATAGAAATGGTGACGGTCAGAGCGACAAGAGCGACAGCTGCGGACTTCACAAAATTCACCACTTTTCGCCCCTCCGCTTCTTCACCCGATCGCGTCGGCGAGTTTCGCCAGCGCGATCACGGTGTTCCAGTTTCGCGCCGTGTTCGGCACGCCGATGCCCTTGTCGAATTTTTCAGCCAGCTTAGACGTGCCAAAGCCGTCGGGCGTGTAGAGGTAGGCGACCTTGCCGACGACCTCTATGGCTTCTCTCCCCTTCGCGAAGGCACGCAGCGCCTCAAGCTTTTCCGTCTTCGGCGTTTCGGCCAACACGGCGGCGTGCAGGAATTTCGGTGTCTCGACCGCCTTCGGAAACGGGTTCTTCGCAATCAGCTCCGCCCAGGCCTCGCGCGACAGCACGTGGATGTCCTTCTCGAAGCCGAACTCCTCCTTGGTGATCCGCGCGACATCGGCCATCACACCGGCGGCGGCCTTTCGCGACGACAGCACCGCGTTGCCGCTGTTGATGTAGGTGGAGACATCCTTGAACCCCGCTTCGGTCAGCGCTTCGCGCAGCGGTTTCACCGGCAGTTGCGTCGCCCCGCCGACGCCACGAAAAAGGACAATATAGACTGTCATATCACAAGCCCGGCGATCGTCTCGTTGTCGGTAATGTCCTGGTAGGCCCACCCAGCCTCGTGGAAGCGCTTCGCCAGCACGTCGAAGTTTTTCCGGTCTTTCGTCTCGATGCCGATCAGCACAGAGCCGAAATTGCGCGCGGACTTCTTGAGGTATTCGAAGCGCGCGATGTCGTCATCAGGTCCGAGCAGGTCGAGGAAGTCTCGCAAGGCGCCGGGGCGCTGCGGGAAGCGGAAGACGAAATATTTCTTCAACCCCTCGAAGCGCAGCGCGCGCTCCTTGACGTCAGGCAGCCGCTCGAAATCGAAATTGCCGCCGGAGACCACGCACACGATCGTCTTGCCGCGAATGTCCTTCCTCGGAAAATCCTTGAGCACGTCGATGGCCAGCGCACCTGCCGGCTCCAGCACCACGCCCTCGATGTTCAGCATCTCGATCATGGTCGCGCAGAGCCGGTTCTCCGGAATTCGGTGTACCGCTTCCGCTGGAAAATCCTTGAGGTGCCGGAACGGCTCGCGCCCGATTTCCGCAACCGCCGCGCCATCGACAAAATTATCCACTGCGTCGAGCTTCACGCGTCGCCCGGCTGCCAGGCTGGTGGCGAGGCTCGCCGCCCCAGCCGGCTCGGCGAAGGCGAAGCGCATGGCGCGACCGATGTCGTGAAAATACTGCGTGGTTCCGGCTGATAATCCGCCACCGCCGACCGGCAGCACCATCATGTCCGCCGATCGCCCGACCGGCATCTGCGTGGCGATCTCCCACGCGACGGTCGCCTGCCCCTCGATGATGTCCTTGTGGTCGAAGGGCGGCACCATATGCGCGCCGCTCGCCTCGGCGAATTCCAGCGAGGCGCGATAGCAGTCGTCGAAGAAGTCGCCGAACAGCCTGATCTCGACGAACGCGCCGCCGAACAGCTTGGTCTTGTCGATCTTCTGCTGCGGCGTCGTCACCGGCATGAAGACGACGCCTTTCTTGCCAAAATGCCGGCAGACGAAGGCAAAGCCCTGAGCATGGTTGCCGGCCGAAGCGCAGACGAAGAGGTCGGCGTCGTTGCCGGCGGCGATCGCCTTGCGGAAGAAATTGAAGGCGCCGCGTATCTTGTAGGAGCGCACCGGCGTCAGGTCCTCGCGCTTCAGCAGGACCCGCGCGCCGTACTTCTTCGACAGGTAGTCGTTTTCCTGCAGCGGCGTTTCCGGGAACAACGCCCGCAACGCCGCTCCGGCCGTCGATACGCGTTCAGCAAAACTGGTCATCGTCTGTGATCCACCGTTGGTTCGACGCCTGTCTGGATCGGCAATCATCTGGATCGGCTGCGATCCGCGCTATGGCATATTGCGAGGACTGAAACCACAGGCTTGATGAGCGGCCGGCCGCCCACCGCCTTTGGCTTTCGCGCAACACCAGGCAACTCCCTCACATCGCGTTGACACTTTTGTCACCATTGCGCCTTGCTAATGCCCACTTTCGGGGGTCGGGAGGAGCGAGCAAAAAGAGCCGAACGGCCAAAGGGTTAACGCGTGCTGAAATCGAAGTTTCTGATCCTTGTGCTGGCGCTGCTCAGCGCCGGATGCATGACCAACAACCAGGCGACCGACCTCGTCGGCACCGGCTCTGTCCAGGTGCCCGTGACGGAGATCGCAGGCAATCATTCGATTTTCGTCGCCACCACGCGGCAGGCTTCATCCGACGCGAAGGTCTTCTCCAACTCGCGCTCGCCCAAGCTCAACTTCGCCCGCGTTAACGTCACAGTGCCGAAGTACCACAAAGTCGGACAGATCGAACGCAACAAGCCCGGCAAGCCCGCCGATCCGACGCGTTACTTTACCGCGACCGAAGTCGTCTCCTATGACGCGCAACCGCAGTTCTCGAATGCGCTGAGCGCGGACATCGCGGCACGCGGCGGCCGGGTGATGGTCTTTATCCACGGCTACAACACCTCGTTCGACAGCGCAGTCTACCGCGCCACGCAGATCGCGCAGGATTCCGGTTATCCCGGCACGCCAGTGCTGTTTTCATGGGCTTCCGGCGGCAGCACGAAGGACTATGTGTACGACCGCGAGAGCGCCAGCGTCGCGCGTGACCAGCTTGAGGTCACACTGCGCCTCCTCGCCCAGTCCGGGGCTCGCCGCATCGACATCGTCGCCCATTCCATGGGCACCTGGGTCACCATGGAGGCGCTGCGCCAGCTCGCCATTACCGGCAACCGCGACCTCGGCGGCAAGCTCGGCGACGTCGTGCTCGCCTCGCCTGATATCGACGTCGATGTCTTCCGCAGCCAGATGCGCCGCTATGGCAAGCCCGACCGTCCCTTCTTCCTGATGCTGTCGGAGGATGATCGGGCATTGCGGCTTTCCGGTATCCTTGCAGGCAACAAACGTGTCGGCGACTACAAGAACGCCGCCGACCTCGCCGAACTTGGCGTGATTGTTGTGGATCTTTCACAGGAAAAGAGCGGCGACAGCCTCAACCACACCAAGTTCGCGGACAATCCGACATTGATCAGGCTGCTCGGCCAGCGCCTGCGTGAGGACGACGGCTACGCCACCGACCGTCAGGTTACCGACCGCATCAATATGCTCAATCAGGGTTCGTAGGAGGCCGGCTCGGCCAGGCGCAGGGCCCTTCCCTACCCGTAACTTACCCCGGCTGGGAGACTTAGGGCTGGACCCGGGCCGGTTCTGGCCCTATCCGTGCCTCACAGGCCGGGGAAGTCCGGTGCGGAGCGTAGCCGTGCGTTTGAGACTGCTTGTCATTCTGATGCTTTCCCTCGCGGCGTCCGGCTGCACCACCGAACGCAGGCACGAACTGCTCGCCGCCGACCCCGCCGCACCTCCCCCCGCGGGCGTCATGGCAAAGCATGACATCTTCATCGCCACCACGCGCAAGAAGGATCAGGATGCCAGCGTGGTGTTCGGTCGGGATCGTTCCGAGGAGCTTGCGTTTGGCCGTGTGGGCGTCACCGTTCCCAAAGGCCACCAGGTCGGCAGGATCGAACGCGCCAAGGACGGGAAGCCCGGCGACCCGGCCAAGGAGTTTGCGGCGACCGACCTGACCATCTACGATTCGCCCAAGGCGTTCGCCGCCGCAGTTGCCGACCAGGGTGACCGCGTTCTTGTCTTCGTGCACGGCTACAACACAGGTTTCGACGACGGCGTCTATCGCCTGACCCAGATCGCACAGGATACGCAGTATCCTGGGACGCCTGTCCTTTTCTCATGGGCTTCCGGCGCTAAGACGCGCGACTACGTCTACGACAAGGACAGCAGCACCGCAGCCCGCGACGATCTCGAAACGACGCTGGTCACGCTCTCGCGCTCTCCGCGCATCAAGAGCATCGACATCATCGCCCATTCGATGGGCAACTGGCTGGCCATGGAAACCCTGCGCCAACTCGCCATCGCGGGCAACCGCGACCTGAGCGGCAAGCTCGGCTATGTTGTGCTGGCCTCGCCCGACATCGACGTCGATATCTTCAAGAAGCAGATGAAACGCTATGGCAAGCCGGACAAGCCTTTTGCGGTGCTTCTTTCGAACGACGATAAGGCCTTGCGCATTTCAAGCTTCATCGGCGGCAACCAGGCGCGTGTCGGTGACGATGCCAACGCGGATGAACTCGCCGCGCTTGGCGTGACTGTGGTCGACCTCAGTTCCATCCAGTCGGGCGACAGGCTCAACCATGCCAAATTCGCCGACAATCCGGTCCTGGTGCAATTGCTGGGCGACCGGCTTCGCATGCCGGAAAGCTTGTCGCCGACACCGCAGCAGGCCAACGAGCGCGTCAACGACATCGCTGGCGGACTTGGCCAGGCTGCCAGCATCATCGTAACCACGCCGCTCAGGATCATCACGCTCGGGGCAGTCCAGTGATCAAGACCGCCCACCGCGCATGAGCGGGTTCCGCCTCCGCAAAGGCCCCCGATCTACGCGCAGCGGATCGGCGGTTACGCCTGTTTCCTTGAACCTGCGGCTATGCTGGAAGAACTCGTCGGCCTGCTGACCGTCGGTCTCGATATTGGGCAAGCGCTGCGGCTGAGTTCAGTTGCAGGCTGGCCACTGGCCCGATCTGGCTGCCCTGGCGGACGGCGCATTCCTCACGATCAACCCAGCTTCGAACCGTCCGCTCAGAACTTGATGCGGGCGCCGGCAAGCACGGCATCGCCATCCTCGAAATCCGCAGTGGTCGTGTCGTACCGGTAGCGGCGGTAGGTGAGATACAGATCCGTGTTGTATTCCTTGATGGTCTGGACGCCCGCGATGCCAATCGATCGGCTGGTCGATCCGGCGGCGGCAATGTCCTCCCCGTGATAGTAGTCTAAGGTCAGGGCCGTCGGGCCGAGTTCGATGTAGTCGCGCAGCAGACCGAGCTTGCCGTAGACATATTGCCCGACCTTGGCTCCGTTGTCCTGCGAGCCCGCGGCGAAGGTGAAGTTCAGGCCGGAAGGCTCGTGAAGAATGGACGCCGAGCCGTCCACGATCACGACATCGTTTTCCTGCCACGCGTAGGCGATAGCGCCAGAAACTTTGAAGGCGTCGAAGGTGTTGTCATACCTCAGCGCGATGTCGGCGAGTGCCGTGTCGTTGTCTCCGAGCACGTTCTCTCCGTAGGATGCGCTGGCAACGAACCCTGCCATTTTCGGGGTATCGTAGCGTATGCGGACATTGCGTCCCAGGCCGTCATAATTGTTGAATGCCGACCGGATGGCGGGACCGAACGCGCCGGTAGAGGAATCGCGGAACAGCTGTCCGCCGGCAGTGCCCTGCACCTTCGAATAGGCAATGACAGTCGTGCCCGAAAGATCGACTTCCGCGGAATAGTCCGACGCCATGTAGCCTTGGCCGAGCCACAGCTTTCCGTAAGCCTCGTTCTCCAGCGCCACCTCGATCCTGCGGAAATACGTGTTGTTCCAGTCCCAGTCAGGCGAGTGCGACTGCACGCTGATGTTGTCCGTAGAATAGGCGGGGTATTCCGCTTCCAGCACTGCCTCGACGTCCCAGTCGCCAAAATCCTGATCGTAGCTCGCAGCGATGCGCGAGCTTGAGTTGTCATTGTCGATCGGGGCGTATGCTTCCGTCTGGAAGCCGTCATCGTAGACCAGCACGCCCATGTTTATCTGCCCGTATATCTTTAGCGTCGCCCCGTTCTGCAGCTTGTACTCCAGCTCCGGAAGTCCTTCGGCAAGCGCTGCGGTCGCAGAAAAGGTCACGAGCGCAAAGGCAAGAGCCCCGATGCCGCAGGTAACAGGACGACGTAAAAAGCCGAAAGCTGTTCTCATCTCGAGCGCCTTGCCAAGCCGCCGTTAAAGGTCACCGAGTGACGGCAATCACCCGTCACGCATCAAGACTCAAGGACGCTCGAGAATTATATTACAGGTCACCGGGACGGAAGGCTTGCGTCAGGTCAAATCCCGGAGCATCCGGTCGGCAAAACCGAAACCAGGTGCGCACCTTTCAGATCGACGACGAGTCGCCTGCCCTTCAGTAGCGAACGTTGATGCGCGTGTTCTTGAGCCCTTCGGCCTGGGTCAGGGCGAATAGCTTCGCCGCATTCGCCGGCGCAAGGCGCACGCATCCCGAGGATGCCGGTCGACCGAGCCTCTTGGTATCGTACGTTCCATGCACCGCGTAATTGCCATTGTAGAAAATGGAATAAGGCATTGGCGCATTGTTGTAGCGGCTCGAACGGTGATTGCGCGACAGCCATTTGGCCGACCAGCTTCCGGTCGGCGTGATCTTGCCGCGGCGGGCGGTGGAGACCGGCCAGCGGGCGATGACCCTGCCGCGATGGATGACGGTCATGGTCTGGGTGGAAAGCGAAACATTCGCCGTGAGGCTGGCTGCCAGGGCGCTGCCGCCAAAGGGTGCGAGCACAACCCCAGCGAGTATTGCGAAAACCAATGGGAGATTTTTCATGACGACATGCCGCCTGTTGCCTACCAGCGGCCAATAAGGCACGCAAAACATTGCAACTTTATTGACAGCTTGCCTCGAGGGCAACACAACCGGCCGCTGACCATCCCGATTGCGAGGCCGGACGCCGCCGCGATCGCACCCGCCCAACCGACCATGGACCGGCTTGCGCGAGACGAAAGCCGGTCAACGCGTCAAGATCGTGTCAATCCGGCGGCGACGCCAAATCCGATGCCTCAGCGCTCGATCGCTGGCGAAGAGGTCTGCGCCGTCACGGACTGAAGCAACACCGCCGACTTCCTGAGCGCGGGCTTGTCGTACGGCCTACGCAGCTTATGGCTTTCAAGATTCTTGGTCATATCTCCCCCTAAACCAGGCGCTTCGCGCCTGTCAGGACAGTCAAAGCGGGGTTGACGGCGCCAGCACCTGAATTGAGAACAAAATCCCGCGGCAGGTAACGCCTGGCAGGACCGGCCGAACTCAACCGGATACGGGGGTCGCCTGCGATTGGTTTTGCGCAGTAACTGACTGCAGCAAAACCAGAGACTTCCTCAGCGCCGGCTTGTCGTACGGCTTGCGGCTCGCAACGTCCTTGAGCATTTTCCCAACTCCCTCAGCCGGGCCTATCAAGCTCGGCGCGTCCATTAAACACCGAAAGGCCCTCGCAACGAAAGGAGTTTGCCAGCGCGTGTCGACTTTAACCGCTTGGCAACTGCTGCTGCGACTGGCTTTGCGCGGTTACCGATTGAAGCAAAACCAGCGACTTCCGCAGCACAGGCTTTTCGTAAGACTTCCGCATCGCGACATTCTCCATGGGTCTCATCCCGCGCTCTTCAACCGGCCGATATGGCCGATCGCAAATGGCTTTGGTTATTGCCGGGTATCCGACATTGTTCCCAGCGCAGTGACTGACTGCAGCAGAAACAGCGACTTCCTCAACACCGGTTTCTCGTAAGATTTCCTGTTTTCCACCAACTGCATGCTTACCCCCATTGAAAAAAGCTGCCACCAAACAAAAAGCCCGGCGCTAAGGCCGGGCTTCAATATTAGACGGGTTCCGTGGACGGCGAATTGATCTGGGCTGTCACCGACTGCAACAGCACCAGCGATTTCCTAACCGCCGGCTTCTCATATGACTTCCGGTTTTCTTTGTCTTTCACTGTATTTCTCTCATCAATTCACCCCAAATATTCCGCTCCCAACTCTTGGTGTCAGGTCACGTCAGGGCTCGGGGAATTGCTTTGAGCGGTCACCGACTGGAGCAGCACCAACGATTTCCGGAGCACCGGTTTCTCGTAAGATTTCCGCTTTTCCATAGACTGCATGCTTACCCCCATTGAAAAAAGCTGCCACCAAACAAAAAGCCCGGCTCAAAGGCCGGGCTTCAGTATTAGATTGGTTGCGTGGACGGCGAATTGGTTTGGGCTGTCACAGACTGCAACAGCACCAGCGATTTCCTAATCGCCGGCCTCTCGTATGACTTCCGCTTTACAACCGTGTGCATTCTCCATCCCCCAGTCCGGGCCAACTTACGATCCCACCCGTCAAGTAATGATCATCGAATTGTTCTGCGCAGTCACCGACTGCAGCAGAGCAAGTGACTTCCTTACAACCGGCTTCTCGTACGATTTGCGCTTCAAAATTTTCTGCACGTCTTCATCCTCTGCTTTTCAAACCAAATATTAAAACCGAAACGTCCTGATAGCCCGTCCGGAATCAGCTTCAGCTGTTTATGATCATCGAATTGCTCTGAGCAGTCACGGCCTGAAGCAATAAGAACGATTTTCGGAGCATCGGCTTCGCGTATGATTTCCGCTTGGCTGTTTCCTGCACAATCATCCCCTTTGTTCAGGCCCAAAATCCCTGCCAGCCGAGACCCGCGCCAACCGACGCGACTGCGAACGGATCAAGCAGGCTGTACCGACTGGCTCTGTGCGGTTACCGCCTGCAGCAATACGAACGACTTTCTAACGGCCGGCTTTTCGTACGACTTCCGCTCAACAATTTTCTGCATCGCAATTCCCCACCATTCACCCAAATTGATCTATCCTGGGCCACTCATTGCCCGACCCGGATGTGTCGCTTTCCACTTCTGTCGCAGGAATCGCGAAGGGAAACTCCCAGGCGAAACCCTCAAACCATTTGTTGTTTTAGCACCTCGCAGACGGGCGCGCTGTTACCCAACGGCAACAGAACGCGACACGGATGTGCTGCAAACTTCGTTTTCTACAATTCTTGCGCGAGAAAGCGGCAAAAGATTCCATCAAAGGTAGAATCGCTGCTATGCAAGGTGGTGCGGACGGCGGGAATCGAACCCGCATAGCCAGTGGCTGAGGGATTTTAAGTCTGTTCCGAGCAGTCACCCTTAGGGTATCCACAGGAACCTAGAGGCCCTGAAAATAAAGGAAAACACGAAGGTTTACAGGTTTCTTGCGTTCCCGTAAGGTTCCTATGGGTGACACCAAATGGATACCCTGAGGGCTACCCGCAATACGCAAGGGAGTTTTTGACCCGTGCCTATTCTCTCCGAAGATTTCATGCGCCGTCTTTCGCTCGGCGATCGCGCTGAAAAGGTCTATCGCGACAGCAAGCTCCCAGGCTTTGCGTTGCGCATCAGGCGCAAAGCGGACGGCTCCCTGGCCAAGACGTTTTTCGTCGTCCAGGAATTGCCGTCGAGGGATGACAGCCGCAAGCGTCGGAAGATCAGCATAGGCGAGCATCCTACCTTCACAGCCGACGCGGCGCGCGACGAAGCCGAGGCCATGCTGCGGGCGATCAAGCGGGGCGACGATCCAGCAGCGGAAAAAGCCGCGAAGAAGGCGGCGCCATTGTTCGAGGATCTGGTCGACGACTTCGAGCGCAATCACCTCGACGAGAAGAAGCCGGCGACGAAGAAGGATTATCAGGGCCGCATTCGGCGCGTGCTGCTGCCTGCGTTCAAGGGCAAGCGTGTCATGGACATCACGGCCGACATGGTACGCCAGATGCACCGGCAGACGCGGGAAAAGCCTACCGAGGCCAACCGCGCCCTTGCGGTGCTTTCCGTCATGTTCAAGCGGGCGATCGAACTCGGCTGGCGCAAGGATAACCCCTGCGTCGGCCTCAAGCGCAACAAGGAAGCGATTCGCGAGCGGTGGCTGGACGAGCACGATCTACCGAAGTTCATAGCGTCTCTGGCCAAGCTTGAGGGCACACACGCGGACCTGATCAGGTTTCTCACCGTGACCGGCTGGCGTGTGTCGGAAGCCCGGCTGATGACTTGGGATATGGTGGACCTCCCTCGCCTGCTAGTGAGGCTGCCGGATACCAAGACTGGGGCCGCGGTGCGGGCCTTGTCGACCGACGCAGCAACCATCATCGATCGACAGCCGCAACGTGTCGGATTTGTTTTCCGCGCTCGACGCGGTGCCCGGCCGGCCGACTATCGGAAGCTTTGCGATACACTTGCGGACATTTGCAAGGACGCGGGCATCGAACCGATCACGCCGCACACGTTGCGCCATACGGCAGCGACATGGGCAGCGGTAAGCGGCGCGGAGGCGCACGAGCTCCGCGAGGCCTTTGGCTGGAAAACCCTCGCCATGACGGCCCGCTACGTCAGCAAGTCGGAAAGCCTCGCCCGGCGCGGAGCCGAGCGCGCGGCATCGGCCATGAACGTGCTGCAGAAGCCGTCGGCAGACGTCCGGGAGATCGGACGATGAACCCTGTCGCGAATAACGCAGATCTCATCGAGGTTGAACGCAGAGCATTTTTCGCAACATCCAACCCAATGCATGTGTGGGCAGCATTTCGTTTAGCGCGTGTCGTCAATGCCGACATACCGCCGTGGGTGATGTCCTATCTCGACCTCGCATCTAAACGCCTGTTGGCGTTGGCATCTGACATCGTGCAGGACGGCACGGCGGATAACACCTTCGTTAAGGACCTAGCCGCTGCCTTTTTCTTCAAGGGTGCACACCCAACAAACTACCATAGTGAATGGATCACATATGGCATGAACGTCCGGCATCTGATGCAGCAAGGCGACAAGGAGACCTTTGCAATAGATGCTGTCGCCGAACATTTCGGCGTAAGTGCATCGACGGTCAGAGGTGCCTATAAACAATATGATCGACTATACCCAGGCGAAGACATACTCCCGCAGGACGTCGTTTCAAAAATTTCCCCGGAATAAATAAAGCGAACCCTAGTCGCCAATAGCACGGCCGTGGGTAAATTGGGCGTCACCTTCAACAACCCAAGGTGACAACCCATGACCGACAAGGCAGTAAGCGCATTCAGCGCGCGGCTCGCCTACTGGACCTCGCAAGGGCTGAGCGGCTCCCAGCTCTATGAAGCCCTCGCGTCCGACTCCGAACTCCCAGCCGTATTTGAGCCGAACGAGATCGCGGCGATCCAAGGTATCAAACCCCAGTCCGTAAAGCGCGATCGCATGCGCGGCGGCGGCCCAAACTACATTCGGGTGACGGAACGCCAGATTCGCTATCCCCGTGACGAGTTCTGCAAATACCTCGCTGCAAAGTTCGTGCGCAGGGAGGCAGCATAATGGTCGCCCTCGCCTACACCCCGACCGCAGAGCAGGTCGACGCCGTGCATGAATGGCGAGAGCGCCGCAAGCACAGCAAGGCCCGCGCGATTGTCCCTGTCCTTCGCGAAGCATTCGGAATCAGCGCCGGCCAGGCTGTGGCTGTCATCCGTGCGGCCAATGCCGATGTCTTGATCTACCAGGACGCAGGAGGTGCTGATGCGGCCTCCTGAAAACGAAAGAGCCAGCGCTTGGGCGGCGCCGGGCTCAGTCGAACAGACGTCGTCGGGACAGAAGACGTTGACTGAGAATAATACCGCTTCCGAAACGATGCAAGGAAAACAGCGCGTTGTGGAGGTGGCATGACGGCTCATCCTTACCTGCCGACCTCAGACCAGCTTGTCGTCACGAAAGCTGTCCAGTGCCTAAGCAATGGAGCCGCTTCGCTGAGGCAATCCGCCTTCTGGCTTGACGATGGCGGCTACGAATGCGCCGCGCTCGATGACTTGGCGCACGACGCCTCAGCGCTCGTTGCTGTTTGGGCAGGCCGCGCAGCTCCCATTTCCGAGACAGTGCCCGCCTACATCACCGAGTCCGCTGTGGAATGGCGCCGGCAAGCAGGGAGGAGCTACTGATGGCCGGCGATGCGGCTATCGCCGCCAACCTGATCGCCGATGCCGAGCATCTCGGGAATTCCCCGGATGGCGATCTTCGTCCTCCCGTCACTGGCGGAAACGCCAGTGAGACGAAACGCACCTACACCACGAAACACGGCACGACGGCGCACAGCGATCCATATCTCGGCGTCATCAACGTCGACCCCGACGGGCGCAGTGTTGATGCGCCTGCGCGCGGCCTCACCACCATCTCTGCAGCCGACTTCGAGCTCATGGCGAAGCCTTCCCGCCGTTTCCTCGTGCCAGACCTGATCCCCGACAGGAACGTCACCATCCTTTCCGGCGACGGCGGTACGGGCAAGAGCTTGTTGGCGATGCAGTTGGCCGTCGCCGTCACGTCCGGCGTCAAATGGCTTGCCCTGCCGGTTGAAACCGGCTCGGTCCTGTACCTGTCGGCCGAGGACGACGCCGACGAGTGCCATATCCGCCTCAAAGACATTTGCGAGGGCGACGGGCTTCGTCTGCCATCTTCCCTCTACATTGCCGTCATGGCCGGCGAGGACTGCCTTTTGGCGACGGAGAACACCAAGAAGGCTCGAATGGACAAGACGCCGCTCTATGCCCGTCTGGAGGCCACGATAGGCCTGCACAGGCCGCGCCTCGTCGTGCTCGACAACGTAGCCGACATCTTCGGCGGCAACGAGAACATCAAGGCTCTGGTGCGCCAGTTCATCGGCATGATCCGGCATTTCGCGATCACCTATGACTGCGCAGTCCTGATGCTGGCGCATCCGTCCCTGTCTGGCATGTCGAGCGGGACGGGATCGAGCGGAAACGTGGCGTGGAACAATAGCGTCAGGAGCCGCCTCTACCTCAAGCGTCAGCATGACGACCCGTCGGAAATCACCGACCCTGATTTCCGCAAGTTGGTTTCCATGAAGGCCAATTATGCGCCGACTGGTGGCGAGATCGGCATGCGCTGGGAACATGGCCGCTTCGTCCCGACAGAGACACCCGCAGCCGCGACGGGCAGCATCGATCGCATGGCAATCCAGTCCCGGGCCGAGCGTGTTTTCCTCGCTCTGGTGCACCAGTTCGAGGCAGATCGCCGCAACGTCTCACCATCCCGTAGCGCTTCCTACGCACCGGTTGTTTTCGCCAACCATCCGCATTCCGAAGGCGTCACCAAGCGCCAGTTCGAGGTCGCGATGGACACGCTTTTCGCGGCGAGCCGGATCAAGGTTATCGAGGTTGGCCCTGCCTCCAGGAAGGTGAAGACGATCGTCGTCAGCACCGGCGACGAGGACTGAAATGCGCCTTCAGACGGTCTTCAGACGGTATTCACACACACTCTTCGGACGCCCTTCGGACGGTATTCAGACTGCCTTCAGACGGTATGCCAACACACTCCCTATACTACGTATAGGCCGCCGCCGGGAGCGGACGGCTTACTTCGTGGTTTCGCGCGCCGCCGAATACCTCGTCGCCATTCTGGCCGTCGCGTTCCTCGCCTGCGTCATCGCAGGGGTGGTGTGATGGCGGACGCGGGAACCTGCATCGTCTGCAGCGGCAGTCTCGCCGGGAAGCGCCGCGATGCCCAAACCTGTTCGGATCGCTGCCGGCAGATACATCAGCGCACCAAGGGTTCATCTCCGGCAAAGGACATTCCGGTGACGGTGCTCGTGTCGCAGGAGATGCGGGACCGGCTGATCGACCGCGGTGAACTTGCGGAGTGGGACGAAGCCGACCGCGCCGCTGTCGCTCGCGCGTTCCGATCCTGGCTGCTCAATCAGGAACCGTGACACACCACCGCGTCACGGCTAGCCCGCCGGTGGTAGATTCCCGACATGACCATTTCTGCAATTCGCGAGGCCGTTCGGAGGTTTCCTTTGCTCGCACGCCCCAGCACTGTCGAAAAGTTCGAAACTGCCCTTCGCCTGCCGCCGCTTCCCAGCGACGTCGAGGCGGCTGTGGCGTCCCTGAACGAATCCACCGAGCGGGTGACCGCAGCGGATGCGCTTGTCCGTGACCTCTCTGCGAAACTCAGGCCGGGAATGGACGCCGCCGACCAGCGCGCCCTCCAAGCGAAGATCGCCGCAGCCAATGCCAAAGCGATCGCCCATCGAGAAGAGCAGACCGCCGCACTTAACCGCCGGGACGCAGCGAAGAGGGATTTCGCCGCACATGTGGACCAAGTTCTGGCAGATGATGTCGTCGCTTGGCAGCATGCAATCACCGATCGTCTCGCCGAGTTGGACGACCTGCTCGCACTAGGCCACAAGCTCGACGAGCAGGTGAAATCCGCTCGCATCGCGATCAAGGCCAAGAGCATCACCGGCGCCAGTCATCTGCGCGGCCTGATCCAGCCGATCCGTTCCACTTTTGCAGCGTGGAGCCGCTGATCATGTCTGAGGAAATTCTTCAGCGCCTGGCTGCGGTCGAGAGCCAACTTGCCGAGATCATGCCAGCATTGGAGCGCCACCCGTATCGTCAATATCCAGCATCGTGGATTCGCGACCGCATCGAAAACCGGGCAACTGAACGCCGCGGTGGGCGGACAGAGCATTTCGACTTGCACATTGCCGGGGAGATCGACGACCGACTGGCCAATCGCGTGCTCGACGAACTGCACGACAATTGGCTGGCGACCACGGTCAACGTACACGTCGACTCCAGGGGTGGAGACTACAATGCTGCCAAGCGCATCCACCGGGCCGTCCTTTGGCATGCTGCGCCAAGCAAAGTGGCAATGCTCGGCAAGTCCTGCATGTCGGCCGGAGTGATTGTCGCGCTAGCCGCCGATCGTCGGATTGCCTCACCGAATACGACGCTCTTGTTCCACGGTGTTGGCGGCCGTCCCGATCATAGCGAACACTGGTCAGTCGCTCGCCATTTGATCGAGATCCGCCGACTTCGCGAGATCGATGTCGAGATGCTGAACATCGTTGCGGATCGTACCGGCGCCGACCTAGCAGCGCTCGCCGCGGAAAGCTCGAACGAGGATTACATGGAACTCGACCGGGCCCTGCAGCTCGGCTTTATCCATGAGGTGGCGCCGGCATGAGCGATTACGACAAAGAGTTGGCGGCGATGTCGCCGGACGAGCGCAAAGCCTTCGACGCCTATGAGTCTGACGTCAAAAAGTGGGTGCAAATCTTCATGGAAGGCTTCGGGGTCAAAGACCCGTCGCGGCCGGTCTCTGCTCGCATGACATGCACGCTGATCGCCGAGATCGCGGTGACGATGAAGCAACGTATGGACGGCTTCCAGGCTCGTCTGTCGGACATCGAGCAGGCGAAGCATCTGCCCTACCGCGGCGTCTGGAAACACGGCGAGGAATACGTCCCAGGCAATTTCGTGACGGATGGCGGCAACATGTACCACGCCAACGCGAAGTCGTCCGGAGTTCGCCCCACTGACGACCACATAGCCTGGACGCTTTGCGTCAAGCGCGGTCGCGACGGAAAGGACAAATTATGACAAAGGAGCTTTCAGAAGCCGAGGAGCGGAGGCTCTGCCGCTTCCTGACCGACAAGATCAACGTGGAGCTTCCAAAGGCTCTCGGCGAGATCGTTGACGATGCATCGCTGGTGTTTCCCCGCATGTCTGCCACTGCCATCGCCAAGACTCTGACCATGGCTCTGCGTGACGGCAACAGCGCCGAGATCGCCCAGCGGATCGCGATCAACAGCATCGCCATCAAGGCAGAGGAACGCGCCCGATGACCGTCGAGGAAGCAGTAGCTCAACTGCGCTCCGCTGCAAAAGACGCTGTGCTCGACTATGCCGAGACGCTGATCATGAAAGGCGTGCCGCAAGAGGACGTAATGCGCGCGATCGACCGGTACGCGAACGATCAACTCATCCCTTGGTATGCGGAAGCCATCGGCCGTCTGACACGCTACGTCGCCGAGCCGACGGCGCCGACGCATAGGTTGCAGTAGCCATGTCTAAGCTCTCAACCTTCAAAGGCCGGTTTGCTTCGTCCTCACCGCGCAAGAGCGTGTTGGCGTCGTCCTCGCGCACAAGTGATGCAAAGCGGGCCGAGTCCTCCCCATGGCGCTCCTGGTACAAATCCACGCGTTGGGAGCAGATTCGCCAGCGCGTGTTCGTCGCCGCTCAGTTCCGATGCGCACAGACCGGCGTCCTCCTGCTCGGCACGTCGCCGGCTTGGGACAGCCCGGTGTGCGATCACATCAAGCCCCACCGTGGCAATCCCGCGCTGTTCTGGGATGAAGAGAACCTGCAGTGCGTCAGCAAGGCCTGGCACGACAGCCGCAAGAAGGCGATGGAGAACGCCGACAAGCGTGCGGCCCTGCACCCCGAATGGCTCAAGCCCAGCCAGGTACCGCTCACCATCGTTGTCGGCCCGCCTGCCTCTGGCAAGTCCACCTATGTGCGTAACCACAAGGTCGCCGGTGACCTCGTGCTCGATGTCGATGTGCTTGCCTCCCAGATATCCGGCGAGGATCTGCACACATGGAACCGAGAGGCATGGCTCAACGCCGCTCTCTCCATGCGCAACGATCTACTCGGCGAGATCGGACGCACCGCCTCATACCATGGTGCATGGCTGATCCTCACCGAGCCCAAGGCGGACAAGCGCCAATGGTGGCAGGACAAGATGCACCCCGAGGAGATCATCATCCTCGAAACGCCCGAGCCCATATGCATTGCCAACGCAGAGGCAGACGGTCGCAACACCAAGCACACCCGCGATGCCATCGTGTCGTGGTGGTGGACCTACGAACGCCGCCGCGATGAAACCGTGCTCAAGTGGGACGTTCCCAGCCTACGGGGGGGGAGGGTCGATCCCGAAACCGCTCTAAAGGGGACCGCAGCCGGGTCCTCACGCATAGACTTTATCCCCCGCGGCCGAAATTTCGGGGTGTCCTGATGCGCGGCCGGCCTGCTTTCAAACCCTCCGACGACCAGCGCACCACCGTGGAGCGAATGCGCTTCTGTGGCGACTCGGAGGCTGTCATCGCCCGTGCGATCGGCATCGATCCCGATACGCTCCGGAAATACTTCCGCGACCAGCTCGACAATGGGCACGCCCGGCGCCGCAAGGAAGTCGTGGACGTTCTGTTCGAAGCCGCGGCCAAGCACAACGTTGCGGCTGCGAAACGACTGGAGGAGATGGGGCGCGCCGGTGGTGCTGCGCAGGAAATCGAAGCTCGGTCTAAGGAACCGGCCAAGGCCAAGCTCGGGAAGAAGGAAGCCGCAAACGAGGCTGCGAAGAACGTCGCATCCAAATTCCAGCCACCGGCGCCGCCCAAGCTCGTGGTGAACAACCGATGACACCGATCTGGAGCACTTCCCTGCCGGACTGGGAGAGCCGCATCATTGCGGGCAAATCCCTGATGCCGTGCGCGCCGTTGTTCCCGGGCGAGGCTGCGGAGGCCATGGCGGTGTTCAATTCGCTGCGCATGGTCGACGTTCCCGGCCAGCCGACGTTTGGCGATGCCGCCGCACCGTGGATGACTGAATTCGCGGAGGCTGTATTCGGAGCCTATGATCCGGAGGCCGGCGAACGCCTGATCACCAGCTTCATGCTGTTGGTGGCGAAGAAGAACGCCAAGTCGACGCTGGCCGGCGCGATCATGGTGACAGCGCTCGTGCGCAACTGGCGACACAGCGCAGAGTTCCTGATCCTGGCGCCGACGCTGGAGATCGCCAAAAACAGCTATCAGCCGGCCGCCGACGCCATTCGGGCCGACGAGAGCCTGCGGGAGCTTCTGCACGTGCAGGATCACGTCCGCACGATTACGCATCGCCTCACCGGCGCTACGCTGAAGGTGGTCGCCGCCGACAGCGAAACCGTGTCGGGCAAGAAGGCCACCGGCGTCCTGATCGAGGAACTGTGGCTGTTCGGCAAAAACCCGCGTGCGCACGGCATGCTGCGCGAAGCCACCGGCGGCCATGTCTCACGTCCGGAAGGATTTCAGATCGCCATCTCGACGCATAGCGACGAGAAGCCTGTCGGTGTCTTCAAGGCCCGGCTCGACTATTTCCGCGCCGTGCGCGACGGCGTGATCGATGATCCGAAGTCGGTTGGCGTGCTCTACGAATGGCCGGCCGCCATGATCGAGGACGAGGCCTATCTCGATCCGGCGAATTTCTACATCACCAATCCTAACCTCGGCCGCTCGGTTCGACAGAACTGGCTGGAGGAAGAGTTGGTGAAGGAGCAACTCGGCGACGAGGCTGACCTGGCCGTCTTCCTGGCCAAGCACCTCAACGTGGAGATCGGACAGAACCGCGCCCGCGACCGCTGGGCTGCGGCTGATTTCTGGGCAGATGCTGGCGAGCCGATGACGCTCGACGCTTTGCTGGCCCAGAGCGACGTCGTGACCATGGGAATCGATGGCGGCGGCCTCGACGACCTTCTCGGCGTTGCCGTGCTGGGCAGGCATAAGGAAACCCGCCGTTGGCATCACTGGGGCCGCGCATGGGCTCACTCCATCGTGCTCCAGCGCCGCAAGGACATCGCCACGACCCTGAAAGACTTCGCGGCCGATCGCGATCTCATCATATGCACTGATGCCACGCAGGACATTCGCGAGGTCGCTGATCTCTGCGTGAAAGTGAAGGCCTCGAAAAAGCTTCCGGAGAAGGATGCGATCGGTGTCGACAAGCTCGGCCTGCCGGCTCTCGTGGACGAACTGGAGCGCCGCGGCTTCAAAGTTGGCGACGGCGGCCTTGTCGTCGGTGTCAGCCAGGGCGGCTACCTGCATGACGCGATCACCGGCGTGGAGCGCAAGCTTGCCGACGGTACATTCAAGCATTGTGGGCAACCGCTGATGGCTTGGGCGATCGGCAACGTGAAGGTCGAACTCAAGGGCAACGCGACCGCGATCACGAAGCAGGCTGCCGGCCGCGCCAAGATCGATCCCGTTGCCGCGCTGCTGAACGCGGCGAAGCTGATGGCGGCCAACCCCGACGCCGTTCGCAAACCCAACTACCAGATCCATTTCGTGGGGTGAGCGATGAGCGGCGTTATCAAGGTCGATATCGAAGGCTTGCAGGAACTCCAGCGCGCGCTGCAGCAGTTCACGAAAGCGACCGCTCGCCGTGTGCTGGAGCGTGCCTTGCTGAAGGCTGCGAAGCCGATCGAGCATGATGCCGAAAACAATGCGCCGGTCGCCACCGGGGAGTTGAAACGTAGCATCGAATCCAAGGTTTTGAAGCGCTCGCCGGGGAAGCAGGCTTTTGCCCGGACGATGTCGGCCGGCGGATCGAGGGCAGAGGCCGCTGCTGCCGCGCGCGCAGCCAATGCCAGGAATGCCGAAAGCGCTGCGGTCCGCATCAGCGCTATCGTTCCCCATGCTCACCTCGTCGAGTTCGGCACGGTCAAGATGCCGGCCAAGCCCTTCCTTGCACCGGCAATGCGCGCTGGTCGCACCGGCGCCATAAGCACCATCAAAGTGGAACTGAAACGAGAGATTGAAGCGACCGCGAAACGCGTCGCGAAACGAAAGGCGAAGTCATGACGAAGGAAATCGATACGCTCGGTCTGTCCTACACCACCAACAAGGTGGCCGCGCTGGAGGTGCACGTAGGGCGGTCGATCAGCGAGATCATTGCCGAGTTGCAGTCAGAGAAGGGTGCAAGCCTTGCCACCCTGCGAGCCGCCGTCGCTGCTGGGCGTATCCGTTTCCCCGACGCGCTGATCGGGCATATCGCCGTTCAGATGGAACTGGGAGATGCCGGCCGCCTGATCGACGAATATGGCACGGCTGTTGTCGGCAGTGCGGTCGGTGCACAGCTTGGGGATTTTCTCCGCACGCTCAGCGCTGAGAGGGAGGCGGCCTGATGTCAGAATCGATCGGCGGTATTCATGTCGACCTCGGCTTAAACCAGGCGCGGTTCCAGGATGGGCTGCGCAAGGCCGGTCGTTCAATGGAAACGTTCAAATCCAGAACGGAAACCCAGTTCCTCGGCATCGCCAAAAACTTTGGCATGGGACTGGCCGGCGGCGCCGTCGCAGCGCTTGCACCTCTCGCCCTGGTCCGGACAGCGCTCGACGCCATCAACGAAGCATCCAAGCTTGTCGATACCGCCGACCGTATCGGCATCACGACCAAGGCCTTGCAGGAATTGTCGTTTGGCTTCTCGCAGGCCGGCGTCGAGGCTGGCGACTTCGAAACCGGCATGGACCAGTTCACGAAGCGCATCGGCGAAGCCGCCACCAAGGGCAATCGCCTTGGCGAGATCCTGAAAGCCAACGGCGTCGCGCTACGAGACAGCAACGGGCAAATCCGGTCGTCGGAATCCCTACTGGGCGACTACGCGGATCTCATGAAGAATGCCGCATCCGAGCAGGAGCGCATGGTGCTCGCAACGGAGGCTTTCGGTCGTGGCGGTGGTAGCTTCACCGTCGCCCTAAAGGACGGCAAGGCAGGCCTTGAGGGCATGAAGAAAGCCGCCGAGGAAGCCGGTGGCGTGATAGATGAAAAGCTGCTTCGTCGTGCCGAAGAGATGGGCGACAGATGGGACGCTGCCTGGCGTCGTTTCAGCGTGAACGCACAGTCGGCAATCCTGACCGCGCTGCAGGGTATGGACGACCTTGGCAGCCGCATGGACCGCTTTCTCGAGAAGCGCAACGCCGCCGAGGCGGGAGCAATGCTAGGCGGCATGGCCGGGCAAGTCGACGACGGCAAAGGCGGACGGCCGTTCTCCAACGAGCGAATCAATTCCGCCTTTCTCGGCGAGGTCGTGAAAGCCGATGAGAAACTCGTCGAACTCCTGAAGAAGCGGTACGGCGACGCAGCAACCAAGGCCACGATCATTCCGCCCGGTGGCGGTGGTGGTGGCGGCAGTTCATCCAAGGAGGATACCTTCAAGGCAAGCCGCGATGGCTTCCGCGAGATGCTCGGCTACAGCTACGAATACGAGGAGCAGCAACTGCGCATCAATGACAGCATCCGCGAGTTCGGCGATCTGGCCATGGACGCGGGACAGTCACTTGCCAACGCTCTATCCGATGGAAAGCTGGAGGCGCAGGAACTCATCCCCATCCTGACCGACGTGATCAACCAATTGCTGCGGGCGGCTCAGGCAGCCGGTGGCTTCGGAAGCCTATTCTCCAACCTGTTCAGCGGCGGTTTCAGCCCCACGGCAGGCGGCTTCGCATCAATGCTCGGGCTGGCCAGCGGCGGCTATACCGGCGATGGCGGCAAATACACACCAGCCGGCATCGTGCACAAAGGCGAGTATGTCTTAAATCAGGAGGCAACCCGCCGCATCGGTGTCCCTCGTCTCAACGCCATGAACCGCGGGTATGCCAATGGCGGTTTCGTCGGTGACACTCCGCTCCTGCCGCGCATGAATTCGGCAAACCAAGGCGGTGTCGTTGTGCAAAACATCATCAACAACGCACCGGCCGGTACGACGACCCGCACCGAGCAGCAGAAGACGCCCGACGGAACGCTTATCCGTGTGGTCACTGACATTGTCGATCAGCACATTGCCACCGGCGGCGCCGACAAATCCTTCAGCGGTCGGTATGGCGCCAGACCGATGAAAACCGTCCGCTAATTATCGACCAGTTTGAGGCCGGGTGGACGAGACCAGTTGTCGATCGTGATTTTAGGCGGCGTCTTCCCCACGGTGATAGAAAGTTCCGCGCCCGGCCACATCTCAGCGACGATCTTCGTTCCGTCCTGCATCTCGATTGTAAACTTGAGATGCATGTCGCGGTTGAAAACAATGCGCTCGCCCTGATTTGCCCGGAGTGAGAGGTTCTCTCCAGGTCCATATGAATTGTCCGGCATCTGCAGGTCCTCCATCCAAACCGCTGGAGCATAGCATGAACGACTCCGAACTCACCCGCCGGCCGGCCAAGGGCTGGACGCGCTGGCGGGAAGGCCCCGGCGGCTACGAGATCGAGCGCGTGTGGTGGCAGTCGAAGATGCTCCACTTCCTGAAGCTCGGATCGACATGCTGGTTTGACGGCTCCGATCTCGTCGGCATCGAGCTGTGGCAAGGGCATAAGACGCGCTGGTGCATGAGGCAGGAGCCCGCAGACTGGCAGCCGCGGCCACCAGGGCACCTTGCAGCGGCGGAACGGGCATGGTTGGCCTTCAGGAGCCTCGCACTGCATCAGGAGCGCCACACCGGCGTTTCTACGGTGCAGGAAATGGCCGCTGGACCCGCTGCCGAAGCGGTGCTGGAGCTAACCCTCGGTTTTTGCCGGGTCGGACGGCGGCATTTTGCCCAGCTCACGTGCGCGATCTACCATTCCCTTGATAACGTGTTCGCAGCCAAAATGAACCGCCATGGCAATTTCGGCCAAGTCGTGCCGATCCAGGCGAATGCCTTCCCCAACAACAAATGCCTTTTCCCGATCGGTCATTCCCATCGAGATGGATTGGTCCTTCTCAATAATAATTGGCGCCGTATCCCGCAGGGCCAACGAGAGGTCGCGGCCGTCTTCCAACGTGACGGCGAAAGCCCGCCATCTCATGACAAACTTGCCCCCTTCAGTGGCATCCGGCAAGCCAACGACGCCGCGTCGGTGGGCCAGACAATTTCTTGCCTGGTTGAGCGCCACAAAAGTGGGAGTAAACGTCTCTTCGATCCCCAGCATGATTGAAACGACGCTGAGCTGCTTGCCTACCCCTTCTCGGGAAAACCTTGATACTGCCTTCGACCAAGTGGCATGACTTACGGGCTCGTTTTGCAAGACGTAGGCAGCTTTGAAAATTTCCACGAGGAATACCGAAAACGATTCCGCTAATTCCCGGAAGGCGTTCGCGATGATCCAGCTCGTAAACTCGCGGGCTACGTCCTGATGCTGCGACTCAGTCAATTCGTCCGGAACGACCTTGAACTGCATACCTCCCTGCAGCAGATGAGATATTGGTGGCTCGGCTAGGCCTGCATTCACGCCTATACCCATGAAGGTGACGGCCCGTCGCACAGCAAGATCCACGATGCGCCGCATGGCATCGAAGTTGACTTTTAGCTCTGCCTTCCCGGTCACAGTAACTACAGAAATTGGTGCCTGCAGTGCTTACAGATTCGGGCATCCGCCATGACTTCCTCCGCGCAGTCAGGGCAGATTTTCACGCGAACCGAGCCATTGTTCCCAGTTACAGCATGTTGCATGAGATGCACCTGCTGTACCGGTTGAGGCCTTAGGGAAGGCATTAACGCGATGAAGATAACCCCGAAGATACCGAGCAAGCATCCGAGCAGAAACCAACCAAATCCGCTTCTTCCCTTTGAAGATGCAACTATGCCGGTGATCACCCCGCAGATGATCCACAGTATCAAGAACTCCATATCTTGCCCCTCCACCCGCGGTCAGGATGCCGAAGTTTCGGTATCCGGGCAAGGGTGGGGTCAGCGCATTCCCTTCGGACGCAGGAAGTCCTTCTCGCCGGCGAGAGACCGCAGGAAATGCATGTCGTTTCGGAGAGCGTCGAGGAGCGCCGTCTGCTCGTCGCTGAGCACCGCCCGGCCAGGTTGGCCTGCGGCCTTCAATTCCTCGATTGAGGAAGGAGCCGATCGGCAGGCGTCCTCGATGTAGAGGATTTGCTGGACGCTGTGCGCATCGAGCCCAGGCAGTTGTTTCGAGGCGTCGGCGATGCGTTCGCGGCTCGGTGCGGCAGACCCCATCTCAATCTTCTGCCATGAACTTTTCGTACCGCACTTGGCAGTCACCACACCGTTCTCCGCTGTGGTGAAACTCGTAAGCTTCGCTCCAGCGGACTTGTTCGCCGCATTCGGGGCATTGGGCCGTGTAGGCGTCGCGAACATCTCTCTTAAATACGAAGGCCTGCTTGTCGCTGAGCTTCGATTCGCCGTTCTCTAGGACAAACTTCACGATGCCCAGCGCTGGCTGCTTCAGGCATCGACGTCGATTAGCTGCTTGAGGAAGTCGTTGAACTCTTCTTGTTCGTAGTCGCGCATTTGCATTCCCCTCCCATGTCGCTTTCAGGCCTCGCGCTTCCCGAGGATGGCGCCCAGCGCGTAGACGGCAGCGCCAGCAAGCACCAGGCCGCCACCGGCTGCAATAGGCTGGACGATCGGCGCAGACAGCGTACCTAGCGCTGTCGTCACCACGGCCATGACCCAGAAGAATACCCCGAGCGCTGCGGTAGCTCCCCCGAGCCCCATGATGATCTTGTGCATCATGCGGGCAGCATGTCGCGGCGGCGCGACGAACGCAAGCGCGCTCCCCGAGGGGAGTTCTTGCTTTTTTAACCGAACAGGAACATCGTGTCCGTGGGCGTCAGAACCCGGACCGAGATAACCGCACACATCCTTGGCAGGATTGCCCGACGCTTGGCGGCGTAGGGCGGCGGTGAATGAAAGATGACAACTTGTCGTCTTTCGACGCACGAGCTTGGCGGCTCGGATGCGACCCGACCTATATGGCCGGGGGGCGCCGTTCTGTCCAGTGGGGGTGACCCCTAAAAGCGTCGCGCACGTCTCTCGGCGTGTTCTGAACCCCCGGCTACTGGTCCGCCACCAGTGATGAAAGTATCCAGAACTCTGGACACTTTCGCCGGCCTTCAGAAGCCGGCTCCAGACCGAGAGACGACAATGCAAACCGACATAGACCTGACGAACAAGGGGCAAGCCTACGCGGCCGCTGCCCTGGCAGAAGCCAATGGCGTGTTCTTCTTGACCGTAGATGGAAAGGACCGCGCCTCGATCTCCACCAGCATCGAGAAGCTGATCAACATGCTCGATGACATGGAGCCGGACCCTGATCTGGAGTTGAACGGCGACGAGTTCGACCAGTCCTATCCGAACGGCTGCCAGAAGACCGATCAGCCGTACGAGGACGCCGAGGAAGATGATTGCGGTGAGGCCAACGGCGACGATGAACCGTCGCTCGGCGCGCAGGAGGTACGCTATCCTTGTTCGCAAGAGCATTGGGCACAAGGTGGGAAGGACGACCGCGAGGACGATGGCGATTCCGAACCGTTCCTTGGCTGGCGGGAGCGGGACGGCCAGGGGAACGACGAGGAGCACCGCAAAGGCCTTGCTCCGGTCTACAGCTACGATCCTGCGGGCGATCCGAACGGGGCTGACCTCGGGCAGCTTCATTTCGACGGCAGCGGCAAGCGTGAGGCGCACGAGCTGTTGTCCAGGGTCAAGAAACCCCGGCGCGATCCCGACGAACTGACCATCATCAGGCCCGGCGTGGCTCGCATAGGGCCTCCATCCGCTCTGTCGGCCAAGGACTTCTGGAGGATGCCATGGGCATGACCCGCAGGACTGTCCTCGCGGCCGGCGCAGCAGCAGCCAGCACAACCGCAATCTCACCCGCCCTCGGCCGCGTCTATCGGAACATGAAGTCCGAAGCGAGCATCGACGCGCATCTGAACGAGCTCGCCTGCCAGTTCGTCGCAGACGCAAAGGCGATCGATCCGACCATCAAGGGCGGATGGGTCTGCAACTCGCTGATGTTGGAAGGACGCGACCCGGCTGGCGCGGTGGTGTCCATCTATCTGGAGCGCGAGCAGGAGCCGTTCGTGCGCAGGCGAAAGGCATGACCTACTTCGACGTGCTCTACGGCCTGTCGATCGCCATGGGGCTGTATTGCCGCTGGATGATCGGCTGAAACTTCCCGACGTCGGGAACATTGGCCCGGCTGCTCAGGTGGCCGGGCCTTTTCTTTGCACTAGGCTTTGGCGCGAAGGGCGGTTACCAAGCCCTCAAGATATGTCACTGTTGCCTTGTCGTGATCGAGCACGCTGTCGGTGGTATCCGTGAAAGTCGTCTCTGGTGCGACCTTGCGATGGTGGCGAACGTGGCCGTTTTCGATCGCCTCGATGCTCTTGCGCAGTTCGGCAATCTCCTGCTCGCACCACTTAATCAAGCTGCCATAGTCTGTCATTGCTCCTCCTTGTCGTATGATTCAAATGCTCGAAGGGCATCCCGTGAGGCGGGGCTGGAACTGTTCAGCCCATCCAATGCCGCCGTCCAATCAGGCGATGGATGTCTTCGGCGATTAGGCCGGCACTCTTGTCGGCTTCCTCAAATTCGCGGGACTTCATTCCGTGCTGCTTGAGCATTTCGCCCGCATGCGCCACAGCAGCTGCGAACTTCTCGTAGAGCTCTGCATGCTCTTTGACCTTGTCCTCGGACAACGCCTTCGGAATTGCCATTTTCGTCTCCATTGTGCGGGTCACAATCAAAGCAAGCGAGCGAGCGGTCCAGCAGTCCTGATCTAGTCACTATGAAGGCAGTAATCGCAAAGTGGGACCGAAGGGTCGCCACCTGCGCTGAACGTCGAGTGGCAATGAACACATTCATAGGTTGGGCGCTGACTCGACACAGTCTGGCCCCTGCGACGTCGACGGTTCTCGGCTTCCACCTCTTCCGGCGTGAAGGCGCTTTTGCTGTCGCCCATCTTCCCCTCCCTTAGTGGAGCATCCATCCAACCACCAACAGTTTGGCGCCGCAATTGGCACCGTACAGCGAAGGATGAGGCGAGACAGCCGATGCCGCCGCCCCGCCAGCGGGCAACGCTAATGCCGCAAAGGATACCCTCACGGCTACCCCGTACACATAACCGTTTCGGAGGCGTACCGATCTCCAAAAGGCATTTTATTAAGCAATTTCAATATGGTGCGGACGGCGGGAATCGAACCCGCATAGCCAGTGGCTGAGGGATTTTAAGTCCCTTGCGTCTACCAGTTCCGCCACGTCCGCGCGGCTTTGGCTTGCAACTACTCGGGTGTGTTCGTCAACAGTAGAAAACCGCGCATCGGTTGCACCGACGATAACTCTCTACCGGATCTTCTGCTGCGTGGCCGGCCTCTCCTGCAGGTTCTTCGGCAACGGCTGGCTGGAACATGCCAGATGCATTTCGCGAGCCATCTTCACGCGCTGCTTTTCCTGATGCTCCTTGCCAGCGGCCACGATCGCAAGCCCATATGGACCGATGAGCGCGCCGGCCGCCCAATTGACCTTCTGTTCCTTGTAGTTCGCGGCCGTGGCCCGGATTTCCTGGCATTCCGGCGACGTCCATTTCGGATCCTGCTTGGAAAGAGTCGCGGCATAGTCCGTGGGCATGGACGTACATCCGGCCGCCAGCGCGGCGACGAGCGTCAGTGGAACGCAGGTCTTCACTGCGCTAATCTTTTTGAGAGCGTTCGACATGCGTCCCATCCCTGCGTGATTGTCGCTTCGAGGTCCGGAGTGTCGCAGCAATTCGTTAAAGACGTGCAAGCGAGTCCGGGCGAGACCGGAGTCCTTCTGCCGTTCGCTCGATTGAAAACCTGACACACAAGCAAGGCGCCGTTGAAACGCGGGGCGCCCGGTTTCCGCTCACAGTCGTCAGGCGGCCTTCGTGGCGACGAGCCTCAGCCTACCCAGCGCCAGCGCTTCCCGCAACCGGTCGGAACACTGATCATTTGCGGAAGCGGCGAGTTCCAGTGCCTCCGCCTCCTCGAGACCGATCAGGGTCACTCCGTCAAACTCCGCGGGCAGATCGTTCAACGTATCGAACACCGCCCACGTACAGGTTGGCTCCTGTACGGCGACATATCTAGTCATGGACGCTACAGCTCCCCAGCATGGCGCGAACAGATGGATCATACAGCCGAAGTCCGGCCATTTCCAGACGGGTATTTCGTTTGGTAGCCCGCTTCGCAAAACATAGCCATATCAAGCTTTTGGTAACCATACCCCTTGTGGCAGATGAACCAAATACGCGACGCCGAAGTTAAGCGTTTTGGCCGTCTTGGAGGTGCGCAATGGAGGAGCGCGGCAAGAGATTTCGGTGCCTGCCAGAACCATCGGGCAAATGGATGGTCTGGGACGACACGCGTGCGGCGCCGGCGGTGCTGGGGGGCTGTGTTCTCAGCGGGCGGGAAGAATACCGCGCGCGCATCGCATGCGAGATTCTCGAGCGAATCTATCGCAACAGGCTCGATGCGCCTTCCGTGCGGAAGACTGCGGGCGGCAAACAAATTGAATCCGCTTCGGTAAACCAGCCCAATTCCTAGGTCAGGAAAACGCTTTCTGCGCCGTGCGTTTCACCAGGTCCGCGACCTCCCCTTTCGCCATGAACTGCAGCATGTGCCCGTGTCCGTCTAGCAATACGAAGTCGAGCCCGGCGATCTTGTCGCGCATCGGCAGCCCGTGCCGCTTGTGGTCGAGGACCCGGTCGCCCGAACCGAACATCATCGCAGCCGGCACGGTGATCTCACCGTAGCGTTTCTCTATTGCGCCGAGGTCTTGCTCGATCGCCACGATGTCGCTTGACGTGGCAAAGAAATGGCTCGGCCGCAGGCCCAGCATGCCGCCGCCGGCAATAATGTAGTCCTCAGGCCATTTCTGCGGCCCGAATACGAAGTCGAGCGTCTGCGGCGCGTATTTCAGGGACGCCGGCACCGCCGTCGTATTCGCGATCAGCCAGCGCTTCGGCGTCGACTTGATGTAGAGCGCCTTGAATTCGGCTCGGATGGCATCTTCCATGTGGGTCAGCGGCGCCAGGGTCACGACGCCGGAGATCGCCTCGGGATGGTTCAGCGCCAACGTCAACGCGACAGCACCCCCGAGCGAATGACCGACCAGCAGCGGCTTTTCCAAACCGAGCGTCGCGATGAAGTCGGCAACGACCCTAGCCTGCTCCGGAAGTCGCGCGCTCGAGCCCGCCGCACGGACCGAATAGCCTGACCCCGGCCGGTCCAATGCGATCAGACGATAGCCGGGCAAGGTCGGGAAGGTCGGATGGCGGAAATGATGCAGTTGTCCGCCGAGTCCGTGGACGAACACGATCGGCCTCCCCTCGCCCTGCTCGACGTAGTGGATGCGATTGCCATCGATGTCGATGAATTTTCCGGCAGGTGGAATGGTCCGCTCCGCACGCTCGGCAATCCGCCGCGTCGCCAGGACGAAATAGCCGGCGGCGAGAAATACGATCAGGAAGATTGCGCTGAGAACCCAGCCGATGATCGAAGCCATGCCGCCCCCGTTCGTGATTGGCACAAACTAACCAAGGCCGCGTCGACGACAAGCACATAAGAGAAAGGCGGCCCTCAACGGGGCCGCCCTCGACAGTCCAGTTCAGCAGAAATCAGCCGTGCAGCTTGGCCGCGATCTCGGCAACGCGCTTGCCCTGGAATTTTGCGCCTTCCAGTTCCTGCGCGGAAGGCTGGCGCGAGCCGTCGGTGTCCGAGGTCGTCGTCATGCCGTAAGGCGCGCCGCCGCGCACCACGTCGTTGCCCGACTGTCCCTGGTATGCGTAGGACAGCGGAACGATGATCATGCCGTGGTGCTGCATGAACACCTGCGCATTGATGAGCGCGAGTTCCGCGCCGCCGTGCTGAGTGGCAGTCGAGGCCATCACGGAGCCAACCTTGTTGAGCAGAGCGCCCTTAGCCCAGAGCGGGCCGGTCTGGTCGAGGAAGTTCTTCATCTGCGCTGCCATCGAGCCGTAGCGGGTCGAGACGCCAAGAATGATGCCGTCGTAGTCGGCAAGCTCCAGCGGCTGGGCGATCGGCGCTTCCTGATCGAGCTTGTAGTAGGCTGCCTTGGCAACGTCTTCGGACACCAGTTCCGGCACGCGCTTGATCGTCACGTCCGCGCCGGCGTCCTTCGCGCCTTCGGCTGCAGCCTTCGCCATCTGCTCCATGTGGCCCCAGCTCGAATAGTAGAGCACCAGAATTTTTGCCATTGTCTTTACTCCTGCGTGAAATCCATCAGGCGCCTGCTGCGCCGCACAATCGCAGAACTAGTGGCTTGATCGTTCAATGGAAGCCGCCTGTTCGCGGACAGATTGTTCACAGAATGGAAGGCGTTGCGGCGCGCCGGGCTGCGCGCTAAGTGACGTCAGTCTCTCCGAGGTCACAGAATGTCCGATATCGTCACAGCCGCCATGATCGTCATTGGCGATGAGATTCTCTCGGGCCGCACCAAGGACCGCAACATCGGTCATCTCGCCGACATCATGACGGCGATCGGCATCGACCTGAAGGAAGTGCGCGTCGTCCCCGACGAGGAAGACGAGATCGTCGTCGCCGTCAACGCGCTGCGCGTCCGCTACGATTACGTCTTCACCACCGGCGGCATCGGCCCGACACATGACGACATCACCGCCGACTCCGTAGCGAAGGCCTTCGGCGTTCCCTGCGAATACGACGCAAAGGCCTTGGCCTTGCTCGGCGAGAGCTACGCAAAGCGCGACATCGAGTTCAACGAGGCCCGCAAGCGCATGGCGCGCATGCCCGTCGGCGCGGAGCACATCGACAATCCCGTCTCGGTCGCGCCCGGCTTTCGTATCGGCAACGTCCACGTCATGGCCGGCGTCCCCTCCATCTTCCAGGCGATGCTCGACAATGTCGTCCCGACGCTGCGCACGGGCACGAAACTGCTTTCGGCGACGGTTCCCTGCCCGCACGGCGAAGGTATCATCGGCGGACCGCTGGCCGAGATCCAGAAGGCGCATCCCGACACCATCATCGGCTCCTATCCGAAATATCTCGACGGCGGCTTCCACACCGAGTTGGTCGTGCGCGCTCGCACGCCGGAGGCGCTCGACGCCGCGCGGCAGGCGGTCGAAGCCATGGTCGCCTCACTGCCCGCGAAATAGTCCGCAAACGAAACAACCGTTCTGCCGGAACGCCGCTGGTCGCCAAAGCGTTTGTTTCTTGTTCAAAGTTGCGCCACCCACCCACCTTGCCTGTGACAGCGGAGTGGATGCATCTTGGCGTCGCGCCTCAGGGAGGAAACCATGCCCTTCAAGACCATTCTTGCCATCATCCAGAGCGAGGAGGACGCGCAGCGCGTCAGCGACTGTGCCGGCGCGCTTGCCGCGCGCTTCGAAAGCCATCTCATCGGCCTGCATGCCGAGGCGCTTCCGGTCCCCTACACCTCGACCATCGGTTTTCCCGACGCCGAGTTCATCCAGGCCACCAGCGAGATCAACGACGAGCGGTCGAAGAAGATCGAGGCCGTGTTTCGCGAGCGCACCGCTGGCGCGGGCGTCGCCGCCGAATGGCGTAGCCTCGAGAGCTTTTCGGGCGACAGCGCCCATTCCGGCATCGCCAGCGCGCGCAGTTGCGATCTGGTCGTCGCCTCGCAGGGCGGCGAGGACGGCGCCTCTCCGGATGTCGACGCGCTGCTCTTCGATGCAGGGCGCCCGGTTCTGGTCACCCCGCGCGAGGCCCCGCCCCTCGCCGCATTTCGCCGGGTCGTCGTCGCCTGGAACGGCAGCCGCGAAGCGTCGCGCGCAACCTTTGACGCGCTGCCCTTCCTGATCGAGGCCGAAGGCGTCGAAGTGTTGCTCGTCGATCCTCCGGAAGGTCCCGACGATGTCGAGCCCGGGGTCGACATCGCAGCCGCGCTTGAGCGGCATGGCGTCGCCGTGACCATCCACAATGCCGCGTCCGGCGGGCTAGCGGCCGACGATGTCATCCGCAACCGTCTCGCGGAAACCGGAGCAGACCTGCTCGTACTCGGCGCTTACAGCCACTCGTGGCTGAAGCAGCTTCTCTTCGGCGGCGTCACCCGCACCGTCCTGCAGTCCGTGCCCGTCACCGCCTTTCTGTCCCGTTGAAGCAAGTTTAGCTGCGGACAATCGGTCGACGGCCCTATCTCGGACTTGCCAGAAACCCGGCTTCCCGGCTAATTCCGGCTGCATTCCAACGAGTGGAGTGCAATCGCATGTCGCTTCCCGAAAAGGCTTTCCCGGTTTCGTGGGACCAGTTCCACCGCGATGCGCGCGCGCTCGCCTGGCGGCTTTCGGGCGTCAACGGCCAGTGGAAGGCGATCGTCTGCATCACGCGCGGCGGTCTTGTGCCCGCAGCCATCATCTCACGGGAACTCGGGATCCGCGTCATCGAGACCGTCTGTGTCGCGTCATACCATGACTACACCTCGCAGGGCGAACTCGCGGTCCTCAAGGAGATCACGCCCTCGCTGACGGAAAACGAGGGCGAAGGCGTTCTGATCATCGACGACCTCACCGACACCGGTAAGACAGCCGGCATCGTACGCGCCATGCTGCCGAAAGCCCATTTCGCCACGGTCTATGCCAAGCCCAAGGGCCGTCCGCTGGTCGATACCTTCGTGACCGAAGTCAGCCAGGACACATGGATCTACTTCCCGTGGGACATGGGCTTCACTTACCAGAAGCCGATTGCCGACGACCACGTCGGCTGACGACCTCAGCCGCCGTTACATACCGGCGCCTCTCGCGTCACATTCCAGCGTCCGAATCATGTTTTCATGCACTTTCCAGCCGCCGAGGCTGGAGTGTGGCTGGATTTGCCTGTTTTTGAACGTTTTTCCGCTTCTATTTTCGGGAATTAGCCCTAAAAATAGTAAGACGGCAAATGAATCGGAGGGGTCGAGGCTTAGCCTCGTGGAGGTCATGAACGCGGTAACGGGCAACAATCTGGTCGAAAGGGTGCGCCGGCTCTTTGGCAAGTTGCCCTGCCGCATCCAGGTTGCTGCCCTTCCCTGGCGCAAGGCCGAAACGGGCGTCGAGATCATGCTGATCACCAGCCGCGACACCGGGCGTTGGGTGCTGCCCAAGGGCTGGCCGGAAGCTGGCGAGGATCTCGGTGATGCCGCTGCCCGCGAAGCGGGCGAGGAAGCAGGCATTTCCGGCGCCGTCGCGCGCAAGGAAGCCGGCCGCTACTTCTACAGCAAGATCCGGTCATCAGGCGAAGCCGTCCCGTGTGAGGTTCTCGTATTTCCCCTCGAAGTCGACATGGTGGCCGACAAGTGGAAGGAAAGGCGGCAGCGCAAGCGCAAGTGGGTGAAACCCGCTGACGCGGCCCGTATGCTCAACGAACCCGACCTCTGCAAGCTCATCGCAGCGTTCGGCGCCGATCCGCGCAAATACGCCTGACCAGCATCTCGCCATAAATTCAGCCGAACCGGTAGCGCTCCAGTTCGACGACCACCGCGTTTCGTCCCCCATTCTTGGCTGCATAGAGGCTGCGGTCCGCTGCCTGCATGGTGTCTAGCGCCGTTGCACCCGGCTTGTGGGATGCGATCCCAATGGACACCGACATCTTCAGGCCTGGCACGCCAAGTTCGCTTTCGGACTCATTGACCTCGCATCGCAGTCGGTCGGCGATCGCCCCGGCCTCTGCGAGCGTCACGCCCGGCAGGAAAATACCGAACTCTTCGCCGCCCAGCCGACCACACAGGTCGTTCTGCCTGGCTATAGCCTTGATTTTCGTGGCGATGATCTGGATGACCTTGTCGCCGACGGCATGTCCATGGCGGTCGTTTATCGCCTTGAAGTGGTCTGCATCGATGTAGGCCAGCACACCGGCGCTCTTGCCCTTGCCGGTCTTGTACAGACGCACCCCCAGGCGCTCGACGAACGTCTGGCGATTGAGAAGCCCGGTCATCTGGTCGGAGGAACTGAGTTGCGCCAGTTTCTCTGTCAGCCTTTGCAGACGGCTGTGCTGCGTCACCACGTAGAGAATGACCGGCAAGCCGACCAGAACCGCGATGACGGCGGAAATTGCCAGTTCGGATTCGAGCCTGCTGCGTCCCAAGTCCCAGTAGTAGATGACGACCAGCAACTCGACACCGGCAAGCACGGTGACAAGGAGAAGCGCGGCACGCTTCAGGGAATCGAAGCCAAAATTCTCAAGCCACGGACGGAGCTTTTCCATCGGTACTCAAACCAAACCGAAGGGACACACGCAGAGCCTAGGAGCGCATCGTTAACGATTTCCTTAAGGGAAACCTGGTCGGATGCCGTAACGTTCGGCCGCGACTAGGCGCCGGCGCCACGGCGGCGTCAACGACAAGCTATGCGGCATTTTCGACAAACGGGCCGGAACCGCGCACACATATGCGTGATGTGGAGCCGCCGGCAGCCCGCCGGGGGTTTCGCCGTCATGACCGCTTCCACGTGACGGCGTAAAACCGCCCGACAGTTCGTATCATCGCCTTGGCGGTTGTTTTCGATGCCGGATACGGAAAACCCGCGCAAATCCTCCCCGTTATCCACATAGCCGGCACACAAGATGTTGGGGTCACAAAACTATTAAAAACGAATCCTTGACGGCCGGAAACGAGTCGCCCTTTATAGGCCATGCGCTCCTGTTTCGGGCGCGGCCGGAAGAACTCCAGGCCGGTATAAAGTTTCCAGATTTGAGCGGGTTTTCAGGCGGTTTGTCCGGTTTGGATGAACGACCGGAGGCTTGGTTTTTGCATGCGCATGAGGGGCTGTTAGGGACAAGGCGACGGGTTTGAAAAATACTCTGTTAACACTATATTTAGTGTTTGCGGGCAAACTCGACGCTAGATAATGTGGAATTCCTCCGATGGAGGAATCATCGAGTTTTCAGTTTTGAGGGACTTTCGCGGGTCCGTCCGCAGACCGGAAAGCAAGGCTCCGCAAGGAGTTGGCATGTCAGGCAGCGGGCAGCAGCGAGGGACAGGGAAGTCGCCGTTTCGGGACGGCGGCAACGGTGGACTGCGTCTTCGTGAGATTGGGCGGGAAAGTTCCCTCGCAAGGCGCTATATATAGATAAGAAGGGACACGGGACCATGCATATCGAGCGGCGCTTCACCAAGGCAGGACAATCCGCATACGCGGAGATCGAATTCCGCAAGGCGCTCTCCGAGATCAAGAACCCGGACGGCTCGGTCGTCTTCCGCCTCGACGACATCGACGTGCCCGCGCAGTTCTCCCAGGTCGCCGCCGACATCCTCGCGCAGAAGTATTTCCGCAAGGCCGGCGTCCCCGCGCGGCTGAAGAAGGTCGAGGAGAATGACGTCCCCTCCTTCCTGTGGCGCTCGGTTCCCGACGAGGCCGCCCTTGCCGAACTGCCCGAGGCCGAGCGCTATGGTTCCGAGCGCGATGCCCGCCAGGTCTTCACCCGCCTTGCCGGCACCTGGACCTACTGGGGCTGGAAGGGCGGCTACTTCAAGTCCGAGGATGACGCGCAGGCGTTCATGGACGAACTGTCCTATATGCTCGCCACGCAGCGCGTCGCGCCCAACTCGCCGCAGTGGTTCAACACCGGCCTGCACTGGGCCTACGGCATCGACGGCCCCGGCCAGGGCCACTTTTATGTCGATCCCTTCACCGGCAAGCTGACCAAGTCGAAGTCCGCCTACGAGCACCCGCAGCCGCACGCCTGCTTCATCCAGTCCGTCGGCGACGACCTCGTCAACGAGGGCGGCATCATGGACCTGTGGGTGCGTGAAGCCCGCCTGTTCAAATACGGCTCGGGCACCGGCTCCAACTTCTCGCATCTGCGCGGCGAAGGCGAAAAGCTGTCCGGCGGCGGCCGCTCGTCCGGCCTGATGTCCTTCCTCAAGATCGGCGACCGCGCCGCCGGCGCCATCAAGTCGGGCGGCACCACCCGCCGCGCCGCCAAGATGGTCATCGTCGACGCCGATCATCCCGATATCGAGTCCTTCATCGACTGGAAGGTCAACGAGGAGCAGAAGGTCGCCTCGCTGGTCACCGGCTCGAAGATCGTCAAGAAGCACATGGCAGCCGTCATGAAGGCGTGCGTAGCCTGCGAAGGCCCCGGCGACGACTGCTACGACCCGAACAAGAACCCTGCCCTGAAGCGCGCCATCAAGGACGCCAAGCGTGACGGCGTGCCGGAGAACTACGTCAAGCGCGTCATCCAGTTCGCAAGGCAGGGCTACACGGCCATCGACTTCAAGACCTACGACACCGACTGGGACTCCGAGGCCTACCTCACCGTGTCCGGCCAGAACTCCAACAACTCGATCTCGCTCAAGGACAATTTCCTGCGCGCGGTCGAGACCGACGGCGACTGGAAGCTCACCGCCCGCAAGGACGGCAAGGTGATGAAGACGCTGAAGGCCCGCGACCTCTGGGAGAAGATCGGTTACGCCGCATGGGCGTCGGCCGACCCGGGCCTGCACTTCAACACCACCATGAACGACTGGCACACCTCGCCGGCCGGTGGCCCGATCCGCGGCTCCAACCCGTGCTCGGAATACATGTTCCTCGACGACACGGCCTGCAACCTCGCCTCGATCAACCTCCTGCCCTACCGCAACGCCGACGGCACGATCGACATTGCGGCCTACGAGCACACCGTGCGCCTGTGGACCATGGTGCTCGAGATCTCGGTCATGATGGCGCAGTTCCCCTCGAAGGAGATCGCAAAACTCTCCTACGAGTACCGCACGCTCGGCCTCGGCTACACCAACATCGGCGGCCTGCTGATGACCTCTGGCATCCCCTATGACTCGGCAGAGGGCCGCGCCATCTGCGGCGCGCTTACCGCCATCATGACAGGCGTCTCCTACGCCACGTCGGCCGAGATGGCAGCCGAGCTCGGCGCCTTCCCGAACTACGACCGCAACGCGGAATCCATGCTGCGCGTCATGCGCAACCATCGCCGCGCGGCTCATGGCCAGAAGGACGGCTACGAAAAGCTCGCGGTCAATCCCGTGCCGCTCGTCCATGCCGATCTCAAGCAGGCCGAACTCGGCGAGCGCGCCAAGATCGCGTGGGACCGCGCCATCGAGCTTGGCGAGGAGCACGGTTACCGCAACGCGCAGTCGACCGTCATCGCGCCGACCGGCACGATCGGCCTCGTCATGGATTGCGACACTACCGGCATCGAGCCCGACTTCGCGCTGGTGAAGTTCAAGAAGCTCGCCGGCGGCGGCTACTTCAAGATCATCAACCGCGCCGTTCCCGAAGCCCTGCGTACGCTCGGCTATGGCGAGGCGCAGATCGCCGAGATCGAGGCCTATGCCGTCGGCCACGGCAACCTCAACCAGGCCCCCGGCATCAACCCCGGCTCGCTGAAGGCCAAGGGCTTCACCGACGAGAAGATCGCGGCCGTCAACGCCGCGCTCGGCTCCGCCTTCGACATCAAGTTCGTCTTCAACCAGTGGACGCTCGGCGCCGACTGGGTGAAGGAGACGTTCGGCTTCACCGACGAGCAGCTTGGCGACTTCTCCTTCGAGATGCTGCCTGCGCTTGGCTTCTCGAAGAAGGACATCGAGGCCGCCAACATCCACGTCTGCGGAGCCATGACGCTGGAAGGCGCACCGCACCTGAAGGCCGAGCACCTGCCCGTCTTCGACTGCGCCAACCCCTGCGGCAAGATCGGCAAGCGCTACCTCTCGGTCGAGAGCCACATCCGCATGATGGCGGCTGCCCAGCCGTTCATCTCGGGCGCCATCTCCAAGACGATCAACATGCCCAACGAGGCGACCGTCGAGGACTGCAAGAACGCCTACATGCTGTCGTGGAAGCTGGCGCTGAAGGCCAACGCGCTCTATCGCGACGGCTCGAAGCTCTCCCAGCCGCTCAACGCCTCGCTCATCTCCGATGACGAGGAGGACGAGGACGATGTGGTCGAGGCGCTGGTCGCCTCGCCCGCCGCCGCCCGCGCGGTTCAGGTCACCGAGAAGATCGTCGAGCGCGTGGTCGAGCGTCTCTACCGCGACCGCGAGAAGCTGCCGAACCGCCGCAAGGGCTACACCCAGAAGGCGATCGTCGGCGGCCACAAGGTCTACCTGCGCACCGGCGAGTTCGACGACGGTCGTCTCGGCGAAATCTTCATCGACATGCACAAGGAAGGCGCCGCCTTCCGCGCGATGATGAACAACTTCGCCATCGCCATCTCGCTCGGCCTGCAATACGGCGTGCCGCTGGACGAATTTGTGGAGGCCTTCACCTTCACAAAATTCGAGCCGGCCGGCATGGTCGTCGGCAACGACGCCATCAAGAACGCCACGTCGATCCTCGACTACGTCTTCCGCGAGCTCGCCGTCTCCTATCTGGAGCGCCACGACCTCGCCCATGTCGACCAGTCGAACTTCGACAACACGGCGCTCGGCAAGGGCATCACCGAAGGCAAGGCGACGCCCTTCTCCAAGGGCCTGACGCGCGGCGCCTCGCCGGTCAAGCTGGTGTCGAGCATCGGCCAGTCTTCCGAGCCGAAGGGTTTCGGCGGCATCACCTCCACGCCGAGCCGCTCCGCGCCGACGGCCTTCGCCGGCTCCAACGTCCGCTCGCTGCAGACGGCGGCCGCCCACGCGATCCGCCCCGAGAGCGACGGCGCGGTGGCCTTCAAGCGCGACTATGAGGAGCGCGCCGCCGAGCTTGCCGAGGACATCGCCGAGGAAGAGGCCGACGCAACGTCCGCCCTCTTCACCGACACCGCCGCCCAGGAAGCCGCCGACGCCAAGGCCCTCGCCAACGACCGCCGCGCCAAATCCCTGCTACAAGGCTACACCGGCAACTCCTGCTCGGAATGCCAGAACTTCACGATGGTGCGAAACGGCACGTGCGAGAAGTGCGATACTTGCGGGGCGACGAGCGGGTGTAGCTGAGGAAAAACGCCACTGCATTAGCTGCTAATTATTCAACTTTTGCGCGCAAAATAGGTTGTTTTGCGCGCAAAATGGCGATAAGGAACAAATCGGAAACGATCTTTCTATGCCGATCATTGTCCCTCCGAGAAACATCAAACATTTCGACACTCAGGTTCAACCCATATCGAGAACCCGAGGTCCATGTACGATCTGCGGACACCACGAAAACCTGACCGTTAGCCACGTCTTTCCGCAGGCGATAGGTAACTCAGGAAAATTCCGCGCCTTCGGCTTTACCAATACATCATCCGGGCAAATCGAAGCGCTGATCCCTCGAACATTCTCGAACGGGGTCGCATTTCGAACGCTCTGTCACGACTGCAACAGTTCGCTCGGCGGTACGGAAGATCGGGTTGTTATCGACTTCTTTTCTCAAGCAAAGGCAGCCTTAAAAGCAAGCCCATTGATTGTTTCAGATCCTTATATAATTAGGACAAAGCCCAATCGACTTTTCCGCGCGGTGCTGGGATGTTTTGCAGCAGCCAATGATACCGGCCAGAACACTCGTCTTGACGACGAGATTTCAAGAATATTTAAAGATAGAATACGACTAAAAGAATCCGAAATAAGGATTTACTACTGGCCATATTCCGGTCCATGGCTAACAGTAGTCCGCGACGTTGTCGTTTCATACAACTTCGCAAGAGATTCATTCTGGGTGAATTGTTTAAAATTCAAACCAGTGGGATTCGCGGTTACCGATAAAAAGTCCTTGTTTGATTTACCTTGCCTCAACACTTATCTTTGCAATGATCAGGATGGTGAAATGGACATCCCGTTTTGGCGCAAACATCGCGAAAACGATATTCATTGGCCTGCCAATCCCGGTACCAATGGCATGGTGCTATGCAGTTCTGAAAGTCCTAGCTTTGTCGCCGCGCCAAGTTGGCGCAACGTGCGCTTCAAGCCGCAGTAATCGACCCCTCTGCCCTTCGTCATCCTAGGGCGGAGCAAGGAGCGCAGCGACGCGGCGCAGACCCTAGGATCCATGCCGTGACGTTCCAGCAGCGCGCCGACCGTCCAGAACAGGCGCCAGCCCTCCACCACCTGCCTACACGTTCGAGCTCACGGCATGGATCCTCGGGTCAAGCCCGAGGATGACGAAAGCGTGGTGGCGATGCCAACGCACAACGAAGCGCGTCCTCCCCGTTCGTCACCCACAAAGCGCCCCCTTCTTCACCACCTACGGACAGGCGCTACCCTCCCCTTCGTCATCCTAGGGCGGAGCAAGGAGCGAAGCGACGCGGCGCAGACCCTAGGATCCATGCCGTGCCCCTCCTGCAACGCGCCGACGGTCCAGAACGAGCGCTCTCCCTTCTCCCCTTGAGGGAGAAGGTGGCTGAGCGAAGCGAGGTCGGATGAGGGGTGGCTTGGCGCCGACCTTACCCCTCATCCGTCTCGGCGCTCTCGCGCCGATCCACCTTCTCCCTCAAGGGGAGAAGGTGGGGCGTCTGAGCAACTCACCGCCAGGGCTGCAAACTGCGATCCCGCACGAACGCAATGATCGTGTCGCAAACGGAATCGAGCTCGCGCATCACCTCGCCATTCCAGAAGCGCAGAACTCGGAAACGTTGCAAACGCAGCGGATCAGCCCGCTCCCGGTCGTAGATGGAATCGACGTGCTGGCTGCCATCGATCTCGACGACCAGCATCGCTTCGGCCAGAGGAAATCGGCGATATAGGCGGCTACAGGAACCTGTCGTCGGAACTTGATACGATCGAGTCGCCGCCCACGCAGCGCCCCCCACAAACGACCCTCGGCCTCGGTCGGCTCGCGCCGCATGGAGCGAGCAAAGGCACGGTTCTTGGGCGGGATGGCTCGATGCGGCACAATCGAAAGCTAGCGAAAGTAACGGAGTTCGCCAACTCTCCTTGTTCGTTGACCGGTCTACGACCAGTCAGCAAGCCAGAAAAGCAGTCGTAGAACACCAGGCCAACAGCCCAACAAAATCATGACCTGATTTTGTTGTCATGAATGTAGACTTCTAAATCCTCCAAAGCACGGCGAATGGCAGCCAGCTTGGTTCGGAGCGAGGTTTCGGCCGTGCTCGCATGGGAAGCCTGGAACGGCGCTTGTGCTTCGCGGAACCCTCCCCCGGATGCGGCATTATCGAGAATATCACGAAAGTATTTTTTGATGCGAAAGAATAGTGACGCCAGCATCGGCGTCTCGGCGCGTTCATATTTTCCGTACTGAGCTTCCGATACGCCAAATATATTAGCGGCCTCTTCCTGCGTAATGTTCGCAGCTTTCCGAAGTCCAGCAATTTTCCGGCCAAATTCACGATCCTCAGGCGTAATCGCCCGACGACGGACTGCCTTCTTTTTCTTTGGAGATTTCATGGCTACTCCGACAGAAAACATTCCGTCAGTCTCGCTCTGGCCGACCGAAAGCACCATGAATCGCAGGTTGTTTTTATTTCGCCGAATATAGCTTATCGATCTACATTCTGCGCAAAAATACACCCATTGATTGTATTTTACGAAAGCCAGGTTTAGAACGGCTGAGATGCGTCGCCCACGATTTCGAGCGCTATAAAGGCTCGATTTCGTCTATGCGGAAAACGGGAAGCGCGGTCGCTCTTACTTCTAATCTCTATGCATGTTTGGCACGCGCGCCCTTCCTTCTCCCCTTGAGGGAGAAGGTGGCTGAGCGAAGCGAAGTCGGATGAGGGGTGCCTTGGCGCCGACCTTACCCCTCATCCGTCTCGGCGCTCTCGCGCCGATCCACCTTCTCCCTCAAGGGGAGAAGGGAGGGCTTCGGAGCAACTCACCGCCGACTGCCCCTACTCCGCCGGCAACTCCGGCTCCGGCTCGTTCCGCGTCTTCCACAGCGAGAACAAGATCCCGCCGGCGATCAGCGCCAGCGTCACGCCGAGGCTCAGCACAGGCGGGAATTTGCCGCCGTCGAGGACGAAGTCGGAGACGAAGATCTTCGTGCCGATGAACACCAGCACGGTCGCCAGCGCGTATTTCAAATAGTGGAAGCGGTGCACCATGGCGGCGAGCGCGAAATAGAGCGCGCGCAGGCCGAGGATCGCCATGATGTTCGACGTGTAGACGATGAACGTGTCGGTCGTGATGGCGAAGATCGCCGGCACGCTGTCCACCGCGAAGACGAGGTCGGCGATGTTGATCACCACCAGCGCCAGGAAAAGCGGCGTCGCCGCCGTCGCCAGCCGCCCGGTCTTCGGGTCGAGCGCGCGCACGAAGAAGCGGTGCCCGTGGTGTTCCTTGGTCACCCGCATGCGGCTGGAGATGAACTTGATCGCCTTGTTGTCCTTGATGTCGATCGGCTCGTCGCCGGCGAAAAACATCTTCACGCCGGTGAAGATGAGGAAGGTGGCGAAGATGTAGAGCACCCAGTAAGCCTGCTCGACGAGCGCCGCGCCGCCCGCGATCATGAGGCCGCGCAGCACGATGACCGCGATGATGCCCCACAGCAGCGCCCGGTACTGGTATTTCGCGGGGATCGCGAAATAGGTGAAGATCAGGCTGATGACGAAGACGTTGTCGATCGACAGCGCCTTTTCGATGAAATAGCCGGTCAGGTACTGCATGCCGGGCTCGGCCCCGCGCGCATACCAGACCCAGGCGCCGAACAGCATGGCGACGGCGATGTAGAAGACGGAGAGCTTCAGGCTCTCAGCTATGCCCATTTCCCGGTCCTCCTTGTTGAGGAAGCCGAGGTCAAAGGCGGTCAGTGCGACCACGAGGACGATGAAGGCGAGCCAGAACCACGCGGGCGTGCCCAGCCAGTCTATGAACAGGAAATCCAAGGAAAGCTCCTCTCGATGAAAATGATCGATCGGAACGAAGGACGGTGGGAGTCTCGGACAGTGGACCCGCAGCATCGGAACATTCCGATGCGGTCCGACATCACGAGGAAAAACCTCGCCAGAGGGGCCCGGTCCGCAGGCGATTAACTAGAGCAGTGGCCGGGAAAGTTCAACGGTGGGGAAACGACAAAGTCGTGATTTGACCGCGCCGCCGGTGGGTTTCAAACGCCTACCCCTTCTGCGCCAGGTACTGGTGCACGAAGGCGATCGCCATCGACCCCTCGCCGACGGCCGAGGCGACGCGCTTGACCGGGCTGAACCGCACGTCGCCGCAGGCGAAGACGCCCGGCGCGCTGGTCTCCAGCAGATAGGGATCGCGACTTTGCGACCAGCGCCCGGCTTTTTTCACGTCGTCGCCGGTCAGCACATAGCCGCGGTCATTGCTGGCGATGTCCGCCGGCAGCCAGCCGGTCTCGGCATCCGCGCCGATAAAGATGAACAACCCGCCGCAATCATGCCGCCGGACCGCGCCGCTCACCCTGTCGCGGATTTCGACATCCGTCAGATGCGTGTCGCCGTGCACCGACTGGATTTCGGTCTGCACCAGCACTTCGATGTTGGACTTGGCGCGCAACTGCTCGATCAGGTAATGGGACATGCTGTCTTCGATCCGCGCCCCACGCACGACCAGCGTCACCTGCCGCGCGTGGCCGGCAAAATGCAATGCCGCCTGCCCTGCCGAGTTTCCGGCGCCGACGAGATGCACTGCCTGCCCATGGATCGTGTTGGCCTCGCTGCGCGACGCGCCATAAAACACGCCCTTGCCGATCAGCCGGTCCATGCCTTCGATGCCGAGCCGTCGCCACGACACCCCTGTCGCCAGGATCAGGCTGTTCGCCCTGACGACATCACCACCGTCGAGCGTCACCTCATGCTTGGCCGGATCGATGGCCGCGACCGACCGGGTGACGAGGATTTCAGCGCCCAGTCGCCGCGCCTGCTGAAGCGCGCGGCTGGCCAGTTCGTCGCCGGAAATCCCACTCGGAAAGCCAAGGTAGTTCTCGATGCGCGACGACGTGCCGGCCTGGCCGCCCGGCGCCTCCCGCTCAATGACGATGGTCCGCAGCCCTTCCGACGCGCCATAAACCGCTGCCGCGAGACCCGCGGGCCCGCCGCCGACGATGGCGACATCGTATTCGGCTGCATGCGGGCTGGTCTGCAGGCCAAGTCGGTTTGCAAGATCGCGCACCTCGGGTTTTTCGATGATCGTGCCGTCCGTCAGACGGGCAACGGGCCCGTCGAACCTCGAACCCGACACCAAGGCCGCCGCTTCGGGTGCATCGGGCGTCACCCAGTCGAACGATATCTGGTTGCGGGCGAGGAACCGGCGGAGATCAGCGCAAGCAGTGTCCCAGCGATGCCCGATCAGGGTCACGCGCGGCTTTTGCGGTTCCGAAGCGATGGCCTGCAGCCCGCCCAGGCGTTCGCGCGCCAATGCATTGACCTTCTGGGCGACATCCTTGGAGACCGACGCGATCGCATAATACTGCTGGACCTCGATCCGCTTGACGCGCGAGGGTTCGGCCGCACGATAGCCACCCGGAAAAGGCGAGCCGAGCGTGATCGGAACTTCCCCGAAAATCGTCCCGGGAACACGCCAGCCGAGCGTGCGTTCGATGCCGTCGAATGTCTTCACGACCTCGATCCTGCCGGAAAGAACGACAAAGAGCGCGCCCTCGCCGCCTTCATGGACGGCGAATTCCCCTGCGGCGAGTTGAATGTCTGCCGCCACCCTCGCCAGACGCTCGATGTCGGCGGCGGGTAAGTCTGAAAACAACGGAATCCCGGAAACTTCTTGGACTGTCAGCATGGCATCCGTGAAATCAAGAAAGCGCGCTAGTCGCTCTCTCTATCAGGGCATCCGGGATTGACGCCAGCCGTCAGCCTTCTGAAAAATAGCCGCTATCTAATCACCGAGGTCACGGCGATCGGATCAACCTTCGCCGTTCCGAAATCGCCCATCGCCGGCGGCAGCGAGGTCATCGGGCGTTGATCGACCCTGACCACTTCCAGAAGCCCTGTACTGACGACAAAAACCGCAATCGCGGCGAAAGCCAGCATGTTGCGCATCGAAGTTCTCCGAACGTGACGCGACTGAAAACGTATCAGAGGGAAATTGTTTCCCTCTTAAGCGACGTGGTTTCGGATTTATTGCTGGAATCGCGGGCCTCAGCTACCCCGATCCCGATCGGATCGGGGATGCGCCTGTGAGAGGAATGGACCTGGGAAGCTAGTTTGCCGGCGCTGCAGCTTCGGCCGCACGTGTCTCGGCGATCTTTTGCGCCAGCAGTTCCTGGCCTAGCGCACCGAACACCACCTCATTGCCCACCACATAGGACGGCGTCCCCGTGATCGCCAGCTTGTTGGCAAGCTCATAGGTTTCGTTGAAAGCCTTGTTGATCTCCGGATTTTTCATTTCTTCGCGGAGCTTAGCTTCGTCGACCCCGAGCGACAGGGCGATCTTGATCGCCGCCTCTTCGGTGGCGCGGCCCTGTCCGCCAAGCAACTGGTTGTGGAAGTCGCCATATTTTTCCGGCATCAGCCGGCGAAAGGCCATCGAAACCACATGTGCCTTGGAGGAATCCGGTCCGAGGATCGGGAATTCCTTGAGCACGAAGCGCAGGTCCGGATCGGCTGCCGTCAGCGCCAGCATGTCGGCTTGCGCGCGTTTGCAGTAGCCGCAATTGTAGTCATAAAACTCGACGATCGTCGTCTTGCCCGCCGGGTTGCCGACAACGCCGTCATAGGCGGCATTGAAGATCGTGTCCCGCGCCGCGGCGATCACCTCGAGGTTGGCCACACGCTGCGCCTCTTGCTGTTTGTCCTCCAGCGCCTGCTGCATGTCGATCAAAAGCTCGGGGTTCTTCATCAGGTAGTCGCGGATGATGTTCTCGATCCCGACCCTGTCGAGCGGCGCTTCTGACGACGCAACAGTCGCCGTCTCGGCATTGGCCATCGCCACGCCGGGCTTGCCAGCAACGTAACCGACTACCAGCATTCCCGCAGCGACAGCGATTCCCGCCGTGCTCAACCAAACCGCCTTGCCCATCGTCGCCTGTCCTCTACCGTTTGCCGTCACGACTGTGTCGCACGTTGCGCCAAAAAGGTTCAGCCTTTCTTTTTAGGACCCTTCTGGCTGATAATATCCTGCGCTCTCACCCATGCTGGCTCGCCGCGCTTGAACTTCTGCTGCGCGCGCATGGCGAAGATCTTCGCCTGATTGTAGTTGCCGCTGTAGTAGTAGCCCTCGGCGGTTGCCATTTCGGCCTCGCCGACATCGCCGAGCTGGCCGTAGGCCTGCGCCAGATATGTATATCCGGTAAAGTTTTCCTTGTCGCGGGACAGCGCATCCTTGATCAGCGTCGCGGCCTTCTTCACGTTTTCGGTCTTGCCAGTCGCAATCAGCGCCTGTCCGTATGCGATCTGGATGATGCTCGACTTGCCCGGATCGAGTTGAACCGCCTTTGCGTAGGCTGCAACAGCCTTTTCCGGCTGATTGGCCTTCAGAAGGACATCGCCGCGCAGTTCATGAAAATATGGATTGTTGGGCTGCTGCTTGATCAGCGCGTCCGCCTTCTTCAGCGCGTTGCGCGGATTGCTGAACCGATAGGCAAGTAGAGCATCGCCATATTGAGCAGCAAGCGGCGACAGCTTCTTGAAGAGGCGCGATCCTTCCGCCTGGCCCTTTGTATAGACCGCGATCTTGGCGCGCACCATGTCGTAGCGCTGCTGCATTTCGGCAGAATCAGTCTTGTCGTAGTAGGGGCTGGCCTTAACCAGCGTTTCCAGGTTGGCGATGCGTTCGCGCGGCATCGGGTGGCTGACGCGGTAGGGATCGACCTGGGCGCCCGAAAGCGAAAGCGCGCTTTGAAAGCGTGCGAAGGTCGTTAGCATGCCCTTGCCGGACTGGCCGGTCACCTCAAGATAGTGAGCGCCGGACTGGTCGGCTGCAGCTTCCTCAGCCCGCTGATAGCCGAGCAGAGTGCGGCGTGCGGTCTCGCTACCCCCCATCATTATACCCGCGCCGGCCCCCGCCAGCCCGCTCTGGTCCGTGGCGGCGCCCGCGGCCATCGCGCCGACGCCGAGCAGCGACGCGATCACCGCCATGGTTTGGGCACGCGCCATCTGGTCACGCAAGCGTTCCTGATGCCCGCCAGCGATGTGGCCGGCCTCATGGGCGATGACGCCGATTATCTCGTTCGGGGTTTCCGACTGCAGCAATGCACCTGTGTTGAAGAACATGCGTCGGCCGGCGACGAAGGCGTTGAAGCTCGGATCGTTCACCAGGATGATATCGATGCCCGATTTCGTAAGCCCCGCGGCCTTGAGAATCGGCCGCGCATACTCGCGAACGAGCGCCTCGATCTCGGCGTCTCGAACGATGGGCACCCGTCCCTGCGCAAAGGCAGCGACCGGTGCGGTCGAGGCGACAATGACAGCCAGCACGGCCACGGCGGCGGCGCGACCAAGCTTGAGCATGTAAAAAACAAGAGCGTCCATGGCGGCCACGACTGGTAAACCAGCATGGCGGCGATGGAAAGTCAGCGTGGAAAACATCATGAACTTGTGATCCCCACACCAATCGGGCATTTCTGCGGCGCGCAGGGCCGAGGAACCGGAGCAAATGACTGTAGCGATCTCGAAACGCGGCGATGTCGAGCCGTTTCATGCCATGGATATCCTCGCCGAAGCCAACCGGCTCAAGGCGCTCGGCCTGCCTGTTGTCTCGATGGCGGTCGGCCAGCCGTCCGATCCCGCCCCCCGTGATGTTCGGGAGGCTGCGGCCCAGGCCCTTGCCCTCGGGCGGATCGGCTATACCGACGCTTTGGGTTTGCGGTCCTTGCGCGAGACGATCTCAGGCCATTACGCGGACCACTACGGTCTTGAGGTTCCGCCAGAGCGGATTGCCGTCACCACGGGTTCCTCGGCAGCCTTCAACTTGGCCTTTCTCGCGATGTTCGATCCCGGCGACCGGGTCGCAATCGCCGCTCCCGGCTACCCTGCCTACCGCAACATCATGGCTGCGCTCGGCCTCGACGTCGTAGAGATAGAGTTGGACGGCGCACCGTATCTCCATGCGGAACACTTGCGCGAGGCTCACGCCGCCACCCCGGTGAAAGGCGTCCTTTTCGCCAGCCCGGCCAACCCGACGGGCGCCGCGATTCCCGCGGAAGAATTGAGGGAACTGATAGAAACGGCCGGGGAACTCGGCATCTCTGTCATTTCCGACGAAATCTACCACCGCCTTTCATATTCGGCGCCGGATGTAAGCGCCTTGAGCTTTGGAGCAGACGTCACCGTCATCAACTCCTTCTCTAAATATTACTGCATGACGGGCTGGCGCATCGGCTGGATGGTCCTGCCCGAAAAACTCGTCCGTCCGGTCGAGCGCATTGCACAAAGCCTCTACATTTCCGCGCCGGAACTATCCCAGATCGCCGCCATCAAGGCCTTCGGCGCAACCGCGGAACTCGAAGAGGTAAAGGCTCGATACGCCTGGAACCGCGAACTCCTGCAGTTGCGGCTTCCTGAACTTGGCTTCGTTTTCGCCGCTCCGATGGACGGGGCGTTCTATGCCTTCTGCGACGTAACCAAGCTGACAAATGACAGCATGGCCTTCGCGAAGCGCATGCTTGCTGAAGCGCAGGTCGCCGCCACCCCGGGACGGGATTTCGATCCGCTCGCCGGCCACCGCTATATGCGCTTTTCTTATGCAGGCAGCCATGCCGACATGGTCACGGCAATCGATCGGATCGAGGGCTGGCTGTCGAAACGCTAGTGCTTGCGGGCCTGAACGAGGTAAGCGTCGATCTCGGCCTCACCGAGCCATTTCACAGCCTCAAGGCGATGCAGGCCTTCGACAAGGATGTATCGCTTGCCGTCGTGCCTTACCTGTATCGGTGTCTTCAACCCGTTTTGCAGTATGTCTTCGGCCAAAGCCCGCGCCGTCTCGGGATGGAGCAGCTTCCGCCGCGCGGTTGGCACATAGATGGCTTCAACCGGCGCCTTTGTCACCCGCAGCACGTCGCGCTCTCCCGATCCAGATCGTTCCGACAGGCATAGGCCTTTGATCCGGTCGCGGCTAGTCAGCCTGAACCCGCAAACTCAGGGACAGGGATTGCCGGTCCGCTGATGAATGGCGTCGACAGCCTTCCGCATCTCGTCGGTCCACTGCACGTCGGCGGCGGCCAAGGCCATTTCCAGTTGCCACATCTTCGTCGCTCCGATGATGCTGGAAACAACGAAATTCTGATCGAGCACAAACGCAGCGGCAAAAAGCGCAGGCTCCATCCCGAAACCGCGCGCGAGCGCGGTGTATTCGGCGATCGTCTCGGCTGCCCCCGGCGTCTCGTAGCGCTGTCCGCGGTTGAACAGCGTCGACCTGGCTCCCTCGGGCCTTGCCCCGTTGTCGTATTTGCCGGTCAGATATCCCTGTCCCAGCGGCGAATAGGCCAGCAACGCCACATCCTCGCGCTCACAGACTTCCGCGAGATTCACCTCGAAAGTTCTGTTGACCAGATTGTAAGCGTTCTGGATCGAAACGACACGCGGTCCATTGCTTTTATCGGCCTCGGCGACGAAGCGCATGACACCCCACGAGCTCTCGTTCGATACGCCGAAATGGCGAATCTTACCGAGTTTCACCAATTCGTCCAGAACGCCGAGCGTCTCTTCGATCTGGGTCTCGTCGTCGTAGCGATCTGCCGGCCATTTTCCGTAGCGGGTCGGGTTCGATCCCCAAGGGATCTTTCGCTCCGGGAAATGGAGCTGATAGAGATCGACGTAATCCGTTCCCAATCTCGTCAATGACTTGTCTATCGCATCGAAGATGTCAGCCCGTACCAGTTTCGACGGTCGGCCGCCGCGAAACCACTCCATCTGTGTGCGCCCCACGACCTTCGTGGCGACGACAACCTTGTCGCGATTGCCCCGTGCCTTGAGCCAATTGCCGACGATCCGCTCCGTGCTGCCCTGAGTTTCCGCCTTTGGCGGGATCGAATAGAGCTCGGCCGTGTCGAGAAAGTTCACGCCCGCTTCGAAAGCCGCGTCCATCTGCTGAAAACCTTCGGCTTCGGTGTTCTGCTGGCCCCATGTCATCGTGCCCAGACAGATACGCGAAACGGACAAATCCGTGCGGCCAAGGCGTCGCATTTCCATGCGCATACTCCGGGTTTTTGCTGAATGATTTTCGCAGAGGAAGTCGGCGATCTAGCGCGACCACCACGAAAATGAAAGATCGATTGTCAATAAGGCCAGTCGTTAGCCCCGGGCCTTGGCGACTGCCTTGCGCTTGGCTTCGTCAATCAGGCCGTTTGCGACCTGCATCCGCTGCAGCGCCCTCTGACGCAGATGCGACGGTACGCGATCAGGGTGGTTTTTCAGGGCGAATGCCCGCCGCAACCGGCCGAGATCGGGCAGCGCGGAACCATCCAGACCCAATTCGATCGCAATGGCGTCCGGGTCGGTGGACAGCGTCTCAACCAGAACGTCATCCGATACCTCTACGGATTGGTCCGCAGCCTGTTCAGCATCCTCGGCCTTCTGCTCCGCCTCGAGTTCCCCAAGAAGGGCCTTCAACTCGGCCGCAAAATCTTCGCTCGAGCGTCGATATTCGGCGGAAACATCGTCGTCCGACACCTTGATGCGTCCGGAATGGAGTTCTTCAGCAACGGTTAGATAGTCGAACGGTATCGTTGGCCGCGGCTCTTGCGCAGCCGGCGTTTCCGCCGCGACGAACAGGTCGTCCAGCAGCGAAGCGAAATCGCGTTTCGTGGACGTGATAACCTCCCTGTCAGGACAAGCTTTGAACTTCTTCAGGGCACCATATCGACCTTCGGTTAAAATTCGCGACGCAGTTTGTTCGGCAATTTACCTATGCTTGCCAACCTTCCGTGGCGCATAGCAGCCATGCGATATGTTGCAGTGCACAATTTGTGCGAATCGACTAGTTTTACGGTGGGAGGACTAATTGGAGCTGGACGAAGGTGTTCAGGACAGAGTTGTTCTCCCGCCCGCGCCCCACTGAACAGGTTAATTTCGGTGCGGCGCTCGCCCTGCTTCATGCGATGTGCAAGGCCGACCACGGCGAACTCGGCGCGCGACCGGCGGACTTTCCCCGCCACCCGCGGCAACTTGCAAGACGCTGATCCATCGACCGTTCCTTAAGGCTTCGGTCAATCGCCTGCCGCAATCGATGTTATGCTGTCGTCAAAGCGGCGGAGATTCTCGACATGCGCGTGACGGTCCTTGCCTTCCCCACGGCAGTTCTTCTGAGCTGCATTCCGACCCTCGCCGCACATGCACAGGAAACGCGATACATAGACGACCGCTCCAGCGCGGCATCGTTGATCCAGTCCTACTATAACGCCATAAACCGCCAGGAATATGCGCGAGCCTGGGGCTATTTCGGCGATCAGAAACCCGCCAAGGATCTCGATACCTTTGCAAAGGGGTATGAGGGCACGCAGCAGGTGAACGTCATTACCGGCAACGTCGCTTCCGAAGGCGCCGCGGGCAGTACGTTCTATTACCTGCCGGTGTCGATCACCGCCTTCGACAAGGGGGGCGGCGAGAAGGTATTTGCCGGATGCTACACGCTGCGGCTCGCGAACCCCGCAATTCAGGGTGAGCCTTTCATTCCGCTGCATATCGACAAGGGCAACCTTAAGCAGTCGACCATCAGCTACGAAGAGGCGCTGCCGACGGACTGCCCCGACGCGCCTGCGCCAGAACAGTCCGACACGGTTTTGTCCGACGCGCGAACGCTTTTCAACACCGCGCACACGGAGTGCGATCGCAATCTGCCCGGTGGCGACCCGGCTAACGTCGAGGTCGAGCAGTATCGGATTCCGTATCGCTACAGCACCGATGCCGACAGCGAACCTGAAAGGACGGCAAGGCTATTCCGGTTCTATTGCAGCACGGGCGCGTACAACGAGAGCCACGTCTACTACCAGCATGACGAGAATGAGGGCCTTCGCGAAGTGCAGTTCGCTACCCCGGAACTCGATATCCGCTATGAAAACGACGACAGCGACGAGAAGGTCAAAAGCTTGTCCATCATCGGCTACACCGCCACGTCCAAGCTGGTCAACTCGTTCTACGACGAGGCTAGCCGATCGATTACCTCGGCCGGAAAATGGCGCGGAGTGGGCGACGCCTCCGATTCCGGCACCTGGCTCTTCAGGAATGGGGAATTCACGCTGGTGAAGTACGATGTCGATGCGTCCTACGACGGCGAGATCAACCCGGAAACCGTGCTTGACTACGATATGGGGCCCTGATCGATCAGGGGACAGACAGCATCCAGTTCAGCGTTTCGCGCCAGTCGATCATACGGATCGGCGTCCCGTGCGTGCCGGTCTCGAATCTCACAAACCGCGCCGGATAGCCGGGCGAGCGCTCGGTGATCGACCTGAAAAAACCCTCCTGCTTTTCGACCGGGAAAACGGTGTCGCGGCTGCCCTGACCGAAGAACACGGGAATCTTCGCCTTGAAGCCCGCGCTGGAGAGAAAGTTTTCGTCCCAGAGCGAGCCCAGCAACAGCAAGCCTGAAATCTGGTTGGCCGTCGTGCTGTTGGAAGCCAGTTGCCAGCATAGCATGCCGCCCATCGATCCGCAGGCAACGAAAATCCTGGCGCCGGGCGATTTTGCGGCATAGTGGTCGATAAGCGCAGCGATCTGATTGGCGCCGTTTTCACCGAAATCAGGGAAATCCGGCGACAGATAGAGCCCGCCATTCGCCACCATCAAATTCTTGATGCGGTTGAAATTGCCGCCGAACGTGAAGTCGTCCACGCCCTGCTTGCGGCTCCCCCCCTGCCCGTGAAGATAGATCGTGATGACCTGCGCGCCTTCGGTCTTGCCGACCGCGAAATGCCGGATCGTGCCAGCCTCCGTCTTCAGCGAAACATCCTTCTGCGCCTTCCTGACGCCGGTCGAGATGTAGTTTCCACGCACCCTGCGTTCAGGAACCTGGTCGCGCTTGTTGATGTCGCGCGCCTCGTTGTAGTCGACAACGGTATAAGCTCCGCCCGCTTCCGTAGACAGGATGGCGGGATAAGCGAACAATTCGTCCTTGAATGGCTTGAGCGTCAGCGCGAAAGCGGTGTCGACCAGCGAAAGGGACAGCAAGCCGGAGAGAAGCAGAGAGATGCGAAAGGTCATCGGTCAGTCTTGAAGCACGCCGCCGGCGCTTTCAAGCGCATCCTGCGTATCGACGTCGATCGATGCCCCTGCCCCGATCTCGACATCGATCACCTCAGCCAACCCGGACTCGACCAGATGCCGCGCGCCTGTGTCTCCTTCCAGCGTGGAGACCTGACCGAAAAGCGCCCGTGGCAAAATGACGGGATTGCCACGTTTGCCATCATGTGTGGCGCGCACGATAGCCTTCCCGCCCGCCTTGCGAAACTCACTGACTAGCCTGTTCATGTCGGCCGCCGAAACTGCCGGCATATCGCCGAGCAGTATCAGCGCGCCGCTGGACGTCGGCGGCAAGGCGGCTATGCCGGCCTTGAGCGAACTTGAAAGTCCCGACGCGAAATCGGGATTGCGCACGATCTCCAAGTCAAGTCCGTCCAGAGCATCATTGACGCGCTCGGCCTGATGGCCTGTGACGACGACCGCGCCCCGAACAAGGGAAGCCTGTGCGCGCTCGACGGTCTGCCGGATCAAGGGGCGGCCGGAAAAATGCGCCATCAGCTTGTTCGGCCCGCCCATACGGCTCGACCGGCCGGCGGCCAGAATGACTGCGTGCACATCGACAGGTCTTGCCGCAAGCGAAGCCTCGCGTGGCTGCGGACGCGTGGGAATTTCCATCAGGAGGCCGCCAACACCCATGCCGGCTATGTCGTCGTCAGTTACATCAAGGCCGGCGATCAAGCGATCGAGCACCCAGTCGAAACCATTCTCCTTCGGGCTGCGCGCACAGCCAGGCGCGCCGATGACAGGCTTGCCGTTCAACCGCCCCAGCACCAGGAGATTGCCGGGATCGACCGGCATGCCCGCACGCAGGACCGCGCCCCCAGCCCGTCTGATCGCGGACGGAATGACGTCATCGAAATCGCAAAGCGCGGACGCTCCGAAAACGATCACCATGTCATGCCTTTCAGAGAGCACCGACATGGCCTCAGCCAAATCGACCGCGTCGTGCCCGATCCGCATTTCCTCGGCGATCGTACTGCCGGAACGCGCCAGTCGAGCCGCCATGACCCGTGTACTCTTCGCGAGAACACTCTCCTTCAGACCGGGCAGCACCGTTTGAATGAAACCAGCGGAAACGGAGCGAAAGGGAAGGACTGCGAATATCTGGGCGGACGACAGAAGCGAGGCGGCGCGATCGACAAGCGTCCGGTCTACGGCAAAAGGTATGATCTTGACCGTGGCGACCATGTCTCCCCGTCTCACCGGCTTATAGGGCACGATGGTGGCAAGAGTGATCGAAGGGTCGAGGGCGTTCAATCGATCGACCAATGTCCGATCTACGGTAAAGAGACCCGCCTGCTTGGCATAAAGATTGACCCGGCCAGTGGTCGCCGGCTTCGCCTCGATTCCGCCGAAACGCATGGCCGTTACGACTCGCGTCGCAGCGGCATTTTCGTCGATATCGTCGGAGGAAAGAACCGCGGCTACAACCTCCGCTATTCCCGCTTCCCGCAGGAAAACGACATCCTCCGCCGTCAGGCAATGCGCCTTGCGGAAGAGTTTTTCACCGGCCGCGACGGCATGGGCAAGCAGGGCGCCCTCGGCTTCCGCAAGCGCAACAGGCCCGAATTTCACGCCGCCTCACCCTTCGGCAGCCTGTCGCTTCCAGCGCCGCGCGAGCGAAAGGCGCGGACAATCTGTGCGAGTATGGAAACGGCGATTTCGGCGGGAGAGGATGCGCCGATATCAAGACCGATCGGGGCCGCAATGCGCTCGACCTGTGCAGTAGTCGCTCCAAGCGCCAGAAGCCTCTCGACGCGCTTTGCATGGGTCTTCCGGCTGCCAAGAGCACCGACATAGAAACACCCGGCGTCGAGCGCAGCTTTCAGCGCATAGTCGTCGATCTTCGGATCGTGGGTGACGGCCGCGAGCGCCGAATAGGCATCGAGCGGCCGCTTGGCGAGAACGGTTTCGGGCCAATCGGCATGGAGTTCGACATCAGGAAAACGATCCGCGCTTGCAAAAGCCGTGCGGGGATCGATCAATTCGATTGGGTAACCGGCGATACGCGCCATCGGAGCGAGCGCCTGGCTTATGTGGACCGCGCCGATTACGACGAGACGCGGTTGCGGCAGATAGGCGTTGAGGAAAACGCTCCTGCCGCCGGCCTCGACCAGACCGGAATTGCCGGTGCGAAAGGCTTTCGCGACGGCCTCGCCCAGTTCTCCGCCGAGTTCTTCTGTTTCACGCACCAGCCGGGCGCTGCCGTCCTCAAGGTCCTTGACGACGACAACGGCACGTCGCGCGCGGCGTTCGTCGTTCACGGCGTTGAGCAACCCAGACTCCATGACGCCGCCTTACCCCAGCCTCTCGACGTACACCCTGATACGCCCGCCGCATGATAGTCCGACGCGCCAGGCAGTCTCGTCGGCAACGCCGAATTCGAGAATTCGCGGCTTTCCGGAGCCAATGACATCGATCGCTTCGGTCACGACAGCACCTTCGACGCAACCGCCCGATACCGAACCGTGAAAATTACCTTCGTCATCGACGACAAGATGGCTGCCTGCCGGTCGCGGCGCAGAACCCCATGTTTCGACAACCGTGGCGATCGCCACGCCCCGCCCGTCGGACTTCCATCCTTCGGCGATGATCAGTGGGTCCCGGATATCATCCAGATGCGCAGCGCCAGTCATCGATTTCCTCCCAGCACCGAGTTTAAGCGGCGGGGGGCACCGGCTGCAAGCGGTTCAGAAAAACCGGTAACCGCGTTCAAAATACATCAGCGGATGCGGCGCATCGCCGATGCGAATGCCCTTCACCTCGCCAAACAGAATTCGATGCGTGGCGTGGTCCTTCGTATCGATGATCTCGCAATCGAACACGGCTAACCCGCTCAGCAGCGTCGGCGCGCCAGTCGAAATCTTGTCCCACTCGGCCACCGAGAACCGTTCCTCTGCAGGGAGGCCAGTCTGGCCCGAGAACGCCTCTGCTAGGGCCTGCTGGTCCGATGCCAGCGTATTGAGCGCGAAGTTGCCGTTCTTGATGAAGGTATCGTTCTTGGCGTTCTCGCGATTAAGGCACACGAGTACGGTTGGGGGCGCATCGGAAACCGAGCATGCGGCGATCACCGTCGTGCCACGGCGACCCGCCGGGCCTTCGGTCGTGATGACATGGACAGCGCCCGCAAACCGCGCCATCGCATCGCGATAGGTCTGCGGCCCGACATCGTTCTTTTTCAACACTCTCGAATTCCCTAGACGGTCATGCATCCTCCCAGACCCATATATTGCTGGAATACCGGGGGAACAAGCAACGGTATCACGGGGACGGCGAATGTCCGGCTTTGAGTCTTGCCGGTCGTCGGCTACACCGGTCATTGTATCGGCAACTGGAGAATCAAACCGGCGCATGCGACTTCTGGCAGCGATATTCTGCGCACTTGCCGCGTCCGTGCCGGTCAGCGAGGCTGGAGCGCAAGCGTTGATCGGCCTTGCTGCGCCACTTTCGGGTCCATCCGCTATTCTCGGGCAGCAAATGCGGACCGGCGCCAACCTTGCTGCTGAACGATTGGGCGATCCATCGGTCAGGCTCGCCGTCGCCGACGATGGCTGCACGGCCCAAGGCGGGGCGCGGGCGGCGCGCGAACTGATTGCGGCTCAGGTACAGGTTGTCGTCGGCTTCCTGTGCAGCGAAGCGCTCGAGGCGGCACTCCCCATCCTCAAACAGGCCAATATTCCGACCATTACGGTTGGCGTTCGTACCGATAGCATCACGGACCGCCGAAATCGCACGGGTTGGCTTGTCTATCGCCTCGGTCCCCGGGCAGACGGCGAAAGGGAGGCTGCCGGTCGCCTGCTGGCAAAAAATTGGCAGCGCGATCTGTTCGCAATCGTCGACGACGGCACCATCTACGGCCGCGAACTGGCTGAAAGCGTGCGGATTGCCGCTGAACAGGCCCGCCTGTCGCCGGTATTCGTCGATACGTTCCGCCCGCAGCTCGACAACCAGATTGCACTTGTCGGCCGGCTGCAGCGTGCAGGAGCGACGCGCGCCTTCGTGGGCGGCGAACGCGACGATGTCGCGGTCATCGCGCGGGACGCAGCGCAGCCCGAGGCAAACATTATCGTTGCATCGGGTGAGACCCTGCGTTCCACCGGCGAGGTTCCCCTTGTCCCGGGGACACTGATGGTCGCGCTGCCGGAATGGGTAGACCTAGCGCTGCCCGAGGTGGCCAAGGCTTTTGCAGACCGCCGGCTGCTGGCGCAGGGCTACGTGCTGCCGGCCTACGCCGCCGTTGAAGTTGCGCACGCGGCGATTGCCGGGCAGTTGTTGCCATCGGGATTGTCAGGCAGTGACTTCGCGACGGCGATCGGGACAATACGTTTCGACGAGAACGGCGACCTCGGCGAAAACCCCTATCGGCTGTTCCGCTTCGACGGCACGCGCTTCACCGAAGTGGCGGTCCCCTGATGTTCCGCACTGGAAAGCGCAATCTTATCACTGATGTTCCCGGTCTGAGCGTCGGCAACATATCGGACGGGAACTTGAAGTCAGGCGTAACCGTGGTCGTTTGCGACCAGCCGACTGTGGCCGGCGTGCAGGTTCTGGGCGGCGCGCCCGGCACGCGCGAAACCGATCTCCTTGAACCCCACAACACCGTCGAGACCGTGAACGCCCTGGCGCTTTCGGGTGGCTCGGCCTTCGGCCTCGACGCAGCCTCCGGCGTCCAGGCAGCACTTCGGGAAAGAGGTATCGGCTTTGAGGTACGCGGCAACGTCGTCCCGATCGTCCCGGCCGCAATCGTCTTCGACCTTGCAAACAACGGCGACAAGGAGTGGGGCCGCTACGCGCCCTATCGGGACATGGGGTTCGAGGCCGTACAGGTCGCTTCCCGGGATTTTGCGATCGGCACGGCCGGAGCCGGCGTCGGATCGCTGACATCAGGCCTGAAGGGCGGCCTGGGGTCCGCATCCACCGTGCTCGACAACGGCGTCAATATTGGTGCGCTGGCTGTCGTGAACGCCACCGGTTCCGTCACACTTGGTCGCGGTCGCCATTTCTGGGCTGCGCCATTCGAAATCGGCAACGAGTTCGGGGGGCTTGGGTATCCTTCGCCTATCCCCGAGGACGCCCGCAGCATTCTCCTGAAGTTTAGGGACAAGCTCGCTAACACGACTATAGCAGTTATCGCGACCGATGCGGTGCTGACCCCAGCCGCCGCCAAGCGGTTGGCGATCTGCGCTCATGACGGCTTCGCGCGATCGATCTGGCCGACGCATACACCCGCCGACGGCGACCTCGTTTTCGCCTTGGGCACGGGTACAAGCGGCAAGGTTCTTTCATTTGACGATGCGATCGACCTTTACGCGGCCGCCGGAGCCACGATGGCGCGGGCGATAGCGCGCGGTGTATGCGCGGCCACGCCTTCCCCAAATGATCTCTTCCCTACATGGTCATCACGATGAGGCCACGCGCGGATGACCGCCTTTGATCACAGCAATGCAAAAACCAGCGCAGATACGGGCTGGCTGAAAGGCGCGCTGACCAACGCGCCGCCGCCACTACTGCCGACCCTTGCGGGCGCCATGCTTTGGGGCTTGGCAATGTTTGCAAGCGCGGCAGCCGTGCTTGCCTGGGATAGCTGGCAAACGCCATATCACATCAGAACCATAGCGACGTTCTTCGGGATCGGCGGCTTTGCTGCTTTTCCGATCGGCCTGATCCTGGCAAGCTTCCTGTCACACCGGCGCGGTCCCGAGACAGCCTTTGCCGCGGCCTTTGTCTCCCTTGCGACAGCATCATTCGTGGCGATCGGCGGGCTGTTCGCGCTGGAGTATCGCTCCTATTACGCCGAATGGCATGCGGCAGCCTTCACCGTAGTCTGGTTCTTCCAGTTTGTTTTCACCGTCGCGGCTGCGCTCTATCAGTTCGCGGTTCTCGGCCTACGGCTCTTTTTCCCCGTCGGCTTTATTGCGCTGATTGCCACCTCCCTCTGGTTTGCGCGTCAGCCGCGTTGAGCATTGTGGCCGCCTCTGTTAGGGGAGCGGCTACCCAAAAACGGACAGGAAGGCTTCCACGATGATCCCGCGCTATTCGCGACCGGAAATGGTCGCCATCTGGTCGCCTGAAACCCGTTTCCGCATCTGGTTCGAGATCGAGGCGCATGCCTGCGACGCTCTGGCCGAACTGGGCGTCATCCCGAAGGAAGCCGCCCGGACGATCTGGGAAAAAGGCGGCAAGGCCGAATTCAATGTCGAACGCATCGATGAAATCGAGAGCGTCACCAAGCACGACGTCATCGCGTTCCTCACCCATCTTGCTGAATTCGTCGGCGAGGATTCGCGGTTCATCCATCAGGGGATGACATCGTCAGACGTGCTCGACACCACCTTCAACATCCAGCTGGTGCGGGCTGCAGACATCCTGCTTGTCGACCTCGACCGCGTGCTTGCAGCCCTGAGGAAGCGCGCATTCGAGCACAAGGACACCGTCCGCATCGGACGCAGCCACGGCATTCACGCCGAGCCGACGACGATGGGCCTGACCTTTGCCCGCTTCTATGCCGAGATGCACCGCAATCGCACTCGCCTTGTCGCCGCGCGTGAAGAAGTCGCCACCGGCGCTATTTCAGGCGCGGTGGGCACATTCGCCAACATCGACCCGCGTGTCGAAGAGCATGTTTGCGAGAAACTAGGCCTCAAGCCGGAGCCGATCTCGACGCAGGTCATCCCGCGCGACCGCCATGCGATGTTCTTCGCAACACTCGGCGTCATTGCCTCATCGATCGAGAATGTCGCGATCGAAATTCGCCACATGCAGCGCACGGAAGTGCTGGAAGCCGAGGAGTTCTTCTCGCCGGGCCAGAAGGGTTCGTCGGCCATGCCGCACAAGCGCAACCCGGTGCTCACCGAGAACCTGACCGGCTTGGCGCGCCTTGTCCGCATGGCGGTGACGCCGGCGCTGGAGGACGTCGCGCTCTGGCACGAACGCGACATTTCGCATTCCAGCGTGGAACGCGTCATCGGGCCGGACACGACCGTCCACCTCGATTTTGCGCTCAACCGGCTGGCGGGCGTGATCGAAAAGCTTGTCATCTACCCCGACAACATGCTTCGGAACCTGAACAAGTTCCGTGGTCTCGTGCACTCACAGCGCGTGCTTCTGGCGCTGACGCAGGCCGGCGTCAGTCGCGAGGACGCCTACCGCCTCGTCCAGCGCAACGCGATGAAAGTGTGGGAACAGGGCGCCGACTTCCTCGAGGAACTCCTCGGGGATCCGGAGGTCATGGCCGCATTATCCGAAGCCGCAATCCGCGAAAAATTCGACCTCGGCTACCACACCAAGCATGTCGACACGATCTTCCGGCGGGTATTCGGGGAATCCTGATGATCAAGGTCGCCGGCGACTTCGATTTCCTCGTTGTGCCGGGCCGGGGCAACTCGAAGCCCGATCACTGGATGTCACACTGGTGCCGCGCGTTTCCCAATTCGTCGCGCGTCCTTCAGGCAGACTGGGACAAGCCAGAACCGAACGACTGGATTGCCCGTTTGGACGCGGCCGTCGCGGCGGCCCCGCGCAAGGTCGTGATCCTCGCGCACTCCCTGTCTGTCGCCACCACAGTCAAATGGGCAACCCAGGCGACCGAAAGCCAGCGCGCCAAGGTTCTGGCCGCCTTTCTGGTCGCGGCCACCAATGTCGAGGACCCCGATCCGTCGTTCGACCTCGTGCGTCCGTTTTCCCCGATGCCCTTGCAGCCCCTGCCCTTCCCTGCGCTAGTCGTCGCCAGCCGGACGGACCCACGCGTCACCTTCGACAAGGCGCGGGCGTTTGCCACAGCTTGGGGTGCCGACTTCGCCGATGCCGGCGACCTCGGCCACATGGGCAACGAAGCGAAGCTGGGCCTTTGGCCGGACGGCCTTCTTCTGCTTGGCAGGCTGTTGGGAAAAGCCGGCGCATGAAAATCTTGCAGTGCAGCAATCATCTAACCGTTTGAAATAGAAAACCATTTCAGTTTCCCTCTCGCATTTGCGAAAAAGCTGTTTTACTGAACGGCAAATTAGCGCTTCTATCCGCGCAAACAGGCACTGGGAGGGCCGCCATGACCGTCTTGAAATCCATCTTCGCCGCTGCGCTCATGGCGCTCGCCTCAAGCACGGCCTCTGCCGCACGCGCCGATCTGGTACTTGGCATCCCGCTTGAACCCCCGCACCTAGACCCCACAGCCGGCGCCGCGGCCGCGATCGACGAGGTGCTTTATGCGAACGTCTTCGAGGGGCTCACCCGCATAGGTTCGCGCGGCGAAGTGCTGCCGGCGCTTGCCGAAAGCTGGACCATCTCAGATGACGGCAAGACCTACACCTTCAAGCTGAGAACGGGCGCCAAATTCCATGACGGCACCGACTTTGACGCTTCCGATGTGAAGTTTTCGCTGGACCGCGCCCGTGCCGACGACTCGACCAACGCGCAGAAAGGCCTGTTTGCTGCGATCGACACCGTCGAAGTCGTCGATCCCGCGACGCTCAAGGTCACCCTGAAGAACCCTCAGGGATCGTTTCTCTACAATCTCGGCTGGGGCGACGCCGTGATCGTCGCGCCGGATTCGGCCGAGACCAACAAGGAGAAGCCGATCGGCACCGGACCGTTCAAGTTCGACAGGTGGGCCAAAGGCTCGTCGATCACGCTTGTAAAGGCCGATAGTTACTGGGGCGAACCCGTTGCGCTCGACCGGGCTGAATTCCGGATCATTCCCGACGCCGCCGCGGCCGTGCCGGCGCTTCTTTCCGGCGACGTGCAGGCCCTGCCCAATTACCAGCTCGGCGACGCGCTGCCGCAGGTCGAATCCGACCCGCGTTTCAAGGTCGTCATCGGCTCCACCGAAGGCGAGACGATCCTCGCCATCAACAACAAGAAACCTCCCCTCGACCAGTTGAAGGTCAGGCAGGCGATCGCCCACGTTATCGACAGGAAGGCGATCATTGACGGCGCCTCCGGTGGCTACGGCGTGCCGATCGGATCGCACTTTTCGCCGGCCAACGAGGCTTACATCGACCTCACGGGAACCTATCCCTACGACCCCGCCAAGGCGAAGGAACTGCTCGCCGAAGCAGGCTTTCCAAACGGCTTCAAGACGACGCTGAAGCTGCCACCTGTCACTTACGCCCGCGATGGCGGCCAGATCATCGCTTCCGAATTGCGCGGCATCGGCATCGATGCCGAAATCATCCCGGTCGAGTGGGCCGACTGGCTGAAGCAGGTCTTCACCGAGAAGGACTATGACCTGTCGATCGTCTCTCACACCGAGCCGAACGACATCGATATCTATGCGCGCAAGGACTACTACTTCAACTACGACAATCCCGCCTTCGACAAGGTGATCGAGGAGTTGAACCTGACAGCCGACGAGGCCAAGCGTAAGGAATTGTACGGGACAGCCCAGAAAATCCTCGCGGACGATGCCGTAAACGGCTTCCTGTTCGAACTGCCCAAGATCGGCATCTGGGACGCCAAGATCGAGGGCCTTTGGGAAAACTCCCCGATCCAGGCGAACGACCTGACCCAGGTCAGGTGGGTGGACTAGGACCAATCGATACTCGCGGAGACCAATCGGCTGGGCTAAAGATGGCGGTCGTCTTTAGCCTGGGCGGGTAAAGCATCGGGATGACCGCTTATCTCCTGCGCCGTGTCGTTTCCGGCCTCGTCACGCTGGTCGTGGCGTCGATCGTCGTGTTCTCAGTGCTCGAAGTTATCCCCGGCGACCCGGCGCGGCTGATGCTCGGCATGAACGCCACCGACGATGCCGTACAGGCGCTTCGCGTCCAGATGGGGCTCGATCAGGGTTTCCTTGTCAGGTATTTCCACTGGACGGGCGGCTTGCTGACGTTCGATTTCGGCAAGTCCTACACCTACTCCGTCCCTGTCGGCGAACTGATCGCCGAACGGATCACCGTATCCCTGCCGCTGGCATTAATCGCGCTGGCGCTTTCGACGGCGATCGCCATTCCAGTCGGGGTTTTCGCGGCTGCAAGACGCGGCAAGCCGGCCGATACGATCTCCATGGCAATCTCGCAAGTTGGCGTCGCCATACCGAATTTCTGGTTCGCCCTCCTGCTCGTCTATGTGTTCGCCGTGTGGCTGCGGGTAGTGCCGGCCGGAGGATTCCCCGGCTGGGAGGCAGGCATCGGGCCGTCGCTGAAGGCGCTGGTCTTGCCCGCCATCGCGCTCGCGCTGCCGCAGGCGGCGATCCTGGCGCGTGTGTCGCGTTCGGCCCTGATCGAGGTGCTCGGCGAAGATTTCATCCGCACGGCGAGGGCCAAGGGCCTGTCGCGTGAAGCCGCTCTATGGCGCCATGCGTTGCGAAACGCGATGCTTCCCGTCCTGACAATCCTTGGCCTGCAATTCGCCTTCCTGCTCGCCGGCACCGTCATTATCGAGAACGTCTTCTACCTGCCCGGCCTGGGGCGGCTTGTTGTTCAGGCCATCAACCAGCGCGACCTCATCGTAGTCGAAAGCGTTGTCATGCTGCTGGTCGCCTCCGTCATCCTGATCAATCTGCTGGTCGACATGGCCTATGCGGTGGTCGATCCCCGCCTGAGGACGCGCTCGTGAGCGACGTCGCGGCAAACCGCGAACGCGGCTTCCTCAGGGTCGCCTTCGTAAATCGTTCGTTCGCGACCGGCATTGTCATCACGGCGCTGATCGCCGCTATGGCGCTTCTTTCGTTCTTCTGGACACCATACGACGTCACCAAGCTGGTGGTAGCCGACCGGATGCTCCCTCCGTCGTGGGACCACATCCTCGGCACCGACCAGTTCGGCCGCGACGTGCTGTCGATGATCATGGTCGGGGCGCGCAATTCGCTCGCCGTGGCGCTCGTCGCGGTCGGCATTGGCATGGGCATCGGCGTACCGCTCGGCTGCTGGGCGGCTGCGCGAGGGGGCTGGATCGACGATGCGCTCATGCGGGCAAACGACGTCGTCTTCGCCTTCCCTGCCCTGCTCTCGGCGATCATGATTACTGCGGTTTTCGGGCCGGGCGCGATAAACGCCATCATCGCCATCGGCATCTTCAACATCCCGGTCTTCGCCCGCGTGGCCCGCGCAGGCGCGCTTTCGCTCTGGCCGCGCGAATTCGTTCTGGCTGCCCGCGCCGCCGGCAAGGGAAGCGTGCTGATCACCGTCGAGCATATCCTGCCCAACATCGCCAACCTGCTGCTGGTACAGGGCACGATACAGTTCGCGCTCGGCATACTCGCAGAGGCCAGTCTTTCCTACCTTGGACTCGGCGCACAGCCGCCCATGCCTAGCTGGGGGCGGATGCTTTTCGACGCGCAGACCCGCATGGCGGTCGCACCTCATCTCGCGATCGCGCCTGGCATGGCCATCGTCCTCACCGTGCTCGGTCTCAACCTCATCGGCGACGGGCTGGCCGACGTGCTCGACCCCAAGCTCAGGCGGCGGCGATGAGCCTGCTCGAAATCGAGAACCTTGCGCTCGACATCGGTGGCACGCCGATCCTGAAAGGCATCGACCTGAGGATCGAGGCCGGCGAAGTCATGGGCCTCGTCGGCGAATCCGGCTCCGGCAAGTCGATGACGGCTCTTTCCATCATGAAACTTTTGCCGGAATTCGCCAGTCTTTCCGGGCGGATCGGTTTTGGCGGTTCGGACCTTGTGAACGCTTCCGAAGAGGACATGTGTGCGCTGCGCGGCGACGACATCGGGATGGTGTTCCAGGAGCCTATGACCGCTCTAAATCCCCTGAAGACGATCGGTGAACAGGTCGCGGAAGGCATCCGGCTGCACACCGGCGCCAACAGGACAGACGCCGAGGCGAAAGCCCGAGCGATGCTCGACCGGGTCGGCCTGCCTTTCGAAAAATTTGCGCTGACGCGTTATCCGCACGAGCTTTCCGGTGGGCAACGGCAGCGCGTGGTCATCGCAATCGCCTGTGCGCTGAAGCCGAAGCTGCTGATCGCCGACGAGCCGACAACCGCGCTGGATGTCGTTTTGCAGGCGCAGATTCTCGAACTACTGCGCGAACTGGTGCACGAAAACCGCATGGGCCTGCTGCTCATCTCGCACGACCTCGCGGTCGTAACGGAGATGGCGGACCGCATCACCATCCTGCGAGGCGGCGAAGTGATGGAGACGGGCGACACCGCGCAGACTCTCTCGACACAGCTCCACCCCTATACGCGCCAGCTCGCGCAGGCCTCCCTGCATGTGCCCGAACGGGGGAAGCGCGTTTCGGCGTCGTCCACTGCCGAACGGTCGCCCCTTTCCCGGGACAAGGCTCCGCTCCTCTCGGTGCAGAACATCACCAAGGATTATCCCGGTCGCCGTACGTCCCTTTTCGAGAAACCGCAGCCGTTCCGCGCGGTCGACAATGTCTCCTTCACTCTCGGCGAAGGACGCTCCGTTGCACTGGTCGGACGATCCGGCTGCGGAAAATCCACCCTTGCCCGCATGATCCTGGCGTTGGAAAAGCCGACCTCCGGATCGGTCGCGTTCAGGGGCGCTGTCTTGACCGGACGCAACGAGGCCGCGCTGCGGCCTGCCCGGCGCGACATGCAGGTCGTCTTCCAGGACCCTTATGGCTCGTTCAACCCGCGCCGGACGGTCGAATGGCTTGTGGCCGAGCCGCTCCATCTGCTCGACAACAACCCGGGCAAGGCCGAAAGGCGCGAACTGGTCAAGCACACGTTGCATGAGGTCGGATTGCAGCCTTCCGACATGCAAAAATATCCGCACGAATTTTCGGGCGGCCAGCGGCAACGAATCTCGATCGCCCGCGCGATCATCACTCGCCCAAAACTGGTGATCGCTGACGAACCCGTCTCGGCGCTCGACGTCTCCATCCGCGCGCAAGTCCTCGATCTGTTCGCAGAACTGAACCAGAAGCTCGGTATCGCCTACATCTTCATCACCCACGACCTGACTGTCGCGAGGGCGATCACCGACGAGGTCATGGTGATGCACGAAGGCAGGATCGTCGAGACCGGAAAGACGCAGGAAGTGCTCTCGCATCCGCAGTCCGACGCGGCTCGAATGCTCGTCGAAGCAGCGCCGGACCTGCATCGCGCGCTCGCGAAGAGGATGCAGGAACAGGGCTAAGGGATTCAAATGACTCGCGAACATGCGGCCATAATAAATCCGTCAGGATGCCCGTGAACGAAAATGCCCGCCCTTGCGGGCGGGCGTAAGGTGCGGGCCAGACTGGAGGTCAGGCGGCCCGCGCGATTTTTCTGGTCTTTTATTCCAGATAGGCGGCAGGATCGACCGGTGCGGAGTTCTTGCGGACCTCGAAGTGGAGCTTCGGCGCATCTGTCTGGCCGCTCATACCGGAGACCGCAATCTCCTGGCCGCGCTTGACCTTGTCGCCGCGCTGGACCTTGAGGTTGCTGGCGTGGCCGTACACGGTCACGAGCCCATCCTCGTGGCGTACCAGAACGGTGTTGCCGAATTCCTTGAGGCCGTCGCCGGCGTAGATGACGACGCCGTTCTCGGCCGCCTTGACCGAAGTGCCTTCCGGCACCGAGATGTCGATGCCATCGCTCGTCTTGCCGCCGCCCTTGCCGAACTGCGAAATCACGCGGCCACGAACCGGCCAACGCATGCGGCCGATGCCGGTCGCATCAGGGGCGGTCTCGCTCGCCTCGTCGATGACCTTCTCGGTCTTCTTGGGCGGCGTGTAGGCGGCGACCTGCTCGCTCTTCTCAGGCTGCTTGGGCGCCGGCGCGGGCGCAGCAGCGGTTTTCGTGGCAGCAGGCGCGGCGTCGGTCTTGACCGGCGTGGCCGGTGCTGCGGAGGCAACCTGCGTGGAACCGCCCGAGCCCGGAATCTTCAGCGTCTGGCCGATGCGGATAGCGCCGTCCGACAGACCGTTGGCCTGCTTGATGGCGGTCACGCTCGCACCCGTCCTGCTGGCGATGCGCGAGACGGTGTCGCCCTCCTGCACCTTGTAGGTGCCGGCGGCCACGGTCTTCGCGGTTTCCGCAGCTTTGGTCGTGGCAACCGAGGCCGTCTGGGTTGCGATCTCGGAGGAAGTGCCCGGGATCAGGATCTTCGACCCGGAGCGGAGATTGTCCGACGGCGACATGTTGTTGGCGCGCATGATCGTGTCGGCCGGAACGCCGTAGCGGCGGGCAAGGCCGTAGACCGTGTCGCCCGCCTGGACGGTGACGCGAGTCCCTGCTTCGTTGCCGTTCACGCTGGCCTGCTGCTGCGCCATGGTGCCGCCGGCCGTTTCGGCAAGCGGGATGGACGCGGTCTGGGTTGGCTGCGGGGCCGGAGCGCTGGAAGCGTTGGACACAGGAGCAAGTTCGCTGCGCGTGACGCCGCCGCTGGCTGGAGCCGCCTGCGAGCCGATATAGCCCTGATTGTCGTAGTTGCCTGCGGGCTGAGCGCCGGTATCGCCGCTCGGGCGGATGATCTCGCGCTGGTTGGGCGTGGTGGAGGCGGTCATGAAATCGTCGGTTCCGCCGAACCGGGCGGAAGAGCACCCTGCGGAAATACCCGCCAGGAGGAGAACCGCCACCCCCTGCGACAGCCTCAGCCCGTTACGCTTCAAAACCCTGACCTGCATGGCAAAACCCGCGCACACTCGAACACAACTGACTCAATAAAAGCGCGTTAATCTTACCGTCCGGTTAAACCCTTCTCATTTGAAGCGGAATTTATTCAGTCTTTGCTCAAATCGCCGCGGCGAGACCGCGCATGATGGGCTGCAGCCGCACGGTTCCGACGTCCTCGCGCTCGAAACGGCTGCCCATCTTGGTCAGCTTGGCGAGCGTCTGCGGCTGCTCTTCGGGCCCGATCGGCGCGATCATCACGCCATTGGAGGCAAGCTGCTCGGCAAAATTGCGTGGCAGGCTGTCGAAGGCCGCCCAGACAACGATGCGGTCAAAGGGACCTTCCGACGCCAGGCCCTGCAAACCATCGGCCTGGCGCGCAAAGGCATTCGTGATCCCCAGGGATTCGAAGCGCTGGCGCGCCAAGTTTGTCAGAGTCTTGTAGCGATCGAGCGTCAGGACACGCGCCGCCAGTCGCGACATGACGGCAGCGGTGAAGCCCGACCCGGTGCCGACTTCCAGCACGCGGTGGCCCGGCTCGATCGCAAGCGACGCGATCACCTGCGCCTGCAAGTCGGGGCCCTCGATCGCCTCGCCGCACTCGATCGGGATCATGCCCTCGCTCCAGGCGACCGACTGCCAGCGCTCGGGAACGAAAAGATGACGCGGCGTGGCCTCAAAGGCGGAGACGAGCGGCTTCGCGACGATACCCTTGCCGCGCAGGCGCAGAAGAAACGAAGCAAACGCCTCGCGCTGGCTCTGGGTGTCCGTTGCGGCTGCGTCGTTCATGCAAGCGCCTTGGTGAGTTGATCGTGCAGTTCGTGCGCGGTGAAATCGAACTTCAGCGGCGTCACCGAGACGAAATTGTTCTTCACCGCATGGATGTCAGTGCCGTCGCGCAGATCGCCGAGGTCGCGGCCGAAGCGGAGCCAGTAGTACGGGAAGCCGCGACCGTCGGCGCGCTCCTCGATGTCGATGTTGTAGCCGACCTTGCCCTGTCCTGTGACGCGAACGCCCTCGACGGCTTCCGGCTTGCAGCTCGGGAAATTGAGATTGAGGAACCTGCCCCTCGGCAGGTCGACGTCCAGCAGCTTGCGGATCAGGTCGGGCGCAAGCGCCTCGGCGGTCTCGTAGGGAACGAAGCGCTGGCCGCCCTCGACATTGTAGGCCTGGCTGAGCGCGAAGGCCGGGATGCCAAGGATAGCACCCTCCATCGCGCCGGCGACCGTGCCGGAATAGGTGATGTCGTCGGCGATGTTGGTGCCGGAATTGATGCCGGAGAGCACGAGGTCTGGCAGTCCGGGCAGCAGGCGGCGCACGCCCATGATGACGCAGTCGGTCGGCGTGCCGCGCACGGCGAAATGCTTGTCGGAAATCTTGCGCAGCCTGAGCGGCTCGGAAAGCGACAGCGAATGGGAATAGCCGGACTGGTCGGCTTCCGGCGCGACGACCCAGACATCGTCGGACAATGTGCGCGCCACGCGCTCCAGGGTAGCTATGCCTTCGGCGTTGATACCGTCATCGTTGGTTATGAGAATTCGCATTGTCTATCGCACTGCGATCTTTGTCAGGCCGCCCATATAGGGCCGCAGCACTTCAGGAATGGTTATGGCGCCGTCGGCTTCCTGATAATTTTCCATGACGGCGATGAGCGCACGGCCCACCGCGACGCCGGAGCCGTTCAGCGTGTGGACGAAAGCGGTGCCCTTGCCTTCCGGCGGGCGGTAGCGGGCGTTCATGCGGCGCGCCTGAAAGTCGCCGCAGACCGAGCAGGACGAAATCTCGCGGTAGGCCTTCTGGCCGGGCAGCCAGACCTCGATGTCATAGGTCTTCTGCGCGCCAAAGCCCATATCGCCGGTGCAGAGCGCGACGGTGCGGAACGGCAGGTCGAGCTTTTTCAGCACGGTTTCGGCGCATTGCGTCATGCGCTCATGTTCATCGCGCGAGGACTCGGCGTCGGTGATCGAGACGAGCTCCACCTTATAGAACTGGTGCTGGCGCAGCATGCCACGCGTGTCGCGGCCGGCGGAGCCCGCTTCCGAGCGGAAGCAAGGCGTGAGCGCGGTGAAGCGCAGCGGCAGTTTTTCGTGCGCGGTGATTTCCTCGCGGACGAGGTTGGTCAGCGGGACTTCCGAGGTTGGGATGAGGCCGAGGCGGCTTTCGCCATGCGGCGTGAAAAACAGGTCTTCCGCGAATTTCGGAAGCTGGCCCGTGCCATAAAGAACATCGTCGCGCACCAGCAGCGGCGGGATCACCTCCGTATAGCCGTGCTCCGTCGTGTGGAGGTCGAGCATGAACTGGCCCAGCGCACGTTCTAGGCGGGCAAGCTGGCCCTTCAGCACGGTGAAGCGCGCGCCCGAAAGCTTTGCGGCACGCTCGAAATCCATCATGCCGAGGCTTTCGCCGATCTCGTAGTGCTCGCGCGTCCAGTTGAAATGCGGTCGCGGCTCACCAACTTTGCGGACCTCGACGTTATCATGTTCGTCAGCGCCGACGGGAACGTCGGCATGCGGCACGTTTGGCAGCACGGCAAGCGCATCCTCGAGCGCATTGTCCAGTTCGCGCTCCATGGCTTCTGCGCCGGCCAGCCATTCCTTGATCGCCGACACCTCGCCCTTCAGTTCCTCGGCCTTGGCCATGTCGCCGGAGCGCATGGCGTTGCCGATTTCCTTGGAGGCGGAATTGCGGCGTTCCTGCCGCTCCTGCAGGCCGCCCAGATGGGCGCGGCGCGCCTCGTCCCTCGCGATCACGTCATCGACGGTCGACTGCGCCTTCTCGGCGGACCATTGCCGCTTCACCAGCGCCTCGGCGAGCGCCTGCGGGTTTTCGCGAATCCATTTGATGTCGAGCATGGCTGAAACCGTTCTCTGTAAGGCGGACAGGGCCTAAACCGAGTGGGGGAAGGATGCAAGGTGGGGGAGTAAGCAGCGGCGGCGGCGTTTGGTCGGAAGGGCTCCCACCTCGCCCCTGCGAAGCGGGGGCGAGGTGGCCGTTCGCGACGGCATGTCAGCAAAGAAGCCAGACGCCTGTTTTGGGGATGAACGGCAACGCTTCTTCATGCTAACCATCCCCACATGAAGATCGTGACCTGGAACATCAACGGCGTGCGCGCCCGCATCGGCAACCTGCTGCACTGGCTGCAGGAGGCGAACCCGGACATTGTCTGCCTGCAGGAAATCAAGACGGTGGATGAGGGTTTCCCCCGGCTTGAGGTGGAGGCGCTCGGCTATCATGTCGAGACACATGGCCAGAAAGGCTTCAACGGCGTGGCGATCCTGTCGAAGCTGCGCTTCGACGAGGTCAATCGTGGCCTGCCGGGGGATGACAGCGACGACCATGCGCGGTTCATCGAGGGCGTGTTCTCGACGGCGAAGGGCTCGCTGCGGGTCGTGTCTCTCTACCTGCCGAACGGGAATCCGGCCGACGACCCCGTGAAATTTCCCTACAAGCTGGCCTGGATGGCGCGGCTGGAGCGCTGGGCGAAGGACAGGCTAGAACTGGAAGAGCCGCTGGTGCTGACCGGCGACTATAACGTCATCCCCGAGCCGATCGATGCGCGGTTTCCAGAGAACTGGGTGAACGACGCACTGTTCCAGCCGGTCACGCGGCAGGCGTTTCGGCGGCTGGAAAATATCGGCTTCACGGAAGCCGTCCGCGCCACGACCGAGGCGGGCGGCGTCTATACGTTCTGGGACTACCAGGCCGGCGCGTGGCAGAAGGACAACGGCATCCGCATCGACCATTTGATGCTGTCGCCGGAGGCTGCCAACCTGCTGGCGTCAACCTCCATAGACAAGCATGTGCGCGCCTGGGAGAAGCCATCGGACCATGTTCCGGTGGCTGTGGAGCTGAAGCTGGAAGCCGCTTGAGGCGGCCGTTCAACTCGCAGGCTTGACCACGTCCACCGGGGAAATGCCGAGCAGATCGAGCGTGCGGCGAAGCAGGCGCACCTCGTTTTCAGCGAGATTGCTGTCGGCCTTGGCGATCTCGGCCATGTGGCGGGCAAGTTCCTTGCGGCGGTCGACATCGAGTTCCCTGAACATGTCGATCGCCTGCGCACCGTTGGTCTCGTAGCCGAAGTCGTTCAGGTAATCGATGACCCCCTGCATGCTCTCTTCGCCGATTCCGAAGGAATCCTTGCAGATGCGGCGGAAGACCGCCATCTCGGCGTCGGAAACCTGCCCGTCAGCGAGGATCATGCGGAAAAGCAGCAGCAGTTCGGCCGACAGCACCGGGTCGTCGGCGACCTTGCGGACGCCCGGATCGCCCTCGAAAATCCCGCGTATCTGGGCAAGCAACCCCTTGGCCATCGACATCCCCGACCTGTGACCTTCATCAGACATGCGCATACGCTAGCGGGAAATGCGGCTTGCGCAAGTGGTCCTCATGTGGTCGAAGCGCCGTAATTTCCGGGCATTGATGCCCTGCCCGCGTCCCTGCCCCACCAATGTCCGATCTCGCCACCCACGTCATCCTCCTGCTTGCACTCGCCGCATTCGTGGCAGGCTTCATCGATTCGATCGCAGGCGGTGGCGGGCTGATCGCCATACCGGCGCTGCTTCTGGCCGGCTTCTCGCCCGCCGAGACGCTCGGAACCAACAAGCTGCAGGGCCTGTTCGGCACGGGTTCGGCCGCGCTTCATTATGCGCGGCAGGGCAAGGTGGACGTGCGCCAGCAATTGCCGTGGGCGGCGCTCGGTTTCGCGGCCTCGGCCATCGGCGCGCTGGTTGCAACGTCAATCCCGGGAGACGCGCTGCGGATCGCCCTGCCCGTCGTGCTGGTCGCCATCGCACTTTATTTCGCGCTGAAACCCAATTTGGACGATGTGGACCGGGCGCGCCGGATCGGCCCGACTGCATTCGGGCTGGCGATCGTCCCGCTGATCGGCTTCTATGACGGCGTGTTTGGTCCGGGCACCGGCTCCTTCCTGATGCTCGCCTTCGTATCGCTGGCGGGCTACGGCCTGCTGAAAGCGACAGCGCACACCAAGCTTTTGAACTTCGCGACCAATCTCGGCGGTTTCGCCGCCTTCGCGGCGGTCGGCGTGGTGTCGTGGAAGATCGGGCTGATCATGGGCGTGGCCCAGTTCGCGGGTGCGCGGCTCGGCGCCGCGCTGGCGCTGAAGAACGGAGCCAGGCTGATCAAGCCCCTGCTTGTCATCGTCTGCGTCGCCATGGCGCTCAGGCTGCTCGCCGACCCCGCGCACCCGCTGCGCGCCATGCTTGGCGTTTGAACCAAAGCCTCGTAGAATCACCAAACGCGAATCGTCAGCTGAGCCCTGGGGGTTCAGGGTAGCTCAGGCAACGGAGGCGCCCGGTCCCTCGGCCGGGCGCTTTTCTTTTTGGATTTGATGGAGGACGAGCCATGCAAACCAGATCGCGTACGCCTGTCGTCTGCCTGCCGGGACAGGGCCGCTCATACCGCTTGCCGACGATGCTGGCCACCTTTCAGGCCGACGAGGCCGAGGCCGGCGACGCCTATTCCATATCCGAATGGCGGCTGGAGCCGATGAGCGAAGGGCCCGGCGCGCATTCGCACGAGGCCAATGACGAGATTTTCCGCATCGTCGAGGGAACAATGTCGGTGCTGGTCGGTGACACATGGGTCGAGGCTCCGGCGGGCAGCGTGATCGTGGTCCCAGCCGGCGTGACGCACGACTTCGCCAACCGGTCTGAAACGCACGCCGCACTGTTCAACGTCTTCATTCCGGGCGGGTTCGAGAAGAACATGCCTGCCATCGTCAAGTGGTATGAGGAGAACGGCTAGGCCTCCGCCTGCGGCCAGCGCACCAGCGCGGCATGGCCGGCATCGGTGAGTACATAGACACCGCGCTCGGCTCGCTCGAACCAGCCGTAGACATTGTCCAGCATGATCTTGCCGGCGCGCGGCGTCAGGGTAGCAAGGTCGCGCGGACGCCGCGGGCCTTGCGCCATCGCCGCAGCGCAGGTGAGCGCGTCCTGCCGGTAGGCTGTCATGACGGGGGAACGCGTGCTGCCGCCGACAGCCGGATCGCCGCGCCTGCGCCGATGCTCCTCGATCAGCCTCGACCGCTTCCTCGGATCGCGCCTCGGAGCCGGTGCAGCGGGGCTGAGCAGGAGTTCGACCGCGCCGCGCGAGGTGACCCCGATCAGCCCGAAACCCAGACGCCGGCAGAGCGCGCGAAACCGGCTGTCGGATTCCCGACCCTTGCCGCGCGCCGACATGGCGGCTGCCAGCCACACCTCGTCAGAGGCGCTGGCCCGGTCGACGGCCTGCAAGATGAGTTCCAGGTTGAACTGCATTTTCAGCTCGCAGATGACGACGACCGGCGGCTCGCCTTCACGCAGGCCGACGATATCGCAGTTGCCGATCTCGCCCTTCACGACGAAATCGAGGCTTTCCAGGAACTTCTTTACCGGGGCGTAGAGAGAAACTTCGGCCATTGTCAGGATATAGCCGATTCGACGCGCCTCCCGGGAGAACGTGTCAGCGGGCAGCAGCGAAGATGACGTCGCAGTCGAGATGGCGTTCGAGATGCGACGCCAGTTCGTCAAGCGCGCGCTCGACCTCGGCACGGTAATCCAGCCCGCCGCCCCTGACGCCGAGGCTCTCCAGAAACCTTCCACGGAACGTGTCAGCCCCGAAAAGCCCATGCAGATAGGTGCCTGACACCTTGCCGTCCGACGAGGTCGCGCCGTCCTCAATGCCGTTGATGACGACGGTCGGGCGCAGGCAGTCAGGGCCGGTGGTGCGGCCGAGATGGATTTCGTAGCCCGACAGCGGCGCGTCGTAGGTCAGGGAACGCGCCTCGACGTTGCGCACGGTCTTCTCGGGCTCCATGACGGTCTCGACATCGAGCAGGCCAAGACCCTCGGTCTCCTTGACGCTCCCCTCGATGCCATGTGGATCGCGCACCACGCGGCCGAGCATCTGGTAGCCGCCGCAGATGCCAACGACATGTCCGCCCCGCCTGCGATGGGCCGCCAGATCGGCATCCCAGCCGTTGCGGCGGAAGTCGATCAGGTCGGCGATGGTGGACTTGGAGCCGGGGATCACGACGAGGCCGGCATCGTCAGGCAGTCGGTGACCGGGGGCGACAAAGACCAGCTCGACCTGCGGTTCGGCCTTGAAAGGATCGAGATCATCGAAATTGGCGATGCGCGACAGCATCGGCACGGCGATCTTGAGCGGACGCGGGCTGCCGGACGCAAGCCGCTCCAGCACGACGGAATCCTCCGACGGCAGCATGGCGGCGGCATGCAGCCAAGGCACGACGCCGAAGCACCGCCATCCCGTGAATTTGTGGATCGCGTCGATCCCATCGTCGAACAGCGAGGCGTCGCCGCGAAACTTGTTGATGAGGTAGCCGACGATCATGCGGCGGTCTTCCTCCGACAGGATGACATGCGTGCCGGCGAGCGAGGCGATGACGCCGCCGCGGTCGATATCGCCGACGAGGATGACGGGAACGTCGGCGGCGGTCGCAAAACCCATGTTCGCGATGTCGCGCGGGCGCAGGTTGATCTCGGCCGGCGAGCCTGCGCCCTCCACGATGACGATATCCGCCCCCTCCCCGACCTTGTTCCAGGAATCGAGGACGGCTTCCAGGAGGCGCGGCTTGAGCAACTGGTAGTCGCGCGCCTTTGCCTGCCCGAACACCCTGCCCTGCACGATGATCTGGCTGCCGACATCGCTCTGCGGCTTCAGCAGGATCGGGTTCATGTGGATGGAGGGGGCGACGCCGCAGGCGATCGCTTGCAACCACTGGGCACGGCCGATCTCACCGCCGCCCATCTCACCGGGAATGTCGGCGACGGCGGCGTTGTTCGACATATTCTGCGGCTTGAACGGTCGCACGTTCATGCCTCGATTGCGCGCGACACGGCAAAGGCCGGCGACAAGCACTGTCTTGCCGACATCCGAGCCTGTGCCCTGGAGCATGATGGCGCGTGTCATGCCTCGGGCTTCTCCACGAGGCCGGTGATCGTCGAGCGCGCTGCAAGCGGCCCGCCGCGCCAGAGATAGAAGGCGAGCAGAGGCTCGTCGCCGGTGCGCATGGCGTGGCTGACATTGGACGCGTGATGGATGACTTCGCCTGCGACCCGCCTGCGCCACGCGCCGCCATCCATGCGCCAGTCCGTGCTGCCGGTCAGCGGAATGTAGACTTCCTCCGCTACATGGTGGTGGTCAGGATATTCTATATCCGGCCCGAGAATGAGGAAGCCGCCGGCGATCGTGTCGTTCACGAATTGCCCGCGTGTGCCGAAGACTTCGAGCCAGCCGTAATTGTCTATGAAACGGGCCCCGAAATCCGACGCCGTATAAGTCTGGCCCCAATGCAGATTTCGCGCCTCGTCACGCAGGAATTCTGCGAGGCCGCGCCCGCTGCCTTTGGAAATCTCGGCGATGCGATCGAGGTGCACGAGGCAGGGCAGCGGACGGGACGCCAGATTGCGCACCGGCATTTCCCATTCCATAGCCGACACGAACGACCGAACAGTGGTGTCGTCGACGTCGGCCAGGAAATTCCGTACATCGGAAAGAATTTTTTTTGCGGGATCGCTCAACGTTTCGCTCGCCGTTAATAGGCGCGCACATTGGTCGAGTTTTGCCGCTACGCCTAGCTGGAAAACGGCATTGCGAGCCGCGAGCCAGTGCCCCGCCGGCACCGAAGGCTGACGCGACGGAAACGCAATTTAATCAAAAAAATCGCAAATTTAGGTTTGCTTAAGCTCTCGATAACCACGCGGTAAGAATGTCCCTCTACAACGGATTGCACGGCGGACATCGCAGCCGCCCGACGCTCCGGATCAGGTCTCGCGTACCGGAGCCGTTACCCTCGCAGCGTACAGTACGTGAGGGGCCATGCGTTGAATGGCAAGACCGCGCACTGCAGGCGCGGTTTTTGCCTTTCGCCGTGGACCAACTCTTGATCACGTGTCTGATGGGCCAACCCGTTCCAGCCGGTTTGGCCGCATCTTATCTTCTCAGCACGCTCGTGCGTTGCAAGGTGTCCATCGCCGGGCCATTACGTTCTTCATCGAGAAGCGAACCGGAACCGAACGAATACCTTATGCCGACCAAAAAGCGGTGGAAGTCCGGGAGCGGTGCACCGAAGATATCTTCGCCTTCCTGATCCCGGCTCTCGAACTGGTACCGTCCAAAAACGGAGATCGGGCTTTCCTCGAAGCGGTAGGTCGCCTGAGCCGCGAATTGCCAAGTATTCACGGTATAGTCAGCAATCTCTTCGAACGCGGATAGATCTTCCTGACCGTAGCCTACCTCAGCATCAAAGCGCAGATTGTCTGTCTGATAATAGCGCACGACGCCTCGAAGCCCCCAGAACTGGTAATCCAGTGAATCTTCTCCGGTGTTGGGATTGAAATAACGTCTCGTACGCTCTCCGAGATAGGCTTGGCCGTACAGTGTCCAGCGATCAAGATAGATCTGCGCGTCAAAGCCACCAGTCTTGAGGTCGTGATATCGCGTTTCACCGGTGTACCCCTCGACGGGGTCAAACGATCCAATGTCCTCGTAGTTGTACCGTGTCCAGCTTCCCATGATACCAAAAGCGAAGCGCTCGGGATTGCGCCAGTAGAAATGGCCGGCGCCGCCGAAATTCGTGACGTTGTAGTCAAATGCGTCGAGACCAGGTGCGCCGCCGAACCTTTCGCCGTCGAAAATGGTGTCTACCAAGCCGTCGATCTGCAGGTTGAAATTTGACGGAACCGGAATATTGACCCTCGCGGCACCGCCGGCAATCAGGTTGTTTTTGGTCTCTGCGTTGTCGAAATAAGGAACGACACGGAGTCCTCCGAGATAAGCTTCCCCGAACCCCATAATGCGTCGATCCGTGTACGTATCCAGGTCATCAGCGGCAAATGCTGAGAATGAGGACACAGCAAGTCCACCGACAACGAAAACATGCAAAAGTGAGCGATACATTGGCTTCCCCAAACCCATGGACCGCATACTGCATTTAGGGGTGGCGCTCGCAAGTCGCCCTTCAAAATCAACTACCTATCGAGTTTTTTCGATTGGCCTGCGTTACTTTTGGGCAACAGGTATCGACAGAGCGAAGCGTTTGACTCTACCTATGGTCGCATAAATTCTGGATGCCGCAACTGAACAGTTGGGAGGGCAAGAATGTTTCAGCTTTCTTCGCGTCGTCCGTACAACAGACCCACACTCAAAAAGTCCCTCATGCTGCTGCAGTTAGTGACTGCGCAGACGACATCGCCACCTGTAGATCCAGACACGGGCGGAGGAGGCACCTGAGGGGTCTAACGCTTGGCGAGTCGCTGCATACGTGCGTCGCCAACTGGCCGTTGCAGCGCTCTGCACTTGGTGGTTGGATACGGACTCAGCCTTACTGGTAAGGAGATCGCGATGACTAGATCTTGGTTTCTGTCGATAGGAATATCTCTCTGCCTCTTCGCCTCACCGCTGGGGCTTCCTACAGTGGCGTTAGCCCAATCCAGTGTCAGCATCGACATCAGAATTGGAACCAACCTCAATCAAGGACGGGGTATAACCTGCAGCCAGGGCGAACGCATTCTGCGCAGCCGCGGGTTCCGCGACGTTCGTCGTATAGACTGTCGCGGTCGCTTCTTCGTCTATAGGGCATCGCGTGGAAACACACGGTTCGAGATCGCAGTCAGACAGTGGGATGGCCGTATTGTCGACGTTCGTCGCATCGGCAGGCGGTGATCGCCCGCCAGACTCCCAATAAGGAAAGGCCCGCCGGCTGGAGGCTCGGCAGGCCTTTTGAGGCAGGATAGTCGGGGTGTTTGAATAACGACGGCCGCCCGGGAAAGTTCCAGATTACCGCTCGTTTTCGTCGTCTACGCTTGATGATTTGTCGGCTAGAATTCCGAAATCGCCAGATTTGCTGCTCTGGGCAGCTGAAAGAAAACCATCCGCTGCCAGGCCACGGCGCAACAGTTCTCGTACTGCGGCTGCTCGACTGGGCATACGCTTGTCAAATCGCCAGCTATCGAGCGCCACGAGTTCGTCCGCGCTCAACATGACCTGTAGCCGTTCCGGTCTTTCCAAAAATGCCATGATGCCCCCTCATGAGTAAGTTACTACTCTAGCACATAATGCGCGAGTGACGCAGATGGTTCCAAATACCCGTTGTTAGCGTCTTGCCATCAATGGATAAGGAGCAGCACATTACAAGCTTACTAACTAATTGATTTTATTTGCACTTTTTAACTTTTGTTATTGGCATCGTCGGCTTGAAATTCTACATTCACCGGCAGCAGCGCACCCCGGGGTGCCGCTCATCGAGATAGAGCAGGCAGTCCTGGGGTTTGCAGACTTGTCCGGGGTTGGAATTCTTTTTGATCGAGGACAGGCCTCGATCGCCATGTCGCGCGGTGTAGTCGTCGAGTTCGTCGATGAGGACGGTGACGAGATAGCTGACAAGCTACTCCAGGAGTTTCCCGCAAGTGGGCGAGCGACCGCACCCGACGACGCTGGATAGAAAAGACAGGCATTGCTCCGCTGGGCCTTGAAGCTGCCGCAATGGCTACATACATGCACCGTATCGCCTCCTTGGTGCGGGAAGGTCTGGACAGATAGTCCGTGAGATCCCCCAGTTTGAGGCGGTTATTTGTACCGATCGATTGTTTGGCGACCACGAATGAACCGGCGCCAGGTAAATCTCGGAAACGAAGGGAAGCGGGCTTACGGCCCGCTTTTTTGTTGCCCGGCAGTAAGCCTCGGAATCTGTCTTCACGCTTTAGGCGACCGCAAAGCGTCTTGGCCAATTTGACGTGATGAGTTGATCTATTGCATCGTCCACTCTCTGGGGGCGACAACAATCGGAGAGTAGAATGCTTCGATCGCTTTCGCGTAAATCCTACCTGAAGCCTACCCTGGAGAAGTCCATCTTGCTGTTGCAGTCCGTAACCGCCCAGACGACATCGCCACCTGTAGATCCAGGCACGGGCGGTGGAGGCACGTGAGGAGTCTGACGCTTCGCGAGTCGCGGTGCATGCCGAACTGGTTGCTCTCAATCTGACGACGGAACCCTCTTGCGTTTCCCGCATTGATGCAGGGAAACCAGCAGGGAGAGCATTATGCTTCGTGGCGGACTTCTGTGGCTGATCGGTATTCCGATCCCGGTGATTATCATCCTGTGGCTGCTTGGATATCTCTGATCCAATCCGCAGTGATGCGAAAAGGGCCTGTCGAAGCGACAGGCCCTTTTGCTTTCAGAGAATGAAATCGCTTGCTAGCGCTTCGACAGCCGACGGTAGTTGGCTCTGACGCGACGGCTGGCGGGTGCGAGCGCCGCCTGAAGGGAACGCTCTGCGGCTGCGCCCGAAATCACGGACGGCGTCTTGCCGGAAAGGATTTCCGGCCAGAAAGACAGGGCAGACGAAAACAGCGACCACTGGGCGGCCACGATGCCTTCGGCGGCGGCCTCGATTTTTTCCCTGACGGCCAGGCCCGTTTCCGAGGCAATCTTGCCGACGGTGCCGGCCTCCGCGGCCAGCAGAGGCAGGCGCATGGCGGCAACCATCGGCGCCAGCGCAAGGCCGGGCGGGACCGCGATTGCGCCGTAACGTCTGGAACGACGATTTTTCATGCTCCGACCCGCCTCTGTGATGCAGTCATCATAACGTCGTGCCGGAGATGCGGTTGCGCAAGACCCAAGCGCTATTTTCCGGCCAGATCCGCCTGAGCCAGATCGAGCGCCTTGAGGATGATGTCGCAGGCTTCGTCGATCGTCTCGCGCGTCCAGATGAGCGGCGGCGACAGGATCATGGTGTCGCCAGTGGCGCGCAACATGAGGCCGTTGGCGATGGCGTGGTCGCGGATGACGACGGCGGCGCTGCCCGAAGGCAGATAGCGCTCACGCGTCTCCTTGCTACGCACGATCTCGATTGCGCCCATCAGGCCGATGGCGCGCGTCTCGCCAACCAATGGATGGCCCGAGATGCGCTCGCGCAATTGCTGCTCGAAGTAGGGACCGGTGTCGGTTTTCACGCGCTCCACCAAGCCTTCCCGCTCGATGATCTCAATGTTGCGCAGGCCGACCGCGCAGGCCACCGGATGACCCGAATAGGTGTAGCCGTGGTAGAACTCGCCCCCCTTCTCGATGAGGGTAGAGGCGATGCGGTCGCCGACCAGCAGCGCCGAGAGCGGCAGATAACCCGACGTCAAAGCCTTGGCGGTGGTGATCGTGTCCGGCTCTATCCCGTAGGTCTGGGCCGCGAACCATTCGCCGGTGCGGCCGTAGCCGGTAATGACTTCGTCGAGCATCAGCAGAATGTCGTGCTGGCGGCAGATGCGCTGGATTTCGGTCCAGTAGTTCTTGGGTGCGATCTTGACGCCCCCTGCCCCCATGACCGGCTCGCCAATGAAGGCAGCCACATTGCCGGGACCGGCCTCGATGATCGCCTGCTCCACCTCGCGTGCCGCGCGCAGGCCGAAGGCCTCGTCGCTTTCGCCGGGCTCGGCATTCTCGAAGGCATAGGGTGGCATGACGTGAACGATGCCGGGCACCGCGCCGCCGAGCTGGCCATGCATGTGCTTCATGCCGCCGAGCGAGACGCCGGCGACAGTCGAGCCGTGATAGGCGTCGCGGCGCGAGATGATGATGTTCTTCTGCGGCTTGCCCTCGAGCGCCCAGTAGTGACGCACGAGACGCAGCGCCGTGTCGTTGGACTCGGAACCCGACGAACCGAAGAACACCTGATTGACGTTTTTGGGCGCGAGGTCGGCCAGCTTCTGCGCCAGCAGGACCGGCGTCGGCGTCGTGCATTTGAAGAAGGAGTTGTAATAGGGCAGCTCCAGCATCTGGTCGTAGGCGACGTCGGCGAGTTCCTTGCGACCGTAGCCGACCGCCACGCACCAGAGACCGGCCATGCCGTCGAGGATACGGTTGCCTTCGCTGTCGTAGATATAAGCGCCGTCGGCGCGCACGATCATACGCGAGCCCGCCGCGCGCAGTTCGTTGTGATCGGTGAAGGGATGGAGATGATGTGCGGCGTCGATCGCCTGCAGCTGCTTCAGCGAATAGTTCTGATAGGTCATGATGTTGTGCCTCAAAATTGAATCAAGCCGGCAAGGAGTTCGACCTCGGTGTCGGCGACGGATTCAGAGGCAGACGGGCGGGGAATAGCCGATGCGGGCGCAGAGCCGCAGAAGCTCGGCGCGCAACGTCCGCCGCGAGGGGCGGACCGCAGCGTCCAGCGTCGAAAATGGGCGGCGACGGGTCATGGAAGCAGTCATAGAGAGATCGCGGACACGCTTCAAGCGGTAGGCTTCAGGCGTCCCGCCAGCGCGCGACCATCAAGACGCCAAGCACCAGTATGATCGCGCCCAGCGCCATCGGCAGGCCCGGCTGGCCGAACACGTCCATCGCAAGCCCCGCCACCGGCGGCACGATGATGCCGCCGACGCCCCACATCATGGCGAAGGCCGCGTTGCCCGCGACAAGCATTGGCCCGGTGAAGCGTTCGCCGAGTTCGATGATGCTCATGGTGTAGATGCCGTAGGTAGCAGCGCCCCAGAAAAACAGGAGCGGCCAGATGAACACGCTCTCGATCGCGAGCGGAAGCAGGACGCAGCCGATCACGGCAAGCACGACGCAGCCGAACTTGACCTGGCGCGCGGACGTGCGCTCGGCGACAAGCCCAAGCGGAACCTGGAGCGCGATGTTGCCGGCGATCAGCGTCGCCAGCAGCGCCGACATCGTGACTTCGTTGATGCCGTGCTGGGTGCCGTAGACCGGAAGCAAGGCGAGCACGGCCTGCTCGAAGCCGGCGGCGATGAGGACCGACACCGCAAGCAGCCATGCGATCGGAATGAAGCCGATGACGGACGCGCTATGCCCTTCTTCTCCCCGCATGTCGGGCAGTCGTGGCAGCACCGCCAGCAGGCAGCCGGCGCAGACGAGAAACGCGACGATGCCGATGAGGAAAGGCGGCCAGCCTTCAGAGCCAACGAGAAGCAGGCACAAAGGCCCGGCCGCGAAACCTGCCGAGATGATGGTCGTATAGATGCCCATGATGCGGCCCCGACGCGAAGGCGGCGCGAGCGCGATGATCCAGACCTCGGACAGCACGTAGAGCGGGTTGATGATCGCACCGAGCAGGAAGCGCAGAAGAAACCAGGCGTACAGATCCTGCGTCCAGCCGATCAAGGCCAGCAGGATCGCGGCCAGAAAGGCGCATGTCAGCGCAGTGCGTTTGGCACCGAACCTGCGCGAGACGACCGGGATCAGCGGAGACGAAACGATGAAGCCGATCGGCGACATCGCAGCCGACAGGCCGATCATGGCGGGCGAGACGCCCTGCCTTGCCAGGATGAAGGACAGCAACGGGTAGGTCAGTCCCTGCGCGATGGCGAAGACCGAAACGGTGGCGATCACTCCTGCAAGTGCCGCCCAGGGCGTTTGTTCGACTGCCGTATTTTGACGCGCGATGGTCAATGAGAAGCCTGTCCGATTGTCGCGCGGAACACATCAGCGGCCGCAGCAAAAGGCAATCGAGGGGAGGACAGGACCAAGCAAAATCGACCTGTGAGCCAGCCTTGCGCGATGACCGATTGTGACCGAAATTGACCGTATTAATTATATCAATTTTGTAACGGCCACATAACTGGCGCAACATCGGTCAGTTACTTTGGGTTCCTATCTGAGCACGGAAGGCGGCGGATGCACGCCACGGAGTCTACAATGGAACAGAGTTGGACGTTTGACAGATATGACGTGCCGTCGGGCGACCTGGAGTTCTGGGCCATCCGCCGGGGTAAGTTTCCCAGGGCACAAACCCAGGGCAGGCGCAAGCATATACTGATGCGAACGGGCGTGGCCGTGCTGGCCGCTGTAGCGGTGGGCGTTGCGTTGGTGTGAAACACCAGCCAGCGCTGTCGCGTCGGCCGATGTCGCTTCCCTCGCCCTAGTGGTCGCCGCCTCCGCAATACGCAGGCTTGCGCCAGTCCATGATGAAGTCGAAACCTGCTTCATCATGAGGGTACCATGACCGCCGCGCTTCATCCGGCAGAACCGACGCTCGCCACCGACAGGGGCCGCCGCGGCGGCCGGGCCGGCAAGCGCGCCGGCGGCGCGGCTGCTTTTGACCAGCCGTCCTTCCGGCAACTGAAAAACCCGTTCGCGCCGACGAAGCTTGTCTCGGACGACGAGCTGGAATCGATCCACCGCGCGTCGCTGCGGGTACTCAGGGAAATCGGCGTCGATGTGCTGCACGACGAGGCGCGGCGCATCATGAAAGCGCATGGCGCCGATGTGCGCGAGGGCACGGAGCGCGTGCGCTTCGACGCCGACATGATCCTCGAGACGATCGCAAGCTGCCCAAGCGAATTCACGCTGCATGCGCGCAACCCCGCGCACAATGTGCGCTTCGGCGGCAACAACCTTGTCTTCTCGCAGATGGCTTCCGCGCCGAACTGCTCGGACCTCGACAACGGGCGGCGCGCCGGCAACCAGGCCGATTTCAGGAACTTCCTGAAACTGGCGCAGGTGCACAACATCCTGATGACGACGGGCGGTTATCCCGTTGAGCCGGTGGACATCCACCCTTCGATCCGCCACCTCGAATGCATCCGGGACCTGTCGCTGCTCACCGACAAGGCGTTTCATATCTATTCGCTCGGCAAGGAACGCAATGTCGACGGCATCGAGATCGCCCGCATCGCACGCGGCATTTCGCGCGAGCAATTGCAGGACGAGCCTTCGGTCTACACGATCATCAACACCAACTCGCCGCTGAAGCTCGACGTGCCGATGATGGAGGGCATCATCCAGATGTCCGGCAACGGGCAACTTGTCATCGTGACGCCGTTCACGCTGGCCGGCGCGATGGCACCGGTGACGGTCGGGGGCGCGCTGGTGCAGCAGAACGCCGAGGCGCTGGCCGGCATCGCCTTCACGCAGATGGTCAAGAAAGGTGCGCCGGTCGGCTATGGCGGCTTCACCTCCAATGTCGACATGAAGTCGGGGGCGCCGGCCTTCGGCACGCCGGAATACATGAAGGCGCAGATCGTCGGCGGGCAGCTCGCGCGGCGGTACGGCATTCCCTATCGCAGCTCCAACGTCTGCGCGGCCAACCAGGTCGACGCACAGGCCGCCTACGAAAGCGTCTTCTCGCTGTGGGGGCTGATACAGGGCGGTGCGAACTTCGTGCTGCACGCGGCCGGCTGGCTGGAAGGCGGCCTGCGGTGCTCATATGAGAAGATGATCCTCGACATAGACCTGTTGCAGATGGTGGCGGAATTCCTGCAGCCGCTCGATCTGTCGGACGATGCTTTGGCGGTCGATGCAATCAACGATGTCGGCCCCGGCGGGCATTTCTTCGGCACGCCGCACACGCAGTCGCGCTACAAGACCGCCTTCTATTCGCCCGTCATTTCTGACTGGCGCAATTTCGAGACATGGGCGGAAGCCGGCAGCCCAACCGCGCTGGAACGCGCCAACCGGGTCTGGAAGGAGCGCCTCGCAGCCTATGAGAAGCCGGCGATCGACCCCGCGATCGAGGAGGAGATCAACGCCTTCGTCGAGAAGCGCAAGGCCGAAGGCGGCGCCCCGACTGACTTTTGAGAGCGGCAACCAGACTGATGAGCAGCTGACTCTTAATCAGCGGCTCTCTGCGCCGCTCCACACTGAATCATTTTCTGACCAAAGAGATCGAACCACATGAAATCCCACGTAAAGGCGGTTGTTATCGGCGGCGGTGTCGTTGGCTGCTCGGTGCTTTATCATCTGGCGCGCGCCGGATGGACCGATGTCATGCTGATCGAGCGATCGGAGCTGACATCCGGTTCGTCGTGGCATGCGGCGGGCGGGTTCCATACGCTGAACGGCGACCCGAACGTCGCCAAGCTGCAAGCCTACACCGTGCAGCTCTACAAGGAACTGGAGGAGCTTTCCGGCCAATCCTGCTCGCTGCACCTGACCGGCGGCGTCATGATGGCCGATACGCCCGAGCGCATGGACTTCCTGCGGCTGGCGCACGCCAAGGGCCGATATCTCGGCATGGACACCGAACTGATCACGCCGTCGGAAGCCAAGGCGATGTTCCCGCTGATGGACGAGACGAATTTCGTCGGCGCCATGTGGGACCCGGTCGAAGGCCACCTCGATCCGTCCGGGACGACGCATGCCTACGCCAAGGCAGCGCGCAAGCTGGGCGCCGAGATCGTTCTGCGCAACCGCGTCGTCGAACTGACGCAGGAAGTGGACGGCACATGGAACGTCGTGACTGAACAGGGCACGGTGAAGGCCGAGCATGTGGTGAACTGCGGCGGGCTGTGGGCGCGCGAGGTCGGCCGGATGGTCGGCGTCGAACTGCCGCTGCTCGCCATGGAGCACATGTACCTGCTGACCGAGCCGATGCCGGAGGTCGAAGAATTCAACAAGTCGACCGGCCGCGAGATGGTCGGCGTGCTCGATTTCAAGGGCGAGATTTATACAAGGCAGGAGCGCAACGGCGTTCTGCTCGGCACCTATGAGAAGGCATGCAAGCCGTGGTCGCCGGTCGAGACGCCCTGGAATTTCGGCCACGAACTGCTGCAGCCCGACATCGACCGCATCGCGCCGTCGCTGGAGATCGGCTTCAAGCATTTCCCCGGCATCGAGAAGGCCGGCATCAAGCAGATCATCAACGGCCCCTTCACCTTCGCGCCGGACGGCAACCCGCTCGTCGGCCCGGTGCAGGGCCTGACCAATTTCTGGTGCGCCTGCGCCGTCATGGCCGGGTTCAGCCAAGGCGGCGGCGTCGGGCTGGCGCTGTCGAACTGGATGGTGAACGGCGACCCGGGCTTCGATGTGTGGGGCATGGACGTGGCGCGCTTCGGCGAATGGGCCAGCCTGCGCTACACCAACGCCAAGGTGCGCGAAAACTATTCGCGCCGCTTCTCGATCCGCTTCCCCAACGAGGAACTGCCGGCCGCGCGCCCCGCACAGACCACGCCACTCTACGACACGATGGTCGCGAACAATGCCGTCATGGGCGATAGCTGGGGGCTGGAAACGCCGCTTTGGTTCGCGCCGAAGGGGACGGACCCGAAGGACATCGTTTCCTATCGCCGCTCCAACGACTTCGAGCATATCGGCAACGAGGTCAGGAAGACGCGCGAAAGCGTCGGCGTCACCGAGATCGCCAACTTCGCCAAATATGAAGTGAGCGGAAGCGGTTCGGAGGATTTCCTGAATCGGCTGATGACGAACCGCATGCCGAAGACCGGCCGCATCGTACTGACGCCGATGCTGAACGTTTCAGGCAAGCTGATCGGCGACTTCACGATTGCCAAAACCGGCGACGAGAAGTTCATGATCTGGGGATCGTCGGCCGCGCAGAAATACCACATGCGCTGGTTCGAGAAACACCTGCCGAAAGATGGAAGCGTACGCATCCACCGCTTCGACCAGACGCTGGTCGGCCTCTCGATCGCCGGCCCAAACAGCCAGAAGCTGTTGCAGAAGCTGGTCGATATCGACGTGTCCAGCAAGGCTTTCCGCTTCATGGACTTCCGCGAGATGGCCGTCGGTGGCGCGCCCTGCATGGTCAACCGCATCACCTATACAGGCGATCTCGGCTACGAGATCTGGATGCAGCCGACGTACCAGCGGCTGGTCTATCACGCGATCAAGGAAGCGGGCGCGGAGTTCGGCATCGTCGATTTTGGCATGCGCGCACTGCTGTCGATGCGCCTGGAGAAGAACTTCCCGACATGGTTCCGCGAGTTGCGGCCGATCTACGGGCCGTTCGAAGGCGCGATGGATCGCTTCATCAAGCTCGAGAAGAACGATTTTGTAGGCCGGGAGGCCGCGGCAAAGGAAAAGGCAGATGGGGGCACCCTGCGTCGCGTCTCGCTTGTTGTCGATGCGCTGGACGCCGACGTGATGGGCGACGAGCCGATCTGGGCAAAGGTAGGAAGCAAGGATTTCGGCACGGTGGAGAAGCCGCACGGCTACGGCGCGCCGCGATTCGATGCGTCGGGCAAGGAGGCGCGCGGCTCGACGGCGGCGACCGGCGCTTCCGCCGTGCGCGGCATCACTGACGGCGAATGGCGGGTCGTCGGCTGGGTGACCTCGGGCGGCTTTGCGCATTATGTCGAGAAGTCGATGGCGCAGGGCTACGTGCCGGCGGCACTGGCGGAAAACGAGAGCGACGGCCTGTTCGAGATCGAGATACTCGGCGAACGCCGCCCTGCCCGCATCAACATCGAGCCGCCTTTCGATCCGGATGGCAGGAAGATGCGAGGTTAATTTCCTGACGAATGCAAGATCGACCAGGCTGATGCTCTACGTTGCCCCCCTCTGGCCTGCCGGCCATCTCCCCCACATGGGGGGAGATCACTATGGCCGCTTGGCTTTCGCCAATCTTCAGGGACACAGGAAAAGCGGCAACGTCGAAGCTGCTAATCTCCCCCCTCGTGGGGGAGATGTCCGGCAGGACAGAGGGGGGCGCGACGAGTCGCGAACCTCTCCGCATTCTTGAGCGTCTGCATGGACAATTCTTCCAAAGGCAATTTCGGCCGCCATCGCAAGATCATGCCCTTCGAGCCGGGTGCCGAGACCCTGCGCCACCAATCGCGCGAAAAGGCGGCAGCGCTGAACCAGCATGTGCTGGGTTACGGCGAGACGGCCGAGCGCGAATGGGCGGCGGCTGGTATCGCCGCGCCGGACCTGCCGGCGATGCGGAAATATCGGCTGGAGCGCATCCGTGCCGAACTGAAGCGGCGCGACTATGCCGGCGCACTGCTCTACGATCCCGTCAACATCCGCTATGCGACCGACAGCACCAACATGCAGCTTTGGGTCGCGCACAACCCGACGCGTCACTGCTTCGTCGCGACCGAAGGACCGGTGGTGCTATTCGACTATTTCTCCTGCGAGCACCTGTCGGATCATTCGGGCGTGGTGGACGAGGTGCGGCCTGCGGTGTCGTGGATGTATCTCTACGGCGGCGAACTGACCGACATGAAAGTGCACCGCTGGGCCGGCGGCATTGCCGAACTGGTGCGGGAGCACGGCGGCGGCAACATGCGCATCGCGGTGGATCATCTCAATCCGGAAGGCGTGGAAGAACTGGCGAGGCTGGGTGTCAGCATCAGCAATGGCGAAGCGGTGATGGAGAACGCGCGCCTGATCAAGTCGCCGGACGAAATCCTCGCCATGCGCCGCGCCATCGTTTCGTGCGAGGCAGCGATGGGCGAGATGGAAGCGGCGCTGACACCCGGCATCAGCGAGAACGAGTTGTGGGCCGAACTGCACCGCGCCAACATCGCGCGCGGCGGCGAATGGATCGAAACGCGGCTGCTGTCATCAGGCCCGCGCACCAATCCCTGGTTCCAGGAATGCTCGTCGCGGAAGATCGAAGACGGCGACCTCGTTGCCTTCGATACGGACTTGATCGGGCCATACGGCTTCTGCGCCGATCTCTCGCGTACGTGGCTGTGCGGCGACGGCAAGCCGTCCAACGAGCAGCGCGACCTCTTCCGCATTGCAGCCGACCAGATCGCGCACAACACCGAGCTGATGCAGCCCGGCACAGGGTTCCGCGACCTCGTCGAGCGCTCGACAGTGCCGCCGCCGGACTGCTTTCCGACGCGCTACGGCGTCCTCTACCATGGCGTCGGACTTGCCGACGAATATCCGACACTGCCGCATGCGGCAGACTGGACGGAGGACACGCCGGACGGCGTGCTGGAGCCGGGCATGGTGCTGTGTGTCGAAAGCTATATCGGCAGGCTGGGCGGGCATGAAGGCGCAAAGATCGAGGAACAGATCCTGATCACCGAGAGCGGCAACGAGCAGCTTTCAACCTATCCGCTGGACCCGCGCCTGCTGGGCCATTGATCACAGGTAAAGCCAGGAACGCGCTTGACGACACCACCGGACATGCAAAAGGTCTGGCAGGACTTTGCGGAGGAGACGGTGATGACCGCGACGGCTTTGAAAATCCCAGATCTGGCCGGCAAGGCCGTGCTGATCACCGGCGCTTCCACAGGCATAGGCGCGGCGTTAGCAAGGGCGTTCGCCGCACAGGGCGCCAAGATCGCCGCGCACTATAACTCGAGCGCCGGCGCCGCGGAAAAGCTGGCGGAAGAAGTCACGGCGGCAGGCGGAACTCTCCAACTGGTGCAGGCGGACTTTTCGAGATCCGGCGAGGTCCGGCGCGCGGTCGAGGATGCCGCGGCGGCCCTCGGCGGACTGAACGGGCTGATCAATAACGCCGGCGGCATGGTCACGCGCATCCGCTACGAAGAGGCGACGGACGAAGACTACGACGCGGTGATGGACCTCAACGCGCGCTCCGTCGTGACGGCCTCCAAGGCGGCGCTGCCGCATCTGAAGAGGCATGGCGGCTTCATCATCAACACGACCTCGATCGCGGCCCGCAACGGCGCCAGCAACGGCGCCGGTCTCTACGGATCGTCCAAGGCGTTCGTGTCGAACGTCACACGCGGCATGGCGAAGGAGTTCATTCCGTTTGGCATTCGCGTCAACGCGGTCGCGCCGGGCGTCATCACGACGCCCTTCCACGAGCGCTATTCGACGCCGGAACTGCTCGAAGCCATGCTGAAGACCGTTCCTCAGGGACGCCTTGGCGTCGCGGAGGATTGCGTCGGCGCCTATCTCTACCTCGCTTCCGAAGCGCTATCCGGCTACGTGATCGGACAGGTGCTGGAGGTAAACGGCGGCCAGTTGATGCCCTGACGGGTTATGGCCTCGCCAGCGTGGCTCGCAGCTTTTCGACAATGTCAGACTGCGTGTGGCGCGACGTTATGAAGGGTAGTCCCTTTCGCCGGGCCGTCCAGCCCACGACTTCGACGTCGGCTGCGCTACGCTCATAGAGCTGCGCGATCTGCCAGCTCCTGCAATCGACAGCGCAGACATCCGCCCTGCCCTCCGCAACCGCGATGATCGACGCACGGTGCGCGCCGGTTTCGATGCGTTCGGAGAAAATGGCGAGGCTGATACCAGCGGCTTCCAGATCGCGGGTCAGGGCAATGACACCGGACATGGAATCCGTGCCGTTGTAAGCGAAGCGAACACCGCGCATGAGATCGAGCGGAAGGACGGCACGACCGTCGGCCGGCGACGGCGTCGCTTCTCCGTTCCCCCGCCGCATGAGGATCGCGCTCGAGTAGAGCTCGCCCTGCCCGCCTTCAATGCCGTCATAGCTTGGCTGGCCAACGACCACGACATCCGCGGCAAGCCCCTGCTCCAACGGCCCCCAGCAGGTCTGTGCGATGAGAAGGCCGGGATGCTGCCATAACGTATGGAAGTCGAGGCTGTCGGGAGGCAGCGTCGCGGGATCCGGCGCGACCGCCCTGCCCGCAGCGTCACGGATACCGCCAGGCACGGCAGGCATCTCGCCGTTGCGGCGGGTAAGTGTGTCGGGCGCGTTGATGCCGGCAGCGAGCAGGCGGCCGCGCAAACCGCCCCACTCCGCGTCGACGGCGGCGCGGGTTTCCGGCCACTCGTACATGGGAAGTGCTGCGATGACCGAAGAACCTGATTTCATTGACACTTTGATCCGCACATTGGATTTCCGGACGATTCATGTTCACTTGCCGACCCGCCACGAAGCATTGAGGAATACCCATGACCCAGCCCAAACGCAAAGCAGACCCGCTGTTCTGGGGACATGGGCCACGAACGTTCGAGATGTTTCTCGAACCGACATGCCCGTATTCCGTCCGCGCCTACAACAAGCTGGATGACCTGCTGGCGGGCGCCGGCGAAGACAAGGTCACCGTGAAGCTGCGCATGCAGTCGCAGCCGTGGCACATGTTTTCGGGTGTCATCGTGCGTTGCATTCTGGCGGCGTCGATGCTGCCCGGCGGCAAGGAAAATGCCCGGCGCGTTCTGACGCAGGTCGGTGCACACCGCGAGGAGTTCGAGTTCGAGCGTCATTGCAAGGGACCGAACATGGACGCGACGCCGAACCAGATCATCCGGAGAATTGAGGAATACACCGGGCTGGGCCTGAAGGAGGCGTTCGAGTCCCCAGAGCTCGAGACCGAGATCAAGTGGCATTCAAAATATGGACGCCAGAACGGTATCCACGTCTCCCCTACCTTCATGATCGATGGCCTTGTCCAAGCGGATCTCGGCAGCGGCGATCCGGTGGAAACCTGGGTCGCGAGATTGACGGGCTGACAGCCCTATTCCTTCGAGGGTTCGGCAGGCACGGGGGCCGTCCCCAGACCAGAAACGTTGCGCGCCCTCATACGCGGCGCAAAGGCCCGGCCGGTCTCGGGCGAACGACGCAGCACGGGATGCTCGACCGGTTCTTTCGCCCGGAAGGCATATTCCCTGAACAGCGCGAAATAGCCCGGGAAGACATAGCCGTCGTTCATGGCGACCCAATGCGCGCGGCGCTCGCGAAACAGCGTCGGCAGCTTGTACCACGCAACGTTCGGGCTCTTGTGGTGGACGAGGTGCAGGTTGTTGTTGAGGAAAAGGAAGGCGAAGGGCGAACGCTCGATGATGATGGTTCGGCCGTCCGGGCGCTCCGACCACTGGTGCTCGGCGAAGGTGCGCACCGAGATCAGCGCCTGTCCGAGCCAGACGGGGCCGAGGATGTAGAGCCAAAGCGGAATGCCGAAGCCGAACTGCACGACCGGCAGCACGATCGCCAGACCGAGCGCATGGAGGAGCCATGCCTTGCGAACCGCCCTGTCGCCTTGCGCGATCAGCCTGGCGTCCTCAAGCATGAAGCCGATCGAGCCAAGCCAAGGGCCAAGGACGAAGCGCCCGGCCATCGTGTTGTTGATCGCCAGAACCCGCTTGAGCAGCGGAGGAAACTCCTCGTGGTGCCAGAGCGCCTTGTAATAGCTCTCGGGGTCGTCGAACGGATCGGTGAGCCGCTCATCGGCGTGGTGGCGCAGGTGCAGGGACTTGAAGCGGCGGAAGGGATAGACGAGCCCGATCGGCAGGCCGACCAGCAATTCGTTGACCCAGCCTTTGCGCGTGGGATGTCCGTGCGACGCCTCGTGCATAAGAGAGGATTGCATCGCGAGGACGACGCAGAGGATGATAACGGCGACGAAAGGATAGTTTGGCCAGAGAAAGATCGCTGCCCCACCCCAAGCAGCGTAACATGCCCCGATCAGGAAGACTGTAGGCCATTCGATGGCCCCAACTTCACGCCTGCTAACCCTTTTCTGCTTTTTCATTACGTCGACCACCCCAGTCGGGAATCTCGCGATTCCTGACAGCATTGTGTCAGGAGAGATAAGCCGGCTCAACGAGACAATGCGCATAAAACGTCGACTTTGCGCACCAATATCCTCATGTGTTATAATTCGTAAACAAAACGCGGATTCATCTTTCTTCCCTAGCGTCAATTCGGTCGCATGAGGGAAAACGAATCTCCTAAGCGCTGCGAGGAGCGTCATTGGACAAGCGAGACCTGTCAGGAGTTTTCCGGGAAAGGCTGAGGCAGCTTCTGCAACGCTCTGATCGCAACCAGTCGGAATTCGCCGCCGCCGTCGGCATCGACCGATCGGCGCTGTCGCAACTGCTCTCCGGGGCATCGACCCGCCTGCCCCGGGCCGAGACGCTGCTTAACATCGCGACCGAGAACAAGGTGTCACTGGACTGGCTGCTGGGGCTTAGCCAGGACGAGGGACTGACGGGCGAAATCCGCGAGAGCCTCGAAATCGAGGAAGGCTCGAACGACCGCAACCACACTCTGCTCGCGCGCTGGCATGCGGAGGCGGCAGGCACCAAGATCCGCTATGTGCCGGCTGGTATCCCCGACCTGCTACGCACCCAGGCGTTGATCGACTACGAAGCCGACATCTCGAACCGCAGCCGAGAAAAACAGTCCGGCGAGACGCAGTACCGCATCGAATACAACCGCAGACCGGAAACCGACATGGAGGTCTGCATGCCACGCCATACGCTCGACATCTTCGCGCGCGGGCTCGGCGTGTGGAGCGGCTTGGCCGAACGCGACCGACGGGCACAACTGGCGCATATGGCCGAGTTGCTTGACGACCTCTACCCGACCTTTCGCCTGTTTCTCTACGACGGCCGCCTGCGCTATTCCGTGCCCTACACGATCTTCGGGCCGTTCCGGGCGGCTATCTATGTCGGCGATATGTATCTTGTGCTGAACGCCAACGATCCAATCCGCACGCTGGCGCGGCATTTCGACAATCTCATCAGGGCGGCCGAAGTGAATGCGCACGAGACGGCGGCCTATGTCCGCAGGCTGGCGCAGGCTGATTTCAGCGCGAAGAGCTTGATTGACGCGATATAAAGACTTGCTTATATCCTTATCTCGAATTCATTGCTTGAAAGTCCCTTCCGATGACCAATCCGATCGACGCGCTTCTGGCTGAAAAGGGCGTGCTGCTTGCCGACGGCGCGACAGGCACGAACCTTTTCAACATGGGACTGGCGTCGGGCGAGGCGCCGGAGCTGTGGAACGAAAGCGATCCGGACAAGATCACGGCGCTGCACCAGAATTTCGTCGACGCGGGCGCGGACATCATCCTCACCAACTCGTTCGGCGGAACACGCCACCGTCTGAAGCTGCACAATGCGCAGGACCGCGTCCATGAATTGAACAAGCGCGCCGCCGAGATCGCGCGCGCCGTCGCCGACAAGGCCGGCCGCAAGGTGATCGTCGCCGGCTCCGTCGGCCCGACCGGCGAACTGCTACAGCCGCTTGGCGCGATGACCTATGACGAAGCGGTCGAAGCTTTTGCCGAGCAGATCAAGGGATTGAAGGACGGCGGCGCGGAAATCGCCTGGATCGAGACGATGTCGGCTCCCGACGAGGCAAAGGCTGCGGCGGAAGCAGCGATCAAGGTCGGCCTCCCCTACACCTATACGTTCTCGTTCGACACGGCAGGCCGCTCGATGATGGGCCTTGCGCCGAAGGACGTGCACCATGTCGCCGACGGCGTCTCTAAGCCCGCAGTGGCAGTCGGGGCCAATTGCGGCGTCGGCGCATCCGATATCCTCGCCTCCCTGCTCGACATGACGGCAGCGAAACCGGACGCGACCGTGATCGTGAAGGGCAATTGCGGCATCCCGGAATTCCGCGGGACGGACATCCATTATTCGGGAACACCGGAGTTGATGTCCGACTATGTGCGGCTGGCGGTCGATGGCGGAGCCAAGATCATCGGCGGATGCTGCGGAACCTCGTTCGGCCATCTGGCGGCAATGCGCCAGGCGCTCGACAGCCATACGAAGGGTGAGCGCCCGACCGTCGAGGCGATCGTCTCGCGCATCGGGCCGCTGCGCAACAAAACTGCCGACCAGAGCGGCGCTGGCGAGAATGCCGGCGAAGGCCGCCGCCGCCGCCGCGGCTAGTAGTTCACGCCGCCCAGTTCTGCCAGCACGCGAAAATAGCGTTCCTCAAGTTCGGCCAACAGGTCGTAGCCCTGCTGCCAACTTGCGGGATCGGTCGCAGGTAAAGGGTGATTGCTGAGATAGCAGCATCCCTCGTAGCCGCGCAGGTTGGCTCCAAGGGCGACGCCAAGGTCGGGCTCAAAGGCTGACAGGCGTTCCACCGTCGTCTTGTATCGCTCCCCGCGCTGTCCCCTGACGAAGACGCCGACGCTGCGGTTCGTCAGATAGATCGAGATGACGAGGTCTTCGGACACCAAGCGCCAGCGCGACCACAGGCTGCCATGCGCGATCGCAACGGGCTTGCGGTAGGCGACATAGCCGTCCCAGAACCGCTTGATCTCGGGCGAGGATAGCGAGCGCAGGCCGGCACGCTCGATATCCCATTCGTTGAATTCACGAGTAGCCATGCGAGAACGATGTCGGAAAGAAATTGTAGGTGTCGGGTCCTGTATTGTGTTGTTATTCTCGAATAGAACTTTGGAGGGGGTACGCATGCAGGATAATCTAGATGAAATATTCGGAGTAGCCCGCCTTCCTGAACGCATCGACAAGTGGGAGCAAGGCCGATCGCCCGAATCTCTTTGCTCGTTTGATGACAAGACCGCAACAGCATTAGTCAAATTACAGGAGTGCGTCCAAAGCAACCTGCTAAAGTTCGATGCTCGGACGAAAAGCTTTCTGTGGGCTATAGATGCTGACGGAGGATTGACCCTCGCCCTCGAAGAAATAGCGGTCAGGCCTCCTGAAGCGCCTCAAGCAGGGTATGCGCGGCGAAGAGGATTTAGACATCCTGTTGAAGAGAAAAAGCTTGGCCACCCTACCTTAGTTGGCGGGGGCAAAGCTCGTATTGCTGGGGAACTCGCGTTTGATGAAAACGGCGGTAGCTTAAGATGGGTTTTGAATGCCAATTCCGGACGATACTGTAAGCAGCTTCCACCCACCAAAACCCAGATCGACGCAGCAGCGAACTTATTCAAGACATTTGGAATGGAAGTCAAAGTGGACTATTTTATATGAGACATGTCAGGTGGCCGTTTAGGAGGTCAAAGTGGCTAAGCTGAATCCTAGGCAGGAATTGCTCGCCAGCAAGCTAATTACCTTCCGTCCGAGTGATCGCCTCGAGATTGCCCGTTCTCTTCGCAATCCGGCCAATCGCCACGACGTAATGCAAGCACTCGCTTTCTATGTGGAAGGTTGGGAAGGTGCTGATTGGATTGAAGACTACGCGCTGGAACGCATTGGAAAATGGTTCTCAATTTCTGCCGATCAGGAGTTCTTGCAAAATTTGACTAGATGGTCGAAGGACCGGCGAACTAAGGCACGGAAAGCTCTTCTTATTGGGATAAAAAAAGGAAAAAATATGCCCGCCGAAGAACGAGCGATCACCGCATCCGAGTTGCAGTTACTTTAAAAAGGCCGGCGGAAAGCCCCCGCCATCCGCCGGCCTGCCTCACCCGCCCATCGGTCATGTCCCCGTATCAGAACGATCCCATCTGAAGGGACATGACCGCCATCGCCACTACCGGTTTCCGCCTGAGAGCGCCGAGGCAAGGCGCACAAGCGAGAGGAACTCGGACCTGTACCCGAAGGGGTCCGTTCCCCGGGCGGCAGTGGCAATTCGTGTGATGTCGTCATAGCCGTAGGAGGCGACCTGGTCGGTTCCGCGCAGCTTCTGGCCGAAGGCCGCGACCGCAACCGAGAAGCGGCGGTCGGCGTCCGCCGCGTCGAAGGACGAGACTTCGTTGGCCGTCGTCACCGGCGTCGTGATCAGCTTCGAGACGTCTTCGGTCGGAAGCTTGTAGCGGATTTTCACGAAGGCATATTCGTCCGCATTCGCGATGCCGCCGTTGTTGGTCGAGGCTTCGCCGTAGCGCAGGTCGTCGATGGTCTGCGCCGGGCTGCCCTTTGGCGTGATCTCGTAGATCGCGGTAACCGAATGGCCCGAGCCGATCTCGCCGGCATCGATGCGGTCGTTGTTGAAGTCCTCGCGGTTCAGGGCGCGGGTCTCGTAGCCGATGAGGCGGTATTCCGAGACGGCGACCGGGTTGAACTCGACCTGGATCTTCACGTCCTTGGCAATCGGGAAAAGCGTCGAGGAAGATTCCTCGACCAGCACCTTCTCGGCTTCGGCGAGCGTATCGATATAGGCGGCCGTACCGTTACCGTTCTGCGCGACCTCCTGCATCATCTGGTCGTTGAGATTGCCGCGACCAAAGCCAAAGACCGACAGAAACACGCCGGACTTGCGCTTGTCCTCGATCAGGCGCTTGAGATCGTCGTCATCCGTCTGGCCGACATTGAAGTCGCCGTCGGTGGCCAGCATGACGCGGTTGACGCCGCCCTGCACGAAGGACTCCTGCGCAAGCCGATAGGCTTCCTTGATGCCCGCCTCGCCGGCAGTTGTGCCGCCGGGCTGAAGCTTGTCGATGGCCGACAGGATTTTCGCGCGTTCGGAGACCTTGGTCGGCTCCAGCACGGTACCGGCTTCGCCAGCGTAGGTGACGATGGAAACCGTGTCCTCCGGGTTCAGCTTCGTCACCAGCAGGCGGAAAGCCGACTGAAGCAGCGGCAGCTTGTCCGGCGCATTCATGGAGCCGGACACGTCGATCAGGAAGACAAGGTTGGCGCGCGGCTGTTCGGCCGCCTGCACGTCATAACCCTTGATCGCGACATGCATCAGCTTGGTGTGCTGGTTCCACGGCGTCGGCATCACCGTCACCGTCGAGTTGAACGGCGCCGAGGCGTCGGACGGACCCTGCCAATCGTACGGGAAATAGTTGATCATCTCCTCGACGCGCACCGTGTCGGCCTGCGGCAGGAAGCCTTCCTTCAGCGAACGGCGCACGAAAGAATAGGACGCCGTATCGACATCGATCGAGAAGGTGGAGACGGGATCGGTTGCAGCCGCGCGGACCGGGTTGGTCTTGAACTCGGCGAAGCGCTCGCGATCCTCGACGCTGACAGCCTGGTCAAACATGGGCGGCGCGATGCCGCGCGATGCCTCGTCGGCCATCAGCTTCGAGTTGGCCACGACGCCCGGCAGCGTTCCAACGCGGCCGCGCGGTTCGGCAGCCGGCGCAGGCATGGCGATACCACGGCCGACCTCGGATTCGGCAAAGGTTTCGGAGGTGGCCGGCGCTTCCGGTTTCGGCGCGACCTGGACCACCGGAGGCGCGGCCTCGAGCTTGTCTGCGTCTGCCTTCTTTTCTTCCTGGCGCACGGCCACGGTGTCGACAGGCATATTCCCGCCGAAACGCGACGCATCCTGCATCAGGTAGAACGCGGTGTAGCCGGCAACCGGCAGCGCGATCAGTCCGGTCAGCGCCGGCGCGGCGATCAGCTTCTTCTGCATCATCTCTCTCCAGATCTCCCTCAGACGATCCGTGAGACGCTGCCCGTTTTCCGATCCTTTGGGAGCGGCCGAATTTTTCTCCTCGAAAGCCTGCATGGCGGCCGAAAGCGCGCGGGCCTTGGCCTCGGCGCGCGGCGCAGGAGCCTTGAGCCCCGCCAGTCGCTTGAGTTCGTTGTCGTCGACCATAGTCAATCTTCCCCGGCCGAAAGCATCAGCACTTTCAGCCGCTTCTTCGCTTCATGGATATGCCAGGACACGGTGGCCTCCGCGCAGCCCATGGCGTCGGCCGCCGCGGAATGGCTCAGGCCCTCGCCATAGACGAGCAACACCGCGTCGCGCTGTTTGTCCGGCAGCTTGCGAACCTGCGCCCAGAGCCGTTCGGCCTGGTCGTCGGGTTCGTCGCTGCCCTGGCTTTCGATCACCACGTGAAGCCCGAAGGCTTCGCCTTTCGCGCTCTCGCGCTTCGTCTTGCGCATCATGTCGCGCGCGGCGTTCATGGTCATCGTATAGAGCCAGGTGGTGAAGGCGCCGCCGCCGCGATAGCCGCTGATCGCCCGGCCAAGTCTCACGCAGACCTCCTGCGCGATGTCCTCTGCGTCGGCCTTGCGGCCCGACCAGCGCCATGCGACGCGATGGATGAAATCGTAGTGTCTCTCGACAAGCCTGCCGAAAGCCTCGCCGTCCCCGTTCCGGGCCTTGCCGATCAGATCGAGATCGGTCGGCTCGACTTCATCCAGCATCATCGCCATCATTTGACCGTTGGACGAAGGCTTTTGGGCGATCCTTGGGGACGTGGAAAGATTTTTTTGCGAATGCCCAGAACGAAAAAGGCCGCCCGGAGGCGGCCGTCTCAGGATGCGATGCGCGAAAAATCAGTCCAGCGCCGCGGTGACGATGATCTCGACCTTGTATTTCGGCGCGGCGAGCTTGGCCTCGCCGGTGGCGCGGGCCGGCGTGTTGGCCGGATCGACCCAGCCGTCCCAGACCGAATTCATCTCGGCAAAGGTCGACATGTCTGAAAGCCAGATGATCGCCTGCAGGATCTTCGACTTGTTGGTGCCGGCCTTGGCGAGCAACGCGTCGACCTGCGCCAGAACGTCCTTGGTCTGCTCCGCCACGGTCTCGCCTTCGCCGACCTGACCGGCAAGATAGACGGTGTTGTTGTGGATCACGACGCCGCTCATGCGCGCGCCAACGTCGATACGACGAATGCTCATCTGGTTTCCTTCCTGTGTTGCGCGCCTTCCATAGATTTCCGGTGACGGACAAGGCAAGCCTGCGCCTCTGAAAAATCGTGCCTAAATTGGTAAGATCGCAAGGATCACTTTTTTCGTCTGACTAACCGCTTCAATGCCCGGAGCGGCCCGGTGATGCGCCAGGATGTGGAGGCCTTCATCTTCCTTATGGCAAGCGCATGCTGCTCGTCTTTCATGGTCGCTTCCCACGCCAGACGGCCAATTCCGCCAAAGACTGCCTGCAGCGACTCGTTCGATATGGGGGAGGCAGGCCGTTCGGAACCGCCGCCGAGCAGCCCTATCAATGGATTTTCATCTCCGACGAAAAGAATGCCCAGACCATGTCCGTGCATGAACTCAAAATGCGGAAACTTGGTCCGCACCGACTGCCAGAAACGCCAAACGCCGAACCCTTCGCGAAATTCGTTGGTATCATGAAACATCATGATGCCCCTGTTGGACATCTTTGGGAGCCATGTCTCGAAATCGTTCTGGACCGCTTCGGTGGTGTGAAACCCATCGACATGAAGCAGATCGATGGACCCGTCGGCAAACTGCACATGGGCTTGGTCGAACTCCTTGCGGATATAGCCCGCAAAGGCCCCGTACTCGCCCAAGGCAGCAACGAAGCTGTCGAACACGCTCTCCGAATAACGTCCAACATGCACCTCGCCCAACCAGTTGTCGATGGCAACGCAGGTCGTGGAAAGGTTGCCCGTCTGAACCGCCTGGCACGCGGCTAGAAAGCTGGCGCCGTTGTAGACACCGAGCTCCACGAAACGGCGCGGTTTGGCCAACGCCATGAGGCTGAACATAAAGGGGATGTGCTCGCCCCAAGCCGTCTGACGGGGATGCCGTATGTCCCAAAAAGCCGATTGAAGCGCAGCAACAATATCGGCCTGTGAGACAGAGACCGCAGGAAGATCGTCCAGCTTGGCGAAGGAGTGATTGGCAAAATCAACGCCGGATGCCTTCGTAACCTCTGGTGACGGCACCAAATCCTCCATGCATGGCCGCCCCAGCCTGCGACCACCTACCCATCGATCGGCAGACGAGTCAACGATCGATCCTGACGAATAGGGACACGAAATTTCAGCTCTCCCACATTGACTAATGTAATAACATCACATAGGCAAAACGTGTCCACCGGGAGCAGACCGACCCATGGCGCAAGCCGCCCTCACCTTTCGCGACCTGACGCTGGGCTACCACGATCACCCGGCCGTGCATCACCTCAGCGGAGCGGTGAAGCGCGGTTCGCTGACGGCCGTGGTCGGCGCGAACGGCTGTGGCAAATCGACCCTGATGAAGGGGATCGTCGGCGTGCTGAAGCCGATGGCTGGCGAAAGCATCAAGGTCGAGGGCGCGCGCGTCGCCTATCTGCCGCAGCAGTCCGAACTGGATCGCAGCTTTCCGGCGCGCGTGGTCGATCTCGTCTCGATGGGCCTTTGGCCCAAACGCGGGCTTCTCGGACGCCATACGGCCGACGATCGCGCGGCCGTGGCGCGGGCGCTTTCGGCTGTCGGGCTCGAGGGCTTCGAAAAGCGTACGCTGGATACGCTTTCCGGTGGGCAGCTCCAGCGCGCACTTTTTGCGCGGGTACTGGTGCAGGATGCCGAAATCATCCTGCTGGACGAGCCCTTCAACGCCATCGACTCGAGGACGGTGACCGACCTCGTCGCGCTGATCAAGCGCTGGCATGGCGAGGAGCGGACTGTGCTGGTCGTCGTCCATGACCTCGACCTGGTACGCGAACATTTTCCCGAAACGCTGCTGCTGGCGCGCCGTCCCGTGGCGTGGGGACCGACGGCGGAGGCGCTGACGGCTGAAAACCTGCTCAAGGCGCGCCGCTTCGACGAAGCCTGGCACGACGATGCGCCGTGGTGCGAGCCGGAGGGACACGCGGAGCATAGCCACGATGGGCATGCCGCACACGGACATGCTGGCCATAGTCACAGTCACCACGAGCACCACGACCACGGGCCGAGAGCAGCCTGAGCATGTACGACTTCCTCGTCGCCCCCTTCGTCGAGTTCAGCTTCATGCAATGCGCGCTTGCCGGCTCGCTGATGCTGTCGCTTTCATCCTGCCCTGTGGGCGTGTTCCTCATGCTGCGACGCATGAGCCTCGCCGGCGACGCCATGGCGCACGCCATTTTGCCAGGAGCCGCGGTGGGCTTCCTGCTCTACGGACTGGAGATCATACCGATGACCGTGGGCGGGCTGATCGCCGGCGTCGTGGTTGCCGTGGGCGCCGGCGCGGTCTCGCGCTTCACCGTGCAGAAGGAGGACGCATCGATGGCGGCGTTCTACCTGATCTCGCTGGCGCTCGGCGTGATGATCGTGTCGCTGCGCGGGTCGAGCGTCGATCTCATGCATGTGTTGTTCGGCACGGTGCTGGCGCTGAACGACGAGGCGCTGCGGCTGATCGCATCGATCACTGCGGTGACACTGCTGACGCTGGCTGTCTTCTGGCGGGCGCTGGTGGCGGAATGCCTTGATCCGCTGTTCCTGCGCTCGGTGAGCCGACTCGGAACGCCGGTGCATTTCGTTTTCCTCGGACTCGTCGTGTTGAACCTGGTGGGCGGCTTCCAGGCGCTGGGTACTTTGCTTTCCGTCGGCCTGATGATGCTGCCGGCAGCGGCCGCGCGCTTCTGGACGAACCGCGTCTGGACCATGTGCCTGCTGGCGCTCGCCATCGGCATTGCCTCCTGCATCGCCGGTCTCCTGATGTCCTATCACGCTGCCCTGCCCTCCGGCCCGGCGATCATATTGTCGGCCGGCGTGGCCTATCTGTTCTCGACTGTCGCCGGCCCGCGCGGCGTCCTGCGCGCCCGCATCCGCCATCGCCGCCATCGCACTGCCTAATCTGAAGGAGAAAAGCATGCACCTGTCCGTTCGGCTCGCCTCGGCAATTTCTGTTATAACATTTGCATCTTTGAGCTATTCCGCCGCCGCCGAACCGTTGAAGGTCGTCGCAAGCTTCTCAATCATCGGCGACTTCGCAAAAAACGTCGGCGGCGACCGCATCGAATTGACGACACTGGTCGGCCCCAACGGCGACGCGCATGTCTACGAACCCAAGCCGGCGGACGCCGCCTCGGTCGCTGCTGCCGATGTCGTGCTGGTGAACGGCCTTCATTTCGAGGGTTTCCTGAATCGTCTCGTCGAAGCGAGCGGCACGAAGGCGGCAGTTGTCGAACTGACGAAAGGCGTCGAGCCGCTTTCGGTCGAAGAAGAGAAGGAAGGCCATGCGCATGAAGCCGAAGCGCAGGACGACCATGCCAGCGAGGCGCATGAAGGACACGACCATGGCCCGATTGACCCGCATGCCTTCCAGTCGATCGCCAATGCCAAGATCTATGTGAAGAACATGGCTGACGCCTTCTGCGCCGCCGACGCGGAAGGTTGCGACAGCTACAGGGCCAACGCGCAGACCTACTCCGAACAGCTCGGCGCGTTGGAAACCGAAGTGAAGGAGGCAGTCGCGGCCATCCCCGCCAATAAGCGGACGGTCATCACCTCGCACGATGCTTTCGGTTATTTTGACCATGCCTACGACATCACCTTCCTCGCACCGGAAGGCATCTCGACCGAGGCGGAAGCTTCCGCGGCGGATGTGGCCAAGCTGATCCGCCAGGTCCGCGAGGACAACGCATCGGCGATCTTCGTCGAAAACATCACCAACCAGCGCCTGATCGAGCAGATTGCCAGCGAGACCGGCCTGAAGATAGGCGGCACGCTTTATTCCGACGCGCTTTCGGATGCGGGCGGGCCGGCGGCGACCTACATCGACATGATGAAGAACAACATCGGCGCGATAAAGGGCGCGATACTGGGAAGCTGAGGCACCAACTTTGTAACCGCTTTGGAACCGCTTTGCTTGCTCCGGCGGCAAAGCGGCCCTAGAAGAACCCACCGTCGCGACCAAGAGGTGCATCATGGAATTCCGTCAGATCAGCGAAGACTATTCGGTGAGCGGGCAGATCACGCCCGCCGAGATCGAGGCGGTGAAGGCGGCAGGTTTCAAGAGCGTCATCTGCAACCGGCCGGACGACGAGCAGCCCGGCCAGCCATCCGCCGCAAGTGTACAGGCCGCAGCCGAGGCGGCGGGGCTGGAATTCCGCTACATTCCGGTCATCAGCGGCCAGATCACCGAGCAGAACGTCGCCGAGCAGGCCGAGGCTTTGGACGAACTGGAAGGCCCGGTCTTCGCCTACTGCCGCTCCGGCGCGCGCTGCACCAATCTTTATGGCCTGATCCAGGAAATGGGCGAGTAATTACACCATTCAGCGCATGAACGCGGCCATGTGAAAAGCCTGTTCGTCGGCCGCATACCGATAAGCCGTTCCATATGGGCAGGCGTTGCGGTCAAGGCAGCCGCTGGTTCGGCAGGGCTCGCCCTTCAGCGAGCGGACATGACCGAGACAGGTTTCATAGGCGAAGCCGGCGGCCGAATAAGCATCGACCGGACAGGATTTCAGGCAAGGTTTTCCGGCGCATAGATCGCAGAGGTGAATCACCTCGCGAGGCGCCTGAATCGGAATCTCAACGTCCAACAGCAGCGCGCCGCGATAGGCGTGCCACAGCCCGTATTCGGGATGCATGAGGATGCCGAGCGGCGACGGCTTCAGTCCTTCCGCGCGCATCGCCCATTGCTGGAACGGCAGGTAGGGACGATCCGAAGGGGAAACAGCGCGCGCTCCGAACCGCTCGGCGACCTCGCCGATGACCTCGCGCGACCATGTGTCGAGGGGATTGGCGAGGGTCTCCGATTGCCGTGCGCGCCAGCGGAGAAAGTGCCGCCAGGGGGCATCGCCAGCCTGTCCGACCAGAAGGACGGACTTTGCCGGCGCGCCTGAAGGACCTGCTGGCCGATCGCCGTCAAAATTGAAACCGCCACGCAGGATGAGACCTCCCTTGCGCAGAAGGTTTTCCAAGGCCGCGAGGTCAGTGCGGTGCAAAGCCGTCGTCAGCCCCGCAGCGTCTCGGCAAACAGCGTCCTCAAACGTGCGAAATGCCGGTCTGCGCCTTGCGCGTCAAAGGCTGTGTGATCTGGAACGCACCACCCATGGGCCATGCCGACGTAGTTCTCGATGACATGGTCGACCTCGGCTGCCCGGAAGGCTTGCGCCAGCTTGCCCGCCTGCTCGGGCGGGAAACTCCCATCGACGCCGGCCGCACCGACATAGATACGCGCCTTGATGTTGGCGGCGTTCCTCTGCGGGCTGTCGGGTGCATCGTTGGCAAGGTTGCCGCCGTGGAAACTTGCGGCCGCGACCATGCGCTCGGGGTGCGCAGCTGTCGCGTTGATGGCCCGCGCACCGCCCATGCAGTAGCCAACCACCGCCATCGGCCCGGTGACGCCATGGCCGGCCAACGCCCCGATGAACGATGCGGTATCCTTGGCGGTCATCGCCTGTGTGGTGGATCCCATCGCGGCGCGAATGAGCGTTGCCGATGCCTCGTCCTTGAAACCTGTCCTTGCATCGAAGGGGCCAAAGCGTCCTCCCCGGTAGAAAAGATCGGGTACCAGAACCGCATAGCCATCGGCCGCGATACGCTCGGCTATCTGCTCCAGGGCCGGCCTGACGCCGAAGGCATCCATGAAAATGATCACGCCGGCCGAGGGAACGGCATCGGAGGCCATTATCAGGCTCGCGTCCGCCATGCCGTCAGCCGTCTCTATTCTGATTTCCTGCCGGCTCATGACTGCGCTCCTTCCGATCCAAACTCATTTTCGAACCTTATCCGGTCACAACGCCCCTGACCAATACCCGGGTAGGCTGATCAAAATTTCGTGGCGGTACAGGAGGCCGTTCACGCCATTGTTTCCTTGCGACCTGCCCGGAATTCTGAAACATCGCGGCTCCACGTGAGTTCAAGCATGACCTTCCGCCTGACGCCGGCGCTCAGCATCCTCCTCCTGGCTGGCTGCGCTTCCTCCGAACCGCAGAATGTATCCTACGCCCCGCTTGCGGCGCAGTCTTCGATGCAGGCGGCAACGCTTCCGCGGCCTTCGTTTCCCGCGGGAGAGTCCGGCCCGGCACCGGCCACCTTCCCACCTTCTCCGGCAATTGCGTCCAGGTCGGCTGTAACGTCGGACGCTTCCCTGGCGACACCGACCGTCGCGCCCTCGGTCTACCGCCAGGCGACACCGGCCAGCGAGGCCGACATAGCTGCGGGCGTTCCGGCAGACGCCACGAATTGCACCACGACTGATGGCGTCACGCTCTGCGACGCACCGTTCGATCCCGTCGTGGACGCGACGCAATACAGCAATTGAGTGTCGTTTCAGGCTGGAACGCGGCGATAGAAGGCAAGCGAACCGGCCAAGGCGAGCAGGACTCCACCGCATGCCCGGTCGAGCCATCGCGCTGCCGCGCGCGTGAGAACCTTCGTCGCCTTTGAGCCGAGCAGCGCGTAGCCGAACATGATGCAGAGGTCGAGCATGGCAAAGACCACGGCCAAGATCGCGTACTGCTGGAATTGTGGGCCTGCGGGATCGATAAACTGCGGCAGGAAAGCGGTGAAGAAAAGATAGCCCTTCGGGTTCGTGACCGCCACGAGGAACGCCTTCACGAACACACGTCGACCTTCTGTCGGAGCGGGCGCTTGGGAGAGTGCGCTGTCCAGCGCTCCCCCGGAGCGCAGCATTAAAACGCCAAGATACGCCAGATAGGCGACGCCGATCCATTTCACGACGGAAAACCAGAATTCGGATGCTGCAAGCAACGCGCCCAACCCGATCGCGACCGCGCCAATCAGCACGAAATCGGAAAGGACCGCTCCCGCCATTCCAGGCAGCGCACGCCGGACGCCGAAGCGCGAGCCGTTGGAGAACGCCAGCAGCACAGTAGGGCCGGGCGTGGCTATGCCGATGAAGGCGACAAAGGCAAAAGCAATCAGCGCAGACGTTTGCATGACATCTCCTCCGGTTGCGTGACGCTAGACACGGAACCGGAACGACGCAATGCCGCAGATACGAGTCCACCTATGGCTCAGCCCTTGATGGCGCTGCGCCAGACTTCCTTGTGGATGATGTCGGCCACTTTAGCCCGGCCTGTATCGGGCTCCCTTCACGTGAAGGCGTCGGGCATCGACTCCTTCTTCTGGCGGATGAAGGCTTGCAGGGCCTCATCGATGCCCTGATCGATCGCCGGGGCCTCGTAGGCATCGAGCCAGCGGCGGGCGAGTTCGTTGGCGCGCTGCGGAGCGGTCTTCTCGCCCTCAGCCTGCCACTGCTCGAACGAATTGTTGTCGGCGATCGACGAGCGATAGAAGGCCGTCTGGAAGTTGGCCTGCGTGTGGTCGCAGCCAAGGAAGTGGCTGCCCGGGCCGACCTGCCGGATGGCGTCCATTGCCTGACCGTTCTCTGATAGATCGACGCCCGACGCGAACTTCTGCTGCATGCCGAGCTGGTCGATGTCCATCATGAACTTCTCGTAGCAGGAGGCGAGACCACCTTCGAGCCAACCCGCCGAGTGCAACACGAAGTTCGTGCCTGCGAGAATGGTCGAGTTCAGCGTGTTGGCGCTTTCATAGGCCGCCTGTGCGTCCGGGACCTTGGAGGCGCAAAGCGAGCCTCCGGTGCGGAACGGTAGCCCGAGACGGCGCGCAAGCTGCGCGGCGCCGTAGGAGACGAGCGAAGGCTCCGGCGTGCCGAAGGTCGGCGCGCCCGACTGCATGGAAATGGACGAGGCGAAGGTGCCGAACAGCACCGGCGCGCCGGGCCGCACAAGCTGCGTCAGCGACGCGCCGGCGAGCACTTCGGCCAGCACCTGCGTCAGCGTGCCCGCGACCGTGACCGGGCTCATGGCGCCGGCGAGGATGAACGGCGTGACGATGCAGGCCTGGTTATGGCGCGCATAGACCTTGAGCGCCCCCAGCATCGTGTCGTCGAACACCATCGGCGAGTTGGCGTTGATGAGCGAGGTCAGCACGGTGTTGTTCTCGACGAAATCGTCGCCGAACACGATTTTGGCCAAGGCGACGGTGTCTTCCGCCCGCTCGGGCGCGGTCACCGACCCCATGAATGGTTTGTCGGAATACTTGATGTGGCTGTAGACCATGTCGAGGTGGCGCTTGTTGACCGGCACGTCGACCGGCTCGCAGACCGTGCCGCCCGAGTGGTGGATCGACGGCGCCATGTAGGCGAGCTTCACGAAATTGCGGAAATCCTCGATCGTCGCATACCGCCTGACACCATCAAGGTCGCGCACGAAGGGCGGGCCGTAGACGGGCGCGAAGACGGTGGCATTGCCGCCGATCTGAACCGAGCGTTCGGGGTTGCGGGCATGCTGGATGTACTGCTTGGGCGCGGTCTTCAGCAGCGAGCGCGGCAGGCCCTTCGGGAAGTGGACGCGGTCGCCGCGCACGTCGGCGCCGGCATTTTTCCAGATTTCGAGCGCCTCCGGATCGTCACGGAAGATGATGCCGACTTCCTCGAGAACGGTGTCGGCGTTCTTCTCGATGAGGGCAAGGCCCTCCTCGTTGAGCACTTCGTAAAGTGGGATCTCGCGCTTGATATAGGTGAGCTGCGTGCCCGGGCCTCCGCCGGAACGAGCAGCACGGCGTGCTGCTGCGCCGCCGCTGTCACGCCGACCGCGGCGACCGGTTGGCGCTTCCTGCTCGGCTGCGAGTTCGTCAGTCATCGAATTCTTCCCTGGACATGCAAAATCGCCGGATCGTGCCCGGCTTCTATCATGCCCGGATCGTAGTCATCGACCCCTGTCGAAACGGCTTGCCAACGCCAAGCGCTGTCGCAAACCCGACAAACCCGGGCTGGCCTCGAAGCCGCCTCGAATCCGGGAAGAGGAGAAGACATCCTGCCAGGGCGACAGGATGTCTTTGCCCAGCGGTCAGGCCCTGCCGGATGCAGCGTCGACGCTCCACGGACCGGGACCTGCCGCGGCGATGTAAAGGAAGATGAAGCAGAACAGCAGCGCCGGCTCGCCGCCATTCAGCACCGGGAAGAAGCCTCCACCGGCATGACCGAGGAAGTAGGCGAAGGCCATGAAGCCCGAAAGGATGAAAGCGACCGGACGCGAGAACAGGCCGATGACCAGCAGCGCGCCGCCGACGACCTCAAGTATGCCGGCGGTGTAGAGCATGCCGTTCAGCGGATAGGGGAACGGTGCGGGCCAGCCGAACAGTTTCATCGTTCCGTGGGTGAAGAACGTTGCCGCGGAAAGAATGCGCAGGATGCTCAGAAGCTGAGGCGCCCAAGGCTGCAGGAATGTCAGTTGCATGAAGTTTGTCCCCTATCCAGACAGGTTTCCTGAACGAACCATTAAGTGGGTGGGGATCGGAGACAAGTAGGCATCTATAGGTAACCACCATGCTTTGCGGTCTCATCACCAAGCCGTGATTAGGAAAGTCCGTCTGCCGCAACGGGATCGCTGAACGCCGTCACGCCATCCGATTGCCGCTTTCCTTTTGCAGTGCGTCGCAAATCGGCTATGGCAGCCAAAGCCTTGCAGGCTACCTATTGCCGCAATGTCCCCTTCCACGCCATGATGGCCCGGCGCGGCCACAGGAGCTTAAAATGTCCGACGACGAGATCATCCTCTCCGAGCTTTCCGACGACGAACTCGTCCAGCAGATGCATGACGACCTCTACGACGGGCTGAAGGAAGAGATCGAGGAAGGCACGAACATCCTGCTTGAACGCGGCTGGGCGCCCTACAAGGTTCTGACCGAGGCGCTGGTGGAGGGGATGCGCATTGTCGGCGAGGATTTTCGCGACGGTATCCTGTTCGTGCCAGAGGTGCTGCTATCGGCCAACGCGATGAAGGCCGGCATGCATATCCTGCGTCCGCTTCTGGCCGCCACAGGCGCGCCCAAGCAGGGCAAGATGGTGATCGGCACCGTGAAGGGCGACATCCACGACATCGGCAAGAACCTCGTCGGAATGATGATGGAGGGCGCCGGCTTCGACGTGATCGACCTCGGCATTAACAATCCGGTTGAGAAATATCTCGACGCGATCGACCAGCACCAGCCCGACATCATCGGCATGTCGGCGCTGCTGACGACCACCATGCCCTACATGAAGGTCGTGATCGACACGATGAAGGAAAAGGGCATCCGGGACGACTATGTCGTTCTCGTGGGCGGCGCGCCGCTGAACGAGGAATTCGGCAAGGCCGTCGGCGCCGACGCCTACTGCCGGGATGCGGCGGTCGCGGTCGAGACCGCCAAGGACTTCATGAAGCGCAAGCACAACGTCCGCGCCTCTGCCTGAGGACGGCAAAGGAAGGGCCGCGAAAACGCGGCCCTGAAAGGATGCTGTCGAAGACTAGGGGCGGATCAGTTCTCGATCGCGTTGGCGGTTGCCTGAACGTCCCGCTTGGCTCCGCGAACCGTGTTCGCGCAGGCCGAAACGGCGATGGCGCAGACCAGAATCGTGGCGAGTGTTGCGATACGCGACAGTTTCATCGACTATGTCTCCCTCAATGACTGGATGAATGCGCACAGCAACGAGTGGACGGGTCAATCGGTTCCACTCGACGCGAAAATTTTCGGTCCGGCTCAGCCGGATGACCTCGGTAGACCTGTGATGGCGCAAGAATCGCCTGATGTGATTGCGACAAGCGGCAAGATCGCCGCCACGGCGCCCTTCGGCCAACGCGTGCGGGTGATCGCCTGCGGCGCCATCGCGCGCGAGGTCATCGCCATCTGCAAGACGAACGACCTCAAGCATATCGACCTCGTCTGCCTGCCGGCCATCTGGCACGTCTTCCCCGAAAAGATCGGGCCGGGCATGCGCGAGGCGATCGCCGAGGCGCGCAAGGAAGGCTATTCACGCATCTTCATCGGCTATGCCGAGTGCGGCACCCAAGGCGAGCTGGATAAGATCTGCGCCGAGGAAGGCATCGAGCGGATCGGCGGGCCGCACTGTTATTCGTTCTTCACCGGCAACGAGACTTTCCTGGCGAACACCGATAAAGAATTCACGGCCTTCTACCTGACGGACCTGCTCGCCCGCCAATTCGAGGCGTTCGTGATTGAACCGCTCAAGCTGGATCAGCATCCGGAGCTTCGACAGATGGTGTTCGGCAACTATACAAAGATCGTCTACCTGGCGCAGACAGAGGACGCTGAGTTGCAGAAGAAGGCCAAATGGGCGGCCGATTATCTCGGGCTCGACTACGAATACCGCTTTACCGGCTATGGCGACCTGACGCCGGCCATCGTCAACGCGGCCCAGGCTTGATCACTGGGCTTGATCACCGGGCTTGATCACTGGGCTTGACCACTGGGCTTGATAAGGGCCTGACCCAAAAGCGCCCGATTCACCTGACTTTTCGTTCCTGAGCCGACAGGAGACACCGTCATGCTTCGTGCCCTTGCACTGACGATCGCGTTTGCCCTTCCCGCCACCGCCGCCCTTGCCGACGGGGTCGTGCAGAAGCTCATGACGCCCGCCGACAAGACGCGGCTTGAACAGTATGAGGAGACACGGAAAACTGCGCTTACAGAAGCGAGGTCGGGCGACCCTGCGGAGGTGGCGCAACTCGACTCGCTGCTGGCGAAACCCTTCCTGTCGACGCCTGACTTCGACATGGCGGGCGAATGGCGCTGCCGCACCATCAAGGCCGGTGGCCTCGCGACGCTGGTTATCTACAACTGGTTCAAATGCCGGGTGAGCGACGACGGCTCGGGTTGGAAACTGGACAAGCTGACCGGCTCACAGCGCACGACCGGCCGGTTCTACGACGACGGCGAAAACCGCATGATCTACCTCGGCTCCCTGTTCATCGCGGGCGACACGCCAAAGCCCTATGGCAGCGGGCCGGAGACCGACCAGGTGGGCTATGCGTTCCGCACCGGCCAGCAGGAGTGGCGGATCGAGTTTCCCGCCCCCACATATGAATCCAAGCTCGATATCCTCGAAATTCACAGGTGACGCCAGTTGCCGTGCAATCCAGGCATGGCCGTCACGATAGGTTAACTCGCAAAGGGCAGAATAGGGCAACTTGCATGAACCGGGCGGCGTGGGGTTACTGAGGGAATGACGGCGGAAGCTTCGAGCCTGGATAGCGGGCCGAACGACGGTGCACCAAAGCGCCGGAGACCCCGCAGGCTGTCCGAGCTTTTCGCGCAACTGGCCCGCGATGCTGACGGATCGGTTTCCATCGGGCACATCCGCGATGCGCTCGGCAATCGCGGCTTCGCGCCAATCCTGGTTCTCTTCGCCGCCTTCAACCTGCTGCCTCTTCCTCCGGGCACATCAGCGATCCTCGGCATTCCGCTGATCATCGTCTCGGCGCAGATGGTTTACGGCACGCGCAGGCTCTGGCTTCCCGATGCCCTATCCAAGCGCTCGCTGAGCGCCGACACGTTCCGCTCGACGATGGAATGGATCATCCCCCGCCTCGCCCGCATCGAGCGCGTGATCCGGCCGCGGTACTGGCCATTCTGGCGCAAGCAGGGGGACCGCATCATTGGTTGCCTCGCGCTCGTGCTGGCGATCGTCGTGACGCTGCCCATACCGCTCGGCAACTGGCTGCCAGCCTTTGCGACAGCGCTGCTCGGCCTTGCGCTGTCGGAGCGCGACGGCATCCTGCTCGCGATCGGCGGCGCGGTCAGCCTTGTCTCCATGATCGTGATTGCCGGAGTCGTCGGTACCGCAAGCCTTGCTGCGAACGCCGCCCTCGGCTGGCTGTTCTGAGGTCGTCGTGGACAGGAATATCGTGGTTGTCACGGAAGGCGGGCCGCATATCCAGGCGCTCGTCAACGCAATGGCGGATCGCTTCGGCCCCACAACGGTCATCGAGGAAACGCCGGAGTCCAAGAAAGCGCTGCTTCTGGGCAGGGCGCGTCGGCAAGGCTGGATCGCGGCGCTCGGACAATTGGGCACGATGATCCTCGTGCGTCTCGGCAAACGGTTTTTCGGGCCGAGGGCCGAGCGCATCGAGCGCGAAACCGGGCTGGAAACGCGGCCCAGAACCGGCCAGACGATTATCAAGGTGCCGTCGGCCAATTCGCCGGATTTCGTGGCGGCGGTCGAACGGTTGAGACCCGACGTGATCCTGCTCGCCGGCTGCCGGCTGCTGTCGAAGCGAACGCTGGCGGCGATCCCGTGCCCTGTGCTTAACTATCACGCTGGCATAACGCCGAAATACCGCGGCATGAACGGCGGCTACTGGGCGCTGGCGACGGGCGATGCCGGTAACTTCGGCACGACGGTGCATCTCGTGGACGCCGGGGTCGATACCGGTGGCGTCCTCCATCAGGTTCGCGGGAAGCCCGAACCCGGCGACAACATCGCCCTCTATCCCCTGCGGCTGGCGGCAATGTCGCGCGACATCTGCATCAGGAGCGTGGAGGACGCGCTTGACGGACGGCTGTCGCCCGTATCGCCGGACATGCCGTCACGGCAATGGTATCACCCGACGATCTGGTTCTATCTTTGGACCGGGGTCACGAAGGGCGTCTGGTAGAACAACACTTTCCTGTTTGCGTCATCGCGGCGCGTCGCTTTTGAATGCGCGCGCGTCGTCGGATGAGAAGCGGGCGAATTGCGCTTCCGGCAATGCTGGAAATGCTTGAAATTTGCGAGAAATCCATGGCCGACCTGATCATCGTCTACTGGCGCGACATCCCCGCGCAGGTCATCGTCAAGAGGGGCCGGCAGAATGCCAAGCGCGAGCTGCCGCTGCGCTTCACGGAGGCGATAGACATGGCGGCGATGCGTTCAGGCGCGGCCGAGACGGATGCCTACCTGGCGGAGTGGCGCAAGGCCGATCCGGTCAGCGTCGGGGATGACCTGGAAGCCGAGGCCGACAAGGCCACTGCGGCGATCGACGCCGAATACGACCGTGAGCGTCTGGTCGCGCTGGCCAAGGCCGGCGGCCGGCTTTCCTGATCCACGCGCGAGGCAGAGACAGAAATGTCCGAAACCCAGCAGATTTCCACCACTGCCAAGGGCCCCGCAAGCGCCGCGGCGGAGGCGATCCCGCCTGCCGCGACCGGCGGCGTGACGCAGGCGACCGTTGTCAAGAAGACCGCGCCGAAATCCGACTACAAGCCCGCAGACGTGTCGCCGCAGCGGCGCGTACAGCGCAGCTACTCGATTCGACTCTGGTCGATCCGCCACAGCCGCATGCTCGAATGGTTTTATGCGCGCTTCGCCGACCTGTTCCTGATGCTGCATCCGCTGTGGAAGGGCATCGGCTACGGCCGCGTCGAGGGACCGGTGAAATTCGTCGAGAAGCGCGTGAAGGGCATCATGTTCGACTGCCGCATGTGCGGCCAGTGCGTGTTGTCCTCGACCGGCATGTCCTGCCCGATGAACTGCCCCAAGCAACTGCGCAACGGCCCCTGCGGCGGCGTGCGCGCCAACGGCAATTGCGAAGTGGAACCGGACATGCCCTGCGTCTGGGTCAAGGCGTGGGAAGGCTCGCGCAACATGGTCAAGGGCGACGCGATCCTCGCCGTGCAGAAGCCTGTCGACCAGTCGCTGCGTGAGACGTCGGCCTGGCTGCGCGTGACGGCCAATGCCGCGGCAGCGCGCGAGGCGACAAAGGCCGGAGCGTCCGCATGAGCGAGAAGCGCCCCTTCCAGCAGGACGAAAACCCGGCAGGCATCCACCTGCCGCTGGAACCGCTTCCCGGCCACTCGTCGCGTGGCAGGCTGGAGCGCGTGCTGCGGCGCGGTGAATTTGCTGTGACGACCGAACTCAATCCCCCTGACAGCGCCGACCCTGAAGACGTCTACAACCGCGCTAAAGTGTTCGACGGCTGGGTGGATGCGATCAACGCGGTGGATGCGTCGGGAGCGAACTGCCACATGTCGTCGGTTGGCATCTGCGCGCTGCTTACCCGCATGGGCTATGCGCCGGTGATGCAGATCGCCTGCCGCGACAAGAACCGCATCGCCATACAGGGCGACGTGCTGGGCGGCGCGGCGATGGGGGTGGCCAACGTCCTCTGCCTGACGGGTGACGGCGTGCAGGCAGGCGACCAGCCGGGTGCGAAGCCGGTGTTCGACCTCGATTCCACGTCGCTTCTCGAGACGATCAGGATCATGCGCGACAACGGGAAATTCCTGTCGGGCCGCAAGCTGACGACGCCCCCGCAGCTTTTCCTCGGCGCCGCGATCAATCCTTTCGCGCCGCCCTACGATTTCCGCCCGATCCACCTCGGCAAGAAGATCGCAGCCGGCGCGCAGTTCGTGCAGAGCCAGTATTGCTTCGACGTGCCGATGCTGAAGACCTTCATGCAGAAGGCGCGCGACCTCGGGCACACGGAGAAAGTCTTTGTGCTTGTCGGCGTCGGACCGCTAGCGTCGGCCAAGACCGCGAAATGGATCCGCTCCAATGTGCCGGGCATTCACATCCCGGACGCCGTGATCACGCGGCTCGAAGGCGCGCAGGACCAGAAGAAGGAAGGCAAGCAGCTCTGCATCGACATCATCAACGAGGTGAAGGAAATTCCCGGCGTGTCTGGCATCCATGTGATGGCCTACCGGCAGGAGGAATATGTCGCCGAGATCGTCGATGAATCGGGCGTGCTGAAAGGCCGCCGGCCATGGAAGCGGGAGGCACGCGCCGACGATGCGACGGTAGCGGCGCGGCTCGACCACCTGCTGAAGGACGATGTAACGGAAACACAGGTCGACATGGTGAAGTCCGCGCACTGAAAGCGCACCAACCCATGTTGCTTGACGAAACCAGATAACGATATAAAGAAGTCTTTATATCATACGGAGAGATTTATGACCCGCACGATCGTCGCCTCGGCGACCCGCGAAATCATCATTGGCTTCGACCAGCCCTTCTGCGTCATCGGCGAGCGCATAAATCCGACCGGCCGCAAGGTGCTGAACGAGGAACTGGAGCGCGGCGATTTCTCGCGCGTCAAGACGGACGCCATTTCCCAGACCGAGGCTGGCGCGACGGTCCTCGACATCAATTCGGGCGCGGTCTTCTCCAACATGATGGCGCAGGATCCGCGCTATGCCGACAACAACTTCGTCGAGCCGATCCTGATGCCGAAGCTGATCGAGACCGTGCAGTCGGTCGTCGATACGCCGCTGTGCATCGACTCGTCGGTTCCAGGTGCACTCGAAGCCGGTCTGCAGACCGCCAAGGGCCGCCCGCTCGTCAATTCCGTGACGGGTGAGGAAGAGCGGCTCGAAAAGGTCCTGCCGCTGATCAAGAAATACAACGTCGCCGTCGTCGCCATCTCCAACGACGATACCGGCATTTCGGAAGACCCGGACGTCCGCTTCGCCGTCGCCAAGAAGATCGTGCAGCGCGCGGCCGACTTCGGCATTCCCGCCCACGACATCGTGGTTGATCCACTAGTCATGCCGATCGGCGCGATGGCGACGGCCGGCCACCAGGTGTTTACGCTGGTTCGCCGCCTGCGCGAGGAACTCGGCGTCAACACCACCTGTGGCGCATCGAACATCTCGTTCGGCCTGCCGAACCGCCACGGCATCAACAACGCGTTCTTGCCGATGGCCTATGCCGCCGGCATGACCAGCGCCATCATGAACCCGGTCGCGCTGCCGGTCGGCCCGACCAAGATCGCCGAGAAGAAGGCCGAGGTCGAGGCAGCGGGCATCGTGCTGCCGCCGGACATGGACGACGAGAGCTTTGTGAAGCTGTTTGGCCTTGGTTCGACCAAGCCGCGTCCCGGCAAGGAGATGGAGGCAATCCGCGCTGCGAATTTCCTCCTGAACCAGGATACAGGCGGCGGCGCCTGGATTGCCTTCAATCGTGAACCCGGCGCAGCGCCTCGTGGCCGCAACCGCGAAGGACGGCGAGCAAGGGGTTAGAGCGCCCTGCCCGCATTGCATCGTCATGGATAACAACCGTCAAACCGATCCCCTCGTCCTGTTCATGCCTTCAGGCAAGCGCGGGCGGTTTGCTGTTGGCACGCCGGTGCTCGATGCGGCGCGCCAGCTTGGTGTCTATGTCGAAAGCGTATGCGGCGGGCGAGCGACCTGCGGGCGTTGCCAGATCGAGGTGCAGGAAGGCAATTTCGCCAAGCACGGCATCACCTCAACGCTGGATCACATTTCGCCCAAGGGGCCGAAGGAAGAGCGCTACGAGCGCGTGCGCGGCCTGCCCGAAGGCCGCCGCCTGTCCTGCTCCGCGACGGTCCAGGGCGATCTTGTCGTGGACGTGCCGCAGGACACCGTCATCAACGCGCAGGTGATCCGCAAGGCCGCCGTCGACCGTCACATCGAGCGCAATTCGCCGATCCAGCTTTGCTATGTCGAAGTCGAGCAACCCGACATGCACAAGCCACTGGGCGATCTCGACCGGCTGAAGGTTTCGCTTGAGAAGGAATGGGGCTGGAAAGACCTGCTGGTCGCGCCCTATCTGTTGCCTAAAGTGCAGAAAATCCTGCGCGGCAAACCTGCAGAAGACATTGAGATTTCCGAAGGATCATGGGGCGTTACCGCCGTTGTCCATCGCGATATGGATTCCTCGCGTCCCTTCATCGTTGCGCTCTATCCCGGGCTGAAGAACGAGGCCTATGGCATCGCCTGCGACATCGGTTCGACCACGATAGCCATGCATCTGGTGTCGCTGCTGTCGGGCCGAATCGTTGCATCAGCCGGCGCGCCTAACCCGCAGATAAGATTCGGCGAAGACGTGATGAGCCGCGTCTCCTACGTGATGATGAATCCGGACGGACAGCAGGCCATGACCAAGGCCGTGCGCGACGCGGTGAACGATCTTATCGGCAAGGTCTGCGCGGAAAGCGGCATCAACCGGCACGACATTTTTGACTGCGTGTTCGTCGCCAACCCGATCATGCACCACTTGTTTCTCGGCATCGATCCGACCGAACTCGGCCAGGCGCCGTTCGCGCTTGCCGTGTCGGGATCGATGCAATTCTGGGCGCATGAGATCGGCATCGAGGTCAGCCCCGGCGCGCGGCTCTACACCCTGCCGTGCATCGCCGGCCATGTCGGCGCGGACGCGGCCGGCGCGACGCTGTCGGAAGGCCCATACCGGCAGGACCGCATGATGCTGCTGGTCGATGTCGGCACCAATGCTGAGATCGTGCTCGGCAACCGTCACCGCGTGGTTGCGGCGTCGTCGCCGACAGGTCCGGCTTTCGAGGGTGCGGAAATATCTTCGGGGCAGCGCGCCGCGCCGGGCGCAATCGAGCGCGTACGCATCGATCCGGTGACGCTGGAGCCGAAATATCGCGTGATCGGCATCGACAAATGGTCCGACGAGGAAGGCTTCGAGGAAGCGGCCAAGGCGACCGGCGTGACCGGCATCTGCGGCTCTGCGATCATCGAGGTCGTGGCCGAGATGTACCTGTCTGGCATCATCTCCGAGGACGGCGTGGTGGACGGCAGCCTCGCGGCGCGAAACCCACGCATCTTCAATGCCGGACGCACCTTCTCCTACCTGTTGCGAGACGGGGAGCCGCGCATCTCGGTAACGCAGAACGACATACGCGCAATCCAGCTCGCCAAGGCCGCGCTCTATGCCGGCATCAAACTCCTGATGGACAAGCAGGGCGTGAGCGAAGTCGACACGATCCGCTTCGCCGGCGCGTTCGGCTCCTTCATCGACCCGAAATACGCGATGGTGCTGGGCATCATTCCCGATTGCGAGCTCACCGAGGTCAAGGCAGTCGGCAATGCGGCCGGTACGGGCGCGCTGATGGCGCTGCTCAACCGCGAGCATCGCCGCGAGATCGAGCAGGAAGTATCGAAGATCGAAAAGATCGAGACGGCTCTGGAGCCGGACTTCCAACAGCTTTTCATCAATGCGATGGCGCTGCCCAACAAGGTCGACGCATTCCCGAAGCTGTCCGCCGAGGTAACGCTTCCCGCTAGAAAGGTGCTGGCCGAAGGTGAGGGCGGCGACAACGCTCCACGCCGCCGCTCAAGGGAAGAGCGGGCGGCGCGTCGAGCCCGGGATTAGAACCACTTGCCCGTCTGGCTGTAGACCTCGAAGGTCGCGCGGATGTGGTCAGCCGCAGCCTTGACCGGCGCGCTGGCATCCGGCGCAACGAACATGGCGAGGCTGTAGGTGCCCATTTCCGGCAGCCCGTCCTTGACGCCGAGTTCGACCATGTCGCTGTTGAGGAAGGATTTTGGCAGCGGCGCGACGGCGAGGTCGGCCATGATTGCCGAGCGCTGGCCGGTTGCATGGGCGCTCATGTAGGCGATGCGATAGTTGCGACCTTCGCGGCCAAGCGCTTCCAGCGCCCCTGCCCGCCACGCGCAGCCCTCCTCCCAGATCGACACCGGCAGCGGCTCCTTCATATGTGCGCAGCCACCCCTGGCCCCGGCCCAGACGATCGGCTCCGTCAGCAGCACTTCCGCGCCGGTCATCGGATTCTTCGATGAGCGGGTGACGAGGGTCAGGTCGAGTTCGCGATCGTCCATGCGACGACGCAGATTACCGCTCTGGTCGACGATGACATCCACAGCGATCGAGGGGTGCGACTGCGCAAAGCGCTTGAGGACATGCGGCAGCACGCGCTCGCCATAATCGTCAGGCGAGCCGATCCGCACGACGCCGGCGATATCGGGGATGATGAATTTTGAAACCGCCTCGCGGTTGATTGCCAGCATACGGCGCGCGTAGCCGAGCAGCATTTCGCCGTCGGTGGTCAGCGACACCGAGCGTGCGTCGCGCGCGAACACGGAGCGGCCGAGAATGTCCTCAAGCTTCTTGATCTGCATGGAAACCGCGGACGGTGTACGGAAAACGGCATTGGCGGCTGTTGTGAAACTGCCAGTCTCTGCGATGGCGACGAAAGTGCGAAGCACGTCGAGATCGAGCAGCGGCAGCGGGTGATTGAGCGGTGCGTTCACGATTCCGTTCCTTCAATTTCCCTGATCTAAAACATCATTTCATTTCGTTTGATTGAACATCAACCCGGTCGCATAGTCAATGTCATCGAAGCTTCGTTGTCCGGTAACACCGCCGAAACAGGGAGGCAGTAGATGCGGAGTGAAGTGGAAACCGAACGCCCTTAGTCAGGGCACCCCGGACGCGGAAGGGTCCGGCAAACGCGAGAGGAGATCATCATGTCCATCATTTCATCCATTGGCCGCCTGGCCGCCGAATTCAACGCGGCGCGTGCACGCTACCAGACAGAGAGGACCATCCGGTCCCTGCCTATCGAACTCCAGAAGGATATCGGCTGGCCGGACGCCTTCGAGAAGAAGGTCGGACGGAACCATGGCGTCGGCTCATGGTCGGGGTCGAAGTAATCGTGACACGCAAAACAGAATGGCCTGCCGCAGTCGTTCCCCTGTACGGCAGGCCATCGCCTTCTCCATGTGCACATGCGCGGACCCATGCAACCGCTGCATGACGCACATGAGCAAGCCGCATAGCAGCTCGAAAATCGGACTAAACATTTGAGAATAAAAAGAAATATAGAATACCGATTTTACTGACATCCAGATCGATGTCGTTTTTACGTCGCGCCGCTTCGCTTTTACCGCTTAAATATTCGGCAGCCGCGCCTATATCCGCGCCATCCAACGAGATGCCCCACTCCTGAGCATATCTGCGAAGGCACCCCGTGTAACCTCGATGCATGGAGACGTGTCATGAAGCTTTTCGCTCGCCTGTTCGGCAAACGCCGTGAAATCAACCTGACGACCGCCCTCGAGCGCCAGAAGCTTGGCCGCACGATGCCTGGCCAGACCGGCGCAATGGCTGGCTCCCGTTTCGGCACGCTCGTCTGAACAAATCATCGCTAGCGCGGGCTTGAGAGCCTCCTCAGGGAGGTCCGCCCGCATCTGAAACCGCCGCGGGGCCTAACGGCCAGCGGCGGTTTTCTTTTGTCTGCCGGCACCTGTCACGTCTGGCCAATTTGCGACCATGTCGCAAATTTAATCATGAGGCACTTGCCGCACCCATTGACAATAAAGGGATTCTGATGGCGCTTTGCTGATAGCGACATTCTGTTCGCGTCATGACCGCAGCCGGAGAGCCACGTTGAACGCCGCCAAACTGCCTGCAAAAAGGTCGTTCGTCTTTTTCCTGGTCCCCGATTTCACCATGATCGCCTTTGCGACGGCGCTGGACCCGCTCAGGATGGCGAACCGCATGCTCGGCTATGAGGCTTACACCTGGCGGCTCGCAAGCCTGGATGGGCGGCCGGTCAAGGGCTCCAATGGCGTCGAGTGTGCGGTGAACACTTCGCTCGAGGACGAGCGCCGCAAGATGGCGGGACCGGATCGCCCGGACATGGTGATCGTCTGCAGCGGCCTCCATGTCGAAAGCTACAGCAACCGCACCACCTTCGCCTGGCTGCGCGAGGAATATAACCGCGGCGTCGCGCTGGGCGGGCTTTGCACCGGTGCCCATATTCTTGCAGCCGCCGGGCTGCTCTCCAACAAGCGCTGCGCGATCCATTGGGAGAACCTGCCCGGCTTCGCGGAAGCCTTCCCGAAGGCCAATGTGTTCGCCGACCTCTTCGAGATCGACCAGAACATCTACACCTGCGCCGGCGGCACGGCCGCGCTGGACATGATGCTGAAGCTGATCGGCGAGGATTACGACGACAATCTCGTCAACCGGGTGTGCGAACAGGTGCTGACCGACCGTGTCCGCAGCCCCACCGACCGCCAGCGGCTGCCGTTGAGGGCCCGCCTTGGTGTCCAGAACGCAAAGGTGCTGTCGATCATCGAACTGATGGAAGCAAACCTTTCCGAGCCGCTGTCGCTGATCGAGATCGCCGACGACGTGGACCTTTCGCGCCGCCAGATCGAGCGCCTCTTCCGCGCCGAGATGGGTCGTTCACCCGCGCGCTACTATCTGGAGATCAGGCTCGACCGCGCCCGCCATCTGCTCGTTCAGTCGTCCATGCCGGTGGTGGAAGTGGCCGTCGCCTGCGGCTTCGTCTCCGCGTCGCATTTCTCCAAATGCTACCGCGAACTCTACGCGCGCTCGCCGCAACAGGAACGGCTGGACCGGAAGCAGTTGCTGGCCGCGTAGGGCTATTCAGCGGTTCTAACGCTGCTGGTCGTCCCACATCCAGCTTCGGTCGCGCCACATTTTCTCGCCGACCATGCAGTCGATCGGCGGCTCCGCCTGTACTTTGATGACGGGCAATTTCTCGTCGCCCATTTCCGCACGCCATGCAGGCGACAGCGGGCCTGCTAGTTCGAGCACCAGCTTGCGCCTCACCACCTCGGGAAACTGCGACCAGTCGTTGACCGGGATCATGAAGGCTCCCGGCCCGCCGATCACGCAATCGCTGTAGTAGCGATCGAGATCGACGACATCGAAGGCGCTGGCAAAGCCGCCCGTCGTCATCAGTGGCAAGCCGTTGATGACGATTCCCTGGCTGACGACCGCATCGCGCGACGCGACGACCGGCGCACCCTGGTTGTTCGGACCGTCGCCGGAAATGTCGATGACGCGCTTCTGGCTGCTGTATTGGCTTTCGGCGAACAGATCCGCCCCGAATTCGAGCGCGGCGGCGATCGACGTGCGCCGGGCGCTGTTCGGCGGCTGCGCCGACAATCGCGCGGCGACGCGCTCGGCGTCGGCCTTGTTGGCGATAACGGTCCAGGGAACGATGATGTGGTGCGAATTGACGCCGGCCCATTCGAAATAGGTGATGGCGATCTTGCCGTAGGCCCCATCCGCTATGGCCTGCAGGACCCGCTCATGCGTCAGCGCGGCGGCATAGCCATCGCGCTGGATGCTGAGTTCCATCGGCGACATGGAGAGCGAGACGTCGACTGCGAGAACAAGCTCGACGTCGACCTGTTCGGCGGCGCTTGCATGCGAGGCCAGCAGGGCGGCAGCGATGCCGCTCAGAAAGACCCGCCATAAACGAAGCAGACGAGACATTCGCCAAGGCTAGGCGATGGAAACGCATCATCGCAAGCGAGCCTTGGCCGCAATACTTCACAATCGCGCGACCGCCCCCATTCCAGGGAAGCGCGCCGCTCAGCTTCTGGGCTTGAGATTCTCCGGATCGTAGAGCGGTTTGTAGCCGACTGCGGCCACCTCCGCGGGGAAGCTTTCGGCGAAATACTCCACGGCCAACTTGCGGCCTTCCTGAGCGTAGGCGTGCGGCAGGTAGGCCAGCGCGATGTTCTTGCCGAGCGTAGGACCGTAGGCCACCGAGGTGGTATAGGAGCGGCGGCCGAGTTCGTCGACAAGCACTTCGCCGGTCGCGGGATCGAGAACCGGCATGGTGCCGACGGGATAGCGGACAACGCCTTTCGCATCGGTCGTATCGGTCAGGACCAGCGTGCACAGCATGGCTGGCTGGTGGTCGCGGGCCTTGTATTCGAGGTGCTTCGCCTTGCCGCGGAAATCGACGTCCTTGACCTTCGGACGGGCAAGATCGGACTCGATGAGGTTATACTGTGTCAGCAGGTCGGCGTTCTGCAGCCGCAGGCTCTTTTCCATGCGTCGGGAGTTGGCGTAGGTCTCGACGCCGAAGGGCATGACGCCGGTGGCGCGGAGCGCGTCCCAGACGGCGAGGCCGTCCTCGTATCTCATGTGAAGTTCCCAGCCCTGCTCGCCGACATAGGAGATACGGAAGGCGGTGACCGACTTGCCCGCGATCTCGACCTGCCTGATTGCCGCGAACGGGAAGGCTTCGGGATCGAGGCCTGCGGGATCGGCGACAACCTTCTTCAGCGTGTCGCGGGCGTTCGGCCCCCAGATGCCGATGGTGATGTATTTTTCCGACGTGTCGGTGATCTTGACGTCGAGGCCGCGATCCTCGGCAACGCGCTTCATGTAGTGGAAGTCGCGCGGGCCGGCATCGGCGCCGTTCACAAGGCGGCAGCGGTCGGCCATGCGGAACACCGTGAAGTCGGCGCGCACCATGCCCTCGTCGTCGAGGAAATGGGTGTAGATGCCCTTGCCGATATTGGCGTCGCCGCCGATCCTCGCGGCGCAAAGCCATTCGAGCAGTTCGACATGGTCGGGCCCTTCGATGTCGACCATGTGGAAATGGCTCAGGTTCACGATGCCGCAATCCTCGCTCATGGCGAGATGCTCGGCGTTCGACACGCGCCAGAAGTGGCGGCTGTCCCACTCGTTTTCACGGACGGGTACGCGGTTGCCGTATTTCGCCAGCAGGTGATCGTTGGCGGCGTAGCCGTGCGCGCGCTCCCAGCCGCCAAGCTCCATGAAATGTCCGCCTAGTTCTTTCTCGCGTTCATAGAAGGGCGACCGCTTGATGTTGCGGCCGGTGCCGTAGGGCTCGCGGGGATGGACTGCCGGATAGTAGATTTTCTGCGCGGCTTCGCGCGTGCGGCCTTCGATAAAATTCTCGGTCAACTGGTGTGGATAGAAGCGCGAATAGTCGATCGAGTTGTGATCGATCTCGGTGCGTCCGTCGGTCATCCAGTCGGCGATAAGCTTGCCGTAGCCGGGACCGTCCTTGACCCAGATGGCGACGCAGTACCAGAGACCCCGCACCTTCTGGCTCTCGCCACAGGACGGTCCGCCCGCGGCCGAAACCTGCAGCAGGCCGTTGAAGGAATGACCCTCGTTGTAGCCGATCTCGCCGAGGATCGGCGTCAATTCGATAGCGCGCTCCAGCGGCTCGATGATCTGCTCCATGTCGAGGTCACGCTGCGAAGGCGACAGCCGCGCCTGGTTCTTTTCGAGGATGTCGCGTGGATGGCAGAGGCGCGGGTTGTCGGTCTCATAGTAGCCCCACTCGAGCTGGCCGCCCTCTGTGGTCTTCGGGTCGCCGGTATCGCGCATGTAGGCGGAATTTCCCTGGTCGCGCAGCAGCGGATAGCCGATCTCCTTGCCGGTGCCGGCGAACTCCTCGAACGGACCGAAGAAGGTCAGCGGATGGTCGACCGGCATCACCGGCAGGTCCTCGCCGACCATCTCCGCAATCAGCCGCCCCCAGATGCCGGCGCAGACGATGACATAGTCGGCCTCGATGGTTCCACGGGGCGTCACGACTGCCTTGATACGACCGTTCTCGACGATCAGGGACTGGGCCGGCGTGTTGGAGAAGGTGCGCAGCTTGCCGGTCTTCTCGGCCGCATCAACAAGCTTGCCGGCAACCGTCTGCGAACGCGGCACGACGAGGCCGGCGTCCGGATCGAACATGCCGCCCATCACCTTGTCTTCCTCGATCAGCGGGAAGAGCTTCTTGATCTCGGCGGGTGAAACGTAATGTGCGCGCGTGCCGAACGCCTTAGCGGAGGATAGCTTGCGCTTGATCTCCTCCATCCAGAGATCGTGGCCGGCGCGCGCGACCTCAAGACCGCCGATGCGGGCGTAGTGGCCCATCTTCTCGTAGAAATCGATGGAATACTGGGTTGTCCAGACCGAGAGGTAGTCGTGGCTGGTCGTGTAGCAGAAGTCGGAGGCATGGGCCGTGGAGCCGATGTCGGTCGGAATACCCGACTTGTCGATGCCGACGATGTCGTCCCAGCCCCGCTCGATCAGGTGATGCGCGATCGATGCGCCGACGATGCCGCCCTGCCCGATGATGACGACCTTCGCCTTTGACGGAAACTCTGCCATTGCCACGACTCCGAGGATTTTCGCGGCAGACTATAGAGCGGCAAGCGGATCGGGTTGAAGCCTGTTTGCGACATCGCGCAAATGTGGCGCGACCAACTGGCTAGAAACGAAAAGGCCGGGCAAACGCCCGGCCTTCGAAGCGTGATGTCAGCGCGCCTACTTGATGCGGGCGACGCCGCCCTTGATCTCGATCGTCTCGCTGCCGGTCAGGGCTTCGATGTCGCCGTTCGGCAGCGTCACGAAGCAGCCGGCGGCACAGAAATCTGCGGTTTCGCCGCCGCCGACCACGAGTTCCGACTTGCTGCCGCCCTCGGTGACGATCAGCGTGCGCGGCTCGCTGTCGAGATTGACGGCGCTCGCCGCATGTGCGGACACGCCGGCAGCCAGCAGCACGGTCGTGGCTACTAGGGTCCTGAGCATTTCATTTTCGGCTTTCGCCGCCTCTGTTGCGGGGTTATCGCCCCTTTTCGGCGACTTTATAGGAGAACCAATCTGAACGGCAACTGAATGCCACGTTCATGCCGCAATTGGCGAAATCACGAAGGATCCGGCTTGCGCGACCGCGAGCCCCTGCGCTTCGCGACGGCCTTCCGTTCGGCAAGCGCCGCCTCTTCAAGCGCCTTCTTCTCGATCAGTTCCGCCTCGTCGCGCTCGTCGTCCGTCGGCCAGGCATCCTGCGGCTTTGGCATTTCCGCGCGGGGCGTTGACGGGATTTCGATGCCCTCGGCATCAAAGACATCGAGGATGGCGAAACGGATATCGTTCTGGACATAGCCGCCATTGGTGACGTCGCCGAGGAACACGCGAACCTCGAATTCGAGAGCCGACGGCCCGAAATTCGCGAACGCGACGAACGGTTCGGGGTTTCTCAGCACCAGCGGATGGTTGCGGGCGATTTCGAGAAGCACGTCATGCACGCGCTTGGCATCGGCGCCATAGGCAACGCCTACCCTTATGTCGACGCGGCCGAGCTTGTTGCGGTGCGTCCAGTTGCCGACGGCGCTGTTGATGAGCTGCGAGTTCGGCAGGATGACACTCTGGCGCTGGAAGGTTTCGATTTCGGTCGCGCGCACGCTGATTTTCTTGACCGTGCCCGAAACGTCGCCGGCAACGATCCAGTCGCCCGCCTTGAAGGGGCGCTCGGCGAGCAGGATGAGGCCAGACACGAAGTTGGAGACAACGTTCTGGAGGCCGAAACCGATACCGAGCGACAGACCGCCGGCAATCAGCGCGAAGCTGGAGAGGTCGATGCCGGCTGACGAGATTGCTATGAGCGCCGCGAGCGCGAGACCCGCATAGCCTACGACCGTGCGAATCGAGTTGCGCACGCCGGTGTCGAGCCGGCCACGCGCCATCACCGAACCGTCAAGCCAGCCCTGGAACCAGCGGGTGACGAAGTAGCCGACGATGAAGACGACGATTCCGGTGAGGATACCGACTGGCGAGAAGCGGAACGTGCCGATGCTGAAGCCGGAGCCGAGCTTGTACGCCCACGCCTGAATGTCGCCAGGCTGGAACCCCCACATGAACAGGATCAGCGGCAGGAAGACGAGCAGCACCAGCAGGTTGATGGCGAGGCTGACGACGAGGCCGAACTGGTCGAGCGTGGTGGGATCGGTGTTCGACTTGGTCGTGAGCCAGCGCCCCACCGAGGTTTCGGCAAAGCCTCCCTCCGCGCCGATCGCGCGCGCCGACAAGAAACCGATATAGGCGGTGACGAGTATGGAGCCGGTGATGACGACCTGCTGCGCGACGAAGGTCGCAAGGCCGATATAGCCCAGAAGCGCCGTGATGATGATGAACAGGCCGAACCCGATGGCGATATAGCGCAGCCAGCTGTGCCATGGCTTCCAGTTGTCCGCCTCATAGCGAAGCAGCCCGACAAGGACGAGCAGTGCGCCGACGATGAGCGAGGAGAAGAAGCTCCTGACGATGGTCAGCGACAACGGCGAGCCCATCGTGTTGTTCAGAACGGTCAGGAAGTTGTTGAAGCCGATGACGACAGCCATTGCCGTCACCGCAAGCACCAGTCGGCGTGCGGTGCGGGTGTCGATCGAAATAAGGCGCCAGTTCGGAAGGCGTGGCGACAGTGCCGCGTTTGCCAGCCGGTTGACGCAGAAGATGACGCCGATGACGGTGAACAGCGAACCCAGATAGATGCCGATATCGCCGCGCAGGACGTTGAAGTAGTTGAAGAAAAACAGCGTCGCGGCGAGAAAGACGCCGACCGTGACCGTGGGCAGGAGCGTCGACCAGAAGGCGACCGACAACCTGCTGAGATAGGACGGGTCTTCGGCGGTCGGGTCGGCGTGGATCAACCGCCTGAAGAGCCGTCGTCCACCGAGCAACAGCACGGCCGCGGCCGCGAGGGCAAAGAACGCCGCAGCGAGAACGGACTGGAACTTGTATTTGACGACAAAATTGAGCCAAGACGTGATGGCGCGGTAGAAGTTGGTATATTCGGCTTCGACGTCGCCGAGCGTTTCGCCATCGAAGGCTTCCGTAAGCGAATAACGCTTGGTCAACACATTGCGGAACAGTTCGCTCCGCATCTGGCCGATCCGTTCGATCATCCCGTTGACGCGGATGGACAGCGACTCGGCCAGGCCGAGCACGGCGTTGATCTCGCCTTTCTCGGTCAGCAACCCCTCGCGCTCGACCGAGACGATGTCGAGTTCCTGCTGGCCCTCGGCCGGCGCGGGGCCAAGCTGGTCCAGACGCGCGTTGATTTCCGCGAGGCGCGGGCGAAACGCCACGGCGCTGGCAAACAGTTCCCGCGACAATTCCTCGAGCTTGAGCCTGATCGCAACGAGCTTGCCATCCTGCTCGCTGTTGGCCGCGATTTCCTTGTCCAGTGCGTCGGCGCGCGCGGTGTAGTCCTGAATCGTCCCCCGCTGCTGCTCGATGAGCGGGTTGGCCGTGTTGCCGAGACCTTGCGCGAAAGCAGCCGGCGCGAGGATCGCGACCGCTAAGACGACCAGAACAACTGTACGCCAAAGGCGGACGAACGGCATGGAACCCCTGCTACGAACCTGCGGACAAACCGCAGGAGGACTGCTTCCCGCACCCCCAAAATCCGGGACCTGGATGCGGCTCTTGATAAAGACACCCGTACGGGCGGGCAAGCCGCCTTGATCCAGAGGGGTCGGCCATGCGAAAGGCAATGGCGCAATCCTGACCTTGGCACAAAGGGCTGCCTTGTAGTCTGCGCTCCTTCCAGAGAACCATGGCAACAATGCGGGAATATTCGGCCTATACGCTCCTGAAGAACGCGCTGAGCGGCAACCGCGACTGGAAACCGGCGTGGCGCAAGCCCGACCCGAAGCCGAGCTACGACGTGATCGTCATTGGCGGCGGCGGGCATGGCGTCTCGACGGCCTATTACCTCGCCAAGGAGCACGGCGTCACGAACGTCGCCGTCCTCGAGAAGGGCTATCTTGGGTCCGGGAACGTGGGTCGGAACACAACGGCGGTGCGATCCAACTACCTGCTCCCGGAAAACCACCGTTTCTACGAGCATTCGATGGACCTGTGGGAAAACCTCTCCTACGACCTGAACTACAACGTCATGTTCTCGCAGCGCGGTTGCCTCAACCTGGCGCATACGCCGGGGCAACTGGACGAGTATATCCGGCGCGGCAATGCGCTGCGCCATTCGGGCATCGATTCCGAACTCATGTCGGTCGCGCAGATCAAGAAGCTGGTGCCGGCGCTCGACACGTCAGGCTCGGCAAGGTTCCCGATCCTCGGCGGCGTCATGCAGTGGAGCGCCGGAACCGCACGTCATGATGCGGTCGCATGGGGTTACGCGCGTGGCGCTGATCGGCGCGGGGTCGACATCATCGAGAACTGCGAGGTGACCGGCTTCCTGCGCGACGGCGATCAGGTGACCGGCGTCACCACCTCGCGCGGCGAGATAAGGGCGAAAAAGGTGGCCGTAGCGGTCGCCGGCAGCACCGGCCGCGTCATGAAGCTCGCCGGCATTGAGACGATGCCGATCGAAAGCCAGGTGCTGCAGGCCTTCGTTTCGGAATCGCTGAAGCCCATCCTCGACACTGTGCTGACCTTCGGCATGGGCCATTTCTATGCCGCCCAGTCGGACAAGGGCGGTCTCGTCTATGGCGGCGCGCTCGACGGGTACAACAGCTACGCCCAGCGCGGCAGCCTGCCGCTGGTCGAGGAAGTGCATTCGGAGATGCTGGCGCTTTTCCCGAGCTTCGCCAGCCTGCGCGTGCTGCGCTCGTGGGGCGGCTTGTGCGATATGTCGATGGACGGCTCGCCGATCATCACGACGGGTCCCCTGCCCGGCATGTATCTCAATGCCGGCTGGTGCTACGGCGGCTTCAAGGCGACGCCCGCTTCGGGCTGGTGCTTTGCCTGGACGATCGCCAAGGACGAGCCGCATGCGCTGAACGCCCCCTTCACGCTCGACCGGTTCCAGCGCGGCATCCTGATCGACGACAAGGGTCAGGGCGCGACGCCCAACCTGCACTGAGGAAGGGACAGACATGATCATCACCTGCCCCTTCTGCGGCCCGCGCGACTCCTCCGAATTCGTCTACCGCGAGGAAGGCGGACGGACGCGCCCCGATCCTGCCTCGACCGACCAGGCAGCCTGGAACGCCTACGTCTACGAACGCGTGAACACGGCTGGCGACCATGAGGAGATCTGGCAGCATTCCGGCGGCTGCCGGTCGCATCTCAGGGTTTTGCGCAACACGGTGACGCACAAGATACTGGACGTGACGCTGGCGCGCGAAACCGGCAAGGCGGAGAAGCCGGCATGAGCCCGCGTCGCGCCACCAGCGGCGGGCTGATCGACCGCTCGCGCAGCATTCGCTTCACCTTCGACGGGCAGGAGTTCACCGGCCATCCGGGCGATACGCTGGCTTCCGCACTGCTCGCCAACGGCGTCACCCTGCTCGGACGCTCTTTCAAATATCACCGTCCGCGCGGGGTTCTTGCGGCAGGCGTCGACGAGCCGAACGCGCTGGTCACGATCCTGCGCGGCGAGGCGCGCGAACCGAATATCCAGGCGACGATGCTGGAGATTTACGACGGCCTGAAAGTCGTCAGCCAGAACCGTTTTCCTTCGCTTGGGATGGATGTCGGCGCGGTCAACCAGCTTGGCGGCAAGGTGCTCGGCGCCGGCTTCTACTACAAGACCTTCATGGGGCCCGTGATCGGGCCGCTGAAAGGCACGCGTTTCTGGATGTTCTGCGAGCATTTCATTCGCCGCGCGGCAGGTCTTGGCAAGGCCGGCACGATGGCCGATCCTTCGCGATACGAACGCATGAACGCCTTCTGCGACGTGCTCGTCGTCGGCTCCGGGCCGGCCGGCTTGATGGCGGCGAAGGCCGCGGCTGAGAGCGGCCAGCGGGTCATTCTGGCCGAGCAGGACGCACGCCTCGGCGGATCGGCCAACTGGTGCGACGAGACGATCGACGGGCAGCCAGCCGGCGATTGGGCGGCAGCGACCGTGCGCGAACTGGCGCGGATGTCCAATGTCCGCGTCCTGCCGCGTACCAGCGTCTGGGGTTACTATGACGGCAACACGATCGCAGCGCTGGAGCGCGTGACCGACCACAAGGCCTCGCCGCGCAGGGGCGAGCCGCGACAGCGCCACTGGACGATCCGGGTCGGCAAGGTCGTGCTGGCGACCGGCGCGTTTGAACGGCCGCTTGTATTTCCGGGCAATGATCGCCCAGGCGTCATGCTGGCGAGCGCCGCCGAGCGCTACGCGGCCGAATATGGCGTCCTGCCCGGCGAAAAGATTGCGGTCCTGACCAACAATGACGGAGCCTATCGTTCCGCACTGGCGCTGCGCGAGGCTGGCTGCCACATCGTCGCAATCATCGATGTCCGCGCGGATATCTCGCAGCCAGCGCGCGCGACCGCAGTGCGCACCGGCGCCGAAATCCTGACCGGGCGCGCCGTCACCGCGACCGAAGGCGGCAAGAAGCTGCATTGCATCAAGGTACAGGCTTTCGACGCGGCGACAGGTCAGATCAGCGGCGACCCGCGCAGCATCGACGTCGACTGCCTGCTGATGTCGGGGGGCTGGTCGCCTGTGATCAACCTCGCAAGCCAGGCCGGCGCGAAGGCCGAGTGGAACGAACGGCTGCAGGCCTTCCTGCCGCCAAAGGATGCCGACGGCTGGATCGGTGCGGGCGGATTCAACGGCACGTTTTCGCTGGATGCCGCGCTGTCGGAAGGCTTCGCGGCCGGTGGCGGGACGGATGCAGGCTTGCTGCCTGCGACTTCGAGCGTCGACCTCGATATTGCCCCTGCCGGGGTCTTCGAGATCACAGGCAAGGGCAAGGCCTTCGTCGACTTCCAGCACGACGTGACGTCGGAAGACGTGAGACTGGCGCACCGTGAGGGCTTCCAGTCGGTCGAGCACCTCAAGCGCTACACGACGCTCGGCATGGCGACCGACCAGGGCAAGACCTCGAACGTTCCCGGTCTTGCCATCATGGCAAATGCGCTGGGCAAGCAGATTCCCGAGGTCGGCACGACACGCTTCCGTCCGCCTTTCGCGCCGGTGACCATCGGCGCGCTCGCGGCCGAGCGCTACGGCGAGATCAGGCCGGAACGGCTGACGCCGATGCACGACTGGCATGTTGAGAACGGCGCGACGCTCTATTCAGCCGGCCTGTGGCATCGACCGATGATCTTCGGCCTGCCCGGCGAGACGGTCGAGCAGGCCTATGTGCGCGAGGCGCGGACAACGAGAGAAGCCGCAGGCATCGCCGACGTCTCGACGCTCGGCAAGATCGCCGTGCAGGGGCCGGACGCTGCGGACTTTCTGGATCGCGTCTACACCAACATGTTCTCGACGCTGCCCGTCGGCAAGGCGCGCTACGGGCTGATGCTCCGCGAGGACGGACTGGTGCTGGATGACGGCACGACATGGCGGCTGGCCGAACACGACTTCCTGATGACGACCACCACCGCGAACGCGGGTAAGGTGATGCAGCATCTGGAATATCTGCTCGACGTGATCTGGCCGGACCTGAAGGTGACGCTGACCTCAGTCACCGACCAGTGGGCGGGCGCGTCTATCGCCGGGCCGAGGTCGCGGGACATACTTGCTGCCTGCGTGACAGGCACGAAGGTCGACAACGAGACACTGCCCTTCATGGGCATCGTCTATGGCGAGATCGACGGGGCGCCCGTCATGATCTGCCGCCTCTCCTTCTCCGGCGAACTGGCCTACGAAGTCTATTCCGGCGCAGGCCATGGCACCCATGTCTGGGAGGCGTTGATCGCAGCGGGCAAGCCCTTTGGGCTGGTTCCGTATGGGCTTGAGGCGCTGGGGACGATGCGCATCGAGAAGGGTCATGTCACGGGCGCGGAGATCGACGGCCGCGTGACGGCGCGCGACCTGCATCTCGACTGGATGCTATCGAAGAAGAAGCCGTTCGTCGGCTCGATGATGATGATCCGCGAAGGGCTCGTCGCGCCGGATCGGTTGCAACTCGTCGGCATCCTGTCGCGCGACAACATCCCACTCAACGGCGGCGCGCACATCGTCGAGGAACTCGACCAAGACAATCCCCACGGCTCGATCGGCCATATGACGGCGGCCTGCTATTCGCCTGTGCTGGGGCAATATATCGGGCTGGCGCTGGTCAAGGCCGGAAAATCGCGCCACGGCCAGCGCGCGTTCATATCGGACCCGCTGCGCAAGCGCTTCGGCCCGATCGAGATCGTCAGCAACCATTTCTACGACCCGGAAGGGAAGCGCATGCATGGTTGATCAGCTTTCGCCCCTTACCCCCGTATTGCGTTCGGGCAGATATGCTCGGGATGATCACAGCGTCGGCGTGACGCTCGCGGAGGTGCAGCCGGGTTCCATCGTCCAGCTTTCGGCGTGGCCCGGGCAGCAGGCAGGCATTCTTGCCGCAATCCGCGAGGTGATGGGACTTTTCGTGCCGGGCGGTGCCGGCAGCGGCGTGGCCACGGAAACGAAAAGCGCGTTCGGCTTCGCGCCGGGGAAATTCCTGGTGTCTGATCAGGAAGAAGGATTTTCTGTCGCCTTTGCGGATGCGGTCGGTCCTGACGCGGGGACCGTGACCGACCTTTCCCACGGCCGCACGGTGATCCGGATTGCCGGGCCGAAAGCGGAGTGGGTGCTGGCGAAATTCTTCGCGGTCGATTTCTCCGAGCCTGCGCTTGCCGTCGGATCAGGCATCTCGACCGTGCACCACGACATCTTCGCGCAGATCCAGCGCACGGGCGCCGACCAGTTCGACGTTTACGTCTTCAGGTCCTTCGCGCGCTCGTTCTGGAACTCGCTACGCCACGCCAGCGAGGAAGTTGGATACGAGGTCGAGTAGCAATCCATACGCGGTGAAAATCGCCTTGATTTTTTCACCGCAGTGGTATCTCATGAAATTCTGTCCGAATTTTTCATGAGCCATGGATGTCTCAAAGCGTCGCCCACCGCGAAGAGCCGCTGTCCGCTACGCAGTTGCTGGCGCACGATTTGCGCGCGCTGCGCAAGGCGCGCGGGCTGACGCTGGCCGAGATCGCCATGCGTCTGCAGCGTTCTGTCGGCTGGGTCAGCCAGGTCGAGCGCGGGCTTTCCACGCCTTCCCTTGCGGATCTTAGAGCCTTCGCGGAACTCTTCGACGTACCGCTCAGCCTGTTTTTCGGTCATGAGGCAGAAACCGAGGACGAGCGCGGTTTTGTCGTGCGGGCCGCGCGCCGCCGCTCGCTCGGCACGAGCGAAACCGGGCTGGTGGAAGAGCTTCTGTCGCCCGACCTCGGCGGCAGCTTCGAGATGCTGCGCTCGGTGTTCGCGCCCGGTTCAGAACTGCCGGAACCAGCGCTCCGCAAGACCGAGGAAGCTGGATATCTGGCGTCGGGACGCTTCGACATCGAGATCGACGGCGTCTGGCATCATCTTGCCGAGGGCGACAGTTTTCGTTTCGCGGCCAAGCCCTTCCGCTGGCGAAATCCCGGCGACGAACCTGCGGTGGTGATCTGGGTCATCTCGCCGCCAGTTTACTGAGCACGACAAACGACAGACGAACGGAACGACCGGAGGAGACACAGTGGCAGACATTCCTTCCACAGCGCGCGTGGTGATCATCGGCGGTGGCGCGGTCGGCGTCTCCTCGCTCTACCACCTCGCCAAGGCTGGCTGGACCGACTGCGTGCTGCTCGAAAAGAACGAGCTGACGTCCGGTTCGACCTGGCACGCGGCCGGCAACGTGCCAACCTTCTCGTCGTCCTGGTCGCTGATGAACATGCAGCGCTATTCGACGGAGCTTTATCGCGGGCTGGCGAAGGCGGTCGACTATCCCATGAACTACCACGTCACGGGATCGCTGCGCCTCGCCCACACGGACGAACGCATGCAGGAGTTCCAGCGCGCCAAGGGGATGGGCCGCTATCAGGGCATGGACATCGATGTCGTCGGCTTGGACGAGATCAAGCGCCGCTATCCGTTCATCGAGACGCACGAGTTGAAGGGCGCGCTCTATGATCCAAGCGACGGCGACATCGACCCGGCCCAGCTCACGCAGGCGCTGGCGAAAGGCGCGCGCGACATGGGCGCCAGGATCATCCGCTTCTGCCCTGTGACAGGCGTGCGCCACGAAAACGGCGAATGGGTGATCTCGACGGCGCAGGGCGACATCCGCTGCGAATACGTCATCAACGCCGGCGGCTACCGCGCGGCGGAAGTGGGCGCCATGTTCGGCCGCAAGGTGCCCATGATGGTCATGAGCCATCAATATATCCTGTTCGAGGAAATCCCCGAACTGGCGGCGTGGAGCAAGGAAGCCGGGCACAAGCTGCCGCTGCTGCGCGACGTCGACACCTCCTACTACCTGCGGCAGGAAAAGAGCGGCATGAACCTCGGCCCCTACGAGCGCAATTGCCGCGCGCACTGGGCGACGCCCGACGACCCGATGCCGGAGGATTTCTCGTTCCAGCTCTATCCGGACGATCTGGAACGGCTGGAGTGGTATCTGAACGACGCCATCGCGCGCGTGCCCATCCTCGGGACCGCGGGACTGTCGAAGGTCATCAACGGGCCGATCCCCTATGCGCCTGACGGCAACCCGCTGATCGGGCCGATGCCGGGCGTGCCGAACGCCTTCGAGGCCTGCGTCTTCACCTTCGGCATCGCGCAGGCGGGCGGCGCCGGAAAGGTGCTGGCCGAATGGGTGACGGAAGGCCAGACCGAATGGGACATGTGGTCCTGCGACCCGCGCCGCTTCACCGGCTTCGCTGCCGAGCAGGATTATGCGGTTGCCAAGGGCATGGAAATCTATGGCCACGAATACGCGATCCACTTCCCGCGCCATGCGTGGCCGGCTGGACGGGACCGCAAGCTCTCGCCGATACACGACCGCATCGCGGCGCTTAGCGGGCAGTTCAACGCATACAATGGATGGGAGCGCGCGACATGGTATGCGCAGCCCGGCGACGACACGTCCGAAGAATCGACGCAGACATTCCGCCGTGAAGGTCCCTGGCAGAAGCGTATCCGCGAGGAATGCCTCGCGGTGCGCGATGCGGCCGGCATCCTCGACCTGCCCGGTTTCTCGCGTTACCGGCTGCAAGGCGAAGGTGCACGCGAATGGCTGTCGGGGCTGATTACGGGCGTAGTGCCCAAGCCGGGCAAGATCGGCCTCGGCTATTTCGCCGACGACAAGGGCCGCATCGTCACCGAAATGTCGATCATGGCTTTGGATGAAAACCTGTTCTTCCTGATCACGGCCTCTGTCGCGCAACTCCACGACTTCGAGTGGCTGAAGAAGCATGTGCCACAAGGCACGGAAATGACTCTGGAAGACGCGACCGAGCGCTTCACTTGCCAGATTCTGTCCGGACCGAAATCACGCGCCATCCTCGCCGAAGTCTGCGATGCCGACCTGTCACTGCCGTGGCTGTCGCACCAGTCCGTGCAGATCGCCGACCGTTGGTGCCAACTCGTGCGCGTCTCCTTCGCGGGCGAACTCGGCTGGGAAATCCACACCAAGGTGGACGACACCGCGACGATCTTCGACGCGGTCTGGGAAGCCGGCCAGAAGCATGGCTTGAAGCCCTTCGGCATGTTCGCGTTGGATTCACTCAGGCTCGAAAAGAGCTACCGCGCCTGGAAGCAGGACCTGTCGACGGACTACACGGTGCTGCAGGGCGGACTCGACCGCTTCGTCAAGTGGGACAAGCCCGACTTCAAGGGCAAGGCGGCGCTGCAGAACGAGAAGCAGCAGGGCGTGAAGAAGCGCTTTGTGACACTGGTGGTCGACAGCCCGGAATTCGACGCGCCCTACATGTCGACGCTCTGGCATGACGGGAAGATCGTCGGCGAGACGACGTCAGGAGGCTTCGGCCACCGGGTGGACAAGTCGATCGCGCTTGGCATGCTGCGCGCCGATCTTGCCGAGCCGGGCACAGGTATCGAGGTCGAGATATTCGGCAAGCGCTACCCGGCGACGGTCCAGAAGGACGAGCCGCTCTGGGATCCCAGGAACGAAAGATTGAGGGCATAGCCATGCCGAACCCATCCGCACGCATCAGTGGCATCATCCCCTCCGGCAAGGACGGTTGGGAGGTCCATTTCGCCGCCATGACCCGCAAGGAAGCCGGCGAGCCGATCATCATGCTGTCGGTCGGCGATCACGACTTCGACACGCCATCCGAGACCATCGAGGCCTGCGTGAAGGCGGTCAGGGGCGGCTATCATCACTACACGCAATTGCCCGGCATTCCGCGCATGCGCGAAGCGATGGCAAAGGCGTCGACGCGCTGTACCGGAGTCGAGACGAACGCTGACCAGATCATCGCGACGCCCGGCGGACAGCTGGCGCTCTATGCCGCCGTCCAGGCAACGCTCGACAAGGGCGACCATGCGGTCGTGGTCGCGCCCTATTACGCGACATATCCCGGCACGTTCCGTGCTGCCGAAGCCGACTTCACGGTGGTGGAAGCCCGGGCCGAGGACGGTTTCCAGCCGCGCGCCGAGGACATCGAGGCGGCGCTGCGGCCGAACACCAAGGCGATTCTGATAAACACGCCGAATAACCCGACCGGCGCAGTCTATTCGCGCGAAAGCCTGCAGGCTTTGGCCGACCTCTGCATCCGCCGCGACCTCTGGCTTCTTTCCGACGAGGTCTATTGGACACTTGCGGAGGGGCACCACGTCTCGCCTCGCGCCCTCCCCGGCATGGCCGAGCGCACGCTGGTCATCAACTCGATGTCCAAGAGCCACGGCATGACCGGCTGGCGCATCGGCTGGCTGACCGGGCCGGAAAGCATGATCTCGGTTCTCATCAGTCTCAACCTCGTCACCACCTACGGCTTGACAGATTTCGTTCAGCAGGCAGCAGTGGAGGCGCTGGAGAACGACTACGGCGTCACGGTCATCGCCGACATCTATAACGGCCGCCGCACCTTGTTCCTGGACGCGGTCTCAGGGTTGAACAATATAGTCGTGCGCGGCTCCGAGGGCGGCATGTATGTGATGCTCGACGTCAGCGCCATCGAGCCCGACGACGAGAAATTCGCGTGGGCATTCCTGGATGCTGAAAAGGTGGGCGTCATGCCCGGTTCAAGCTTCGGCGAGGCGGCGGCGGGCCATATCCGCATCAGCCTCTGCCAGCCAGACGCCATCCTGCTCGACGCCGCGACGCGTCTGCGCCGTTTCGCCTCCAAATACCGCAGCAAGGCAGCCTGACCATGGCCACGATCCCCTCCAAGGCGCGCGCCGTCATCATCGGCGGCGGCGTTTCCGGCTGCTCCGTGGCCTATCACCTCGCCAAGCTCGGCTGGACTGACGTGGTCCTGCTGGAACGCAAGCAACTGACTTCAGGCACGACATGGCACGCGGCCGGGTTGATCGGCCAGTTGCGCGGTTCGCAGAACATGACGCGGCTGGCGAAATATTCCGCCGACCTCTACGTGAAGCTGGAAGAGGAAACCGGCGTCGCAACCGGCATGCGCCAGGTCGGCTCGATCACTGTGGCCCTGTCCGAACAGCGCAAGCACGAGATCTACCGGCAGGCGACTGTGGCGCGAGCCTTCGACGTCGACGTACGTGAAATCTCGCCGACCGAAGTCAAGCAAATGTACCCTCACCTCAACATCGACGGCATTGTCGGCGCGGTACACCTGCCGCTCGATGGCCAGTGCGACCCGGCCAACATCGCCATGGCGCTGGCCAAGGGTGCACGGCAGCGCGGCGCGAAGATCGTCGAGGGCGTGAAGGTGACTGCCGTCCACAGGAAGGACGGACGCGTGACCGGCGTCTCTTGGGCGCAAGGCGACGAACAGGGCACGATCGAGGCAGACGTGGTGATCAACTGCGCCGGCATGTGGGCGCGTGACCTCGGCGCGATGTCGGGCGTCAACATCCCGCTCCACGCCTGCGAGCACTTCTACCTGATTACCGAACCGATCGCCGGCCTGACGCGGCTGCCTGTCCTCCGCGTGCCGGACGAGTGCGCCTACTACAAGGAAGACGCCGGCAAGATGATGCTCGGCGCTTTCGAGCCGGTGGCGAAGCCATGGGGCATGGACGGCATCCGAGAGGATTTCTGCTTCGACCAGTTGCCGGAGGACATGGACCATTTCGCGCCGATCCTGGAAATGGGCGTCAACCGCATGCCGATGCTGGAGACGGCGGGCATCCACACCTTCTTCAACGGTCCCGAAAGCTTCACGCCCGACGACCGCTATTATCTCGGCGAAGCGCCGGAACTCTCCGGCTACTGGGTGGCGGCCGGCTACAACTCCATCGGCATCGTCTCCTCGGGCGGCGCCGGCATGGCGCTGGCGCAGTGGATCAACGACCGCGAAGCGCCGTTCGATCTCTGGGAAGTCGATATCCGTCGGACCCAGCCATTCCAGAAGAACCGCAGCTACCTCAAGGCCCGCGTCACCGAAACGCTCGGCCTGCTCTACGCCGACCATTTCCCGTACCGCCAGATAGCGTCGGCTCGTGGTATCCGGCGCTCCCCTCTCCACGAACACCTGAAGGCGCGGGGCGCTGTCTTCGGCGAGGTCGCGGGATGGGAGCGCGCAAACTGGTTCGCCCGTCCGGATCAGGAGCGTGAATACAAATATTCGTGGTGGCGGCAGAACTGGTTCGACAACCAGCGCGACGAGCACCTTGCGGTCAGGAACGGCGTCGGCCTGTTCGACATGACCTCCTTCGGCAAGATCAGGGTCGAGGGCCGCGATGCGCTGGCGTTCCTGCAGAAGCTCTGCGCCAACGATCTCGACGTGCCGGCCGGCCGCATCGTCTACACGCAAATGCTGAACCCACGCGGCGGCATCGAGAGCGACCTGACGATCACGCGGCTTTCCGAGACCGCCTTCTTCCTCGTGGTGCCCGGCGCGACGCTGCAGCGCGACCTCGCATGGCTCAGGAAACATCTGGCCGACGAGTTCGCCGTCATCACCGACGTGACTGCCTCGGAAAGCGTGCTCTGCCTGATGGGACCGAAATCCCGCGACCTGATTCAAAAGGCGAGCCCGAACGATTTCTCGAACGAAAACAATCCGTTCGGCACATATCAGGAGATCGAGATCGGCATGGGACAGGCACGCGCACACCGCGTGACCTATGTTGGCGAACTCGGCTGGGAACTCTATGTGCCGACAGACCAGACGGCGCATGTCTTCGAGGCGATCGAAGAGGCCGGCACGGATGTCGGCCTGAAACTCTGCGGGCTGCACACGCTGGATTCCTGCCGCATCGAAAAGGCGTTCCGCCACTTCGGCCACGACATCACCGACGAGGACCATGTGCTGGAAGCCGGCCTCGGGTTCGCCGTGAAGACCGGCAAGGGCGACTTCGTCGGCCGCGACGCGGTGTTGAGGAAGCGCGAGGCCGGCCTGTCGCGGCGGATGGTGCAGTTCCGCCTGAAGGACGCCAAGCCCCTGCTCTTCCACAACGAGGCCCTGGTGCGAGACGGCAAGATCGTGGGCACCGTGACGTCGGGCAACTACGGCCATTTCCTCGGCGGAGCCATCGGCATGGGCTATGTGCCCTCGGAAGGCCAAACCGAAGCCGAGGTGCTGGCGTCTTCCTACGAGATCGAGATTGCCGGCGAACGCTTCGCGGCCGAGGCGAGCTTGAAGCCGATGTACGACCCAAAGGCCGAGCGCGTGCGCATGTAGTCGCGATTGACCTTTCCAACTATTTGCAATCTATATCCGGCTTTTCCTGGTGCAGGCGGAGCAGATCGTGCAGTTCAATACCCTTGGAAAGATTACGCTGGCAGTTGCCTTTCTGACCGCTTTTTCAGGCGGTGGGGTACAGGCGCAGTTCGCAGGCTCAGCCGGTGCCGGCGTCACGACCGTACAGGAAGCGCGCGGGGCGCGCGTCGGCGACAGGGTTGAACTGACCGGCTCCATCAAGCAGGAAGTCGGCAGGGCGCAATACCTGTTTCGCGACAAGACCGGAGAAATCCGGGTCCGGATCGAAAAGGAATTCTGGCGCGGCCGCGAAGTAACGACGAAGACCGAACTCAAGCTGCGTGGCAGGGTGCAGTCCGACGTCCGCGGCCGGTTTATCGATACCTACTACTTCCAGATCGTGAACTGATCGACTGAACGGAGAAGCCCCGGGCTTGGCGAACCGCCAGCCCGGCTCGGCAATCTGCCTCGTTGCAGTGGCTGCAACCCAGCCTCACTCTTTCTCGGGCGCTTGTAGCCCGAACAGGTCGGAAACCCATTTGCTGGATGGGTGCTGGCTGCAGATGGTGATCACGGCAATCGAGATCGGCACGCCGATGAATGCGCCGAAGATCCCCCACAGATAGCCCCACAGGAAGACCGAGAAGAGCACCAGAACCGGCGACATGGACAGCGCGCTGCCGGCGACGCGCGGCTCGACGTAGCTGCCGACGATGGACTGTATGAGGTTCAGTCCGACAAAAAGAGCGATCACGCCTCCCCAGGTGTCGAACTGAGCGAGCGCCAGAAGGGTTGGAAGCAATGTTGCGACCAGTGGCCCGATAAACGGGATGTAGTTCAGCGCAAACGCGATGAACCCCCACTGCTCGGCCAGGGGAAGGCCGACGAGCTTCGCAAAACCCCAGACCAGAAGGCCTGTAATCACGCTCATCGCCGTCCTGATCACCATATATCGGCGTATTTTCGCGGCCGTCAGCTTCGCACCCTGCAGAAACATTGTGCCGACGGCGGCGTTTCGGAGAGACTTTAACCGGTTGCCGAAATCCTCGACTTCCAGAAGACCGAGAAGCACGTAGACAAGCGCCACCAGCCAGAAGCTGAACGTGCTGTTGAGACGACCACCGAGCGTCTGCGTGATCCGCAAAATCCACGACATCCCGAAATTGTCGGACCAGAGGACGGCAAGCACGATGCCGCGCTCCTCAAGCCAGAGGCGCAGGGATTCGTAGGCCTGCTGCAGGCGTGAAGCATCCGCGATCAGCCATCGGGCAACCTGGCTGAAAGACCAGGCCGTCAGCAGGGCTAGGGCCAGAACGACCGCGGCAACCACCAGGAAAGTGATGATCAGCGCGACGACGCGCGGCAGCGACTTCTGAAGACGAACCTGAATCGGCCACACCAGCGCCAGGATGAAAAGCGCGAAAGCGATCGGAGCGAAGATGCCGTCGGCCACCGCGAGCGTTGTCACGACCAGCAAGGTCGCGATCAAGACCTGGGTCACGCTGGTCGTCCTGGAGCCTACGTCCTGCATGTTTCGCTATCCCTCAACGGCGAATTGGTCGTCTCGACCGAAGCGAGGGCACAGCGCAAACTAAGGCAAGGAAAGCGCCCCACCGCAACCGACCCCGCCCCTAGTATTGGCTACAGGGTATTCTTGTAAACCTTGCCGTCCTTCATAATGACGGAAAGGTTCTGCTCGGGATTCTCGATCAGCCGGATATCGTCGAGCGGATTGCCGTTGACAACAAGGAGATCGGCGAGCGCGCCCTGCTCGATCACGCCCAGCTTGCCCTCATAGGGGTTCCGCAGGTTGGAAAGCGCAAGCAGGTCGGCATTGACCGATGTCGCTGCGCGCAGGACCTCGGCATTCGAATACCAGTTGGCGAGATGTGTCAGCATGACGTTCTGGCGCGGCGCCAGCTCGGCCGAAAACAGCAGGTCCGAGCCCCATGCAACCTTGATTCCGTACTTCTTGATGAAGCCGTACATTCCCGGCGTGTAGCCGAAAATCTCTTCCGCCCGCTCAACGCCGGGGCCTGTCTGGGACGCGGCGTCCGCAATCGTCAAGAACGGCTGGGTGCTCAGCCAGATGCCGTTGTCCGCGACAAGCTTCGCAGTATCCTCGGTCATCAGGTGCCCATGCTCGATGCAGGGCACGCCGGCAGCCACCGAACGGCGAACGGCCGCGTCGGACGTCGCATGCACGGTGACATATGTGTTCCAGTCGCGCGCAACTGCCACCGCCTCGCGCAATTCGTCCTCGCTGAATGTCATCATGTCCAGCGGGCTGCGCGGTGAGGAAACGCCGCCCCCTGCCACGAGCTTGACCTGGGAAGCTCCCTGCAGAAGCTGCTCGCGCACGCGCCTTTTCAAGCCACCGAGATCATCGACGATCGCTGCTCCGCCAAACTTTTCGCTGAGGCTGAGCAGATCGCCATCGCGCGGAATCTCGAACGGCATGCGAAGGTCGCCATGTCCACCGGAGGTCGTGATCATGGCGCCCGAAGGGAAGATGCGAGGCCCCGGAACGATGCCGCCATCGATGGCCTGCTTGAACGAGAATGCCGGACCGCCCAGATCGCGGATGGTCGTGAAGCCCCGCAGCAGCGTACGCTCGGCTTCGGCGGTCGACATGGTGAAGATCATGCCCGGGTCGACCGTCATCAGAACCTGCATCGGCACGGCGGCGAAAATCGCATGCCAGTGCGCATCGATCAGGCCGGGCATCAGCACGCGGCCGCCGCAATCGATAACAGTCGCATCGGCAGGCGGAGCGTTGTTTGCCGCATCGATCGAAACGATCCGGTTGCCTTCGATCAGGATCTGGACACTTTGGAGCGCGTCGGACTTGCCGTCGAAGAGCCGGACCTGCCGGAGCAGCGTTTTGGACGGAGGTGTCTGTGCGAACGCCGGCCCGGATACCAACCCGGAAACGGCCGCTGCACCCAAGCCAGCAAGAAATCCGCGCCTGGAAAACGCATCCAGACGCCGCGATGCCGCCTGAAGCTCGGGACTGACGCAGGCGCAACCTGCACTGTGGACAAGGTGCTGATACCTTCCGCCCAACTTGATCATGAATTTTCTCCCTGAGGGTCTGCAGGATAGGCTCAGGCCGCGAAGCGATTTCGCAACAAGCCGATGATTGTAACCAGGAGCGCACCCCCGATCAGCCCAGCAACTCCAACGCTGAGCAGCAACTCCGGAGAGAGGACGTACGAGCCATCCGGCGCCACGTCCTCCACAAGCGACTCCAGCGCGGGCGTCTGTGCCGTCAGCCAGGTCAGGCCAACGCCGCCGATTGCGCCGAGTACGGCGTTTTTCAAGCCGCCCAGGCTGAGCGGGGGCACGAGATTTCCAAGCAATGCGCCACTCAGGGCACCGGTCACGGCTTCGATGACGATCAGAATCCAAAAGCCCGAAGAAAACATTCGATCGCCCATCAACCGATATCGAGATTGGCATAGTAAGCGATTTGGCTGGGTCGTGTCGCCATAAACCTGATCAGCGGGGTCTAGAACCTGGTGAGCTTGCTTTTCACTTTCCCGAGAAATGCTGCTCGGCTTTCTGCCGTCGAACTGTCCATGTTGTAGTGCGCGACATAGAGCGTTCGCGCGGCCGGCGCACAGAGCGCGCGCATGCCGCGAAGTATAGTCTTGCGACCGGGCTGCCCCATCAGGAAGGAAATCCACGGCGACGCGCCGCAGGTCGTTATCACGCCTATCTTGCGGATATGCGACACCAGCGAAACGATGCGGCCGCCATCAGGCGGCAAGGTGAAGGCAACGTCAGTCGCCCAGACGCGGTCCAGCCAGCCCTTCAGCACGGCGGGCAGCCCGTACCACCAGGTCGGGTAGACGAAGAGAACCGCCTGCGCCCATCTGATGTTCTCGATATGTGGCGCCAGCGCGGGATCGGTCGGCGCGCGGTCCATATTGCGGCGCTCTTCGGGGCTCAGAATCGGATCGAAACCTTCGGCATAGAGGTCGACCAGCCTGACCTCCCAACCACGATCGGAGAGTGCCGCTAAAGCTGTATCGCGGACAGCGGCGCAAAAACTTTCCGGCACCGGATGACAATAGACGACGAGGCACCTCAGTGGCGCGGACTGCATCAGAAAGCCTCCATTCTGGCAGCGACCTTCGCCATGAATCTCTCGCGCGATTCCGGCGTCGAGAGGTTCATCGAATAGTGTGCCAGATATGAAACCGGCGCGCCAGGTTTCACGGTCGCGCGCAACATGCGGCTGACAAGCTTTTTCGGCGGATTGCCCATCAGTAGAGCGCGAAACCAGCTGCCGCCATAGGTGGTGACGGCCGCCACCTTGCGGATGTTGTGGAGGCTGGGCGTTGCCTTGCCGTTGATCATGCGAAACGACACGTCGGGCAGGAATACGCGATCGAAGAAACCCTTCAGGATCGCCGGGAAACCATAGTTCCAGGTGGGATAGGACAGCACCAGCGCCTCGGCCGCGAGCAGGCGCTGGACATAGGGCGACGCCGCCTCCTGTGGTCCGCGCGGATCGTGATAGGCGAGACGCTCGGCGCGGGTCAGTCTGGGATCGAAATCCTCGGCATAGAGATCGAGGTCGTCGACGCTGTGGCCTGCGGCGGTCAGCCGCTCGACGATGGTCCGGTGCAGCGCGGCGTTGAAGCTGGTCTCGACCGGATGAGCGTAGAGGACCAGGATTTTCATGCCTCTGCCATCATGAGACGCGCTCGAGCCCCTTGAAGAGGAAGGTTTTACCCGAGCGATAGTCGTATGCGGGGTCTTCCCAGGCGATCATCTTTCCCGGGTTCAGCAACCCCTGCGGATCAGCCTCGCGCTTGAAAGCGAGTTGGACCTCGTCTGTCTGCTTCATGCCGCCCTCCTCCAGCGTGTAGCGGTGCGGGTTGAAGATCGGACAACCATTGTCCTCGAATATCCGGATGATCTCGTCCAACCGCTCCTCGGTTGTGAAGCGGACGAGGTTGAGGCCGAAGCAGGTGATGTTGCCGTCGAAGCGCACGAATTCGAGATGCGAGAACACCTCGCCCGGAAACAAACCGTCGATCTTCTCGATCAGGTCGAGATGGCCAGGGAACGGGTAGAGCGACTGGAGATAGGTGATCGACGGATCGATACGGAGCGCGCGCAGCGTGGTGTGGTTCCACGAAAGCTCATAGGCCGGCGGCAGGCCTTTCTTCTCCTCGTCCGAAGCGGCTGCCTCGTTATAGATGACTTCGCCGCCGGCGCGCCGCGTAAACGCAAGGAAGGCATCGAGCGACTGCGGCGCGACCATGGCGAGGCAGATGCTCTGCCCGTCGCGGAAGAATTTCTGGTGGCGTTTGAAATAGAGCTGCGGAACCGGCGCTGCGATCGGAGCGACGAGCTTGGTGAGGATGCCGTCCTGGCAGGCCAGCGCGTTTCCGTAGCGTGCCGCGCCCATGAAGCTGTCGAAGCCGACGATGACGTCGACCCAGTCGTAGGATGCGGTCAACGGCATCGCGACTTCGGTGATGATGCCGTTGGTGCCGTAGGCATGCGTAACCTTGTGAATGTCCTCGCCGGTGAGGTCGAGGATGCGCGGCTCGGCTTCCATGGTGACGACGCGCAGCCGCAGCACATTGCCGAAATCGCGCAGGCCGCCGAAATTGATCGACCCGACGCCGCCCGAACCGCCGGCGATGAACCCGCCGATGGAGGCCGTGGCATAGGTCGAAGGGTGCAGTCGAAGTTCCTGCCCTGAATGCGCGCGGGTGGCGCGGTCGATGTCGGCGATGATGGCGCCCGGATGGGCAACTACGCGGCTGATGGAGATGGAAGTTACGGCATTCATCTCGGCGAGGCTGAGCACGACGCCACCGGAAAGCGGCATGGCCTGGCCGTAGTTGCCCGTCCCAGTGCCGCGCGGCGTGACCGGCACGCCATGCTTGTGGCAGGCAGCGAGGACCCTGATTACCTCGCCCTCCGTTCGCGGCGAGACGACGAAATCGCCCGTGACAAGATCGAGTTGGCGCTTCAAGACGGGGCTATACCAGTAGAAATCGCGGCTCTTCTGCTGGACGATCTTGGGATTGTCCTCGATCTTCAGCCCTTCGAGCTCTGCTTTCAGCGCGGTTATGTCCATCACGCACCCATCAGGTCATCGAGTTCGGAATAATCAGGCAAGCTGCGTTCAATCGCGCGACCATCGCGCACGACGATGCGATCCGATTCCGGTCGGGAAAGCAATTCCGTCCAGCTTCGTCCCTTGAAGATGATGAAGTCAGCGGGACCACCCGCCGCGAGAACCCCTGCCCCTTCCAGCCGCATGATGTCGGCCGGGGTTGTGGTAGCGGCCCTAGGCCAGTCGGCGACGGGATGGTCGAGATGCAGGATGCGCGTCGCCGCGCGATAGACTTCCAGCATGTCGAGGTCGCCATAGGCATAGAAGGGATCGCGCGTGTTGTCCGAGGCGACCGCGACGGGGATGCCGCGCGCCTTCATCTCGTGCAACAGGGTAACGCCGCGCCAGCGCGGCGTCGTGCCGTCGCTGCGGCGATCCTGCAGATAGAGATTGCAGAGCGGCAGGGAGACGACCGACAGCCCGGCCTTTGCGACCTTGTCCAGCGTCGAAAGGACATCCTGCTCCGGCTGGCGGGCCAGCGAACAGCAATGGCCGACGAGCACCCTGCCTCCGAAATTGTTCCAGAGCGCGGCCTCGGCGATCTTGCGCAGGCCGGTCGCGGAAGGGTCCTGCGTTTCGTCGGCATGAAAATCGAGGTCCAGGCCATGCTCAATGGCCTGCGAAAAGACAAAGTCCAGCAGTTCCTCGATGTCGGGCATCGGATAGAGAAATGCGCCGAGTACGCCACCAGAACTCGCGACTCGCCGGGCGAGATTTGAGAAGGCTTGCCGGTCGCGCGCGGCTTCGAGCCCGATCAAGCTGACCGCCTGCAACTCGATCCTGCCGCGCCAGCGTTCACGCATCGCCTCGAAGACCGGCCAGGAAATGGCATCCTGCGGAGGGATGCTATCGAGGTGGGTGCGTAGCGCCTTGGTGCCGTGCGCATAGGCGCAGCGGAGCGAGAAATCCATGCGACGTTCGAGATCGGCCGCAGTCCAGCGCCCGACGCGATCGGCCTCGGCTGCGGCCAGCGCTCCCATGAACGAGCCGTCCGGATTAGGGCTGCGCTGCCAGATATGCCCCTTGTCGATATGGGTGTGACAATCGACGAAACAGGGCAGGACGATGCGGCCGGCGAGGTCCACTTCTGCTGGTCTGGTTGAATCATGCGCGGCTATTGAGACGATGCGGCCGTCCGCAACCGCAAGGTCTGTGAGCATAAAGCCGTCTTTGTCCCTCCGCAGAGCGAGGCCGGAGGTCAGGGAGGCATGAAGGCGGACACGGGAAAGCGTGTAGGCAGTGGCTGAGGGGATTGGCGAGGTCATGAAGCAACCCGCAATTGGCGAACCCGCGCTCTATGGCGCCCCCCTCTGTCCTGCCGGACATCTCCCCCCCAAGGGGGGCGATTGGCTGCCACCCCCGCCCGGGCCAAAATTGAACGCCGCCAGCCAGCGATACGTACGCGCCCAGAGGACCCCCCCCCGTGGGGGGGTGATGCCCGGCAGGACAGAGGGGGGCGTGAAGGATCGCCGACCTGCGTCGCAAACCCCATCATCATCGATCCTGCTTCAGGGCGCTCTCGTGCCAGTTGCGCAGGACGAGATGCGAGATCAGCGACATCACGAGAAAGATCACGATACCGGTGAAGGAAATCAGGATCAGCGCGGCGAAGAGGCGCGGCGCGTTGAGCCGGTACCCGGCCTCGATGATCCGTGAAGCGAGACCCGACGACTGGCCGCTCGAGCCGGCGACGAACTCGGCCACGACCGCGCCGATGAGCGCCAGACCGCCAGCAATCTTAAGGCCGCCGAGAAAGTACGGCATCGCGCCCGGAAGGCGCAGGTGCCAAAGCTCCTGCCAGCGCGTTGCGCCATTCAGCTTGAACAGGTCCAGCAGGTTGCGATCGACCGAATTCAGCCCGAGCGTCGTGTTGGACAGGATGGGGAAGAAGGCGACGATCCAGGCGCAGAGCAGCAGCTTGGCGGTCTGGTTGTCGACATAGATGTTGATGAGCGGAAAGATCGCCACGATCGGCGTAACCTGCAGGATGACGGCAAAGGGAAAGAACGACATCTCCACCCATTTCGACTGGGCGAACAGCACGGCAAGCCCGACGCCGCCGACGACCGCGAGCAGCAGGCCGAGAAACGTGATCCGCAACGTCGTCAGGAGCGAGCCGAACAGCAGGCCGGCGTCGGTGTAGAGCGTCGCCAGCACCTCGCCGGGCCGAGGCAGGATATAGCGCGGGATTTCGTTCCAGACGCAGATGCGGTCCCACAGCCAGATCGCGAGCAGCATGATGGCGAGCGGCAGCACCCACCGGCCGATGCGCTCCAGTTTCGCCACGCGGACACGCCGCGCCTCTTCCGGATCGAGCGGCAAAGCCTGCGGATCAGTGGTCGTCATGGACGCCTCCGCCAAGGGTAATGGCTTCGCCGAGGACGCCGGAAGCCTCGCGGCAGAGTGCGGCGTAGCCGGTCGACGTGCGGAACGCCTCGTCGCGCGGATACGGCGCATCGACGGCGATTTCGCGAAAGACACGACCCGGACGGGCAGCCATGACGACAATGCGGTTGGAGAGGAAGACGCTCTCGAACACGCTGTGCGTCACGAAGACGACCGTAAAGCGCTGCTCCTGCCAGAGTTCGAGCAGGTCGTTGTTGAGCCGAAAGCGGGTGATCTCGTCCAGCGCCGCAAAGGGCTCGTCCATCAGCAGAAGCCGGGGCTTGGTGACGAGGCCGCGAGCGATCGACACACGCATCTTCATGCCGCCGGAAAGCTCGCGCGGCATGGCCTTCTCGAAGCCGGTCAGGTGGACCCGCTCGATCATCTCGCGGATTGCGGGCGCGGCCTTTTCGCGAGAGACGCCGCGCAGCCTGAGCGGTAGCCAGACATTGTCGAAGACGGACGCCCACGGCAGCAATGTCGGTTCCTGGAAGACAAAGCCGATGTCCGAGCGCCCCCGCGCGTCGCCGCGCCAGTCCAGCAAGCCGGTCGTGGGGGTGGAAAGCCCGGCGATGATCCGCAAAGCCGTCGACTTGCCGCAGCCGGAGGGGCCGAGAAGGCTTAGGAAGTCGCCCTCGCGAATGGCGAGGTCGACATTTCGCAGCGCGACGACGCCGTTGGAAAAGCTCTTCCCCACGTCACGCAGCATGAGCAGGGGCGAACGGCCCCTGCCCTGTGCTTCACCAGCCGTGGCAGGCCCTTCCTGCAACATGCGCTGTTTGGTCGAAGCCGTTACGGCTTCAGGTCGAGACCGACACCCTTGTTCACGAAGTCGAGCGTGTAGGACTTCTTGATGTCGATGCCCGCCGGCATGACCTTGGCCTTGACCATCTTGTCGTAGAAGCTCTGGTTGCGCTCGTCGGTCATCGCGCCGATGCCCAGCTTTTCGGCGTCGCCTGAATCGACGATGCCGAACTTCTTCATCTGCGCGATCGAAAACGCGATCTGCTCATCCGTAATGTCGGGATTGTCCTTCTTGATGGCTTCGTTGGCGGCCTTGTTGTCGCCGTAGAGGTAGTTGTACCAGCCTTTTGCCGAGCCATCGACGAAGCACTGGACCACCTCGGGACGCTTGTCGATCGTCTCCTGCATGGTTTCGATCGTGGTCGAGTAGGTGTCGTAGCCATAGTCGGCGAGCAGGAACTGGTTCGGCACGAAGCCGCCTTCCTTCTCGACCGCGAAAGGCTCGGACGTCACATATCCCTGCTGGATCGACTTCTTGTTGGCGATGAAGGGCGCGGGATTGAAGGTGTAGGGAACGCGCTTCGACAGGTCGAAGCCGTACTCCTCGGCCATCCAGAGCAGGAAGCTCTGGGCGCCCTCGTCACCAATGATGTACTGGTCGGCCTTGGGCAGATCCTCCCATGTATCGAGCCCTTCGCCCGGATGCGACATGACCACCTGCGGCTCCTTCTGGAAGGAGGCGGCGACGACGCGCAACGGAATGTTCTGGGCGACGGCGTCAAACGCCTGCTGCATGTTGCCGCCCATGTAGAAATCGATCTTGCCCGCGAGAAGCAGCGGACGCCCGGCGACCTGCGGACCGCCTTGCTGGATCGTCACTTCGAGGCCGCAGGCGGCATAGGTACCATCGACGACGGCCTGATAATAACCGCCGTGCTCGGCCTGCGCCAACCAGTTGGTGCCAAAGGTCACCGGAACCGCGAAAGCGCCGGTGGCGCTGGTTGCAGCAAAGGCAAAAGCAGCCGTGGAGATCGTGAGAAGCCTGTTCATGAACGTCACCCTCAGTTGTCATCGCGCGACGGCGCGGCACCTTGATATTCCAAGCAAGAGGCGTGCCAGCGGCTGTTCCCTGTTCTGTCGTAAGTCGGGGCCGGCCCTTGGCAAGTCCGGGAAGCATCGTGCCTATTTTTCAGGCTCAAGTCCATGTGGCTGGCATTAGATGCTGACTGTTGATGACGCGCACTTGGAAGCCCTACTGTCGGCGAAACGGAGAAAACCTATGTCCAATGCCCTCACCCCGAAATCGATAAGACCGCCATTCGCGAGATACAGTCACGGCGTGGAAGTGCCCGCCGGCAAAAGGCTTGTCCTGTGTTCCGGGCAACTGGGCATCGGACCGGACGACGCGATCCCGGAAGATGCCGGGGCGCAGGCCGAACTGTGCTTCGCCAACATTGCCGCGATCCTTGCCGAAGCGGGACTTGGGTTGAAAGACATCGTGCGGATCAACGCCTACGTAACTGACCGCGCTTACATGAAACCTTACATGGAGGTGCGCGACCGGCTTGTCGCCGACCCGCCGCCTGCCTCGACGCTGATGATCGTGTCGGGGTTCACGCGGCCGGAATTCAAAGTCGAGATCGAGGTGATTGCGGCGGGTTGAACCGCCAGTTGCGGTCAGTCGTCCGCCGCACTAAAACCCCGGCGATCAAAGGACGAGGTTCCCGTGGCTCCGAAAAAAGTCTGGTGGGGGGATTTTCCGACGACCGCCTATGCGGCGATCGATCCGGAGAAGACGATTGCCGTGCTGCCGGTGGCTGCCATCGAACAGCATGGCCCTCATCTGCCCGTATCGACCGACACGACCATCATGCACGGCATGCTGGACACGCTGATCGCACGCCTGCCTGATGATCTCGACGTCCGCATCCTGCCGGTCCAGTCGGTAGGAAAATCCAACGAACATCTTCATGCACCGGGCACGCTGACGCTGCCGGCCACGACGCTCATCAAGGCCTGGACGGAGCTTGGAGCCTCGGTCGCGCGCGCCGGCGTCAAAAAATTCGTCTTCATCAATTCCCATGGCGGCAACGAGGAAATTATGGGGATCGTCGCGCGCGAACTGCGCGTCCAGTTCGGCATGCTGGCGGTGAAGTCGAGCTGGTCGCGTTTCGGCCGACCCGAAGGCCTCTACAGCGACATCGAGGATCTTTATGGCATCCATGGCGGAGATTACGAGACATCGGTCATGCTGCATTTCCGTCCCGACCTCGTGGACATGACGAAAGCCGAAAACTTTGCCTCTAGCGTACAGCGGGCGGAGAAGGAGTTCGAGTTGCTGAAGCCGACGGGAACGCACGCCTTCGCCTGGATGGCTTCCGACCTCAATCCGAATGGCGTTGTCGGCGAAGCGGCCAAGGCAACCGCCGAAAAGGGCCGGCTGACAGCCGAGCATCAGGCAGATGGCTTTGTCAAGCTGCTCAGGGATGTGCGGAAGGCCAAGCTTTCCGACTGGGTGAAGTAGCTATCGGCCGAGTTCCAGCGCGAACGGCACGCCCTCGAAGGCGTCGGCCCCACGACCGATCGACTGGATAGCCGACACCATCCGCCCTTGCCGGCCGAGCATGGCGTCTGCCAGCGCGATCAGGCGCGGGTTGGGTGTGGCGCTCGGTGAGGCCAGCCTGAGATCCGAGGCGAGTTCGCCTTCGTCGCGCCACGGCTCCAATGCGGCTGCGATGATGTAGGCCGAAGCGGTCGAGCGGCTGATGCCGGCATAGCAGTTGATGACGAGCGGCTTGGAACGGTCCCACGCGCTGGCAAAATCGAGCAGCGTGCGCATATGCGCCTCGCCGGGCAGCGTCATGCCCTCCTGCGCCTCGGCGATGTCGTGCAGCGAAAGGAACAGGTGATTGGCCTCGGCGATCGACGCAGGTCGGGTCATCGCCGTGCCCGGCGCGAGTAGCGACAGCAGCCGCTCGGCTTTGGTCAATGCGACGGTGGCGTCGACTTTCGAAAGCGGGCAGACCCAGATCATCGCGATGCCACAGCGCGCACGCTGCCTCCCCTTTTGGATGCACTCCACATAGTGAGCGCCATTTCCAACCTCTCCCATTCGCCCTCCTCGCCGGGAAGGCCGAAGCGAAGCTGATGAAGACGGTCGGCGAAATTGCGCACCAGGATGCCAGCCTTTCCGAGCGCATCGAATAGGCCGCCCGCGTCGTGCGAGGTCACGTGGCGAAAGAGACTTGTGCCGCCGTCGACGGCGATGCCGTGTCTCGCGAGTAACGCATCGAGCCGCTCAGTCTCTGCTTCAAGCCGGTCGCGCATGGCGTCCTGCCAGCCGCTGTCACCGAGCGCTTGAATGCCATACTCCAAAGCGGGGCCAGACACGGACCAGGGACCGAATTCCCCATCGAGGCGCTCGGCAATGTCAGGCGATGCGACCGCGAAGCCAAGACGCACCCCGGCCAGACCGAAAAACTTGCCGAACGAGCGCAGGACGACGATGCCGCCCTGCTCTACATCGCCGCAAAGCGACTGCTCCCGCGGGCCGACATCCATGAAGGCCTCATCGATCACGAGCACGCCGCCGCGCTTTCGCAGCATTTCGGCCAGCGCAAGCAAATCCGTGCGGGAAATGACGCGACCGTCCGGATTGTTGGGGTTCACCACGACGGCAACGTCCACCTCGGCAAGAGCGGAGAAATTGCTTGTCTCGATCACAGTATGGCCGCACAGCGCGGCCGTTCGCGCGTGCTCGGCATAGGTCGGGCCGAGGATCGCGGCACGGCCGGGCTTCACCAGCGAGAAGACGCGCGGCAGCAGGATCTGCGTCCCCGGAGCGAGCGCTACGTGGCGCGGCGACGGCGCGCCATAGGCCTTTGCCGCGACAGCAGCGAGGTCGCGTGCGCGCGCCGGCTCAGGCAGGCGCGTCAGCGCGGTGGCGGGCAGGTCGAAAAGCGGGTAGGAGTGCGGATTGATCCCGGTGGAGAGGTCGACCCAAGGCTCCGGCGCATGCGGAAACAGTGACCGCGCGCGACCGAGGCTGCCGCCGTGATCGGCTACCGCTGCTATCGCCTTCGCCGGAATGTTCATGTCCGTCCTGATCGCCTTCCTGTCACTCGCCGTCGAAGCCAAGCTCGGATATCCAGACCGGCTGTTTCGCGCGATCGGCCATCCGGTCACATGGATCGGACGCCTGATATCCTGTCTCGACAGAGCGCTCAACCGCGCGACAGACAGCGACCGGGCGCGTCGCCTTTACGGGGTTGTCGCATTGGCTGTCATCGTTGGCGTGCCCGCTGCCGTCGCCTGTGCGGCGCAGGCCTTCCTGTTCCTCCATCCGCTGGGATTCTTCGTGGCGATTGCGCTGGGCACCACGCTCCTTGCGCAAAAGAGCCTGGCGCAGCATGTCGAGGCAGTCGCGAAGGCGCTGGATACAGGCGGGCTGGCGGCCGGGCGTGAAGCGGTTTCGAAGATCGTCGGTCGCGATCCGGAAACGCTCGACCGCGCCGCAGTCGGACGGGCGGCGATCGAGAGCTTGGCCGAGAATTTCTCCGACGGCGTCGTGGCTCCGGCCTTCTGGATGGCGATTGGCGGGCTGGGCGGCGGCGCGGCCTACAAGGCGGCGAACACGGCCGATTCGATGATCGGCCATCGCACACCAAGGCACGAGGCGTTCGGCTGGGCGGCAGCGCGCTTAGACGACCTGATCAACTTGCCGGCCTCGCGGCTGACTGCCTTGCTGATCGTCGCGGCGGCAGCACTCCTGCCCAGCATGGACGCAAAGGGTGCATGGCGAGCGGTGTGGCGCGACGCGAAAAAGCACCGGTCGCCCAATGCCGGCTGGCCGGAGGCGGCGATGGCCGGCGCACTCGGCATCGCGCTGGCCGGCCCGCGCAGCTATGGCGGCGTCATGGGCGACTTCGCCTACATGGGCGAAGGCGGTCGGCGCGACGTGACGGCTGCGGATATCAGGCGGGCGCTCAGGCTGTTCTGGCTGGCTGATACGTTATTGATCTCGACCTTTGGTATTATGGGAGCGGTAGTAGTGCTATGATCGGTCAAATAAAATTTCAACGAAATATTTCTAATACTAGAATCATTATTCTTCCAGATTTACTCAGATTTAAGCGTCTATGAGATAAGAGTAGGGCGATGAATCCTCATGTTTCTATTGCCTGGATGGAGGTTATATTCCCATGGATCATAACTTTGATCGTAGGAATTCAACTGTGGCGACAACCGAATTCGCAGCGCCGGACCGTTAAGCTCGGGATCCTCGCGATCCTCCTATCATTGGGATCTGCATCTGCCGGAAATCTCTTCTATCAGCGTGTCGCAAATGTGAGAGCTTGGCCGACGAGCAGCATATTCGACCAGGTTCTGGTAACCCCAGACGGCAATTTGTTCGTGAAAATGAAGGATCCTATTCTGGCCCGAGCAAATCGGGTTCAGCTCTATAGTTGCCGAGGAGAGTTCAAGGCTGCCTTTCAGCCGGATAGTGCGGGCGGCCTGTTTAAAATCGCCCTTAATCCGGACGACACGTTAAGTATCTACAGCGTCAGAACTGACACGATCGACATCTTCAGCACTGACGGGACATTCCTCCAAAGGCGTGAGCTGGACAGTCGAGAGATGCCGTTTGAATTCCTCAAGCCCGGACCATCGGTCACAAGCCTGAATGGCTGCGAGTTTACGGTCGATCGCGTCTCTGGCCAGCCAATCGTCAAAGACAGCACCGGCGTTTGGCCGCTAGAACGCGGTGATTGGATACTCGAAGACATACTAAATCGCCGAAACATCATATGCGCCGCTTTATTCGGCGTTCTGATGCTCTTCCTCTCTTATGTCAGAATGCGAAATCGCAAAGAATAAAGTGTGCCTCAACGCCGGTCGTAGGCGAAAGCAAGTGAACAACGCCTCCTCAGAACTCGATCCCCTTCTGCGCCTTCACGCCGGCGGAGAAGTGATGTTTTACCGCTCCCATCTCTGTGACGAGATCGGCGGCCTCGACCAGAGCGGGCTTGGCGTTGCGGCCGGTGACGACGACGTGGAGGTCGGGGCGGCGAACTTTCAACGCTGCAACCACCGCATCCACATCGAGATAATCGTAGCGCAGCGCGATGTTGAGTTCGTCCAGCACGACGAGGCTGATCGTGGGGTCGGCCAGAAGTTCCCGAGCCGTGCCCCAAGCGGCCTGCGCAGCGGCGATGTCGCGCTGCAGGTCCTGTGTCTCCCAGGTAAACCCCTCGCCCATCGTGTGCCACACGACCTTATCGCCAAAGGCGGCGAAGGCGTCCTTCTCGCCGCTGTGCCACGCACCCTTGACGAACTGCACGACGCCGACGCGACGGCCGTAGCCGAGCATGCGCAGCGCCAGCCCGAAGGCTGCCGTGGTCTTGCCCTTTCCGGGGCCTGTGTTGACGATGAGCAGGCCCTTCTCCGTGATCGTCTTGCCTGCGACCTCCGCATCCTGGACGGCCTTGCGCTTGGCCATCTTGGCGCGGTGGCGCTCGGCTTCCTTTTCATCGATCGTTGTCATCATTTCACCTGCATGGGCAGGCCGGCGACCACAAGGAGAACGCGGTCGGAGACGGCAGCGATTTTCTGGTTCAAGCGGCCCTGCTCGTCGCGAAAACGGCGACCCAAGGGATTGTCGGGCACGATGCCGAAACCCACTTCGTTGGAGACGACGAACCAGTGACCTCGCGGCGCCGACAGGATTTCGGCCAATTCATCGCAACAAGCATCGGTGTCGTTTTCCGCCAGCATGTGGTTGGAAAGCCAGAGGGTCAGGCAATCGACAAGAACGGGCTGACCGGTCGGGACCGCGCGAAGTGCGTCGGCAAGGTCAAACGGGGCATCGACGGTCGACCAGCCTTTGGTCCGCCGCGCACGGTGGAGCGCGATGCGTTCCACCATCTCTTCGTCCCAGGCCTGTGCGGTGGCTATGTAGGTCCACGGCGCCGGAAGCGCCGTGGCCAGCTTCTCGGCGTATGCGCTCTTGCCGCAGCGCGCGCCGCCGAGAAGGAAGGTCAGGCTTCGACTGTCAGGCAAAGCCGCGGACGGGCTGCGGCACTGAATCCGCAAAACGCTTGCGCAAGGCGCCGATTGTCGCGCCGAGAACTGCCCAGAACACCAGGTTCGTCAGTGTAACCGCGACGATGAACTGCTGGTGCAGCCCTTCGGGGACCGAGGTGTCGTAGCTGGCAGGCTGCGGCGCGCCCCAGATATGCGGAGCGATGATCAGCAGCAGGCCGAGCACGGCAAGAGGCGCGGACGAACGCAAGATGATCAGGGCCAATCCAGCACCGGTGGCCGCAGCGGTCGCCGCCCACCAGATCTGACGCGAGAGAGTGTCTGCAACCGGCATTGCGGGCATATTCGGCGGCAGGCCGAGGCTGGGCGCAATGACAAAGGCGGCAAAGCCGGCAAGCCCCCACAACAATCCCTGGCGCCAGCCGGCGACGCCGCCGGCGAACTCCGAGGCGACCACCAGAAGGAGCGAGAAGCCTATCGCGCCGACGACGTTGGCGCCGAGTGTGTAGAGGAAGCGCTCCATGCCGTCCGCCGGAGACCAGGCCTCTTCGGCCTGCTCTGCGGCAGGCACGCTTTCGGGGGCTGCGGGCACACCGCTTTCGGCGGTCGCGTCACCCATTTCCATACCGGCATGCTGCATGGGGGCGGCCCCCTCGAATGTCTCTGCCTGCAGGATCAGCGGAACGGTGACGAGAGTCTGGAGCGCGGCGAGCACGACACCGGCCAACAGCCCGGCTGCCGCCGCGAGGAACACGACGTTACGAAAATAGCTCATGTCGGCAGTTCCTCGTCAGTGGCAGGGAAAGCCCATCGAATGACGATAGTCATGCGCGGCGTTATGGACCGCCGAGATCGGCGCCATACCCGCGAACCCTGTAATGAAGATGCCGAGCAGTCCCGCCAGAACGAGCGGAAGCAAGCGCGAGGATGAGCTGGCGGCGACGCCAAGCGAATGTGTAGCTGTGTTCATTTTCAATCCTTTCGCCCTCCACCCGAGGGCATTGAACCACGTCTCGTCGCCGGCAGGTCTCCTGGCTCGCGGACTTGGCGCCCTCCCCGCCTTCCCGAGGCTTTCGCCGCAGTGGCTTCTGGAAAAGGCTACCGCTTACAGTTGCGGGGGCAGCCGCGGCATTGGGTCGAAACCCTCACCGCATTCCCTCTCGGTCCTTTCGGAACCGTCGACGAAGCGGACTATAGTCAAGAAAGCCCAGCCCGGCAAACCAATTAACCGACAGTCCCCGGCGCGAATTGACAAACGATCCGCCGAAGTATCCGCTGGCGCCAAGGAGCAGGACCATGCCGAACGTCGCCGAAAATGACCTTTATCACGGGCTTCGCCGGCTGGAGGGTACGCTGCCGGCCAGCGCCTATATCGATCCGGGCGAGTACCGGCGCGATCTCGAAGCGATCTGGTACCGGCGCTGGGTGATGGTCTGCCGCGCGGCCGACATCGCCGAACCTCTGGCATACAGGGTGTTCACTATAGGCACGCAGGAAGTGCTGGTCGTGCGCGACGAGACCGGCGTGCTCAGAGCCTTCCACAACACCTGCCGGCACCGCGGCTCGCAGCTCTGCACGGCGGAGAGCGGACGGCTGAAGGCCCGGCTGCTGACCTGCCCATATCATGCATGGTCCTATTCGCTGCGCGGCGAGCTTGTGCGGGTGCCATCGAAATCGCTACCTGAAGGCTTTTTGAAGTCGGACTATCCGCTCTATTCGGTGAAACTTTCCGAGTGGCGCGGCTTCGTCTTCGTCAATCTCGACGAGACCGCGATCGATAGCGTCGAGCAGGGTTTCGACGAGGCCTCGGTCAGTCTCGCCAACTGGCCGTTGGAGGACCTGGTCAGCGGACATGTCTTCACCAAGGTCATGAACTGCAACTGGAAAATCTTCTGGGAGAATTTCAACGAGTGCCTGCACTGCCCCGGCGTGCACAAGCACCTGTCGCATCTGGTGCCGATCTACGGGCGCGGGCTGATGGCGCGCCACGACGACCCGGACTGGGCAAAGCACGCTGATAATGATTCACCGGAATTTTCCGGCGGGCTGCGCAAGGGTGCGGAAACCTGGTCCGAGGACGGTCGGTCCTACGGCCCGCAGTTCCAGGGCCTGACCGAGGCGGAACGCGCGGCCGGGCAGAGCTATTCGATGAGTCTGCCTTCGATGTTCGTTGTCGGGCACGTCGACTATGTGCGCACCGTGACGCTGACGCCGCTTGGGCCGGAAAAGACGAAGCTGACAGCCGAATGGCTTTTTCCGCCGCAGGAAATGCCGCCGAAGGGGTTGGCCAATATCGTCGGTTTCGGCATGCAGGTGCTGGAGGAGGATGCGGCCGTCTGCGAACTCAACCAGCGCGGCCTGCATGCCCGGCGCCACAAGGCCGGAGTGCTGATGCCCGAGGAATACGAACTCGCGCGCTTCCACGGCTGGGTAAGCGACCAGCACAGGGCATTCGCAGATTTGGCCGCGACATAATTTTCCACTGGACGCGTCAACCGGCGCTTTGCCGTCCATTCGTGCGCCGTGCTAACGCTTGCTGAAGCATGGACGCAACGCTCTAGAAGCATGGACGCAACGCCTTGACAGACGAGAAAAATAACGTCGCGCCCGGGAAGAAAGGACGTATCGAGGCGATCGATGTCGCACGCGGCGTCGCGCTGGTCGCCATGGCGATCTACCATTTAGCCTGGGACCTCGAATTCTTCGGTTATGCGCCACCCGGCACGACGACAATGGGTGGCTGGAAGCTGTTCGCGCGCTGCATCGCCTCAAGCTTCCTGTTCCTTGTCGGCGTCAGCCTCGTCCTCGCGCACGGAAAGCAGATTCGTTGGAATGGATTCTGGCGGCGATGGGCGATGGTCGCGGCGGCAGCGCTTGCGATCACCGCCGCAACCTATGTCGCCATGCCGGGCGGCTTCATCTTCTTCGGCATCCTGCACCAGATCGCGATCGCCAGCATTCTCGGCCTTGCCTTCCTGCGGCTGCCAGCCGTCGTCACGATCTCGATCGCCGCGATCGTGCTGGCTGCGCCCTATTATCTTCGCTCGGAATTCTTCGACGCGCCTTGGTGGTGGTGGACGGGGCTGTCGGTGAATTACCAGCGCTCCAACGACTACGTGCCAGTGTTTCCGTGGTTCGGGGCAGTGCTTATCGGCATCGCGGCGGGCAAGATTGGGGCTCAGACAGGCCTCTTCGCCGCGCTGGCTGGCTGGCGTTCACCGCGCTGGCTATGGCCCTTTGACTATGCCGGACGTCACAGCCTCGCTTTCTACCTCATCCACCAGCCGGTGCTTATCGCCTGCGTCTGGCTGTTCGCGCAGGTCTTCCCGCCGAGTGAGGAAACACGTGAGGTGAACTTCCTGCAGTCCTGCGAAAGAAGCTGCGTCGAACAGCGCGACACGGAGTTCTGCCCGCGCTATTGTGTCTGCGTGCTCGATACGCTTGAGCGCGCCGGCGCGATGCAAAGTTTCTACGCCGGCCAGCAAAGCGACGCGCTGCGGGCCACTGCGGAGCAAGCGGCGCGCCAGTGCACGATCGAAACGGACAATGCGATTCTCGATGGGGGAGGACCATGAGCGACGCCAGGGGAAAGCATGGCAAGCCGCTTGTGCAGTCTGCAGCCGCGCCGACCGCGAAGAGAGGCGTAATACCGTGGCCTCCGGTGATCTATGTGTTGGGCATTGCGGCCAGCCTCGCACTGCACACGATCTACCCCCTGCCCTGGTTCGGCTCGCCTTTGTCGGACATCCTGGTCGCCGTCGGCTGGCTGGCGCTGCTCGCGATGGTCGCGCTGTTCTTCACGGCGTTTCGCGCCATGGCCCGCGCAAAAACGCCGATCAACCCGAACTCGCCGCCCGAACACCTGTTGAGTGAAGGGCCGTTCGGCATCTCGCGCAACCCGATCTACCTGGCGGATACGCTGCTGCTGCTCGGCGTCGGGCTTGTGACGGGCATCACTTGGTTCCTTCCGGCAGCGATCATCGCCGCGCTTGTCACGAAGAAGGTCGCCATTGAAAAAGAAGAGCGCTGGCTGGCCGACAAGTTCGGCAAGCGGTACCGCGACTACGCCAAGCGGGTCAGGCGGTGGATCTGAGCGTCCAGGACGTCACGTATTGACGCCAAGTTCGGCGAGGCGCTCGACGCAGGCCTCCTCGGCATTGTCGAGTTCGACGATCGTTTCCTCGAGGTCGCGCCGCTTCTGGCGAAGGTCCTCGCGCTTCTCCTCGATGCGCCTGATCATCAGCTTGAGCTGACCGACCTCCCCCGGCGGCTCCTTGTACATCTGGACGATTTCGCGAATCTCGTTGATCGAGAAGCCAAGGCGCTTTCCGCGCAGGATTTGGCGTATCAGGTGACGGTCGGAAGGCCGGAACAGGCGGGTGCGCCCGCGCCGCACTGGCTGGATAAGGCCCTCGTCCTCGTAAAAGCGCAGCGTGCGCGTCGAGATATCGAATTCGCGGGTCAGCTCGGTGATCGTGTAGTATTCCCGCATGAGGTCTCCCGGCGCTCGAATCCGCCACGAAATGACTCTGACGGCATTTACGTAAAAGTCAATTTTAGGGAGAAGACCAAAGGTCCACGGCAAGAGTATGTCATTTTATGGCAGCGCTTGTTCCGGCACGGCGGGCGGCTCGCAAGTGCTACGCGCCTAAACGGCCGGCAGATGACCACGTGAAGTGGAAATCATCCAAGTCCGCCTGCGAGATGCCCAATATCTCATGTGTGATGTGCGCAGCCGGCACGGAGCCGCTCGCACCTGTCCTGCCATCTGGCCACTGAAGACCCATGCAATTAAAGAACTCTTTCAGAAGCGCCTGGTCGAAATGGCCGTTCCATGTCGCCATCGTCGCTGCGGCGGCCTCCGGCGAAGCACCTTTCTTGTATGGCCGGACAGACGTCAATGCGTCGAAAACATCGCAGATCGCGATAATTCGAGCCGCAGCGCTGATCTCGTCGCCTTTCAAGCCGGACGGGTATCCTGAACCATCCAGCTTTTCGTGATGATGCAGGGCAACCTTCCCGACGAGATCGGGCAGACCGCTGCTTTTGGCCAATATCTCGTAGCCCTTATGCGGATGGGTCTGCATGACCGCTATCTCGTCGGCGGTCAGCACTCCGTTCTTGGTCAGGATCGTTGTCGGGATACGAACCTTGCCGATATCGTGCAGAAGGGCGCTGAGACAAAGCATTCGAACCAGTTTGCCATCAAGCTTAAGGTTCCGCGCGAACAAGCCAACAAGCGCACAGACTGCGATGGAATGCTGAAAGCTGGTCTCGTCCTTCGTTTTGAGTTTGGTGAGGTTAAGGATGGTTGCCGGGCGCGTGCATATGAGCCGGTCGACCACATCCACAACCGCCTCGACCTGCTCGCGGTCAACGCCCTTCGGCGAGGCGGCGCCGCTGAAGATCGAACGGACCATGGCGGTTGCCTGAGCCAGCGCTGCAGCGCCGTTTCCCGAAACGGGGTTCTGATCGGATTTCGATATGGCAATCGTTGAACTGCGCGGGCCGATGCCTTTGGACAGGTCGATGATCAGGGTCGTCACCGAACTTTCTCGAAGCGCTTTCAACTCGGCTGCACTGGACAACTTGAACTGGCTGAGCGCGAAGGGGCTGCTCAGCCATTGTTTGCCAAATCCATGAATGAACATGCCGAGACAGGCGTCATTCTTGTCGATCTCAAGAAGCGTGGACTTCGTCATGCGTACTTGCCTGGCGGCTGATAACGGCCGAAACGGTGAGTTGTCCGGTCCTGTGCGCGACGGTCCACGGATACCGCAGCATACGCCTCAAGAATTAAGACCCGTTGAATGAAGGACCTGCAATTTACAGGATAATCTGCGTCGGCTCACAAACACCGCGCGGCTCCCTCGCCTCTACATCACGCCAAACCACCACGCGGCGAGGCCGAGGAAGGCAAAGAAGCCGACGACGTCGGTCACTGCGGTGACAAAGACCGCCGAGGCGACGGCGGGGTCGGCGCCGAAGCGGTTGAGGATGATGGGGATCAGGATGCCGGCGAGTGCTGCGGCGAACATGTTGACCACCATCGCGACGGCAATGATGCTGCCGATCTCGACGCTCTGGAACCAGAGGCCGGCGACGGCGCCGATCAACGTGGCAAAGATGATGCCATTGATGAAACCAACACCCATTTCGCGCCGGATGACGCGGCCGGCGTTGTAGATGTCTATATCCTTGGTCGCGAGGCCGCGCACGGTCACCGTCATGGTCTGCGATCCGGCATTGCCGCCCATGCCGGCAACGATGGGCATAAGGATCGCCAAAGCGACGACATGCTCGATGGTGCCGTCGAACAGGCTGATGACGGAAGCCGCCATGAAGGCGGTGATGAGATTGACGGCCAGCCAAGGCACGCGGGAGCGCGAGGTGGCGAGTACCGTGTCGGACAGTTCTTCGTCGCCGACGCCGCCCATGCGCATCAGGTCTTCCTCGGCCTCCTGCTGGATGACATCGACCACGTCGTCGATGGTCAGGACGCCGACCAGCCGTTCGTTCTCGTCGACAACGGCGGCGGACAGAAGGTCGTACTGCTCGAACTCGCGGGCCGCCTCCTCCTGGTCCATCGTTGCGGGAATAGCGTAACGCGTCTCGTGCATGATCTCCTCGATCTTCACCGCGCGCTTGGCGCGCAGGATCTGGTCGAGGTCGATGGCGCCCAGAAGCTTGAAGGTCGGGTCGATGACGAAGATCTGGCTGAAGCGATCAGGCAGGTCCTTATCCTCGCGCATGTAGTCGATCGTCTGGCCGACCGTCCAGAACGGCGGCACGGCAACGAACTCGGTCTGCATGCGCCGCCCGGCGGTCTCTTCCGGATAGTCGAGCGCGCGACGCAGCCGAACCCGCTCGGTGAACGGCAGCTTGGCGAGGATCTCGTCCTGGTCCTCCTGGTCGAGATCCTCGAGGATGTAGACAGCATCGTCGGAATCGAGCTCCTGGACCGCCTGCGCGATCTGCTCGTTCGGCATGTTGTCGACGATGTCGAGGCGGATCGCCTCGTCGACCTCGGTCAGCGCCGAGAAGTCGAAATCCTTGCCCAGCAGTTCGACCAGCGCGAGCCGCTGCTCGGGCATAAGCGCTTCCAGCAGGTCGCCAAGCTCGGACTGGTGGAGATCGTCGACTTCCCGCTTGAGCGTGATCGTATCACGATCCGCTATCGCCGCGCCGACATGGGCGAGGAAGGACGAGCGAATGGCGCCGCCATCGTCGTAGATGTCGGGCTCCGCCCCGGACGGGTTGGCCTCGGGCGGCGTTTCGGGCTGGTTTTCCAACGGCGCCTCCGGCTCGCTATTGGTCATGGACCGGGTGGACGATGCGCTTCAGGTCTAGCGCGCAACGCCCGGAAACAGCAAACGAAATACGTCTCGAAACGACGCGTTCCGGCCTTTCTCTACGGCAAGCGGCCGCGTGACGAATAACACCGCCTTTGCCCTTGTTTCGGGCTGGACGATTTGCTACACGCCGCGGGCCGGCCAGTTCCGGCTCCTACCACGTGCGGTCGTGGCGGAATTGGTAGACGCGCAGCGTTGAGGTCGCTGTGGGGCAACCCGTGGAAGTTCGAGTCTTCTCGACCGCACCATTCAACGCCGCGCCGCATCTTCGTGCTGTCATTCTTTGGCCACAAAATCTGGCCTGCCTACGGCGCATCCGAAATCAGCTTCAGCCCTCCGATACAATGGCTCTTGCCCACGTCATGTGATTTCCGCGCCGACCAGGGCTTGCAACATGCCGCGTCCTCGGGACCCACACCCCTTCAATACGCCTGGGCCGATTCAGGCGTCCAGGAAAGTCGTCACGCCAATTGCCGAGACCTTTTCTTTACGCCCAAAATCTTAAAGGAGGGGTTTTTCTATGAAAATTCCATTTTTTAGTTTAGTAAGACAAAGATATAAAAAATAGTATTAATTCATGATTTATAGATGGATTTCAGAAGCTATAAAATATTATTTTAATGATGATAATTTTGAATTTATTGTCAACAAGAATTTGCGAAAAGATAGGAGATTTTTGGAATTTCTTTCCTTTGGATTTATCCTGAACAATCGTCGTTCGACGGAAACAATTTCTCGTCTTGTTTCTGCAAAGAGAAGCGCCCCGGACATCTTCAAGACGGGGTGGCTCGCCGCAACGCCAAGAGAACGCTTCGAAGCTATGGACAGGACCCTGAATCAAATCATCAAGGACGAAATCGCAACTATTGAAAAGGGCAGAAACGTCATTATGGGACTATCCGGGGGCTTTGATTCCCGCCTGATTCTGCACTATCTGCGACGTAACGGGGTAGAACCCACAACCTATACATTCGCCCGGGGATTCGACACCAGGGTTGTTGGCGATCTTGCGGATCGCCTTTCAATCAAGCAGTTTACTATACCGTCTTTGTCCTGGCGCCTCGATGATCTCTATGACTTGGCCAGGCACGAGCAGGATCTGTTGTTCCTCCGTAGGCTCGTGGCGGTCGTAGAGATAGAAAAAGCTTTCCCCGATCGCGTCGAATTTCACGGCTTGGGAGGTGACGCAACCTCAGGCGCAAGAATGAAATTGCCCGTCAACATCGGATGGGATGAGGCCAAGAAGCGCTTTCGCCGCATGAACGACCCCTTCGAACTGGCTTTGCGCGTCGGAGGCCCAAAACTCCTCCCCGAGAAATCCTTCGTACCTGAGGAAGATATATTATTCGACGATCAGCTCAAATTTGCATGTCGCACCGAACTCCGCATTCGCCCTCACCGCCAAAATTCGGATCGAATTTATCGCTATCCGCTCTTCGACTCGCGGTGGATCGGCGTTTGGTTCAATCGTTCGGTAGAGGAACGCTACGATCAATCCCTGCTCGTCGCATTCATGCGGTGGCTGGACGCTCCCGAGTTTTTCGATATCGCCGATTCGACAGTAGCGACGGGTTCGGAAGCGAGGCGACTACTCAGCAAGCGCGCCCCTTTAAAGGAGATTGAAAACGATGTGGTAAAGGTCCTGGCTGGCGAGGCAGCAAAGCGCCTAAGAAAAAGGAAAGTTTTCTCCAATGCCTTTCTAGAAACAAAGATTGCGGAGATTCCTACATCCAAAGCGGCGCGTCAGGTGTTGATCTGCACGGAACTTGCAATGGGCGCTGATTGGTTCGGCTAGTGCCAGACTTTCCTGACAAGGATTTCTTCCTTATCCGCGGTGCATGCACCGACTGATCTATCGCTCAGGAAACCGCCTGACGCCGGTTCAGTATCCAGACGAAAATGCCGCCGACGATATAGGCGATGACGCCGTAGGCGGCGGGTGGAATGGCCATCTCGGCATTGTTCAACATGTGTTCGCTCATGGCGAGCGCTATGACGAGTGCCGCGTTGTGGATGCCGATCGACATCGACAGGGCTACTGCCTGACGCGGCTCGACCCCCAGGAGAAGCGGGAGACAATAACCCACGAGTAGGCTGAGGACTGCAAAGATCAGCGTCACGAGGCCGACTGTCGGTCCCCATACAACAAGCAACCGCCATTGGCCGATCAGCGCGATCGATATCAACCCGACAAGGAAGATCATCGTTATCGTCTTAACCGGCCGGTCGAGACGTTCGGCAAGATCGGGAAAGCGGCTGCGCACGAACACCCCGATCGATGCCGGAACGACCGCGATGGCGAAGATCAGCAGCACCTGGGCGATGTCCAGCCGGACCGTCCTCGCTTCGCCGTAGAACACGATCATGGAGAGATTGACGATGACCGGCAGGCTGACCAGCGCGATCAGGGTTGTGGCGGCCGCCAGGATGAGGCTGAGCGCCACGTCGCCGCGCGCGAGGTGAGTGAACAGCGCTGCCGATGTCCCTCCCGGACTTGCCGCGAGCAGCATCATGCCGACGCTGATCGCCGGCGGAAAATCGACTGCGTAGATCAGCGCGAAGCAAAGAAGCGGGAGAAGCACGATCTGGCAAAGAAGCCCCAGCACGATCGGCCAGGGGCGGGACAGATAGCGGGTAAAGTCCTGTATCCGCAACGACAGGCCGAGACCCAGCATGACGATGACTAGGCCGGCCGGCAGCCCGATGCTGAGCGTCAGACTTTGTTGCATGATCCTCTTCCTTCGGGCGAGGATGACGCATCCGGGCAAAAAAGTCGTTAAGCCGCGGCGCGCCAGAGCAAGAGGACTGCAAGACACCGACGTCTGGACGCCGGGAAGCGGCAGGGCCATATAGGGGCATCAGCAACGGAAGCGCCATGCCCGAACGCAGCCAGATTGCCCCTGACTTCCTTCCGGCGCCCGGCTCCGCGCCCGTCGAATGGCGCTTCGAGCCGGGACTGACCGCTTATGAAGATGCGCTTGCCGTCATGGAAAGGCGCGCTGACGAAATCCGCCTTGGTATCGCACCCGAGATGGTCTGGCTGGTCGAGCACCCACCGCTTTACACGGCCGGGACGAGCGCGAAGGCCGAGGACCTGGTCGAGCCGGATCGTTTTCCGGTCTTTTCGGCGGGTCGCGGCGGCGAATACACCTATCACGGCCCGGGACAGCGCGTTGCCTATGTGATGCTCGACCTCAAGCGGCGGCGCGAAGACGTGCGCGCCTTCGTGGCGGCGCTCGAGGAATGGATCATCCGCACGCTCGGCCGCTTCAATGTGAAGGGCGAGCGGCGCGAGGACCGCGTCGGCGTCTGGGTGCTGCGGCCCGACCGACCGGCAACGGCAGACGGATCGCCGGCGGAGGACAAGATCGCGGCGATCGGCATTCGATTGAGGAAGTGGGTCAGCTTCCACGGCATCTCGATCAACGTCGAGCCCGACCTGTCGCATTTTTCCGGCATAGTGCCCTGCGGCGTCAGCGATCATGGCGTGACCAGCCTTGTCGACCTCGGCCTGCCGGTCACGATGGGCGACCTCGACGTTGCACTGAGGGCTGCGTTCGAGGAAGTTTTCGGGGCAACGGGCTACGCAGGAGAGCAATCCAGAAAGGCAGGCTGATGAGAGCCACCGGAACACTGGTCCCGACGGCGCTGGCTGCACTCCTGGCGATCCCGGCCGTAGCGCAGCAGGCATCCGATGTCACCGCCCCGGAAGCACCTTCCGGCGTCGAGCAGAAGGCCCCCGTTCACGCGACGAAGCACATGGTGGTCGCTGCCAACCCGCTTGCGGCGCAGGCAGGACTGGACGTACTCAGGAAAGGCGGGAACGCCGCCGACGCCCTCGTCGTCGTTCAGACGGTGTTGGGCTTGGTCGAGCCACAATCCTCCGGCCTCGGCGGCGGTGCGTTCCTGACCTGGTATGACGCCGCAAGCAAGACTGTGACGACGTTCGACGGGCGCGAGACAGCGCCGGCGGCGTCGACGCCTGCGCTCTTTCTTGGCAGCGACGGCGAGCCTCTTGGCTTCTTCGACGCCGTGATCGGCGGGCGTTCGGTCGGCGTACCGGGCGTGCCCCGATTGATGGAGGTGGTGCACACGAAATACGGCAGGACGCCGTGGAAGGACCTGCTGCAGCCGGCCATCGATCTGGCTGAACGCGGTTTTACGGTATCGCCCCGCCTCAACACGATGATCGCCGAGGATGTCGGACGGCTCGACACGCAGCCGGCTACGCGCGCCTATTTCTTCGATACGGCCGGCGCGCCCTTGGCCGCTGGGACCGTGCTGCGCAATCCGGACTACGCCGCGACATTGCGGGCGATCGGGGATGGCGGTGCCGATGCCTTCTATGAGGGAGAGATCGCCGAAAAGATCGTTCGAGCGGTCACCAGCCACGCGACCAACCCAGGGGCGCTCAGCACCAGGGACCTCGCGGACTATCAGGTAAAGGAACGCCCGGCCGTCTGCGCACCCTATCGCGGGCTGTCGGTCTGCGGCATGGGACCACCCTCCTCCGGCGCGCTGACGATCGGGCAAATTCTCGGCATGATCGAGCCATTCGATCTCGCCACGCTCGGGCCTGACGATCCCGAAAGCTGGCGCATCATCGGCGACGCTACGCGCCTCGCCTTCGCCGACCGCGACCGTTACATCGCCGACGGCGATTTCGTGAGCATTCCGAAGGGCCTGCTCAACGCAGGTTATCTTGCGCAGCGCTCGGCGCTGATCCGCCGCCCGACGGCGCTGCCGGACGACGATGTGAAGCCCGGCGAGCCGCCCTGGGACAAGGCCGGGCTGGATGGGGCAGAGCTGCGCATGGACGGCGCGGCATTCGATATGCCCGCCACCACACATTTCGTCATCGTCGACGACGAGGGCAACGTCGCTTCGATGACGAGCTCGGTCGAGAACGCGTTCGGCTCGCGCCAGATGGTGGCCGGCTTCATCCTCAACAACCAGCTCACCGATTTCTCCTTCGCGCCGGAGAAAGACGGGCAGGCAGTCGCCAACCGCGTCGAACCAGGCAAGCGGCCGCGCTCCTCCATGGCGCCGACCATCGTGCTGAAGGACGGCAAGCCGCTTTACGCCCTTGGCTCGCCCGGCGGATCGAGCATCATCCCCTATGTTGCGACCACGCTGATCGCGCTGGTCGACTGGAAACGGGACATGCAGGCGGCGATCTCCATGCCGCACATGCTGAATCGCTTCGGCACGTATGAGCTTGAAGCAGGTACGAGCGCGGAAGGGTTTGCCGACGATCTCCAGGCGCTCGGCTACAAGACGAAGGCCGTCGACCAGAACTCAGGCCTGCACGGAATTGCCATCAATGCTGGCGGCCTCACTGGCGGCGCTGATACACGCCGGGAGGGCGTTGCCGTCGGCGACTGACTACGGTGTCGGAGACGGCCGGTACGAAACGGCGGCGAGCTGACCGGCGGGAGCGCGGTGGTGTCGTTCGAATTGCTGCCAGTCTGCGAGCCGCGCCGAGGCCCAGAGAACGCCTGACGCGTGGATGACGAATACGGCAACCAGCGCACAGGCCAGCGCCCCGCGCTCCATGCCACCGAGCGGCTTCAGTTCGTGGCGTGGCTTTACACCCGTTCCCGCGGTGATGAGGCTGAGGATTGCGAAGACCGCGCCCGACACCATGAGCAGCGAATCCGGAAGGCCCGCCTCGCGGCCTATCCCCAGCAGCGCAAGGAGAAGCAGGAAAGAGGCCAGCGCAAGCGAGACCGGCCCCGGGCAGATCTGGCGCAGCACCTGTCCCCCGTCGAATTTCCAGACGGGCACCAGGTTGGCGATGTTGAAAAGCGCCCCGATGCCGGCAAGCATGGCGAGGATGGTCGCCGTGACCAACCAGCCCTCGCCCAGGGCATAAACGCAGGCTGCGATGGCCAGCGGGACGAGGAACGCCGAGAACCCCGCCCCCATGAGCGCTACGAAGGCGACCTCGAAGCGGCTGTCATATGGCCTGCCGCCTATGGCGATGCCGCCGAGCAGCGGCAGGAAGATCATGCGCACCTTGCGGTGCCCCATGACGCGGAAGGCGGCCATGTGACCAAGCTCGTGCAGCGCCACGACGGCGGTCAGCACGGTGGCGAGAAGGAAACCGCCGAAGGTAAGCCCGAACACCGGCCACATGATCAGGACCGACAAGGCGGCAAAGCCGATCTGGGTCGCAGGATGCTCGAAGATGCCGCCGGAACTGTATTCGCCCGTCTCGGCCCATCGTTTGAATTTGGCCAGTTCGCGTCGCATCGCGAAGTAGCGGAAGATGAGAAAGGCCGCGCCGCGGTAGCGGTCGGTCCGCGATAGCGTGACGCGGATCGAATCGTCGTCGCCGGCCAGTTCCACGGAGTCTCGATAGTCTTTCCAGAATGTCGGATGCAGCGAGCTGTCGTCTATGACCCGCATCGAAAACCGCTGGCCGGGAACGACATCCTCCAGCCGGACGAGATGTTCGATCGGCTTGCCGTCGCGACCTTCCCAGCCAAGCCGCATACGCGCCAGACCGGGTTCGCCAAGCGCTTCAACAGCAAGGCGCTGTCCGGACCAGCCGGCGTTCTCGCCAAAGGGAAACAGTGCACTCCAGAGGCGGTCCCTGCCTGCAGAAACTACACGCGTGGCTTTGACAGTGCGCGTGCCGAGCGGCAGCGCAAAAAGGACGAAGATCAGCCCGAGATTGAGCGCTACGAGCAAAAGTGCAAGCGCAGGCGACAAGGGCATCACTCCGACGGACCGCCTGGCCGGGGACGAGACCGGACAGGCGTACCTCACTCGATTTCCGGCCACCCTAGCCTTTCCGACAAGAAGAAAGGCTTAACGCCGGCATCGACGAGAGAAGTGATTGGAGACCGGCGCGATAAACTCAGAGCGCGCCGATCCACATCGCCGATGCGACGAGGAATGTGCTCATGCAGACCAGAGAGAGAACGTCGTGGAACAGATCGGCCATGTTTCGCTCCTGTTTTTGATGTGTTTTTATTTTGTTCTATTTTTGTTCAAGGTGTCAAGAACGCGGTACCGCGTTCCTGACATGCCCTGTCAGAAGGTTAAGGGAGGGTTGCGAAGGCGGAAAAACCGTTAATGGTCAGAAGGAAACGACCTTGCCCTCGGAGAGGGTGACTCGGCGATCCATGCGCGCGGCAAGCTCGTGATTGTGGGTGGCGATCAGTGCAGCCAGTCCCGACTGCTTCACCAACGCTGCAAGCGCGTCGAACACGTAAGACGCCGTGTGGGGATCGAGGTTGCCGGTCGGCTCGTCGGCCAGCAGGATCAGAGGCGCATTGGCGACGGCGCGGGCGATTGCAACGCGCTGCTGCTCGCCGCCGGAGAGCTCGGCCGGCCGATGGTGGGCGCGCTTGCCGATCTGCATGTAGTCGAGAAGCTGCTCGGCGCGCTTGGCAGCCTCGGCACGCGGCAGCCCCTTGATGATCTGCGGCATCATGATGTTCTCAAGCGCCGAGAACTCGGGCAGCAGGTGATGGAACTGGTAGACGAAGCCGATGTCGTTGCGGCGGATTGCAGTGCGATCGTCGTCGGACAGCCTGCCGCAGGCGCGACCGCCGAGGATGACATCGCCGGCGTCGGGCCGTTCGAGCAGGCCCGCGGTATGAAGCAGCGTCGACTTGCCTGCCCCGGACGGCGCCACCAGCGCCACCATTTCGCCCGGCACGAGCGCGAAATCGGCGCCGTTCAGGATAGTCAGCTTGCGCTGCCCCTGAACATAGTGGCGCTCGACGCCCTTGAGTTCGATGACCGGCGCGCTCACTCGTACCTCAGCGCTTCGACCGGATCGAGCTTGGCGGCGCGCCAGGCCGGGAACAGCGTCGCGAAGAAGGACAGGACCAGCGCCATCAGAATGACGGACATGGTCTCGCCGAACTCCATCTTTGCCGGCAACTGGCTGAGGAAGTAAAGCTCCGGGTTGAACAGGACCGTGCCCGAAAGCCATGAGAAGAACTGGCGGATGCGCTCGACATTGAGGCAGAGCACGACACCGAGAATGACTCCTGCGATGGTGCCGGTGACGCCGATCGCCGCGCCCGTCATCAGGAAGATGCGCATGATCGCGCCGCGCGTCGCGCCCATGGTGCGCAGGATCGCGATGTCGCGCCCCTTGTCCTTTACCAGCATGATGAGGCCGGAAATGATGTTCAACGCAGCGACAAGCACGATCAGCGTCAGGATCATGAACATGACATTGCGCTCGACCTGCAGCGCGGAGAAGAACGTCTCGTTCCGCTGCCGCCAGTCGGTGATGTAGACCTGCCGCGCAGCGGCGATCTCGACCAGTTCGCGAAGCTGGTCGACATTATCAGGATTTTCGACGAACACCTCGATCGTCTGCGCCCGCCCCTCCATGTTGAAATAGAGCTGCGCTTCCTCGAAGGGCATGAAGATGACCGAGGAGTCGAACTCCGACATGCCGACCTCGAAGATGGCGACGATCGGATAGGATTTTACGCGCGGCGTCGTTCCCATCGGCGTCACATCGCCGTCGGGCGAGACGAGCGTGATGGAATCGCCGAGCACGAGGCCGAGATTGTTCGCCATGCGCTGGCCGAGCGCGACGCCCTCTGACTGGTCGAAGCCGGCGAGCGAGCCGTGCTTGATGTTCTTGGAAACGATCGTGAGCTTGCCCAGGTTCTCGCCGCTGATGCCGCGCACCAGCGCCCCGGTGCCTGCACCGACTGCGCCTGAAGCCAGCACCTGCCCGTCGATCAGCGGAATCGCGAACTTGACGCCGGCGACGCCGTTGATGCGCTGTGCCACCGCATCATAATCCTCGAGCGGCGTATCGAGCGGCTGGACCACGAGATGGCCGTTGATGCCGAGAATGCGGGTCAGAAGCTCGGCGCGGAAACCATTCATCACGGCCATGACCACGATCAGCGTGGCGACGCCGAGCATGATGCCAAGGAAGGAGATGGACGCGATGACGGAGATCACCGTCTCCTTGCGGCGCGAGCGCAGGTAGCGCCACGCGACCATGCGCTCGAAGACCGAGAACGGCCCTGCCCCGGCAGGCTTCACGGCCACGGCGGAAGTCACCGTGCTCACCTCTTGGGCCCGAGCGAAGCCAGGAGGGTTTCGACCGTCTTGGTGTCGCGCTCTCCGGTCGCGCGGCGCTTCACCTCGACCTCGCCGGCAGCCGCGCCGCGCGGACCGACAATGACCTGCCACGGTATGCCGATCAGGTCGGCGGTGGCGAACTTGCCACCGGCGCGCTGGTCAGTGTCGTCATAGAGCACATCCAGTCCGGCAGCCTGATGGGCGGCGTAGAGCTGCTCGCACAGGCGATCGCATTCGGCATCGCCGACCTTCATGTTGATGATCACGACATCGAACGGCGCGACCGATTCCGGCCAGATGATGCCGGCATCGTCGTGGCTGGCCTCGATGATCGCCGCGATGAGCCGCGTCGGCCCAATGCCGTACGACCCCATCGAGACAAAATGCTGCTTTCCGTCCGGCCCCTGCACCGCCGCGTTCATCGGCTTCGAATATTTTTCGCCGAAGTGGAAAATATGGCCGACCTCGATGCCGCGCGCCGAGAGGCGGTCGGCGGCGGGAATCTTGTCCCAGGCAGCCTCGTCGTGCATCTCGTCCGTTGCAGCGTAAGGTGTCGTCCAATCCTTCACGATGCCGCCGATCTCGGCGTCGTTGGCGAAGTCCGTATTCTCGCCGGGCACCGCCAATTCGAGAAAGTCCTTGTGGCAATACACCTGGCTCTCGCCGGTGTCGGCGAGGATGATGAATTCGTGGCTGAGGTCGCCGCCGATGGGGCCGGTGTCGGCGCGCATGGGGATCGCCTGCAGGCCCATGCGCGTGAAGGTGCGCAGGTAGGAAACGAACATGCGGTTGTAGGCCGCCTTCGCGCCCTCGTAGTCGAGGTCGAAGGAGTAGGCGTCCTTCATCAGGAACTCGCGGCCGCGCATGACGCCGAAACGGGGACGCACCTCGTCGCGGAACTTCCACTGGATATGGTAGAGGTTGAGCGGCAGGTCCTTGTACGACTTGACGTAGGTGCGGAAGATGTCCGTCACCATCTCCTCGTTGGTCGGACCGTAGAGCATGTCGCGCTCCTGGCGGTCCTTGATGCGCAGCATCTCCTTGCCATAGTCGTCGTAGCGACCGCTCTCGCGCCAGAGCTCGGCCGACTGGATCGTCGGCATCAGGATTTCCAGCGCTCCGGCGCGGTTTTGCTCTTCGCGGATGATCTGGCAGACCTTGTCGAGCACGCGCTTGCCGAGCGGCAGCATGCTGAACGAGCCCTGCCCCTGCTGGCGGATCATGCCGGCCCTGAGCATCAGGCGATGAGAGACGATCTCGGCTTCGCGCGGGTTCTCTTTGAGTATGGGCAGGAAATAGCGCGAAAGCCGCATTGTGGGTCCGTTAAAAAGGCGATGAAGATGGAGCCGGAATCGGCATTCCATGCGAAACGCATGCAAGCGCTTCATAGCGATTTCAAGACGGAATGGAAACCCGACGCGGCAGCGTCTCAGGGTGCCTGTTTGGCGTTGTCCGTTTGAAAGGCATCCCCTGCAAAGGAATTGTGCATTGCAGCACATTTGTAACGTCGCAAACGTAAAATTGTGCGTGACAATTTGTCCGGCCTTAGTCTAGTGTCCCTGCATAACCGAGAGGGCAGAGCAAAATCTGTCTTCCCTACGCGGTCAAAGTCTTGGGAGGATGCGATCTAGGCGCGGTTTCGCTGCCGCCGGACACCGGAAACAGATCGGACGCGTTTAAATTGCAAGGCCTCGTGCCTTGCTTTTTTTTTGTGCAGTTGAAACAAGCCGGTTAGGGGCCTCAGCCCTGTGACCCAGCGTCACTTTTGAAGTCCGGCACGATGCGCGGAATGTCGTCGATGCCAAGCCCCAACCCACGCGTGACGCCGTAAAAGCCAGCGACGATAAGCGCCGAAACGATCGTCGTGCGGATAGCGGCGCGCAGCATATGCGGGCCTTTCGGGGCGCTGGCGACAGTGCCGAGCGTCACTTCGCCGTCCTCGTCCTGCGTCTTCAATCCGAAGGGCAGCATCGTGAACAGCACCAGCCACCAGAGCACGAAGTAGATCGCGATGACGGATACCCAGGTCATGCCTGCTCAAGCTCCACCAGCGTGCCGGCGAAATCCTTCGGATGCAGGAAAAGCACGGGCTTGCCATGCGCGCCGATCTTCGGCGTACCGTCGCCAAGCACGCGCGCGCCAGACGCCTTCAGATGGTCGCGGGCGGCGATGATATCGTCCACCTCGTAGCACAGGTGGTGCATGCCGCCGGACGGATTTTTCTCGAGGAAAGATGCGACCGGCGATCCCTCGCCCAGCGGCTCGAGAAGCTCGACCTTGCTGTTGCCGGTATCGACGAAAACGACCGTCACGCCGTGCTCCGGCAACGCCTGGCGGTCGCTGACCGTCGCGCCGAGCGTATCGCGATAGATGGCGGCTGCCCCTGCGAGATCGGGAACAACGATGGCGACATGATTGAGGCGGCCGAGCATGCCGCCTTCTACCGCGTGACGAAGACCGTCACCAGAGGCTTCTTGCCCCATGTCTCGTTTGCCGCACCACGGACAGCACGCCGGACTGCCTCCTGAACAAGATCGAGGTCCTTGCGGCGCTGGCGCGGAATGCTGTCGACCGCGCCGACGGCCGCGTCGAGCATCAGGTCCTCCATGTCCTCGCCCCGGCCGTCGACCTTGGCGACGCCAACGGCCACGATATCGGGATCGCCTGCCATCTCGTAGCGTTCGTCGAGGACGACGTTGACGGCGACGTGGCCCGCAAACGACAGCTTGCGGCGCTCCTTGATGCCCATCTGCTCGTCGTCGCCAACGAGACGGCCGTCCTTGTAGAGCCGGCCGAACGGCACCTTGTCGATGATCTCGGCGGCGCCTGGGGCAAGGCGGATCATGTCGCCGTCACGCACCTGCGCAACCTCGGGGATACCGGACTGCGCCATGAGTGATCCCTGCGCGACCAGATGGGCAGCCTCGCCGTGAACTGGAATGCCGATGCGTGGCCTCGTCCAGGCGTACATCTTGCGCAGTTCATTGCGACGCGGGTGACCAGACACATGCACCAGCGCGTCGCCGTCCTGGATGATCTTGATGCCCTGGTCGATCAGCAGGTTCTGGATTTCCAGGATCGCCTTCTCGTTGCCCGGGATGGTTCGCGACGAATAGACGACCGTGTCTCCGGCAGTGAGCGAGACGGTCTTCATCTCGTCGCGTGCAAGCTTAGCTAGCGCAGCCCGCGCCTCGCCCTGGCTGCCGGTGCAGATGATGACGATGTTCTCGCGCGGGATGAAGCCGTAGTCCTCCTCGGCGATGAAGGGCGGGATGCCTTCCATGTAGCCGAGTTCGGCGGCGACGCCGATCATGCGCTTCAGCGAGCGGCCGAGCACGAGCACCTGACGGCCCGCGTCCCGGGCTGCTTCCGCGATGGAACGCACGCGCCCCACGTTGGAGGAGAAGGTGGTGACGGCAACGCGGCCCGGAGCCGCCTCGATGACAGCGCGAAGGCCTTGGCCGACCTCCTTTTCCGACGGAGACTCACCCTCGCGCAGCGCGTTGGTGGAATCGCAGACCAGCGCCAGCACGCCCGCGTCGCCCAGCGCCCGGAAACGCGCCTCGTCGGTCATCGGGCCGATCTCCGGGTCGGGATCGAGCTTCCAGTCGCCTGTGTGGACCACAGTGCCGAGCGGACAGGTTATGGCGAGCGACAGCGGCTCGGGAATGGAGTGGGTAACCGGTATGGCCTCGATCTTGAACGGGCCGACCTCGAACGTCTCTCCCGCCTTGTAGATCGTGACGGGAATCTTCGGCGCGTTGCCTTCGCCCTGGCGTTTGGCCTCCAGCAGGCCGGCGGCGAAAGGCGTCATCCACAGCGGGGCCTTCAGGCGCGGCCACAACTCATGCAGCGCGCCGTAATGGTCCTCGTGGGCGTGGGTGATGATGATGCCGCGCAGCCGGTCGAGTTGTCCTTCGATGAAGCGGATGTCCGGCAACACGAGATCGACGCCGGGCAGAGTGGGATCGGGGAAGGTCACGCCTACGTCGACGATGATCCATTCGCGCGCGTCGGCCGGGCCGAAGCCATAGAGGGCGAAGTTCATGCCGATCTCGCCGACGCCGCCCAGCGGAACAAAGACGAACTCAGGCCCGGAATACCTAACCATGCTGTCCCCTCGCCTTATGCGGCGCCGGCCGAGGCGATCGCGCCGAAATGCACGTCGCCTGCGGCAATCACAACCTTGTCGCCGCCGGAGCGGATGACGAACCGGCAGTCTTCATCGATGGTCTCGAAAATCCCGCGAATGACATTGCCATCGACGCGCACCGCGACTTCCGAGCCCAAGCCCGCCGCACGCGACAACCAGCGCCGGCGAACCTCGGACAGCCCGGCGCCCTCGCGCCAGACCGCAATGTTCTGCGCCCATGCGTCGGACAAGGCAAGAAAGAGCGTCTCGGCATCTCCGGCGAAGCCCAGTGCCTTCAATGACGTCGCAGGATACGGCACGCCTTCCGGATAGGCGACGACGTTCACGCCTATGCCGACGGCCAGCGCGGCACGGTTGCCCGGAAGCAGCGTGGATTCAAGCAGGATGCCGGCGAGCTTCGATCCGCTGGCAAGCACGTCGTTGGGCCACTTCAGTTCGAAGCGGTCTCCAAGCCGCCCCCCGTTACCGCCTGCGGTGCCGCCATCAACGGCCACCGCAAAGTGCAGGTCCGGAACCACGGCGTCGAGCGCATCCGCAAGCGCCAGCCCGGCGACGAAACCGAGCGTCGCGGCGAGCTTGAGGTCGAAGGCTTCGGTGAGGAGAAGGGTTGCGGCGAGATTGCCTTCGGGCGTCGCCCAGGCGCGGCCGCGACGGCCGCGTCCGCTCTCCTGCTTCTTGGAGACGATCCAGAGTCTGCCCGGATCCCCCGCGGCCCCGCGCTCGAGCGCCAGCGCGTTGGTCGATCCGACGCTGTCATGGGCCTCGATCCGGTAGCCTGCCGCAATCGCCGTCGGAGCGAGGGAAAATCCCACGGTTAGAAGAAGCTCCTGGCTGCCGCCTCGGCAAAGCTTTCGACCGGCGCGCCGACAAGCATGTAAAGAAGCACGAAAGCCCCGGAGATACCGAGCACCACACGCAGCGATCCGACCATCGGCAGGAAGCCGCCGACCGATTCATCGAACCACATGATCTTGATGATGCGCAGATAGTAATACGCGCCCACGACCGACGTCAGCACGCCGATCACCGCGAGCGGGTAAAGCCCGGCGTTGATGGCGGCTAGGAAGACGTACCACTTGGCCCAAAAGCCCGCGAGCGGCGGGATGCCGGCCAGCGAGAACATCAGGATGGTCAGGATGGTCGCCATGATCGGGTTTGTGGTCGAGAGCCCTGCAAGATCGCTGATCTGCTCGACATTGCCTTCCTTGCGACGCATCGAGAGGATGAAGGCGAAGGTGCCGAGCGTCATCGCCAGATAGATCAGCATGTAGATGGCGACGCCACGAACGCCCGCCTCGCTGTTGGCGGCGAGGCCGACCAGTGCAAAGCCCATGTGGCCGATCGAGGAATAGGCCATCAGCCGCTTGAAGTTCTTCTGGCCGATGGCCGCGAAGGATCCGAGCGCCATGGAGGCGATGGCGATGAAGGAGACGATCTGCTGCCAGTCGCTGGCGATCGGCTCGAACGCGCCCATCACCACGCGCACGACCAGCGCCATGGCGGCCATCTTGGGAGCGGACGCGAAGAAGGCGGTCACCGGCGTCGGCGCACCTTCGTAGACGTCAGGCGTCCACATGTGGAACGGAACGGCGGAAATCTTGAAGCAGAGGCCGGCCAGAACGAAGACAAGGCCGAACACGACGCCCAACTGGCGCTCACCGTCCGACAACGCCGCCGCGATCTGCTCGAAGCCCGTATTGCCCGTGTAGCCATAGACGAGGCTGATGCCGTAGAGCAGCATGCCCGACGACAGCGCTCCCAGCACGAAATACTTGAGGCCAGCCTCGGTGGAGCGAATGTTGTCGCGGTTGATCGCGGCGACGACGTAGAGCGCCAGCGACTGCAGCTCCAGGCCAAGATAGAGCGCGATCATGCTGTTGGCCGAGATCATCAGCATCATGCCGACCGTCGCGAGCAGCACAAGCACCGGATACTCGAACTTGTCGAAATTCTGCTCGCGCGCGAAGCCCGTCGACATGATGAGCGTGACGGCCGAACCGATCAGCGTCAGCACCTTCATGAAGCGTGCGAAGGAATCGGAGACGAAGGCCCCGCCGAAAGCCTGCCCATCGCCGGTTTGGAATAGCAGCCAGCCGCCGGACACGATGATCAGCAGCGTGGCCAGCGCATTGACGACGCCATAGGAGCGCTCGCCCGAATAGGCGCCGATCATGAGCAGCACCATGGAGCCGATCGCCAGGATCAGTTCGGGCGTCAGCAGCGAGAGGCTCAAGGTCAGTTCAGGCGTCATGGTCCCGCCTCTCAGTACGACGCCGCGACGCGCGCGGTATCAAGCGAAATGGAGATCGTGTTGACGAGCGCTTGCACGGAGCTGGCGGTCGCGTCGAGGACCGGCGCCGGATAGACGCCGAAGAAGATCACCAGAATGATCAGCGGATAGAGGATCATCTTTTCACGCAGCGACAGGTCGAGCAGGCCTTTCAGGCCTTCCTTTGTCAACGCGCCGAAGATCACCTTGCGGTAAAGCCAAAGCGCGTAGGCCGCCGAAAGGATGACGCCCGACGCGGCGAAGAGCGCTACCCAGGTGTTGACCTGGAAGATGCCGAGCAGCGTCATGAATTCGCCGACGAAACCGCTCGTGCCGGGCAAGCCGACGTTCGCCATGGTGAAGATGAGGAAAGCGACGGCGTATTTCGGCATGTTGTTGACGAGGCCGCCATAGGCCGCGATCTCGCGGGTATGCATGCGGTCATAGATGACGCCCACGCAAAGGAAGAGCGCTCCGGAGACGAGGCCGTGCGACAGCATCTGGAAGATGGCGCCCTGGATACCGATCTGGTTCATGGCGAAGATGCCCATCGTCACATAGCCCATGTGAGCCACGGACGAGTAGGCGATCAGCTTCTTCATGTCCTCCTGCATCAGCGCCACGAGGGAGGTGTAGATGATGGCGATGACAGACAGCGTATAGACAAGCGGAGCGAAGTCCGCCGAGGCAAGCGGGAACATCGGCAGCGAGAAACGCAGGAAGCCGTAGCCGCCCATCTTCAGCAGGATGCCGGCAAGGATGACGGAACCCGCCGTGGGCGCCTCGACGTGCGCGTCGGGAAGCCATGTATGCACCGGCCACATGGGCATCTTCACCGCGAAGGAGGCGAAGAAGGCCAGCCACAGCCAGGTTTGCATGCCGGCCGGGAAGCTTTGTGTCAAAAGCGTCGGGATGTCGGACGTCCCGGACTGGTAGATCATCGCCATGATGGCCAGCAACATCAGGACCGAGCCGGCCAAGGTATAGAGGAAGAACTTGAACGACGCATAGACGCGCCGCTTGCCGCCCCACACGCCGATGATGATGAACATCGGGATCAGGCCGCCTTCGAAGAAGACGTAGAACAGCACGATGTCGAGCGCGCAGAACACGCCGATCATCAGCGTCTCGAGCAGCAGGAAGGCGATCATGTACGCCTTGACGCGCTTGTCGATCGCTTCCCAGCTCGCGAGGATGGCGAACGGCATCAGGAAGGTCGTCAGGATGACGAACAGCATCGAGATGCCGTCAACGCCCATATGGTAGGAAATGCCGGAGTCCAGCCAGCCGACCTTCTCCACCATCTGGAAGCCCGGCACGGAATTGTCGAAATCGATCCAGATCAAGAGCGAGACGAGGAAGGTGATGATCGTCGTCCACAGCGCGATCACGCGGATGTTGCGACGCGCGGCCTCGCCCTCATCCCGGATCAACAGGATGAGCAGCGCGCCGACGAGCGGCAGGAACGTGACCGTGGAGAGGATTGGCCAGTCGGTCATCAATGGCTCCCGAACATCATCCAGGTGACCAGGGCGGCGACGCCGATCAGCATGGCGAATGCGTAGTGATAGAGGTAACCGGTCTGCAGCTTGACGACACGGTTGGTCACGTCGATGACGCGCGCCGACACGCCGTCAGGCCCGAAACCGTCGATCAGCCAGCCATCGCCCTTCTTCCAGAGGAAGGTGCCGAGCCACTTGGCCGGGCGCACGAACAGGAAGTCATAGAGCTCGTCGAAATACCACTTGTTGAGCAGGAAGGCGTACAGTCCGCGATGGCGCCGGGCCAGCGCCTTCGGCATCTCCGGTGAGCGGATGTAGAACAGGTAGGCAAACAGGAAGCCAACCACCATCGCGACGAACGGCGAGAACTTCACCCATTTCGGCACCTTCGAGAACGTCTCAACAATTTCGTTGTTGGCGAGTGTGAAGAGCGCCCCCTTCCAGAATTCCGCGTACTCCTCGCCGACGAAGTAGCCTTCGAAGGCGACACCGGCGAAAAGCGCACCGAAGGCCAGGATGAACAGCGGCACCAGCATGACCAACGGAGATTCATGCACATGGTGCATAACCTCATGGCTGGCGCGCGGCTCGCCGTGGAATGTCATGAAGATCAGGCGCCAGGAATAGAAGCTGGTGAACATGGCCGCGATGACCAGTGCCCAGAATGCGAACAGCGCGACGGGGCTGGTCGCGGCGAACGCGCCTTCGATGATCACGTCCTTCGAGAAGAAACCGGCCGTACCGATGACGGTCATGGGGATGCCGACGCCGGTCAGCGCCAGCGTGCCGATGATCATCATCCAATAGGTCTTCGGGATATATTTCCGCAGCCCGCCCATCCGGCGCATGTCCTGCTCGTCGGACGCCGCGTGGATGACCGAGCCCGACCCCAGGAACAGCAGCGCCTTGAAGAAGGCGTGCGTGAAGAGGTGGAAGATCGCAGCGGAATAGAAGCCGAGGCCGAGCGCGACGAACATGTAGCCGAGCTGCGAGCAGGTCGAATAGGCGATAACGCGCTTGATGTCATTCTGCACGAGGCCGACCGTCGCGGCGAAGAAGGCCGTGAAGGCGCCCACGCAGGTCACGACGATGAGCGCAGTCTGCGACAGCTCGAAGATCGGCGACAGGCGCGCCAGCATGAACACGCCCGCAGTCACCATGGTTGCAGCATGGATGAGCGCCGACACCGGGGTCGGTCCTTCCATGGCGTCCGGGAGCCAGGTGTGTAGAGGCACCTGCGCGGACTTGCCCATCGCGCCCATGAACAGCAGCAGGCAAACGACCGTCAGCGCCGAAGCCTTGTCGAGCTGGTAGCCGAGAAAGTTGAACACGGCGTCGCTGCTCGCTGCAGCGGCGGATGCGCCACCTTCAGCTCCGGCCGGCAGATAGGAGGCAGCGTTAGCGAAGATCGTGTCGAAGCTCACGGAGCCGAACACGACGAAGACGCCGAACAGGCCGAGAAGGAAGCCAAAATCGCCCACGCGGTTGACGACGAAAGCCTTTATGGCCGCAGCATTGGCAGAGGGCTTCTGGTACCAGAAGCCGATCAGCAGGTAGGAGGCGAGGCCGACGCCCTCCCAGCCGAAGAACATCTGCACCAGATTGTCCGACGTCACCAGCATCAGCATGGCGAAGGTGAAGAGCGACAGATAGGCGAAGAAGCGCGGCCGATGCGGATCGTGGTGCATGTAGCCGATCGAATAGATGTGCACCAGGCAGGACACGGTGTTGACGACCACCAACATGACCGCGGTCAGCGTGTCGATGCGCAGCGCCCAGTCTGCCTGAAGCGATCCGGAATCGATGAAGCGCAGCAGCGGCACGGTAAAGGCCTCGCCGTCGCCAAGGGCGACCGTGAAGAAGGCGACCCATGACAGGACGGCCACGATCACCATGAAGCCGGACGTTATGTACTCGGACGCTTTTGCCCCGATCGAATTGCCAAGCAGGCCGACGATCAGGAAGCCGAGCAGTGGGAGAAAGACGATTGCGTAATACATGGCGAGCGTCCGTCAGCCCTTCATCATGTTGACGTCTTCGACCGCGATCGAACCGCGGTTGCGGAAGAAGACGACGAGGATGGCGAGTCCGATCGCAGCCTCGGCGGCGGCGACGGTCAGCACGAACAGGGCAAAGACCTGTCCGACCAGATCGTTCAGAGCGGCCGAGAAGGCCACGAAATTCAGGTTCACCGCGAGCAGGATCAGTTCGACCGACATCAGAATGACGATGACGTTCTTGCGGTTCAGGAAGATGCCGAACACGCCAAGCGTGAACAGGATCGCCGAAACGGTGAGGAAATGTCCGATATCGACGGTCATCTCAGAGGCCCTTCCCCGTCTCGACTTTCTTGATTTCGATCGCGTCCTTGCCGCGCGCGACCTGCGCCGCGATCGACTGGCGCTTGACGCCGGCCTTGTGGCGCAAGGTCAGCACGATTGCGCCGATCATCGCGACCAGCAGCACCAGCCCGGCGATCTGGAAGTAGTAGACGTAGTCCGTATAGAGGATGTCGCCGAGGGCTGCCGTGTTTTGACGCGTCTCGATAGGCGGCGTCGGCTGCGCGCCGGTGCCGGCAAGCTGCGGCGCAACCGCGAATCCACCGACAACGATGATCAGTTCTGCCGCGAGGATAAGCCCGATCAGCGCGCCGATCGGCGCATACTGCAGCGCGCCGCTCTTCAGTTCCGCGAAGTCCACGTCGAGCATCATGACGACGAACAGGAACAGCACCGCAACCGCGCCGACATAGACGACGAGCAGGATCATCGCCAGGAACTCGGCCCCGGTCAGCAGGAAGAGGCCGGCCGCGTTGACGAAGGTGAGGATCAGGAACAGCACCGAATGCACGGGATTGCGTGCGGAAATGACCATGAAGGCCGATCCGACCGCGACAAAGGCGAAGAGGTAGAAAAATACCGCTTCAATTCCGTTGAGCATGGGTAGTCCCCGGTTTACGTCCCGGCTTCGCGCCCGCCTCCGCATGGAGCTGGGGAGCAAAACCGCCTGTGCCTTAGACGAGCCTGACAGGCGCGTCTATCTCTGTCTCTTTCCCTCTCTCCGTCACCGGGGAGAGGCCTGCTGGTCCCTCAACGATAAGGCGCGTCGAGCGCCATGTTGCGGGCGATTTCCCTCTCCCACCGGTCGCCGTTGGCGAGCAGCTTGTCCTTGTCGTAATAAAGTTCCTCGCGCGTCTCGGTCGCGAACTCGAAATTCGGCCCCTCGACGATCGCGTCGACCGGGCAGGCTTCCTGGCAGAAGCCGCAATAGATGCACTTCACCATGTCGATGTCGTAACGCACCGTGCGACGCGTGCCGTCGTTGCGGCGGGGGCCTGCCTCGATGGTGATCGCCTGCGCCGGGCAGATCGCCTCGCACAGCTTGCAGGCGATGCAGCGTTCTTCGCCGTTCGGATAGCGGCGCAGCGCATGCTCGCCCCGGAAGCGCGGCGACAGCGGACCCTTCTCGTGAGGATAGTTCACCGTCTCCTTCGGCGCCACGAACTGGCGCATCGAGAGGAAGAAGGCTCCGACGAAATCCTTCAGAAGCAGCGACTTGGCGGCCTGTGCTAGCGCTGACATGAACTTAATCTCCCGTGGCTAGTCCGCCGACGAAAGCGCCGAGGACTGGGAAAAGTGCGAGATCGACGATCGCCGCAAGGTTGAGGACCTGCTTGGTCTCGGGCAGTTCGACGCGGCGCGCCAGTGCGCGCATCGCGAAGAAACCCACGAGGCCCATTGCCAGGCCGATCAAGGCTCCGGTCTGCATGCCCGACATCAGCCCAGACCCGTGATCTTGAGGAAGGCGGCGGTGGCGACGACCATGAACAAAGAGATCGGCAGGAATACCTTCCAGCCGAGACGCATGAGCTGGTCGTAGCGGTAGCGCGGGACGAAAGCCTTCACCATGGCGAACATGAAGAAGACGAAGCAGAGCTTGAGCACGAACCAGATGACGCCCGGCACCCACGTGAAGGGCGCGAAATCGAACGGTGGCAGCCAGCCTCCGAGGAAGAGGATGGTGGTCAACGCGCACATCAGGACGATGGCGACGTACTCGCCGAGGAAGAACAGCAGGAACGGCGTCGAGGAATACTCGACCATGTGGCCGGCGACGAGTTCCGATTCGGCTTCCACGAGGTCGAAGGGCGGGCGGTTCGTCTCGGCCAGCGCCGAGATGAAGAAGATGATGAACATCGGGAACAGCGCCAGCCAGTGCCAGTCGAGGAACGAGTTGGGCAGGCCGAGCATGGTGCCGAGGCCGTCGCGCTGCGCCAGCACGATGTCGGTGAGGTTCAGCGAACCGACCAGCAACAGGACGGTGACGATGACGAAGCCGATGGAGACCTCGTAGGAAACCATCTGCGCGGCGGAGCGCAGCGCGCCGAGGAACGGGTATTTCGAGTTCGACGCCCATCCGCCCATGATCACGCCGTAGACCTCGAGCGAGGAGATGGCGAAGACGTAGAGGATGCCGACATTGATCGAGGCGATGGCCCAGCCTTCGTTGACCGGGATGACGGCCCAGGCGGAGATGGCGAGCACGGCCGAAACGACCGGCGCGAGCAGGAAAACGCCCTTGTTGGCGCCTGAGGGAATGACCGGTTCCTTGAAGACGAACTTCAGCAGATCGGCGAAGGCCTGTAGCGTTCCCCATGGGCCGACGACGTTCGGACCGCGACGCAGCTGGACGGCCGCCCAGATCTTGCGGTCGGCGTAAAGCAGGTAAGCGACGCCAACCAGCAGGATGACGATCAGCACGACGGACTGGATCAGGATGATCAGAACCGGCCAGACATAAGTGAAGAAGAAGTCTTCCATCCGTCTATTCCGCCGCCTGCCTGAAGCCGTTCTTCGCGAGCGCAGAGCATTCGGCCATGACGGCCGAGGCGCGCGCGATCGGGTTGGTGAGGTAGAAGTCCGCTACCGGCGAGGTGAATGCCGCCTTGTCGAGCTTTCCGCCCAGAAGCGCGACACGGTTGAGATCGACAACGTCGCCCGCGGCGATCTCGTCGACATGGGCCAGATGCGGGAATTCAGCGAAAAGCTGCTTGCGCAGCGCCGGCAGGGAATCGAACGGAAGCTTCTTGCCAAGCACGTCGGAGAGCGCCCGCAGGATCGCCCAGTCTTCCTTGGCCTGCCCCGGCGCGAAGCCGGCGCGGCTGGTCATCTGAACACGGCCCTCGGTGTTGACGTAGATGCCTGACTTCTCGGTGTAGGTCGCACCCGGCAGAATGACGTTGGCGCGGTGCGCGCCGGCATCGCCATGGGTGCCGATGTAGACGACGAAGGTGTCGCCCATCGCGCTCGTGTCGAGTTCATCGGCGCCGAGCAGGAAGAGCACGTCTGTCCCGCCGCCGAGCATGCCGGACACGCCCTTGCCGCTCAGGCCGGGCACGAAGCCGATGTCGAGGCCGCCGACGCGAGCCGCCGCCGTGTGCAGGACGTTGAAGCCGTTCCAGTCGTCGCGCACCGCATTGACCGCCTGCGCAAGCTTCACCGACTGCGCAAGCACCGTCGCGCCGTCCGAACGGGCAAGCGCCCCCTGCCCGACGATGATCAGAGGATGGGAAGCAGCCTTCAGCGTCTCGAAGAAGCTGCCCTCGCCGTCGGCGAGAGCCTTCAGCGAGTCAGGACCCGCGCCGAGGTGCTCGTAGTCGTACCTGATGTCGCCGACGTCGCCGATCACGCCGACCGGCAGCTTGCCCAGCCGCCAGCGCTTGCGGATGCGCGCGTTCAGCACGGAGGCCTCAAAGCGCGGATTGGAGCCGATGATGAGCACGGCGTCCGCCTGCTCGATGCCCTCGATGGTCGTGTTGAAGATGTAGCTGGCGCGACCCATCGCTGGATCGAGCGCAGCGCCATCCTGACGGCAATCGATGCTGGCAGCGCCAAGGCTCTGCATGAGCCGCTTCAGCGCATACATCTCCTCAATGGCCGCGAGGTCGCCCGCGATCGCGCCGATGCGGTCTGGCGCAGCCTTGCCGACGGCATGCTTGATGGCCTCGAAGGCCTCCGGCCAGCTTGCGGCAACCAGCCGGCCATCCTTGCGGATGTAGGGGCGGTCGAGCCGCTGCGAACGCAGGCCGTCCCAGATGAAGCGGCTCTTGTCGGAAATCCACTCCTCGTTCACCTGGTCGTTGACGCGCGGCATGATGCGCATCACCTCGCGACCACGCGAATCCACACGGATCGCCGAGCCGACCGCATCCATGACGTCGATGGATTCAGTCTTGGTCAGCTCCCACGGACGCGCCGTGAAGGCGAAGGGCTTCGAGGTCAGCGCGCCGACCGGGCAGAGATCGATGACGTTGCCCTGCAATTCGGAGGTCATCGCCTGTTCGAGATAGGTGGTGATCTCGGCATCCTCGCCGCGACCGATCAGGCCGAGCTCGGAGATGCCGGCGACTTCCGTGGTGAAGCGGACACAGCGCGTGCAATGGATGCAGCGGTTCATCACCGTCTTGACCAGCGGGCCGATATACTTGTCCTCGACAGCGCGCTTGTTTTCCTTGTAGCGCGAGGAATCGACGCCGAAGGCCATCGCCTGATCCTGCAGGTCGCATTCGCCGCCCTGGTCGCAGATCGGGCAGTCGAGCGGATGGTTGATGAGCAGGAACTCCATCACGCCCTCGCGGGCCTTCTTGACCATCGGCGAGTTGGTGAACATCTCCGGCGGCTCGCCGTTCGGGCCGGGGCGCAGGTCGCGCACGCCCATCGCGCAGGACGCCTGCGGCTTGGGTGGGCCGCCCTTCACTTCGACGAGACACATGCGGCAGTTGCCGGCGATCGACAGCCGCTCGTGGAAGCAGAAGCGCGGCACCTCGGCGCCAGCCTCTTCCGCCGCCTGGAGCAGCGTGTAGTGGTCGGGTACCTCGATCTCTTTCCCGTCGACCTTGATCTTAGCCATCTTGCCTCAAACCCCTGCGGCCGAAACCGCAATTCCTTGTCCGGTCCAAGTCCGGTAGTTCAGCGCTTCTTCCTGCCCGCAAGCGCTGCCGCCTGCCCTATCCAGTCATCCCGCTCGATCCGGCCCGTGAACGACAGGTAGTCGTCCACCCACGCTGTCTCTTCCGTCGTCCAGCCCGCGATCTGCGCATAGGTCCAGACGCCGAGTTCGTTCAACACTTTCTCGAGCTTGGGGCCGACGCCCGATATCGCCTTGAGGTCGTCAACCTTCTTTGGCTTGGACATCGACTTCGGCTGGCGGAAATCCTCCGGCTGCAACTCGACCGCATTCTTGGCGACCGATGACGCTTCCGCCTTGGCAACAACGTCGCCGGCGATCTCCAGCGCGGCCGACTGCGTCTCCTCGATCAGCACCTTGGTGGCAGTTCTGGCCTTGGTCGCGGCGGACCGTGCCTTCGGCGCGACGGAACTTCCCGGGGCAGCTTTGCCGTCCTGCGGACCGAACATGCGCTGCGATGCTTCCGCCATGCCCGAGATCGCACCCATCCAGAAGCCGAAAGCCTGGCTGGCAAGGCCGATGCTGACAGCCGAGGCAGCCGCCACGCCGGCAAACGGATGCGCGAACAGATTGACCGCGCTTGCCATCTCAACTGGCAGTACGGTCGCCATTCCCGCCGTCACCGTCTCTTTGCGCTTCGCCTCGACCATCGTCGCGTCCGCCTACTCCGCCGCTACCAGCACCGGCTGGACCCGGTGCGCGTTGCGCGAGAACTCGTCGATGCGGCGCTCCACCTCGCCGCGGTAATGCCGCATCAGGCCCTGTATCGGCCATGCCGCCGCGTCGCCCAGCGCGCAGATGGTGTGGCCTTCGATCTGCTTGGTGACATCGAGCAGCATGTCGATCTCGCGCTTCTGCGCCTCGCCGCGCACCAGACGCTCCATGACACGCCACATCCAGCCGGTGCCCTCGCGGCACGGCGTGCACTGGCCACAGCTCTCGTGTTTGTAGAAATAGGCAAGCCGCGCGATCGCCTTCACCACGTCCGTGGACTTGTCCATGACGATGACGGCAGCCGTGCCGAGGCCGGATTTCAGGTCGCGCAACGCATCGAAATCCATCGGCGCGTCGATGATCTGTTCCGCCGGCACCATCGGCACCGACGAACCGCCGGGAATGACGGCCAGCAGATTGTCCCAGCCACCGCGGATGCCGCCGCAATGCGTCTCGATCAGGTCGCGGAACGAAATCGACATCGCTTCTTCGACGGTGCAAGGGGTGTTCACGTGTCCCGAGACGCAGAAGAGCTTGGTGCCGACATTGTTCGGACGACCGAAGGACGAGAACCAGGCAGCGCCGCGCCGCAGGATGGTCGGCGCAACCGCGATGGATTCGACGTTGTTGACGGTTGTCGGGCAGCCGTAGAGGCCGACATTGGCCGGGAACGGCGGCTTCAGGCGCGGCTGGCCCTTCTTGCCTTCCAGGCTCTCCAGCAGCGCCGTCTCCTCGCCGCAGATGTAGGCGCCGGCGCCGTGATGGACGATGATGTCGAAGTCGTAGCCGTTCTTGTTGTTCTTGCCGATCAGCCCGGCGTCATAGGCCTCGTCGACCGCCCGCTGCAGCGCCTCGCGCTCCCGGATGAACTCGCCGCGCACATAGATGTAGGCCGCGACCGCGCCCATGGCGAAGCCGGCGACAAGGCAACCCTCGACTAGCGTGTGCGGGTCATGGCGCAGAATCTCGCGGTCCTTGCAGGTGCCCGGCTCGGATTCGTCGGCGTTGACGACCAGATAGGACGGACGGCCATCGCTCTGCTTGGGCATGAACGACCATTTCAGGCCTGTCGGGAAGCCAGCGCCGCCACGCCCGCGCAGGCCGGACGCCTTCATTTCGTTGACAATCCAGTCGCGCCCCCTGTCGAGCAGACCCTTGGTGTTGTCCCAGAGGCCGCGCGCCATCGCGCCCTTCAACGACCGGTCGAACTGGCCGTAGATGTTGGTGAAGATGCGGTCCTTGTCCTGAAGCATTCTCTAAGCCCTCAGACCGGTTTCTTGCCGAAAACGCGGACATATTCCTCGACGCCGCCCTTGTGCAGCGCCTCTGCCTGCTTGATCCACTCGTCGCGGTCGATGCGGCCCTTGAAGTTCAGGTAGCTGTCGACCCAACCACGATGGGAATCGTTCCACTCCGCGATCTGCGCGAAAGTGTAGATGCCGAGCGAATGGAGGATGCCCTCGATCTTTGGCCCGACACCGGAAATCATCTTGAGATCGTCCACCGCAGCCGGCTTTTCGATGCCGGCCGGGCGGCTCGGATCCTCAAGCGACGGCTTTTCAGCCGCGCGCGACTTGCGCTGCTTTGCCTGACCGTCGACGGCCGCTGCGGCCGTGTTGGCGGCAGCCTCGTTCACGGCTGGTGCAGCAACGCTGGCGGCCTTTTCTGTCTCGGGCGCGACCTTCTCAGGCGATGGCGTCTTCAGCGCCGGACTTGTCTCGGGCGCATCGGTCTTCGGCTTCGCTGCATTGGAAGGAGCCACCTCGGCCTCAGGCGCGGGAGCGGCGGCATCCGCAGCAGCCTTTTCCTCCGCGATCAAACGGTCACGCATGACCTTGAGGACGGCGGTCTCGTCAAGCAACGTCTTCTGCCCGGTCAGCGGGGCGGAGAAGACACGGCCGTTCTGCGGGCCGACAGGCACGTCGGCGCCCTTGCCCTGCTCGAACGCATCGATGATCTCTTCCAGCCTCTCGGGCGTCAGGTCCTCGTAGGTGTCCTTGAAGATCGCGACCATCGGCGCGTTCACGCACGCGCCGAGGCATTCGACCTCTTCCCACGAAAGCGTTCCATCTTCGTTGGTATGGAACTGGTCGTGATGGATCTTGTTGCGACAGACCTTCATCAGGTCTTCCGAGCCGCGCAGCATGCACGGCGTCGTGCCGCAGACCTGGATGTGGGCGCGCGTGCCGACCGGCTTGAGCTGGAACTGGGTGTAGAAGGTCGCAACCTCGAGCACGCGGATGTAGGGCATCTCCAGCATGTCGGCGATCTTTTCGATCGCCGCTTTGGTGACCCAGCCTTCCTGCTCCTGCGCCCGCATCATCAGCGGGATGACGGCCGACTGCTCACGGCCTTCCGGATACTTGGCGATCGTCTTTTGGGCCCAGGTGCTGTTCTCCGCGTTGAACGCGAAGGTTGCGGGCTGCTCCGAAATATCTGCGAGGCGACGGACGGACATTAGCGATCGACCTCACCAAACACGATGTCGAGGGAGCCAAGCACGGCGGTCACGTCGGCCAGCATGTGGCCACGGCAGAGGAAATCCATGGCCTGAAGATGTGCAAAGCCCGGTGCGCGCAGCTTGCAGCGGTATGGCTTGTTGGTGCCGTCGGAGACGAGATAGACGCCGAACTCGCCCTTGGGCGCCTCGACGGCCGCGTAAACCTCGCCCGCCGGGACGCGGTAACCTTCGGTGTAGAGCTTGAAGTGATGGATGAGCGCTTCCATCGAGCGCTTCATTTCGCCCCGCTTCGGCGGCACGACCTTGCCGTCGGTGTTCGACACAGGCCCGCCGCGATCCTTGCCGAGAAGCCGTTCCAGGCACTGGCGGATGATCTTCACCGACTGGCGCATCTCCTCCATGCGGATGAGATAACGGTCGTAGCAGTCGCCGTTCTTGCCGACCGGCACGTCGAATTCCATTTCCGGATAGCATTCGTAGGGCTGCGATTTGCGCAGGTCCCACGCAGCGCCCGAGCCACGCACCATCACGCCCGAAAAGCCCCAGGCCCAGGCGTCCTCGAGCGAAATCACGCCGATATCGACGTTGCGCTGCTTGAAGATGCGGTTGGGGCTCAGGAGATTGTCGAGGTCGTCCATCGTCTTCAGGAACTGCGCGGTCCAGGTCCCGATATCCTCGAGCACCTGATCGGGGATATCCTGATGGACGCCGCCCGGCCGGATGTATGCCGCATGCATGCGCGAGCCGCTGATGCGTTCGTAGAACACCATCAGCTTCTCGCGGTCGACGAAGCCCCAGAGCGGCGGCGTCAGTGCGCCGACGTCCATGGCCTGCGTCGTGACGTTCAGGATATGCGACAGGATGCGGCCGAGTTCCGAGACGAGCACGCGGATCAACTGGCCGCGCTTGGGCAATTCGATGTCCAGCAGCCGCTCGACCGCGAGCGCGAACGCGTGCTCCTGGTTCATCGGAGCGCAATAGTCGAGGCGATCGAGATAAGGCACCGCCTGCAGATAGGTCTTCTGCTCCATCAGCTTCTCGGTGCCGCGATGCAGCAGGCCGATATGCGGATCGACGCGATCGACCACCTCGCCGTCCAGTTCCAGCACAAGGCGCAACACGCCGTGCGCGGCCGGATGCTGCGGGCCGAAGTTGATGTTGAAGTTGCGGACGGAAAGTTCGCTCATGATCGTTAGCTCTGCCGCATCACTGCTTCGCCTTCTCGTCGCCCGGCAGCACGTATTCGGTGCCTTCCCAGGGTGAGAGGAAGTCGAAATTGCGGAATTCCTGCTTCAGCTCGACAGGCTCGTAGACGACACGCTTGACCTCGTCGTCGTAGCGGACTTCCACAAAGCCGGTGACCGGAAAGTCCTTGCGCAGCGGATGGCCGTCGAAACCGTAGTCGGTCAGGATGCGACGCAGGTCCGGATGGCCGGAAAACAGGATGCCGTAGAGGTCGTAGGTCTCGCGCTCGTACCAGTCCGCGCCCGGATAGATGCCGGTGACCGACGGAATGGGCGTATCCTCGTCCGTCTGGACCTTGACGCGGATGCGCAGGTTCTTCTTTGGCGACAGCAGATGGTAGACGACATCGAAGCGCAGCACGCGCGACGGATAGTCCGCGCCGGAGACATCGACGATCGAGACGAACTGGCAGGACGCGTCGTCCCGCAGCAGCCTCATGGCGTCCAGCAGGTCGTCGCCTGCCACCGTGACCGTCAACTCGCCGTAAGCCAGTTCGGCATTGACGATCTTGCTGGCCAGCTTGCCGGCAAGATACTCGGAAAGTCCCTGAAGCGCTTCGCTCATGGGATCACCGCTCGATCGTGCCGGTGCGGCGGATCTTCTTCTGCAGCAGGAGAAGACCGTACATCAGCGCTTCGGCCGTGGGCGGACAGCCGGGAACATAGATATCGACCGGAACCACGCGGTCGCAACCGCGCACCACGGCGTAGGAATAGTGGTAATAGCCGCCGCCATTGGCACACGAGCCCATCGAGATGACGTAGCGCGGCTCCGGCATCTGGTCGTAGACCTTGCGCAGCGCGGGCGCCATCTTGTTGGTCAGCGTGCCGGCGACGATCATCACGTCGGACTGCCTCGGCGAAGCGCGCGGCGCGATGCCGAAACGCTCGGAGTCGTAGCGCGGCATGGCCGAGTGGATCATTTCGACGGCGCAGCAGGCCAAGCCGAACGTCATGTACATGAGCGAACCGGTGCGCGCCCAGGTGATCAGCGCTTCCGACGAGGTGACGAGGAAGCCCTTGTCGGAAAGCTCCTCGTTGATGGCGCCGAAAAACGGATCGTCATGGCCGACAGGCTTTCCCGTCGCCGGGTCGAGAATGCCTTTCGGCTTCGGGGCAACGAGTGTGCCGCCCGTGTTGGTCGGGGTCATGGTCGGGCTCAATCCCATTCCAGCGCTCCCTTCTTCCATTCATAGATGAAGCCGATGGTGAGCACGCCGAGGAAGACCATCATCGACCAGAAGCCGAACATGCCGATCTCGCCGAAGGAAACTGCCCACGGAAACAGAAAGGCCACTTCGAGGTCGAAGATGATGAAGAGGATCGACACAAGATAGAAGCGCACGTCGAACTTCATGCGGGCGTCGTCGAAGGAATTGAAGCCGCACTCATAGGCGGAAAGCTTCTCGGGGTCGGGATTGCGGTAGGCGACGATAAAGGGCGCCACGACGAGCGCGATGCCTACGATCAGCGCAACGCCGATGAAGATCACGACGGGCAGGTAGGAGCCCAGGAGTTCGCTCATTGCCTCAGGTCCGCGGATACGATCCAGTTTGGTTTACAGCACGGGACCCGATTGAGGAAGCGCGACAGAGCGTACACAGAACCGTTCGGGGTTCATGCTGCAACGCGGGAGGGTTAGCGCAGCAGTTCCGGTGAAGCAAGACAAACCTTGACCGAAAGAAGGCACTTCCAACGTTTAGCATGTCCATGAATTCCTTACCATTTTACTCCACTTTATTCTCCTGACAGCATTTGGCGGCAAAGCCTGCTAGAACATCGCGAAAATCGATCAATTTGCAGCCTCCGATGCCGTCTCCGATATCAGTTCCGCAACGTCACGCCGAAGCATGAAGGAAAAGCTCTCATTGCCATTGGCGCGACGCATCGCGCTCGCGGCGCAGGGTTTCGCGGAGCCGCGCCCGTCTGGCCCCATCGATCGGCGTCATCTGAATCGTGTCATCGGCCGCCTCGGACTGCTTCAGATCGATTCGGTGAGCGCTGTTGTACGCGCGCATTACATGCCGCTTTTCTCGCGTCTCGGGCCCTACGCCATGACGCTTCTGGATGACGCTGCGTCAGGAAAAAAACGGCGCCTTTTCGAATATTGGGCGCATGAAGCGTCGTTCCTGCCGCTGGAGACATGGCCGCTGATGCGCTGGCGCATGGAGCGCGCCGCAGCCAATGACAGCTCCGAGATTTATGGCGGCCTCGCCCGCTGGGCCGACAGGAACAAGAGCCTGATTGAGGCCATCTACGCGGAGGTGGCCTCCCGTGGTCCAATCGCCGCCTCCCATATCGAGGGCGCGAAGGGCAAGGGCGGCTGGTGGGGCTGGTCGGACGAAAAGCACGCCTTCGAATGGCTGTTCTGGGCCGGGCGCATCACGACCCAGTCGCGGCGCGGATTCGAGCGCCTCTATGACCTGCCGGAACGCGTTATCCCCGGCGGTATCTTCAACGCCCCTGCCCCAAGACCCGAGGATGCCCATCGCGAACTGCTCCGGCACTCCGCACGTGCGCTTGGCATCGCCACCTATGGCGATCTGCGCGACTATTTCCGGCTCTCGCCGGGCGACATGAAGGGCAGGCTGGAGGAACTGGTCGAGGAAGGCGAGATCCTGCCGGTTACGGTCGAAGGCTGGAAGCAACCGGCCTACCTGCATACCGGCGCCCGCATGCCGCGAAAGGTCCATGCCCGCGCCCTGCTCGCGCCCTTCGATCCGCTCGTGTTCGAGCGCTCTCGCGCCGAGCGGCTGTTTGGCTTCCGCTATCGTATCGAGATCTACACGCCGGCCGAGAAGCGCCAGTACGGCTATTACGTCCTGCCCTTCCTGCTCGGCGACACCGTCGTTGCCCGCGCTGACGTGAAGGCCGACCGTCCGGCAGGCATCCTGCGCGTGCTTGCGACCTATGCCGAACCCGGCGCACCGACTGACACGGCGTCTGAACTGCTCGAAGAATTCAAACTCATGCAGTCCTGGCTGGGGCTTGAGCGCATGGAGGTCGTTCCGGCCGGCGATCTGGGTCCGACGCTGGCAAAGCTGGCGCTGGCGGAACCGGACAGGTCGTAACAGCGCGTTGACTTCAAACCGCCTCAAAGCCTAAATCTCTGCCTGACGGTCTCCTTCCCGCAACGGAAGGGGCTAAGAGGGAATGCGGTGCGGGCTTTTGTCCAACTCCGCGGCTGTCCCCGCAACTGTAAGCGACGAGCCCAAGCCGAGAGCCACTGGACCAGTCCGGGAAGGCGGCAAGGGCGGCGACCCGCAAGCCAGGAGACCTGCCGTCAGACGAGCAATTCCAGCAAAAGTGCCTCGCGGTTTTGCGTCCGGAATTGCGCAGGAAAAATTACCGACCGTCCGGCGGGTGTCCCGGACAGGGAGCTGTGCTTTGAAGGCCGACGACATTTCCCCCGCAGGGGCAGCAGCGTCCGCGCCCGCCAATTTTTCGGCGGTGACGGTGGTCGTCTGCGCGACCTGCCGCGACGAGTCGGGCTCCGACGGCCACCCTCGCGCAGGCACGATTCTCGCCGACCGCACGAAACTGGCATCCGAAGGCGAGATCCGCGTCGCGACCGTCGATTGCCTCGGCAACTGCAAACGCCGGCTCTCAGCCGCCATCCTCCGCGACGGCTGCTGGAGCTATGTCTTCGGCGACCTGACGACCGAAAGCGGCCCCGACCTGGTCGCGGGCGCGAAACTCTTCGCCGGCTCGACCGACGGTCTGATCCCCTGGCGCGGCCGGCCCGATTCCCTCAAGCGCGGCCTCGTCGCGCGCATCCCTCCATTGGCATCGCTAAAGGATATCGCATGACCGCCTCCCTCTCCCGCGTCCCCTGCACCGTCGTCACCGGCTTCCTCGGAGCCGGCAAAACGACCCTGATCCGCAACCTGCTAGAAAACGCCAAGGGCAAGCGGTTGGCGCTGATCGTCAACGAATTCGGCGACGTCGGCGTCGATGGCGACATCCTACGCAGCTGCGGTATCGAGAGCTGCCCAGAAGAAAACATCGTCGAACTGGCGAACGGCTGCATCTGCTGCACCGTGGCCGATGATTTCGTTCCGGCGCTCGACCAGATTCTCGCGCGCTCGCCCAAGGTCGACCACATCATCATCGAGACCTCGGGGCTGGCGCTGCCGAAGCCGCTGGTGCAGGCGTTCCAATGGCCGACAGTAAAGGGCCGCGTCACCGTGGATGGCGTGGTGGCGGTGGTGGACGGCGCAGCGCTCGCCGACGGTCAGGTCGCGACCGACATGGACGCGCTGGCCGAACAACGCGCAGCAGACGATTCGCTCGACCATGACGACCCTGTGGAAGAGGTTTTCGACGATCAGGTCGCCTGCGCCGACCTCATTATATTGTCGAAGAACGACCTGATCGACGCCGCCGGCGTCGCCCGCGCCAATGCCGCCCTCGACCACGCAAGGCCGGGCGTCAAGGTCGTGCCATCGGCGAACGGCAAGGTCGACGCCTCGCTGTTGCTCGGACTGGGGCTGGCGGTCGAGGACGACATCGAGAACCGCAAGACCCATCACGACGACGAACTGGACCACGAGCATGACGACTTCGACTCCTTCGTCGTGGAAATCCCCGCCATCGCAAATCCTGACGAGCTGGCGGCGCGCGTGGCGGCCGCAGCCGAAAAGGAAAACGTGCTGCGCGTGAAAGGTTTCGTGCAGGTCGCCGGCAAGCCGATGCGCCTGCTCTTGCAGGGCGTCGGCCCGCGCGTGAACCATTATTATGATCGCGCCTGGACAGCCGACGACGACCGCCGCTCGCGGCTGGTGATCATCGGCCTCAAGGGTTTGAACCGCCCGGCGATCGAGAAGATACTGGTCGGCTGAAGGAGCCTGCGCTGCCGTGCACCTGCTGACGACATCGTCCGCCTCGCTCGACGACCTTGTCGAGCCGGTCGACCTGCGTCAGTCGCCGGCCGATATCGTCGCGCTCTCTTTTACCGACAGCGATCTGTCCGGGATGGCAGCGGCGTGGAAAGCCGAGGCTGGCGCCCTGCCTTCGATGCGCCTGGCCGCCCTGCGCGACCTGCGCCACCCGATGTCAGTCGATCTCTGGATCGACAGCGTCGGTGCCAAGGCCAAGGTCGTTCTGGTACGCATCCTGGGCGGCTACGAGTGGTGGCGCTATGGCTGCGACCAGCTCTCCGCGATGGCACGGGCGCGCGGCGTAAAGCTGGCGCTGCTGCCCGGCGAATCCCACGAAGAGGATCTGCGGCTCGCGGAATGCTCGACCCTGCCGCGCGAAGAACTCGACGCGCTGCTCGCGTATTTTCGCGCGGGCGGCCCACACAACATGACGGCGCTGGTTCGCCGGCTGGCTGTGCTTGCGGGGCATGAGGTGGAGGCCACGGAAGCGGTCGAGGTGCCGAAGGCCGGATACTACGACCACCTCACCAAAGGTATCGCGGCTTGCCCCCCTCTGTCCTGCCGGACATCTCCCCCACAAGGGGGGAGATCGGCAGCTTCGGCAGAGTCGTCAACTTTCGACGTTTTAGAAGAGGATGGGACGGCGGAGCGAGCAATCTCCCCCCAAGTGGGGGAGATGTCCGGCAGGACAGAGGGGGGCGCCGTAGAGCGCCAAACCGCCGCCTCACCGACCATCCCCATCCTCTTCTACCGCTCGATGCTGCTCGCCTCTGACGTCGCACCGATCGAAGCTCTGGCTGAAGCCCTGCGGCACAAGGGACTGCAGCCGGTTCCGATCTTCGTCGCTAGCCTGAAAGACCGGGAATCGGCAGCCTTTGTAGAACAGGCCTTGCGCGACCTTGATCCTGCTCTGGTTGTGACCGCCACGGCCTTCGCGACGGGCGCGGAACCCGGGGTCGAAACGCTGTTCGACCGTGCCGGCGTTCCAGTCATGCAGGTGATCGTAGCGACAACCCGACGGGAAGCTTGGGAGAACAGTCCGCGTGGGCTCGGGCCAGCCGACCTCGCCATGCATGTCGTCATGCCCGAACTGGACGGCCGCATTCTCGCCGGCGCAATCTCCTTCAAGGATGACGGCGGCCTCGATCCCGAACTCGGCTTCCGCGTTTTCGCCAACCGGCCCGAACCGGACCGCGTCGACCAGGTCGCGGCGCGCATCGAGGCCATGGTGCGCCTGCAGGCGACGCCCCGCGATAAGCGCCGCCTCGCGATCATCATGCCGGACTACCCCGGCGCGGCGGGGCGCACGGGCTATGCGGTCGGCCTCGACGTGCCAAACTCCGTGCTGGCCATGCTGCACGACCTGAAGGACGCCGGCTATGCCGTTGACAGGATTCCGGAAACGGCGCGGGAACTGCTCAATGCGGTCGAGTCTGGCGGCGCGGGGTTGAGCCTTCAGGACTACGTCATGCTGTCGGCAAATCTGCCTGAAGAAGCGAAGCAATCATTGGAAGGCGCGTGGGGCGCCCCACCCTCCCCCTTGCGGGGAGGGTCTGACGGCGAAGCCGGCAGGGGTGGGGGTAGCGCCGAATGGAGCGCGACGTCTGCGACCCCCACCCGGGCGCTGCGCGCCGACCCTCCCCGCAAGGGGGAGGGGAAAGAGCACTTCCCCGTCCGCGCCGCGACCTTCGGCACCATCACCGTCGCGCTCGCGCCGGATCGGGGAAAATCGCAGGACCGCCGCGCCGACTATCACGACCCGACATTGCCGCCGCGCCACGAACTGATTGCCTTCGGCCTGTGGTTGCAAAAGAAGCTCGGCGTCGATGCGCTTGTGCATGTCGGCGCGCACGGCACACTCGAATGGCTGCCCGGCAAGGCAGTCGCGCTTGGCAAGAACTGCTTTCCCGAGATTGTTACCGGCCCCCTGCCCGTCGTCTATCCCTTCATCGTCTCCAACCCCGGCGAGGCCGCACAGGCGAAGCGCCGTATCTCAGCCGTCACGCTCGGCCACCTGCCGCCGCCGCTTGTGTCCGCCGAACTGGATGAGGACAAGCAGAAGCTGGAGCGGCTGGTCGACGAATATGCGCAGGCGGATGGTTTGGACCGCCGCAGACGCGACCGTTTAGCGCAACTGATCGTCGAGACGGCCGGAAGGACCGGGCTGGCCTCGGAGGCCGGCGTCGCCGCCACAGACCAGTCCGACGAAGCGCTGCGCCGCATCGACGCGTGGCTGTGCGACCTCAAGGATTTTGCCATCAAGGACGGGCTACACATCTACGGCCGGGCCGAAATCGATGACGACCCAATCCGTCAGGCCAGCGCCATGGCCGAGCGCACAGCATTGATCGCCGCCCTCGATGGCCGCCACGTCGCGGCCGGGCCGGCAGGCGCGCCGGCGCGCGGCCGCAAGGACGTGCTGCCGACTGGCCGCAACCTGTTCACCGCCGATCCCCGCACCATGCCGACGCCGACCGCCTTCGATATCGGCGAGGCGGCGGCGGCGGAAGTGCTGCGCCAGTACATGCAGGACCATGGCGACTGGCCGCGTTCGCTGGTCATCGACCTCTGGGGCTCTGCTTCGCTGCGCACAGGTGGCGAAGAGATCGCGCAAGGGCTGGCGCTGATGGGCTGCCGCCCCCAATGGGATGCAGCGACCGGCCGCGTCACCGGCATAGAGGTTCTGCCGCCGGCCATGCTCGGTCGCACTCGCGTGGATGTCACATGGCGCATCTCGGGCCTGTTCCGCGACATGTTCCCGACGCAGATCGCCTTGATCGACGCCGCGACACGGGCAGTCGCCGAGCGCAACGAAGACTCGTCCGAAAGCCCGCTCGCCGAAACCGCACGGCAGCAGAGCAGCGTTCCTGCGCGCATCTTCGGATCCTCTCCGGGCACCTACGGAGCCGGGCCGGAGGAACTTCTATCCGGTGGCGGCTGGGAAACCCGCGAAGAACTTGGCCGCGCCTATCTGGACGCCACGTCGCATGCCTATGGCGGTGCGGAAGGCGACGGACGTCACCTGCCCGGAGCCTTCGCGGAGCGCATCGCCGAAGCCGACTTGCTGGTCCACACCGGCGACGATCCCGGCCGCGACATTCTGGAAGGGTCGGCCGATGTCGCCTTCGTCGGCGGGTTTTCGGCAGCAGTCGCACTCCTGGGCGGCAAGGCCGAAGTGATCATGCTCGACACCACGGACCCGAAGAAGCCGAAACCACGCTCGGTGACACAGGCGGTGGCGCGAGTCGTTCGCGCCCGGGCGACAAGTCAGCGCTTCATCGAAGGCCAGATGCGGCACGGACCGCGCGGGGCTTCCGAATTTGCCGAAACAGTCGACCGGCTGATCGGCTTTGCGGAAACCACCAACGCCATCCCCGGCGCGCTGATCGAGGCGGTGCACGACGCCTATCTCGGCAACGAGGCGGTGCGCGCCTTCATGCTGCGCGAAAACCCGAAGGCTGCCGCGTTCATCGCCGAACGCTTCGCCTCGGCGCGGCGGCGTGGCCTGTGGAACCCGCTGCGCAACTCCATAGACAACGACCTGGCGGCGCTGATCGCCGAGGCGCGCGGCGCGCAGGAGGCCGCATGACGATTCTGGCGGCAGCGCGCCCCATCGCCGGCGGCTTCAGCCGGCGCGGTGCCTGCCCCGCACTCTCCGCGCCGATGAAGACCGGCGACGGACTGCTGGTGCGGCTGAACCCGGTGGCTGGCGGGCTATCGCCAGACGCCCTGATCGGATTGTGCAAGGCGTCCGAAAAACACGGCAACGGCATCGTCGAAGTCACGGCGCGCGGCAGCTTGCAGATACGTGGACTGACAGCGCATTCGGCGGCCGAGTTCGCCGCAGCCGTCAACAAGCTCGGCATTCCCGTGCGAACGGGCGTCCCGGTGCAGACAGGCGTGTTGGCGGGGCTCGATCCCGAAGAGATAGCCGACCCTACGGCCATCGCAGAGTCTATCCGAAACGGAATCGCCCGTGCCGGGCTCGAAAACCGCCTCGGCCCGAAGGTTTCGGTGGTCGTCGACAGTGGCGGACTGACGGCGCTTGACGAGGTCGCGGCGGATGTCCGGCTGGCCGCGGTCGATAGCGGCTGGCTGGTTGGTATCGCTGGCGAAAAAAGGTCGGCCCGGCCGCTTGGCCTCGCCCAAAACGATCAGGCCGCTGGCGATGTCACGCTAACGCTGTTGTCCGCCATTGCCGAGATGGGCCGGGAAGCGCGGGGCCGAGACGTGGACGTTGAGCGGCTGCCGGACAGGTTGCAGGCTTTGCGCCCTTCGTTGCCCCCCTCTGGCCTGCCGGCCACAAGGGTTGAGATGGCCGGCAGGCCAGAGGGGGGCGTCAAGGAGCAACGCACCTCCCTCATCGGCCTCACCAACCTTCGCACAAACCTCAAAGCCCTCGGCATCGCCCTTCCCTTCGGCCATACCACCGCCGACAGATTGAAGACCTTCGCCGAAAAAGCCCGATCGCTGCGCATAAACGACATCCGCCCGGCCCCAAGGCGAACGCTCGTGGCAATCTGCGGCACAGAGGCAACAGCGCGGGAACTGCGTAAGACTGCCGAAGCACTCGGCTTCATCACCTCGGCTGACGATCCCACGCAGTCGATCTCCGCCTGCCCCGGCGCGCCGGACTGCGCCTCGGGACATATGGCGGCGCGAATTCTCGCAGCAGACATGGCGAAGGAACATGGAGACTTCTTCGACGGCTCCTTGCACCTGCACGTTTCCGGCTGCGCCAAAGGGTGCGCGCATCCGGCGGCATCCACCCTGACCATGGTGGGTAGCGAACGCGGAATCGGGCTTGTCGCCAACGGCACGGCGCGCGATGAAGCGACGGCCTTTGCGGATCGCGACGCCGCAGGGCGCGCTTTCGCCAACGTCACGCGGGTGGTTTCGGCAGAACGGCTGCAAGGCGAAACGGCGGCGCACGCCATTCAAAGGATCGGGCTTTCCAGACTTGCGGAAGCCTTCGGAAAAAGCAGGACATGACAGCCTACGACTACATCCATGACGGCAACGCGATCTACGAGCGCTCCTTCTCCATCATCCGCGCGGAAGCCGACTTGTCGCGGTTCTCGGAGGCGGAGGCCGATGTCGCCGTCCGCATGATCCATGCCTGCGGCCTAGTCGAGGCGGCGCAACATTTCGTCTTCTCGAACGGGTTCGTAAGCTCCGCCCGCGCCGCGCTGCTGGCCGGCGCGCCGATCCTGTGCGACGCCGAGATGGTATCGCGCGGCGTGACTGTCGCCCGCCTGCCAGCGAAAAACGAAGTCGTATGCACATTGCGCGATCCGCAGACTACCGAACTCGCGAAAAAGATCGGCAACACGCGCTCGGCGGCGGCACTCGAACTCTGGCGCGACAGGCTGGAGGGCTCGGTAGTCGCCATCGGGAACGCCCCGACCGCGCTGTTCTATCTGCTCGAGATGCTCGAAAAGGGCGCGCCGAGGCCGGCTGCGATCATCGGCATGCCTGTCGGATTCGTCGGAGCCGCCGAATCCAAGGAAGCGCTCGCGGAAAGCAAACTCGGCATCCCATGGGCCATCGTGCGCGGCCGCATGGGCGGCAGTGCCATGACCGCCGCCGCCGTCAACGCTCTCGCGAGGCCCGGCCTGTGAACGCACATACGAAAACCGGCCGCCTGATCGGCGTCGGCACAGGCCCCGGCGACCCGGAGTTGATGACGCTGAAGGCAGTGCGCGCGCTGGAGGAAGCCGACGTCGTCGCCTTTTTTGCCAAGCGCGGCAGCAACGGCAATGCGCGCGGCATCGTCGGGCCGTATTTCCGCGAAGCCTGGGTCGAACTGCCGCTGGTTTATCCGGTAACGACCGAAATCCACAAGGATTCGAAGGATTACAGGACAGCGATTTCCGACTTCTACGAGGCCTCCGTCCAACGGATCGAAACGCATCTCGAAGACGGCAAGACGGTCGCCGTGCTCTCCGAGGGCGATCCTCTATTTTACGGGTCCTACATGCACCTGCATGTTCGCCTGGCCGACCGCTGGCCGACGGAGGTGATACCGGGCGTGACGGCGATGTCGGGATGCTGGTCGCAGACGGGAGTCCCTATCGTTCAGGGCGACGACATCCTGACCGTGCTGCCGGGCACGCTTTCAGAATACGAACTGACGCGCAGGCTGGCCGACACAGACGCAGCAGTGATCATGAAGGTCGGCCGCAACCTGCCCAAGATACGGGCTGCGCTGACCGCGACCGGCCTGCTCGACCGCGCCATCTATGTCGAGCGCGGCACAATGACGAACACGCGCTCCGAGCGGCTGGCCGACAAGACCAACGACGACGCGCCCTATTTCTCCATCGTGCTCGTGCCGGGCTGGGCCGAAAAGCCATGAGCTCGGCAGCAAACGGCCATATCGCCGTGATAGGACTGGGACCAGGCGGCGCACACCAGGTCACGCCGGAAGCGAGCGCGGCGGTGGCGGACGCCAAATGGTTCTACGGCTATTTCCCCTATGTCGACCGGCTGGACCTTCGGCCAGACCAGGTGAAGGTCGCATCCGACAATCGCGAAGAAATCTCCCGCGCTCAGGCCGCACTCAAAAAGGCCGCGCAAGGGGAGCGGGTTGCGGTGGTGTCGGGCGGCGACCCCGGCGTCTTTGCCATGGCCACGGCCGTCTGCGAGGCGATCGAGGCCGGACCGCCGGAATGGCGCACGATCGAATTGACCGTCATACCGGGCATCACGGCGATGCTCGCTGTCGCCGCGAGGATCGGCGCGCCGCTCGGCCACGATTTCTGCGCCATCTCGCTTTCCGACAATCTCAAGCCCTGGGAAACCATCGAGAAGCGGCTGGAAGCAGCGGCCACAGCAGGCTTCGTGATCGCGCTTTACAACCCGATCAGCAAGGCGCGTCCATGGCAACTCGGCAAGGCGTTCGAGCTGCTGGCGAAAATCCTGCCCGTGACGACGCCCATCATCTTCGGCCGCGCCGCCGGACGGCCCGACGAGAAGATCGCGGTGACGCCGCTCGGAGAAGCGGACGCGGCGCAGGCCGACATGGCGACCTGCGTGATTATCGGTTCGGCGGAAACGCGCGTCATTGAGCGCGGCGTACAGCCGGCGCTGGTCTACACGCCGCGCTTTTTGTCTCCGGTTCAGGGAGCCAAGGCGTGATCCGCGAGCCGTACCGTCTCGTCGACATCCGCGCCGGACGGCAAGTCCGGCAGTGGCGGTCGCCGAATGATAAAGACCTCGACACCGAGAGCGCGCGCGGCAGCGATCTTGCCGTAGGTCGCCTGTCCGCCGCTGTTCTTGGAGACGATGGCGTCGATGCCGTGCGTCTCGAGAAGCGCGCGGTCGCCGGCTTCGGAAAACGGGCCGCGTGCAAGGATGTAGGTGGCATCGGGCACGGCGAGCGGCGGCTCGACCGGATCGACGCTGCGAATGAGGTAGGCGTGCTGCGACGCGGCTTCGAAGGGAAGCAGTTCCTGCCGGCCCAAAGCCAGAAAAACCCGGCGCGGGCGCGCACCGAGCAGACCGACGGCCTCCGAGGCGCTTTCGACCGACGTCCAGCGATCACCGGGCTGCCGCTCCCAAGCGGGACGACGCAGCGCAATGGCCGGAACATTGGCGACCGCAGCGGCCTTCGCCGCATTCGCGGAAATGTGGGCTGCATAAGGGTGCGTCGCGTCGATCAGCAGGTCGACGCGGTTGTCCCTGAGGTACGCCGCCAGACCTTCCGCACCGCCGAAGCCGCCGACACGCACCGGCACGCCCTGCGCAACCGGATTTTCGGTACGGCCGGCGAGCGACAGCGTGACGTCGAAGCGGCCCGCAAGCTTGCCCGCGAGTTGGCGTGCGTCAGCGGTGCCGCCGAGGATGAGGATGTTTTTCATGGGGTGCTGGAGTTACGCATTGCCCCTCTCCCTTATCCGCTTACGGTGAATACGGGGAGAGGCGTTCGCCACGGTTGGCGCAGGTTCCTCGCCCCCGCGCAGCGGGGGAGAGGTGGATCGACCCGCAGGGGCGAGACGGAGAGGGGGACCCTTCAGCCAGTCGCGCTGCCCCCCCTCTCCGTCGCGCTTCGCGCACCACCTCTCCCCCGCTGCGCGGGGGCGAGGAACCTGCGCTTCGCTAGGAGGGCAGCATGAGCGCCTCCTCGACATGGCTCTCCGTCATCGGCATCGGAGAGGATGGCGTCAGCGGACTTGGTGACGCAGCGAAGCGGCTGATCGCCGACGCCGAGTTCGTGTTCGGCGGGAAACGACATCTGGCGCTGGCGGGAAGCCTGATCAAAGGCGAAGCACGCGCATGGCCGAGCCCGTTCGACACCGCGATGCGCGATATCGTTAGTTTGCGTGGAAAGAAGGTCTGCGTGCTGGCGTCGGGCGATCCGTTCCTGCACGGCGTTGGTGTAACTCTGGCGCGGCATGTGCCGGTGGACGAGATGATCGTCATCCCTGCTCCCTCGGCATTCTCGCTGGCGGCATCGCGGCTTGGCTGGGCGCTGCAGGACGTTGAGACGGTGTCGCTCCACGGTCATGCCATCGACCTGATCCGCCCGCTGCTGCAACCGGGTCGGCGCGTACTGGCGCTGACCTCGGACGGCGACGGACCTGCGACCGCCGCCGCTCTGTTGGCAGGCCTCGGCTTCGGCGATTCGAGGCTGACTGTGCTGGAGGCACTGGGCGGGCCTGACGAGCGCATCAGGACGACGACCGCCAGCGGATTCGCCCTCGAAAAGATAAACCCTCTCAACGTGCTGGCGCTGGAACTTGAATCGGATCGCGAGGCGCGCATCCTGCCACTAATAGCTGGACGGGCCGATGACCTGTTCGAGCATGACGGACAGATCACCAAGCGCGAGGTTCGCGCCATGACGCTTGCGGCGCTCGCGCCCCGGCGCGGCGAACTGCTTTGGGACATCGGCGCGGGCTCAGGCTCGATCTCGATCGAATGGATGCTCGCCGACCCCGCCATGCGCGCCGTGGCGATCGAGGAAAACGCCGAGCGGGCCGCGCGCATCCGGCGCAACGCCTCGGCCTTCGGTGTGCCGGGATTTCAGGTCGTCGAAGGCGCTGCACCCGCCGCGCTGGCCGGCCTGCCTATGCCCGATGCGGTCTTTATTGGCGGCGGCGGCACGGACGGAGGCGTGATGGACGCGGCAATCTCCGCCCTGCCGTCCGGCGGCCGGCTGGTGGCCAATGCGGTAACGCTGGAAATGGAAGGCCTTCTGCTGGCAAGGCACGCCGAACTGGGCGGCGACCTCGTGCGCATCGCGATCTCACGCGAAACCGCCATCGGCTCGATGAGTGGCTGGCGGCCGGCCATGCCAGTGACGCAATGGTCGTGGGTAAAACCATGATCGTGGCGGGCATCGGCAGCCGTAAGGGTGTGAGCGCAGTCGAGGTGATCGCGGCAGTGGAGCATGCGCTGGCTGAGCACGCCCTTTCGCGCGATGGATTGGCCATGCTGGCTACGGCGAGCCTGAAGGGAAACGAGCCGGGCATCATCGCCGCGAGTGGCATGATGAATCTTCCGCTCGTTCTGGTGGATACGACAGCGCTGGAAGACGTCTCAGCGGCAACCCTGACAACCTCCAGCGCCTCGATTGCAGCGGCGAACTCGCCCTCCGTCTCCGAGGCGGCTGCGCTCGCGGCGGCAGGACAAGGCGCAAGGCTGGCCGGCCCCCGGGTAATCGTCGGCTCTGTTACCTGCGCAATCGCCTTCGGAGTCGAGCCATGACCGTGCACTTCATCGGCGCAGGCCCGGGCGCGGCAGACCTGATCACCGTGCGCGGGCGCGACCTGATCGCCGCCTGTCCAGTATGCCTCTATGCCGGGTCGATCATGTCGCCGGACCTTTTGAAATATTGCCCGCCGGAAGCACGGATTGTCGACACGGCCCCAATGTCGCTCGACGAAATTGAGGCCGAATATGCCGCCGCGCACGCGGCCGGCAAGGACGTCGCCCGGCTCCATTCGGGCGACCTCTCGGTCTGGAGCGCCGTGGCCGAGCAGATCAGGCGCCTCGAAGCGCTCGGCATTCCCTACACGCTGACCCCAGGCGTCCCCTCCTTCGCGGCGGCGGCGGCGGCGCTGGGAAGGGAACTCACCATTCCGGAAGTCGCGCAGTCGTTGGTGCTGACCCGCGTTTCAGGGCGGGCATCGAAAATGCCGCCCGGCGAGACGCTGACAGGGTTCGGCAAGACTGGCGCTACGCTGGCGATCCATCTAGCGATTCACGCGATCGGCGAGATCGTGGCCGACCTGACGCCGCTCTATGGCACGGATTGCCCTGTCGCAGTTGTGTTCCGGGCGTCATGGCCGGAAGAGCGCATCGTGCGCGGGACGCTGGCGGACATCGAGGCGAAGCTTGCCGCCGATCCCATCGAGCGCAGCGCCATCGTCTTCGTCGGACGCGGGCTGGCGGCGGAGGGCTTTCGCGAAAGTTCGCTGTACGATGCGTACTACCAGCGGCGGTTCCGCGGGCGGGAAGGTCTGTGATGCGCTCAGGTCGCCGCAAAGTCCTTCTTGCCCATCAGGTCGCCGTCGCGATTGAAGACAAGAAGCTCGAGTTCGATCCCGGTGCCTTTGAGCACTCCCGCCGCCGTGGACCAGGCCGCAGCCGCAACGGCATTGCCAAGTGGAACGCCTTCGTCGACAGCAAGCGAAAACGCCTCGGCGACCGTGTTGGCCGCCCGCATCCGGGCCGCGAGATCATCGGATGCACCGTACTTTTCAGCGACGACAGCCAGAGCATCGAGATCGGCCATGCCGCGCGCGGAATGGACGTCGAGCATGCCCTGCGCGAGCTTGGTCATCTTGGCGACGCCGCCGGCAACGGTGACGCGCGGCACGGGATGATCCCGGACATATTTCAGCATGCCGCCGACGAAATCGCCCATGTCGATAAGCTGGACCTCATGCAGGCCGTGCATTTTCTGCGCCGCGACCTCGGATGCATTCCCGGTCGCGCCGGAGACATGGGAAAAGCCCATGGCGCGCGCGACATCGATGCCGCGATGGATGGAGTGGATCCAGGACGAGCAGGAATAGGGAATGACGACGCCGGTCGTGCCGAGGATGGAGATGCCGCCGAGGATACCGAGGCGCGGGTTGAGCGTGCGCGTCGCCATCTCTTCGCCCCCCGGCACGGAAATCTCGACCTCGATGTCCGCGCCCTCTCCCGCCGCTTCCTGAACGGACGCAGCGATCATCTTGCGCGGCACGGGATTGATGGCGGGTTCGCCGGGCTGGATCGGCAGGCCAGGCCGCGTGACGAGACCGACGCCCTCGCCCCGCGCGTACGTGATTCCGGACCCGGCAGCGCCGCGACGTACCGTGGCGGTCACCAGCGCGCCGTGGGTGACGTCGGGATCATCCCCGGCGTCCTTGACTATAGCGGCTGTGGCAACGCCATCGGACAGATCGTGGCGCGCCAGCGCGAAGGCAACGCGGCGGCCGGACGGAAGCGCGATTTCCACCGGATCGGGAAAGTCGCCCGAAACAAGCGCCGCTGCCGCGGCCTTGGCAGCGGCGGCGGCGCAGGCGCCGGTCGTCCAGCCGCGCTTCAGCGGCGTTCCGGAGGGCAGGTTTTCGTCGTTCATGGCGTGATCTATAGGGCGCGCGACGTGGCGCGTCATGGGGGAAACGCATGAGCAAGGCTTTCCTCGAACAGGCGATCGCGCGCCTGGCCCACGACGAACCGGAATTGCAGCCGGGCCACGTCTGGCTTGCCGGCGCGGGTCCGGGCGACCCCGGCCTGCTGACGCTCGACGTGCTGTCGGCGCTGGCGCAAGCCGACGCGCTAGTGCATGACGCGCTGGTCTCGGAGAAGGTCGTGGCGGTCGCAAGCCAGGCCGAAAAGTTCTTCGTCGGCAAGCGTGGCGGCAGGCTGTCGATCCCGCAGGGCGAGATCAACGCGCTTCTGGTGCGGCTTGCCAGGGAAGGTCGTAAGGTGGTGCGACTGAAGGGCGGCCATCCGCTGGTTTTCGCGCGCGGCGGCGAGGAAGCGCTGGCGCTGGCGGCGGAAGGCATTCCGTATCGCGTGCTCTCCGGTGTCACGTCCGCTTTCGGAGGCCTCGCTTCAGCCGGCATTCCGGCGACCATGCGTGGCATAAACGGCGCGGTGATCCTCGCGACCGGCTTTGCGGCACAAAGCGACGACCGCCCGGACTGGGCGGCACTTGCCAGAACAGGCCAGCCGATCGTCATCTACATGGGCCTGACCCACATGGCCGACACCGTGGCTGCTCTTATGCAGGGCGGCCTTACGGCCGATACGCCCGCTGCCTTCGTTGAGAACGCGACATTGCCGGACGAGCGCGTCGTGACCGCGACGCTGGGCACGCTGGCGGAAGCGGCAGTGCGAGAGCATGTCGTGTCCCCTGCCCTGATCGTGGTCGGGCATATCGTGAGCCTGCGTGACCGGCTGAGAAGCGGCGCATGACGGCGAAGGCGGTCATCATCGGCGCTCCCCGTTCGGGCTCGGGCAAGACCTCGGTGACGATCGGCCTGCTGCGCGCGCTGGCAAGGTGCGGCATCGCCGTTCGCGGCGCGAAGTCCGGCCCGGACTATATCGATCCCGGCTTCCACGCCGCCGCGACGGGCAAGGACGGCGTCAACCTCGACAGTTGGGCGATGCCGCCGGGATTTCTATCCGCGCTCGCCGCACAAGCTTCCGCCGATGCCGACGCCGTCGTCATCGAAAGCGCCATGGGCCTATTCGACGGCATACCCTCCGAGCCGGGACGGTCGGGGTCGGCGGCCGATCTTGCCCGGCTTTTCGGACTGCCGGTGCTGCTGGTGCTCGACGTGTCGGGCCAATCGCAGACGGCCGCCGCCATCGCCAAGGGTTTTGCCAGCTATGATGCAGGCGTGAAAATCGCCGGCGTCGTACTCAACCGGCTGGGCAGCGAGCGCCACAGGCGGCTGGCTGGCGAGGCAATCGAGGCATTGGGGATACCGGTTGTCGGCGCGGTGATGCGTGATCCCACACTGACCCTGCCGGAGCGGCATCTGGGCCTAGTGCAAGCCGGCGAACATCAGGACATCGATACACATATCGAGCGGCTGGCCGACGTCATGGAACGCTCGATCGACATTGGGCGGGTGTTGGACCTCATGGCCCCGTTCGCACCACAGGATGGCGACGTCTCGGCGGCGCTGCCTCCTCCGGGCCAGCGGATCGCGCTGGCGCAGGACGAAGCGTTCAGCTTCGTCTATCCGCATGTTGTGCGGCACTGGCGCAAGGCTGGCGCAGAAATCATTCCATTTTCGCCCCTCGCTGACGAGACCCCTGGCGAAAGCTGCGACGTCTGCTGGCTACCCGGCGGCTATCCCGAACTACATGCCGCAAGACTGGCCGCGGCGCAGAACTTTCGGAAGGGTATGCGCGACTTCGCAGCGCGCAAACCGGTTCACGGCGAGTGCGGTGGCTTCATGGTGCTGGGCGAAGGTCTGGTTGACGCAGCAGGCCAGCGGCATGAAATGCTTGGCCTGCTTTCCCATGCGACAAGCTATGCCGAGCGCAGGATGAATCTCGGCTACCGGCGGGCGCGCATGAAAGCCGCGTCTGCGCTCGGACCTTCAGGTACTGCGGTGCGCGGCCATGAGTTCCACTATTCGCGGGTCATCGATCCCGGCTCAGACGAGCCGCTGGCCGAGATTGCCGACGGTCAGGGCAATGCCTTGGGTGTCTCTGGCGGCAAGCGCGGCCTGGTCAGCGGCACTTTCTTCCACGCGATCGCGAGGGACGCATGACCCCGAGACGCATCGTTGACGACATCGCGCTCTGCCTCGTGTTCTTCACGCGGCTGCCGCTCCCGCGCCTCGAATTCGGCGCGCGCACGCTCGGCGAGGCAATCTGGGCGGCTCCAGTCGCGGGTCTCGCCGTCGGGCTGGCGGGCGGCCTCGTCTACGTGGTCATGGTGTGGCTCGGCGTCTCGTTCCTGATCGCCGGCGCGCTGGCACTCGCAACAACCATGCTGGCGAGCGGCTGCCTGCATGAAGACGGTCTTTCGGACGTTGCCGATGGCTTTGGCGGCGGAGCCACCAGCGAACGCAAGCTGGAAATCATGCGCGACAGCCGCATCGGCGCTTATGGCGCTTCGGCGCTCCTGATGTCGATGCTGCTGCGCTGGAGCGCGCTGATTTCGCTGGTCGGCCCCTCGCTGACGTTCTGGAGCCTGATCGCCGCGCACATTGCCTCCCGCGCGCTCATTCCGGCCTTCATGCACATCATGCCCCCGGCGCGAACGGACGGCCTCGCAGCAGGAGCAGGCAAGGTGGGGGCAAACACCGCGTATGCTGCGCTGGCAATCGGTGCTGCGGTTCTTATCGCTTGCCTCGGTCTCACTGCGGCGATCATAGCGGCAATAGTCCTCGCCCTCGTCTTCTTCGCATTTCGTGCGCTTTGCCTGCGCCAGATCGGCGGCCAGACCGGAGATACGCTGGGCGCGCTGCAACAGCTTGGCGAAATCGCCGTGCTGGTCGTCGCGGCCACTGTCCTCACCTGAATCGAATTCTCAGAGCATTGACTCGATCACGGAGCCCTTCTCGCCATGTCGTTCAAATCCTTCGATGAATTGCGCGCTGCCTGCACCGCTCTGCCCGCTGGCAACGAACAGGCGGCGGCAGCCGCGCTGGCGCGACAGGACACGCTGACGAAGCCTCAGGGTAGCCTCGGCCGGCTCGAGGAACTGGCCGCATGGCTGGCCCGCTGGCAGGGGCGAGCCATGCCGAAGCTCGATAAGGTGCAGGTGGTGGTGTTCGCGGGCTCGCATGGCGTCACCGCGCAAGGCGTGTCTGCTTTCCCGGCCGAGGTTACGCACCAGATGGTGGCGAACTTCGCGACCGGCGGCGCGGCGATCAACCAGCTATCGCGCCAGGCGGGCGCACAATTGTCCGTCGTGCCGCTGGAGGTGGAACGCCCCACAGGCGACTTCACGCAGGAAGCGGCGATGAACGAGGCAGAGTTCCTCGCAGCCGTCTCGGCTGGCTACGCAGCGGTAGGTGATGACGCCGATCTCGCCTGCTTCGGCGAAATGGGCATCGGCAACACCACGACCGCAGCAGCCTTGGCGGCAGCCCTGTTCGACGGCGAACCTGCCCGATGGGTCGGGCGCGGGACCGGAGTCGACGACGCCGGGCTGAAGCGCAAGGCGGTCGCGATCGAGAAGGGCCTTGCCCTTCACAGGGCCGCACTCGGCGATCCGCTGAAGATCGCCGCCGCGCTTGGAGGCCGCGAACTCGCCGCGATCATGGGAGCAACGCTCGCCGCAAGGCACAAGAACGTCCCCGTATTGCTGGACGGCTTCGTCTGTACGGCCGCTGTAGCGCCATTGCAGAGGCTCGACCCCAATGGGCTGGCGCACACGCTCGCAGCGCATGTATCTGCCGAAGCCGGCCATCGCGGCCTGCTGGAAGCGCTCGACCTGAAGCCGCTGCTCGATCTCGGCATGCGACTTGGCGAGGGCTCCGGCGCGGCGCTGGCGATCAACCTCGTTCGCGGTGCGCTCGCCTGCCACGCAGGCATGGCGAGCTTTGCCGAGGCCGGCGTCTCGGACAGATAGGGCCTAAGGAAGACTCGGCGCGCCAACAAAGGCGCGCCGAGAACTTCGATCTTTATAAATTCGTTCGCGGACCGTCGGGCTCTCCGCCGCCCCAGCCACCGTCACCACCATCTCCCCCGCCCGTCGGAGCGCTCCGTTGGCTGGGCCTGCCCTCGCCGCCCTGCTTCAGTCCGGGCGAATAGCCTAAGGCAGACAATCCGCAGCTTTCATCATAAACGCTACGGAAGGCGTTCGAGAGCCGCTGCCGGCCGGTCAGGAACGGAAAGGCCCGGTCATTGGCGACCTGCTGGAATATGTCCTTGTTGACGCGAGCCGCATTGCTGACGCCGCCACGCGGCGTGGCAACCACGACATCGCAGCGACGCCTCAGGTCCTGGCATCCGTTGGCGCCGCAGAAGCGCGCCCTTCCCGACAGGAGGACGACGGAAGTCAACCCGTTCGGACCAACATAGATGTCCAGCTTGGTGCCTCGGATGCCGATGGTCCCTGCCGGGGTGACGATTTCATAGGCGTCGGATTTCGACCTGCCGCTGATCCAGCGGAACGAACCGCGCGCCGCATTCAGCGTCAGATTGTCGAAGGTCTTCGAGCTGTCATAGATGAAGCGATCTATGACGACTGACGAATTGCTGCCGATGGCGAACCTTGTTCCATCGGCAAACCTGAATTCGCCAAGGCCGCTACGCGACGTGCGGATGCGTTCGTCCTGAAAGACCGGAGATTTGACGGCAAGCTCGCCTTTCTGACCGGTTACGGTGGTTCGGATAAGGGTAGCCTGCCCCACCTGCTCCTGCGCATGAGATGAGACTGCGCCAGCCACTACCGCGGCAAGCGCCAGGCCCATCTTGAACAACGATCTCATAATATCCTCCAATCGGGAGAAGATGTCATGAGAACACAATATTCCAACGCGGTAACGCGCTTATGCCCCCTGGGACACAGCGCCGTTACTTGACAGAAACGCAGTAGAAATGATTTTGATACATCGCGAGGAGGCCAATAACGCTGTCTCGCCCTTCCCCTTTTTCAGAAAATTGCATAGGCGGGCCTTCCATGGACCGCCTATGTTCTGATCAGCTCTTTATGAATGCCAGCAGATCGGCGTTGATCGTGTCGGCATGCGTGGTCGCCATGCCATGCGGGAAGCCGGGATACGTCTTCAGGATGCCATTCTTCAGAAGCTTCACCGACAGCGGCGCTGAATCGGCATAGGGTACGATCTGGTCGTCGTCGCCGTGCATGACGAGCGTCGGCACGGAAATCGCCTTGAGATCTTCCGTCTGGTCCGTTTCGGAAAACGCCTTGATGCCGTCGTAGTGAGCCTTTGCTCCGCCCGTCATCCCCTGCCGCCACCAATTGTAGATGACGCCCTGGTCCGCCTTGGCCCCGGGGCGATTGTAGCCGTAGAACGGCCCTGCCGGCACGTCGACGAAGAACTGCGCGCGGTTCGCCGCCAGCGCGGCGCGAAAGCCGTCGAACACCTCGATCGGCAGGCCGCCGGGGTTCTTCTCCGTCTTCACCATCAGAGGGGGCACCGCGCTCATCAACACCGCCTTGGCGACGCGCCCCTGCGGTTCACCGAACTTGGCGACATAACGGGCCACCTGTCCGCCGCCCGTCGAATGGCCGATATGCACGGAGTTTTTGAGATCGAGGTGCTCGACGACGGCCGAAGCGTCCGCCGCATAGTGATCCATGTCATGGCCGCTGTCGCCCTGCGAGGAGCGACCATGACCGCGACGGTCATGCGCGACCACGCGGAAACCCTTGTGGAGGAAGAAAAGCATCTGGTTGTCCCAGTCATCCGCTGAAAGAGGCCAACCGTGATGGAAATGGATCGGCTGGGCGTCCTTCGGGCCCCAGTCCTTGTAGAAGATTTCGACGCCGTCCCGGGTCGTGATCGTTCCCATCGGTCAAATCCTTTCAGCCAGATTGTTTCCAGGAGAGTTGTCGGGAGTGCATGATCGCAGCAATCGTCGATCCGACACCGGCCCCGCGCTTGCAGCATGATCCAAGCGCGTGACTGCGGCAAGACAGGTCTTCATTCATCCGGAGCAGACAAGATGGTCGCGCCCACGAACCACGCGATTAAGCCGGACCTCGTTCGCGACACAGTTAAGCCTTTTCGCGGAAAGGCCGTTTAAGGGCTGGACAGGCCGGGGCGCTCTGGCTATATCCGCCGCGACCTCCGGTTCGCCGGGCGCACGGGTGCGTAGCTCAGTTGGTAGAGCAGCTGACTCTTAATCAGCGGGTCACAGGTTCGATCCCTGTCGCACCCACCAGAATTGCTAAGCTGGCTCGTGTTTTAACTTGATCAAAACCACATCCGTGGCGCCTGCGAGGAACCCAGCCTCGCAATATGCAAGGTAGTAATCCCACATTCGCCGAAAGCGGTCGTCGAAACCGATCGTCTGCAGGCGGGGCCACGCATTCAGGAATCGGGCTCTCCATTCGGCGAGTGTCTTTGCGTAACTGCCGCCGAACGAAACCTCGTCGGAAATCCGCAGTCCGACCCGCGTCGCCAGGTCGTGAAGATGATTTTTCGTCGGCAGCATTCCACCAGGAAAAATGTAGCGCTGGATAAAGTCCGGCGTGCGCCGATACTGGTCAAAGCGGTCCTCAGCGATCGTGATGACCTGGAGAACTGCGGTGCCGCCTTCCGCAAGTCGCTCCTTGAGCGCCCGGAAATAAGTGGTCCAGTACGCTTGACCAACCGCTTCGAACATTTCGATCGAAACGATGCGCTCGAACCGGCCGACGACGTCGCGATAGTCCTGGAGCCTGATCTCCGCCTTTCCTTCCTCGATCTCCTGCCGCATGCGATCACGGGAATAGGCGCACTGTTCTTCCGAAAGGGTGATGCCCGTTACATGGCAGCCCCGTCCCCGCACCAGCCCCTCGGCCAGCGCGCCCCAGCCGCAGCCAATCTCCAGGACTCGCTCACCCCCCTCGATCTGCAGGAGCTCGGCCACGCGGGCGATCTTGTTGCGCTGCGCTTCCTCGAGGGTCTCCTTCCCGGCAAAGGTCGCGGCCGAGTAACTCATGCCTTCGTCCAGCCAGGGACGATAGAAATCATTGCCCAAGTCATAGTGCTCGGCGATGTTGCGTCGGCTTCCCCGCCGCGTGTTCCTGTGCGCGCCATGGCGAAGCACGGCCAGAAGCCGCATCGGGAGAGCCGGCTTTTGCGACTGCCGAAACACGGATTCGTTCAACATCACCAACTCGAACAGCCTGAGCAGGTCCGGCGTCGACCAGTCGCCATCCAGATAGGACGAGGCGAAGGCGACGTCACCGCCGAGCGCAAGTCGAAGGAACGCCCGCGACCGGTGGATGCTGACCAAGACATCAGGCCCGGGCGCCGCGCCGCGCCGCTCGATTCTTTCGCCGGATGGCAGTTCGATCACAACCCGGCCGGCGACCAGCGGCGGCACAAGGCGCGACGCCATCTTCGCCATGATGCCGGGAGACTTGACCGCAAAGCCGTCGACGCCGGTGATTTCGTACTTGCCTGTCATGACCTCGGTATACTCGACACCACGGTGGTGGGTTGGAGGGGAGGCTCCGGCTTGTGCCTGACGCGGATGCCCTTCAGCCAAAGTCGCAGCGCGTGCCAATGGATGGCGGCCGTGACCTTTAGGGTGAGCAGCGGGTACAGGAGAAGGCCACGCAGAAGGTTGAGCGTGTGGAAGGACCGGGCGGCGCAGGCGAGTGACGCATGGATCAACGCCCCATCAGCGTCCGAGCCGCGGATGGCAAGGGCGAAACGCTCGGCCGGCAACAATGTCCTGAATTCGTAGTGCATTCCCATGTCCATGAACGGGGATACATGAAAACGCTTGTCACAGCCATGCGCGGCCGGGCGTGTTTTTTCATGCGCGTCGAACACGTAGCTGTGCCGTTCGCCGAATGTGTTGTGCACCTCGTAGACGATGGCTGCGAGCGAGCCGTCCCTCAGGTGGCAGAAATAGACGCTGATCGGGTTGAAGCCGTAGCCAAGCACACGCGGCATGCAGAACAGCAGGATCGAGCCGCCATCGAAGGCGATCCCGTGTTCATCGAGCATCCGCTCGATCTGCGGTCGAAGTGCCCCGCCGCTGCCGTCGCCGTGGTCGGCGTCGTGGAAACTCAGCACATTGAAGCGGTTGTAGGAAAACAGCGCGCTCCGCTTCGGCAGGTCTGGGATATCGTCGAGGTCCAGAAGCGTCCAGAACATCCTGTATTTCAGCGCGTGCACGCGCGGCCGCAGCCTGCGATGGGACACCGTTCCAAAATAGAGTTGCGACCGGATCACGCGGCGATCTCCCGTTCGGCCTCCAGGGCAGGAACAGTCGGCCAGCCTTCTGGAAGGGTTATGCGCGACGATTGTTCCGCAACATTCCATGGTCGCTTGACGCCGCCGAGCGCTTCCGCCACGGCAAGCCCGGACTGCAGGCCGTCCTCGTGGAAGCCGGAGCCGAAATGCGCGCCGCAGAACCATGTCCCGCGCCGACCCTGCAGCATCCAAAGCCGCTGCTGAGCTTCCATGGCGGCTTGGTCGAAGATCGGGTGTTGATAGGTCTCCCGGCGCAGCACCAGCGCTTCGTCCAACGGCGTGCGCGGGTTGAGGGTCACGAACAGCGGACGCGGTGTCTCGATCCGCTGCAGCCGGTTCATCCAGTAGGTAACGCTTGCAGCCTCGTCGCCGGCCTTGCCGTCGACATGGTTCCAGCTCGACCAGACTGAGCGCCTGCGCGGCATGGCGCTGTCGTCCGTGTGCAGCACCGCTTCGTTTCTGCTGTAACCGAATGCACCGAGCAAGCTGCGCTCCTCCGGGGATGCATCTGTCAGCAGCCGAAGCGCCTGGTCGGCATGAGTTGCGATCACCACTGCGTCGAAACGTTCCCTGCCCGTCCGATCGAAAACAGACACATGGCCGTCGTGCCGCACGATCGAGGCAATGTCGGCTGCGAGCCGTATGCTGCCTGAGAATGTATCCGTCAGCTTCCGGACATAGGCGATGCTGCCGCCTTCGACGGTGCGCCATTGCGGCCGGTCCCCGAGCAGCAACAGCCCGTGATTGTGGAAAAAGCGGATGAACGCGCTTGCCGGATAGCCGAGCATGGTCGAGCAGGGAGCCGACCATATGGCGCCAGCCATGGGCAGCAGATGATCGTCGCGGAACGCCGCGCCATACCGGCCCCGATCGAGATAATCGCCCAGCGTATGGGATGCTGGCAGTTGCGCCAAGTCGGCAGCGGCGGAGCGATAGAAGCGCACGAGGTCGCGCAGCATCGACCAGAAGCGCGGATTGGCCATGTTGCGCTTCTGCGCGAACAGTCCTCCAAGACCTGCACCCGAATATTCCAGTCGTCCGCCGTCGCGCGACACGGCGAACGACATGTCCGATGTCTTGGTCGCAACGCCAAGATGGTCGAAAAGCGCAACCAGGTTGGGATAGGTCGCCTCGTTGTAGACGATGAAACCCGTGTCGATTGGCACCGGGCCATTCTCGCTCGGAGCCATTACAGTGTTGGCATGGCCGCCGGGCCGCCCATCGCGCTCGTAGAGCACGACGTCATGTCTTTTCCCCAGCAACCAGGCCGCCGAAAGGCCCGAAATCCCTGCGCCGACGACGGCTATGCGCTTCCTTGCTTCGTGCGGCTGCATGCTTGTTCCCTGGCCAGAGGCGGCGGTGCGGCGAAGTTGCCGCCTTCAGCGAGGAATACGTGGCCGGAGCACGCTCGGATCACCGGTGATCCGAATAGCGATGCCGTGCGTAATCAGGTCGAAGTGGCCGATGGATGGAGTCTTGCGAAGCTCTCTTGCCAGCTGGAGCACGCTTGAACGTATACTGCAAAGCGATGGTGGAATTCGATCCAGCCCGGCTGATCAACAGGATCGCGGTAGCACAGGACCGTACCGCGTTTGCGGAGCTTTTCCAGCACTACGCGCCGCGAGTGAAGGCCATGATGATGCGAAGGGGCGCCAGCGCCGACCGCGCGGAAGATCTTGCGCAGGAAACGCTCCTGCGGCTCTGGCGCAAGGCTGCTCAATTCGAGCCAGGTCGCGCCAGCGGCTCCGCCTGGGTCTATGCGATAGCGCGGAATGTCAGCGTCGATATGGGAAGACGTGATGTCCGCGCAGCGGCGTGGCTGAACGAACAGGGTTTGCCGGAAGAGGAGGACTACGACGAACCGGAACAGCACCTGCTGATCGCGGAGAGGGAAAACATTGTCAGGTCGACGCTCGCGAAGCTCCCTGAGGAGCAGTTGCGCGTCATCAGGCTCTCTTTCTTTGACGGTCTGGCGCATTCCGAAATAGCCGAGTTGCTTGGCATTCCGCTCGGTACCGTCAAGTCGCGGATCAGGCTCGCCCTGCAGCGGCTTCGCGATCCACTTGGTGACCTGAGATGACGAACAAGATTACACATCACCCGACGGACGAGACTCTTGCGGCCTATGCTGCGGGCACGCTGGACGAGGCACGCAGTCTGATCGTGGCGATGCATCTTTCCCGTTGCGCGGCCTGCTCCGGCGGCGTTGCGCGGTACGAGGCGATCGGTGGTGAACTGCTGGAGCAGGCGCCGGACGTGGCGCTGAAGCCAGGCGCCCTCGAGAACGCCTTGCGCTCGATTGGCAGCGCGGAGATTGGGGTAGTACATGACGAGAGCGCCCCCTTGGCCGCCTACGAGCTTGGCCCGTGGCGCTGGGTCGGACCTGGGGTTCGGCAGCGCTCCGTCTCGGTCCCCGAGACTGGCGACATCAAAGTGTTCATGCTCAGGGCTGCTCCCGGAACGAAGCTTCCGCATCACAAGCATGCCGGCTACGAATGGACCTGCGTGCTGGAAGGCGCGTTCGAGCATGAGTTCGGTCGCTTTGGGCCTGGCGATTTCGACGAGGCTGACGAGACGATGGAGCACAGTCCGACGGTCAGCGCCGGCGCGCCGTGCGTCTGCATCGTCGCGCTACAGGGCAACATCCGGCTGCAAAGCAGGCTTGGTCGTCTTATCCAGCCTTTGATCAGGCTTTGACGGAGCGCTGGGCTTTGACCGTTACCATGTTCCTGGTCACCCTCTTGGTCGTCGCGCTGGCGTTGTGCGCCGGCATGTCGCTGGCATGGGTTGCCTGGCGGCGGACGGGGAATTCCGGTTGGGTGGATACGGTCTGGACATTCAGCGTCGGTGCAGTCGGGCTAACAGGAGCGGTGTTGGCTCCGGCCGGCTCGGACGCGCTTGCCTCGCGGCGCGCTATGGTTGCCGCCTTCTCTGCGGTGTGGGCGCTGCGGCTTGGGCTCCACATTGCGCAGCGTACGCGCGGAATTGCCGACGATCCACGCTACGCCGCCCTGCTGAAGGGCTGGGGTGCCGATGCACCGCGACAGATGTTCATTTTGTTGCAGAAGCAGGCGCTGGTCAGCATTCCGCTTGGGCTCGCCATGGTGCTGGCCGCCGCAAACCCCGAGCCTGCGCTGCGTGTACAGGACTGGCTGGCATTGCTGGTGATGATCGTTGCAGTGGCCGGTGAGGCTATTGCCGACAGCCAACTCCGTAGCTTCGCCAGCAATCCGTCCAATCGCGGCAAGGTTTGCGATGTCGGCCTTTGGCGCTGGTCTCGGCATCCGAACTACTTTTTCGAATGGCTGGGCTGGATAGCCTACCCATTGCTGGCGATCGGCGCGTGGCAGTGGGGATGGATTGCGCTGGCCGCGCCGGCCTGCATGTACTGGCTGCTGGTCTATGTTTCAGGGATCCCGCCACTGGAACAGCACATGCTGGCCACTCGCGGCGACGCCTATCGCTCCTACCAGGCGCGGACCAGCGCCTTCTTCCCCTTGCCGCTAAACTCCTGACGAGGATGAACCATGGGACTGATCGGGCGCGCCACGCAGTTCGGTGAAGCGATTTCCTGGCCGGACCCGGTTCTGCGCACGGCGATTGGCCTTCTCGTCGCGCGGACGGATCGCAAACTCTCCGCAGCGCCACTCGAGGCGGTCACCCGTTTCGCCGCCTCGATGGATGACTATCCGGTCGCTATCCATACCGTCGACGCCAACGCACAGCACTACGAGCTTCCCGAGCGCTTCTTCGCCCTCGTCCTGGGCCCACATCGCAAATATTCCAGCTGTTTCTTCCCGTCCGCCACGACGACCCTTGCCGAGGCCGAGGCTCATGCGCTGGCGCAAACCGTCGAACACGCCGATCTGCGCGACGGGCAGACGATCCTCGAACTCGGCTGCGGCTGGGGTTCTCTATCGCTTTGGATGGCCGAAAAATTGCCCAATGCGCGGATCATGTCCGTGTCCAACTCGCATTCGCAGCGGGCGTTCATCATGGCGGAGGCAGCCAGGCGCGGCCTCGCCAACCTCACTGTCGCGACAGCGGACATGAACGACTTCTCGACTGACGCAACCTTCGACCGCGTCGTCTCGGTAGAGATGTTCGAGCATATGGCGAACTGGCGCTTGCTGCTCGCGCGCATGAGGGGCTGGCTGGTGCCCGATGGACGCGCGTTCATCCATGTTTTCAGCCATGTTTCGTCTCCCTATCGGTTTGATCATGAAGATCCCGCGGACTGGATCGCGCAGCACTTCTTCACCGGCGGGCTTATGCCGAGCCACGGGCTCATGAACGCATTTCCGGAAAGTTTCACCGTCGAGGAGGATTGGCGCTGGAACGGCGAGCACTACAAGCGCACGGCCGACGCATGGCTGGCCAACTACGATGCCAATGCCGACGAGATCGAAGACGTTCTGCGCGATGTCTATGGCAAGGACGCTGGCCTTTGGCGCCGCCGCTGGCGGCTTTTCTTCCTCGCAACCTCAGGCCTGTTCGGCCATTCGCAAGGCAAAGCCTGGGGCATCAGCCACTACAGGCTCGCGCCGTCCCGCTGAGGAGCTTACCCTGCGAACCACCGGGCCGCGTGGTAAGCCGCGAGTGAGGTCAACGCGGCTACGACTGTCCCATATGCGAGGTCGATCAGCGTTATCTGGAGAGTCCAGTTTCGCAACGTCGCGTAGTTGGTGAGATCGTAGGTTGCATAGGCGATCAGGCCGAACAAGGCGCCATAGGCCAGCGCGGTGCTCGCCGATCCATTGCGCAGCGCCGGCATGGCCGCGAAGAACACAAGTCCTACCGGATAGAGGAGGTAGAAAACGACGGCGGGCGCGATCCTCAAATCGCCAAGCAGCATTTCACCAAGCGCCGGGCGGTAGAGCCGGCTGGTCATTGTGGTCAACCATATGGCATCGAGAACCCCGAACACGATCAACGAAGCGACGTAGGCTGCTATGTAGGTCATGGTTTCGTCTCCTCGATCTGCCTTACGTCCAAAGCGCCGGGTTGGATCAATCTTCCCCGTCGCGCGTCGCCCGGTATGCAGCCATTGCACGGTCCCGCGCCCGCGCATGATCGACGATCGGCAAGGGGTAACCCTTGCCGAGTTCCAGTCCGCTTTCCCTCAGGATCGAGGACGGCGCCTCCCACGGACGGTGGACGTAGCGGTCAGGCAATTTTTCGAGTTCGGGCAGGTATCGCCGCACATAAATCCCCTTGGGATCAAACTTCTCGCCCTGCAGCACAGGATTGAAGATGCGGAAATAGGGCGCTGCGTCGGCGCCCGACCCTGCCACCCATTGCCAGCTCGCCGGATTGTTTGCGACATCCGCATCCACCAGCGTGTCCCAGAACCAAGCCTCGCCCTCGCGCCAGTCTACCAGCAGGTCCTTGATCAGAAAGGACGCAGCGATCATGCGCACGCGATTGTGCATCCATCCCGTCTGCCAGAGTTCGCGCATTCCGGCGTCCACGATGGGATATCCTGTCCGCCCTCGCTGCCACGCCTTCAGCGCCGAAGGCGCGTTCAGCCATTCGAAGGCGTCAAATTCCGGACGGAAGCTTTCCTGGTGAAGCTTTGGCCGGTGAAACAGCAGATGGTAGGAGAATTCGCGCCATGCGACTTCCTTGCGGAAGGTCTCCGCGTCGCCGCCGCGCCTGCGCCTGACTGCGGCCATGATCTGGAACGGGGTGATCTCGCCATGCGCCAGATGCGGTGACAGTCCCGACGTCCCGTCCTGACCAGGCCTGTCGCGATTTTCCGCGTAGCCGTGGAGCCGTTCCTCCAGGAACGTTTCGAGCCTGCCCAGAGCGCCATCCTCGCCAGGTTGCCAACGTTCGGCCAGCCCTCCCGACCAGTCGGGCCGCTTCGGCAATAGCTTCAGCGCATCGAGTTTTTCGGACTTCAGCCGGGCCTTGCATTCCATCAGCGACTTCGGAGCATCGACGGGGTCGCGTGGCTCCTGGTCTGACGCCAGCCTCTTATGGAAGGGCGTGAAAACCTTGTAGAAATCGCCCGACTGGGTCGTGATAAGCGATGGCTCGTGCAGCAGGAACCCGTCGAAGCTTTCCGCCTCGAGCCTATCCGCCCGCAGCCTTTTCTTTAAAGCCGTGTCGGTGGCAATATCCGGCGGCGCATAGCGCCGGTTCCAGAACACGGCGTCCGCGCCGCTCGCCTCGATCGTTTCGGCGATGATCTTTTCTGTTCCGCCTGCCCGAAACACGAGCGTGCCTCCGAGCTTTTCAAGGGATGTAGCCAGTGCGGCAAGGGAATGGTGCAGCCACCAACGGCTGGCTGCCCCCATCCGTCTGGCGCCAGCACTATCTTCGTCGAAGATGAAGAGCGGAATTACGGGGCGGCCGGTCTCGGCCGCCGCCCCGAGTGCCCTGTTGTCCGAAATCCTGAGGTCTTTGCGGAACAGGACGATGATCGGCGCTGCGGTGTCCTTCATGCTGCTAGTTGGCCGCGGTCCATGACACGTCCTTGCAGACCAGTTTTCCAACGAAGCAACCACGGGTCACCAAACCACCCTTTCGCGCTGTCACCACGATCGAATAGTTGAGTTTGCGCTTCGGATCGTAAGCATTGCCGGAATACGTGTTCGTCTTGTCCGGCGTCAGCGACATAACGAGCTTGTCGCCAACCTCCTCGCCATTGCTGGTATCACGGATCCATAAGTTCGTGGCGCAGATATTCTTGCCGCAGGGCGCGATGCGAACCAAAGCGTTGCCGTCTTCGCGCCTCCATTTGCCCTGGATGGCGATCTCGTTCGCCGAAGCGGCACTGCAAGCGAAAGACCAAGCAATAACCGACACCAGAATTCCGCGCATGGACATCGTCTCCAGTCGACGATGTTACGCTGGCCCCCTCTACTTGGATCACGCCTGATGACGGAAACTCCGTCAGCGTCCTGCGAAAAAGGCGTTAGAACCGGAAGACGGCACCCAGCACCGGCCCGGACTGGATGACATCGTAGACAAAGCCGTCGTTCTCGTAGTCGACGCCAAGTCCGCGATAGCCGCCGACGATCGAGGTGCGTTCCGTCCACTGATAACCAACCGCCCCGAGCGCATCCCAGCTCACGTCGGAACTGGCGCCGAAACCACCGACCATGCCCCAGCCCGTCAGATACCATGTCGGGTTGAGGTCGATGCGCCCCCTGATGCCGACCATGGGATCAACCCAGGTGGCGCCGTCGCTGCCGCTGAATTCCGCAGCCAGTTCGCCGGTGGATAGACGGAGCGAGATGTCGTTGTTGACGCTCCAGACCCGGGCGCCAGCCATAAGATCGAGCGTCGCGGTCGGTTCGGCAATCACCCGGTATTGGCCCATGACCGTACCGGTAAGACTGCTTGTCTCTACGCTTCCTGAAAGCGAAACCGGAACGTTCGCGACAGTCCGTTCGACCGTCTCGCCTACCGCGATCTTGACATAGACGACATCGGCAAGAATGCCCCAGGTACCGTTGTGGGCTTCGCCAACGACCATGCCGCCGAAGCGCAGGTTGTCGAAGATGTCCCCGAAGCTCATGTCGATATCGACAGGTTGACGTCCAAACAGGCCGACATCGCCCTGTAAGCCCGCACCCCACACATAGGGTGCGATGCTGAAAACCCATCGATCCTGATCTGGAGCCACGGGCAACGCCGCCGCTTCAGCAACGAGGTCCGCTGAACCAGCATTGCCAGAGTTTAGCAGCGCAATCGCAAACGCCAAAGGGGCGGCCTTCAAAAGTCCGGGCATCCCAACTCCTCGCTTTCTCGACGCTAAGCCCCACGCCTTCGAGAAGCGTGGGGCTTTTTAAGCGGAACGGTCGTCAGATTCCGAAACCTATTCCGTGACCGACATCAGGTCGGCTCCAAACTGGAACGGCTTGACGTTGGTCGGGACGGCACGGGCGTTGGCGGTCGCCGGGAAAATCTCAAAGTCGGGCGTGAAGACCGTGAGGATCGAGCGCAGCTCATTGAATGGGCGACGATCGCCCTCGAACTTGGCCTTGCCCTCCCCCTCGAGTTCCTCGAAGCTCTTGGCCCCGACCATGACCTGGTCGAGGTCCGTCCGGTTGAGCGTGATGGTCAGTTCCGCATCGGGCTTGGTGAAGCCCTTGATGTTGGTAAGCGTCGCATTCGACATTTCGACCAGGAATTTCTCGCCATTGTCCGGCGTCACCAGATTGATGGTCCAGCGCATCCCGTCCGCCTTGCGGCTGTCCATGCTGATGCCGAGGAAGTCGAGCCACTGGTCCGTCGCCATGGCTCGAACGACATCGGGGCTGTTGGTGTTGGAGACTATGCCTTCGGCAATGCCGGTGCGCAGTTCCGCGGCCAGTTGCAGATAGGAGTTGCGGAAGCTGGTGCTTTCGCTTTGGTAGCCAAGCTGCTCGAAGGCGTCGGCAAGCAGTTGCCGCGCCTCCTGGTTCGTCGGCTCGGCGAACACCAGGCGCGACAGGATTTCGCCTGACTCCCTGTAGCGCCCGGCTGCGTTCAGTTCGCGGCCCTTGGCGAGAATGGGCTGCGCGCCTCCCATCATTTCTACATAAAGCGGCGCGATGTCGGCCGGCGACATCGGGTCGAGATTGACAGGGTTTCCATCCCAGAAGCCGAGGAAGCGGTTGATGATGGCGCGCACGTTGTTCTTCACCGCGCCGTGGTAGCTGCGCGCGGCCCATTGGCGTTGCAGGCTCTTCGGCACTTCGTAGACATTGTGCACCTGATTGATTGTCACGCCCTGGTTGGCAAGGTGCAGCGTCTGGTTGTTCATGTTTGCGTAAAGGTCGCGCTGGGCACGCAGCACTTCCATGATGCGGTCGTTGCCCCATCGCGGCCAGCTATGTGAAGCGAACAGGACTTCCATGTTCGGAAAATTGTAGATCGCCGAATTGATTTCCTTCGACCAGTTCAACGCATTCCGAACCGGAGCGCCGCGCAGCGTGTAGATGTTATGGATGGTGGCGGTGACGTTCTCGCCCGCCCAGAAAGCCTTCCAGTCAGGGAACCAGGTGTTCATGCCGGCTGGCGCTTCGGTGTCGGGGGTATTCTGGAACACCATCTTCACGCCATCGACCGTTATCTCCTGGAACGGCTGATCGACGCTTATCGTGGGCGCGATCAGCCCAGGCGCACCGGCGGACACGTTCTTGCCGATCGACTGGTCGACATGTCCATGCGGATTGCGCGCAAGAATGGTCGCATACTGAATTCGGCTCCGGCGGCTCATGGCGTTGCCGGCGAATACGTTTTCCGAGATGGCCTCACGCAGGAAACCTTCCGGCGCGATGATCGGCACGCGGCCGGCGCGAACATCAGCCTCGTCGACGACGCCACGCACGCCGCCGAAGTGGTCGATATGCGAATGCGAATAAACCACGCCGGTAACGGGCCGCTCGCCCAGCATGTCGTTGATGAATTTGAGCGCGGCGCGAGCCGGTTCCGCGGTGGTCGCGGGGTCGAAAACGATCCAGCCGGTCTCGCCCTTGATGAAAGTAACGTTGGAAAGATCGAAGCCCCGGACCTGGTAGATCTTGCCGGGCAGGACCTCGTAGAGCCCATAGCCCATGTTCAGAATGGCCTGGCGTTGGAGAGAAGGATGAATGCTCGGGAAATCCTTGTCCTGCAGCAGGAACTGGTAGCTTTCCATGTCCCACGCGATGTTGCCGGCATCGGCCATGATCTTGGTATAGGGCGGCGTCTTCAGGAAGCCTCGATTGTGCTCCTCGAAATCGCGCTCATCCTCGAACGGGAGCCCCGCCTTCACAGCATCCCGATACCGCAACGTGGCGGCGGACGGCGGCTTTCCCTGCGGATGGAAATGGGCCCCGCTGGCGGCATTTGGATCGAGGAGAGGGTTATCCTGGGCCAAGGCCGCAGGTGCCAGAAGCAACGCTATGACCGACCCCAGAATGTAACCCGAAGCCGCAAGTTTCGACCGAAGCATTCTCTGTTCTCCCGTAAGCGCCAGACGCAAAAAACGCGCGTCTTCACACCCAGGAACGGATGGGTGGAAGGCCGCGCGTCGTCCGGGCGGTTTGTTTTGTAACTTTCAGAAACCGTAGTATATCGAGATACTTAAGTCTAATAACCTACGGTCATAACTTGATAGTGCGGGTCTATCGTGAACTCCATACGTCATATCGAATTGATCGTTGCGCTCGGAACTCATCGTCACTTCGGAAAGGCTGCCGAGGCGCTTGGAATATCCCAGCCGGCCCTGACCAAGGGTATCCGGCACATAGAGAACATCCTCGGCGCGCCGCTGTTCGATCGCGGCGGCGTTGTGACCCCGACCGTATTTGGAAACATCGTCCTTGAGCGCGGTGGGGCTATACTTGGCGCCTTTGCCGAACTGCTCCGCGAGATTGAACTCACGAAGGGCATCGACAGCGGACGCCTGATTCTCAGTGCGGGGTCTTATCCTGCGGAGATTTCCGGCCAGGAGGCGGTGGGGCTTCTTTCTCGCGCACATCCCTCGATCCTGTGTGAATTCAGCGTCAAGGATTGGCCGGCCGTGCTCGAGGACGTGCTGACGGCGCGTTGCGACCTCGGTTTCGCCGACATAACGGAGGCGGCCAAGCATCCCGAGCTTGAAACGGCGCTTGTCAGGAAATGCGCGCTTCTGGTTGTCTGCCGATCGGGGCACCCGCTGACGCGATTGGAACAGGTAACGCTGGAGGATATCTTCGAGTTTCCGTGGGCCGGCGTCCATATACCGAACGCAGCCCAGGCGCTCCTTCCAAGAGAGCAGAAGCCATATGGCGTGGTCGACCCAATCACCGGGCATGGATCGCCACGACTACGCGTAGAAACGGTAACAGGCCTCAAGCATATCGTACGCCACAGCGATGCGCTTTCGGCGCTCCCCAAAGTGTTGCTTGATCGTGACGGTGAAGAACTGAACCTGACGGCGCTGCCATTGGAACAGCCCTGGCTGGTTCTGAACTATGGGTTCATCTGGCGGCGCGGGCGGAGCCTTTCTCCGGCGGCGATGAAATTCAGATCCTTGGTTCACCAGATCGAAAAGCAAGCGAACAAAGGACAGATTTCCGCACCGCCGCCACCGTTGTAGCAAACGTACAAACCGTTGCAGGCGTCAGTGTCCGGTCGATCTATTGTAACTACACAGCCGAATTTTCAGGTTCTGGAGTTGACGTAAGCAAAACTGTCAACGAAATAGCCGCACCCATTTCGTTCGAAAAATGAGCGGACAAGCTCAGGGAAAACCGATGTCCAAGTCCAACCGACTGATCTTGGGGCTGATTTTTGGCGTCGTCTTCGGCGCGGCCACGGCGATGGCTCTCGCAGTGGCGGCAACTTACATGCTCGACAGCACGCCGGTCGATACGGCCTTTGTCAAAGGCGTGGCCTTCTACTTCGCACCGATGGGCGCAATGGTCGGAGCGATCATCTGGGCGATCTGGGCAAAGCGACGCTGAACCAATCTCGGAGGCATTGAGCTTTGGATTACGTCCTCTCCATCGCTCGTCAGGCGTAAAGCAACCCTTCGGCAACCTTGGTAGCATGACCGCCGATGCGCGCATGCGTCAGGTGGCCGGTCGCCACGTCGATTTCCAGCCTGATCCGGGACGGACGGCCCATCTCGATGCCCTGCTCGATCCAAAGACGGTGCTGCCCGTCGACCGGCCGGTCGAAGTGATGGATGGCCCCGGCAAAGGCAGCGGCTGCGGAGCCGGTCGCCGGGTCTTCTGCGATACCATCCCAGGGTGAGAACATCCGCGCATGGAATGCGCAGTCATGGCCCACCGTTTCCCGGCAGTAGACGTAGGGAGCGGGAACCGAGCAGCCGATGCGTGGCGCAATGTCCAGCCATCGGGCAGCGTCGACCGCCGCCCTGCCCGCCTCGTCCAGACCGGCGACCGGAACGGTGACGTAAGGCACGCCCGCGGACCAGACACCCAGCCTGTGGTTTTCGAACCCGATCTCGTGCGGTCCCAGCCCGAGAGCCGCGGCGACAGCCGAGGCATCGATGGACGCTTCGAGGCGGGCCGGCAGCTTCGGCAGGTCGAACTCGGCAAATGTGCCCCCCGCGCCGCGCGTGACGACACAACGCACAGGCCCGACCTTTTCTTCCAGCACGAGAATGCCGGCCGCGGCATTGTCGCTCACACGCTCCGCAAGCGCGACGGCCGTGCCAACTGTTGGGTGCCCGGCAAAAGGAAGCTCACCGCGCGGCATGAAAATGCGGATCGACGCCTTGTGGATCGGGTTTTTCGGCGGCAGGACAAACACTGTCTCGGACAGGTTGAACTCGCGCGCAATCGCCTGCATGCGGTCGTCATCCAGTCCCTCAGCATCCATGACAACCGCGAGCGGATTGCCGGAAAGCACGCTGTCGGCAAAGACATCGTAAACAAAATATTGACGCGATTTCATGGGCTTGCCACCTGCCAAAAATCGAACATGAGCGAAATTTAACTTGTAATCACCGCCGGGGGGCACAAGTTCAGTGTAGGAATACGTGTGTCGGCGCGTAGCAATATCGAAATCATATGGACGCGCAATGGACCAGATCGTCGACCGCAACAACAGGCTGCAGGACGGAAATGCTGCTGGGCTGAAGGAGCCTGGCACGCAGTCCGCATCCGAATCGCTCGGCCTGACCGGTACGAAGGGCCGAAAGCGCGGCCGCCGTTGGCTGTATGTGGTGGGCGCCCTCGCCCTGTTCGCAGCCGCAGCCAGTTACTGGCATTTCTCAAGCGGATCGTCCAACCAGCCAACCTACGTGACCGCAACGGTCGAGCCCGGCGATATCACGGTGCAGGTCTCAGCGACGGGTACCCTGCAACCGCTGATCCAGGTCGACATATCGAGCGAACTGTCAGGCGTGGTACGGTCGGTATCGGTTGACGAGAACCAGCGCGTGAAGCAGGGCGAGGTCCTGGCCGAACTGGACACGACCCGGCTTGAGGCTCAGATCGACGGCGCAAGGGCCTCGGTCAAATCAGCCGAGGCCAAGATACTTGAAGCCAAAACAACTCTGACCGAAAGCCAGCAGGCCTTCGCCCGCGCCGAACAGCTCCTGAAGCGGGACATGGCCTCTCAGCAGGTCCTCGACACGGCGACCGCGACCCGCGATCGCGCCGACGCGAACGTCGCGATGGCGGAGGCCAACCTCGCCATCGCCGAGGCGACGCTGAAGCAGCAGGAGGCGGATCTCGTGAAGAGCAAGATCTACGCCCCGATCGACGGCATTGTGCTCACGCGCTCGGTCAATCCCGGCCAGACCGTCGCCTCGTCCATGCAGGCTCCGGTTCTGTTCGTGCTGGCTGCAAATCTGGAAAACATGGAACTGGAGGCCGCGATCGACGAGGCCGACATCGGCAGCGTGAAGGCTGGGCAGAGCGCGCGCTTCACCGTCGATGCCTTTCCGGAACGGAGCTTCGACGCCGATATCCGCGACATTTCGTTTGCCTCGGTAACGACCGAAGGCGTCGTGACGTATAACGCCCGTCTGGACGTCGACAACAGCGAACTGCTGCTGCGGCCCGGCATGACCGCCACCGTCTCGGTGGTAACGCGCGAAGCCAAGGGCGTGCTGACCGCACCAGCCGCAGCCTTTCGCTACAGCCCACCCGCAACGACGGAAAGCCGAGGCTTCAGCCTGCGCGATATGTTCATGCCGCGCATGGGTCCACCGCGCGGCGGACGCCAGCAACAGCGCAATGCGGACCCGAGCACGCGGACCCTCTACGTCCTCAAGGACGGCGCGCCGCAGGCCGTTCAGGTGAAGACCGGTTCCAGCGACGGCGAAGTTGTCGAGATCGTCTCGGGACTGTCGGAAGGTGACCAGGTCATCACCGGCAGCAGGAGCGCAAGCGCGCAGGGGCGGTGATGAACATCGCGATGCGGCGCCAGCCGCTGATCACTTTCGAGAACGTCTGGAAGACCTACGGCAAGGGCGAGGCGCAGGTCCACGCGCTGGCTGGCATCAATCTCTCGATCGGCCAGGGCGAATTCGTCGCCATCATGGGACCGTCGGGATCCGGCAAATCGACGGCCATGAACATCGTCGGCTGCCTCGATACGCCGACCTCCGGACGGTACGGCTTCCTCGATGTCGATGCCGGCGGGCTCGATCGGGGCAGCCGCGCAACGCTGAGGAACCGTTACATCGGTTTCGTTTTCCAGGGGTACAACCTCCTGCCGCGCACGACAGCGGTCGAAAATGTCGAGCTGCCGCTGATCTATCGCGGGGTGGCTTCGCGTGAACGGCGGGAACTTGCGATGAACGCGCTTGCCGACGTCGGGCTGAAAGGTCGGGAGACGCACACGCCGGCAGAACTATCAGGCGGACAGCAGCAGCGCGTGGCGATCGCCCGCGCCATCGTGACCCGCCCCACCCTGCTGGTGGCAGACGAGCCGACCGGCAATCTCGATACGGCCCGCAGCTACGAGATCATGGATCTCCTGACGCGACTGAACGGGGAGCTCGGCCTCACCATTGTGATGGTGACGCACGAACAGGACATAGCCGACTACGCCCGGCGCACGCTGCGTTTCTTGGACGGGCGCGTCGCCTCCGACACGACCAGCCTGGAGGCAGCGTGATGTTGTGGGAAACCATCCGCCTCGCCCTGCTCTCTGTCTGGCGCAACGCGCTGCGCTCCTTCCTGACACTGCTCGGCATCGTCATCGGCGTCGCGGCGGTCATCGCCATGATCACCATCGGATCGGGGACGACGGAGAAGGTTCGCAACGACATATCCAAGCTCGGCAGCAATCTGCTGGTCGTGCAGGCGGCGCGACCGGACCGCTCCGGCTCCACATCCTTCACGCCCAAGCAGCTTGAAGCCAAGGAGGTGGAAGCGCTCAAGGCAGGGCTGACCACGGCCAAGGCCGTCGCTCCCTCGGCCCAGAAGACGGTCCGCGTGGTCTACGGTTCGCAGAACATCTCGGCGCAGGTGACCGGCACGGAAAACGACTATTTCACCGCGCGCGACTGGAACATCGCCCTGGGACGAGCGTTCACGGAATCCGAAATACGCGGAGGCGCCAATGTCTGCCTCATCGGCACGACGGTCCGCAGCCAGTTCTTCGGCTCAGGCGACCCGCTTGGCCAGTCCATCCGGGTGAACCGCTCGAGCTGCACGGTGATCGGCGTCCTCGAATCCAAGGGCACATCCGGCTTCGGCCAGGACCAGGACAATGTGGTTATGATGCCGCTCTCCGGCTTCCAGCGCCGCATCGCTGGAAACCGCGACATCGGCTCGATCTTCGTCGCAGCGGCCGACGGCGTCGCTACATCGGAAGTCCAGACCGAGATCGAGACAATCCTGCGCGAGACGCGCCGCATCGCTCCCGGAGCCGATGACAATTTCGAGATCCGCGACATGACGCAGATTGCCGACGCCATGGCGAGTGCGACCACGACAATGACCGGCATGCTCGGCGCGGTGGCGGGCGTCAGTCTTCTGGTCGGCGGCATCGGCATCATGAACATCATGCTGGTGTCGGTGACGGAGCGCACGCGCGAGATCGGCATCCGGCTGGCCATCGGCGCGCATGAACGTCATATCCTGATCCAGTTTCTGGTCGAGGCGACCGTGCTGTCGCTGCTCGGCGGGCTGATCGGAATAGCGCTTGGATTGTCGCTCGCGGGCATTGCGACATCGCTGCTTTCGATACCCTTCGCGCCAAGCGCTTCGGTCATCCTGCTCGCGGTGGGCTTCTCTGCGCTGATCGGCATGGTGTTCGGCTTCTTCCCGGCCTTGCGGGGCGCGAGGCTGGACCCGATCGAAGCGTTGCGCCATGAGTAGGCGGCAGGCTTGAAGTGTTGCGGGCCGTGAACTATAGTTCACAGGTGATCGAGGTTCGCAAGACTGCCGCATTTCTATCATGGGTTAGTGGCCTTCGAGATTTCGGAGCAAGAGCGCGCATTGCTGCTCGGCTTGATCGACTTTCTCTCGGCAACTTCGGCGATGCAAAGTCAGTCGGCGATGGCGTCAGCGAGCTTCGTATCGACTATGGGCCTGGATACCGGCTCTATTTCACGAAGCGTGGCCCGACAGTCGTTATACTCCTTTGCGGTGGCGACAAATCAAGCCAACGTAAGGATATCGCTAAAGCGAAGGAACTGGCAAAGGAGATTGATCATGGCCCTTAAAACAACAAAGTGGGACACGGCCGAAATCCTCGATAGCCCCGAAATGGTTGCTGCATATGTCGAAGCGGTGATGGAAGAAGGCGATCCCGAGTTGATCGCTCTTGCGTTGGGTAACATCGCGCGCTCGAAAGGAATGACTGAAGTTGCTAAAAAGACCGGCATCACCCGCGAGGGGCTCTACAAGGCATTGAGTGCGGAGGGCGACCCGAAGCTCTCGACTTTCCTCGGCGTGCTGAAAAGCATGGGCCTGCGTCTGAGCGTGAAGCCTTTGGAAGAACGTGGAAGCGGGCAAGACGACAAGGAAGGCGGCGATCTACGCCACGCTTCCTGAAAAGTGCCAGTCGATCATCGGCTGCATATGCGGCATCAGGCCGGACGGCAGGTCTGCCGCGTTGCGTATCACCACCGGTCCATCAATCTCCGGCTCGCTTTCGGTCGCGACGAAGTCGCGGATGCGTGACGCGATGCGCTCGGCATTCTCGTCGAGGAAATAGCGCCGGAAAATGACCGTTCCGCGCTCTGTGGCAAGTGCGTAGAACCGTTCTTCGCGGCGCACATCGGATATATCCAGGCCGGTCTCCTCCATTACCTCGCGGACCATGTTTCCGTGCACGTCAACGACGCCGTCCGGAAAATCTTCCGGCTCGAAAGAGCCTGCCGCGAAATAAACCCGACCAGCATTTACGGTATGCGCGGCCATGCGGATGGCGATCAGCGCGTTGTCGCGCGACACCAGCATAGGATGCGCGAATGCATGCGCAGCGGTGGCGACACGATCCTTCCGCCAGAACAGGAACGTGGCATAGCTGACCGGATGGCAACGGCCGAACAGACGCCCGTTGGCATAGCCGAACTCGGACAGCATCACCACGGTTCCGTTGAAGACCGCCGGCTTCTCCCGCACCTCCAGCGCCCAGTTTTCGGCGATGGCCTTCTCTCTGCCCCGAACGAAAGGATGCGGCGTGGCATCAAGCGTCACGTCGATCGTATCGACCGGCAGGATCACGCCCAGCGGCAGGGAATGGCTCAACGCGGCGCCCTCAGGCTATGTCCAGCGTCACGGCGACCGGACAGTGGTCGGACGCCTTGGGGCGGTCCCAGCCGATCCGCGGATAGCGCTCGACCTCCTGGCCCGGCGGGAACGGCGTGCGCCACGGCTGGCCGCCGCGTACGATATCGGGAACCGCGTTGGCGTTGCGCGCAGCCAGCGACGGCGACAGCAGGATGTAGTCGAGCTGGCACAGGTGCCGCTCCAGCGGCCCGCGCGTGTGGTACAGCGTCCAGCGGTCCAGCGTTGGCCGGCGTTCGACGATGTTCTCGCAGAAACCGCCGGCAACCAGCGTGTTTACGCTCGACTCCGTCTCCACGGACGGCTCAAAGGTAAGCCCGGCGAAGGCGTCCCCGCCCACAAGCACCCGTTCGCGATAATCATTCAGATCGCCGCAGATCACCCAACGCTTGCTTCCGGCATGTTCCTTGCCAAAGCGCTCCTCGATGATGCGGCGCACGGCCAGCGCCTCGGCGTGACGGATCGGCATGGTGGCCTGGCGTCCGTCCATGCCGTTGCGCGGGCTGCCCATCGACTTGAAGTGCACGGAATAGATCGTGAGCGGGCGGCCCGCCACAGTCACGTCGATCTCCAGGCAGTCCCGCCGGAAGATGCGCTCATGCGGCTCCTCGCCGAGCGCGGCGAGTTCAGGCGTATGCAGCCCGAGATCGGCATAGGTGAGGTGCGCATGGCTGGTCATGCGCACGAACTCGATGGGCTGGCCGTGTGCTGTCTCGGACCGCAGCATCACGGCGACGTCGATGCCGCGCGAATCGTTGCCTGAGGTCGTGTATTTCTGCCGATAGCCCTGCCCGACCATCTTGAACAGGTAGCCGTATTCGAAGGCCTTCAAGGCCTCCATGTTGTCGACTTCCTGCAGGCACAGGATGTCGGCCCGAGTGGCGGCAATGGCGAGCGCGGTAAGCTGGCGCATGTCGTCGGCGTGCGCGATCGTGCGCGCCTGCTCAAGCGCCCGGTATTCGGCTTCGTTCGCGATATCGAAAAGCGCCAGCGTCCGGTCCTGCTGCAACTGGTTGCGGTAGCCCGAATAGTCGAACCTGTTCATCAGGTTCTCGACGTTGAAGGTGGCGATGCGCAGCGACATGGACCCGACCTTTGCCCGTAACCGCCTGCGAAGACAAGGCCACACATGCAACGTGTTGATCGCCATAAGGTTGAGACCTTCGGCTCCCACACGGAATGCAGGCACCCATCGGATTCTGTTGGAGAATTCGCGCCCGAACCAGCCTTTGGCGGTTTACGCCGCAGTGCTACGGCGCGATAAGTGGGCGAAATGCAACGGAAAGAATCGGAGGACCGGTATGCCCGGACCAACCGACTCTCCCCCGCCCAGGGAATACCGGCGCCGCGTCCTGAAGGGTGCTGCCATCATATCGGGCATCAACGACTCGATCGTGCAGTGCACGATCCGCAACATGCATGAACATGGGGCGGAGCTCGTTGTGCACGTCGAGGCGCGGGTCCCGAAGAGCTTCCTGCTTTTTGTGCCGATCGACGGCATCGGCTACCGTGCCGAACTGCGCTGGCGCAAACGCGACCGCTGCGGCGTGAGCTTCCACGGCACGGAACCGAAGCCGCACTGGTATTATGGCTGATCCCCAAAAAAGAAGGCCGGCGGATTTCTCCGCCGACCACGCCTTGGGAGGCGATTTTTTTCCGCAATTGCGTCCCGCGGGGCTAAGCCCAAGAACGCACAGAAAGAGTGGCGTGGATCGCCTCAGTTCTTCGCCTTGTCGACCAGCTTGTTCTTGGCGATCCACGGCATCATGCCGCGCAGCTTTTCGCCAACTTCCTCGATCTGGTGGCTGTCGTTCAGGCGTCGGATACCCTTGAAGCGGGAAGCGCCCGAGCGGTACTCCTGCATCCACTCCGACGTGAACTTGCCGGTCTGGATGTCGTTGAGGACGCGCTTCATCTCGGCCTTGGTCTCGGCGGTGATGATGCGCGGGCCGGACACATACTCGCCCCACTCGGCGGTGTTCGAGATCGAGTAGTTCATGTTGGCGATGCCGCCTTCGTAGATGAGGTCGACGATCAGCTTCACTTCGTGCAGGCACTCGAAATAGGCCATTTCCGGCGCGTAGCCGGCCTCGACCAGCGTCTCGAAACCGGCGCGGATAAGCTCGACCAGACCGCCGCACAGGACGACCTGCTCGCCGAACAGGTCGGTTTCGCACTCTTCCTTGAAGTTCGTCTCGATGATGCCCGAACGGCCGCCACCGACGCCACAGGCGTAGGACAGGCCGAGGTCGAGCGCGTTGCCGGAAGCGTCCTGATGAACGGCCACGAGGCAGGGCACGCCGCCGCCCTTCTGGTATTCACCGCGCACGGTATGGCCGGGACCCTTCGGCGCGACCATCAGCACGTCGACCGTCTTCTTCGGCTCGATGAGGCCGAAATGAACGTTCAGGCCGTGAGCGAAGGCGATTGCCGCGCCGTCACGGATGTTGTCGGCGATGTCGTTCTTGTAGATGTCGGCCTGCAGCTCGTCGGGAGCAGCCATCATCATCAGGTCCGCCCACTTGGCGACTTCCGCCACCGTCATGACCTTGAGGCCGTCGGCCTCGACCTTCTTGGCGGTCGCCGAGCCGGGCTTGAGACCGATCGCGATGTCCTTGACGCCGGATTCCTTGAGGTTGAGCGCATGGGCGCGACCCTGGCTGCCGTAGCCGATGATGGCGACCTTCTTGCCCTTGATGAGATTGAGATCGGCGTCGCGATCGTAATAGACACGCATGTTCGTTTCCTTCCTGTTTTGATGTCAGACTGAACGGATTTTCGGGCGACCTGCGGTGCCGAAAAGGGTGAAGAACCGGTCTACGGCGCGCTTCGCCTCCTGCTCGATCGCGGCAGGCGCAAGCTTGAGCGGATCGCCGAGCAGCACGCGGATCTGGACGTCGCGGCCGACCAGGCCGAAAAAGGTCCGGAACGTATCCTCGACGTCGTCGAAAGCCAGCAGGCCGGCCGCCCTGCCCGCCTCGAGCAAGGGCTTCAGACGCTCGCCGATGGCGAAACGGCCGTTGGCGAGCACGATCGCGCCGAGATTGCTCTTGCCGGAGGCGGCATGGCCGACCGCCACCCGGTTGAGCGCGATGGAAGTGCGGCTGGAGATGACCTTGAGCCAGTTGGCGGCGAAAGCCTCCAGACTGTCGCGCAACGCGTCGGCGTCGAGCTTCTGGCGGTCGTAGTTGCCCGCGCGAACCTTGGAGGCCTGCCATCGGACGGTCGCCGCAAGCAGCCCGTCACGATCGCCGAACCATTTGTAGAGCGTTTCCTTTGAACAGCTCGCGCGACGCGCAACTGCGGTCATGGTCAGCTGTTCCTCGCCTTCCACCAGAAGGTCGAGCACAGCGTCCAGCACCGCCTGCTGGCGCTCCGTCGGGGTTTCTTTTTCGGCTGCCGGGGTCACTCTGATAACCGTACCGTACGTTACGGTTCGGCTGATATTGTGCGCAGCGGATGGAGTCAACCGGAATGTGAAGTATCGAGATGTTCGAAGTTTAGTTGAAGTTCATTTACGCGGCGAGGATAGGATGTACAGTAAATAAAATCGGGGATCACATGGTGACAGACCAAAATGCGTTCGAAATACCGGGCGAACCGACTCTGCGTCGATCCCAGGTACCGCCGATCGTCGTTGATCTGCCGCTGACACTGAAGATTCGACACTCGTGGTATGTCGCCACAGGCGCGTTCTATACGCTTGTCTCAATATGTCTGACAATAACTGCACTTTCCCTGTTCTGGCCACCGACGGACCTCAATCTGGCTTCCAGGTTGGTTATGTTGGGTATTCAGGTTTTCTGCTTTAGCCAGCTACCCTACTGGTTCTTTGCGGCATGGCGTACGATGCGCGACGCTTCGCTAAATGACGCGAGGCTGATCATTAACAGCAACGGCCTCACCGACAGCAGAGCATGCTTCGCTGCCAAGTGGCACGACATTGTAAGCGCTCGGCCAGCAAATGGCCGAGCTAACGAGTGGGGGGTTTCGATGGTGCTACGCGATGCCACGATGCTACCGAAGTCGCGTTGGCTTCGCGGGTTCGGTTGGCTTCCTCGTGAACCGAACGAGATTCACATCCAGACTCTCGGTATGACCGAATCTTCCTATATCGCGCGAAATGCGATCTTCCATCTGGTCGAGAGGGCCGGAGGGACCATTCTCCCGCAGCGTATTCCAGGATGGTTCCGTCTCTAGGACTGAGAGGCGACCACGTGACTCCAATCTGACTCCTTGAGCCCCGCCGCCCCGAATGGATCGACAGCCGTGCCCGCCACCATCGAGGCCAAAAACTGCGGCCCTGGCGGTATCCGGGCCGCGATGGCCACAAGTCGGTCGCGTATGAACGGAAGCATCGCGGAATCCGACTGGTAGAACGGCGTGAACATCGACGACAGCGCCTGAAACACCCGCACATGCCAGCGCCGCGCGCGGGCGTAGGCATCGAGCGCTTCATCGACATTCGCGGCGCGTTCAAGGTTATAGGCCAGCGCAGCGGCGTCGAGCATCGCCATGTTGGCCCCCTGCCCCAGTTGCGGGCTGGTGGAATGGGCGGCATCGCCGATGATGGCCAGGCGCGGACCAACAGGCAGTTTCAGCGTGTGATCGCCGTAACGCGCGAGCGTCAGTTGGTCGAAACTGTCGATCTGGTCCATATAGGCCCCACATTCGGGCCAGAGTCCGCGGACGCGCCCCTTCCAGGCGTCGAGGCCCTCAGATCGAACCCTGTCGGCCTCATCAGGCTTCAGGCTCCAGAAGAACGCCGCCATCTTCTCCGAGCTCAACACCGGCCTGCCGATCGGCAGCACGCCGATCATCACGCTGGCCCGCTCATAGCGCTGCAGGAGCGCATTGTCCTCGAAACCTTCGCCGCGCCAATCGAGCGACGCCCAGAACGCGCCGTAGGGGAGTGGCCTCGGCTCTTCGGAATGGAAGGCGAAACGGCGCAGTTTTGAGCGGGAGCCGCTGGCATCGATGACGAGGTCGAATGAGCCGACTTTTCGCCCCTCGGCTGTAATGGGCGCTACCTTGTCGCCAACATCAACCTGATCAAGGTCGATGCCGGTTTCGATCGCAATGTTCTCTCCGATGGCAGCGCGGTGAAGGACACCGAAAAGTGCTGCCCTGTGTACCGCCACACCAAACCGGCCGCCGCGCTGAGCGTCATAGCGGACATCGAGCACCGTCCGACCGCTGCGCGCATCCGCGCCGTAGAGGCGCTCGATCCGGCTGCCCAGCGTCATGATCTGGTCGAGCAGGCCAAGGACGCCAAGTACGGTCAGCCCGGTCGGCTGAAGGATGAGGCCCGACCCTACCGGAGCCGGGGTGTCGAACCGCTCGAAGACCGTCACGCGATGCCCTGCCCTGTGCAGGAACAGCGCCGCGGCGAGCCCGGCCGGCCCCGCGCCGGCGATGGCGATGTCCAGTTTCTTCAATGCTTCCCGCCCCAACGCCGAACCATCATGTATCCGGCGTAGACACAAAGACCCGAGACACGGAACCGATCAAGAGCGGCCAGCCGTCAAATGAAGCGATCAGCCCGCATCGAAAAGGGCGCGCGCTTCGCGCACCCGACTGTGATTGTTCTCGGCCCAGTGAAGCACGTGCTGAAGCGAGTCGTACATCTGGTGGCCCATTTCGGTCAGGCTGTATTCGACGCTCGGGGGCTTGGTCGGGAAGACTTCGCGATGGACGTAGCCGTCCCGTTGCAGGTCGCGCAGCGTCTGCGTCAGCATGCGCTGGGAGATGTCCGGCACAAGCCTGCGCAACTCTCCGAATCGATACGGCTGTTCCGCGAGCGCCATCAGCAGCAGCGAACTCCATTTATCGAAGATGTTCTGCACCACATTGCGGATTGGGCAGTTGGCGAGCCCGCCCTGCGCGACGTTGGCCCTATAAATCTCGATCTTTTGACGGGCCGAGGAGATTCTTGCGTCCATCAGTGGCGGTTCCTTTTGTGTAACTACCTGTCGGAAAACTGCCCTCTTTACGGCGAGCAGGCAATTACTAATCTAGACATGGTCTCATTTTGAGAGCTTATACCAATCCGTAACCGACAGGACAACTGCAATGAGCGACAGCATCTTCGTAACCGGCGCTTCGGGCCATCTCGGCCGCGCCATCATCGACCACCTTCTGGCGGATCAGGGCGTCGCTCCCTCGCGCATCATCGCCGGCTCGCGCAGCCCGGAAAAACTGTCCGACCTCGCCGCCAAGGGCGTGACAGTGCGCAAGGCTGATTTCGATGACGCAGCGGGCCTTGAAAAGGCGTTTTCAGGCGCCGGAACCGTACTGATCGTTTCGACCGACGCTCTGGACGGCGCCGGAACGCGCCTGCGCCAGCACAAGGCTGCGGTCACAGCCGCGACCAAGGCTGGCGTCAAGCGCTTGGCCTACACGTCTCTGCCCAAGGCACAATCGTCCAAGGTCAGCTTCGCGCCCGACCATTTCGGCACGGAGCAGGCCATCCAGGCGACCGGCCTGCCCTATCTGATTTTCCGCAACAGCTGGTATCAGGAGAATGCCTTCATGAGCCTTCCGCCGGCCCTGAAGAGCGGCCAGTGGTACACTTCGGCCGGCGACGGCCGCACAGCCTATGTCTCACGCGACGATATTGCAGCCGCGATCGCCGGCGCGCTGGCGAACCCACCCGCAACCAGCACGACCTACACGCTGACCGGCACCGAAGCGTTCACGAACGGCGAGATTGCCAAGCTTGCGAGCGAAATCCTCGGCAAGCCGATCCAGGTCGTCAACCTGACCGACGAACAGCTCGCCGGCGGCATGAAGGCCGCGGGCGTACCGGAAGCCTATATTCCAACCTTCGTCTCGTTCGACGCAGCAACCCGCGCCGGCGACCTTGCCGAAATCACCACGGACGTCGAAACGCTTTCCGGCCGCAAATCGCGCTCGCTCAAAGCGTTCTTCGAGGCCAGCAAGGCCGCTTTCCTCGGCTGATGGCGAAATGGATTGGCGCGGACGAGGGTCCGCGCTAATCCGATCCGACCATCATATCGCGACCTGCGTGCCGATCTCGACGACGCGGCCGGTTGGTATCTGGAAATATTCAGTAGCATCGGCAGCCGAGCGGGCCAGCCCGATATAGAGCTTGTCCTGCCAGAGCGGCATGCCCGAATTGGCGGCAGGCTTGAGCGAACGACGCGACAGGAAGAACGACGTCGTCATGATGTCGAACTTCCACCCCTGTTTCCTGCAAAGCGCCATTGCCTTCGGAACATTCGGCTGTTCCATGTAGCCGAACTTGAGCGTCACCCGCATGAACAGTTCGTTGATCGGCTCCAGAGTCGCCCGCTCGCTTTCGGGAACGATCGGCTGCTGGGCGGTGATGACGGAGAGGATCACGTTCTGCTCGTGCAACACCTTGTAATGTTTCAGGCTGTGCATGAGAGCGGTCGGCGCGCTGAGCGGATCGCTGGTCAGGAACACGGCAGTGCCAGGGACGAGGCTCGGCGGCTTCTTGGCGAGATTGCCCGCGAGAAAGTCGAGCGGAATCTCGTTCTTGCGGGTCTTGTCGAAAAGCTGACGCGTGCCGCGCACCCAGGTCCACATTGCCAGCATGACCATAACGGCCACCAGGATTGAGACCCAGCCTCCCTCAAAGACCTTGACGATATTGGACCCGAAGAAACTGATGTCGATAAAGGCAAACAGCGCGGTCAGCGACGCTGCCGCGGCCAGCTTCCATTTCCAGATGTACCGCATGACGACGAAAAGCAGGATCGTGGTCATCAGCATGTTGCCGGTGACGGCGATTCCGTAGGCGGCGGCCAGCTTGCTCGACTCGCCGAAGCCGACAACGAGCAGCATGACGCCGAGCGCCAACAGCAGGTTTACGCGGGGCATATAGATCTGGCCCGACTGCATTTCGGACGTGTGCTGGACCACGAAGCGTGGCAGCAGGTTGAGTTGCACCGCCTGCCGCGTCAGCGAATAGGCCCCGGAAATGACCGCCTGGCTGGCGATGATCGTCGCGGCGGTCGCCAGCACCACCATCGGCACCAGGGCCCACCCGGTGTTCATCTCGAAGAACGGATGACCGATATAGCCATCGTTCGCCAGCACAAACGCCCCTTGACCGAAATAATTGAGCAGCAGGCAGGGGAACACAATGAAGAGCCATGCCAATACGATAGGACGACGTCCGAAATGGCCAAGGTCCGCGTAGAGCGCCTCGGCGCCGGTCACCGCTAGAAAAACCGCGCCGACGGTCACGAAGGCAACGCCGGGTGCTTCGACCAGCAGATTGAAGATGTAGTAGGGGTTGATCGCGAAAAGTACGGCTGGTTCCTCCGCGATATTCAGCAGCCCTGTGACGCCCAGCGCGAGAAACCAGACGGCCGTGGTCGGCCCGAAGATTGTCGCCACGCGGCCTGTGCCGAAACGCTGCACCGAAAAGACGATCGCCAGGATGAGCAGCGTCAGCGGCACCACATAGGGGTCGAACGCCGGCGTGACGATCTTCATGCCCTCGACTGCCGAAAGGACGGAAATCGCCGGCGTGATGATCGCATCGCCGTAAAACAGCGCGGCGCCAGCCATGCCGACGCCGAGCAGGAAGACCGAGCGCGGAGAGGCGGCCGAACGGGCGAGAGCCATCAGGGAGAGCGTGCCGCCCTCGCCCCGGTTGTCCGCGCGCAGCACGAATAGCACATACTTGACCGTCACAATGACCGTCAGCGCCCAAAAGATCATCGACAGGACGCCGAGCACATTTTCCTGAGCAGCCGATTCCCGGCCGCCGGAGGATGCTACGAGTGCTTCGCGAAAGGCATAGATCGGGCTGGTGCCTATGTCGCCATAGACGACACCCAGAGCGCCGAGCATAAGAAATCCGGTCCTGCCTGTGCCACGCTGATCAGCATGGCTACTGGCATTGCCCTCGCCACCGGCTGGCTGCTGCGTCATCCAACGCTACTCCGACAAACGGGCGCGGCTCTACACGAGCGGCTCGTCGTTTGCAAATGCTGCATTGCAATACCACCGTCGGAGCGACTTGACGATGGGGCAGTCCGAGGTAACTGTTCGAGCCGGTTTTCAGCGCACAACGGTAAGCCGCTCCGCCGCCCGTGTGATTGCCGTATAAAGCCAGCGCTGGCGCGTTTCCTTGAAGGCAAAGCTCTCGTCGAAAAGGACGAGTTCGTTCCATTGCGACCCCTGCGCCTTGTGCACCGTCAGCGCGTAGCCATAGTCGAAATCGTCGTAGCGCTTCTTCTGCTGCCAGGCGATTTCCTCGTCGGGATCGTCGAAAGCCGCCTTCAGCAGCTTGATCTTGGCGACGCCCCGGTCCGGGTCGTCCTCTTCAGGCGAAACCAGAAGGTTGATTCCCGGCTTCACGGTCTCGCGCGAGGACGTCATGACCTTCCATAGGGAGCCGTTGAGCAGGCCCTTCGCCGGATCGTTGCGAAGGCAGACGAGCTTGTCGCCGGCCTGGGGATAGGATGCGGAAAAGCCTTTGAGTTCTCGCAGCCGCGAATTGTAGCGGCGGCGCGTCCGGTTGGTGCCGACCAGCACCTGGTCGGCCTTGAGGACCAGATCCTGCGTGACGTCTTCGCGGCCAATCACCTGAGCCGTTCCATAGTCGCCGCGCATGAACTCGCGGCCCTCGCGCACATCAAGCGCCAGCCGGATGATCGGGTTGTCGCGCGCCTGACGATGGATTTCGGTGAGCAGCACGTCGGGCTCATGTTCGGTGAAGAAACCGCCGCCCGATATCGGCGGGAGCTGTGCCGGATCTCCGAGAACGAGGATCGGCGTCCCGAACGACAGCAGATCGCGTCCAAGCTGTTCATCCACCATCGAGCATTCATCGACGACGATGAGTTTCGCGCGCGCCACGGGGCTCTGGCGGTTGAGCGCGAAGGTTGGCGACATCGATGTCCTGCCTGTCGTCTCGTCCTCGATGGCCTCTTCTCCGCGCGGCCTGTAGATCAGCGAATGAATGGTGCGCGCGTTTGTGGCGCCCTTGGAACGCAAGACCTGCGCGGCCTTGCCCGTGAAAGCGGCAAATTGCACCTGGCCGTCGACATGCTCGGCGAAATAGCGGGCCAACGTGGTCTTGCCCGTCCCCGCATAACCGAACAGCCGGAAAATCTGCGGGCGGCCAGCCTTGAGCCACCGCGCCACGGCTTGAAGCGCATCATCCTGTTGGGGAGAAAATTCCATGGGCCTGACTGGCAAGATTCGGATCGACCGGCAAGTGAAAGCATTATAAGCCTCTACTGGAACAAAATAAGAACATCCGAGCCTTGCAAGTCAAGAGCTTTACAGAAGCGATGGTGCGGGTAGCATCCCGGTGAGTCTGGTTCCGGATCCGACCATGCCGCGACGGCATTCTCTTTCGTTGACACCTGAACTTGTCGCCTTGTGTGACCGCAGCGTCACTGATTCCGGACCCGACCCACGCTACGTGCAGCTGACAGACGCCGAAGTGGCGGCGAAGGCCGCCGAAATCGACCGGGACGCTGGCGAACAGCTCTGGCTGTTTGCTTATGGGTCTCTGATATGGAAACCGGAGTTCGAGGCAGTGGAAACGGTTCGCGCAACCGCTCACGGCTGGCATCGCTCCTTCTCCATGGAACTGCCGCGCTGGCGGGGCTCGCCTGAACAGCCCGGCCAGATGATGGTGATCGAGCGAGGAGGCACGTGCCACGGCGTCGCGCTGCGCATGCCCGACAAGGATCGGCAACAGCAGCTTTTCCGCATGCTCTACCGCGAGGCGGAATATCAAGGCGATCTCGACAACACGCGCTGGCTGAAGGTCGAAACCGACAGGGGCAGGCTCCGGGCGCTTGCCTTCTGGGCCGCTCCGACCCCCGGATTTCCCTTTCTCAAGCTGCCGCCGGAGGAAACTGCACGCCGCATCGCCAGCGCCTGCGGGCATCTCGGCTCCAACGCCGCCTATCTCTACAACACCATCGTCAAGCTCGAGGAATTCGGCATCCACGACCGCAATCTGTGGCGCCTGCAGGAGCTTGTGGCGGAGGAGATCAGGTTGCTTGCGAACAGCACTTCCATTCCATCTCCAAATGACTAAGCCATATCGGTGAATTTAAAGTCTTCACCCTTATACAGAATTCGCATTCCCATCGCTTTCGCCACGCCATACGTGACACAGTCGCCCAGATTGAGGGAAGCACGATGGCCGCTGCCTTTTCCATAGCGATCGCGCGCGATGGCGGTTTCGACAAGTATGGCCGAGTCGCTCGCAACAATTATTATGTTCATCTCTTTCAAGAACGCCATAATCTCCAGCATTGCGGCTGCATTACTACCTGTTCGATTGGAGAATGCCATTGCTGACTCGAAAACGCTTACGACGTGCGTAATACACCCAGGCGATTTTTTGATAACATCAAGGAAGTAATCTCGCTCTGGCTCGCCCATTACAATTGCGACCAGCGCCGAGGCATCGACAACATACATTCATCACTCCCCCCATAAATCGTCGAAGAAACTCTTATCGATCACCACGTCAGATTTCGGCAATCGATCCCATCGCTCCAACATGGCTTTGACCTTTATGTCGGAGCTCACGCCAACCTCATCCTTGGCCTGGGCATCACGCGACAAAGCCTCTTCCACCGCCTCCCTGATAGCAGAAGTAATTCCGACTCCCCGTGATTCAGCTAACTGACGTACCAACGCATCAGTTTCCGCATCTTTTACGTGTATCACCATCGTATATAAGAACCTAAAGTTGTTATGTAAAGAGCATTATAGCGTATATAAAATTGGAACACAATAAGAACAAAGGAGCTATGGTGATAGCGGATCGTTTTCCAGCAGGATCGGCTTTCCGTGCGGGGTCGCATAGGCAGCCCGCTCCCATGCCGCAGCGACGGCATCGACTTCCGGCGTAAGCGCAACGCTCTTCAAGGCAAGCAAGCTCTCCAGAGCGGCTACCCATCGCTCGTAATAGTCGCTGCCATCGGTTGCGGCGTCGGGCTTCTTCACTTCGGCTGACAAAGCGTCCGCCCATTCGCTCCATGAAAACAGGCCACGCTCATGCAGTGCGAGCGTCAGGGCAAATGCCTGTGCCTGCCACGGCTCGGCGAATACCGGCGCATCCAAATCCGTGGGCACGCCCGATGTGCCCTCGGCTTCAGACCGGCTCAAGGTAGCTTTCCCAGGCATCGATCGACACCGTCAGCGTCGGATCGGCGTCGTCGCCCCAGATTTCGCGACCGTCGAACACCACCGTATATACCCATTGCGGGTTCTCGCCTCCGCCATGGGCATTTGTATCAGGAAAGACGAACCCCTCGCGCACGGCCTCCACAACGCCCCGCTTGTCGCGGGCATAGCGTGGCAGGCGCGTATGGCCAGATGGGCTGAAGTTGCGCGTGACGATCCTGTCGCCTGCCTTGAACCGCGGCGGCGTCGGGACCGGCCGGTCGCATGGGCCGCCCCGCGCCAGCACGGCCGGCACGTCGCCCGCCTGCAGCACGCGCTTTGGTTGAGCGGCGCCGTCCATCGCCCTGCCCGCCCCGAGGTCGCGGGCACTGACGAAACCGTGACGCGTAAGCAGCCGTTCCAGTCCCTTGATCCAGATCTCGTAGTAACTCGACGACAGGTAGTCGACAGGATGGCGGTTCTCCCGGGCGTGACGGCTCTCGTCGATGTTCCATGCTCCCATGGCGCCAGCACACAGGGTCAAGCCGAGGGCGCGCTTCTCCCAGGCAGCATGGAAGATCGGCTCATCCTGTTCCGGAGCAACAGGTCCGAGGCCCATCTGGCCGCCCAGGTCGTGGGGGCCGTTCACGCTGCTACCGACCCGCGGCCGGGATCAAGCGCAAAGCCTGTTCCGATCATGGAATCGCGCGTTACCAGGTCAGCAAGCCTTTCCTCGCTCCAGCCCTCGGTCCCCGCAGGACGTTGTGGAACGACGAGATAGCGCAGTTCTGCGGTGGAATCCCAAACGCGAATCTTCTTGTTGGCGGGAAGGTTCAGCCCGAACTCCGCCAACACGCCGCGCGGGTCGATGACGGCGCGACTGCGGTAAGGCGGCGCCTTGTACCACACGGGCGGCAGGCCAAGCACGCTCCACGGATAGCAGGAGCAGAGCGTGCAGACGACGAGGTTGTGCGTCTCGTCGGTGTTGAATGTGGCCTGCATGTGCTCGCCCTGGCGCCCGGTGAAGCCGAGCGAGGCGATTGCAGCGGTCGCATCCTTCGCCAGCCAGCCTGCGAAGCCGGGATCGGTCCACGCACGCGCCACGACCTTGGCGCCGTTCCGCGGCCCCACCTTCGTCTCGTAGGTATCGACGATGGCGTCGATGGCGGCGGGATCGATCAGTCCTTTTTGCGTCAGGATGGTTTCCAGCGCACGCACCCGCGCGGCCATCGGGTCATTGTCGTGGTCGTGATCATGATCGTGATCGTGAGACATCATCGGAAACTACGAGCTTGCCTGTACAGCAGCAAGTCGAGACTATCGGTCCAGTGTCGCTATACTTGAATAAGAGAGTTGCCTTTTGAAGCTTTCTGCACCAAGAGTCACAGCCATCCGGGGAAGGACAAGGGGAAGCATATGTCCGTCGCGGCCAAAGCCGAAGAGAGCAGCCTTACACGCGAACTGATCGCAAGCGCGGTGCGAAGCATAGACGCGGCCGACCAGTTCTCGCTGCCGTTTCCGCTCTACCAGGCGTCACTCAAGGGGCTGCTGCATATTGGTTCCTATGGGCTGGAACCGGTGAAGACCCTGCCGTTCCTGCCCAACGTCGGCTACGCCTTCGTCGTCCTGAAGGCGTATCATTCGTTGATGAAGATGAGCTGGCACGGGCGCCCGAAGATCACGACACCCATCGACCATCCGCGCGTCTCCCTTCTCAACACATTCTATGTGAGCGAAGACGTCGGCTTCTGAGATAGCCGCGGGAGGATCACATCCCCTGCGGGCCGCGGTTCATGGCCGCCACGCCGGTGCGGCAGATTTCGACCAGTCCAAGCGGCCTCATGATGGCGATGAACTGGTCGACCTTCGAGCCCTTTCCGGTAATCTCGAAGATGAAGTGCTCGGTATTTGCGTCGATCACGCTGGCCCGAAAGGCGTCGGCAAGACGCAACGCCTCGACTCGCTCGTCACCCTTGCCGGCGACCTTGACCAGCGCAAGCTCGCGTTCCAGCGGCCGTTCCTGCCCAAGCTCCTTTGCCCGAACCGTCAGGTCGACAACGCCATGCACCGGCACGATGCGCTCGAGCTGATGTTTGATCTGCTCCAGCACATGCGGCGTACCACGCGTCACAATGGTGATCCTCGACAGCCGCTTTTCGTGCTCGGTTTCCGAGACGGTCAGGCTTTCGATGTTGTAGCCGCGCCCGGAAAAGAGACCTATGACGCGAGCAAGGACGCCCGGCTCATTGTCGACGAGCACAGACAGAGTGTGCGTCTCCGGTTTCTCGGTTTCCTTGGCGATGAAATAGGCGGAACCGGTGGGCTGTAGCTGGGCGTTCATGGGCGTTTCTCGTATTTGATTTCGGATCATGGAGAGCGAACGGCAAGACTTGGTTCCAAGTCTCTAGCGTTGCGGACAAGCTTCTTGTCGAATGTGTAGAATACGTCGCAGTTTGCCGACGAGTGCAGATGAAGCGCATCGGCGAAATCCATCCCGTCGCGCATCGACGACACCGCATTGCCGACGATCTCGATGTCCTGGATCGTCACGCTGTCCAGCCCGAGCAGTCGATCAAACGAGTCGCAAATCTGAGACCTGTTGAAGCCGAAATTACTGCGCAAGACCCATTCGCTTTCAAGCATCACGCTCAACGGTACAAACACACGCTCCTTTGCGAATACCCGCCGGGCGGCAGCGACATGCTCGCTCCCGTCATCGACGAGGACCCGCAAAAGGACATTGGTATCAACGGCGCTGGGCATTCCACATCCGCCTGGCCTCTTTCTCGATGGCGCGGTTCATGTCTTCGATACTCACCGGAGGCCCGTCATATTTGAGGAAACCGGCAACCTCTTCGAGCGTGTATTTCTTGCGAGTCGGTTTGGCGCGCGGCGTGAGCACGATCGTGTCGCCCACGCTTTCAACCTCGACCTCGGAGCCCGGACCCAATCCGTGCGCATCCCGCACCGCCTTAGGCAGGACAAGCTGTCCCTTGCTCGAAATCTTTGCCCGGACATTCATGGCGAACTCCCTTGTAAGACGAGGTAAGACATATACGCCTTACCGCGTCTTACCTCAAGCTTACACCAGCTCCCTGCCCTTGGCGTCGATGGCATTGGCCACGGCTTCGTCGGTCGCCTCGTCGGGCAGCAGCATCTCGTTGTGCGCCTTGCCGGACGGGATCATCGGGAAGCAGTTGGCGAGTGCTGCGACACGGCAGTCGAACAGAACCGGCTTCTTCACGTCGATCATCTCCTTGATCGCGTCGTCGAGGTCGCCGGGCTTCTCGCAACGAATACCGTGGGCGCCATAGGCCTGCGCCAGCAGCACGAAATCGGGCATGGCTTCGGTGTAGGAATGCGACAGCCGGTTGCCGTGCAAGAGCTGCTGCCATTGCCTTACCATGCCCATGTACTGGTTGTTCAGGATGAATATCTTGATCGGCGCCTCATACTGAACGGCGCAGCTCATCTCCTGCATGGTCATCTGCACCGAGGCATCGCCGGCGATGTCGATGACCAGCGAGTCCGGATGAGCAATCTGCACGCCCAGCGCCGCCGGCAGGCCGTAACCCATGGTGCCGAGGCCGCCCGACGTCATCCAGCGGTTTGGCTCGTCGAAATGGAAGTGCTGCGCCGCCCACATCTGGTGCTGGCCGACCTCGGTCGTGATGTAGGTATCGCGGCCTTTGGTAAGTTCGAAAAGCCGCTGGATCGCGTATTGCGGCATGATCACGTCGTCGCTCATGCGGTAGGCAAGCGAATCCCTGGCGCGCCAGCGGGCGATCTGCTCCCACCAGGGGTGCAGCGCCTTCTTGTCGGCCTTGGCGGAGGCCCGCCACAGCCGCACCATGTCCTCGAGCACGCGGCCGACGTCGCCCAGGATGCCGATGTCCGCGCGCACGTTCTTGTTGATCGACGACGGGTCGATGTCGATGTGGATCTTCTTGGAATTTGGCGCGAACGCGTTCAGCCGGCCGGTGATGCGGTCGTCAAAGCGTGCGCCGATGCAGACCATCACGTCGCAATCGTGCATGGCCATGTTGGCTTCGTAGGTGCCGTGCATTCCGAGCATGCCGAGCCAGTTCTTGCCGCTCGCCGGATAGGCGCCGAGACCCATCAGGGTCGAGGTGATCGGGAAGCCGGTGAGATCGACAAGTTCGCGCAGCAATTGGCTCGCCTGCGGACCGGAATTGATGACGCCGCCGCCCGAATAGATGATCGGCTTCTTCGCGCTGGCCATCAGTTCGACTGCTGCCTTTATCTTCCCCAGGTCGCCCTGGAGCTTCGGATGATAGGAGGTACGGGGCGCGGTCTGCGGCGGCGTGTAGGTTCCCTTGGCGAACTGCACGTCCTTGGGGATGTCCACGACGACCGGGCCGGGACGGCCTGTCGTCGCGACATGAAAGGCTTCGTGGATCGTCGCCGCGAGATCATTGACGTCCTTCACCAGCCAGTTGTGCTTGGTGCAGGGACGCGTGATGCCCACCGTATCGCATTCCTGGAAAGCGTCCGAGCCGATGAGCGCGGTCGGGACCTGGCCCGTCAGGCAGACCAGCGGGATGGAATCCATGAGCGCGTCCTGCAGCGCGGTGACGACGTTGGTCGCGCCAGGACCAGACGTGACGAGCACGACGCCCGGCTTGCCCGTCGAGCGGGCATAACCCTCCGCGGCATGGCCGGCGCCCTGTTCATGGCGGACGAGGATGTGCTGGATGGCGTCCTGTTGGAACAGTTCGTCATAGATCGGAAGGACGGCGCCGCCGGGATAGCCGAAGAGGTGCAGGACGCCGTTGTCCTTCAGCGCCTGGACCACCATTTCAGCGCCAGTCATCTCGAAATTTGCCGTGTCGCGCTGTTCGCTCTGCCCGTTGGTCATCGTCCTGGTCCCGTTCTTCTTGCCGTCGGCATTTTCTGGATAACAAAAAAGGCCCCCGAGGGAGCCTTCGTCTTTTGCGCATGGGGTGCTGTCGCCCGGCGGTTACACCGCCCTGCCCATGCGCGATCCTACTACGAGAATGAGTGCCTTGTTCATGGGCGCGAACAATAAGGATGGTACTGGCCGTGAGTCAATCGTGTTTTTTGCGTCTGGCGAAAGAGAGCAAACGGCGGGCATTACACAAACAATCACAATTTTACCGTGTGCGTAAACTTCTCCTCAACCATCCCGCCAAACCCGCCCTTAACCGCCATTTGTTAGCTTTGGAGGTACGTAGGCGAAGGGGACATTGCGGCATGTATGCACAGGACATCTCCCGTGGAGAGGCTGTATCGCAGGAGCGTCGCGACGCCCATCAAGGCGACAAGCGCATCCTTGGCCACGTCGTGCATTGCGACGGCGCGCGCGCAACGATCACCGCCTATGCGGACGAAGAAGACGGCACGGTAACCGGGCAGTGGACGGTTGGCCGGATGATCTCCATCAATCTCGGCGTCGCACGGACCGTCGGCCTCGTCTACGCGATCAACAAGGGCGACCTTTCGTGGAGTCCCGGAGAACGGAACGCCATCCAGGTCAGCGTCGAACTGGTCGGAGAGGTTCGCGACCGCGAGGCGCCGCAACCGCCCGTCTTCGACCGCGGCATCACCGTCTACCCGCATATCGGCGCGGTCGCGCATCGCATCCGCACCCGCGACCTTCAGGCCGTCTACGATCTTGCCGGACGGCGTTCCATCATGATCGGCCAGTTGTCTCAGGACGAGTCGATCGAAGCGCGCATCGCCATTGACGACACCCTGGCGCGACATTTCGCGATCGTCGGCACGACGGGCGTCGGCAAATCGACAGCGGTGTCGCTGCTTATGCGAAAAGCCATCGAGGCCCGCCCGGATTTGCGCATCCTGATCCTCGACCCGCACAATGAATTCGCGGGCTCTCTGCCCGAACATTGCGTGCGCGTCGACGCCAATTCGCTCGACCTTCCTTTCTGGATGTTCCGCCTTGAAGAACTGACCGAAGTGCTGTTTCGCGGCCGCGAATCCGTGCCGGAAGAGGTGGACGTACTGCGCGACCTGATACCGGTCGCGAAGAACCTCTACCGCAACCCTGCATCGGGCGCGTTTGTCCGCCGTGGCAGCGACGCGCTTACGGCCGATACGCCAGTACCCTACCGCATGGCGGATCTGATCAAGCAGATCGACGAGCGCATGGGCATGCTGGAAAGCAAGAACGATCGCCCGACGCTGAAGTCGCTCAGGACGCGCATCGAATCCGCGGTCGCCGACCCGCGCTACAAGTTCATGTTTAACTCGCGTCTGATCGAGGACACGATCCACGAGACGATCGGCAACATCTTCCGCGTGCCTCATGACGGCCGGCGCGTGACCTGCTTCGAGATGGCCGGGATGCCCTCGGAAGTGGTGAATTCGGTTTGTTCGGTGCTGGCGCGGCTGGCGTTCGACCTTGCGCTGTGGAGCGACGGCAAGCTGAAGCTGCTGGTCATGTGCGAGGAGGCACACCGCTACATGCCGGCCGATCCTCGCCTCGGCTTCGCGCCAACCCGGCATGCGCTTTCCCGCATCGCCAAGGAAGGTCGCAAATATGGCTGCTATCTCGGCGTCATCACCCAGCGGCCTGGCGAACTCGATCCAACCATCCTGTCCCAGTGCTCGACCTTCTTTGCGATGCGCTTGGCCAACGAGCACGACCAGGCGATCATCCGTTCGGCAATCGCGGATTCTTCCGCATCCAGCCTCGCCTTCCTGTCATCGATGGGCCAACGTGAGGCGATCGCCTTTGGCGAAGGCGTTGCAACAACGATGCGCCTCAAATTCGAGCGCCTCGCCGCAAACCTCATTCCGGGCACTGCAAAACCGGAAGAAGGTGAGAAATCCGGCGGAAGCGACGACGTTGATCTCATCCACATCGTGGAGCGGTTGCGCAACGTGCCCAAGGCAGCGACCAACCTCGCCTTCGCCGAGCCGGTCAGCGCACAGCTCCAGCCCGGCGACCCTGGCTATCGCAAGGCGGATCCGGTTGTCGCTCCGAGGCAGACTAGCAGTCAGGACGACATGGATTTCGGCTACGGGCTGAAGCCCGGTCGCTTCGGCTCGCGAAGCTGACGATACGGAACTGCTCTCCAGGCAACCGTTGAGTTTAGCGCCCTAGGCGCAGACGCGGTTACGTCCGGTCTTCTTCGCTTGGTAGAGTTGCTGGTCTGCACGCCTGTATAGCGCCTCGGCAGGCTCCCTGCGGTCCCAGACCGCAAGCCCGACGCTCGCGGTTATCTTCAGTCGTACGTTGCCGGAGACAATGGCCATGCCGCCGATCGCCTTGCGGATGCGCTCGGCGAACCGCACCATCATCTCCATGTCCATGTTGGGCGCGACAACCGCGAATTCCTCGCCGCCAAGACGCGCCACGACATCGTGGTAGCGCGTCATATCCTTCAGGCAGTTGCCGACCGCCTTGAGCACTTCGTCACCGACGTCATGTCCGTGCGTGTCGTTGATCTGCTTGAAATGGTCGAGGTCGACGATCATAAGGCCAACCGGCCGGTTTACCCGCCTGAATTCATCCAGATATTCTTTCAGCGCATCGTCGAAATAGCGACGGTTCTGCATGCCGGTAAGCGAGTCGGTAAGCGCCGCCCGCTCGAGCTTGCGCGATTGCGCCGACAGGGTTTCGGTCATGGCGCGAAGCTTGTTCTCCTCGCGCACCTGCCGCCTGATCAGCGGGAAAATGAAAAACAGGCCGAAGAAGAGGCCCGTTGCAAGAAGCAGTCCGGCCCCGAACAGCAATTTGGAGAGATAGACGATCTCATCAAAGCGTTCGGACTGCGCCAGTCCCGCCGCAATCGAAAACAGGAGATCGTAGGCGTGAAAGATGATCACGCCCGCCGCAAGGATCACCGCGATGAACACAAAGAACGCGGCTTCTGACTTGTGGAAGCGCATGAACACTCCGCGGACGGCACCGATCCGCTTATGACATCGCCGACCTTACGGAGCGTTAATCGCGGAGTTACAAAGCGTTCTAAACCAGTTGTTCCACCGCATCCTCGGCATCCGAAAAGCGCCGCCAATGCGGCCCAAGCTGGTTGCGGAACCACGTCGACTGGCGTTTTGCATACTGCCGCGTCGCGATCTTGGCGCGCTCCATGGCCTCTGCCATTGAAATCGTTCCCGACAGCGCCGCTTGCAGTTCGCGAAAGCCGATCGCCTTCGTTGCCGGGAGCGCAGGGTCGAGATCGAGCGCAGCAAGCGCCCTGACCTCGTCAAGCGCACCCGCTTCGATCATGGTATCGAAGCGCCTGTTGATACGGGCGACGAGTTCCTCGCGCTCTGGCTCGAGGACAAGGAAAGTCGCGCTGTCGAGATCGACGAGCGGTCGGCCGCGCTCTGCCTGCCAGTCCAGGATCGACCGCCCGGAGCTGTCGAAAACCTCCAGCGCGCGCACGATGCGCTGGCTGTCTCCGGGTTTCAGGGTTTCCGCGGCCCGCGCATCCATGCGCGTAAGGACGCCATGCAACGCATCCGGCCCTTTTTCGGCAAGTTCGCCTCGCCATTTGCTCCGGACCTGATCCGGAACCTCGGGCATTCGGGACATGCCCTTCTCCAGCGCCCGGAAATAAAGCCCCGTTCCACCGACGAAAATCGGGCGTCTCCCGCCAAACATCTCCGGCTCGGCCTGCGTGACGGCGTCACGCATCCAGGCGCCCGTTGAATAGGCAATGCTGGGATGGACATGCCCGTAGAGCAGATGGGGTATCTGAGCCGTCTCTGCGCCGGGTCGCGCCGTCAGGATATCGAGGACTGAATAGACCTGCATTGAATCGGCATTGATCGCCATGCCTCCAAGCCGCGTGGCGAGTTCCAGCGCCAGCCGCGACTTGCCGCTCGCGGTCGGCCCGGCTATCAGGATCGCGTTCCTGATAAGCTGATTTTCGCCGGATTGCCCGATGCCTTTCGTCGCCACGCTGATTTCCCATCCTGCCGGGCGCCGTTTGACGCCAGCGCTCGCGACTATCGCCTCCGATGCGATCGGCGCAAGCGCCATCTCATGGTTGGGCAACGACGTGGCTTGCGACCTGACGCTTCCCGATAGGCTTGAAAGAGTGGAAGCCGACGCGCGCCTGCGCCAGGCGCTGGCCGCCCAGCCCATCGATATCGTCGTCCACGACGCCGGCAACAGACGCAAGAAAATCCTTCTGGCCGATATGGATTCCACCATGATCGATCAGGAGTGCATCGACGAACTGGCCGACGAGGTCGGTTTGAAGGATCGCGTGGCCGCGATCACGGCGCGCTCGATGAACGGTGAAATCGCCTTCGAGCCGGCCCTGCGCGAACGCGTCACGTTGCTGAAGGACCTGGAACTCTCGGTGGTGGACCGCATCATTGCGAAGCGGCTGACGCTTGCCTCCGGCGGGAAAGCGCTCGTCGCGACCATGCGCAAGAACGGGGCCTGGACCGCGCTGGTCTCAGGCGGTTTCGACGTATTCACATCGAAGATCGGCGCGATGCTGGGCTTTGACGAAAACCGGGCAAACCGTCTCATCGAGGCCGATGGGCGTCTTACCGGCGAGGTCGCCGAACCCATCCTCGGTCGGGCGGCCAAGGCCGAGGCGCTCAGCGAAATCGCCATCGCGCACGGCGCCGACGCCGACGACGTCATCGCGGTCGGTGACGGCGCCAATGATCTCGACATGATCCGACTGGCCGGCATGGGCGTAGCGCTGCACGCCAAGCCATCGGTCGCGGCCCAGTCGCAAATCCGCATCGATCACGGCGACCTGACCGCGCTGCTCTACCTGCAGGGCTATCGCGAGGAAGAGTTCGTCCGGTGAATCCGCTGCATACCTCCCGCCTGATTTTGCGAAACTGGCAGGAGCGTGACCGGAGCGTATTCCATCGCATCAACTCCGACGATCGCGTGATGGAGTTCTTCCCATTCCGCCGCGATCGAGCGCAAAGCAATGCGTTGCTCGACGAACTGCGCGCCGACATCGACGCGATCGGATACGGTTTCGCCGCCGTTGAGATTGCCTCGACAGGCGAATGCGTTGGCTTTGCTGGACTTAGTCCGGTTGAAGATTTGCCTGTGTTCCGCCATGGCGATGTCGAGATCGGCTGGCGGCTCGCGCATGAACATTGGGGCAAGGGCTATGCGACGGAAGCCGCGTCGGCCTGGCTGCACCACGCCTTCGTGACGCTGGAGCTCGACGAGGTCATCTCGTTCGCAGTCGAAACCAATCATCGATCGACGGCCGTCATGGATCGGCTTGGCATGCACCGCGACCCAGGCGGTGACTTCGACTACCCGAAAGTCCCCGACGACCGGCCGCAACTCAGGCGCTTTGTCCTCTACCGGATCGGGCGCGAGGAATGGCGCCGTCGCCACAGCCTTTAGATAGGCCCAAGCCGCTTGCTGGCCTCAGTCCATACGGATCGTGACGAAGCGCAGCTCACCGGTCTTTGAGGCCAGCATCAGCAGCGCGTTCTTGCGTCCCTGCTCCTTGAGCGCTGCGATGCGGTCGAGGACGTCTTTCGGCGCGGCAACCGATTCCTGCGCAATCTCGGTGATGACATCGCCTGCGGTGACACCGCGTTCAGCGGCGAGCGAGTCCGCCGCAACCTCCGTGATCACGACGCCCGAAACGTCCTGCTGAATGCCGAACTTCGTCCGCGCCTCGTCGTTCAGTTCGCCCACGGTCATGCCGAGAACCGCGGCGGTCGCCACGGGGCCGCCGTCCTCTTCAGGCGGCGTACCTTCGGCTTCGGCGAGCTTCTCGCCTTCCTCCAGGCGCCCCAGCGTGACCTTCACGGTCTGCTCTTCGCCCTTCCGGACAACGACCACGTCGACTTGCTTGCCGACCTGGCTTTCGGCCACGGCAAGCGGCAATTCTCGGCTCTGCTTGATATCCTTGCCATCGAATTTGATGATGACGTCACCGACCTCGATGGAGCCATTATCCACCGGCCCCCCCTTGATGATGCCGGACACAAGCGCACCCTGCGCGAGCTTGAGGCCAAGACTTTCGGCGATCTCTTCGGTCACCGGTTGAATGCGCACGCCAAGCCAGCCGCGCCGGGTCTCGCCGAACTCGCGAAGCTGCGTAACCACGCCGACCGCCATCTCGGAAGGTATCGAAAAACCGATGCCGATCGAGCCGCCCGAAGGCGAGATGATGGCCGTGTTGATGCCGACCACCTCACCGTACATGTTGAACAAGGGGCCGCCGGAATTGCCACGGTTTATCGCGGCATCGGTCTGGATGAAATCGTCATAGGGACCGGCATCGATATCGCGGTTGCGCGCAGAGATGATGCCGACGGTCACGGTCCCGCCAAGACCGAAGGGATTGCCGATCGCCATCACCCAGTCGCCGATGCGCATCTTGTCGGAATCGCCGAAATTCACCTGTTTCAGTGCCTTCAGCGTCGGATCGACTTTCAGGACCGCCAGATCCGTCTTGACATCGGTCCCGACAATCTCGGCCTTCAGTTTCGAGCCGTCGGCGAAGTTGATCTCGATCTCGTCAGCGTCGGCGATGACATGGTTGTTGGTGACAACGATGCCCTGCGCGGCATCGACGATGAAACCCGAGCCGAGCGACTGAACCTGGCGCTGACCACCACCTTCCCCCTCGGGGTTCTTGAAGAATTCGTCGAAGAAATCCTGGAAGGGAGAACCTTCGGGAGCCTGTGGCATCGGCACGCTGCCCGGCCCCTCGGTGCCCTTGACGTTCTGCGAAGTCGAGATGTTGACCACCGCATCGAGCAACCCTTCGGCGAGATCCGCAACCGAGGCCGGCCCTGCCTGCGTGACAGGCGGCCGCGCCGGCGCGGCGGGATCTGGCTGCGTCTGGGAAAGGGATGGAAGAACACCGACACCGAGCATTACGACCGCCGTCGCCGAGGGCAAAAAGCGGCGGAACCACGGTGATGTACGGCGAGACTTCATGCGTCGGCTCCCGGTCCATGTCTGGAAAATACCCTTCACAGGGCTAGCGGTCATGTTCGCAAGAAATAAGGCCTGTTTAGGACTTTGACCATCTGACCGAGAATAAATCCTCCGTTATCCTCGCACCAGCCAGACGATGCCGACGCCTGCCGCGATCGACACCAGCCCTCCGATGCGAAGGATGTTCTCGGGGGTGTTAAGGACCTCCACGGCAAGCCGCTTGGCGAGCCCGGGAAAGCCGCCATAAACCAGGCCTTCGACCACGAGAACGAGACCGATGGCGGCCAGAAAGTCGGACACGGCCAACCCTTAAGGGCTGGCCGTCGTCGTGTCTGACGGCGCCGGGGCGGGTATCGCGCCGGTCGTCGTGCCAGAAGGCGCCGGAGCCGCGGGCACGGCAGGCGCGGTACCGGCTGGAGCCGCTGGCCGGCTGCCATTGGCGCTGCCGAAATACCGGAAGAAATCGGAATCCGGCGAAAGCACCATGGTGGTGCCGGTGCCAAGCATCGCATTGGAATACGCTATCATCGAACGATAAAATTCGAAGAAGCTGGGATCCCGCTGGAAGGCCGCGGCGAAAATTCCGTTTCGCTGGGCCTCGCCCTCGCCTCGCAGGATTTCCGATTCCTTGCGCGCTTCCGCGACGATCTCGACAACCTCACGGTCGGCGCGGGCACGGATGCGCTGCGCCGCCTCGCGGCCACGAGCCCGAAGCCTTTCGGCTTCAGCCAGACGCTCGGCCTTCATGCGGTCGTAGGTCTGTTGCGAGACTTCGGCGGTCAGGTCCGTACGGCGAATGCGCACGTCCTCGATCTCTAGACCGAGCGAGGCGGCGTCCGGCCGGAGTTGATCGCGAACCTCGCGCATCATCGAGGCGCGTTCTTCCGACAGCGCAGACTCGAAGCCGCGCACGCCGTAGACCCTGCGCAAGGCCGCGTCGAGGCGGGTGCGCAGCCGAGCTTCAGCCTGCACGATGCTGCCCGAAACCGCCTGACGGAAAGTCCGCGCGTTGGAGATCCGGTAAGCCATGAAGGCGTCGACCTCGTAGAACTTGCCACCGGAAACCTGGACGCGAATATCGTCAAGGTCGAAGCGCAGGATACGGCTTTCGATGATCTGAACGTTGTCAGCCTCCAGGAACGGGAACGGCGCCTTGAAGTAGATGCCCGGTTCGGTCTTGACGTCGACGATTTCGCCGAAGCGCAGCACGATAGCCTGCTGGCCGGCACTTACGACGAAAACCGCCGAGTAGATCAGGAACAGGATGACCGCGCCGATGATGGCGATGAATGGAAGACGGTTTGCCATCAGTTCGCTCCCTGCGCCGGCGCCTGGTTGCGCTTCTGTAGTTCAGGCAAAGGCAGATAGGGCACCACTCCTGCCCCGTCCTGATTGATGATCACCTTGTTGGAATCCTTCAGGACTTTTTCCATGGTCTCGAGGAAAAGGCGTTCGCGCGTAATATCGGGCGCCTTGGCGTATTCGTCGTAGACCGAGATGAAGCGCTGCGCCTCACCCTCAGCTTCCTGGACGATGCGGTTCTTGTAGGCGGCCGCTTCTTCACGAACCTGCGCCGCCTCGCCTCGTGCCTGACCGAGTTGCTGGTTGGAGTACTGGTTGGACTCCTCCACGAAACGATCCTCATCCTGTTCGGCGCGCTGGACCTCGTCGAACGCGTCGGCGACTTCGCGGGGCGGCGCCGCGTCCTCGATGGAGATCGCGTTGACGGCGATGCCGGCGCCATAGTCGTCGAGCGTCGTCTGGAGAATGCCCCGCACAGCTTCCGCGATGCCCTGGCGATCGTCGCGGAAGATGTCCTGCGCCGGCCGGCGGCCGACCGCCTCGCGCATGGCGCTTTCGGCAACCTGGCGCACCATGTCGTCGGGATCGGCGACCCTGAACAGATATTCCTCGGGATTGTTGACCTGATAGGCGACCGAGAAACGAACATCGACGATGTTCTGGTCGCCGGAGAGCATCAGCCCACCTGACTGCGTGCCGCGCGCGTCTCCGACCTGGATCAGCTTCTCAGAGGTGCTGGCGTAGCGGATCGTTTCGAATGGCCACCAGCGAAAATGCAGGCCGGGCTCGGAGATTTCTTCCTTCGGCTTGCCGAAGCGCAATTCGACGGCCAGTTCGTCCGGCTGTACGGTATAGATCGATTGCCATAGCCAGAATGCCACCAAAGCCAGGCCAATGAGGCCGAACAATGCGGGGCTTGGGCCTCCGCCGCCGGGAAGCGCCTGCTTCAACCGGTCCTGGCCGCGGCGAATGATGTCTTCGAGGTCGGGGGGCCCGCCCTGTGGACCGCTCGGGCCACGCGGTCCCTGGCCCCAGGGGCCGCCGTTGCCGCCGCCACCGTTGTTGTTGCCGCCGCCCCATGGGCCGCCGCCGCCGCTCTTGTCGTTCCAGGGCATAAATGTCCTTTCGCGTTATAATCCTGGACGCGCGCCAAACGGCCCGCGTGCCTCCCTAGTGACCCCTCTATAGGGATCAGCGGCCCCGCTTTCAACGCGCCGCTTTTCTTTGGATTTCAATGCACTGAAGCGCGCCGCTCGTAAACCGCGTAGCGTGTCGCATGCGAATCCTTCTCGCCGGCTGGGAAGTCCTCGGCGCTGACAAGTTCCCAGACAGCCGGGTCTACAACCGGAAAAACCGTGTCGCCGTCGACACTTGCGAGCACATGCGTAATGTAGAGCCGATCCGCTATGGGCAGTGCCTGATCGTAAATCTGGCCTCCGCCGATCACGCAGATTTCATCGACATTAGCCATGCAGCGGGCGCGAACGGTGGCAAGGGCGATGGCGTCATCGAGGGACTGCGCGGTTTCGCCGCCCTCCGCGCGGTAAGTTCTATCGCGTGTAACAACGATGTTCAGGCGACCAGGCAAGGGGCGCCTGGGAAAGCTCTCCCACGTCTTGCGTCCCATGACGATGGGTTTGCCCATCGTGCCTTCCTTGAAGCGCTTAAGATCGGTCGAGAGTTTCCACGGAAGCCCGCCATCACGGCCGATCACGCCGTTTTCAGCGATGGCGACATAGATCGCGACATGCATCAGACGGCGATCGGCGCTTTGATGTTGGCGTCCGCCACGTAGTTTTCCAGCCGGAAATCTTCATACTCGAAGGCAAACAGGTCCCTCACCTTCGGATTGATCCACATGGTGGGCAGCGGCTTGGGGTCACGCTTCAACTGCTCACGCGCCTGCTCGAAGTGATTGGAATAGAGATGCGCGTCGCCAAGCGTGTGGACGAAATCGCCGAGCGCCAGCCCGCGCACCTGCGCGACCATCATCGTCAGCAGCGCGTAGGAGGCGATGTTGAACGGCACGCCGAGGAAGATGTCGGCCGAGCGCTGGTAGAGCTGGCAGGAGAGCTTGCCGTCGGCCACGTAGAACTGGAACAGGCAGTGACAGGGAGGCAGCGCCATCGCGTCCACTTCGGCCGGGTTCCAGGCCGAGACGATCAGCCGTCGCGAATACGGGTTCTTTTCGAGCTGGACGAGCAGGTTCTTGATCTGGTCGATCGACTTGCCGTCCTCGCCGGTCGGCCAGGAACGCCACTGCTTGCCGTAGACCGGCCCGAGATCGCCATTCTCGTCGGCCCATTCGTCCCAGATGGTGACCCCGTTGTCACGGAGGTATTTGACGTTGGTCTCGCCCTTCAGGAACCACAGCAGTTCGTAGATGATCGAGCGCAGATGCAGCTTCTTGGTCGTCAGCACCGGAAAGCCCCGCGCCAGATCGTAGCGCATCTGGTAGCCAAAGACGCCGCGCGTACCGGTGCCCGTGCGATCACTGCGATCGACGCCATGGTCGAGGACGTGCTGGAGAAGATCAAGATATTGACGCATGGCACCATTCGATTCGTGATGCACACAATATAGGGCATTCTCCGACGCCGCGCATCGGAGCGGGAAGTGTATTGCGGGGAAAGTGCGAAGACTTCCCCTCAGATCGGCGCCATCGTGCTCTTTTCGGCGGCGGTAATGGTGTTGGAGAGCAGCATCGTCACCGTCATCGGCCCCACCCCTCCCGGCACCGGCGTGATGTAGGATGCCTTCTTCGACACGCCGTCGAAATCGACATCCCCGACGATACGGCCATCGGCAAGCCGGTTGATGCCGACATCGACCACCACGCATCCGTTCTTGACCATCTGCGGCACGATAAGGCCTGGAACGCCGGCCGCCACCACGAGGATATCGGCGAGAATGGTGAACTGCGCGAGATCGCGCGTCTTGGCGTGGCAGACCGCCACTGTCGCTCCGGCCTGCATCATCATCAAGGCCATCGGCTTGCCGACGATGTTGCTGGCGCCCACGATCACGACGTTCTGCCCCTCGATCGGGATGTTCTCGTGCTCCAGGATCTTCATGACGCCGAACGGCGTGCATGGCGGAAAGATCGTGTCGCCGACGACAAGGCCACCGACATTGTAGAGATGGAAGCCGTCGACGTCCTTGTCGCGCGAGATGCGGTGCAGCACCTCGAAAATGCTGAACTGCGGCGGCAGCGGAAGCTGCACGAGTATGCCGTGAATGCGCGCATCGGCATTGAGCTCGTCGATCTTGGCCAGCACCGTTTCGGGTGCGACGTCACTTGGAAACTCGAACAGGTGCGCGACGATGCCGACTTCCTGCGCGGCATGGAGCTTCTTGCGAACATAGACGCGCGAGGGCGCACTGTCGCCGACCAGCACCACCGCGAGGCCAGGAACCACGCCGGCGCGTCGTCCGAGCGCCGAGATGCGCTCCTTGCACTCGCTGCGGATACTTTTGGCAACGGCGTTGCCGCTGATGATTTTGGCGGACACGTTTCACCTCGTTAAAATTTCTTTCCCACATGAAGGGCGATAGGCCGAAACACAAGGGGGCGCGTCGACGCAGCGGATCACGCAGCGCCATCAGATGAACGCCGCCGTTTTGCGCTTTCAATTGGTTCGGCGGCTCCCTATATTGGGAGCGTCAGCTTGCTGACTATGGTGATAAACAGGCGATGGAATAAGCCGTTCGGACCCGGGGGCGGTACCCGGCGCCTCCACCACAAGCCGCCGATCAAGGGCGGCTTCTGCTGGGGGCGAAATAGGATCGACGAAGGTGTAAAGATCGTTCTTTTGCCCGGCATTGTACCGCCGTTATCGGGCTAAACTTATAGTTGCCAACGACAACTATGCTGAGGCACGTCTCGCTGCTTAATGCGGCGCGATAGTCTCGAATCAAGCCCTGTCGGTTAGCACCGGCAGGCGGGGTTCGGAGGTACCTGGCAACAGAAACCTCCACCTTCCCCTTTACTCCCACCCGAATCCGCTTCCGCGTTCAGCAACCACGCGCTTGCAGGCCAATTCATGCAGACAGATCAAGATCGGTTTTTCGTCCTCACCGGCGGGCCAGGCTCCGGCAAGACGACACTCATCGAAGCCATGAAACGTCGCGGTTATGCCACCACCGAAGAGGCCGGACGAGGCGTCATCCGTGAAGAGATGGAGGATGGCGGCGACGCCCTGCCCTGGATCGATCCCGAGCGTTTCGCGGAGCGCATGTTCGAATGGGAGCTTCGTTCCTACCGCTCGGCGGAACGGATGCCGGGCCCGGTGTTCTTCGACCGCGGCCTGCCCGACACGATCGGCTATCTCAGGCTCGAGGGCCTGCCCGTCCCATCCGCGATGGAAGAGGAGGCCTTGCGGCTTCGCTACAACCGGCAAGTCGTGATCGCGCCGCCATGGAAGGACATCTACGGCAAGGACGAGGAACGGCGGCAGACCTGGGAGATCGCCGTGCGAACCTACGAGGTCATGGCCGAAACCTACGACGAATTGGGCTATCGGCTTGTCGAACTGCCGCGCGGCACTGTCGAGAACCGCGCGGAATTCCTGATATCGCTAGTCTGATATCCTCGGCCGCCCGATCCCGGACCTTATTCGGCCGGAACAGCCGCCTCGGCCTCGCCTGCCCTTTTCAGGGTCACCAGCGTCAACGTGAGCGCGAGCGCCGCACAGATGGCAATGGCTGTCATCATCGGCAGCGGATTGCCATTGGCGAACAAGCTTGAGAACGTCATGGCGATAACCCCGGTCAGCATATGGAGCGTCCCCATCAGCGCCGCAGCGGTGCCGGCGATCTCGCCGTGTTCTTCCATCGCGAGGACGGAGGTCGTCGGGATCACGAGGCCGAGCAATCCATAACCAACGAAGAGGGTGATCGCGAGCACCGGCAGCGAGTCGAAGCCAACCACCATGGCGATCCACCCGACGAGGATGACTGCCGCGAACCCGAAGACGGCGAGCCTGACGACGCGGTTCAGTCCATACTTCGACGTCAGCCAGCCGCTCGCCTGCGAAACACCGAAGAACGATACCGCGTTGAGCGCAAAAAACACGCTGTAGCCGGATGGCGACAGGCCGTAATGGTCGATGATGACGAAGGAAGAATTCGACAGATAGACGAAGAAGCTGGAGATTGCGAAGGCGCCAATCATCGACAGGCCGAGGAAATTGCGGTCGCGCGCTAGGAAGCGATAGCCGGCCCATGCCGCACCGAAGGAGCTTCCGACACGCCGGTCGGCCGGGCGCGTTTCCTCCAGCCCAAACATAAGCAGGAAGAAGGCGAGCACCGCCGCAATGGTCACCGCCCAGAACACCGCGCGCCAGCCGAAAGCCTCGATGATGAAGCTGCCAGTCAGCGGCGCCAGGATCGGCGAGACGCTGAACACCAGCATCAGCAGCGACATCAGCTTCGTGGCCTCCGGGCCGGTGTGCAGGTCGCGCACGACAGCGCGGGGCACCACCATGCCGGTCGATGACCCCAGGCCCTGCAGGAGACGAAAGAAAATCAGCCATTCGACATTGGGCGCAAGCGCGGCGCCGATGCTCGCCAGCGCGAACACGATCAGTCCGCCGTAAAGCACCGGCTTGCGTCCATGCATGTCGGCCAGCGGTCCAACCACCATCGGGCCGATGGCGAAGGACAGGAACACGACGACGAGGCTCATCTGCACGGCCATCGGGCTCGCGCCCAGATCCGCGCCGATGGTCGGCAGCGCCGGCAGATACATGTCGATGGCGAAGGGGCCGATGGCCGAAACGAGGCCGAGCACGATCGCGATGCGGAGGAATCCGGATTTCATGACAGTCAGACCTTGCAATTCTGCGGGCATCGCCCCTATCAGGCAGCATATTTGCCCGTAGGACGTTCGATCGCGCTTCCGGCCGACTCCTCCGACCGCCAGAAGTGATCGTCCATTTTTTTAGACAGTATTGTCCAAATCGTCAATCCGCGTTATGGACATTCATGGCGCTTACCGAGATTTCTCCTGACACGCTCCCGCCCCGCAGCCATGCGGCGAAACGGATGTCCGTTCTCGAAGCTGCCACCTTTGTTTTCTGCCGCGAGGGCTATGCAGGCGCGAACATCGACATGATCGCTGCCGAGGCAGGCGTATCGCGGCAGACCGTGTACAACCATCACGGCGACAAGGAAAAGCTTTTCATCGCTGTCGTGCGCGCGCTGACTGAAAGAACCAACGCCGGAATTTTCGCAACGCTCGCAACCTTCCCCGACCAGCCCGAAGACCTCAATTCTGAACTCGTTGACTTCGCCATCCGCCTCAATGGCAACTGCATCTGCAACGGCGACGGCAAATTCCTGCGCAAGCTCATAGAGATGGAAGGCCAGCGTTATCCGGAACTGTTCACCGGCTGGCGCGAGGACGGCCCCAGCAAGACCTGGGCGGCACTTGCCGCGCGTTTCGCGCGCCTCGCCTATTCCGGATATCTGGACATTGACGACCCGGACATCGCTGCACGCCAATTCCTCGCGCTCATCAATGCGGACCTGCATGTTTCGATGGCACTCGGCGATAAACTCGGAAAAGACCGCATCCGCGAGTCCGCGACCAATGCGATCAAGACCTTCTTACGCGCCTACGGCAAGCGCTACCCAGCTTGAACCTGTTGCCGCGGCCTGCGCCGACACACCGCCCATAACCTTATTTACGCCGGCTCCAATCCTGATTACAGCTATTGCACGATTCACCGGGTGCCAGACCGAATGGCCGAAGACCATATCCGCTACGACATCCTTGCCCAGGAGGCCTTGCGTGGCGTCATGCGCAAGGTGCTGGCTGAGGTCATGCGGACAGGCCTGCCCGGCAACCACCACTTCTTCATCACCTTCCTGACGGGCGCGCCCGGCGTGCGCATTTCGCCGCGCCTGCGCGAGAAATATCCCGAGCAGATGACGATCGTGATCCAGTTCCAGTATTGGGACCTGAAGGTCACCGACACCGGCTTTGAGGTCGGCCTGTCCTTCTCCGACGTGCCGGAACGTTTGGAAATTCCGTTTGCGGCGGTGCGTGGATTCTACGATCCGTCCGTCAACTTCGAGCTGGAATTCGACGTCAAGACAGAGCCCGCGGTCGACGCGGAAGTCGAGGCCATCAAGCCTCCCGCGGATGTCGCGAAGGCGCCCTCGGCGGGCAAGAAGTCCGAGGCGAAGAAGAAGCCTGCGCAGCCGGCCTCGGAAGAGGTTGCCGAGCGTGAAGCGTCAGCTGCCAAGAGCGCTGACGTCGTGTCTCTCGACGCGTTTCGCAAGAAGTAATCAGCCAACCGTGACGAACGTCGTCAACCTCCGCCTCGTCCGCAAGCGCAAGGAGCGTGAGGACAAGGAGGCAGCAGCGGCACAGAACCGTGCGCTTCACGGTATGCCGAAGGCGGAACGGCAACGTGAACAGGCCCTGACGAAGAAGGCCGAAGCTTTCATCGAGGCGCATCGGCTCGAGCGGAACGACCGCGACAAGCCGTGAACGTGGTCAGAAAGCACTCGGTCGCCATCAGGGGGCACCGCACCAGTTTCTCGATCGAACAGCCTTTCCTGGACGAGTTGCGTAACATCGCAGACGAGCGAGGCCTGACACTCGCGGCACTCATCGCGGCCGTCGACGAAGAGCGGCCGCGTGACGCAAACCTGTCCTCCGCTCTCCGGGTATTCGTGCTGAAAGAGGCGAAGCGAAGCGCGAACGCCGTTTCGTCGGGAAGGGACAAGGCCAACGGCAACTCTCCGCCGACCGTCTGACCCTCGTCGCTACGGCCCGAACAACATCTCCAGAAATCCGTCTTGCTTTGGCGGCGTCTGACGTTGCGCAGGCCTGCCGACATCGGTGGGCGGACGCGGCGGCGCTTCCTCAATCGCCAGGGCGTCGTTCTGCGCCTCGCGAGCCTTTTGCGCCTCGGCAGCGCGGCTTTCCTCGGCGGCCCGACGCGCGGCGTCCTGCTCCTGGGTTCCCTGCCGGGCCTGCTCGTCCGCCTCGATCCGTGCGCGCGTTTCGGCCTCCGCACGAGCGGCGCGTTCCGCCTCCTGAGCCGCGGCTTCGGCTTCGAGCCGCGCCTTCTCCTCGGCTTCACGCTGTATCCGCGCCGCCTCTTCAAGGCGCGCTTTCTCCTCGGCCTCGGCTTTCGCCGCTGCTTCCGCCTCGAGGCGCGCCGCTTCGGCTGCCTGCCTCGCCGCCTCCTCGGCAGCCAGACGCGCTCGCTCCTCGGCGTCCTTGCGCTCTTGCTCCTCTGCCAGCAGCCGCGCTTTCTCGATCTCTGCCTGGCGGGCCTGTTCCTCGGCCTCAGCCTTCAGGCGCGCCTCCTCCTCCGTGCGGCGCAACTCTTCTTGCTGCCGACGCCATTCCTCGACGACCTTGTCGTGCTCGTCCTGCAAGGCCGCATAATAACGCACCTCTCGCCGCAGCCTCTGCTTCTCCAGCAGGGCAGACTGCATGCCCTCGACCCGCGCCTGCTCTATCTCCAGCGCGCGTTGCGTCAGGAACTGGGCGAGCGGTTCGCTGTCGAAGCTGCTCGTGGTCGCACCGAGCGGGCCTTTCAGCGTGAAGCGCACAACCGGCTCCGAACCGACGAGCGCCTCGACGCCGGGGTCATAGACTATGTCGCCGCTGGCATTCACGTCACCGGAGTTGAAATCCGATTGAAGATTGACGCTGATTTTCGCGGCGGCATTTTTCAGTTCGAGCGGCGGAGCACGCAAGACGCCCGCAGCCAGGGTGAACGCCACGTCGCCCGGATCGGCTGCAAACGTTCCCGAGGAGACGAGCGCCGGCGCAAAACTTGCCGTACGCGCGACATCGATATCCTTGCCGAACTGATCCGCCCTCTCGATCAGTCCCGGAAACGCTGCGGTATTGACCCCGTCGATCACCAGATTCCGGAACGCGGCGGTCCCCGATCCCGACAGCGTCGACACCAATCCGCCGACAGACTTGCCAGTCGCCGATATAGCGGTTGAAATGTCGGCGGTCCCAACGAGGCCGGCGCCATCGCCGAGGATCGTCGGTATGTCAGCGCCGACGAGGCGCGTCTGGACGGAAAGAAGTCCGGTGCCGTCATTGTTCTTCATTTCGAAAAGGCCGGAAAGGTCGCCGCCGAAAAGCTTGGCCGTCAAATCCGTCACATGGAGCGCCTCGTCGGCCAGCTTTAGTGTCAGGTTTGCGTCATAAGCAGTCAGGCCCGGACCTGCCGTGAGCGTTCCCGCCGTTACGCCGAGATCGACCTCGAAGGGCGCCGTGACTTTTGGTGCAAACGGCACGGAGGACCAGTCTTCGCCGCCGCTTTCCAGTGCGGCTTCGCCGAGCACCATCGCCGCGAACGGTTCAAGGTTCAGTTCATCGAGGGTGAGTTGCCCCGAAAACACCGGCCGTCCTTTGCGTTCGGCCACATTGATCGCGCCGGCGACGGAACTCTGGTTCACGGTTCCGCTCAGTGCATCGAGAACGAGTACGCCGTTCCCGTAAACGGCGTTAGCCTCCAATTCGATCGCCGTTCCCGCTCCCATCGCAGGCAGGGTTGCTCCAACCGTCATCAGCCACGGCTCGATGTCGGCTGCGTTGACCCGCGCCGCACCCTTCAACGCAGCCCCACCGCCGGCAAGCCTCGATGTCCCGACAAAGCCAGCCGTAAAATCGTCTGCGCGCATATCGACCGACGTCGCCACGTCGCCCGACAGCCTGCCTTTCAGCGAAAACTCCGTCTCGCCCGGACCGATCACGCCCAGCGGGAGCACCGGGAGTCCGTAAAGCGCGAGCAATTCCGTGGCATCGTCATTGCGGCCCGAAACGGTTATCGAGAGATCCGCATCTGCGATCTGCTCCGAACGACCCTTGGCCGACAGGGTGGCCGACAACGCCGTCCCCCCAAGGCTACCTTGTGCGCTGATCGCCGCGCCGCTGCTACCGTCTCCGTTTGCGGCCGCGGTTGCCACAAGGTCCAACCTGGCGTCCTCGAACAGTCCTCGATACGCGACAGCCCTCGCCTGCAGGGCCTGGACCGCAAAATTGCCGGGAAAACGCTCGGCCGCCGCGGCAATCAGCGGCGACAGATCGACAGCGACCAGAGAAGCATCGATGTTTCCCGAGGGGTTGGCTGGAAAATCGCGTATCGTTCCGGTTGCGCTCACAGTGGCCCCGGCCAGGTCGACGATTGACAGTCGATCAATCTCCAGCAGGCCGTCACGCAGCCTCACGGCCGCATCGACCGATTGCGCCGTAAGACCTGTCGCGTTGACAGGACCTGCCTTGACCTGAAGGTCGAGGTCACCCTCGGAAAAGCGGTTGACGCCGACATCGCTGACAAACAGCGAGGCGAAAGCGGTAAGGCCGTCGAAATCGAGCGCACCGCCTTCAAGCTTCAACACCGTGGACGGCCTTGCATTCGCAGGCTGGTTGCGCGCCGCCTCGCCACGGAAAACCACGCTGCCAAGCGCGAGTTCGAGATCGGTGAACGATTGCCGTTGCTGGGTGACATCCACATTGGCCTGGAACCCGGCCGACGGCAGTCGACGGATGGGCTCGTCGACGTCGCGCGCGACCCAGGCCGCAAAGCCGGACGGCTGGCCGATGGCGAGCAGCATGGAGCCCTTGAAGCCGAATTCGCCTTCGGTCCTCAGCAGTCCGTTTGCCTCCAGAGTCGTGCGGCCAGGCAATGTCGCGGTCAGGGTCTTGAGAGCCCAGCCGTCGCTTGCCGGTTCAGCGGAGAGCCGGACATCGCGGATGGTCGTGTCGCCGGCGACGACCGCCGGCAGGTTGACCTCGAGGGTCCCCGGTATCGACGGCTTGGGCAGGTCGAGAAGCGTCTCGTGAAGCGCTGCCAGGCGCTGCGCCAGCGACAGGCTCCCGGCAGCGGCATTGTTGCCGAGCGCTTCGTCGAAACGCACCTGCGAGCCGTCGAGCGTGACTGCAAAGCGCGGTTGCGCGCCGAATTCGATCACGCCCCTGCCGTCCGCCGAATAGGGGTTGGCGAGCGGCCCGGTCTCGAAGCGGAAAGCCTCGAAGGCAAGCTGTTCACTATCCAGGTCGAATTTGCCCTTGACCCGGAAACCCGGCCCCTCGGGCGACACCGGTGTCGCGGACGCTGCTTCCGGTTCGGCGACATTGCGCGAAGCCAGCTTGAAGTCACCGGCGTATCGCGCCGAAGCGCCTTCCTCGAACCGCACGTCTCCGTCGAATTCCAGCGACACCTGATAGACGTCAGGCTCGACCTGAACACGCATCCGCATCGCGCCGTTGTTCACGCGGCCGGCATTTACGACAACGTCGGAGCGCAATCCGTCAGCACGCATCGATCCGGCCATACGCCAGGGGCCGGCCAGCGACTTGGCGGACAACTCCGTGTTGATTTCGGTCAAACGGTGAAGCCTGCCGCTCGCGGCATGTCGAATGCTGACTTGCCCTTCGGTGATGGTCAGTTTCTCGATCGAAATCTGGCTTGCGTCAAAAGGCGTGGAAGGCCTGACCGCCCAATCGATAGCGCCGTCCTTGGCAACCTCGATGACCGCCTTCGGCCGCACCAGCCGCATGTCGAAAATCCGGAACTCGCCGCTGAGCAGCGGCGCAAGTTCCGCGTCCATGGAGAAGGTTTCGGCGGTCATTGCCGGCTCGCCGCCGCTTCCGCCGCCAACCTCCACGTCTGAGAAGGTCACGGACGGGAACGGCAGGAGTCTCGCCTTGGCCTCGCCGTGAACGATCACCTTCCGGCCAAGGATCGCACTCGCCTCTCGCTCGAAATCGGCGCGATAGGTAGACCAGTCGACAAAGTAAGGACCTACCAGCGCCGCGGTGAGCGCCAGCACGAAAAGCCCCCCGAAGATCACGAACAATCGTGCCAGCATAGGTCCGAAGGATTTGCCTGAAACCGACGCCAGTTTAACCGTTACAGCGTGTCGATAAAGTGGCGATTTTAAAAGAGTTTCAGGGCAGGCGGCGCGGCCAGATCTTGCCCGGATTGAAAATGTTGTCCGGATCGAGCGCGGCCTTGATCGATCGCATCACATCGACCCCTTCGGATCCCAGTTCGCCCTCGATGAAACCGATCTTGCCCTGCCCTATGCCGTGCTCGCCCGTGCAGGTGCCATCCATCCGCTGGGCGCGCGCATTTAGGCGCGCACAGAATTCCTCGGCCAGTTCGATCTCCTTCGGATCGTTCGTATCCATCAGGATCATGGTGTGGAAATTGCCGTCCCCCGCATGCCCGACGATCGGCGCGATCAGCCCCAGTTCGGCGATATCGCCTTCGGTTTCCGCAATGCACTCGGCAAGCCGGGATATCGGCACGCAGACGTCGGTCGATAGTCCGCGGGCGCCCGGACGCAGGGTCAGCGTCGCCCAGTAGGCGTCGTGACGCGCCTTCCACAGCTTGGCGCGCTCCTCGGCGACACTCGTCCAGATGAATGGTCCGCCGCCAAATTCGGCTGCGATATCGCCGAAGGACTCGGCCTGCTCGGCAACGCTGGCGTCACTGCCATGAAACTCGACAAACAGACACGGGCTTTCGGGATAATCGAGCTTCGAGTAGTTCTTGAACGCGCGCATCTGCAGCGCGTTCACCAGTTCGATGCGCGCCACCGGTATGCCCATCTGGATGGTCGAGATCACGGCCTCGCTGGCCTGTTCGAGGGTCGGGAACGGGCACACACCGCCGGAAATCGCCTGCGGAATGCCCGCGAGCTTCAGCGTCAGCGAGGTAATGATCCCAAGCGTTCCCTCGGCTCCCACGAACAGCCTGGTCAAATCATAACCGGCCGAACTCTTTCGCGCTCGCTTGCCGGTGGTGATGAGGTTGCCATTCGCCACGACAGCTTCCAGCGACAGGACATTATCGCGCATGGTTCCGTAGCGCACGGCATTCGTTCCGGATGCCCGCGTCGAGGCCATGCCGCCGAGCGTCGCGTTCGCTCCGGGATCAATCGGAAAGAACAGTCCCGTGTCGCGAAGATAGTCGTTGAGCTGATGTCTGGTTACACCCGGCTCGACGGTACAGTCGAGGTCCTGCGGGTTCACCTCGACGATCCGGTTCATCCTCGACGTGTCGACCGAAATGCCGCCGCCCGGCGCATTGACGGCGCCCTCCAGCGAGGTTCCGGCGCCGAAGGCGATCAAAGGGACGCGATATTCCGCGCAGGCGCGAACGATCTCCTGCACCTCCGCCGCATTGTCGGGGAATGCCACGCCGTCGGGAGCCTGTGTCGGTATGTAGGTGGTTGTGTGCGCGTGCTGCTCGCGGATCGCCTGCCCGGTCTGGAACCGTTCGCCGAAACGCTGTTTCAGGATGCCCAGCACCGCGGCAATGCCGGTGTCGTTGCGTTCGACGATGTTCAGGTCGCTCAGAGCCACTGATTCCTCCGCTTTTCGGACAGCGCAGCACTTGTCGTGAGGTTACGGACGGGTAGTGTCACCCGCGCCTCTTGTCCAGCGCCTCAAGGAAATAGAAATGGCCGAAACAGCCTCGCCCTTCGTCTCCCGCGTCATCGAAGTCGAAAAAGACTGGATCGACTACAACGGCCACCTCAACATGGCGTATTACAACGTGATCTTCGATCGCGGCGGCGACGATGCATCAGAACTGGTCGGCCTTGGGGCGGCCTACGCCAGGGAGCGACGCCTGACGACCTACACGGCCGAGGTCCACGTCTGCTACGTCAGGGAGTTGCATCTGGGCGACAAGGTCACCGTGACGTTCCAACTGCTGGACCACGACGAGAAGCGCTTTCATGCCTATCAGGAGATTCGCCACGAAGACGGCTGGCTTGCCGCCACCTCTGAAAGCCTGACCTTGCATGTCGACATGGCCGGGCCGAAGGTCGCGCCTTTCCCGCCAGACATCCTCGCCAACATGGAAGCCATGCAAGCCGCGCACGCCGCCCTGCCACGGCCGGAAAGAGCCGGGCGCTCCATCGGCATCAAGCGGAAAACCTGACTGTCGTCTGCCCTGCCCTATAGCGGACCGGCAACAGTCGCCGGAAAAATTAACTTTAATGAACGGTTAATACGCGGATGACACTTCTCCGCGATTGCTAACGAAGCTCGACTCGTCGGAAATCGCCTCGGCATTGTGCGCCCGGGAACGACCCGGGCCGAAGCGGGGCTTGATGAAACAGGATATCGGCGCGGTTGCGCATCGATTGGCTGACGATCAGCGCATCAGCGACTACGATTTCTGGCGCGCGCTGAAGAACCTGAACAATGAGATCTACCGGATCGCGGACGATCGCCAGCCTATTCCCATGGAAATGATCCGCTGGCGCGCGATCATCAAGCAGGCCCGCTCCCGTCGCGGCGTCCCCTGTTGACGCGTCCGTCGGTACTTCGGCCAAGTTGCCGGAAAAGCATCATTATTGTATGCTTAACCACGACCTACTAATAGAGTGGCATAGACCTACCGTGGAGGGTCCCATGCAGTTCAATCGCCGTGAACTAATCTTTGGCGCCGCAGCGGTCGTCGCAGGGGCGACTGGCACACTTCCCGCGTTGGCCCAGAGCGCGACGACGGGCAAGAAGACATCCTGGTTCTCCGGAACCGCGGTCGACAACGGCGTCACGTTCAAGACGACCAACTTTGCCGTTATCGACAAGCGATGGCAGAAGCAAATGGTGAAGTACAAGTCGGCCGAGCCGGCTGGTACTGTTGTCGTCGATACCCGCAACCATTTCCTCTATTTGATCATGGAGAACGGTACCGCCATCCGTTATGGCGTCGGCGTCGGCCGTGAGGGTTTCCAATGGTTCGGCCGAGCCAACATCGACCGAAAGGCTTTGTGGCCGAAATGGACGCCGCCACCCGAAATGCGCAAGCGTCAACCCAATCTGCCCGAGTCGATCGCAGGTGGTGCGCCCGACAATCCTCTCAGTGCGCGTGCCCTCTACCTGTATGACGGCGGCGACACCGGTTATCGGCTTCACGGAACGCTGGAGCCGGGCAGCATCGGGCGGAACGTTTCCTCGGGCTGCATCCGCATGTTCCCGGAACATGTCATCGATCTCTACCAGCGTTGTCCGCTGGGCACTGCCGTGCAGGTTCTACCTCATATCGCAGACCGGGCGCCTCCGGCTGACGCCGCACAGAACGGATGAGCCATCTCGCGATGAAAACTATCATGAAAATTGCACAGGCCGGCGTGTTCGCCGGCCTTTTGGCGTTTGCCAGCGCGTGTTCTACGACGGATACTGGCGGGCTCGCGCCGTCGAACCCTTCCGATACTCTGGCAGACCAGTCCGGCGGCTATACCGACGATCCCGCCGCGGGATTCGAGAATATCCAGCCCGGCTCGGAGCAGGATTTCATAATGACCGCCGGACGGCGCATCTATTTCGCGCAAGGGTCCGCGGCTCTGGACGACACGGCCAAGGCGACCATCGACAACCAGGTTGCGTTCCTGCAGAAATATCCGAAATGGTTCGCCAAGCTCCAAGGCTTCGCGGACGACCCGGGAAACAACCAGCAGATTTCGCAGCAACGCGCGGACGCCGTCATGAACTACATGGTGGCTGGAGGCGTAGCCCCTGGGCGGCTTTGGGCCAAGGGCTACGGCAAGGATCGCGAGGTACGCTCCTGCTCCGAGCGGGCCTGCAAGGTGCAGAACCGCCGCGTTGTCACGAACCTGCGTTTGCAGCGAGAGGAATGATCGTCCGCTTTTTGCAGACAAAAAACGCGCCGTCAGGCGCGTTTTTCTTTTACGCTCCGCCCTGCTCCATGAAACGGATCCGGTTGCCGAACGGGTCTATGACCTCGCATTCCAGGCCCCAATCCTGCCGCTCAAGTCCCGGTCGATTGTACTTGTAGTTCTTGGCGACAAGCGATTTCTGCCAGGCCTCGACGCCCTTCATGTAGACGACGGACGTGCAGCCGGGGCTCGCATCCCCGGAATGTTCCGAAAGATGCAGCCGCATGCCGCCGAGCGAGACCTGGCAGTAGAGAGGCGCACCTGGATGGAAGCGATGTTGCCAGTCGACGACGAAGCCGAGGAAGTCGCGATAGAACTCCATTGCGCGAGCTTCGTCGAAAATGCGCACAATGGGCACGGGCTGCGTAAAAGCGATCGGTTCGGCCCCGCCGGCAGTCTCCTTGTCCAAGCCAGCCGACATGATGTTCCAATTGTCATGGCCGAACTGGCGGGCGACGATCTCCAGCGCCTCGCTGTGGCTGACGGAAATCTGCTTTTCTGCGAGCGACTGGCGAATGGACTTGGCCATCGCCTTGGCGTCCTGTGCGGTTTTCATTGATCCGGTTCCTCTCTTCCGGCGAAATGGCGCATCAGTGTCCGCATTGCTGAATGCCTTCGCCGGGTTGAAGACCGGATTGAAGGGTCGATCGGGGCGTTCGCCATACCTTTCGGCGCGGACTGCAGGCCGCCCCTGAGCCTGACTGCAGGGAAGCCGATCCTGTCGTCAGGGTCAAGCTCGCGGGACTCGCTTTCAGCGGCCTGCCAGCACAACGGCAGGGCGGTAGCCTGAACACTTCTGGCCTTTCCGTCCCGAATCACTACATTCGGAACAAATGGTGGACTTTCCCGACGACATGCCCTTTTTCGACGAGGAGCCGAAGCCTCGCCGCGAGGCCGCGCATGTCCCGCATGCGCGACAGCCGTCGGGGCTTGCCGCGCGCGCCATGGCCGCCAGGCATGGGCGTCCCGAGCCTCTGGCTTACCTGAATGGCCTGAACCCCGAACAGCGGCTTGCTGTCGAGACGACGGAGGGACCGGTCTTGGTCCTTGCAGGCGCCGGCACAGGCAAGACGCGCGTGCTCACTACCCGCATCGCCCACATTCTGGCCACCGGCCGTGCCTACCCATCGCAGATCCTCGCCGTCACCTTCACCAACAAGGCCGCCCGCGAGATGAAGCATCGCATCGGCATGCTGATCGGCGAAGAGAACGTCGAAGGCATGCCGTGGCTCGGCACCTTCCACTCGATTGGCGTGAAGCTCCTGCGCCGGCATGCCGAACTTGCCGGGCTGAAAAGCGACTTCACCATCCTCGACACCGACGACGTCATCCGGCTCGTCCGCCAGCTCATCCAGGCGGAGAACCTCGACGACAAGCGCTGGCCGCCACGCCAGTTCGCCATGATGATCGACGGTTGGAAAAACAAGGGGCTTGGGCCGGAGCAAATCCCCGAAGGCGATGCGCGCAGCTTCGCCAACGGCAAGGGCCGCGAACTCTTCCGTGCCTATCAGGAACGGCTGAAGACCCTGAACGCCTGCGACTTCGGCGACCTTTTGTGCCACCCGATCAGGATCTTCCGGGAAAACCCGGATGTGTTGAAGGAATACCACAAGAAGTTCCGCTACATCCTCGTCGACGAGTACCAGGACACCAACACGGCGCAATATCTCTGGCTGCGACTGCTCGCGCAGAGGCCGAGCTCACCCTCCCCCTTGCGGGGAGGGTCGGACGGCGAAGCCGGGCGGGGTGGGGGTCGTCCCGATTCATCGACGGCTCAGGGCGTCACAGCAAGTTCAGACGGCACGGCGCATGGGTCGCCACCCACACCCGGCCCTACGGGCCACCCTCCCCGCAAAGGGGAGGGTAACGCCTCGACCGTCAACATCTGCTGCGTCGGCGATGACGACCAGTCGATCTACGGCTGGCGCGGCGCCGAGGTCGACAACATCCTGCGCTTCGACAAGGATTTTCCGGGCGCGACCATCATCCGGCTGGAACGCAACTACCGCTCCACGGCGCATATTCTTGGCGCGGCCTCGCATCTCATTGCCCACAATGAAGGTCGCTTCGGCAAGACGCTTTTCACCGACCGCGACGAGCCTGAAGACGCCAAGGTCATGGTGCACGCAGCATGGGACTCCGACGAGGAGGCGCGAGCCGTCGGCGAGGAGATCGAACAGGCGCAGCGACGCGGCCACAACCTGAACGACATGGCCATCCTCGTGCGCGCATCGTTCCAGACGCGCTCCTTCGAAGACCGGTTCATCGAGATCGGGCTGAATTACCGCGTCATCGGCGGCCCCCGCTTCTACGAGCGGCAGGAAATCCGCGACGCAATGGCCTTTTTCCGGGTCGTGGCACAGGGCGCGGACGATCTAGCCTTCGAGCGCATCGTCAACGTCCCGAAGCGTGGTCTTGGCGAAGCGACCATCCGCCAGATCCACGACACCGCGCGCGGGCTTGGCGTCCCCATGCTGGCCGCAGCCGGCATCCTTGCCGAAAGCGACGAGCTGAAGCCGAAGCCCCGCGCGGCGTTGCGCGAGGTCGCAGCGAACTTTGCCCGCTGGCAGGCCGCCCTCGAAAGCAAGCCGCACACCGAACTCGCCGAGACCATTCTCGAGGAGTCCGGCTACACCGACATGTGGAAGAACGACCGTTCGGCGGAAGCGCCCGGACGGCTCGAAAACCTCAAGGAACTCATCCGCTCGATGGAGGAGTACGAGTCGATGCGCTCGTTCCTCGAACACGTCGCGCTGGTCATGGACGCCGAGCAGAACGCCGAGCTCGACGCCGTCAACATCATGACGCTGCATTCGGCCAAGGGGCTGGAATTCGACACGGTCTTCCTGCCCGGCTGGGAAGAGGGCCTGTTCCCGCACCAGCGAGCGCTCGACGAAGGCGGCCGCTCCGGCCTGGAGGAGGAACGCCGTCTCGCCTATGTCGGCCTGACGCGCGCCAAGAAGCACCTGCACATCTGGTTCGTGTCGAACCGGCGCATCCACGGCCTCTGGCAGTCCACCATAGCCTCACGCTTCCTTGACGAACTGCCCGAAGCGCATGTCGAAGTGGCCGAAGCCGGCAACACCTATGGCGGCTACGGCAATCCCTATGGCGGCGGTGGTTTCGCCTCGGGTCGCGGTGGCGGTCGGCAAAACCCATACGGTGCATCGCGTTTCGACAATATCGGCAGTGGCAGCGGCTCTTTCTCGAACACCTACGCCACCCCCGGCTGGGCCCGCGCTCAGGCCAACCGCACGGAAGCGACGGATCGCAACTGGGGCACGCGCTCCGGCCATCAGGTCGAGCGCATCGGCTATGGCGAGACAGACAGCGGCTACGGCGCCGGCCGCACCTCCGTGAAAGCGCGCACCATCGACGGCGAGCTGGTCGCCAAGTCTGTTTCGGACACGCCCTCCCCCTTCAAGATCGGCGACCGCGTGTTCCACCAGAAGTTCGGCAACGGCAACGTCGCTGCGGTCGAAGGCAACAAGCTGACCGTGAATTTCGACAAGGCCGGCCAGAAGAAGGTGCTGGACGGGTTCGTCCAGGCGGCGTGACTTTCGTTCCCATCGCCAGCCCGCCATGATTGCGTCGCAAAAAATCCTTGATTGGTTGACACCACTCATCCGGGGTTAGGGGTCGCGATCCGTCGCGAACACGACATTTCACGGGCGTCGCCCGTACTATCGGGGACACGACAAAGGGTTGGTTAACCATCTTTGTCCACAATTCACGCTGTCGGCAGTGAGCCGGCGTCGGCCGTTTCGGCTGCGCCGTTCCGTGTTGATGGTGTGGTCCGTCAGGCCGCGCCCGGTATGCGTTGAGAGAGACGGGTTGCATGGCGTATCTGCGTGAGGGGATGGGGGACGACCATCCGCAAATCGGTTCCGGCCGCCTCCGGACCGTCCTGTTGAACACACTGCGTTGGGTCGCCGTCCCATGCCTGGGACTGGCGGCGATCGGCTTTTCGGCCACGACCATCGCAAGCCTGCACGCGGCAGGCGCCATCTCGCGCTCCGGCGGCTTCGAGCAGGCCAGCCTGGTCCAGCAGCCAGAGTTCAAGGTCGAAAGGCCCGCATCGACGGGCAAAACCAGCATGCTGGCCGCCGTCGACTACTCGCGGCGGCAGGAGCATGTATCCCGGACGATGCTGGACCCGCGGGACCTTGATGCTGCGAAGACAGTGCAAGACCCCTTCGCAAACGTGGTCCTTGAAGCGAAGCTATCGCCCGCAAAGCTCCACGCGGCGTTCGCGGCAGCGGGCATGGAGATAGCCGCGCTTGAACAGGGGACCTCAGTAGAGGCAGACCCGCCCGCCATGGCGAGTGCCGAACGTTTTCTTGGTGTGGAGCAGGCTTATACATTCAAGCAGGACGACGCCACCAGCGCCGATCCGTTGTCCACCCTTGCCGTTGGGCATATCGGGTTGAACGGTGAGCTAGCCTATGCTTCGACGGAGGCCGCGCCGACCGAACCACTTCAGCTTGCGCTGGCCTCGCTGGACCTCGATCCAGCCGACGCCGACATCGGCATTGCAATCGACGACATGTCCGACAATGCGGAAGCGCCTCCGGCCAAGCCATCCGCAAAGCCTGCCAAGAGCACGGCCAAAAATGCCGGAAAACCGAAGCAGGATGCTGAGGAGCCCGCCGCTCCAAAGCGCAAGCCGCGCGACTCCGAACGTGACGAGCCTCAACAGGCGCTGGCCTATGCCCGGCCCGACAAGCCTGCGGCGGGCGCATTCAAGAAGCTGTTCAACACGCCCAAGGCGGGCAACGGCGTAGCGATCTACGACATCTCCGCAGCCGTGGTGCACATGCCCGACGGCACCAAGCTCGAAGCCCATTCCGGCATCGGCAAGATGGCGGACAATCCGAAATTCGTTCAAGTCAAGATGAACGGACCGACACCGCCCAATACCTACAAGCTGTCGATGCGTGAGAAGCGCTTCCATGGCGTCGAGGCGGTTCGCATGACGCCGATCGGCAAGGAAACGATGCACGGCCGAGACGGCATTCTCGCGCACTCCTATCTTCTTCGGGGTGGACGCGCCGAGTCCCATGGCTGCGTCGCCTTCAAGGATTACGACCGCTTCCTGAAAGCCTTCAAGAAAGGCAAGGTCACCCACATCATCGTGGTGCCCAGCCTTTCGAAGATGCCGAAGGTCCAGCTCGCATCAAACGGTCGCGACACCTGATTTTCCACGCGCTTTGGGATCGAGGTTTGTCGCGGCGCTTCTACTGGCGCAACTCCTTGAGTTTTTCGGCCGCGGTCGCCGCGAGGTCGGCATAGCGGGCTTCCAGCGCCGTCGCCTTGTCGACGACGGGAAAATCGTGGCCCATTGCTTCGAGCGCGGCTTTCAGTTTCTCGATGAACTGCGCCTGCCGCTCGAGCTCCAGGAACAAGGCCTTGACCTGATCCAGGCTGATGTCGGGATCATTCAGCACCTTGGGCACGACCTTGAGCATCTTGTTGCCTGACTGGATTTCGTCATCGAGGATTTTCAGCCAGTCCGTCGCCACCTCACGCTCCTTCGGCTGCCCATGCATGAGCCCAGGCATCTCTTGGCGAAGCTCTACATCAAAAGGCCGCAAGCGCCAAAATTAGATGGGAAAGTGACGTGACTATTTTATCAAGCCATTGATTTCATTGGCACGAAGAAAAAATTCGCCTGTTTTATCCACACCCCTTCCACCTCCAATATAATCCTCCGGCAACTTGCGTGTGGGAACGGGTGTGTACAGCCAGCATCCCGGGCAAGTGTGGCGCCGGATGCTTCCGCTGGACTGGGCGGGACGTCCGACCGTCTGTCGCCTCGTGCGCTCGCGGACTCCAGACGACCGGGGTCCGATGGGCCGGGCGCCGGCAGGCCGATAAACGCCGGCGGCGCATGGCAGCGCGTCGATTGCTTTACTTAGAAGACGTCGCTGCCATGCGCCGCTTCCCACACCCCGGCTTCAAAAAACGAGGCGCGGGCAGGATTTCGCACGTCGGCACTTCTGCACGATCGGTCGAGACACTATGCTCCGATCGCAAAAGTAAGGAGATGACATGAACGAACCGATCGACATTCCAGCGCTTGCAGCCGGCAACACCGCGGTCATCACCGGCGGCGCGAGCGGCATTGGGCTGGCAGCCGCAAAACGGCTGGCGCGCGCGGGCATGAACGTCGTTATCGCGGACCTCAAGGGTCCGGCGCTCGATGCGGCGGCTTCTGCGGTTGCCGACGCCGCGGAAGGCGCTGACACGGTGCTCTCCGTCGCGTGCAATGTCGCCAATCCCGCCGATCTCGCTACGCTAGCCGACAAAGCCTTCGCAAAATTCGGCGCGGTGTCGTTCCTGATGAACAATGCCGGCGTCGGCAACAATCCCGGCAAGCCGTGGGAAAATCTCGAGGCCTGGAAGCGGCTGATCGACATCAACTTCTGGGGCGTTGTGCATGGCGTTCAGGCGTTCAGCGAAAGAATGCTGGCGCAGGGCAAGCCGGCCATAATCGTCAACACCGGCTCCAAGCAGGGCATCACCACGCCGCCCGGCAACCTCGCCTACAACGTCTCCAAGTCGGCGCTGAAGACTTACACCGAAGGTCTGGCACACGCGCTGCGCAACGAGCCCGGAGGCAATATCTCGGCGCACCTCCTCATTCCCGGCTTCACGTTCACCGGCATGAGCGGCGGCGTCGGAACCAAGGCTCCCGGCGCATGGACGGGCGAGCAGGTCGTCGAGTTCATGCTCGACTCCCTCAAGCGTGGCGACTTCTACATCCTCTGTCCGGACAACGAGACGGAGCGGCGCACCGACGAAAAGCGCATGGCATGGGCCGTGGGCGACATCATCGAAAACCGCCCTGCCCTGTCGCGCTGGCATCCCGACTACGGCGGAGCGTTCGCGGACTATATGAAACGATAGGCTTGTCAGCGCCCGGACCATCGCTCCAGGAACGCCTCGATCGACAGGCTCTGCATATCAGGGATGGCGTCGGCAAGTTTTGCAATCGGCCAATCCCACCAGGCCGTCGCCTCCACGCGGTCGGAGATTTCCACGGGAAAGCGCCGGCGCAGCGCGCGCGCCGGCGTGCCGGCCACGATTTCATAGGCATCGATGTCTTTCGTCACGACCGCGTTCGCACCGACAACCGCGCCATTGCCGATCGAAATGCCCGGCAGGATGACGGCGCCGTGGCCGATCCATACGTCGTTGCCGATGCAAACTTTCTTGGCCTGCCGCCGCGCCCTGAAGTCGGCATCGACGCCCAGCCAGCGGAAATACTCGTTCGGCCTGTACGAGACCTTATGCTGCGTGATGCGCTCGATCGGATGTTCGAGCGCGTTGATGCGCGTGTTTGCCGCGATGGAACAGAACTTGCCGATCTCGGTATAGATGGCCTCTGCGTTGCGCTCGAAATACGAAAAGTCTCCGACGGAGACCTCGCGCAAAACCACGCGCTCGCCAATTGCAGCATAGCGCCCGAGCCTGCAGGATTTCAGCTCTGCGGTCGGGTGGATACGCGGCTCCGAATCCTTGAAGCGCAGGTCGTCAGGTCTGTCCATGCTCCGGCTCTACGCCGACAGCGGCGCGGCAGCAAGCGTACGCTACTGCGGCTTGCCCTTCTCCCAGACGACGGTCTGGTTGAACAGCGGCACAGTCGTCATCGACATCTTTGCCGAGCCGTCCTGCACCTGCCGCGAATGCGCAAGATAGATCAGGGTGTCGTTGGCCTTGTCGTAGATGCGATTCACCACCTGCTCTTTCCAGATCAGGCTGATGCCCTGCTTGAAGATCTCCTCGCCACCTTCGCCGAGCGCAATGTCGCCGATCTTGATCGGGCCGGTCTGCTGGCACGAAATCGCCGTATCGGAAGGATTCTCGAACCAGTTGCCCTTCTGGAGACGATCAATCACGCCACGGTCGAAATAGGAGACATGACAGGTCACGCCCTCGACCTCGGGGTCCTTGATCGCTTCGACGACGATGTCGTTGCCGAGCCAATCGACGCCGACTTCTCCAACCTGCTGCGCGGCCACCGGAGAGGCTACCGTCAACGCGGCAATGACGCCGAAAAGAAGTTTGCGCATTGCAGTCTCCCGACTTGTCTTGCGTTGAATTGGGTTCTCGACAGGCATCGCACAAGCCAAGCGCGGCATCATGGCTCTTTTTTGTGCCGGTGCACCACGTTATATCTAATGAATGAAGCAGTTCTCGCACCTGCCAGTCGCAAATGTCGCGAAGATTGCGCTCGGCGTAGCCTTGCTTGCCGGTGCGTCCGGGGTGGCCTTCGCCTCCTGGATCGACAAGGGAGCCGCCATTTTCATGACAAGCATCGAGGCCGGCCTGGCCTGGTGCTTCTGATTCAGCCAACAATCCACCGGGATACTCCATGATGCGTTTCGTCATTTCCGGCATTCTGGTGCTCATGGCCGCGGTCATGGGCGTGATTGCCTTCCAGTGGTACCAGATGCGCTTCGCGACGACCGCCTATGGCGCACCGTTTACTCTGATCGACCAGAAAGCCCAGCCGATCACGGAAGCCGCTTTCCGGGGCCAGCCAAGTGCAGTTTTCTTCGGCTTCACGAGTTGCCCGGAAGTCTGCCCGACCACGCTTTTTGAAATGGATGGATGGCTGAAGCAACTCGGCGACGAAGGGAAGGACATTCGCGCCTATTTCGTGACCGTCGATCCCGAGCGCGACACCGCCGAGATCATGGATCGCTATCTCGGCAACGTGTCTGACCGCATCACGGGCATCACGGGAGAGCCCGACAAGGTCCTCGCGATGGCGAAGTCGTTCGGCATCTTCTCGCGAAAGGTCGATCTTGAGGGCGGCGATTATACGATGGATCACACCGCTTCGGTCCTGTTGCTGGACGGTTCGGGCGACTTCTTCGGAACGATCGCCTACGAGGAAAATTCGGAAACCGCGCTGGCGAAGCTGAAGCGACTGGCGGCCAAGGGCTGATGCCGCAGACGCGCCTCCACATAGCCACGGACGCAGCCGGCGCCGACCGGCTGTTTCCTGTTATGGAAGCCGCGTTCGAGGAAGACGGCCTGCCTCTTTCGCTGTTCGACCTCGACGAGGCGAACGGCATAAAGGAAATCTCGCTTTATGCCGATGGCGAGGTGGATGCGGCAGAGCAACGGCTGCGCGCCATCCTGGACGACATCGGTATCGCAACTCCGATCGAGCGGGAAACGCTTCCCGACATAGACTGGGTGGCAAAGTCGCTTGAGGGCCTGCAGCCGGTGCGCGCCGGCCGTTTCCTTGTCCACGGATCGCACGACCGGGCACGACGCAAGCCTGGCGACTTGGCGATCGAGATCGAAGCGGGATTGGCGTTTGGCACCGGTCATCACGGAACGACCGCCGGTTGCCTGGAAATGATCGAGTCGATCGCACGCCGCGAGCGGCCGCGAAATGCGCTCGACCTCGGGACCGGCAGCGCGGTGCTGGCGATCGCGCTGGCCAAGCTCGCGCACATCCCGGTCCTGGCGACCGACATCGACCCGGTGGCGACGAAAGTCGCGAGTGAAAACGCAAAACTGAACAAGGTTTCGAGATACATCGAGACTAGGACGGCGGCAGGTTTCCACGACCCGATCTTTGCCCGGCGTGCCCCGTTCGATCTCATCGTCGCGAACATCCTGGCGCGGCCGCTCATGCGCATGGCCCCGGACATGGCCCGTTCCGTCAGCTTCGGCGGATCGCTGATCCTGTCCGGGATTCTGGAGCGTCAGCGAAACGCGGTCCTCGCCGCCTATGTCGGCCAGCAACTGAGACACGTCCGGACGCTCTGGCGCGAAGGCTGGGTCACAATCCACCTGAAAAGCTAAACGCGCAGAACGGCTGGCTGGTATAACCTGCCCGCGTTGCAACCCGCCGTCCGCAGCGATAGATTCGGGGTCTGTCTCCCACGCGAAAAGCGGGTCTTCATGTTCCAGGATTTCGACGAGGTAAGCGACCCATCCAACGGCAGGGAACGTGTATCGCGCCTGCGCCAATGGCTGGCCGAAAAGGGGCTCGACGGCTTCATCGTGCCGCGCGCCGACGAATACCAGGGCGAGTATGTTCCCGCCCATTCCGAGCGCCTGAAATGGCTGACCGGCTTTTCCGGTTCCGCCGGCGTCGCCATCGTGCTTGCAAACCGGGCCGTAATCTTCGTTGATGGTCGCTACACGCTGCAGGTTCGCGACCAGACCGACCCGGAAATCTTCGTCTTCGAAAGCCTGATCGACAATCCGCCGGCCAAATGGCTGAAGGAAAATCTGCGCGCCGGAACCCGGCTTGCCTACGATCCCTGGCTGCACACGATCGGCGAAGTCAGGGCGCTGAGCGAAGCCGCCGAAAAGGTAGGCGTCGAGCTTGTTCCCCTCTCAAGCAATCCGATCGACGCAATCTGGCCGGATCAGCCCAAGCCGCCGCTGCAGCCGGTCGAAATCCACCCCATTGAGTTCGCAGGCGAACTGGCCAAGGACAAGCTGGTTCGGCTTGCGGCCGCAATCAGCAAGGAGGGAGCAACCCATGCGGTGCTGACAGACCCCTCCTCCATTGCCTGGGCCTTCAATATACGCGGCTCCGACGTGCCGCACACGCCGCTGGCGCTCGGCTTCGCCGTACTCGCTGCGGAAGGACCGCACCTGCTGTTCATGGACAAGCGCAAGCTGCCGATCCGGACGGAAGCCTATCTCACGCAGCTCGCGGACCTGCGGGCACCGTCCGCGCTGGAAAGCGAAATCGCGGCGCTGGCGAAGAATGACGCGAAGATCGCGCTCGACCCTGTTCTAGCGGCAGAACGGCTGCGCGTGCTGATCGCCGAGGATGGCGGAACCGTCATCAAAGCCGCCGACCCCGCCCGCATTCCCCGCGCCACGAAGAACAGCGCCGAGATCGCCGGCGCCAGGGCAGCGCACCGCCGCGACGGCGCTGCCGTGGCCAAACTGCTCTGCTGGCTCGACCGGCAGCAGCCGGACACGCTGGATGAGATTAGCGTGGTGACAAAGCTCGAGGAAATGCGCCGCGTGACCGGCGACGAAACCCAGATGCCATTGCGTGAGGTGTCCTTCGCGACGATCGCGGGTGCCGGACCAAACGGCGCGATCATGCATTACCGGGTGTCGACCGCGACCAACCGTCCGTTGAAGGCCGGCGAACTGTTCCTGCTTGATTCAGGCGGCCAGTATCAGGACGGTACGACCGACATCACCCGCACAGTGCCGATCGGCCAACCGACGCAAGAAATGCGGACGCGTTATACGCTCGTCCTCAAGGGCCTGATCAACATCTCTCTCTTGCGCTTTCCCTCGGGGACCCGAGGCGCGGACATCGACGCGGTTGCGCGGCTTGCGCTGTGGAAGGCCGGGCTGGACTACGCCCATGGAACTGGCCACGGCGTCGGCTCCTATTTGTCGGTTCACGAAGGGCCGCAGAGGATCGCGAAGACGGGCGTCGAGAAGCTGCTGGAGGGCATGATCCTGTCGAACGAGCCCGGTTACTACAAGCCCGGGAGCTACGGTATCAGGCTGGAAAACCTGATCCTCGTGACGCCCACCGAAAACCTGCCGGACGGCGACATCGCCATGCATGGCTTCGAGACGCTGACGTTGGCGCCTTTCGACAAGCGGATGCTGAGGACGAGCCTGCTGACGCGCGACGAACTGCACTGGCTGGACGAGTACCACGCCCGCGTATTGTCAGAGATCGGGCCGATGGTCGATGGCGAGGTGCTTGCCTGGCTCGAAAACGCAACGGCTCCGCTGCCGCACGACGACAAGGACTGAGGCTTAGCCGAAGATCTGGCGTCCGACGATCAGCACGGCGGCGGACACCAGAAAAAGCTGCAGCATGCCGAAGCGCAGCGACATCAGTCCGGCGACGGCCAGCGCCACCAGTTCGACAGGACCCGCGGTCAGCGCCGCTGGTGCGACAAGGGTCGTCAGGACCGCCGCCGGCACGGCGTTCAGCGCAGCCTCGACACGCGGGTGGACGCGCTCAAAGCGGGAGAGCACCAGGTGCCCGCCGATGCGGGTGAGATAGGTCGCAACCGCGCCCCACAGGATGATCCAGGCCGTCGTGCTCATGGCCGAGACACCTGTCCATTGCGGATCGGAAGCATGGTCGCCAGCGCGATACCGGCCGCCGCGCCGATCGACACATGCCAGGGGGAACCGACCGTCTTGTAGGCGATGATCGAGGCAATCCCGCTGACGATCACGACGGGCAGCCAGTTCGCGCGGGTGCGGAAGCTCATCACCAGCCCGAAGAAATAGATCGGCAGCAGGAAATCCATGCCGATCGAATGTGGATCCGGGATGAGATTGCCGAAATAGGCGCCCAATCCGCTTTCGATCACCCAAGGCACGTAGATCGTGACGCCCATGCCGGCATACCACGCGAAGGTCACCGGGAGGCCCTTTTCGGCCTTGCGTTCGACTTCCGCGAACTGAGGATCAGTCAGGAAGAAATAGCCGATCGCCTGATGCAAAAATGTCCAATGCGAAAGCGTGCGCCCGATGGAAGCGGAGTAGAGCACATGGCGGAAGTTGACGGCGAAGATCGACAGGACCACCAGCCACGGCGCGATCTTCTGGCCGAACAGCTCGATGCCGACCATCTGGCTGGCGCCGCCGAAGATGGTAGCGCTCATCAGGGTGGCTTCGGCGACGGAGATGCCATTTTTCGCCGCCAGCGCGCCAAAGAGGAAGGCGAAGGGCGCTGAAGCGACCACCACGGGAAACCCAAGCTTCGCGCCCGCAAGGAACTCGCTTCCGGTCGTAGCCGGCGTTGTTCTTTCAGGCGTTGCTTCAACTGACATTTCGGAGCTTCCGATTGCGGCACGACATATAGGTCAGCAATCCTGACCTGTCAGCCGAATTCGCTTGAGCCAGCGATCGATGCTTGTGATGGAATGGCGCGCCGTGCATTTAGCGGCCGACACATCCCTGCGGGAGTTCCGATGAAAGGCATCGACCATCTCGTCCTCGCCGGACACGACCTTGACGCCATGCGCGATCTTTATGCGTGGCTCGGCTTCACGCTTGCGCCCCGCGCACAACATCCGTTCGGAACTGGCAACACGGCGATCCAGTTGCATGGCAGCTATCTCGAACTTCTGTCGGTGACAAAGCCGCAAGACGTGATCGAGCCTGCCCAAGGCCAGTTTTCCTTTTCCGCGTTCAACCGCGACTATCTCGCTCGCCACGAAGGCTTTTCCATGCTTGTACTTGGTACGGGCGATGCGGCGGCCGAGATCGAAACCTGGCGCGCGGCCGGATTGCAGACATATGCGCCGTTCGACTTCTCGCGGATGGCAACCTTTCCTGATGGCGAGGAGAAGCGTATCGGCTTTTCGCTGGCCTATACGTCCACGCCTGCCGCGCCTTGGTTGGGACACTTCGCCTGCCAACATCACGCGCCGGAGTACTTTGCGCAGCCGCAGTTCCTCACTCACGCGAACAGAGCGCACGCCATACGCGACGTCTGGATCACCGGCGAAGGGGCGCTCGGAATGATCGACCACATGCGAATCTTCATCGGCGCAGACGGCGTCGCGCAAGCGCCGGGGCGGTACGTGTTCGACACGCCAAGGGGCAGGATCGTCCTGGCGGACGCGGACAGCTTTCGGCAGGCGTTCGGCGTCGCGCCGCTGCATCCCAACGACGGCCCGCATCTCGGCGGTTTCACCGTCGACTGCACATCGCTCGATGGCCTCGCGGGCAAGGACCTTGCGAGTGTCGGTGAACGGCTGGTTCTGCCGCCTGAACGAGCTTTCGAAACGGCGATCGGATTCGCCAAGCGAGGCTGAACGAACCATCGGCTGACCTCACGCCTCGCGGCCGACGCGCTCGAACCACTGATCCTCCGAGATCACCTCGATGCCGAGTTCGGTGGCCTGCTTGAGCTTGGAGCCTGCACCGGGACCGGCAACGACAAGGTCCGTCTTCTTCGACACGGAACCCGCAACCTTGGCGCCGAGCCGTTCGGCCATGGCCTTGGCTTCGTCGCGGGACATTTTCTCCAGCGAGCCGGTGAAGACCACGGTCTTGCCGGCAACCGGTGACGAGACCGCAGCGATTGCCTCCTCATCTGTCGGCGTCACTTCCTTCAGGAGGGCATCGACAGCCTCGCGGTTGTGTTGCTCTGCGAAGAAATCGACCAACGCCTCGGCGACAATCCCACCGATGCCGTTGACTCCGACGATCTCCTGCCATTCGGCGTTGCCTGAATCCCCCTTTCCTTCCGGAATATTCGCAGCCTCTGCAGCTTTCCGCAGAGTGTCGAAGCTGTGGAAGTGCCGGGCAAGGCGTTTCGCGTTGGTCTCGCCAATGTGACGAATGCCGAGCGCAAAGAGGAAACGCGACAACGAGACCTCCCGACGGGCGTCGATGGCGTCGAACAGCTTTTTCACGGAGACCGCGCCGAAACCCTCGATCTTCTCCAGCTTTTCCAGAGACCCTTCGAGCGTTGCAGGAAGCTCGTCCTGACGCCGCCTCAGCGTAAAAATGTCGGCCGGCGTGGAAATCCTCAGCGCCGGTTTGTCGTTGTTGAAGAAGAATTCGATCTGCTTTTCGCCCAGGCCCTCAATGTCGAAGGCATTGCGAGAGACGAAATGCCTGACACGTTCGACGGCCTGCGCAGGGCAGATGAGGCCGCCGGTGCAGCGGCGCACCGCCTCCCCTTCCTCGCGCACTGCGTGGCTGCCGCAGGCAGGACATTCGGTCGGGAAAACGTAGGGCATCGAGCCTGCCGGTCGCTTTTCAGGCAGGATGTCGAGGATCTGCGGAATGACATCGCCGGCACGCTGGATGATGACGGTGTCGCCAACGCGGATGTCGTGGCCCTCCGGCCGCGTGGTGCCGATGCCCTTGATATAGTCCTCGTTGTGCAGCGTGGCATTGACGACGACGACACCGCCGACGGTGACCGGCTCCAGCCGCGCCACCGGCGTCAGAGCGCCGGTGCGGCCGACCTGGATGTCGATGGCCGTCAGCACGGTCGTCGCCTTTTCGGCGGGGAACTTGTGCGCGGTCGCCCAGCGCGGACTGCGCGAGCGGAAGCCGAGGCGCTCCTGCAGCGCGAGACTATCGACCTTGTAGACGACGCCGTCGATGTCATAGGGCAGTTCGGCGCGGTCGGCCTCGATGGCGCGGTATTGCGCCAGCATCTCCTCCAGCGAAGCGCAGCGCACCATGCGGTCGTTGACGGGGAATCCCCAGTCACGGAAGCGCTGCACCACGTCGTACTGCGTCGAGCCGAGCGGTTCCGAGGCCTCGCCCCAGGCATAGGCGAAGAACTTCAGCGGCCGCGACTTCGTCACTTCCGGGTTCTTCTGGCGCAGGCTGCCGGCTGCCGAGTTGCGCGGGTTGGCGAACGTCTGGCCGGATTCGGCCATGCGCTTCTGAAGGTCGAGGAAATCGTCGCGGCGCATATAGACCTCACCGCGCACCTCCACGATGTCGGGCGCGTCGGGCGGAAGCTGCTGCGGGATCTCGCCGATGGTGCGGATGTTGGCGGTAACATTCTCGCCGGTCGTGCCGTCGCCGCGCGTGGCCGCGGTCACCAGCTTTCGCCGCTCATAGCGCAGCGACATGGACAGCCCGTCGATCTTGGGCTCGGCGGTGAAGACGAGGCCGGCATCCGGGGCGAGGCTGAGAAAGCGCCGGACGCTGGTCACGAAGTCCGACACGTCCTCGTCGGAAAAGACGTTGTCCAGCGACAGCATCGGTACGGAATGCTGGACCTGCGCGAAGGCAGTTGACGGCGCGGAACCGACGCGCCGCGAGGGCGAATCTTCGCGGATCAGTTCTGGGAAGCGCGCCTCGATCTGCGCATTGCGAAGTTTCAGCGCATCATATTCGGCATCGGAGACTGTCGGCGCATCCTCGCCGTGATAGCGGCGGTCGTGGCCGGCGATTTCTTCGGCGAGACGCGCAAGCTCGGACGCGGCGTCTTCCTGTGTGAGCATTTCGACAGGCGTTTCCGCTTTTGCCATGGTGAGTGGTCCGTGTTTTTGCGGGACTATGATGTCAGCGGCGGAGATTGTTCAAGGTCCCTCGGCACGGCCTGCTGCCATGTAGCCATGCCTTCTCGTCGCCACGCCCTGCTTTCGCAGTCTGGCCATTGTTCAGGTGGGAAACGGCGCATGGCAGCGGCGTCTTCTAGTTTTGTATTGGACGCGCTGCCATGCGCCGCCGACGTTTTCTCATCCATCCGCCCCGGTCCATCTGCTTCCGATAGTCTGGAAGCCGCGAGCGCGCAGGGAGACGGACGACCGGTGATGTCCCGCGCAACCCAGCGGGCGGCATCTCCAGCGTCACACTTGCCTGAGTGGTGGTTGTGCACACCCGTTCCCACAAGCAAGCTGCTGGAGGATTTTCGCGCAAGCTGGATTGGTGTGAATAGAATCGACGGAACTTTTTGGCGAACTGTGGAAAATCAATGGGTTGGGTGGGAAGTGTATCCACATGAAACCCAATCCCCGTCATTCCGCGCATTGCCGGTGAGGTCGGCGGACTGGCTTCCGGGTTCCGCTGGCGCGGCCCCGGAATGACGCCCGAAATGGGAGCGCACGCAACCCCTAATCCGTCTCGGCGCTACGCGCCTAGCCACCTTCTCCCGCAAGGGGAGAAGGGAGAGGTGCCCTAAGCCCCAGCGCTTTCGCCAAGCAGCCGGGCGGCGGCGGCGCGGGCCTCGTCGGTGATGGTGGCGCCAGCGAGCATGCGGGCGAGTTCTTCCTGACGGCCGGCCGCGTCGATCGCGGCGATGCTGGTCGAGACGCTTTTCTTGCCGGACTTGGAGATCAGGAAATGCGTCGCGGCACGGGCGGCGACCTGCGGGGCATGCGTGACCGACAGCACCTGGACGCGTGCGGAGAGCCGCGCGAGGCGCTGGCCGATCGCGTCGGCGACCGCACCGCCGACGCCCGTGTCGATCTCGTCGAAGACGAGCGTCGGCGCGGAGCCGCGGTCGGCCAGCGCGACTTTCAGGGCCAGCAGGAAGCGCGACAACTCGCCGCCGGAGGCCACCTTCATCATAGGACCGGCGCGTGTGCCCGGATTGGTGCGCACCCAGAACTCGACCTGGTCGACGCCGGATTCGGTCCGGTTGTCGGGTTCGGTGGATATCTCGACAAGGAACTCGGCGCGATCAAGCTTCAGCGCCGGAAGTTCCGCCATGACGGCCTTCCTGAGCGCAAGAGCGGCAGCGATGCGCAACTCGGTCAGGCGCTTGGCGGCGCGGTCGTACGCCTCGCGCGCTGCGCCAGCCTGCTTCTCAAGCGCTGCAAGCTTCTCCTCGCCGGCGTCGAGGTCGGCGAGATCGGCGACCATGGTGTCGCGAGCCTTGGCGAGGTCGTCCACGGTGACGGAGAATTTGCGCGCAGCGGCGCGCAGCGCAAAAAGCCGTTCCTCCGCGCGCTCCAGCTTCTGGGCATCGAACTCGGTCGCCCGCAGCGCGGCATCGGTGGCCGACTGGGCGGCGTCGAGATGGATCAGCGCCTCGTCCAGCGATTTCACCACCTCGTCCAGCAAGCCAGGCGCTTCGCCCGACTTTCGCTGCAGGCGGCGCAGCAGGCTGGCAAGTTGCGGCAGCGGCGAGTTCTGACCGGACAGCACGTCCTGCGCGTCCTGGATTTCCGAGGCGACCTTTTCAGCCCGCATCATGAAAGTCCGTGTTTCGGCAAGCTCGCTTTCCTCGCCGGGTTGCGGATCGAGGCGCGACAGCTCGGCGACCGAGGCGCGCAGATAGTCGGCCTCTCGCGCAGCCGCCTCGACGCGCGCGCGGTGGAGGCCAAGCTGTTGCTCGCAGTCGCGCCACAAGCGCCAGGCGCCCGCGCAGTTGTCGGCTTCACCGACATGGCCGCCGAAAGCGTCGAGCAGGTCGCGATGGGCGGCGGGATCGACAAGCGCGCGCTCGTCATGCTGGCCGTGCAATTCGACCAGCGCGCGGCCGATGTCGCGCATCAGCGTGACGCTGGACGGCTGGTCGTTGACGAAGACGCGGGTGCGGCCGTCGGAAGTCTGGACGCGGCGCAGGATGATGTCGCCGTCGTCATCGAGCGCATTTTCGATGAGGATGGCGCGCGCGGGATGATTACGCGGCACGTCGAACACGGCGGTGACCTGCCCCTGCGCGGCACCCTGGCGCACCAGCGAGGCGTCGCCGCGCGCGCCAAGCGCCAGTGAGAGCGCATCGAGAAGAATGGACTTTCCTGCGCCGGTCTCGCCGGTCAGCACTGAGAGGCCGGGCGCGAAGTCGATATCCAGCCGCTCGATCAGGACGATATCTCGGATCGACAGGCGCGCGAGCATTCAGGCGTTTTCCCGGGCTTCCCGAAACCAGTTAAGTCCGGGAGACATGCATCACGCTGGCCGTCGGTGCAAGGTGTCGCTGGCGGCGTCAGGCTCCGCTGCCGCCGAAAAGACTGCCGGCCTTCGAAATCCAGGAACCCGAATTCTCGCTCGGCTGCAGCCCGCCCGACTGAAGCAGCTTGTAGGAATCCTTATACCACTGGCTGTCAGGATAGTTCTGGCCGAGCACGGCCGCAGCCGTCTGCGCCTCGGAGGTGAGGCCCATGGCGTAGTAGACTTCCGTCAGGCGCGCGAGCGCTTCCTCGACGTGGCGGGTGTTGGAATAGTTCTCGACCACGAAACGGAACCGCTTGGCGGCGGCGATATATTCGCGGCGCTCCAGATAGTAGCGCCCGACCTGCATCTCCTTGCCGGCGAGCTGGTCGCGGGCGAATCGGATCTTGCTCTTGGCGTCCTCGACATATTCCGAATCGGGCCAGCGCTGCACGACCTCTTCCATCGCCTCGATGGCCTGGCGCGATTCCTTCTGGTCCTGCGTGACCGAGCGGATCTGGCGGAAGTAGGAAAGGCCGACGATGTACTGCGCGTAAGCGGCGTCTTCCGAAGAGGGATAGAGCTGGACGTAGCGCTGTCCAGCGTTGATCGCCTCCTGGTAGGCGCCTTGGCGGTAGTTGGTGAAGGCGCTCATCACGAGCGACTTGCGGGCGTATTCCGAATAGGGGTGCTGGCGATCAAGCGAATCGAACTTGCGGCTGGCTTCCTTGAGGTTGCCGGAATTCAGGTTGGCCAGCGCCTGATTGTACAGCTGGTCGGCTGGGTCGGTCTGCTCGACATAGGTGGCGAGGTTGATGTCGTCGTTCTTGGACATGCAGCCCGCGGCGAACACCGGCATCGCGGCGATAACGGCGACGGAAATCACCTTCCGTCCAATACTAGCCTGGCCAGCCGCGTGAGCCTTCTTCACAAAATACATAACCGAACAGAGCCCTTCCCGGCGCGTCGCCACTTCCACCACCGGAACCCTCTCCCACAAAGGGCATCGACCGGCTCGGACAAGCGCGCACGTGTGATCATAAACGCTTTTCAGCGACAATGCCATTGCCCAGCAATGGCGCAATTTTATGGCACGGATTTCGCTAACAAATCACTGGCGCGGCAGGAATTCGTAAACCACGACTTTTAAGCCTGAGCGCGGCAGAAAAGTCACAGCCGCTGGACCTCGCGATACGGGATCAGAGAACCCAGGGAGCATAAACCGCCGCGCTGACCGCCACCATTTCGGCCGAACGGCCGCGCTCGCGGCGGCTCGTCTCGACGATCTCGAAGGCCGAACGGTCGGACAGGAGATGGCGCAGCGCGGCCGCGTTGAGCCTGTGACCGCCGCGATAGGAGCGGTAGCAGCCGATAAAACGTGCGCCGGCAAGCGCCAGGTCGCCCATCGCGTCGAGCATCTTGTGGCGCACGAACTCGTTCTTGTAGCGCAGCCCTTCGACGTTGATGACACGGCTGTCGTCGCCGATGACAACCGAATTCTCCAGCGAGGAGCCGAGCGCGTGGCCCGCAGCCCAAAGGCGTTCCACATCCTTCATGAAGCCGAAGGTGCGGGCGCGCGAAATCTCGCGGCGGAAGGTTTCGGCATCGACGTCCGCAGCGAAGGACTGGCGGCCGATGGCCGGGCTCTCGAAATCGATTTCGACCTCGAAACGGGTGCCCTCGTGCGGAAGGAACTCCGCGAAAGAGGCGCCGCTGTCGATACGCACGGGCTTTAGAACACGGATATAGCGACGCTTGACGTCGAGCATTTCGATGCCCGCCTGGTCGATCGCGTCGACGAAGCCAGCCGCGCTTCCGTCGAGGATCGGCATTTCGTCGCCGTCGACCTCAATGACCAGATTGTCGATGCCGAGGCCGAAGAGCGCGGCCATGACGTGCTCGACCGTGCCGACATTATGGCCGGCCGGGTCGCCGAGCGCGGTGCAAAGGTCCGTGCGGCCAACCTCGGAAACGACAGCACGGATCTCGCGCACGTCGCCGGCGGCATTCATATGGTGGAAAACGATGCCGGTATCGGGATCGGCGGGGAGGAAGCTTATGGAAACCGGCTTGCCGCTATGGACGCCGAAGCCATGGAGAACCGCGCGCGATTTGATTGTGGTCTGGTAGTCGTGCAACTTGATCCCCATGCCCGTCGATCCGGACGTTCGGCCGGCAACTGAACGGACAGTTGCGGACTTGCGCCCCCTGGCTGACGCGGCTGGCTGGATCTCATCCCCGAATCCGGCCGCGCGTCGACCTTTTTGATGGTCGCAAGATAGTCCGCGGGCGGGTCGACAACAAATCACGCTTTCTTACTCTATGTTACTGCAAACACACCCTATGCGAATCACAAGCAACTGAATTTACACATCTTTTCAAAGTCGACGGGCGGAGATATTTCCGTCCGCCGACCGTATCGAAGCCCCTGTAGGGGCTTAGTTGGCTTGCCGCCGAAGGAAGGCCGGAATCTCCAAGTGATCATCCTCCTGGACGCTACGCGGCTGAGGCGACAGGCGGCCGTGTTCATCGAGCTGGCCGCGACGCGGCGCGTAGAGCTGCGGATCCTGCGACGCGATGCGACGGGTTTCCGGAGCCGGCTGGCGCAGCTTGGGCTCGCGCGGGGCTGCCGGCTGCAGACGCGCGGGCTCCTCCTCGCGGCGAGTCAGGCCGTTGGTAAGCCGCTTCAGCAGGCCCATCGGACCATTGTTCTCGTGATCCACAGGAGCTTCGCGCGCCGCCACCGTCGCCTTAACGACCGGCGGGAAGTCCTCTACCTTCGGCATGCGGGGAGCTTGCATCGGCTGCGGAGCAGCCTGCCTCATTTCCGGAGCCGGTGCGGCCGCGACAGGGCGAGGCTGCTGGACAGGAGCAGGCTGTGGCTGCTGGAAGATGCGGCTTGCCGGCTGGAAGTCTTCGGCCGGCCGCTGCGCCTGGCGGGCAGCCATGACGGCGGCATTGATCTCAGCCTGGCGGATGGCGTCGGCGACCGGATCGGCGGCTACAGGGGCCTCCATCTGGACGGCCTGCGCCATGGTGCGCATCTCCGTGACCGGCGCCGCAACTGGCCGAGGCTGCTGTGGCTGTGCGGTCGGCTTGGCCGGAGCCTGACGGATCTGGATCGGCGCGGCAGCGATCTGCTCGGCCGACTTGTCGATGCCGGTGGCCACGACGGACACGCGGATAACGCCTTCGAGTTCTTCGTCGAAGGTTGCGCCCAGGATGATGTTGGCGTCCTGGTCGACTTCCTCGCGGATGCGGGTCGCCGCCTCGTCCACCTCGAACAGGGTGAGGTCACGGCCGCCGGTGATGGAGATGAGCAGGCCCTTGGCGCCCTTCATCGAGGTCTCGTCGAGCAGCGGGTTGGCGATCGCCGCCTCGGCAGCGGCCATCGCACGGCCCTCGCCCGAAGCCTCGCCGGTGCCCATCATGGCCTTGCCCATCTCGCGCATGACCGAGCGGACGTCGGCGAAGTCGAGATTGATGAGGCCTTCCTTGACCATCAGGTCGGTGATGCAGGCAACGCCCGAGTAGAGCACCTGGTCGGCCATCGCGAAGGCGTCGGCGAAGGTGGTCTTGTCGTTGGCGAGCCGGAAGAGGTTCTGGTTCGGGATGACGATCAGCGTATCGACGCACTTCTGCAGCTCTTCGATACCCAGGTCGGCGGTGCGCATGCGCCGCTGGCCCTCGAAGTGGAACGGCTTGGTGACGACACCAACCGTGAGGATGCCCTTCTCGCGCGCTGCGCGGGCCACGACCGGGGCAGCACCGGTGCCGGTGCCGCCGCCCATGCCGGCGGTGACAAAGCACATATGCGTGTTGGAGAGGTGATCGATGATCTCGTCGATGCACTCCTCGGCAGCGGCGCGGCCGACTTCCGGCTGCGAGCCCGCACCAAGGCCTTCGGTGACATGCGCGCCAAGCTGGATAAGCCGCTCGGCCTTCGACATGGTCAGCGCCTGCGCATCGGTGTTCGCAACCACGAACTCGACGCCGCGAAGCCCGGCCGTGATCATGTTGTTGACGGCATTTCCACCGCCACCGCCGACGCCGAACACGGTGATGCGGGGCTTCAATTCAGTGATGTCGGGCTTCTGAAGATTGATGGTCATGTGCTGGTCCTCGTCCTTTGCCTTTCCCGCCGTGTCGCCGTCACGGCCCTTATGGGGTTTGCCCCTGATTAAAAACTGTCTCTGATCCACTGACTCATGCGATTGAACCGTCCACCGGTGCCGGTCATATGCAGCCTCGACGCGACTTTCCCTTCGCGACTCTCGAAGCCCGCCACCTGCGGATAGATCATCAGGCCAACCGCAGCAGCGAAGGCCGGTCCCTTGGCCGCCTCGGGCAGGCCGGCAACGCCGAGCGGCCTGCCGATACGCACGTTGCGACCAAGAATTCTGCGTGCCGCCTCGGGCAGCCCCTGCAACTGGGAAGCGCCGCCCGTCAGCACCACACGCTTGCCGACGGCGCTGCCATAACCGGACTTGCCAAGCCGGTCACGGATGATCTCCAGCGTCTCCTCCACACGAGCGCGAATGATGCGCGTCATGACAGAGCGCGGCACCTGCAACGGCACCTCGCCGTCGTCATTACCCATCGGCTGAATGGTGATTGTCTCGCGGTCGTCGACGCTGCCGGGAAGCGCCGAGCCGTGCATGACCTTCAATCGCTCTGCATGGTCGAGCCGGGCGGAAAGCCCTTTGGCCATGTCCATCGTCACATGGCTGCCGCCGACGGGCAGCGCGTCGCCGTAGACGAACTTGCCGTTGGAGAAAACCGAGATCGTCGTCGTGCCGCCGCCCATGTCGATGCAGGCGGCGCCCATCTCAAGCTCGTCGTCGACCAAGGCCGAAAGACCGCTTGCATAGGGCGTCGCCACCATGCGCTCGACGGAAAGATGCGTGCGGTTGATGGCGAGTTCGAGATTGCGCAGCGGAGCCGCATCGCCGGTGAGGACATGCATGTCGACGCCGAGGGCATCGCCCAGCATGCCACGCGGATCGCGCACGCCGCGCTCGCCGTCAAGCGAGAAGCCGACGGGCAGCGAATGCACTACTTCCCGCTCCGCCTTCAGCGCCTGCTTGGCGCCGGCGGCGAGCACGCGCCGGATATCGCCAGCCTCGACTTCATGACCGCCGAGATTAATGGTGGCCGAATAAGTCGCGCTCTTGAGACGCCCCGCGGTCAGATTGACGATAAGCGAGTCAACGGTCAGGCCCGCCATGCGCTCGGCAGCGTCCACAGCGAGCCGGATGGCATGCTCGGCGCGATTGAGATCAACCACCACGCCCGACTTGACCCCGTGCGACTTCTGGTGGCCGATACCGATGACCCTGATCTCATGGGTACGGCCGCGCAGAACCGGACTTGCCTCGCGAGGGCTGAGCTTCGCAATGATGCAACAGACCTTGCTGGATCCCACATCGAGCACGGTGAGAATGCCCGAACGCTGCGAAGAAACCTTTTGTCCACCGAGCCAGCTCATATGCTTTCCCCCGGCTTCTTCTTGGCGGCCTTCGCCTCCTCGGCCAGAAGTGCCGTGCGGCGCTCCATGGCCTCGGGCGTCAGCCGCACCACCAGACGATCCTCAAGACGCAAATCCACGACCGCTATGTCACGCGACAGTAACCCGTTTTCTCGATCCAAACGAACCACCTCAGCAATCGCCGCATCCTCGCCATTTTCCGGCAGGCGGATGGTTATGCCGTTCTCAAGACGGAGATCCCAGCGACGCTCGGCGACACGAATGAACCCTTTCACGCGCGCGGCGAGTTCAGGATAGCGCTTGACCTTCTCGACGAAGTCCGCGCCCTTCTCGGCGCCGGAGCCGATAACCAGCGGCAGCACAAAATGGCGGTTCACGTCGAACGGCGTGACCACGCGACCATCTCGCTCGATGATCGCCAACTGACTACCATGCTGCCAGATCGCAAAAGGCTCGCGCTCTTCGATCCTGACCTCAAGCTCGTCCGGATAAACCTTGCGGACCGACGCGACCTTGACCCAGGGAAGCGACTCGATGCGCGCACGCGCAACCTCGGCATCGAAGCCGACCAGGGAGGTCCAGCCACTCAGGTCGAGCTGCTCGAGGATATCGATTTCCGAGGTCTGGCGATTGCCGGATACGCGAACCTGATCGACCGCGAAACCAAGCCGCGCAGTGACCGCCTGGGCGGCCGCGGGAATTTGGCCGCCCAGCCAGGCGCCATAGATCGAACTTGCAGACAGGAAGACCGCGCAGGCCGCGACACCGAAATAGCGCGGCAGCTGATATTCGCCTTCACAGAACCGGCCAATGAAACGCACCGGCCTGCGCAAGACACGCGGCAGCACGAAACGCCCAACCGAAAGGGACAGGCCGAACATCGCGGGCCGCGCCACGCCGGCTTCCCCGCCGTTATCGGACATCAACGCAGACACGAAGCGTCCTCCACCATCCAACTCAACAATTCGCCAAACGAATGCCCCGCTTGCGCGGCAATTTCGGGCACGAGCGACGTCGGAGTCATGCCGGGCTGGGTGTTGACTTCGAGCCAGATGATCTCGCCATTTTCCGAATGGCGGTCGTCGTAACGAAAGTCAGAACGGGATACACCCCGGCAGCCGATTGCTTGATGCGCCTTGAGCGCCAGTGTCTGAATCTTTTGGTAAATATTTAGTGAAATTTTAGCCGGTATCTCGTGTTTTGATCCGCCAGGCACGTATTTGGAGTCGTAATCGTAGAAGGCGTGGCCGGTCGGAACGATCTCACAGACGCCCAGCGCCACATCGCCCATCACGGCGCAGGTCAATTCGCGGCCATGCACGTAGCGCTCGACCATGACTTCGTCGCCGTAACGCCATTCGGCGGACGAGATGATCTGCGGCGGATGCGACCGATCCTCCTTGACGATGACGACGCCAAAGCTCGACCCCTCCGCCACCGGCTTCACCACATAGGGCGCAGGCATCGGATGCTTGTCGACCACCTTGAAACGGTTGACGATCTTCGATTCCGCAACGGGAACACCGGCCGCCTTTGCGATCTTCTTGGCCTGCATCTTGTTCATGGCCAGCGCCGACGCAAGGACGCCGGAATGCGTGTAGGGAATGCCGAGATATTCGAGGATGCCCTGGATGGTTCCATCCTCGCCGAAGGGGCCATGCAAGGCATTAAAGGCCACGTCCGGCTTCAGGTCGGCTAGGACCGAGCCGACATTGCGATCCACGTCGATGCGGGTGACGTGGTAGCCTTCCGCCTCAAGGGCGTCGGCACAGGACTTTCCCGACGACAACGACACCGGCCGCTCCGACGAAAATCCCCCCATCAACACCGCAACGTGTTTCGACTTCATTCGCCCTGCAAATCCCCTCGCAGCGCGCTCCCGCATTTCAGGCAGAGTCCGAGTCCTCCGGCGAAACTGCCCGGACGAAACGACGCGGCCGACTCAAATCAGGAAACGCTGTTAACCGAAAGAATCAGAGAGTTGACTCAGGCGCAAGCGGGGAATTGCCAGAGGCGCAATTTCTTGATTCGGCTATGGCTTTTTTGACTCACCTCGCCGAGCGATCGAAGAGGCGACATAGATTTGGACAGGCCCTAAGGGCCTGTCCAAATCATGAAGAGCAAACAGCCCGGAGCAACAAAAAGCGCGAAAGGGAACGCGCGAAATCGGAGAATACGATTCAGGATCAGGCAGTTGGACGTGGGCGATGAATCATCCTGTGAAGGCGTTGATTCAGAAGGTCAGAGAAGGAGCCCCAGAAACTCCTGCACCTCGCGCCCCTGCCTGAAAAGGCCGATGCGCTTGATCTCCCACTGGAGCCGGATTCCGGAGGTCTCCAGCACGCGGGCGCGAACCGTCTCGCCGAGATATTCGAGATCGTAGCCGGTCGCGTTTCCGGTGTTGATCATGAAGTTGCAGTGCATGGGCGACATCTGCGCTCCGCCGATCATGAGGCCACGGCAGCCGGCCTTGTCGATCTCCTTCCAGGCGGACGTGCCCTCGGGATTCTTGAAGGTCGAGCCTCCCGTCTTCTCGCGGATCGGCTGCACCGTCTCGCGATGATGCTGCACGGCGTCCATCTCCGCCTTGATCTTGTCCTTCTCCTCCGGATAGCCCTCGAAGACGGCCGACACGAAGATGAGGCCGGAAGACGCTGACGAGTGACGGTAGGCGTAGCCCATCTCGGCGTTGGACAGCGTGTGGACGTTGCCCTTTCGGTCGAGCGCGCGCACTTCGACGACACGCTCGCGCGTCTCGACGCCGTTGGCGCCGGCGTTCATGCGCAACGCGCCACCGATGCCGCCGGGAATGCCATGGTAGAAATGAAAGCCGCCGATGCCGGCGTCCAGCGCAAGTGCTGCGACACGCTTGTCGGGGATGGCGGCGCCCGCGCTGATGCGAACGGGCGAAATCACCTTTGCCTCGCCGAAACCCTTCGCGGACAGCCGGATGACGAAACCGGGAATGCCGCCCTCGCGCACCAGCAGGTTGGAGCCGATGCCGACGACGGTCAGCGGAATGTCCTCGGGCACGGCCTTGAGGAAGGCAGCGAGGTCCTGCTCGTCGGCAGGCTGATAGAGCGCCTCGGCCGGGCCGCCGGCCTGGAACCAGGTGATCTTGTCCATCTCGGCATTGGGCGTGATGCGGCCGCGAATGTCTTTCAGCCGGTCACCGAGGCGGGCGAGAAGCGCTTCGCCCCGGATCATGCAGCAGCCCCACCGGAAGCCTCGTCGCCGGCCGCAAGTTCCTTCGGCAGCGCATAGGCCCACTGGGTGATGTTGCCAGCGCCGAGGAAAACCACGAAGTCGCCGGGCTTGGCGATCTCGCGGATCATCGGCTCGATGGCGGAAGGGTCAGTGATGTAGCGCGCGTCGCGATGGCCGCCGGAACGGATGCGGTGGACGAGCTTTTCGGAATTCACGCCGTCGATCGGATCTTCGCCGGCAGCATAGACCGGGGCGATGGCGACGACGTTGGCGTCGTTGAAGCAGGCCGAAAATTCATCGAACAGATCGCGCAGGCGCGTGTAGCGATGCGGCTGGGCAATCGCGATGACGCGGCCCGAGGATGCGTCCCGCGCGGCCTTGAGCACGGCCTTTATCTCGACGGGATGGTGGCCGTAGTCGTCGAAGATATCGACGCCCTTCCAAGAGCCGGTATGGGTGAAGCGACGTTTCACGCCGCCGAACGAGGACAGGCCGCGCTTGATTGCGTCGGGCGAGATGCCGAGCTCATGCGCCACCGCAATCGCGGCGGTCGCATTGGAGACGTTGTGCCGACCCGGCATCGGCAGCGAGAGATCGGCGATAAGCGTGTCCTCGCCGGTCTTGCGATTGCGGATGAAGACGTCGAAGCGCGAGGTCGCGCCTTCCATGCGATGGTTGGTGAAGCGAACGTCGGCCTGCGCATTGGCGCCGTAGGTGATGACGCGGCGGTCGTCGATATGAGCGACGAGAGCCTGCACCTCCGGGTGGTCGGTGCACATGACGCCGAAGCCGTAGAACGGGACGTTCTCGACGAACTGGCGGAACGCCTCGCGCACCTTGTCGAACGTGCCGTAGTGATCGAGATGCTCGGGATCGATGTTGGTGACGACGGCGATGTCGGCGGGAAGCTTGAGGAAGGTGCCGTCGCTCTCGTCGGCCTCGACCACCATCCACTCGCCCGCGCCCATGCGCGCATTGGTGCCGTAGGCATTGATGATGCCGCCGTTGACAACGGTCGGGTCGAGGCCGCCGGCCTCGAGCAGTGTCGCGATCATCGAGGTGGTCGTGGTCTTGCCATGCGTGCCGCCGATGGCAATCGCATTGCGGAAGCGCATCAGCTCGGCCAGCATTTCGGCTCGGCGCACGATGGGCAGCAGCTTTTCGCGCGCCGCCTTCAGCTCGGGATTGGACTTCTTGATCGCGGTCGAGACGACCACGACTTCCGCTGCCCCAAGGTTTTCGGCCGCGTGGCCGACGAAGCACTCGATACCTTTTTCGCGCAGGCGCTGGATGTTGGCGCTCTCGGCCTGGTCGGAGCCCTGCACGCGATAGCCGAGATTGTGCAGCACCTCCGCGATGCCGCTCATGCCAATGCCGCCGATGCCGATGAAATGCACCAGCCCGATGCTCTGGGGCATCTTCATGATCTGAGTTCCTCCACGGACTTGCCCGAGGCAATAGCCTCTGCAACGTCCGCGAGCAACCGCGCGGCGTCCGGTTTCCCCGCCGATTTGGCCGCAGCGGCCATGGATTCAAGCCGTTCCGGCTGCGAAATGGCGTCACCGATGAGGGAAGCGAGCCGCTCGGTCGAAAGAGTCGACTGAGGGTGAACCTCCGCCCCACCAGCAGCGGCAAGCGCAGCCGCATTGGCCGCCTGGTCATGGTCAAGCGCATATGGGTACGGCACAAGGAAAGCCGGACGGCCAATGACGGCGATCTCCGAGACGGTGGACGCGCCGGAGCGCGAGATGACGAGGCTGGCGGCGGCGATGCGCGCGGCCATGTCGTTGAAGAAGGGCAGCACCTCCGGCACCATGCCGAGTTCGGCATAGGCAGCCTTGACGCGGCCGACATCGTCGGCGCGGGCCTGCTGGGTCACGAGGAGCTTCGTTCGCAACTCGCGGGGCAGCGCCGCGATAGCCGCAGGTATGGCTTCGGAGAAGAACTGTGCGCCCTGGCTGCCGCCAAAGACCAGCAACCGGAACGGCTCGCCGGGGCGAGCGGGCTCGTAAGGCGTGCCCGCAGCCTGCAGCACGGCTGGACGCACGGGATTGCCTGTTATGACCGTCTTGGCTGCATATTGCCCCTTGCCTTCCGGCAGGAAGCCGCCCGCGATGGCCGTGACCCTTGCGGCAAGCGCCTTGTTGGCACGGCCCATGACGGCATTCTGTTCGTGCACCATGGTCGGCACGCCGCGACGGGTCGCGGCATAGAGCGGCGGCAGCGTCGGATAACCGCCGAAGCCGATGACGACTGAGGGCTTGATCCGGTGGATGAGTTGCGAGGACTGGCGAACGCCGCGCCAGATCGTGAGGAAGGATTTCGTCAGCGCAATCGGATTTTTGGAGCCGAACGTGGCCGACGCGATGGGATGGATTTCGCTTGCCGGGAAATGGCCGGCGAAGCGCTCGGCGCGGTCGTCGGTGGCGAGATGCACCTTCCAGCCGCGCTCGATCAGTTCGTGCGCCAGCGCTTCGGCCGGAAAGAGATGGCCGCCCGTTCCGCCCGCTGCCAGTAGGATCGTCCCTTTCGGCATCCTACTCCGCCGGGATCATGTTGCCGGGCGCGCGCTCTAAGGCGGCGGTCTTGCGCTTTTCCGGCTTGCGGCGTGTCAGCGCCAGCACCATGCCCATGGAGATGGCGATGGCGATCAGCGACGAGCCGCCATAGGAAATGAAGGGCAAGGTCATGCCCTTGGCCGGCATGAGCTGAAGGTTCACGCCCATGTTGATGACCGACTGGAAGCCAAACACGACAACGAGACCGGAGACCGCAAAGCGGGTGAAATCGTCTTCCTCTTTCAGCGCCGTCATCAGTCCGCGCAGCACGATGAATGCGAAGATCGACATAATGAGCAGGCAAAGGATGATGCCGAACTCCTCACCGGCGACAGAGAACACAAAGTCGGCATGGCTGTCCGGGATCATCCGCTTGATCGTGCCCTCGCCAGGACCGACGCCGAACCAACCGCCGTTGACGACTGCCTCGCGACCCATGTCGACCTGGAAGGTGTCGCCCTCGCCCGTCAGGAAGCGGTCGATGCGGCCGGCGACGTGCGGAAACACGGTGTAGACGCCGATCGCGCCTGCCACGCCCACGCCGCCAATCAGGACGATCCAAAGCCAGGGCATCCCGGCCATGAAGAACATGACGCCCCACGTCCCAAGGATGAGAATGGTCTGGCCGATGTCGGGTTGCGCGATCAGCAGGGCGATGACGACGGCAAGCAGCAGTGTGGCGAAGAGATTGCCCGGAATGTCGGGCTGGCGCCGATGTTCAGCGAAGAACCAGGCGCTGATGACCACGAACGCCGGCTTCAGGAATTCCGAAGGCTGGATGGAAACGCCTGCCACCGACAGCCAGCGACGCGCGCCCTTGACTTCTATGCCGAAGAACAGGACCGCCACCATCATCACCAGCGTCAGGCAGAGCATCACCAGCGAGAACCGACGAATCTGGCGCGCATTCATGAAGGATACGGCAAGAAGCGCGATCACGGCTGGGATCATGAAGACGATCTGACGCGTCGCGAAGTGGAAGCTGGAAAGTCCGATGCGCTCGGCGACCGCCGGGCTGGCGGCGAAAGACAGGACTATGCCAAGTCCCATCAGGGACAGGAATGCGGCAAGAAACCAGCGATCGACCGTCCACCACCAGGTGGCGACGGGGCTTGTGTCCAGACGGCTCTTCATCGGAGCATCATCCTAGCTTGGCGTTGCATCTTTCCCGGTAAATCGAATCATTCCGGTTTACCTCCGATTGACCTTACGCCCTCAATCTTACCGACAGCTTGCTTGAACGCCTCGCCGCGCACTTCGAAGTTCTTGAATTGATCGAAACTGGCACAGGCTGGGGACAAAAGGACAACAACGTCGCTGGCAGGATCGGCGGCCGCGTCGGCGGCCGCGTGTTCGACGGCTGCCGCGAGCGTGCCGGAAATTTCATAGGGCACCGCTTCGCCCAGCGTCACCGAGAAGGCCGGCGCTGCCTCGCCAATGAGATAGGCCTTGGCGACGCGCGGAAAATAACCGCGCAACGATTCGATGCCGCCTTCCTTGGGCAGACCGCCGGCAATCCAGTAGATGCGAGGAAACGACGACAGCGCGGGCGCGGCAGCATCGGCGTTGGTCGCCTTGGAATCGTTGACGAACAGGACATTATCCTTCTTGCCCACCTGCTCCATGCGGTGCGCAAGCCCGGGAAAGCTTTCCAAGCCGGACTGGATCTCGCCGAGATCGAGGCCGACCTTCAGGCAGGCAGCGACTGCGGCAAGCGCGTTCTGCGCATTATGCTGGCCGCGCAGCGAGCCGATACCTTCGAGAAAGGCGACGCGGCTGTAGCGACCGTGCTCGGCCTCCATCAGGTCGGCGCCGTCGGCGAAATAGCCGTCGGTAATCTGCAATCGTTTGGAGATGCGAATGACATGATGGCCGGCGCGCTCGAGCCGGTCGGCGATCTGCACGCAATAGCTGTCGTCGACGCCGACGATGGCCGTTTCGCTACCGGCAACCAGCCGCTCCTTGATCGAGGCATAGCGCTGCATGGTGCCATGGCGGTCGAGATGGTCGGGCGTCAGGTTGAGCAGAATGCCGGCGGTGGGGTTAATCGAGGGGGCGAGGTCGACCTGGTAGGACGAACATTCCACGACATAAAAGCGGTCCGGCGTGATCGGATCGAGAGTCATCACCGCACGGCCGATGTTGCCGCCCATCTGCGCGTCGCGGCCGGCAGCCTTCAGGATATGGGCCGTAAGCGCAGTGGTGGTGGACTTGCCGTTGGTGCCGGTGATCGCGATGAAAGGTGCGTTCGGCGCCTGAAGCGCCCGTTCACGACAGAAGAGCTCGACATCGCCGATGATCTCGACGCCCGCACCACGGGCCAGTTCGACCGACCAATGCGGCTTGGGATGCGTGAGCGGCACACCTGGAGACAGGACGAAAGAGGCGAAGCTCGCCCAATCGGCCGCTCGCAGATCGCCGGTCGCAATACCGTCGGCCGCCGCTTTCGCCACGCTGTCGGGATTGTCGTCCCAGGCAAGGACGTCCGCGCCGCCCGCCTTCAGGGCGAGCGCGGTGGCGGTACCGGATCCTCCGAGGCCAAAAAGGGCGACACGCTTGCCTGCGAAGGATCGGGCCGGGATCATGGGAGGTTACCTCAGCTTGAGGCTCGACAAGCCGATGAGCGCCAGGATGACGGCGATGACCCAGAAGCGGATCACGACCTGGCTCTCGGTCCAGCCGAGCTTCTCGAAATGGTGGTGGATGGGGGCCATCAGGAAGACACGCTTTCCCGTCATCTTGAAGAAGCCAACCTGGATGATGACCGACAGCGCCTCCATGACGAAAAGGCCGCCAATGATGGCGAGCACGATCTCGTGCTTGGTGGCGACCGCGATCGCACCGATGAGCCCACCGAGGGCCAGAGACCCCGTGTCGCCCATGAAGATGGCGGCCGGCGGCGCGTTGAACCACAGGAAGCCAAGGCCGGCGCCGATGACCGCGCCCAGGATGACGGCCAGTTCGCCGGTGCCGGGCACGAAATGGATCTGCAGATACTCGGCGAAGACTGCGTTACCACTGAGGTAGGCGATGACGCCGAAGGAGGCGGCGGCGATCATGATCGGGACGATGGCCAGCCCGTCAAGTCCATCGGTCAGGTTAACAGCATTGCCCGCTCCAACGATGACGAAGCATGAGAACGGGATAAAGAACCAACCGAGATTGATGATGAAATCCTTGATGAACGGGAAGGTAAGCGACGACGAGAACGGCGCCTGTCCCTCGTTCATGATGACATAGGCGGCAATGGCCGCGATCAGGAACTCGACGGCAAGGCGCGCCTTGCCGGAAAAGCCGAGATGCGATTGCTTGGTGACCTTGAGGTAGTCATCGTAGAAGCCAATCGCCCCGAAGCCGATCGCCACAAGCAGCACCACCCAGACGTAGATGCTGTAGATATTGGCCCAGAGCAGGCTCGACCCCAGGATGCCGGTCAGGATCATGAGGCCACCCATAGTGGGGGTGCCAGCCTTCTTGAAGTGCGTCTGCGGGCCGTCGGCGCGGATCGGCTGGCCCTTTCCCTGACGAACGCGCAGGGACGAGATGATTGCCGGCCCGAAGATGAAGACGATCAGCGCAGAGGTGATGAGTGCGCCGCCAGTCCGGAAGGTGATGTAGCGGAAGACGTTGAACGCCGAGACATCATCGGCGAAGGCAACGAGAAGGGTGAGCATGCTTGTGTCCCCCGGACGTATCAGGACGGCTTGGCATTTCCGGCGTCGCCCGGAAACTGGCGGATAAGCGCATCGACGAGCTTTGAGAAGCCGATCCCCTTCGACGACTTGATCATGACCACGTCTCCCGGCCGGATGGTGTCGATCAGAACGGGTTTCAGGTCATCGGCGCCGCTGCGATACTCGAAAGGCAGGCCTTCGGGAAGAGCCTCGGCAAGCGATTTCATCTCCGGCCCGGCAAGCAGGATGAGGTCGGTGCGGGTGCCGGCGATAAGATCGGCGAGCCCGGAATGCAGCGCCTGCGAATGCGCGCCGAGTTCCAGCATGTCGCCGAGCACTGCGATGCGACGCCCCCCGCCCGTGACCGGCGTGGCGTCGAGCAGTGAAATGGCGGCCTTCATGGAGGCCGGGTTGGCGTTGTAGCTCTCGTCGATCAGGGTGATCGGACCCTCGGGATGCCTCAGCACGTGGCGCTTGCCGCGCCCCGCCTCGGCCGAAAGCGTGGAAAGCGCTTCGGCGACCTTCTCGACATCCGCGCCGGCGAGATCGGCGGCGCCGAGCACGGCGAGCGCGTTCTGCACGACATGTCGGCCGGGCGCGCCGATGCGGGCGATGACCTCCCTGCCCGCGATTGATGCTGAAATCAGCGAATGGTCGGGATGCAGCGACAGGTTGGTCAGCCGGTACTCGGCCGCCTCGCTTTCGCCGAACCCGGTCACCCTCACGGCGAGCTCGCGCGCGATTTTTGCAAGGAGATCGAAGCGCTCGTCGTCGCGGTTGAGCAGCGCAGCCCCGCCGGGCTCGACGCCCTCGAAAATCTCCGCCTTGGCCCGGGCGATATCGTCCAGCGACTGGAAATGGCCGAGATGGGCGGCGGCAATGATCGTGACGATGGCGACATGCGGCCGGACCATCTTGACCAGCGGGCGTATCTCGTTCTCGTGGTTCATGCCGATTTCGAAGACGGCGTAGTCGCAGTCGCCATGCATGCGCGCCAGCGTCAGCGGCACGCCCCAGTGGTTGTTGAAGGACGCAGCCGAAGCATGCACCTTGCCGACGGCGGAAAGCGCGTGGCGCAGCGCTTCCTTCGTGCTGGTCTTGCCGGCCGAACCGGTAACCGCGATGATCTTCGCCCGCGACCGCGCACGCGCCGCCTGGCCTGCCTTTTCCAGCGCGGCGAGCACGTCCGGCACGACGATCATCGGCGCGGTAAGACGGCCGAGCGCCGGCAACTTGCCTTCCGCGACAACGAGCAGGCTGGCGCCAGCCTTGACGGCGGCGGTCGCGAAATCATGGCCGTCCATCGCTTCGCCCTTGATGGCGAAGAAGGCGTCGCCCGGAATGAGACTGCGCGTGTCGATGGAAATGCCCAGCACCGACTGCGGCATGGTCCCCAGCGGGCGCCCGCCCGTGGCCTTGATAAGTTCATCGGCCAGCCAGAGCGCGCTCATGTCGCGTATTCCTTCAGAGCCTTGCGGACTTCCTCGTGGTCCGAGAACGGCAGCGTGACATCGCCGACTGTCTGTCCTTCCTCGTGACCCTTGCCGGCAACGATGAGGGTGTCGCCGGCCTTGAGTGCGGCGACGCCCTGCTGGATCGCCTGCCGGCGGTCGCCGATCTCGATGGCGCCGCGGGCGGCGGAGAGGATGGCCCTGCGGATTTCAGCGGGCTCTTCGGAGCGCGGATTGTCGTCGGTGACGATGACAATGTCGGCAAGTCGCGTCGCGATCTCGCCCATGATCGGGCGCTTGCCGCGATCCCGGTCGCCGCCGCAGCCGAAAACCACGACGACGCGGCCAGTGGTAAAGGGACGCACGGAGGCCAGGACATTTTCCAGCGCGTCGGGCTTGTGGGCATAGTCGACATAGGCCGGAGCGCCGGAAGGCGTCGTGCCGACAAGGTCGAGGCGGCCGGGCGCGCCCTTGAGATGCTCCAGCGCCATCAACGCCTTGCCGACCGGCGTGCCGGTGGCGACGGCGAGGCCGGCGGCCACCAGCGCGTTGAATATCTGGAAGTCTCCAGCGAGCGGCAGGTCGATCTCGTAGAGCGTACCGCCGGCGACAATTTCGGCACGTTGGCGGTAGCGCTCGTGCTCGACGCGCTTCAGCGTGAGGAAGTCGCCGTGCCGGCCAACAGTCAGCACCTTGTTGCCGGCGGCTTTCGCCGCATCGATCGTCGGCTGCGACCAGCGGTCGTCGGCAAAGATGACTGATGGAGCGCCTTTCGGCAGCAGCGTATCGAACAGCCGGAGCTTGGCGCGGTGATATTCCTCGACCGTCGGATGATAGTCCATGTGGTCTCGGCCGAGATTGGTGAAGCCGCCGGCCGAGAGCCTGACGCCGTCGAGGCGGCGCTGATCGAGGCCGTGGCTGGACGCCTCCATCGCCGCATGCGTGACGCCTGCGTTCGCGAGTTCGTCCAGCAGCATGTGCAGGGCGACTGGATCGGGCGTGGTAAGCGAGCCATATTCGTTGCGGCCGGGCGCAACGACGCCGGTGGTGCCGATGCTCGCGGCCGCCTGCCCCGTCCGTTCCCAAATCTGGCGCGTGAAGGAAGCGACCGAGGTCTTGCCGCTCGTGCCGGTGACCGCCACCATGGTTTCGGGCTGGCGCGGGAAGATTTTCGCGGCAAGCTTTGCAAGCGCGAGGCGCGGATCGTCGACGAACAATACAGGCGTGGCGCTTGCCGCGATCTGCGCGCCCTTGCCGGCGACGATCGCCGCGGCGCCACGCGCGGCCGCGTCGGCGGCATAGGACGCACCATCCGCCTTGCTGCCCGCCACCGCGACGAAAACGACGCCCGGCCCGACCTTGCGCGAGTCCGAGGTCACTCCGGTAACCTCGGCAGCGGTTGCGCCGCCTTCGGCACTGATAAGGCCGGCGAGGTCGTCTAGCGTCATCTAGAACTATGTCCGATCAAAAGTCTCAAAACAGGCTACCTTTTTCGCGGCGGCCCCAGAATCACTGATATGAAGCGACCGTAGCGGCGCTTTCATGACCGAATTCCGGCTTCACGCCAAGCAGGACGCCAGCACGACGCACGATATTGGCAGAGATTGGCGCGGCACTGAGGCCTGCCGTAAGGGAGCGTTCCGAGTTTTCACCCTTGGGCTCGTCAATAATCGTCAGCACCAAATACTGGGGATCGTCCATCGGAAACACCGCAACGAACGCGTTGAAATTCTTTTCGCTGGAATATCGGCCGTTGACGACCTTTTCGGCGGTTCCGGTTTTACCGCCGACGCGAAAACCGGGAACCGCGCCGCGTTTGCCGCCTCCCTTTTCGGCATTGATGCGATAAAGATAGCGCATCGCGTCCACCGTGGAATCCTGCACGACCTTGGTGCTCGACGCCATCGCCTGTTCCTTCGTGCGCGGCAGGAAGGTCGGGCTCATCAGGTAGCCGCCATTCATCAGGGCGGCGACACCCACCGCTGTCTGGAGCGGCGTGGTAGAGAAGCCGTGGCCGAACGCCGCCGTAATGGAGTGAACCTTCTTCCAGACCTTTGGCTCGGTCGGCCGGGCGACCTCCGGGAGCTCGGTTTGCATGCGCGTCAGGAGACCCAACCGGCGCAGGAACTCACGATGGCCTTCGACTCCGACGACTTCTGCTTCCTTGGCCGAGCCGATGTTTGAGGAGAACATGAAAACCTCCGGCACCGTCAGCACGCGGCCCTTGCCACGGAAGTCGCGAATCGTCCTGCCTCCGATGACGATCGGGCGCGAAGCGTCAAACTTGCTCTCGAGATTTACCTTACCGGAATCAAGCGCCATCGCAGTGGTAAAGCTCTTGATTGTCGAGCCCATCTCGTAGAGGCCGGCCGACATGCGGTTCAGCCTGTCCTTGTCCTTCGCATTGTAGGGATTGTTGGGGTCGAAGTCAGGCGCGGATGCCATCGCCACCACCTCGCCGGTCCGCACGTCAAGCACGACTGCGCCTGCGGCGAGAGCACGGTATTTTTCCAGCCCGTTCACGATCTCGTCGTATACGATGTGCTGCACGCGCAGGTCGACCGACAGCTTGACGGGCTGCAGGTCCTTGGCGACGGCAAGCCCTGACGCCTGCAGGTCGGCGAGGCCTTGGTCGTCAATATATTTCTCAAGACCGGAAATGCCCTGGTTGTCGATGTTTGTCAGACCGACAATGTAGGAGGTCGTCGCGCCGGCGGGATAGAACCGGCGCTTCTCCGTGCGGAACCCAATGCCGGGCAGGCCGAGTTGGAAGATTTCCGCCTGTTGGCGCGGCGTAAGCTGTCGCTTAAGCCAGACGAAGCCTGCGCCGCTCTTCAGCTTTTTGTAGGTTTGCTCGACATCGATGTCGGGCAGCACCGTAGAAATCTTCTCGATCACCTCGTCCGCATCGACAATACGGCGCGGTTCGGCGAACAGCGAAGCCGTCTTGATGTCCGTCGCCAACACCTCACCATTGCGGTCGACGATATCAGGTCGCGAGGCGGTGACACGGCTTTCCGGAGGCCCGCTGCTTTGCGGGTCCAGATTGGCCAGATAGACTAGGCGCCCTGCGATGGCACCATAAATGGCAAAGAAGACGGCCATCGTCATGACGACGCGATTCTTCTGCTTGCCGCCGGTCACTTTGCGCGACCCCTCGACGACGATCGACCTGTCCACACCCGCGGGTTCGCGGCGTCTACGCAACAGCGAAATCATTGCACGACACCTCCGGCGACGATCTTGTCCTGTCCAGGCGAGATAGCGTTGCTATCCGCCATGCCGCCGAGATTCTGGCTCGACAGATCCTCGATGTTGAGCGGCTTGGCAGGCAACTCGCCAAGCTCGACGATCTGGCGCGCTTCGAGCGGCACCAAGCCGAGTTCCGCCTGGTAAGTCTCGGACAGCTTCTGCAAACGCGCCGGCTGAGTGAGAAGGCTCCAGTCTGCTTTGAGCAGGTCCATCGTGTCCTCCTCGAAGCGAATCTGTTGCTCGATCCTGCTCAGGACCTCCTGACGGTTCTCCGCCTCGTGCTTTGTCTTGTAGGTGAAGGCAGCGGCCGCAACCATGGCGGCGATAAGAACTATATCGGTGGTGCGAAACACTGCAGCTACCTCTCAGCCGTCGAACGAATTTCAGGCAGGCGAATTTCGGGAAGCCTCGGAAGCCCGAAAAGCGACAGGTCCGGCGCCCGAGGCGGGGCGTCGGTGCGGATTGCAATCCGTAACCTCGCCGAGCGGGCGCGCGTATTGCGTTCGATCTCTTCCTCACTGGGGTCGATTGCGCCGCCAGCCTTGTCGAAGGTTGCCGGCCGGAACTGCGTCTGAGGCAGATGGCGCGAACCGGAAGGATTTGCGGAACGGTCGGCGATGAAACGCTTGACGATCCGGTCTTCCAGAGAATGGAAGGTGACGACCGCAAGGCGGCCGCCGGGCGACAGCACGCGTTCCGCGGCGAACAGTGCGTTGGCCAGTTCGCCGAGCTCGTCGTTGACGAAGATGCGCAGCGCCTGGAAGACGCGGGTAGCGGGATGGATACGGTCGCCGGGCTTGCGCCCGACATGCGTCTCGATGGCGTCGGCAAGGTCGAGCGTACGCTCGAACGGACGGCTGTCGCGGCGCTTTTCGATCATGCGCGCGATGCGGCCGGCATGACGCTCCTCGCCGAGAAGGCCAAAGATGCGGGCGAGATCGTTCGCCTTGAAACGGTTGACGATGTCGGCAGCACTCGAGCCCGACTGCGCCATGCGCATGTCAAGCGGACCGTCGAAGCGGAACGAAAAGCCGCGTTCGGCTTCATCCAACTGCATCGAGGATACGCCGATGTCGAGCACGACGCCGTCGGCCTGGTCGACCGCAGCGTCGAGTTCGGAGAACGGGCCATGGACAAGCCGGAGGCGGCCGACCATCTCCTTTTCGAGCGCGCGACCGGCCTCGATGGCATCAGGATCGCGGTCGATCGCGACGACCGACGCGCCTGCGTCGAGCAGGGCCTTGGTGTAGCCACCAGCACCGAACGTGCCGTCGATGATCGTCTTGCCCTGCGCGGGCTGCAGCGCCTCGACAACTTCGGCGAGGATAACCGGAATGTGGCGAGCCGGTCCGCCAACCGCAGGGTCGCCCCCGCTGTTGCCCGCCATCATTCCGGTTGCTCCCCGGTCTCCCCTCCAGCCTTCATCCCCTGCCGAAGCTGCAAAAGCCGCGCCCTCGCCTGCGCGCCATAGGCGGCAAGCTTCGAGGGCTCCCATATCTGGAAAAAATTGCCGCGCCCGACGAAGGCCACGTCGGTCGTGACGCCCGTATGCTCGCGTATGAAATCGGTCACCGTGATGCGTCCATCCTGGTCCAGCTTCAGGAAGGCGCCGTCCCCATGCACGAAGAAGGACATGTCGTCCGCAGTCTGCATGAAGGGATCTTCCTGGCTCATCCGCGCCTCGTAGCGATCGAGCAGGTCGAGCCCGCCGACGTCCAGCGCAGGTATATCCAGTTGGCGGATGGCATAGAGTTCCGAATAACCCCTCTGCTGTACGACCGAACGGAAGCGCGCTGGCACGGACACCCGTCCCTTGGCGTCGATCCTGTTCACCGCACTGGACAGAAACCGGTTCATCACGCGCTACAGCCGTTTCCGTCAGAAACCATCCGGTCATCTCGCCCGCGCCTCCGAGGCGCGGCCCCTGCCGCAAAGCCTGTGCCGCTCGGGACCATGAGAAAGCACGTCGCGCGACCCAACAGCCGCACGCTTGGCGCTCGATTGACCTTCGACCGGAACAGGAACTTGATTATCTGAATGGGATAACATGGGGCAATATGGGCGTCAACGGGAACAGCAGATACACACGCCCTGAAATGGCCTGCAAAGACGCAATCCCGGGCATCCACCGCTTTATGCTCCATTAAGCCTAACGAACGGTTAGTGGCGTGTGCGCACGCCCTGCTCCACCTTGCGGTTCGCGCAGGCGCGGCGCATAGCGATGGCACGTCAAAAGCCGGAATAACGACCATGACCGACAGCCCGAACGCCCGCGCCGCCCAGCTTACCCATCTGCGCCGGCGGAAACTGAACAAGGGAGATCCGGTCGCGCTGCCATTGACCATGGCATCGATGTTCAACCTCCCCGGCAATCCGGCCGGGTTCGCGCAATATGGCCGCTTCGACAATCCGACATGGGACGCGGTGGAAGAGATGCTGTCGCATCTGGAAGACGCGCAGGCGGCGGCGTTTCCGTCTGGCATGGCGGCGATCTCGGCGGTGTTCTTCAGCCAGTTGAAAAGCGGCGACCGCGTGCTTCTCCCATCCGACGGGTACTACACGACGCGCGTGCTGGCCGAGCGCTTCCTGAAGCCTTTGGGCGTAACGTTCGACCTGCGGCCGACGAGCGCGTTCCTCGACGACGGCTTCGGCGGCTACCGCCTCGTTTTCCTTGAGACGCCCGCCAATCCTGGCCTCGACCTCTGCGACATCGCGGCGGTCTGCAAGGCCGCGCACGCGGCAGGCGCAACAGTGGTCGCCGACAACACGACGATGACGCCCTATGGCCAGAGGCCGCTCGATCTCGGCGCGGACATCGTCGTGGCGGCCGACACCAAGGCCCCCAACGGCCACTCCGACGCGCTGTTTGGCCATGTCGCCAGCCGTGACGAGAAGATCGTCGCGGTCGTGAAGGACTGGCGAAAACTGTCAGGCTCTATCCCCGGCCCGTTCGAAGCGTGGCTGGTGCATCGCGGGCTGGAAACGCTGGAACTGCGCTTCGATCGCATGTGCTCGTCGGCGGAAACGATCGCCGCGCGGCTGCAAGCGCATCCGAAGGTGAAGGCGCTGCGGTTTCCCGGCCTGCCCGACGACCCCTCGCACAACCTTGCTCGCGTGCAGATGCAGCGCTTCGGATTCCTGATCGGCCTGACGCTGGAGACGGAAGAAGCCGCGGAGACCTTCATCAACGGCTGTGACCGGATCCAGCCGGCGACATCCTTCGGCGGAGTCCACACGTCGGCCGAGCGGCGCGCCCGCTGGGGCGACGCCGTCGCGCCGGGCTTCGTCCGCCTGTCTGTCGGCTGCGAACCGGTGGAAGAACTGTGGCGGGCGCTAGAAGAAGCGCTCGACCGAAGCTGAGCCGACGGCGGGTTCTGGCTCTTGAATCAAAAGAGCAGGGCATCGCCACAACAGGTTGAAACGACTCCGCTTTCGTCGAACTCGAAAAAATGCCAGCCGGCCTATAAGCCGGGTTTTGTATGGCCCTCCGGGCCTTGCGGACCAGAGAACGTGGCGGCCATTCATCTTGGACCGTCGTTGCCGACGGCCTCACGCAACCTACCCGGGCGGTGGGCCGGAAACAGCCCTGAGGGTTGCCCCTCGACCGCCCCTATTCGGTTTTGCTCCCGGTGGGGTTTGCCCTGCCGCTTCCGTTGCCGGTCGCGCGGTGGGCTCTTACCCCACCCTTTCACCCTTACCCCGAGTAATCGAGGCGGTTTGCTTTCTGTGGCACTTTCCCTGGGGTCGCCCCCGCCGGCCGTTAGCCGGCACCGTGTCTCCATGGAGCCCGGACTTTCCTCACCCGCAACCTTTCGGTTCTCGCGGGCGCGGCCGCCCGGCCGGCTGGCAGGCCGTATAAAGGCGTTCGCCGGCCGAAAGGCAATATGGTCGCGACGTTAAAGTTTACGCGCCGCGATCGAGACCAAGCGACGAAGAAGCATCGGCCGTCGTGAGATGCCTTTTCACCTTCGCGCAATAGTCGCGGGAGGTCGCATTCATCCGCTTGGCGGCATGGCCGGCATTGTATTTGAGGATGGTGCCGCATGTCGTGCCGCCGCCGAGTTGACGGGCCTTGCCGAGGTACTTCATGCCGAACTTGATGTTTGTCTCCGGGTCGAAGAGGCCGGTTGTCGTACCCTCGTAGCCCATCATTCTGGCGGTCGCCGGCTTGATCTGCATCAGTCCGACCTCGCCGGCCTTGCCGAGGGAATAGACCTTGTAGTTGCTTTCAACCGTGATCACGGCATGCGCCAGTTCGAGAGGCACATCGTTCTCCAGCGCGTATTTTTCGATGAAAGGCTTGTAACGATCCTCGGGCGTGGCGGCGGCGATCTTGTTCTCCTCCTCAACCGCCTTGATGGCGTGGAAAACCTCTTCCGCGGTCAATCCACGCGTGGTTGCGGCCACGTTCGTTTCCGCGCTGCCACTGTCGTTGGTCCAGACGCCAACACCCGGCACATTCGCGACGGACACCCCCTCCTCATGGGCATAGGCGGCAAAAGTCGTCAGCCCGGCAGCCAGCGCTGCCGCTAAAACGGTCAGATTTTTCATGAGTCCCTTTGTTATCCGGCCGCGCAAGGGGGGGAAGCGCGCGACGCTTTGGAATTTACACCGGGACCGCGGATACCAGTCGCCGGCAAGCTCGATCGGCGAATTGGCGATCAACCTTGGGGCAAAAAAGGCCGGCCAAGTAACAAAGCGTTACAGTTTGCAATAAAGACTTGAACGATTTTGCCAGCTCACGTGGACATGTCTGGTAGCGCTTCCAGAAGCCGGGACAGCGTGTCAAGCGTAGAGCGGTCGGCCAGCCCATCGACACGCCGCGGACGAAAATGTCGTTGAAAAGCAGACACTAATGTAGAGGTCTGTTGATCGAATAACGCGGTTATTTCGATCCCATAACCGTATAGGGAGAGCATCGACTGGAGCTTCTCGACCGCGCTTCCACTGCTGCCTGGAGCCAACAAGGGTTTACCGCCCGCGCGGGCCGGCGCGACAAAATGACCAACGCCGGCGTCTGCAAGCTGACGCCAGGGAAACCGCTCGCCCGGGTCGACCTTGCGGCCCGGAGCAACGTCGGAATGGGCCAGGACGCGCTGAGGCGGGATGGGATGGCGGGCGGTGATGCCACGGCAAAGGTCGATGACGGACGCGATCTGGCGGGCGGGGAAAGGCCGGTAACCGAACTCGTGGCCGGGATTGACGATCTCGATGCCGATGGAGTGGGAGTTGACGTCGGTGACGCCGGCCCAAAAGCTTTTCCCGGCATGCCATGCGCGGTCGCTTTCGCGCACCATCTGCACGATGCGGCCATCCTCGTGCACGAGGTAGTGGGACGAGACTTGCGACTCCGGAGCGCACAGCCAGGCCTCGGCGCCCTCGCCCGTCTTCATGCCTGTATAGTGGAGAATGATCATGTCCGGCCGCGCGACACCGACGCGCGGCCCGAAGTTGGGCGACACCCGCACCTCGGCCCCCGCTTGGTCTGGCGAAAAGCCGCTCATATCACCTTCAGACCGCGCTCGATCATTTCATAGGCTGCGTTGATCGCAGCGATGCGCGTCGTGGCGATCTTGATGAACTCCTCCGGCAGACCGCGGGCGATGAGCTTGTCGGGATGGTTGGCGGCGACAAGCGAGCGATAGCGCTTGCGGACCTCCGCGAAGGGGCTGCCGCGTTCCACCCCAAGCACCAGCCATGGGTCCGCTTCGCCGAGAATGGCGTGGCGCGCCAGGATGCTCTGATAATGGTTTTCGTCGATACGGAAGATTTCGGCGACGCGATGAAGATAGGCGTTCTCGCGATCGTGCAGCACGCCGTCTGCCTTGGCGATATGGAAGAGGCCGTCGAGGATGTCTTCGAGCATGGCGCAGTTGGCGTGGCCGGAACCACACAACCCGGCCATCTTCTCGGCATAGGACTCGAAGCCGGCGACATCCTGTTTGGCGAGATCGTAGAGTCGCGCGACGTTATTGCGTTCGGCGGCGGGTATCTCGAATATCTGCTGGAAGGCGCGAATTTCGTCCTGGGTGACGATGCCATCAGCCTTCGCCATCTTGGCCGACAGTGCGATCATCGCGACCGAGAAGGCCACGCGCCTGCGCAACTCCGGATCGGCCCCGAAGATGGCGCGAACCGCATCGACCACGCTGCCGATCCCGGACGCGGTGGAAACCGTCACTCGCTTGACGAACTGCCAGATGGACATGGCGTTTCCTTAAGGGGAAACGCGCGATTTGGCGAGGGAGCGATTGCCGCACGGCACGGCCTGCGCGATCTGGCCCAAGCGAATTGGCGCGACGCGATTGCGCCTTCGGCGCTAACCATCGCGCCCATGGTTGATGGCGCGAAGATAGAGAGAAAGCCGGGAGTCCGGCACGAGACGGCGGGACTCGCGCTGGGCTTTCTTGGCGTGCTTGTCTTTGGCGGCACGCTGCCGGCGACACGTATTGCGCTGGGTGTGTTCAATCCCGGCTTCATTACCTTTGGGCGTGCAACAGTGGCCGCGGCAGCGGCAGGTCTCCTGCTGCTCGTGCTGAAGCGTCGCTTTCCACGCCAGGACGCCGGTGCACTCGCTCTGATCGGACTGTTGCTTGTGTTCGGTTTCCCCATCCTGTCATCGATTGCGATGCAGACCGTTCCGGCGGCGCATGGAGGCGTCGTATTGGGGATCCTGCCGCTGACAACCAGCCTGTTCGCGGCGCTGATCGGCGGGGAACGCCCCTCGCCGCTTTTCTGGGCATGCGGCGTTGTGGGCGCTGCGCTGGTCGTGCTGTTTGCATTGCGCGACGGAGGAATGCAACTGTCGCAAGGCGACATCTGGCTGCTGCTTTCATGTCTCGCCGCCAGTCTCGGCTATGTCGTGTCCGGCAAGCTTTCCAAGAAGATGCCAGGCTGGGAAGTGATCTGCTGGGCGCTGGTGATCTCGGCTCCGTTTTCGATCGTCGGAACCTGGCTTTCTTGGCGGCCTGAATTCGCCGCTGCCAGCCACGCGGAGATCGCAGCATTTCTCTATCTGGGGCTGGGGTCGATGCTGCTGGGCTTCTTTGCCTGGAATATCGGTCTCGCGATGGGCGGGATCGCGCATGTCAGCCAGGTGCAACTGCTGCAGACATTCGTGACGATCGCCGTCTCGGCAGTGCTGCTCGGCGAAGCCATCACCGGCGAGACGCTTCTTTTCGCCTTCGCGGTCGTGGCGGTGGTCGCGGTTGGACGTTGGGCTCGCCCAACTCAGGGCGACCGTTCACGCCACAACGAAAAGCCACCGGCCTGAGGCCGGCGGCTTTGTGATTGTCAGTCCAGAGCTTATTCAGCCGGCGCCGGCTGAACCGGAGTGGGCTCCATCGGGGCAGGTTCGACAGCAGGCATTTCACCAGCATCCGGCGCGGGTGTGATGCTCTGTGTGGTCGAGTCATCAACAGCCGGAGGTGTCGCGGGGGCGGGATCCGCAGGAACAGGCGCTGGCTGAACCGTAGTCTCCGGAACGCTCTGGGTGGTAGTGGCGTCGGTCGCGTCGCTGCACGCGGCCACGCCAAAAAGAGCCAAGGCCGACACGGAAGCGAGAACAAGCTTTTTCATGACATATCTCCTTCATGGGACGCCCCCAGTCGAGGCGGGCGTTCGGAGGAGAAAATGAAAAAGATGTGATTGCGTTTCGTCACATCCGGTTGCCCGGAGTAACAATTCGTCAGATCACGCGCGGAACTTTATCAAAGACTCGCGGCAGCCCGCGCGGCCTGGTCGTACTGACCGGACAGAGAGCGCATCAACGCGGCGACATGGCTCATGTCTTCCTCGTCAAAGGACAGGCCTTTGACGCTCGGAGCCAGCAGTCCTTCGCGAACCTCGCGGTAACGACGGCATGCTTCCGCGCCTGCCTTGGTCACCTTCACGGTCTTCTCCTTGCCGCGGCGGCCGGTGGAAATCAGCTTCATCCCCTCCAGCTTCTTCAGCGCATAGGCGACCACATGCGTGTCCTCGATGTTGAACATCATGCAGATGTCGGCGAGCGTCTTCTCGCGGTCGCGATGGTTGGAGGCGTGCAGGACGAGGATGTCCACGGGAGCAAGTCCCGGCACGCCGGCAGCAGCCATGCAGCGGACGGTCCAGCGCTGGAAGGCGTTGTGCAGGACGGTCAGCGCGAACTCGATTTCCGACAACGAGGGAACCTGCCCATCGGCGAGATGGGCGGCGGAAACAACGGGGCCGAGCGGGGAAACGGATTTGGCCATGGCTTACAATCACATTTTATCGACAAATTGTTGACGAAATGTCGTCGTTCTGCTTTGTACGCCACTTCTCGGGAAAATCAAACGGGACATTCGGAGAGCGCTGATGTCGACCGGCAACTTGGGTAACTGGGATTTCTGGATCGATCGCGGCGGCACCTTCACCGATATCGTGGGACGCGATCCGCAGGGCGGGCTGCATGCGCGCAAGCTGCTTTCCGAGAACCCGGAGGCCTATCGCGACGCAGCCATCCAGGGCATCCGCGACCTGCTCGGGCTGAAGTCCGGAGAGGCTTTTCCCGCCGGTTCGGTCGGTGAGATCAAGATGGGCACGACGGTGGCGACCAACGCGCTGCTGGAGCGCAAGGGCGACCGCGTGCTGTTGCTGATCACCAAGGGTTTCCGCGACGCGTTGCGCATCGCCTATCAGGCGCGGCCCGACATCTTCGCCAAGGAGATCATCCTGCCCGAACAGCTTTATGAACGGGTGATCGAGGTCGAGGAGCGCGTACGCGCCGACGGCACGGTAGAGAAGCTGCTCGACATCGAAGCGGTCAAGCCTGCGATCGAACAGGCGAAGAAGGACGGTATCGACGCGGTGGCGATCGTCTTCATGCATGCCTGGAAATTCCCCGATCACGAGAAGGCGGTCGCGAAGGTCTGCCGCAAGGCGGGCTTCTCGCAGATTTCGGTCAGCAACGAGGTGTCGCCGCTGGTGAAGCTCGTCGGTCGCGGTGATACGACGGTTGTGGATGCCTACCTGTCGCCCATTCTGCGCCGCTATGTGAGCCAGGTGAGCCGGGAGTTAGGCGCTTCACCCTCCCCCTTGCGGGGAGGGTCGGACGGCGAAGCCGGCCGGGGTGGGGGTCGCGGCGACGCACTCGATCCAGTAGCCACAGAGCATTCCTCACCACTCCCACCCGGCTCTGCGGGCCACCCTCCCCGCAAGGGGGAGGGTAAGGAAGCGCCCCGCCTGATGTTCATGATGTCGTCGGGCGGGCTGACGGCGGCCGACATGTTCCAGGGCAAGGATGCGCTGCTGTCGGGGCCGGCCGGCGGCGTGGTCGGCATGGTTGAGACGGCGAAGCTTGCCGGCTTCGAGCAGGTGATCGGCTTCGACATGGGCGGCACGTCGACCGACGTCGCGCACTATGATGGCGAATATGAGCGCGCCTTCGACACCGAGGTGGCCGGCGTGCGCGTGCGCGCGCCGATGATGCGCATCCACACGGTCGCGGCTGGCGGCGGCTCGATCCTGCATTTCGACGCCGGACGTTTTCGGGTCGGCCCGGATTCAGCCGGCGCCAACCCCGGCCCCGCCTGCTACAGGCGCGGCGGGCCGCTGGCGGTCACCGACGCGAATGTGATGCTCGGCAAGCTGCAACCCGACTTCTTCCCGGCGATCTTTGGTCCCGGACAGGACCAGCCGCTGGACACCGAGACCGTGCGCGGGAAGTTCGCGGCACTTGCGAGCGAGATCGGCGACGGACGCACGGCTGAAGCGGTGGCGGAGGGCTTCGTCACCATCGCCGTCGAGAACATGGCCAACGCCATCAAGAAAATCTCGGTGCAGCGCGGCTATGACGTGACCGGCTACCTGCTGAATTGCTTCGGCGGCGCAGGCGGCCAGCATGCGTGCCTCGTGGCCGATGCGCTCGGCATGCAGTCGGTGCTCATCCACCCCTTCTCCGGCCTGCTGTCGGCCTACGGCATCGGCATGTCTGGCGTCTTTGCCTCGCGCCAGCAAGGATTCATCCGGCTGCTGGCCGACGAGACATCAGTCGAGATCGACGACGCGATCGACGCGCTGCGTGAGCCGGTGTTTGCCGAACTCGGTGCGCAGGGCGTACCGGAAGACATGGTCTCGTGGCGGCCGATTCTTCATGTTCGCTACGACGGCACCGATACGGCCCTGCCGATCAACTATGCCGGCCTTTCCGTAGCCGACGCCCGCAAGGCGTTCGAGACCTCGCACAAGGCGCAGTTCGGCTTCACCTACCCGGACCGGAAGCTGGTGATCGAGACGGTGGAAATCCAGGGCCAGGACGGCCGCGTCTCGGGTCGCGACGAGACCGACCGGGAGATTTCCGGCGAGACCGCCAAGGCGGCCGAGACGCGCAAGATGTTCTGCGCTGGCGAATGGCACGATGCTGCCGTGTTCCGCCGCGAGGCGCTGAAGCCGGGCCAGAAGATCGCCGGGCCGGCGCTGGTGATCGAGAGCCACCAGACCATCGTCGTCGAGCCCGGTTGGGGCGCCGAGATCACCGCGAAGGACCATGTGCTGCTCTCGCGCACGGAGAGGAAGCAGCGACAGGCCGCGCTCGGCACGGAAGCCGATCCGGTGATGCTGGAAGTCTTCAACAACCTGTTCATGTCGATCGCCGAGCAGATGGGCGTGACGCTGCAGAACACGGCCTCGTCGGTGAACATCAAAGAGCGGCTCGACTTCTCATGCGCGGTCTTCGACCGCACCGGCGCGCTCGTCGCCAACGCGCCGCACATGCCCGTGCACCTGGGATCGATGGACAGATCGGTCGAGACGATCATCCGCCTGAACGAGGGCGACATCCATCCGGGCGACGTGTTCGCGCTGAACGCGCCCTACAATGGCGGCACGCATCTGCCTGATATCACGGTCGTGACGCCGGTGTTCGACGACGCCGGCAAGGAAATCCTCTTCTATTCGGCCTCGCGCGGCCACCATGCGGATGTCGGCGGCAGCGCGCCGGGATCGATGACGCCGCTGGCGACGACAGTGGACGAGGAAGGCGTGCTGATCGACAATTTCCGCATCGTCGATCGCGGTACCTTCTTGGAGAAGGAACTGCACGGCATCCTGACCGACCACCCCTACCCCTGCCGCAACCCGGCGCAGAACATCGCGGACCTGAAGGCACAGATCGCCGCCAACGAGAAGGGCGTGGCCGAACTGCGCAAGATGGTCGCGCATTTCGGGCTGGACGTGGTCGAAGCCTATATGGGCCATGTGCAGGACAACGCTGCCGAGAGCGTGCGCCGCGTGCTGGAACGCCTGCCCGACAGCTCCGAATACGAATATCCGACCGACACCGGCCAGGCGATCCGGGTGAAGATCACTGTCGATCGCAAGAAGCGCGAGGCGACGGTGGATTTTACCGGCACGTCGCCAGTGATGAAGAACAACTTCAACGCGCCGGAGCCGGTCGCGCGCGCGGCGGTGCTCTATGCCTTCCGTGTCATGGTGGAGGACAACATCCCGATGAACGCGGGATGCCTGCGGCCGATCAACATCATCATTCCCGAAGGGTGCATGCTGCGGCCGTCCTATCCGGCCGCCGTCGTCGCCGGCAATGTCGAGACGTCGCAACACGTGACCAACGCCATGTTCGGCGCGATGGGCGCGCTGGCGAACGCTCAGGGGACGATGAACAACCTCACCTACGGCAACGCGACGTACCAGTATTACGAGACGATCTGCTCGGGCTCGCCAGCCGGCCAGATGAACGACGGCCGCGGGTTTGGCGGCACATCGGGCGTGCACACGCACATGACCAATTCGCGCCTGACCGACCCGGAGGTGCTGGAACTGCGCTTCCCGGTGCTGCTGGAAGACTTCCACATCCGCGAGGGTTCCGGCGGCAAGGGCAAGTGGAGCGCCGGCGACGGCACCAAGCGCACGATCCGCTTCCTCGAGAAGATGGAATGCGCGATCCTCTCGTCGCACCGCAACCGCCCGCCGGAGGGGATCGCGGGCGGCGGCAACGGCATGCCCGGCAAGACCGAGGTGCGCAGGGCGGACGGCCGCGTCGAGACGCTGAAGGCTTGCGACCAGACCGTACTGCAACCCGGCGAGGCGGTGATCGTCACCACGCCGACGGCCGGGGGATTCGGGCGGGCCTGACTGCAAAATAGAACCGGGCCGATGTCATCCACCTGTCATCGGCCCGCGATACCCGCTTGCGGAACGTGCAACGGGGATTCGGGCCTCCATGACCGACGTTTCGAGCGAGCTTCCCTTCCGCAGGAACCGCCATCTCGGAAAGGCCGTCTACCAGAACAGGGCGCTGTCGCGCGCCGGACTTTCGGAGCGGCTTTTCGCGCTGCTTTTCACCGGCCTCGTTTACCCGCAGATCTGGGAAGACCCGGATATCGACATGGAGGCGATGGAACTGGCGGAAGGCCACCGCATCGTCACGATCGCGTCCGGCGGCTGCAACATCCTCGCCTATCTCACGCGTTCGCCGGCGCAAATCGACGCGGTTGACCTCAACACCGCGCATATTGCGCTCAACAAGCTGAAGCTTGCGGCAGTGACACATCTGCCGGCACAGGCTGACCTCTTCCGCTTCTTCGGCGAAGCCGGCACCAGCACAAACTCCGTCGCTTACGATCGCTTCCTGGCGCCAAAGCTCGACGCCGCCACAAGGCGCTATTGGGAAAAGCGCAACCTGCGCGGACGCCGCCGCATCGAGACTTTCAATCGCAATTTCTACCAGACCGGCCTGTTGGGCCTCTTCATCACGGCCGGTCATCGCGCCGCGAAGCTGTACGGCGTCGATCCGTCGCGAATCCTTCAGGCAAACGATATCGAGAGCCAGCGCCGCTTCTTCGAGGAAGAACTGGCGCCGGTCTTCGAGAAGCGGCTGATGAAGATGATCCTGTCGCGCAAGTCCTCGCTGTTCGGTCTCGGCATACCGCCGGCGCAGTATGACTCGCTGATCACCTCGGGCGACGGTACGATGGCGAGCGTGCTGAAGGCGCGGCTGGAAAAGCTCGCCTGCGACTTTCCCTTGAAGGACAACTATTTCGCCTGGCAGGCCTTCGCGCGCCGCTACCCGGCGCAGGGCGAAGGCACCCTGCCCGCATATCTGGACAAGCAGAACTACGATAAGATCAGGACCAACGCCGACCGCGTGGCTGTCCATCACATCAATTTCACCGAATTGCTGGCGAAGAAGCCCGCCGCATCGGTCGACCGTTACATCCTGCTCGACGCGCAGGACTGGATGACGGACGATCAGCTCAATGCGTTGTGGACAGAGGTCACGCGCACGGCCGCACCCGGCGCGCGCGTCATCTTCCGTACCGCTGCAGAAGACAGCGTCCTGCCCGGCCGCATCTCGGAGTCGCTGCTGGCGCAGTGGCGCTATGCCGAGGAGGATTCGCGCAACTTCCATGCACGGGACCGCTCGGCGATCTATGGCGGCTTCCACCTCTACGAAAAGGCCGCGTGATGAGCGCCATCGAACATTCCCACGCCGAACTGATGGACGGCGTCTATCGCCACCAGCGCCATTTCTACGACCTGACCCGCAAATACTATCTGCTCGGCCGCGACCGATTGATCGACAGGCTGGACGCTCCTCCGGGGGGATCTGTCCTCGAACTCGGCTGCGGAACGGGACGCAATCTGATCCAGGCGGCGCGTGCCTTTCCGGACGCCCGTTTTCACGGCCTCGATATTTCGGCGGAGATGCTGGAGACGGCGGCTGTGGCGATAGGCAAGCGCGACCTGTCCTCGCGCATCAGCCTCGCCCGCGGCGATGCATCGGCCTTCGATCCCGAAAAGCTTTTCGGTCTCTCCGGCTTCGATCGGATTTTCATCTCCTATTCGCTGTCGATGATCCCCGAATGGCGTCGCACGGTCGCGGCCGCGCTCGAGGCGTTGAACGAAGGCGGCTCGCTGCATGTCGTCGACTTCGGAAGACAGGAGCGCTTGCCCCGCTGGTTCAAGGGCGCTCTGCGCGCATGGCTGGCGAAATTCCACGTTTCACCACGCGATTCACTGCGTGAAGTGCTTGAAGCGGAATCGCGCCGCACCGGCAAAAGTCTAAGATTTGATTCGCTTTATCGCGGCTACGCGGTGCATTCGGTGCTGACGAAGGCCTAGGCCGCCGCCATCCTTCCGCCATCGATTTGTCGACATTGCCTTGGGCAATTTTGCGGCCTTCCCGATGCGCCATCAACGAAAAATCAACCATGATGGCCGATCACGGAAGGCGCGTCGGAACGTTTTGTTCCGCAGACGGGTCGGGGGCGGATGTCGCAAGGGCATTTCGAAGGTTTCGCACGCTGCGCGATGTGGCGCTGCGCCGCCGTTCTCGCGCTTATTGCGCTGGCCGGCTGTTCGGCTATGGATTCGTTGACCCCTTCCGCAGCGCCCACATCGGTCCCGTCTGGACAGGTCGCTGTCAGCAATCCGCGCTTTGGCGACAGTGACCCGCATGAATGGCAAGGCAAAACACCGTGGACGTATGCCGTGCACGGCACGGACGTCTCGAAATACCAGACCTCCATCGACTGGTCGACGGCCAAGGCGAGCGGTATCTCGTTCGCCTTCATCAAGGCGACCGAAGGCGCCGACCGCATTGATGACTATTTCGCCGAGCACTGGCGCATGACAAGAGCGGCCGGCATCCCACGCTCGGCCTACCACTTCTTCTATTTCTGCCGGTCGGCCGCCGAACAGGCCCGCTGGTTCATCCAGAACGTGCCAAAGGAACGCGGGGCGCTCCCTCCGGTGCTCGACATGGAGTGGAACGACGCGTCGCCAAGCTGCAAGCTTCGCCCCGACCCCGAGACGGTGCGAAAGGAGATGAAAATCTTTCTCGACATCGTCGAAAAACATTACGGCAAGAAGCCGATCATCTACACGTCGATCGACTTTTTCGACGACAATGAGTTGTCCAAGTTCCGCGGCTATCCCTACTGGCTGCGATCGGTGGCCGGCCATCCGACGGAAAAATACGGCGATCACCCCTTCACCTTCTGGCAGTACACGGGCACGGGCGTCATTCCGGGCATACGCGGCAATGCCGACATCAATGTCTTCAACGGCGACATGGCTGCGTGGAAGAAGTGGCTCAAGGCGAATGCCTCGTGACGGCGGGTTCCGCAAAACGGCGAGGTTTTGCGGATGTGGTCGAAGCAGTTGACAACGAGAGGCGCATTTCACACCTGAAAGTGTTGATCCTCGGAGGCTACGGAGTCTTCGGTGGACGCCTGGCGAAACTGCTTTCCGACCTCTCGAATATCGAACTTATCATAAGCGGCCGCGACCGCGTGCGCGCCGAGGCTTTCTGCGCCGACTGCACGGGCGCGGCAACGGTTCGTCCGCTTGCCCTCGACCGCGCCGACATCGCCGCGGGCTTGCGCGCCGACAAACCCGATCTGGTCGTGGATGCGTCCGGGCCATTCCAGGATTACGGGGCCGATCGCTATCGGGTGATAACGGCCTGCATCGAAGCCGGCATCGATTATCTCGACTTTGCCGATGCCTCCGATTTCGTGGCCGGCGTGCCGCAGTTCGATGCCGCGGCGATGGCCGCAGGCGTCTTCGTCCTGTCGGGGGTCAGCAGCTTTCCGGTACTGACGGCGGCAGTCCTGCGCGAAATGGCGAAGACCATGGATATAGTGTCGGCGGAGGGCGGCGTCGCACCCTCGCCTCGCGCCGGGATTGGCCTCAACGTGATGCGTGCAGTGACCAGCTACGCCGGCGCTCCGGTCAAGCTGCGCCGGAACGGCCATCCGTCGCAAGGCATCGGCTTGGCCGAAAGCATGCGCTTCACCGTCGCCGTGCCGGGGCGCTTGCCGCTGCGCAACACCCGTTTCTCGCTGGTCGATGTGCCCGACCTGCAGGTCATACCGCCAGAACATCCTGCCATGACCGACATCTGGATGGGGGCAGGCACGGTGCCCGAAACCCTGCTCCGCGCCCTGAATTTGCTTGCAACAGCCCGATACAGGCTTGGGCTTCCGTCATTGGAGCCTTTGTCGGGGCTGTTCCACCGGGTGCTGGACCGCATGCGCTTCGGCGAGCATCGAGGCGGCATGTTCGTTCGTGCACGGGGGATCGCGGATGGCCGGAAGGTCGAGCGAAGCTGGCATATGCTGGCCGAGGGCGATGCCGGCCCGTACATTCCCTCCATGGCTGCCGAAGGGGTCATCCGCAAAATGCTGGCGGGCGAACGGCCCGCGCCGGGTGCGCGGTCGGCGGTTCGCGCGTTTGAACTCGCTGACTACGACGCCCTGTTTCGGCGTCGGACCATTTTTACCGGCTTTCGGGAGCGTGAAGCTGACGCACCGCTTTATCGCAAGGTCCTTGGCACGGCCTTCTCCGCACTTCCGCCGCGTCTGCAGGAATTGCACGACAGCACAGCTTCCCGCCAATGGAAGGGCTTTGCGGAGGTGCGGCGAGGTCGCGGCCCTCTGTCCGCAATCGCCGCGGCATTCGTAGGATTTCCAAAAGCGGCCGCACGCGTACCGGTGACGGTTGCATTCACGCCGGAGAACGACGCCGAACGTTGGACCCGCACTTTCGACGGCAAGTCCTTCTCATCGCTGCAATGGGCTGGAACCGGCAGGAGCGAACACCTGCTGATGGAGCGTTTTGGGATCGCCACCTTCGCACTCGCCCTTGTTATTGAGGAAGGTCGCCTCTTTCTCGTTCCGCGACGATGGTCGGTGCTCGGCATCCCGATGCCGCGCTTCCTCCTGCCCGGCGGGTCGACCTTCGAAGCGGAGGAAGACGGGCAGTTCTGCTTCAACGTCGAAATATCGATGCCGCTGATCGGCCTGATCGTCGCCTACAAGGGCAGGCTCGAGCCTGTTTTGGACTGAGCAGCGTCAGTCCGCCATTGTCTCCAGGCTGGCAAAGCCCTGCGGGGCGTCGCCTTCGTCGAACGGCGTCGTTACCTCGACAAACGTGTCGGGATAGAAGCCGTTGAAGCGGGTCCTGAGCGACAGCGAATAAGCGCCGATATGGCCGATCTCGATCCAGTCGCCGGTATCGACTGTTTCCGGAAGCCAGAACGGCCGCGACAGGATATCGACCGAATCGCAGGTCGCGCCGCAGACCTTGAACGGGACGATGTTCTTCTCGCTGCCGTTGCGCGAGCGGATTGCCGGGTCGGGGATGAAGCGGGCGGGCAGCGTGATCTTGCCCGTCCATGAATCCGACAACGACGCCCAGATGCCATCATTGATGTAGAGCCGCCTGCCCTTGCGCAGCAGGACGCGCACGATGAGCGACAGGCAGCGCGCCACGATCACCCGGCCCGGCTCGGCGACCAGCGGCATCTGGTCGAAGCCGTATTCCCTGAGATCGCCTGACAGCCGCGACATGATCTGGCCGAGCGAGGGCATCTCGACCTGCTTGCGGTTCGGATCGTTGCCATATTCGGCCGGAAACCCGCCGCCGACATCGAGGCCGGCAAGTGGAAAGGTAAGCCGGTTGCGGATCCAGTCGGCAGTGGCGAGCGCGCGCTCGTAGGTGTCGGGGTCCTCGATCTGGCTGCCGACATGGAAGCAGAGGCCCACCTTGTAACCGCTACGATTGAGGCGCTCCGCGAGTTCCACGGCGTTCGCAGGTCCAGCGCCGAACTTCTTCGACAGTTCGTAAGCCGCCGACCCCTTGGTCTGGATACGAACGAAAACGTCGAGTGATCCGGGGTCTATGTCTAGCGCGCGCACCACCCGCGTGAGCTTCGCAATCTCGTCCTCATGATCGATCGCGATGACGCGGATGCCGTATTTTTCCAGCGCAAGCCGTATGTCGGACTGCGCCTTGACGGGATGCATGTAGAGCATCTCGGCATCCGGCGAGACAGCGCGAACCGCGGCGAACTCGCCCGGCGAGGCAACGTCGAACGCAGTGACGCCGGCCTCGACCAGCGCCTTCAGGACGATCTGCTCGCCGTTGGTCTTGACGGCATAGGCCGTCTTGCCGGGAAACATCTCCATGAACTGCCGGGCATCGGCCTTCAGGACATCCGGCCGGAAGCAGTAGACCGGCTCATCCGGACGAAGCTTCAGGGCCGCCGCGCGGGCATTCTCGAATCGCTGCAATGACTTCTCCCGAGGATCGCCGGATTTTCTGCACCGGCGGCGGAATCTAGGGCAATGCGCCCGAGATGGAAAGAAACGGCTTGGACGACGGCTTGATGACATTCGGCGAGCGGGAGGCCACTGACCGAGAAACTATTGCGGCAGGCGCCTGAAACGGGTGGCAAGCCGGGGATAGTCCCTGTTAGCTGAGGCTCACAGCCCGTGAGGACGCCGTGACTTCAGCCCATCCAGCATCGCTTGTGCAACGCGGCATGTCCGCGCTCGATTGGGCCAAAGTGCTATTGCTGGGCGGCATCTGGGGCGGTTCGTTCTTCTTCGCGCGCATCGCGGTGGCCGAACTACACCCGCTGACGCTGGTTCTGTTTCGTGTGGCGATCGCCGCCGCGGCGCTTCATCTCTACCTGGCTGTCAGGGGACCATCGTTCAGGCTGGCCCTGCCGCTTGCAGGAAGTTTCCTGCTGATGGGCCTGATCAACAACGTGATTCCATTCTCGCTGATCTTCGCGGGCCAGACCGCGATGGGCGCAGGCCTCGCCGCCGTTCTCAACGCCACCACACCCTTCTGGACGATCATGCTGGCCAACGCATTGACGGCCGATGAGAAGCTGTCCTGGAACAAGGTTGCCGGCGTCCTGCTTGGAATCGCCGGCGTGGCCGTCATGGTTGGCCCAGGCCTTGTCGCCAGTCTTGGCGGCCCCGTCTGGGCGAAATTCGCGATGGTCGGCGCATCGCTTTCCTACGCCTTCGCGCTGATTTTCGCGCGCCGGTTCAAAACGGTTCCGCCCATCATCGTCGCGGCAGGACAGTTGACGGCGTCGGCCGCGATCATGCTGCCTGTCGTGCTGATCTGGAACGGTCCAGCAGGATTGCTTGCGGCAAGCCCGCATGTCTGGGCCGCCGTGCTGGCGCTGGCGCTCGTCTCAACCGCCTTCGCCTACATCCTCTATTTCGGCCTGATTCGATCTGCGGGCGCGACCAATGCGTCGCTCGTAACCCTCGTCGTTCCGGTCAGCGCCATCGTTCTCGGCTTGATCTTCCTGGGAGAGCGGTTGGAGTTGTTCGAGGTTGCCGGCATCGTGTTTATCGGCCTTGGCCTCGTGACGATCGACGGAAGGATTCTCCGTCGCGGCTAGAAATTATTTCTCCTGCCCTAGCGGCATTCCGCCACGTATGGGTCCATGCCGCCGCAGTGTCGCCAAATTTTTTCCACAACCGCCACAGAGGCGATTGTCTATAAATTCCCTAGACTTATGCGCCTGACCAACCAGGTTTTTCCATAATCACGCCGCAATGCAGCAAAATTTGCGCTTGCCTGTTGCCCATTGTCCCCTAGACTCCAGACATAGTTCTCTAATGAGGAGGCTAGAGCATGGGACTGACACGGCCGATCAATGCACTGATGATTTGCGCTGCGTTTGCTTTTATTGGCGCCCTCATAATGGGAGTGATTCCGTAAGCGCAGCTTCGGAATGGCTGGGAAATTAGAAAGGCCGGGCTCATGCCCGGCCTTTCTGCATTCAGGGCTGCGGTTGGCTTCTATCAGGCGGCTGCGGTCGCACTGTCTGCATGAGGCGCGCGGATGCCGATCATGTGGCAGACAGCGAAGACGAGGTCGGCGCGGTTCATCGTATAGAAATGGAAATCGGAAACGCCGCGCTCTATCAGGTCCATGACCTGTTCGGCGGCAACCGCCGAGGCCACCAGCGCATGCGTCTGGGGATCGCCCTGCAGACCATCGAAGCGTTCGGCAAGCCAGGCCGGCACGTGCGCGCCGCAGCGGGCTGAAAAGTTCGCGACCTGCGCGAAATTGTGGATCGGCAGGACGCCCGGCACGATCGGGATGTAGATGCCCGCCCGCCGGACACGTTCGACGTAGCGCTCGTAAAGATCGTTGTCGAAGAAGAACTGGGTGATCGCGCGAGTTGCGCCACCGTCGACCTTGCGCTTCAGCATCTCGATGTCGGTGGCGAAGTCGGGGCTCTCGGGATGCTTTTCCGGATAGGCCGAGACAGAGATGTCGAAGTCGCCGGCCTTTTTAAGCGCCGCGACAAGCCCGGCGGCGTTGGCGTAACCGCCATAGTGAGGATGATAGCGCTCGCCGACGCCGGCAGCGGGGTCGCCGCGCAACGCCACGAAACGCCTGACCCCCATCTGGGAGAACTCGGCGATAACCTTGTCCACCTCGTCGCTGGTCGCATCGACACAGGTGAGATGGGCGGCCGGTGTCAGGCTCGACTCGGTCAGGATGCGTCGGACGGTGCGCGCCGTGCGCTCGCGCGTCGAGCCTCCCGCGCCATAGGTGACCGAGACGAATTCGGGCGATAGCGGCTCCAGACGCTGGACCGTGTCCCAAAGCCGCGCCTCCATCTCGTCCGTCTTCGGCGGGAAGAATTCGAAGGAGACATGCAGCTTTGCGCCGATGTCGGAACGCCTGGACAGGCGGGGCGCATTCATCAGACCGTTTCCCTCTCGACTCTTGCCGGTTCGGCGACGAGCAGGCGGCGGTCGCGGGCAACCCACAGCTTCACCGTCAGGCGGTCTTCACCGCCACCGCGCGGCTCGAAATCCTCGCTGGCCTCCAGATCGAGGCCGCTCTCCGTCAGCCAGTCGGCGATCTGCCGGTCGGAGAAGCCGAGGCGCATGTGGGCGTGCTCCTCGCGCAGGAATTCCAACGCGTGGCTCGCAAAATCGACGATGACCAGACGCCCTGACGGCCGCAGCAGACGTGAAGCCTCGCGGATCGCAAGTGCAGGGTCATCGAGATAGTGCAGCACCTGATGGATTGTGATCAGGTCGAAACTGTCGCGATCGAACGGCGGCGCATAGATGTCGCCCTGGCGCACCTGCGCATGGGCGACGCCGGCCCTGTCGAGATTGGCGCGGGCGACGGCCAGCATCTCGCGCGACATGTCCATGCCGACGCCGCGACGGTAGAGCGGCGCGAAGATTTCGAGCAGTCGCCCCGTGCCGGTGCCGAGGTCGAGCATGGACTGGAACGGACGCTTGCCGACGAGTTTCAGAAGCGCGGCCTCGACGGCGCGATCAGAAGCATGCAGCGAGCGTATCTCGTCCCAGCTTGCGGCATTCGCCGAGAAATACTCGGCGGCCCTCGCCTGCCGGCGATACTTGACCGCGGCAAGTCGCTCGAAATCCCGCTCCACCTGCGGGTCGCCGCGATCGATACGTGTCACGACGCCGTGCACGAAGTCGCGCGCAGCCTCGTCGTCGGCGATGCGGAAGAAGGCCCAGGAGCCTTCCTGATACCGGCCGATCAGCCCGGCTTCCAGCAGCAGCTTGAGATGGCGCGAGACACGCGGCTGCGACTGGTTGAGGATTTCGGTCAGGTCGGACACGGTGAGATCGCCGCGCGACAGGAGAGCGAGGATGCGCAGACGGCTTGTCTCCGCCGCCGCCTTGAGCGTATCGACCAGCCCGTCGAGGGTTGAAGTCATGCCGTTGCGGTCCATTCAATTGACATATAAACATATCTTTATGTCAATAACGTCAAAATGGCAATCCTAAATGTCGCCCGCTGACAAGAAAATGGCGCGAATGCTGAGGAGGACGACGACGCATGGCTGAACAGCGAGAGGGCGAGATCGCCCTGCAAGAAGACCCCGCAGGAATGTCCTCCGATGCCGGGCTGGTGTTCATCGGCCGCATCCGCTCGCCCTGGCAGACGCGCGGAGAATGCCCGAAGAACATGATCGCGGCCCGCGCGACCGGACAGCGCGCGACGCTGGCGATCGACCCGCCCTACCGACCCGGACTGCGCGGGCTGGCCGGCGTCAGCCATGTCGTTGTGCTTTCCTGGCTGGGCGAAGGAGCGCGGAATCTGATCATCCAGAAACCGCGCCACGCCGCTGAAGCAAAAGGCGTTTTCGCGTTGCGCTCGCCGGTGCGGCCAAACCCGATCGGCCTGCATGTCGCGGGATTGGTCGACCTGGACGAAGCAACCGGGCTGCTTACAATCGACGCTATCGACGCGCTGGACGGCACACCGGTCGTGGACATCAAGCCTTATTTCGCATCGACCGACAGTTTCCCCGAAGCCATGCCGCCACGTCACAGGGATGCGCCGTGATCGCAATGACGAAGCGCCGCAAGGCAATCGCGGAAGCGCTGACGCTGCTGTTGCCCGGCGCGCCCTATTCCGACATCGAGGCGATCCGCGCGGAAGCCGGCGCGAAGCACAAGCGCGACCTGCCGCCTTCGATCGCGGTGTGGCTTTCGACAGTCGCCCATGTGCGCCACCAGCACACGGACTACGAGCAATTGCTGGCCGAAGGCTATGACCGCGACTCGGCGCGGTTCTTCGTCATCGAGCGCACCAACGAAGTTCTGACCGGCTGGCGGGCAACGCGCCTGCTCGACCCGGACGACGAGGAAGCCTAGCTCAGGTGGAATAAATCCACTGCTCGGGCACACGCACCGATACATCCTCGCCTGGGCCGACCGTTCCCGGCTTCTCGACCCAGCCGACAAGACCGCGCAGGCGCCTGGCCGCCTTCGGAAAGAGCAGCGACCCGGCCTCGCGGTCGGCCATGCCTGCATTGTCGGCCACGGACCGGCCGGCCAGGCGGCAGGGATGGTTTTGTCCATCGACTTTGAGCGTGACACCGCCTTCGAAGAACAACATCGTGCCCGCAGGCAGCATGGACAGATGTGGAATGCCTTCGATGACGAGATTGGCGCCGATCCATTCCGGCCTCAGTTCGACCAGGTCCATACGCGAGGCGATGACCGCCAGTTCGTCTGCGCAAACGATGGAGAGCTGGCGTTCGTTGCGAATTTCCGTTCCACGCGAATACCAGGGTTCGCGCCCGCCCGAGCGACGCGTCTGGCCTGCGTGATAGTCGCCGGCAATGCCCTCGAAGCCCAAGGCAAGAGAGGAGACGGGTTCCGTGTGGAAGGTTTTCTTCCTCGCTGCGTAGAGCGCACTGACCTTCGCCTTGAGCTTGCGGGCCGGAACGACCCGGCTTTCGGAAGTAGCTTGATCGACCATGGATGCCTCGCGTCTTCGGCACAATTGGTGTGAATGGCGATGCGCGTCCAGCCAAAAAGATCGATGTCGCGATCAACGCTGACGATGGGTAACGGTCGCATCACTCCAAAACGAAGCAACGCTTTACGCTCGTGGGATTAGGACGTAGCCTCCGGCGGGGCCTGGATGTCGTTGAGGAGAACCGCCATGCTCAACTTTGGTAGACAGGTGCTGCTTTCGACTGCGCTGATCGTTGCTGTTTCAGATTCCGCCCTCGCAGACGAGTTTGCCTGCGAGGGACTCGTGCCTCCCGGCAAGAGGATGATCTGTTCCGGCTTCGAGCCCAACTGGGCGGTGGAGTTCACCTGTTCCGGCAAAGGGATGAACGCCAACTTCATCGACGCCTTTTCCGGTGACGATATCCAGACGACGCCGGGAACGGTGACCTTCTCATCGATCGATCCGTGGACCTTCGAGACCAGCCATCCGGTGAAGGGCTCCATCGCCTCGACGCCGGGCGGCTGCACCGACCCCAGCGACGCGGTGCGTGACTTCACGATCACGCCGACCGCCGTGCCGGGACTGAGCGGGCCGTTCTTTCCGTTCTGTTGCAGGGTGCAGTAGGCCGGAAGACCCCACTTAAACGACGAGAGACACCCTGTCCCGAATCAGACAAACTTGACACCAAGATTTAGTTCTGTTTTTGTTCTTTTTGTTGACAGGGGGAATTTGAGTGAACGCCGAGCCAATGGATGCCGCTATCGATTTGGCCAGACGGATCGGTGGCAAGCGATTTCATACCGTCCTTGCTGATCCACCTTGGCGATTCGTCAACCGTACCGGAAAGGTGGCACCAGAACACCGCCGTCTCTCTCGCTACGAGACGATGACGACTGAAGACATTTGCGCCTTGCCGGTTGCAGATCTGACGAGGCAGCCGGCGCACCTTTATCTGTGGGTGCCCAACGCGCTGTTGCCTGATGGGCTTCGCGTTATGCAGTCGTGGGGCTTCGAATATAAGGCCAACATCGTTTGGCACAAGGTGCGCAAGGACGGCGGTTCGGACGGTCGTGGCGTCGGGTTCTATTTTCGCAACGTCACCGAACTGCTGCTGTTCGGCGTGCGGGGAAAGAATGCGCGGACGGAAGCGCCGGGACGCAGCCAGGTCAACTACATATCGTCGCGCAAACGCGAGCATTCGCGAAAGCCGGATGAGCAGTATGAACTGATCGAGAGCTGCTCCAAGGGACCGTATCTAGAGCTTTTCGCACGCGGCACACGCCCGGGCTGGACGTATTGGGGCAACCAGGCCGACGAAACCTACAAGCCCACGTGGAAGACGTATGCCTACAACTCGGCCGTAGAGGCTGCGGAGTGAGCAGCCTCACAGCAATAAGTCTGCTCAATGGATGGGAATGTTACGATTGGCGGAACGGATATACCATTCTGCAACACGTCCATAGGAAGGAATGGTCGGACATACTTAATGTGCTTGGATTATTCAGGCTTATGCACAGCGATATCGTTGCCAAAGGAAAAGGAAACAAGTCGGCTATTGCCGCATCTATAGATACGAAATTCTATGGCTTGGGTTGGGTAGAACACAAGTTCGAAACGTCCATCGTTGTCGACCAAGTCAAAAGTGACAGCCCTACCCACGCCGTCGATTGCTTTCACGGCAAAATCGCTCTCGAACTCGAATGGAACAACAAAGATCCATTTTTTGACCGAGATCTGAATAACTTCCGTTTGCTATTTGATCTTCGCATTTGCGAAGTTGGAGTCGTGGTAACCCGAGCCACGAGCCTCCAAGCCTGGCTCAACGCCAACCACAAGACTTTTGGGAAACAACCAGGGACGTACAGCGTCTCTACTACACACATGGACAAGCTGAAGCCTAAGATCGTGGGTGGCGGAGCTGGTGGATGTCCGGTCATGATTTTTGCCATGACGCCAGCCCTCTACGTCGACGACCGGCCAACGCCCGCGCCGGCCAGTTCGGCTCCTTAGCTTCCCTCCCCTATCGCGTCAGTTCTGGTGCCTCACCTGCCGCGCCTTGCCGGCACATGTCAAAAATTTTCTTCCTAAATTTATCCACACCACTCGCGGCCGGCCGATAATGACGTCGGCCTGTCTGAAGGAGGCGGCGATGGACTGGAATGCGGAAATAGAGAAAGACAGCGCGGCGCTGAGGCGCATTGTCGCCCTGCTGTTCGCATTCGCCGCGCTTGCCGACCGTGCCGGCGCAGCACCACGTACGATCCGAGTCGTCGTGCTCTGGCTCCTGCGCGCAGTGGAGTCGATCTCAAGGGAATTCGTCATGGACGTTGCGGAGGAGAGAGGGGGCGACAGTAGCCTCGCCGTCCTGCCCGATGCCCACGACATTGCCGACGACGCCAGCCGCCTCGTGCGATCCTTCACCGCGCTGGCCACCCTGCTGGCCGGCCTGATCCGCCGCAGTCCGCAGCCGCTTGCCCGAGACCGGATCAGCAGCCTGGCCGGCCATTTTGTCCAGATGCTCGCGATGCCGGCGCGCAGGAAAATGGCCCTCTCGCCGGAGGCGCTAGGGCGACCATGGCCCGACACGTCATAGAACCGCAGCCGGGGACGGCTCGAAGCCCGCGCAGGTCTGAATCGGGTGGTACGCCAAGGGCGGACCGCCCTCGCCGGATTCTACCGCGTCAGCCGCTTGTGCGTCATGCGGTGGGGGACCAGCGCCTCTGGTCCGAGGCGGCGGGCCTTGTCCTTTTCGTAGTCCTCGAAGTTGCCTTCGAACCACTCGACATGGGCGTCACCCTCGAAGGCGAGCATGTGGGTCGCCATGCGGTCGAGGAACATGCGGTCGTGGCTGATGATGACGGCGCAGCCGGCATAGGCTTCCAACGCGTCTTCCAGCGCGCCGAGAGTCTCGGTGTCGAGGTCGTTGGTCGGTTCGTCGAGCAGCAGGACGTTGCCGCCGTTCTTCAACATCTTGGCCAGATGCACGCGGTTGCGCTGGCCGCCCGACAGGTTGCCGACCTTCTGCTGCTGGTCGCCGCCACGGAAATTGAACGACGAACAATAGGCGCGGCTGTTGACCTCGTGCTTGCCTAGCTTGATGACCTCCGCGCCGCCTGAGATTTCCTCCCAAACGGTCTTGTTGGGATCGAGCGCATCGCGGCTCTGGTCGACATAACCGAGCTTCACGGTCTCGCCGACGGTGATCTTGCCCGCGTCAGGATTTTCCTGCCCGGTAATCATCTTGAACAGCGTGGTCTTGCCGGCGCCGTTGGGGCCGATGACGCCGACGATGCCGCCCGGCGGCAGGCGGAACGACAAGTTCTCGATCAACTGCTCGTCGGCAAAGCCCTTGTTCACGCCCTCCAGCTCGATGACGCGGTTGCCGAGGCGCTCGGAAGACGGGATGACGATCTGCGTATCGGTCGGCTTGCGGTTCTGCGCCTGCTCCAGAAGGTCCTCGTAGGCGCTGATACGCGCCTTCGACTTGGTCTGGCGCGCCTTGGGCGACGATGCGATCCACTCGCGCTCGCGCCAGATCGCCTTCTGGCGGGCGTCGTCCTCGCGGCCTTCCTGGATGAGGCGCTTGGCCTTGGCGTCGAGGTACTTCGTGTAGTTGCCCTCGTAGGGTATGCCGCGACCGCGATCGAGCTCGAGAATCCAGCCGGTGACATTGTCGAGGAAGTAGCGGTCGTGGGTGATGATCAGCACCGAGCCGGGATAGTCGCGCAGGTGCTTTTCCAGCCACTGCGTCGTCTCGGCGTCGAGATGGTTGGTAGGCTCGTCGAGGAGCAGCAGGTCGGGCTGTTCGAGCAACAGACGGCAGAGCGCGACACGGCGACGCTCGCCACCTGACAGATTGGTCACTTCGGAATCGCCCGGCGGGCACTGCAGCGCCTCCATGGCCATTTCGACCTGCTGCTCGAGATCCCAGAGGTTGAGCCGGTCCATCTCGTCCTGGAGCTTTGCGCCCTCTTCCGCCGTCTCGTCGGAATAGTTCATCATCAGTTCGTTGTAACGCTCGATGATGGCGGTCTTCTTCGAGACACCGTCCATGACGTTCTCGAACACCGTCTTGTTCGGGTCGAGCTGCGGCTCCTGCGCCAGGTAGCCAACGGTCGCGCCTTCGGCGAGCCACGCTTCGCCCTGAAAATCCTTGTCGAGCCCGGCCATGATGCGCAGGATCGTGGATTTACCCGAGCCGTTGGGGCCAAGAATGCCGATCTTGGCGTCCGGGTAGAAGGACAGGTGAACGTTGTCGAGAACCTTCTTGGTGCCGTAGGCCTTGTTCAGCCCGGCCATGTGATAGATGAACTGGCGTGCCACGCGCGCGATATCCCTGATCTGGATGGAGAGTTGCGCGCTATTTAGGCGATGGCGGGCAGAACGGCAATGGTTGACGCCGCCGTGCCTTCATCCTATCTGAGCGCCGGGCTTGAGGCGCCCGCCGCTCGCCGGACATGGTCCGACGGTGAAGCCTCCCGGCAAACGCCGGCCAATCTTCGCAAGACCCGATCATCGCGGTCATGCGGCAAGGCGAGCGCCCGCTACATCGACCGCATGGATGACGGAAGCTTGCCATGCATACCCCAACCCTGCCCGCGACGCGGGAACAAGCCAAACAGCGCGCCCAGGCCATACGTGCCGATCACGCCGCCCGAAATGCAGCCATCAGCCATTCCGCAGCGCTCGAAAAGGTCGCCATGGAACTCGGTTATCGAGACTGGAACACCGCTTCGGCGCGGCTTTCCAACCTGCCGGAAGTCCCGTTACAGGTCGGCGACCGGGTTGCAGGAACCTATCTCAAGATGCCTTTTGCCGGACGCGTGCTTGGCGTGCGCGAAGTCTATGGCGGCGGCTCCTACGAGATCACGCTGCAGTTCGATACGCCGGTCGACGTCGTAAGCTTCGACAGCTTTTCAGCGTTCCGCAGCCGCGTCACGGCGACGATCGGCTCTGACGGCGTATCGACGGCAAAGACAAGCGACGGGCATCCGCATATGCGTGTGACGCGGGCCTGAATGAAATGGCGCGGGGCCGGCTGTGTTCTAAGGGCCGGGCCTGCCCTTCGAGGCCTGTGTCGCAGCCATCAGCTTCGCCGTAACGACGGCCTTGACCTCTGATATCGCCTGCTCGCGCGAGATGCTGTCAGGGCCGAGGCCGAGCCTCAGCCAGAACCCGTCGATCAATGCCGTCACCACCAACGCGATCTCTTCGGCCTGTTGTAGCGGCGCGAGATCGCGCAGGCCCGACATCAGGTTGGAGCGCATACGGGCGTGGATGACGGTCTGGATGCGCTCCAGCTTCTTGTCGCGTGGTACCTCCGCGCAGAGCGACAGCCATGCGTGGCAGACAGACGGCTGGAAGAGATGCGGCTCGAAATTGCCGTCGATGACGGCGTCGATGCGCTGCATCGGCGTCTTCGCCTGCTTCAGCCGCGCGATGACGGTATCGCGCAGCACCGCATTCGCCTCGCGCATGGCGTGCTCGAACAGTTCCTGCTTGTTGCGGAAATAATGCAGCACGATGCCCTTGGAGGCACCGGCAGCGGCCGCGACCTTTTCGAGCGTCGCGCCGGCCACGCCCTCGCTCTGCAGGACGGCGAAAGCCGCCTGCCGCAGTTCCTTGCGCCGGATTGCGGAGATGCGTGTCAGCTTCATCGAGAATCCTCTCGCCGACATTGACATTGTCGCCCTGCCAGATCAAGAATTGACCCATGGGACAATTTATAGTCCAAATGGACAAAATGGGAGACTGACATGCGTGGAATTCTCGCCGCAGGCGTTTCTTCGCTTGCCCTCGCTTGCATCGCTTTGCCGGCCGCAGCAGCGGAGCCAGACCAGTGCAAGGTCGTCCGGATGGCCGAGCCCGGCTGGAACGACCTCGCCTTCACCACCGGCGTGGCGGAGGTGCTGTACGACGCGCTCGGCTATGACGCGCAGAGCACGCTGCTCGGCCTCAACGTCATCTACGAAGCCCTGAAGAACAAGGATCTCGACGTGTTCCTCGGTTACTGGGACCCGGCGATGGTGACTTACTATGAGCCGTACAAGAAAGACGGTTCGGTCGAGGCGGTGCGGGTCAATCTGGAAGGCGCGAAGTACACCTTCGCCGTACCGACCTATGTCTGGGAGGCCGGCGTGAAGGACTTCGCGGACCTGCAGAAGTTCGCCGACAAGTTCGGCAAGAAGATGTACGGCATCGAGCCCGGCTCGAACCAGCTCATGCTCGACGCCATCGCCGACCCCGCCTTCGGGCTGGAGGGCTGGGAGGTCGTCGAATCGAGCGAGACCGGCATGCTGGCGCAGGTCGACGCAGACACGCGCAAGAACAACTTCATCGTCTTCCAGGGCTGGGCGCCGCACCCGATGAACACGCGGTTCGACTTCAAGTACCTGACCGGCGGCGACAAATTCTACGGGCCGGATTTCGGCGCGGCCACCGTCAGCACCCAGGTTCGCAAGGGCTATCTGGAGGAGTGTCCCAACGTGGGACAACTGCTGAAGAACCTCTCCTTCGACATCGATTTCGAGAATGTCGGCATGGGTTATCTCATCAATGACGGGATGAGCCCGACCGACGCCGGGCTTAAGGCCATCAAGGAAAATCCGGCACGGCTGGACGCCTGGCTGGCCGGCGTCACCACCTTCGACGGAAAGCCGGCCCTCGCGGCGGTGAAGGAAAAGCTCGGCTTGTGAGCCTCGCCGATCAGGACGCCTGGACGGCACGCAAGCGCTTCATCGACATCGGCGGGATGCAAGTCGCCCATGTCAATGTCGAAGGGACGGAACCGGCGCTGGTGCTGGTCCACGGCTTCACGGATTCCAGCCGCAGCTTCTCGCTGCTCGCACCGCATCTAGCAGGCCGCAGGCTCGTCATCCCCGACCTGCGCGGTCATGGCGACACAGTCGTGGCAAGCGAACGCTTTGGCCTCGCCGATTTTGCCGATGACATCGCGGCGCTGGTACGGGGGCTCGACTTGGAACGCCCGGTCCTCATCGGCCACTCGCTCGGTGCTATGGTTGCGATCGAAACCGCCGCACGTCATCCGCAACTGGTTGGGGGGTTGTGCCTGCTGGCGGGCACGCTGAAGGCGGATATCGCCGACGACCACCCCATCGCCGTCGGCGTACGATCACTCAGCGACCCGATTTCACCGCAGGACCCGTTTTACGACACATGGCATGATTGCAGCGACAGCGTCCCCTCGCCTTTTCTTGCCCGGATGGCGGAGGAAGCTTCGAATATGCCGGCCTCGCGCTGGCGGGCCATCCTGCAGACCGTCCAGCGAGCGGATCTCGCCGGTTCGGCTGAAAAGCTGGGGGAATTTTCGCCGCTGATCATCGGCGGTGGACGCGATCCGCTTTTCGGGGATGAGCATCAGCAGGCGCTGGCGCGTGCATTTCCGCACACTTCGGTCGTGCGTCTCGAGGACGTTGGCCATAACGTGCATTGGGAAGAACCAGCGCTCGTCGCCGCCGCGATCACGGCGCAATTTCCCGCCTGAACCGATCGCGAGCCTCAGTTTCTGAGCCGCCAGCCGGTCTTGAATATCCACCACACGAAGATCAGGCATATGGCGAGGAACAGCAGCGTCATGCCGAGGCTGACCCCGACGCTGACATCGCCGACACCGAAGAAGCTCCAGCGGAAACCGGAGACGAGATAGAGCACCGGGTTGAAAAGGCTGATCGTGCGCCAGGCAGGCGGCAGCATATCGATGGAATAAAAACTGCCGCCAAGGAAGGCGAGCGGCGTGACGACAAGCAGCGGGATGAGTTGAAGGCGTTCGAAATTGTCGGCCCATATGCCGATGATGAAGCCGACGAGGCTGAAGGTGACGGCCGTCAGGATGAGGAACAGCAGCATGAAGACCGGATGCTGGATCTGCATCGGCACGAACAGGAACGCCGTGGCGAGGATGATCAGGCCGATCATGATCGACTTGGTCGCCGCCGCGCCGACATAGGCGAGCACGATCTCGATGAAGGAAACCGGCGCGGACAGGTGCTCGTAGATGGTGCCGACGAACTTCGGGAAATAGATGCCGAAAGCGGCGTTGGTGATGCTCTGCGTCAACAGCGACAGCATGATGAGGCCGGGCACGATGAACGCGCCGTAGCTGACGCCGCCGACCTCGGTGATGTGCGAGCCGATCGCTGCGCCGAAGACGACGAAATAGAGCGAGGTGGATACGACGGGAGAAACCACGCTCTGCAGCAGCGTGCGCCCCGTACGCGCCATTTCGAACCTGTAGATCGCCTTGACCGCGTGGAAATTCATGGCTTGCGGCTCACGAGGTTGACGAAGATTTCTTCCAGCGAGCTCTGCTTGGTCGCGAGATCGCGAAAGCGGATGCCTTCCGCCTCGAGGGCCTTGAACAGGCGGGTGATGCCCGTCCGCTCGCCCTGAGTGTCGTAGACATAGGTGAGTTCGCTGCCATCCTCGGACAGTTGCAGAGAGAAACCGGAAAGGCCCTCCGGCACACGGTCGAGTGGGGTCTGAACCTGCAGCGTCAGCTCCTTGCGGCCGAGCTTGCGCATCAGTTCTGCCTTTTCCTCGACAAGGACGAGACTGCCCTTGTTGATGACGCCGATGCGGTCGGCCATCTCCTCGGCCTCCTCGATGTAATGGGTCGTCAGGATGATGGTGACGCCGGACTGGCGCAGGCCGCGCACGATTTCCCACATATCCCGGCGCAACTCGACATCGACGCCCGCCGACGGCTCGTCGAGAAAGAGAATGCGCGGTTCATGGGAAAGCGCCTTGGCGATCATGACGCGCCGTTTCATGCCGCCGGACAGCGTTATGATCTTGCTGTCCTTCTTGTCCCACAGCGAAAGGTCTTTCAGTATCTTCTCGATATAAGCCGGGTTCTTGGCCTTGCCGAACAGACCGCGGCTGAAACTGACGGTCGCCCACACGGTTTCGAATGCGTCGGTGGTTAGTTCCTGCGGAACCAGGCCGATGAGCGAACGCGCGGCGCGATAGTCGGTCACGATGTCATGGCCGTCGGCCAGCACCTTGCCGCCGCCAGGTTTCACGATTCCGCAGACGATATTAATCAGTGTCGATTTGCCCGCACCATTCGGCCCGAGCAGTGCGAAGATTTCGCCGTGGCGAATGTCGAGGTCGACGCCCTTCAGCGCCTCGAAGCCAGTAGCGTAGGTTTTCGACAGATTGGCGATTGAGATTGCGGGCTGCATCGAAGGCCGGGATCGAGGTTGAGGCGCCTTGTCGCGGCGCAGGAGAGAAGTGTGCCCGTATATAGGCGCGGGAGTGCCTGCCGCAAGGCGAAGCTGGCGCGCTGTTGACAGCAACTGCCGCTTCCCGGGATGGTCTTTAGCGCAAAAGTCGGACGCCGGGAGAAGGGTTTCATGGGATTCGATGCGCAAAGGCAGGTGGCCTCGCCGACCGGCGCGTTGCTCAACCTCTGCACGCGGACGGCCGAGGGAGACCCGCGCGGCGTCGTGCAGATCAACCATGGTCTTGCGGAACACGCGGCCCGATACAGCCGATTTGCTGACTTTCTTGCCGGAAAAGGCTTTCACACCTACGCGCACGACCATCGGGGCCATGGATTGACGACTGCGCCGGACGCGCCGCTGGGACGCTTCGGCACTCCCGACGCTGGCGACAAGGTCATCGCGGACGTACGTGCGATCCACGATCTGATCCACACAAACCATCCCGACTTGCCGGTCATAGTCTTCGGCCATTCGATGGGCGGGCTGATCGCGACGAACTACCTGCTGCGCCACCCCGATGGCGTGGATGCGGCGGCGATCTGGAACGCCAATTTTTCCGCCGGCCTGCTCGGCCGCGTGGCGCAGGCGATTCTTGCATGGGAAAAATTCCGGCTTGGCTCCGACGTGCCGTCGCGCCTGCTGCCTCGCCTCACCTTCCAGGCATGGGGCAACCAGGTGCCGGGACATTCGACGCCATTCGACTGGCTGTCGCGTGATGCCGAGGAAGTGCGCAAATATATCGACGATCCGCTTTGCGGCTGGGACGCCTCGGTCTCGCTGTGGCAGGATTTGTTCGGATTTGTGTTCCGTGGGGCCGATGACCGCAATTTCGGGGATGTCCCACGCGACCTGCCGATCAATCTCGTCGGGGGCGCTGGTGACCCGGCGACGGACGGCGGCAAGGCCGTGACGGAACTGGCAGACCGTCTGAGGCGGATGGGCTTTTCGAATCTGGTTTCAACGGTTTACGCCGAAACCCGGCATGAAAGCCTGAACGAGATCAATCGGGATCGCGTGATGGACGACTTCATGGAATGGCTGGCCAAGAAGTTTTAGGGCAAGCCGCCGGCGATGGACCCGCTGGCTCACAGCTATGCGGTTACATGACGCCCGCAGACCTGATAAACGGCTCCCGACCATAAGGACCGCACCATGTCTCAGCCTCCCCTGCGGGGCATCCGCGTCGTCGAACTTGCCCGCATCCTCGCGGGCCCTTGGGCCGGCCAGCTTCTGGCCGATCTGGGCGCCGACGTGATCAAGGTCGAGAACCCAGATGGCGGCGACGACACGCGCAAATGGGGGCCGCCCTTCGTCACGGGCCATGACGGCGAGAACCTGTCGGCTGCCTATTATCACTCCTGCAACCGCGGCAAGCGTTCGATCGCGGTCGATTTCGCGACGCCGGAAGGCGCGGAGACCATCAGGAAGCTGGTGGCGACGGCCGACGTGCTGATCGAGAACTTCAAGGTCGGCGGGCTGAAGAAATACGGCCTCGACTACGAGAGCCTGAAGGCGATCAACCCCAAGCTCGTCTACTGCTCGATCACCGGCTTCGGGCAGGACGGCCCGTATGCGCCGCGTGCGGGGTATGACTTCATCATACAGGGCATGTCCGGGCTGATGTCGATCACGGGACCAGCCGGTGGGGAACCGCAGAAAGTGGGTGTCGCGGTAACCGACCTCTTCACCGGCCTCTACTCGGTCATCGCGATCCAGGCTGCCCTGCGCCATGCGGAAGCCACAGGAGAAGGCCAGCACATCGACATGGCTCTGTTCGATGCGCAGGTCTCCGTCCTCGCCAATCAGAACCTGAATTTCCTCGTCTCCGGCAAATCGCCGGTCCAGATGGGCAACGCCCATCCGAACATCGCACCGTATGAAGTGCTGCCGGTGTCCGACGGGCATTTTATTCTGGCCGTGGGCAATGACGGCCAGTTCCAGAAATTCTGCAAGGTGGTTGGACTGGACACACTGGTGCAGGACGCGGACTTTGCGACAAACGCCGCACGCGTCGCCAATCGCGTTGCCCTGCGCGAGAAAATCGTCGATGCGCTTGCAGCGTTCGAACGGAACGCTTTGCTCGATAAGCTCGAAGCTGCCGGTGTACCGGCAAGCCCCATCAACACAATCGGCGAGATGTTCGAGGACCCGCAGGTCGTCGCGCGCGGAATGCGAATGGACCTGGATGACGGCAATGGCAACACGCTGCCCTCCGTGCGCGCACCGATGATGATGGGCGGCACGCCGCTAAGCTATGAACGGCCCTCGCCTCGCCTCGGCGAACACACTGCCGAAATCCTCGCCGAACTGGAGAAAAGCTGATGCGAACTGGCGGACAACTGATCGTCGACGCGCTGGAAGCCAACGGCGTCGAGCGCATCTTCAGCGTACCGGGCGAAAGCTATCTGGCGGTGCTGGACGCGCTGCACGATTCCAAGATCGAAAACATCGTCTGCCGCCAGGAAGGCGGCGCTGCCATGATGGCTGACTGCGAGGGCAGGCTGACGGGCCGGCCCGGTATCTGCTTCGTGACGCGCGGCCCCGGCGCGACCAACGCGTCGGCAGGCGTCCACATCGCGCGGCAGGATTCCAACCCGATGATCCTGTTCATCGGCCAGATCGCGCGCGGCATCAAGGAACGCGAGGCTTTTCAGGAGGTCGACTACAAGCGCTTTTACGGCGACATCGCCAAATGGGTGGTCGAGATCGACGATGCCAGGCGTATTCCGGAACTTGTCACGCGCGCCTTTGCTGTGGCGACGTCAGGCCGGCCCGGACCGGTGGTGATCTCGCTGCCGGAGGACATGCTGACCGACAAGGTCGTGGCTCCCGTACCCCTCCCCTATACGCCAGTGGAAACAAGGCCCGGCGCGGCCGAGATCGAAGCGTTGCAGGCGCTGCTGGAAAAAGCGGAACGGCCTTTCGTCATCCTCGGTGGAACACGCTGGACCGAAGGGGCCGTCAAGCAGATGTGCGGAGCACTGGAGCGCTGGTCGTTGCCGGTAGGGTGCAGTTTCCGCAGGCAGGCGCTCTGCGATCAGTTGCACCCCAGCTATGCAGGCGATATCGGCATCGGCACCAATCCGAAGGTCGCCGACTATATCAAAGGCGCCGATCTTGTGGTGCTCGTCGGCTGCCGCTTCGGTGAGATGCCGTCGTCGGACTACACGCTGCTCAAGAGCCCCTACCCCGACCAGAAGCTGGTGCATGTCTATCCCGATCCGCACGAACTCGGGCGCGTCTACCGGCCGACCGTGGCGATCAATGCGACGCCAACAGCCTTTGCCGAAGCGTTTTCGGCAACCGCGCCGACGAAAACGCCAGTCTGGGCGAACCGCACCGAAGAGTTGCATCAAGGCTATCTGGAATGGTCGACGCCTCCCGTGACAGGCCCCGGCAAGGTGCATATGGGCCCGATCATGAGCCATCTTGAAAAGACGCTGCCCGAGGACTCGGTCATCTGCAACGGCGCGGGGAATTTCGCGATCTGGATGCATCGCTTTCGTCGCTATCGCCGTTTCAACACACAGAGCGCGCCGACATCCGGCTCAATGGGCTACGGCCTGCCGGCAAGCGTTGCTGCGAAGGCAGTGTTTCCTGACCGCGAAGTGATCGCCTGGGCGGGTGATGGCGATTTCCTCATGCATGGGCAGGAGTTCGCGACCGCTGTGCAGTACGACCTGCCGATCATCGTCGTCATCCTGAACAACGGCATCTACGGCACGATCCGCATGCATCAGGAGCGCGAGTATCCGGGCCGTGTCTCGGGGACGACGCTGAAGAACCCTGATTTCGCAGCTTATGCGCGCGCCTTTGGCGGGCATGGCGAGACGGTCGTCGAGACGGCCGAGTTCGCGCCGGCCTTCGAGCGCGCCCGAGCCAGCGGCAAGCCGGCGATCATCGAGGTTCGGCTCGACCCGGAAGCCATCACGCCAACGAAAACGCTGACGCAGATTCGAGAGGGGCGATAGACCCCTGAGATAAGGGCAAGAAGGGAAACTTCTTGCGATGGAGGGCCTATCGCATGACGAACCTGACCGTCCCGGCACTGTTGACGTTCACGATCTCCATCGTGGTGTTCTTTGTCGGTGCAGGCATCAACAACCTGATACCCCAGTTGAAGCGCTGGAACATTCCGCAGGCGGTAACGGGGGGACTTCTGGCGGCGGTCGTGACCCTGCTGGCCTACAGGCTGTTCGACGTCTCGATCAGCTTCGAGCTGGGCGCGCGCGACATGTTGCTGCTTTATTTTTTCACCGGCATCGGCCTCAACGCGCGTCTTACAGACCTGCTCGCCGGAGGCAGGACGCTCGCGATCCTGCTCGGCGTCACGCTGGTCTATCTGGTGATCCAGAACCTGATCGCGCTCGGCAGCGTGCGTCTTCTCAACCTGCCCGAAGGGTTGGCGGTGTTCCTGGGCTCTGCCTCGCTGATGGGAGGCCACGGTACCACCATCGCATGGGCGCCAGTCGTCGCCGAGCGCTTCAACCTCGACAATGCGCTCGAGGTCGGCATGGCCGTCGCCACCCTGGGGCTCGTGCTGGCCAGTCTCGTCGGCGGCCCGATCGCGGGTCGTCTCATCGCCCGCTACAAACTTTCGGGCCCCGTAGAGGAAGCGCCGGTAATCGGCCTGCCTGACGAGACAAAGACCGAGGGCGACGACCTCAACCATGTCAGCCTGCTGCGCACAATCCTTGTGCTCAACGTCGCCATCCTGATCGGCCTCGGCGTCTGGGAACTGGTAGACGAGTTCGGAATAAGAATGCCCTCGTTCGTCGTCTGCCTGCTCGTCGCCATCGTGCTGACGAACACCATCCCTCGCCTGCTGCCAAGGCTGCAATGGCCGACGCGCAGCCGCTCGCTATCCCTGCTGTCGGACCTGTCGCTCAACATCTTCCTGTCGATGTCGCTGATGAGCATGCAACTGTGGACGCTTGGCGGCCTCGGCCCGGCGCTCGTCCTTGTTCTCGCGGTACAGACGCTGGCAACGATCGTATACATCGTTTTCGTGGTTTTCCCAGCGATGGGACGGACCTACAACGCAGCGGTGATCTCGGCAGGCTTCACAGGCGTGACGCTGGGCGCGACCCCGACCGCGATCGCCAACATGACGGCGGTGACGAAGACCCACGGCGCGGCGCCGATCGCCTTCATCATCCTGCCTCTGGTTTCGGCCTTCTTCCTCGACCTTGCGAACGTGGTCGCGATCAGTTGGATGATCCGCTGAACGCGAGTTTTTGGCCCGTCGGCTTAAGCCCAGGCGGCAAAGAAAAAAGGGCGGTCGCCCGCCCCTTTCGCTTTACGGAAACCGTTCAGATCACGGGACCGCCTTGTCGGTGATGGCGGTGGTGTAGCCGCCCTCGGCCGGCTTGGAGATGATCTTCTGGTCGAGCAACGCCTTGGCCGTACGGTCATAAGCGGCCGGGATCAGCTTGCCATCGGCGTTGTCGATCAGCTTGGCCACCTCGCCCATCATGCGCTTCTGGTGGTTTTCGTCCTGGCCGCCGTTCTCGACGACGATGCCAGCGGCCTCGTCGGGGTTTTCGGTGGCGTACTTCCAGCCCTTCATCGAGGCGCGGACGAACTTCACCATCTTCTCCTCGAAGGCCGGATCCTTGAGCTTGTCCTCCATCACATAGAGGCCGTCCTCGAGCAGGTCGTTGCCCATGGCCGTGTAGTTGAACACGATCAGGTCTTCCGGCTTGTAGCCTGCGTCGATGAGCTGCCAGTACTCGTTGTAGGTCATCACCGAGATGCAGTCGGCCTGCTTCTGGATCAGCGGCTGCACGTCGAAGCTCTGCTTCAACACCGTGACGCCATCCGCGCCGCCTTCGGTCGGCAGGCCGAGCTTGTTCATCCAGGCGTAGAACGGATATTCGTTGCCGAAGAACCAGACGCCGAGCGTCTTACCCTTGAAATCTGCTTCCGTCTTGACCGGGCCGTCGGCCGGGCAAACCATCTCCATGCCCGCCTTCTTGAAGGGCTGGGCGATGTTGATGAGCGGGACACCCTTGTCACGGGCCGCCAGCGCACCACCCATCCAGTCGACGATGACGTCGGCACCTCCGCCGGCGATCACCTGCTCCGGCGCGATGTCAGGGCCGCCCGGCTTGATCTCGACGTCAAGGCCTTCTTCCTCGTAGAAGCCCTTGTCCTTGGCGACGTAGTAGCCGGCGAACTGCGACTGCGTCACCCATTTCAGCTGCAGCGTCACCTTGTCGGCGGCCATTGCCTGGAATGCGGCGAGCGACAGCGCGCTCGCGAGCATGGGAACCATCAGTTTCTTCATTGAACTACCCTCTGAAGTGCGCCTATCCACCACGGACAGACGGATGCCAAAATGTCGCCGCCCTTTCTGCGAGGGCGATTAACCCATAGAAGACCGAACCGACCAGCGCCGCAACCGCGATTTCGGCCCACACCATGTCGATGTCCATGCGGCCGACGGCCGTGGAGATGCGGAAACCCATGCCCACGGTCGGCGTGCCGAAAAACTCCGCGACGATCGCCCCGATCAGCGCCAGCGTCGAGTTTATCTTCAGCGCGTTGAAGATAAAGGGAGCGGCCGCAGGAAGCCTGAGTTTGATCAACGTCTGCGTATAGTTCGAAGCATAGGTGCGCATCAGGTCGCGCTCCATGTGCCCGGCTTCGGCAAGCCCCGCTACCGTGTTCACCAGCATGGGGAAGAAGGTCATGATCGCGACAACGGCCGCCTTCGATTGCCAGTCGAAGCCGAACCACATGACCATGATCGGCGCCACGCCGATGATCGGCAGTGCCGAGACCATGTTGCCAATGGGCAGCAGGCCGCGACGCAAGAATGACACCCTGTCGGCGAGAATGGCGGTCAGGAAGCCGCAGCCGCAGCCGATGACGTAGCCGGCGACCACGGACTTGAAGATGGTCTGGTTGACGTCAGCGGCGAGCGTCGGGATGGAATTCGCGATCGTCACTCCGATGACGGAGGGCGGCGGCAGCAGGATGAACGGAATGCCAGCGCCGCGAACGATCGCTTCCCAGATTATGAGTATCCAGATGCCGAAGATGAGCGGTATGACGAGGCGAAGCGCCACGCTTGCGACGCGCGATGCCGGCTTGAAGGTCGAGAGGACGGTCACGCAACGCCACGCAAGCAGCCACGCGGCCGCCAGGATGATGTAGTAGGACGCAAGCGCCGTTCCTTCGAAGCCTGCGATACCAGTCAGCAACATCCATGCGGCAACATGAGCGCCTATGGCAAGCGCGGCAGCGGCAGCCAGCCTCGGGATGCGGAGCATCGAGACAGCCGCCGCCCCAAGGATCAGATCGAAGATTAGGCTTTTGCTGTTGAGGAAAGGATAGGCGAACGTCGCGGTCGGATTAGCGAGTGCGTCGGACTCGGCTTGCGTCATTGGCCCCAGGAAGCCTGCCAGGACGCAGAGCATTATGGCGGCAACCGCCTGCCAGGAGAGCGTGAACCACCTCATGCCGGCCGCGCTCCCATGGAGCGCTCGACCATTCGGCCGGCGATACCAACAACGGTCACCAGCAATGCCGCGACAATGGAACCCGCGACCAGCGCCGACCACATATCGATCGTCTGGCTGTAATAGGACGCGGACAAAAGCTTGGCGCCGATGCCGGCAACTGCACCGGTGGGCAGTTCGGCGACGATCGCCCCGACAAGGCTGGCGGCCACCGCCACCTTCATGGAAGCGAACAGATACGGCACCGAGGCGGGAACCCGCAGCTTCCAGAACACCTGCGAGGAACTGGCGTTGTAGGTGTGCATCAGGTCCAGATGCATGATTTCCGGCGACCGCAGGCCCTTCACCATGCCGACCGCGACGGGGAAGAAGGATAGATAGGTCGAAATCAGCGATTTCGGAATCAGCCCGGTTATGCCGATGGCGGCGAAGACCACGATCACCATCGGGGCAATCGCCAGGATCGGGATTGTCTGCGAGGCGATGATCCACGGCATCAGGCTGCGGTCGAGGGCCGTGAGATGCACCACGCCGACCGCGATCAGGATACCGAGGGCCGTGCCGAAAGCGAAGCCGAGCAATGTCGAGGACAGCGTCACCCAGGCATTGTAGACGAGGCTGCGGTTGCTCGTGACCTTCCTCAGAAATGTGTTTTCAAAGAAATTCTGCGCCACCTGGTGCGGTGCGGGCATCGTCGGCTTCGGCTGCGACAGCGTCTTGCCGATGAACTCCATGGTGCCAGGTGTCTCGCCGGCACGCCGGTCAAGGTCGCGCTGGAACGGCGCGTTGAGCAGCACGGCCGCGACGTACCAGGCAACGACCAGCCCCGCGAGGATGGTCAGTACCGGCACGACGTTTTCCAACGCGCGGTTCATCAGACCTCAATCCTCATAGGAATGGCCTGCATGGAGCCCGTCGCGAACACGGTGGGCGATGGCAAGGAATTCCGGCGATTCCCGGATGTCCAGCGGCCGCTCCCGGGGCAGCGTGGATTCGATGACGTCGGTGACCCGGCCCGGACGTGGTGACATGACGACGATGCGGGTCGACAGGTAGACTGCCTCGGGAATGGAATGTGTGACGAAGCAGATGGTCTTGTTGGTGCGCGCCCACAGCTCCAGAAGCTGCTTGTTGAGATGATCGCGGACGATCTCGTCCAACGCGCCGAAGGGTTCGTCCATCAGGAGCAGGTCCGCGTCGAAGGCGAGAGCGCGGGCGATCGAAGCGCGCTGCTGCATGCCGCCGGAAAGCTGCCAAGGATACTTGTTCTCGAATCCGGTGAGGTTGACGAGCTCCATCACCCGTTCGATGCGGCCCTTTCGCTCCGTATCAGGCACACCCATGATCTCGAGCGGCAGGGCGATGTTCTTGGCGATGGTGCGCCACGGGAACAGCGCCGCGGCCTGGAATACGTAGCCATAGGCGCGCTTTTCGCGGGCCTGTTCCGGGCTCAACCCGTTGACGGAGATCGTACCTTCCGTCGGCTTCTCCAGATCGGCGATGACACGCAGGAAGGTGGTCTTGCCGCAGCCGGAAGGCCCGATGAAGGACACGAACTCGCCCTTGCCGATGGTGAGATTGACGTCGGTGAGAGCCTGCACCGGCCCGTCATTGGTCCGGAACGTCAGCCCGAGCCCCTTTGCCTGAACGACCGACGCCGCGGCCGTGGCTTCCGTAACCGTCATGAGCACCGCCCAACCTTACCCCACAGGGTGCCAGCTTCGTCGAATACGAGATAGCCGTCCATATCGTTCTCGCTCTTTTGCACACGCATCAGGCCGAGCGTCGTTTCTCCCTGGCCCTCGTGACCGCAGGTGACGATCATGACCTGGCTGTTTGCCTCGGCCGGGAAAATCTGGACGAAGCTGCACATCGTCACGTAGGTGCTGACGTTCTTGCGTGTCAGGAGCACCATATCGTCTTCGCTGTAGTCGTTCGTCCTGGCATGGCGGCAGCCGGCCTCGTTGCCATAGTCGCCGGGAATGTCGAGCTCCACGGCGAAAGCGGGAACGGAAAAGGCGATCAGTGCGGCTGCAAGGCCCGGAACCCCGTATTGCTGCCTATGCATTCGTCCCCCGCAGCCTTTTCAAACGTCGCAAGCGTCGCCACCTGCGCCAATCCTCCAAAAACACATCGAGTGTGCCGTAGACAGGCACCAGAACGGCGAATGCGGCGGGCTTGAGTTCACGTGACGGCGCGCAGGCAGTCGCAATGCGCTTCTGGTATTCCTCGGCGGCCCATATGCGCGCAAAGCCGGTGAACTGGTAAATCACGTCCTCGCGGAGGCTTGATATGCGGGAGTGGTTGCACCTGAAGATCGCGAAGGACGTATAGAGCGCGGTGAGGATCGACAGCGCAAGAATGATGAGAAGTATGTTCTTGTCGCCTGTGTAGGTGCCGGCCAGCATAGCGTAAATCCAGACGCCCAGCGAAAAGACGATGAAAGTCTTGGAGATTCGGAACGCTGTTTCCTCAGCGGTCAGCTCGTCGCTGAAGCGGGTATCAACCTCCAGCTCTATCTCCTTGAGCTTCTTCTTGAACTCGTAGAGCCGCTGGTTTTCCTCGTCCGTGTGCTCCTCGCCGCGCGCCTCGCGCAGAATGTCAAAGGCGCTGAGCGTCACGTCGTCGATCGCCGTGCCGCCTGCCAGCGGTACGATGGCTGGAGGAATGTAGCTGCCCACACGCTCGAACACGATGTAGATGAGATGGATGGTCGTCAGGAAGACAAACAGGATGAGAAGCAGCGCGAAATCAGAGACGCCGAGCACGTCGAAGATGTTCTGGTAGTTCTCCACCACGTTGTTGATCAAATCCATGTCGGGAAGGAAGCCTTCCGAGGAACTGCCGATGTGAGTGAAGCCGGAGGCGACGTAGAACACGACGCCGGCGACGATCAGCCGTGACGTCATGAAGTTCGAGAAGCGGATGACGCTTTGAAGGAGCCCCTCTACGTCCATCCGCCCTCCGCCGTCAGTCGACGATGACGGCTGTCTCGGCGACAGCGTGGAAGAGGACGTCGCAACCGGCCGCCGCCCACTCGGGCGATATCTCCTCGGCCTCATTGTGCGAGAGGCCGTCGACGCAGGGGCACATGATCATCGTGGCCGGCGCCACCTTGGCCGCCCAGCAGGCGTCGTGGCCGGCGCCGGAGATGATGTTCCGGTGCGAATAGCCGAGCTTTTCCGCAGCCGCGCGAACCCTGCCGACCAGCGTGGGATCGAAGGTCACGGGATCGAAATGGCCGACCGCCTCGACCGAACAACCAACGCCGAGCCCGGCCGCTATCTTCGCCGCTTCGGCTTCGATGGACGCGCGCATACGGTCGAGCTTGGCCTGCTCGGGGGAGCGGATGTCGACCGTGAAGACGACCTTGCCGGGCAGGACGTTGCGGGAATTCGGCCAAAAGCGGACCTGACCCACGCCGCCGACCGCTCCGGGCTGGTTGTCCATCGCAACCTTCTGGACCATCTCGAAGATGCGCGCCATGGCGAGCCCGGCGTTCACCCGCAGGTTCATCGGCGTCGAGCCTGTGTGGGCCTCCTTGCCCGTCAGCGTGAACTCCAGCCACCACAGACCCTGGCCATGGGTGACGACGCCGATCTGCTTGTTCTCGGCCTCGAGGATCGGGCCCTGCTCGATATGGTATTCGAAGTAGGCGTGCATCTTGCGCTGGCCGACCGGCTCGTCGCCCAGCCAGCCGATGCGCTTCAGCTCCTCGCCGAAAACCTTGCCGTCGCCATCCGTACGCGAATAGGCATAGTCGAGCGTATGAACGCCCGCGAACACGCCCGACGCCAGCATGGCCGGTGCGAAGCGCGCGCCTTCCTCGTTCGTCCAGTTGGTGACGACGATGGGGTGCTTCGTCCTGATGTCGAGGTCGTTGAGGGTTCGTATCACCTCAAGTGCGGCCAGGACGCCGAGCACGCCATCGTACTTGCCGCCGGTCGGCTGGGTATCGAGGTGGCTGCCGACATAGACCGGCAGCGCATCGGGATCCGTCCCTTCGCGGCGTGCGAACATGGTGCCGAGCTGGTCGACGCCCATGGTGAGGCCGGCGGCGTCACACCATTTCTGGAAAAGGTGACGCCCCTCCCCGTCTTCGTCCGTCAGCGTCTGGCGATTGTTGCCGCCGGCGACGCCAGGGCCGATCTTCGCCATTTCCATCAGCGAATCCCACAGACGGTCTGAATTGATTCGCAGATTCTCGCCGGGAGCGGCCATGCATTTCCCTCTCATTCCAGTTCATCGTCGGGGCGGCGGTTCCCGTCGCCACCCCGGCGGTCGTCCCTGTCAGTCGATTGTCCTTAGCACATCGCGGACATGGTCGATCAGTTCGTTGATCTGACCCTTGGTGATGATCAGCGGCGGCGACAGCGCGATGATGTCGCCCGTCGTGCGGATCAGAGCGCCCTTTTCGAACGCCTTTACGAAGGCCGAGAATGCCCGCTTGGTTGGGCTGCCGGCGATCGGTTCCAGCTCGATCGCGCCGATCAGGCCGATATTGCGGATATCGATGACGTGCGGTTCGCCCTTGAGCGAATGAAGCGCGTCCTCCCAGTAGGGAGCAAGCTCCTCGCCGCGCGTCAGCAGTCCTTCTTCCTTGTAGGTATCGAGCGTGCCAAGCGCCGCGGCGCAGGCGATCGGATTGCCGGAATAGGTGTAGCCGTGGAAGAACTCGATCATGTGCTCGGGTCCCGTCATGAAGGCATCGTGGATTTCCTTCGTAACGAACACCGCGCCCATCGGAACGACACCGTTGGTGACGCCCTTGGCTGTCGTGATCATGTCCGGCGTAACACCGAAATAGTCGGTGGCGAACGGCGCGCCGAGACGGCCGAAGCCGGTGATGACCTCGTCGAAAATCAGCAGAATGCCGTGCTTGGTGCAGATATCGCGCAGCCGCTTCAGATAGCCCTTCGGCGGGATGAGGACACCGGTCGAGCCAGCAACGGGTTCCACGATGACGGCCGCGATCGTCGAGGCGTCATGCAGGGTAACGATCCGCTCCAGCTCGTCGGCAAGGTCGCCGCCATGCTCGGGCTCGCCCTTGGTGAAGGCATTCTTGGCCAGGTTGTGCGTATGCGGCATATGGTCGACGCCGGTCAGCAGCGTGCCGAACATCTTGCGGTTTGCGACGATGCCGCCGACCGAGATGCCACCGAAATTGACGCCGTGATAACCGCGCTCGCGGCCGATCAGACGGGTCCTGGAACCGTTGCCTTTCACGCGGTGGTAGGCGAGCGCGATCTTGAGCGCGGTCTCGACCGATTCCGACCCTGAGTTGGTGTAGAACACATGCTCCATGCCGGCCGGAGCGATGTCGATCAGGCGGTTGGAAAGTTCGAAGACGATCGGGTGGCCCATCTGGAAAGCCGGCGCGTAGTCAAGTTCGGCCGCCTGCTTCTGGATCGCCTCGGTGATCAGTGGACGGCAGTGCCCGGCATTCACGCACCACAGGCCGGCCGTGCCGTCGAGGATCTTGCGACCGTCGGTGGTGGTGTAGTGCATGTCCTTCGCGGCGGCCAGCATGCGTGGCGCCTGCTTGAACTGCCGGTTCGACGTGAACGGCATCCAGAATGCGTTGAGATCGTTCGGCGTAACCCTGAGCCGGTTCGACATGACCAAGCTTTCCTTTCAATAACCCGTTGCGGAGATGCCAACGCTTGGTCCGGGCGGCGCTTTTATGCTACGCAAATTTTGACCGAATGGACAAAGGTTAGCACCGCCAAAGAGGCGGTCAAGGGGACAGATAGCGAAATGAGGCTGGGCGGGCGCGTTCCACAGGTCAACAAAAACTGGTCCAGAGGATTGGTCCAGATGCAGACAGGATTTCAGGGACACCGCACGACGTGACGCCACCCGCCGCCTTGAAGCGCACCCGAATTCAACAGGAAAAGCGCGAACTGATCCTCGACGCAGCGCTGGAGGTGTTTTCGGCTCACGGCTTCCGAGGTTCGACAATCGACCAGATCGCGGACGCGGCGGGAATGTCGAAACCGAACCTGCTCTATTATTTTCGCCGCAAGGAAGACATCCACGAGGCCTTGCTGCAGCGCCTGCTCGACACCTGGCTGGCGCCCTTGCGCGAACTCGACAATGTCGGCGACCCCCTGACCGAACTGCGAGGCTATATCCGTCGCAAGCTGGAGATGGCGCGAGACTATCCGCGCGAAAGCCGGCTCTTCGCCAACGAGATCCTGCAGGGCGCGCCGCGCATCACGCCCATGCTGGAAGGCGAGTTGAAGACGCTCGTCGACGAAAAGGCCGAGATCATCAGAGGCTGGATGCGGGACGGCAAGATCGTGCGCACAGACCCCTGGCACCTGATCTTCTCGATCTGGGCGACGACGCAGCATTATGCGGATTTCGACGTACAGGTGCGCGCGGTACTCGGCCCCAACCGCGGCGGCGAAGGCCGTTTCGAGGACGCCGCGCGTTATCTGGAGCAGCTTTTCCTGGATGGGCTCAAGCCGAGGGCGGCGTCCTGACGCAGCACAAGGACGTTTCCGTCAGCGATTGGCGGCTGGCGTTTCGTTGTCCGCTGTCTCGTCTGGATGATGGTCCACCACGGTCGCGGCGGCGCGGTTCATGGCGAGGCGCTCTTCCGCCATCGCCTGGACCGCTTCGCGCACCGCAGGATGGCGCGATGTGAATTGCCTGAAGTCACGCTGCGAGAGCACAAGGAAATTGCAGTAGTCAACGGCCGTGACGTCCGCCGTCCGGGGAGCTCCGGTCAAAAGCGCCATCTCGCCGAAGAACGATCCCCCCTTGAGCTGCACGCCGTGGCCGTTGACATCGACCACGACGGTGCCGGAGACGAGGAAATACATCGCATCGCCCTTTTCGCCGACGCGCACGACGCGCTCACCAGGCGAGGCGGCCTTCGGCGCGAAGAGCAGAAGCAGTTCCTCCTGATCCTCGGCATTGACGGCTTTGAACAGCGGGAACGTCTCGACGAATTCCGTAATCTTGCGGGCCTGTTCGTGCTCGCGTTTTTCGGTCTCGGACCGGATGCGCCGAAGTTCGGCCGCAAGCGCACGCTCCTTCGCTTTGCCGAAATTCTCTGTCCAGTCGGGAAAGCGCCGTCCGGCCCATTTGCCGATGCGTTCTGCGGCTATGAAAGCGAGCGGATTGATAGTGATGGAAACAATCGCGGCTGCCAGGATCAGGCTCTGGCCTTCGTTCGTCATCAGTCCGTAAGCCGCGCCGAGACCAGCAAGGATGAAGGAAAATTCGCCGATCTGCGCCAGGCTGGCCGATACGATCAGGCCAAGCTTAAGCGGAAAGCGCAGGAGCAGGACGATCAGCAGCGCCGCGATCGGTTTGCCGATCACGATAAGGGCGACGACCGCGAGAACTTCCAACGGCTTTTCGATGATAACCGTCGGATCGAAAAGCATCCCGATGGAGACAAAGAACAGAACGGAGAACGCATCCTGAAGCGGCAACGAATTGGCTGCAGCGCGATGGCTGAGCTGCGATTCACCCATGATGACGCCGGCGAAAAACGCGCCGAGCGCGAAGGAGACGCCGAACGCAGCAGCCGAGCCGAAGGCTATGCCCATGGCGAGCGCAAGGACGGAAAGCGTAAACAATTCTCGCGAGCCGGTTTTTGCGACCCTGATCAGGATGCCGGGCACCACGCGCGGCCCGACAAGCGCGGCGATCAGCACGAAACCGGCGACCTTGGCCAATGTAAGCAGAAGCACGAGCCATACCGGCCCCTGGTCGGCAGCGGCATATTCACCACCGGCTGTACCACCCAAGGTCTGGGCGAAAGCCGGCAGCAGGACAAGCGCCAGCACCATCGCCAGATCCTCGACGATGAGCCAACCGACGGCGACCCGACCCATTGTGTTCTGGACAAGATTTCGCTCTTCGAGCGCCTTGAGCAGCACGACTGTACTGGCGACGGAAATACACAGGCCGAAGACCAGGCCCTGGCCAAAATCCCAACCCCAGAAATGGGTAAGCGCCATACCCATCAATGTCGCCAGCACGATCTGGCCGACAGCGCCGAAGATCGCGATGCCGCGAACCGCAAGGAGGTCGGATGCAGAGAAGTGCAATCCGACGCCAAACATCAGCAGGATGACGCCGATCTCGGCCAATTGGCCGGCCATAACGGGATCGGCGAGGTTGCCTGGTGTAAACGGCCCGGCGAAGACGCCGGCGATGAGATAGCCCACGAGCGCGGGCAACCGCAGGCGATCGGCCAGATATCCGAAAATCGACGCAAGCACGAAGCCAATGGCGATCGTCGCGATCAGGTTTACGTCATGTGGCAATGTTCGACCCTGGAGAAGTCTTTCTCCCTTCTGTCGGCGCAGGCCGAACTAGTCAAACAATTTTCATCACTTATGAGGAATTCCGCCCGCTCTGGCCGAAATTTGGCGTGAATGACCGGAGGTTTCGCCCGGATTAAGCCGCATCGGCAATGATGAGGAGCAACCCGGCCGCCAAGGTGATGTTGACGAGCGTTAGGTAGAGATGCGGATCGCGCTCCTTGCCCCGGAACAGAAACAGGTTGTGGTAGAGCGGAGTGGCTGACGCCAGGAACACGATCAGCGCGATCGCCGCAGGCACGGTCCAGATACCGAGGACGAGCGCCAGACCGCCCAGCAACTGCACCAGAAATCCGAGAGCCAAGAGGGGTATCGGCAGCTTCCAGCCGTAATTGGTGAGCAGTTCGCGGCGTTCGCCGAAATGCAGGAAATTTCGGATGCCGGCGATCAGGAAGAACGCGCCAAACACGACACGGCCCATAAGCACTAGGGTTGCTGTTGTTGCCACTTGTTACCTCCCGGTTCGGCAAACCCATAAATGCTCAGGGGTCGGGCCGAAAGCGACAAAACTCGCAGTCAACCAGTTTTACTAGCTATCATTCCGCGCCCGGTCGCTTGCCTCGCACAATAGTTCAGAGGCTTTCGTACAAGTCCGCAATCGTTTCGGCGTCATATTGGATGGGCACAGGCGAGTTCGGTGTCCACGCCTCGACAACCTGTCCCTCGAACAGCGAAATCGCGCGGTCGGTATCAATCACAGCACCACCGTAGAGCCGATTGGCGAGGTTGAGAATCCCTGTCTGATGCATCGCGACGGAGCCGCTGCCACAGGCGTCCTTGACCAGCAGCACGCGAAAATCGCGCTTGAGCGCGTCCTTCACGGTGGCGTCGACACAGGCTTCGGTCCAGACGCCTGCGACGACCAGCCATTCGATGCCGCTGGAGGCAAGCTCGTCGCCGAAGCCAGTTCCGAATGCGCTGGCCTCGCTCTTTATGGCGACCCGGTCCCCGGCAACAGGTGCCACTTCCGGGCAAGTTGCGGACAGAGGATCATCCTTGTCGGAAAACGCCGAGCTGCCATCGGCCATACGTGGGTGAAAGCGCCGGGTGGTAGCGGCGTCGACATCCACGACATAGGAGAAGTGCCACACGGCAATCCCGGCACGCCGCGCGGCATCCTGCAGACTGCGCGTGTTCCCGAGAACCGCATCAAAACCTTCGACAAGGTAGCGCTGGTCCTTCCGGTGTTCTTCCTGGAGGTCGATACAGAGAAGCGACGTTTTTCTGGCATCGATCGACAGCGGCTTTCGCATGGATGAAAGAACGTCGGTCATCCGCGCAGCCTTTCGAAATTTGCGTCAAACAGGGGAGCGGACTGAATGCGAGCCGCATAGCGCTTGCCGAGCAGCTCAACCTCGAAACCGTTCGCCTCGTCCGCAATCTCCTTCGGCACATAGCCGAGTGCCACCGAGAGCGCCGAACCGTGCGCATAGCCGCCGGATGTGACCCAGCCGACCACGTTCCCCTCATACCATATGGCCTCGTCGCCGATTACGTCGGCATCGTCGGTGTCGACGATGAATGTGCGCAGCCTGAACCTGCCGCCGCCGTCACGCTCGGCGAGCGCGGCGGCTTTGCCGATGAAGTCGGCCTTCTTGTCATATGCGACGAAGCGGTCGAGGCCAGCTTCCCTTGGCCCGTAGATCGGCCGGTATTCGCGGGCCCACGAACCATAGCCTTTTTCCAGCCGGAGGGAATTCAGCGCGCGGCTGCCGAACAGGGAGATGCCGAATTCCTCGCCAGCCTCCATCAGCGCGTTGAAGACAGCGCGCTGGTATTCCGGCGCCATCCATATCTCGTAGCCGAGGTCGCCGGTGTAGCTGACGCGCCCGACGAGGCAGGGCGACATGCCGATGTCGATCGACTGGATCGCCATGAAGGGGAAGGCTGCGTTGGAGACGTCAGCGCGGGTGACCTTGGCAAGGATGTCGCGGGCCTTTGGTCCCGCGATGGACAGGCCGACGCGACGCAGGCCGAGCGCCTCGATGGCGACAGAGCCGTCTTCCGGCAGGTGCTGCTCGAACCAGCGCATGTGGAACTGCTCGGCGATGCCGGAACCGGCCAGGAACCATTCGGAGGCCCTGCCCTCGCGGGAAATGTTGGCGAGCGTAAAGTCGCCGATCAGCTTGCCGTCCTCCTTCAGCATCGGGGCCAGTGTCATGCGACCGGGCTTCGGCAGCTTGGCCGCAAGCATCCTGTCGAGCCAGGCCTCGGCACCCTGCCCCACGACGCGGTATTTCGCGAAGGAGGAAATTTCCGACAGGCCGACGCTGTCGCGCACAGCTCGCACCTCGCGGCCGACATGCTCGAAGTCGCTCGACCGCCGCCACGAGAACTCGTCCTTCACGCCATCAGGCGCATACCAGAGAGGCACTTCCAGACCGTAGGCGACGCCGAACTGCGCGCCATGGTCGGCAAGCAGGTCGTAGATCGGCGTGGTCTTGAGCGGCCGGCCTGCCGGCAGTTCCTCGTTGGGGAAGCGGATCGAGAAGCGCCGCGAATAGTTCTCGCGCACCTTGGCGTTCGTATAGGCCATCGTTGCCCAGTCGCCGTAGCGGGCCACGTCCATCGCCCAGATGTCGAATCCGGGATCGCCATGGATCATCCAGTTCGACAGCGCCAGCCCGACGCCGCCGCCCTGCGAAAAGCCGGCCATGACCCCGCACGCGACCCAGAAGCCCGGCAAGCCGCGCACCGGGCCGACCAGCGGATTGCCGTCCGGCGCGAAGGTGAAGGGCCCGTTGATGATCTGCTTGATGCCGGTGTTCTGGAAGGCCGGGAAATGGCGGAAGCCGACTTCCAGCGAGGGCGCGATGCGGTCGATGTCGGGCTCCAGCAGCTCATGGCCGAAGTTCCACGGCGTCGTGTATTCCGACCACGGCTTGTTGGCCTTTTCGTAGGTGCCCATCAGCATGCCGCCGCGCTCCTGGCGCAGGTACAGCTCGCCGTCGAAATCGACCGCGTGGATCACCTCCTTGCCGGTCGAGGCGTTGACCTCGGCGACCTCGGGCATGTCCTCGGTGATGAGGTACATATGCTCCATGGCAAGGATCGGCAGTTCGAGCCCGACCATGCGGCCGACCTCGCGCGCCCACAGGCCGCCGGCGTTGACGACATGCTGGGCGATCACCTCGCCCTTGTCGGTGACGACGCGCCACTTGCCGTCGGCCATCCGCTCGATGGCCTCGACCTTGGTGAAGCGCTCGACCTCCGCGCCGAGAAGGCGCGCCGCCTTGGCGTAGGCATGCGTGACGCCGGACGGATCGAGGTGGCCGTCCTCGGAATTGCGCACCGCGCCGACGAACTGCTTCGGGTCGATCAGCGGCATCAGGCGATGCGCTTCCTCGACCGAGACTTCCTCAAGGTCGAGACCGAGATAGCGGCCCTTGGCGACGACGCCGCGCAGCCAGTCCATGCGCGCCTCGGTGGCGGCCAGAAGGACGCCGCCGGTGATGTGAACGCCGGTCGCCTGGCCCGACAGTTCCTCGATCTCCTTGTAGAGCTCGATCGTGTATTTCTGCAGCTTGGCGACGTTGGGGTCGCCGTTGATCGTGTGCATGCCGCCGGCTGCGTGCCAGGTCGAGCCAGAGGTCAACTCGTCACGCTCCAGCAGCACGACGTCCTTCCAGCCGGAACGGGCGAGATGGTAGAGCACCGAGCAGCCCACCACGCCTCCGCCGATGACCACGACCTGCGCATGCGACTTCATGTTTTCGTCTTCCGGTTCAGTGAGTTGGAATGAATTGGCGAATCTGCGTCAGAAGGAATTGATTCAAGCGATGAGGATGGCGTTCCTTCGCGCCCCCCTCTGGCCTGCCGGCCATCTCCCCCACTTGGGGGGAGATCGGACGGCCGCTTTGATTTCGCCAATCACCTGGGTCGAAAAATGACGCCCGCGCCGATGACAGCCAATCTCCCCCCTTGGGGGGGAGATGTCCGGCAGGACAGAGGGGGGCGCCGTGAATCGCAGGCCTGCGAAAATCAGAGAGCAGTTTCATCACGGCTCGCCGCTTCCGATCGCTTCCCGGCGTTTGGCGACATAGGCTTCGAGTTCTTCGCAGATAGATGGATCCATCGGCGGCTGGACATATTCCTCCAGCGCCTTCTTCCAGAGCCGGGTCGCTCGCTGCGTGGCGTCGAGCCCACCGGCCTCCTGCCACGCCTCGTAGTTCTGCCAGTTGGAGAGCATTGGCTGGTAAAAGGCGGTCGAATAGCGCTCCAGCGTGTGCTGTTCGCCGAAGAAGTGCCCGCCTGTAGGAACGCGTCCCAGCGCATCGAGCGCGAGTTCGCCTTCGTTCACCTTGATGGGCTCGAGGAACTCCATCATGTGCTGGATCATCTCGACATCGATGATGAGTTTTTCAAAACTCGCCGTCAGCCCGCCCTCCTGCCAGCCGGCGGCATGGTAGACGAGATTGCCATGGCCGAGGATCGCGCCCCACAGCGCCATCATCGTCTCGTAGGCGCCCTGCGCGTCGGCAACGTTCGAGGCCGATCCCGGCGTCGTGCGGTAAGGCAGGTTGTAGCGCCGCGCGAGCTGGCCGGAAGCGACATTCGCCTTGGTGTTTTCGGGCGTTCCGAAGGCAGGCGCACCGGAACGCATGTCGACGTTGGACGTAAAGGCGCCGTACATGACAGGCGCGCCGGGCCGCACGAGTTGCGTGAGCACGACGCCGAACAGCGCCTCGGCATTTTGCTGTGCCAACGCGCCGGCCAATGTCACCGGGCTCATGGCGCCCATGAGCGTGAAGGGCGTGACCGCGACCGATTGGCCATGTTCGGCCATCGTCATCAGACCGTCCAGCATCGCTTCGTCGAAGCGGCGCGGCGAGTTGACGGAGATGATAGTGGTGACGCCCGGATCGTCGCGCATCTGGTCCAGCGTCATGCCGCGGGCGATCGCCATCATCTCGATGCCGTCGAGCGCCCTTCCCCGGCCGATCGCCGATACGTGGAACGATTTGTCGGTCAGCGTCAGGTTGGCAAAGTAGGTGTCGAGATGGCGCGAATTCGCCGACAGTTCGACCGGCGCGCAGACCTGGTTGCCCAGCATGTGAATGCAGTTGAAATGCTGCGCCAGGCGGATCAGGTCGCAATAGTCAGGTAGATTGCCGGCGCGACGGCCACGCTCCATGTCGTGCACGTTTGGCGGGCCGGCGACGAGGGTGAAGTTGATCGCATCGCCGCCGAGATAGACGGCGCGTTGCGTGTTCCGCGGCGTCAACGTGAAAGCAGCCGGCGCGGTTTTCAACGCCTCTGCAACCAAGCCGCGATCCAGTCGCACGGTCATCGACGCGGCGTCGACCGATGCCCCCGCCTTCTCGAATATGGCGAGCGCACTTGCACTCATCACCTCGATACCGAAGTTCTCGAGTATGTGAAGCGAGGCCTCGTGGATCGCCTCGATCTGGTCGGCCGACAACAATTGCATCGGCGGATAGGGATTGCGCACGCGACGCGCGGAGAGCTGCGGGATCGCGGCCGGCAACCTTGCAGATTCTCGATGATTGCCGCGCCGGCGCCTTATTTCATTCATGCTTGCAATTAGGCGACAGCTGCATTTTCGGACTATAAAAAAAGCGGCATTTGTCGGCGAGTTTGTCGCCAAGGCGTCAGACTAAGTGTTTTCATATTTAAAAAACGACCATACAAGTCGTAAAACCAACAATTCCATTAACCGAAATGAACGGAAACACTTCCCATTTCGGCCTCAAAACCCTAATAGGGCCTCGCGGCACGGTTAACAGATGGTGCAAGGAACCCTTTAGGTTTTAGGCCTATCTAGGGTTAATGGGTTGGTCGCGTTTGAGTATTATTTTATCGATGTTCACGCTCGTCTTCGGGCTGCTTTCCGCATGCGCGTCGCCGCCTCGTCATATCAACGACGTCTGCCGCGTGTTCGACCAGAAGAACGGGTGGTTCGAGAATTGGCGTTCGGAGGCCAACAAGACCGAGCGCAAGTATGGCGTGCCGGTGCCCGTGCTGATGGCGACGCTGCGCAAGGAATCCGGCTTCCAGCACAACGCCAAGCCGCCGCGGACCATGGTGCTTGGTTTCATCCCCTGGAAGCGCGTGTCGTCTGCCTACGGCTATTCTCAGGCACTGGACGGGACATGGTCCCAGTATCAGAAGGAAACAGGCAACCGGCTGGCCAAGCGCCAGAACTTCGCCGATGCGATCGACTTCGTCGGCTGGTACCACGCCAAGACGTCAGACCGCTTTGGTGTCGCCAAGCAGGACGCCTACAACCTATACCTCGCCTATTATTTCGGCTGGAGCGGCTATAGCCGCGGCGACTGGCAGCAGAAGCCGGGCCTGCAGCAATATGCGCGCGAGACCGAGAAGATGGCGCGCGACTACGCCGCGCAACTGCAGGACTGCAACTAGGCACTGCGCAGACCGTCGCCAGGTTGATGCCCGGCGTCTTCTCAACCTTAGTGTTTCTGCTCGTCCGGCAAATCGCGGTCGAAAGCCGAGGGAACATCCTCGTCTTCGCTTTGGCGTCCCTCTCCGACCGTGCGCGGGGAAAATGGGGCGACATGGGAGTGATCGTCGCCGACATGCGGTTCGGAGACTTCGTCGCGCCGCTCGTGCCGGCGCGCGCGCATCGCTGCCTCGTCCTCCTCCGCATCCTCGCCGAACTCCCCAGCTGCCACGCTTGCGCCCTTGCCGTGCGGTCGTTGCGGAGCTTCTCCGACAAAGCCAGGACCTGAACCGTGGGGCGCGTCGTCTGGAATTCCTTCATGAGCCGCGTGCTCGGCGTCAAACCGGATCACCGGCTCCATCTTTGCAAGGACATCGTCGGGCAGCCAGCAAAGGCTCATGTGGCCGCCGCCAAGATCCTTCACGGGCGGAACCTGCTTTTCGCAAAGCCGGTCGGCCACGAGATGCTTGTAGCGGCAGCGCGTCTGGAAGGGACAGCCGGTCGGCGGGTTCATCGCCGAGGGAATGTCGCCCTCCAGCACGATGTGTTTCTTGACAACCGACGTGTCGGCAATCGGGATCGCCGACAGCAGCGCCTCGGTGTAGGGATGGTAGGGCGGCGAGAAAATCTGGTCCGTCGTGCCCTGCTCCACGATGTAGCCGAGATACATGACGACCACGCGGTCGGCGATGTAGCGCACAACGGACAGATCGTGGCTGATGAACAGCATCGTCGTCTTGTTGGTGCGCTGGATGTCCATCAGCAGTTCGGTGACCGCCGCCTGCACGGAAACGTCGAGCGCGGAGACGGGCTCGTCCGCCACCACGACCTTGGCGGTGCCGGCAAAGGCGCGCGCCACGCCGATGCGCTGTTTCTGGCCGCCCGACAACTGCCGCGGCATCCGGGAGGCAAAGGCGCGCGGCAGCTTTACCAGATCGAGCAATTCCAGCATGCGCTTGTGGCGGTCGCCTGCCGTCTTGCCGTAACCGAACTTTTCGAGCGTCCGGATGATCTGGGACCCGACGGAATGGCTCGGGTTCAGCGTATCGAAGGGGTTCTGGAAGACCATCTGGATCGAGGAGATGGTCCCGACATCGCGGTTCTCGATCGGCGTCGACTGAATATCCTTGTTGCCGAGCGTCACCGTTCCGGACGACGCCGTCTCCAGACCGAGAAGAACCTTGGCAAGCGTGGACTTCCCGCAGCCGGATTCGCCGACGATCGCGACCGTCTCGCTTTCCCGCGCGACGAAGCTGATCGTTTCGTTCGCCTTGACGGTACGGGCTTCGCCGCCGCCGAATATCTCGTTCGCCGCGACCTTGTAGTATTTCTTAAGGTCGTCGATCTGGAGGACGGGCGCACCGGGTTTCACGGGCTCTTTCTTTTCCTTGGCGCCTTCCGGAAGTGCGGCCCAGTCGATTTCGTTGAACCGGACGCAGCGCGAGAAGTGGTTGTCGTGCCCCGCGACCGGGATCATCGGGATCTCGGCGGCATTGCACACGCCCTCGACGAAGTGATGGCAGCGCGGGCCGAAATTGCAGCCTTTCGGTCGCTCGTGCGGCAGCGGCAACTGGCCAGGAATGGCGATCAGCGGACGGGAGTTCTTGTCGGCGCCGGGCAGCGGGATCGAGCGGAACAGACCCTGCGTGTAGGGATGCCGCATGCGGTCGAAGACATCCCTGATGCTGCCTGTCTCGACCGCCTCGCCGGAATACATCACCGTGATCTTGTCGCAGGTTTCGAGGATCAGGCCGAGATTGTGCGACACGAAGATCATCGACGTGCCGAACTCTTTTCCAAGACCCCTCACCAACTCCACGATACCGGCCTCGACCGTGACATCGAGCGCCGTCGTCGGCTCGTCGAGAAGCAGCAGAGCGGGCTTCGACAACAGCGCCATGGCGATGACGATGCGCTGCTGCTGGCCGCCTGAAAGCTGGTGCGGATAGGAACGCATCATGCGCTCCGGGTCGGGAAGACGCACGGAGCGCACCATCTCCAGCGCACGATTGTAGGCCTCTTCCTTCGACACCTTGTCGTGAAGCAGCGGCACTTCCATCAACTGCTGCCCGATCTTCATCGCCGGATTGAGCGAGGCCATCGGCTCCTGGTAGATCATGGCGATCTCGTTGCCGCGGATGGAGCGCAGCTCCTCGTCGGACATCTCGCCCATGTCCTTGCCCTTGAAGCGGATGCGGCCGCCGACGATTTTGCCGACGTTCGACAGGTCCCGCATGATGCCGAGCGAGACCGTCGACTTTCCGCAGCCGGACTCTCCGACGATGCCCATGGCCTCACCGGGCAGGACCTTGCAGGAGAAATCCATGACGGCGGGAATCTCGCCGCGCTTGGTAAAGAACGAGATCGACAGGTTCTCGATGTCGATGATCGGTTGGGCGTTTTCGATGTTCGTGGCTTTGACGGCTTCGTTCATCGGTTGCTCCATCAATCTTTGAGCGATTGTTCACGCAGCGCGTCAGCCAACAGGTTCAGGCCGAGCACGAAGCTCATCAACGCGAAGACGGGCGGCAGCGCCGGATGGATGAAGGATCGCAGCAGGCGGCTGGAATCCTTGATGGCTGTGCCCCAATCCGGGCTTTCCGGCGCGAGGCCCAATCCGAAATAGCCAAGCGTGCCGAGTAGGATCGTGGTGTACCCGATACGCAGGCAGGCATCGACGATCAGTGGCCCGCGGGCATTGGGCAGCACCTCCCAGAGCATGATATACCAGGGCGTCTCGCCGCGCGTCTGAGCGGCCGCCACGTAGTCGCGCGTCTTGATGTCCATGACGAGGCCGCGAACGATGCGGAACACGCCCGGCGACGAGGCGAACACCACCGCCACGAAGATGTTCAGCTCGTTGGGATCGATCCGGATGACGCCAAGCGGATCGGCATCGAAGACGAGGCCGAGATAGACCCAACCACCGATCAGGAGCGTCAGTCCGAGCAGGAGGTAGAGGCGTTCGGGCCGCTTCTTGAAGCGCGTGTAGAAAAGGGCAAAGAAGAAGACGACCGGAAAGATGAAGAAGACCGCAGCGAGCGTCCTTGGAATCGAGACGCCTATTCCCGTCAACTGGCTGAACCAGCTGTCGAAGGACAGTTCGCGGATTTCCGGCGTGACCAGAAGATAGAAAAGCAGGATCACCGGGAAAGCCAGGACGAGGTTGGCGAGGAAGGACAGGAAGCTGTCAATACGGCCGCCATAGTAACCGGCCGGCAGTCCAAGCGTGATGCCCACCATCAACGCAAAGAGCGTCGCAAACGGTGCGATGATCATGACGATGCGGCTACCGTAGACCATGCGGCTGAACACATCACGCGCAAGCTTGTCGCCACCAAACAGGTAGACGCCCGATCCGTCCGGCACGACCGCGCCCGGCAGCGCATCCTTCATGACTGCGACCTGGGACAGCGGATCGAAGGGCGCAATGATTGTGGAGAAGATCGCGGTGAACAGCCAGAACAGGCAGATGAACACGCCGGCGATCCCGACGCCCGTGGAGAACAGGTCTCCATAAAGCCCAAGTCGCTTGCGGAAGCGCAGGCTTACTCCCAGCACGAGCGCGAGCGCGAGCCAGACCGGCCAGAAATGGCCGAGAACCCGAAGCACAATCTGAAAGGCGCCAATATATTCGAGTTGCATGCGCGGCGGCTCCTATTGGACGCGAATGCGCGGGTTGAGATAAGCGTAGCCGATGTCGGAGATCAGCTGCGTGAACAGGACGACGAACACCGACACAAGCGAGCAGGCGAGCAACAGGTCGATGTCGTTGTTGCCTGCCGCTTCGACGAGGGTGAACCCGAAGCCCTGGTAGCGGAACATCGTCTCGACGATGACAACGCCGGTCAAGAGCCATGGAAACTGCAGCATGATGACGGTGAAAGGCGCGATCAGCGCATTCCTGAGCGCGTGCTTCATGACGACAGACGAAAAGCTCAGCCCCTTCAATCGGGCAGTGCGGATATATTGCTGCGTCATCACCTCGACCATCGAGGCGCGTGTCATGCGCGCGATGTAGCCGATGGCGTAGATCGCCATCGTCATGACCGGCAGCGTGAAATTGTAGAAGGTGATTCCCTGGCCGGTAGCGGAAGCTGCCGACCCGTTCAGCCATCCAAGCCAGGATGCAAAGATGACGGTAAAGATGACGCCCGAAACATATTCAGGCGTCGCGGTGGTGGTGATCGATGCGACCGACAGCGTCCGATCCGTCCGCGACCCCTCCCGCATGCCAGCCAAGACCCCGATCAGAAGGGAGATGGGAACCATCGTCACCATCACCCAGAACATCAGGATTCCGGTGGCGCCAAGTGCCGGCCACAACTTGTTTTCGACGGGCACCTTGAACTTGGTGGAACAGCCAAATTCGCCCTGCAGAATGCCCCCGAAGTAAGGTTCGTTGGGCTGCGGGCACGCCTTGAAGCGCATCTCCGCCTGTCCGGTTTCCGGATTGATGACAGGCACCCGCTTGACGACGCCAAGCCATTGACCGTAGCGGACGAAGAAGTTCTCGCGGAAGCCGTTTTTGACCAGCCACTGTTCGATGTGCTCGTCCGACGAGCGCATGTCGAGCTGGCTGATTGAAAGCTTCCGGAGGTTCGGCTCCAGATTGACCATGTAGAAAACCACCATGGTCAGGCACAGCATGGTCAGGACCATCGTGCCCAGTCGCCGCAAAATGAATGCAAGCATGCTCGCCCCCTGCCTGGACGGGTTGGGGTTAGAAGCGCCCAGTTTTCATTTTAAGAAAGGAGAGGGGCGAGCCCCTCTCCGATGACATAGCGATCAACTCTCGCCGAGCCACACCTTGCCGAAGTCGTGTTCGAAGGTGGGGTGCATGCCGTGGTTCTTAACCACAGGCATGGAGTGGTTGTAGAGCTTGCGCCAGTAAGGCTGGATGATGATGCCCGAGCTCTGGAGGATCTCCTCGACATCCTTCATCACCACCTTGCGCTTCTCGGCGTCGGCGATCGAAAGCGCCTCGCCGATCTTGGCGTCGAGGTCCGGATTCGAATACGCCGCCTCGTTCCAGGCCTCGCCGGTGCGGTAGGCGATGGCGACCACCTGGATGCCCAGAGGGCGCATGTTCCAGTTGGTCATCGAGTAAGGATACTTCGTCCAGTCGTTCCAGAACGTGGAGCCCGGCAGCACCGTACGCTTCACCTTGATGCCGGCGTCGCGCAACTGTGCGGCGATCGCGTCACCGGTGTTCTTGTGCCAGTCTTCGTCCACGGTGATGAGCTCGTGCTCGAAGTCGGCCTGCCCGGCTTCGGCCATGAGTGCCTTGGCCTTCGCAGGGTCGCGCGCGATCTTCGGCAGCGCCACGTATTCCGGATGAATAGGAGCGACGTGGTGATTTTCAGCCGGTTCGCCGGCATTGCCGTAGCCGAGTTGCAGGACGACCGCGTTGTCGACGGCAAGCTGAAGCGCGTTGCGCACCTTCTGGTCGTCGTAGGGCTTGTTCGCAACGTTGGTGCGCGCAACGATGGTCGACGCGGTCACCGCCTCGGAGGTGATCGCACCGACCCCTTCCAGGATCGTCACATAATCGGCCGAGGTCTCGTGATTGGTATGGACCTCACCCGCCTCGAAGGCCGAGACCATCGCGGACGGATCGGTTCCGTAGTCGATGAACTCGACGCCATCGAGATAGACCTCGCCATTCCACCACTTGCCGTCCTCACGACGCTTGTAGACCACCTTCTGGCCGACGTCGTAGGAAACGAGCTCGAACGGACCTGTGCCGATGGCGTTCTTGGCGAAATTGGCGCCGGTTTCGTCAAAGGTGCGATGAACCACGAGGGCTGGGTAGTCGCACAGGCTCGGGATCAGCGCGATATCGGGTTTTGTCAGCACGATCTTGACGGTGTTGTCATCGACCTTCGTGACCGCGCCATCGCGGATTTTGCCGCTCGCCTCGTCGACGATCGTGCCAAGACGACCAGGCATGGAGTTGCCTTCGGCGCTCTTGTCGGCCCAACGGGTGAAGTTGAAGATAACGTCGTCGGCGTTGAACGTGTCGCCGTTGTTCCAGGTCACGCCAGGGCGAACCTTGAGCGTATATTCGGTTGCGTCGTCATTCACTTCCCAGCCTTCGAGCAAATAGGGCTCAAAGGTGTAGTCCTTGGTATACTTGACCAACGGCTCGATCGCCTGGCGCTCGGCGTTTGCGATCTCGGACCAGTCGGCCGTGCGCGGGTCCTTGGGATCCTTGATCCACATGGCAACCTTCAGAACACCACCAACCTTTGGGGTTTCCTGCGCCAGCGCCGGTGTCGGCGCGGCAAGCCCTATCATGCCATATGCCATTGCGGTCGAGGCGCCAAAGACGCTCGCCATCGCGAGGAACTCGCGCCGGTCCACCTCACCGGACTTGGCGCTCTCGGCCATCTTCCGGATATGGTCTGGAACACGATCTCCGTTGTTCTTGTAGACAGTCATGACGAACTCCCATTGTTGGCTTTCTGCCGATTACAATTCCGCATCCAGCCCACAATGTCAAAAAAGCGGCGGACGGAACCCTTCAACAAATGTGCAACTTTGGGAGACAGCCGGTATGCGCGAATGCGACAAACTTGACGCAAAAATGTTAGTGTCCGAGATTTCTCTCGGATGCTCGCATGTCGAACAGTATGGCTTGAGGCAAAGGACGACAGCACCAGCGCGCTGACAAATGTGGGCCACGACGCTCGCGCAATCCTGCCGCCGAGCCAACGGCGACGGCTAGTATTCGCGCTCGAAGAAAATGCCGCCTTTTGCCTGCCCGCCGTCACCTGCCTCTCCGCGCAGCGTTATGCCCCTGCCGATGTCCAGGTCGATCTTGGCTTTGCCGGATCCGGCCTTTCCGCCTTGTTCAAGCGAAAAATAGGTACGGTCGTTGAGGTATTTTCCAGCCGAAACCGACGTGCTCCCATCGTCGTTGGTCTGGATGTCGAGATCGTCGATACCGAGTTGGCTTCGAAGCGATTGCAGCAGCGATGTGCTGCCACCGCCAGCAAGCGACGCAGCCGCATCGGCAAGCTGGGCGATCTGGAGCGGCGACAGGTTTGACAGCGAGCGTCCGAAGATCAGGCGCGCAAGAACCTCGTCCTGAGGCAGCGCCGGGACCGAGGTAAAGTCGAAACGCAGATTGTCGGCCGGGCCACTGACGGTAATCGTCACCCGCGTGCTGCCGACATCGGAGTCGGCTGCGAGGTCGAGGTTTGGCACCAGCGACCCCGAGAAATTGATCGTGCCACGCGTGAACGTAAGCCTGCGGCCAATGATCGACAGACGTCCGCGCCTCAACTCGAAGTCGCCCAACGCTTGTGGCGACGCCGTCGAACCTGTCAGACGCAGACTGCCGCCGAGTTCAGCGTCAAGGCCACGGCCGGTGACGAATATCTGGTTGTTGGCGTTGATGGTGACGTCCAGCAGCAACGCCCCTGAGCCCGAGGCATTGGCCGACGGGGGATTGAGCGCGAGTTCCTGCGCGATGACCGCGGGCGGCGCGTTCCTATGCTGGACATTCAACTCGGCAAGCGAGGTCGGCAGTTGGTTGGGAACGGTGATCACCGTACGCTCGAGATCAACCGTACCGGACAGCACCGGCTGGGAGACGAGGGAACCCCGGATCGCCAGATCACCGTTCATGGTGGTGGTTACGATGCGCCCGTCAGTGTAGCGACCGTTGTTGATCCGCAATCGTATGTCGGCCGGAAACCCGCTTCCGGCATTGATGCCGACCGTGCCCGATCCCGAGATCGCGCCGCCGGTGGACAGGTTGCCGGTCAGCGTGCGGATGGTCGCCACACCGTTCGCCATCGCGATGTCGGCGCGGATGTCATTGATGGCGATGCCAGAGGAAGCGGCGACGAACCGCGCTCCCGACGCAGTTAGCGAACCGCCGATGACAGGCGAAGCGGTGGTACCACGGACCTGGAGATTGACGTTCGACGAACCGGTCAAGGACAGGCCGGACGCCGCCAGACGAGGCTGCAGGATCGCGAAAGGGACGCCGCCGGTAAAGTCCAGCGACAATGCATTGGAGCGCGTGTCGACGGTTCCGCCGCCTCGCAGTGCGAGACCGGCAGCGCCTGATGCATTCGCCTGGAAGCTGAGACGGCCGCCTGCAAAATCGCCAGTGGACCCCACAGTGAAGGCCCCGAGGCCGGCCCCGCGCGTCTGCGCCGTCTGGGCTCCCTGCCAATCGAGCGCGTAGCGAACCGCGGGGTTGGCTGCAGCGCCGGTTACACGAGCCGTTCCGGTAATGGTGCCGGCAGCGTCAAGGCCCGGCGCAAACTGGTTGGCGATCGAAGCCGGAACGGAAGCCAGCGTTGCGTTGAGATCGAGCGTCGACCCGGCTGTGCCCGACACGACCACTCTGCCGCCGCCCCCAAGATCGAGCGTCACGCGGTCGAGCGTAGTGACGCCATTGGCCACGACAACTTTTGTAGGAGCCGCCAGTTTTGCCTGCACACCCCTTATGGTGGCGTTACCTGAAGCCAGCTCGACCATGGTCCGGCCGTTCGCCACCTGCACGCGACCGGCAGCACGCACCGGTATATCTGAAACCGTCCCGCCGCCGTCGAACCCGGTCCACCCCTGCTGCGGCGTCAGGGTTACATCGACAGCGCTTACCACCGTGTCGCCTGACGTGACCGCCGCCGCCTGCACACGCCCCGACACGGACGGCGCGGAAACATAGTCGCTGACGGTGGCGTTGATCATCACGCCGGTCGCCGTGACATCGCCTCGCGCAAGCGATCTCGTCGTGGCATTCAGTGCCAGTTGCGGCTTGCCGGCCTGATCGGTGAAACTGATGGTCCCATTCAGGTCGCCCCGCACGGTCTCCAGGGCAAGCGCAGCGAGCGCACCGACATCCGGAAGCTGGAAATTGACCGTGCCGAGCGGCAGGAATTTGTCATCGAGCACAAGATCGCCGGCGATGCGGTTCTGTCCGAGCGAAAGGTTGAGGCCCTTTACCTCGCGCCGGCCGCCGGCCGTAGACAACGTCGCCCGCCCCTCCAACGGCTCGCCGCCGACGGCTCCGGTCAGTTGAACATCGGCAGCCGGGTTGTCGATGTCGGCCTGTCCGGTCGCGACCAGCTTGAGGGCGGTGATCTCTCGACCAGCGGCCTTGATGCGGTCGCTGGTGACGGTCAGCGAAACATCCGGCTTCAGCAAGTCCCCCTTGGCGGTCATGGCCAGATCGACGGCACCTGTCGCACCCGACGCGAGCAGACCGACATTGCCAAGCCGGCCAGTCAGGTCGGCATCGATCTCCTGGTTGGCGGTGCGGATGCGGCCGGACGCCGACAGTTCGCCGGACGACATCGAGAATGGATCCGCCGAAACCAACCCTTCATGGTCACGGGAAATCGAAGCGTCCAGTTGCACGCGCTCCGCCAGCACCGGACGCACGGAAAGGGGCAGCGCCGACGAGGCGACATCGGCATTGATCTGCACCGTGACGGAGCCGTCGGCGAGCGACACGCCGCCGGTAAACTTGCCGGTCAGGGCGTCGCTCGCGAGATTGCCGTCGGTAACGGTCAGGGATTCCGTGCTAAGCGTGCCGGCAAGCCCGGCACTGATCTTGCCCGCAACCAGCGGTGCGATCGTCGGGTTGTCGATAATGAGGGCAGCAGCCGTGGCCGTGCCTGTCACCGGGCCGGTGCGAGCCTTGACGTTGAAGGCATCCGAGTGAAGCGCGATGGCGAGGTCGCGCAACTCCACGTCGTTGGTCTTGACCGTCGGTAAAGCGGCCACGATGTCCAAGTTGGGTTCCCGCCCGTCGCCAAGCGCACGGATCGAAGCTTGCCGGACGACAATGTCGATCGGGCTGTCTTCGGTGCCGAAGGATAGCGGAATGCCGTTTTCCTTTGCCTCGACCTGCAGCAGGAAGTCGCTGGCAGCCTCGGGGTCCAGCGTGCCGGATGCCGACGCCGTCGCCGCGTCACTTTCGATCTGGCCTCGCGTGATCTCCACCCCGCCTGCCTCGGTCAGAGTGCCGGCGACATCGAAGCTGGCGCGTCCTACAAGCAGCGGCCGCAGGCGTTCAGGCATGAAACGCTCGAATTCCCCCTCGCCCGTGACTTCGACGGCGCTGCCCCGATCGGTGAACTGGTGACGCGCATCGACACGGGTAATCACGGTCCCGTCGACGGCGAAAGTTCCGCGGCCCTGCCAGTTGGCGGCAGGGCCGCTGCCCGAGACGTTGATCTCCACCGGCGGCTCGCCGGGCAACTGGAGCAGGTTTGCGATGATGCCGCCCTGCGGCTCTGAAGCGCGTATGTCGAGATTGATCACATTGTCTGCGGGCGCAAAGTCGATCGAGCCGTCAATCGAGCCAGGCCGCCCGTCGCTGCGGGCCACATTGAGCTTGGACACGATCCGCAGCGGAGATCTGTCGGCCAGCGCCGAGCCGTTTGCAGCCACCGATGCCACGCCTCCAGCCAGCGCGGGGCCGAGCGCAATGTCAGGCAGATCGATCCGCTTCACATCGAGCGAGACGGGCAGCGAGAACGAACCCTGCTGCTCCTTCGGCAGGCTAGCCGGCTTGGGCGTACGGGCAACTTCGATACGCTCGGCAGAAACGAGGTCGGCCTGGAACGTCTTCCTGATGAGCGCAAAGGGCGACCAGTCGACCGCCACGTTGCGCGCTACCAGCCACGGACCGTCAGCGTCCTCCAAGACCAGGCTTTTCATCCGCAGCTTGCCCGACCAGATACCATCCAGTCCGGAAATTCGGACAACCTGCCCCGGCGAGGAAGCGAAATCCGAGACCAAGCCGGCAAGCGTTTCGCGGCCTCTCTCGGTGAGGGTGAGAACGGCGATGGCTCCGATCGCCAGCGCAAGCGCGCCGTAAATCCCGTAGCGGACGATGCGCAATATGACCTTGAGCCAGCGCATCTAGAAGGCCTGCCCGACGCCGGCGTAGATGGCGAAGCTTGGGTCACCCGGGTCGCGATTGAGCGGTACGGCCGCGTCGATGCGCAGTGGTCCAAATGGCGTCAGGTATCGCAGGCCGACGCCTGCGCCCATCTGGAAACGCGCCGATTCCAGGAATTCGCCTTCCGAAACCGTGCCAGCATCGAGGAACGGCACGATGCCAATGGTCTCGGTGACCTGTATGCGCAATTCGCCCGAAAGCTCCATGTAGGAAAGACCGCCGATGGGATTGCCCTCCGGGTCCTTGGGACCGATGCCCTGATAGTTGTAGCCGCGCACCGACCCGCCGCCGCCTGCGTAGAAGCGCTTGTCCGCCGGCACTTCCTGAATTTCAGCCCCCATGATGGACCCAGTCGCCACGCGCCCTGCGAGGACGAAGCGCTGGGCGTCGTCAACCGCCTGGTAGGCGGAAAGCTCCCCCCGCACCTTCACGAAAGTCGCGCCGGTGAGGAAATCATGCGCAGGTGCCGCGAACGCAAGCGCCCGGAACCCGCGCTTCGGGTCGAGCTTGTTGTCGCGATTGTCGAAGACATATTGCGTGGGCAAGCTGACCAGAAGATGGCGCTCGCCGTCGGGATTGAAGTAATCCTCGACATCCTCGTATTCGACGGAGAGTTCCGCAGAAGCGCTTTGGGTACGGGTGAACTGGTAGGCCAGTCCGGCTGCCCCCTGGACCGCAAAGCGGTCATAGGCATCTGGATGCTCGTAAACCGTGCTGAAGCGTGAATAGAATTTGGAATCCGGGCCAATGACGCCGGGTTTTTCGAACAGGATAGACGCGTTGTAGTTCAACTGGTCGAAATCCTGGATGTCCTCCTCGCCGATCTGCCCGATCGACCCCTGGACGCGCAGCGTTTCGGCGTTGCCGAAAAGATTGCGGTGGCCCCAATAGCCTTCGATGCCCAGGCCGTCGGTGTTCGAGACCGTCGCGCCGAAACCGTAATAGCGCAGCTTGCGTTCGCTGACCTGGACCTCGATCGGGAGCTGGCCGTTGGCGTCCAGCGCCTCTCCCTCGCGGATCGTGACGCTGGAAAACACGCCGAGCGCCAGAAGCCGGTTGCGGGCATCCTCGATCTCCCGAGGGGAATAGGTCTGCCCCTGCCGCAGCCCGGTGACATAGGCAACGAAGTCGGGATTCATGGACTCGGTGCCGGTGACCGTTGTGGGACCGTAGGCAGCTATCGGCCCGGCCGATACATCCAGGTCCACGTCGAGCGTCACCGTGTCATGATCAGCCACGATCTCGCGGCCGGTGACGGTCGCCAGTGGTCGGCCCTCATCCTTCAGCCGCCTCACGACATCGGCCTCTGCCCTGAGGACTGCGCGGGAGGCAGCGTTTCCACCAGACAGCAGGCCAAACTCGGCCCCGGTGAGGTTTGATGCATCGCCTCTCAGTTCGATGTCGCCCAGGGTATAGACCTGACCGGGATCGATGGTGATCGTCACCGGTACGGGGCCGGCGCCAAATTCGGCGTCAGGTTCGATCGACTCCAACGGTTGGCCGGCGATCATCACATTCACGACGCCGTCGTATCGTGCCTCTGCAAACAGCGCCGCAACAAGCTGCTCCCAGTCCGATCTGGCCTTGGCGAGCAGGCCGAGCGAACCAGAAACGGGACGCTTGGCGTCCTGAACGAGCGCTGATGCCCGCTCGAGAGTGCGCCGAAGCCTCTCGTCGTCGCCTTCCACCGTCAGCGTCACCGTATAAGCGAGAGGGTCGACGATATCAGCGTCCTCGTCATTCGCTGACCCAAAAAGCCTGATGCCGAAGAGCTCGAACGCGCTGGCGGTGGGCGCATGCGTCATCACGGCAGTGCCCGCCAATAGCGAAAAGAGCAGGGCGCGCCGGCGGCGGCCTGCCGATCTTTCCCAAACATGCTTGGCAAACCGGACCGTCATTTCCTCCAAACTAGTCCGCAAAACTAAAATTGGAATGAAGTTTTGAAACACTCGTAAAGGGGCCACAATCGATGTGTCAGAAATTGCAGTCGGCCACCAGCCGCTGTTAAGTGTCTGTTTCGACGGCGTGAGCTGGCGACATAGCATGCCGGGCGGCATGCGCAAACCGTGGCAGGCGGTTACCTGCCCAGTAGCGCGTTGGCGGCTGCCAGATGGCGCTATTTTTGGGGGAGATGCGGAATGCATGCACGCGTTCTTTCGGTCCTTGCTCTTGTTTTTCTCGCTTTCATAACCGCGGCAGGCGCCCAGCCGGCCCGGCAGGTGGTGACATCGGAAAATTCCGACTATTTCGGCTTCGACTTGCGCTCGGAGCAGAATGTCACGCTCGACCAGTGCAAGACGTCCTGCCTCGGCGATAGCCAGTGCCGCGCCTTCACATACAACACCAAGGCGAAGTGGTGCTTCATGAAGTCGGATTTCGCGACGGTGAAGCCCTTCAACGGCGCGGTGGCCGGCAAGATCGTGCCGATCAGCGGCGAACCAGACATAGGCGCTCCGCCTGCGCTTTCGTTCTTCCCCGCCTGGATGGCCACCGAAGCCTCTTCCCAGCGCACGCGCCTTACCAACGGCAGCGTGGCGGTCGGAGACAAGGGGCTGTCGTCCCTGACGGAGGCTGGTGACACTTCGCTCAGAATGGGCGATCCGCGGGCGTCGGTTCAGGCATTCACTACCGCTGTAGCCATCGCCCCTGACGACAGCGCCCTCTGGACGAGGCTCGCGCGCGCCTTGCTGGCCGTGAAGGGCGCCACCTATCAGGAAACAGCGACGCTGAAGACCGACGCGAGCTCGGCCGCCTACAACGCCTATCTGGTTTCCCGTGCGGCCTCGACCCGGGCCGAATCCCTTGCGGTCCTTGCCGTAGCGCTGGACAACCGCGACATGTTCCGGCCTGCCCTGCAAGCCTATGAAGCCAGCCTGGCACTGGTGAATTCAGCCGAAATCCGCGCCGAATACGAGGATCTCAAGGCGCGCAAGGGTTTCCGCGTCATCCAGCATACGGTCGAGGCGGATACGGCCTCGCCGCGCGTCTGCGCCCAGTTTTCCGAGGATCTGGTCAAGGCCGGCGTCGACTACGCTCCTTTCGTGACGGTGGACGAGGCCGCGCCAAAGGGCATCGAGGCTCAGGGACGTCAGATTTGCGTCGAGGGTCTGGAGCACGGCCGCCAGTATCGTATAGCTTTCCGCCCCGGCCTGCCGGCCGCGATCGGCGAAGTGCTGGAAAGCCCTGTGCTGCTGTCTGTCTATGTGCAGGACCGCTCGCCAACGGCGCGCTTCACCGGCGATGCCTTCGTGCTGCCCTCCACCGCGCGACGGGGTATCCCGGTCGTGACGGTCAATGCGGACGTGGCCAAGATCAATCTCTACCGCGTCGGCGACCGCTCGCTGGCGCAACTGCTTTCCGGCTACCAGTTCCTGCGCCAGCTCGACAGCTACGATCTCGATACCGTGGCCTCGCAGCTCGGATCGCCCGTCTGGGAAGGCGAGCTGGTGATCGCCAACGAGTTGAATAAGGAAATCACGACCAGTTTCCCGGTCGACGAGGCGTTGCCCGACCGCAAGCCCGGCGTCTATGTGCTGACAGCCCAGCCCAAGGATGCCCGCATCGATTCATGGCTTCCCCTTGCCACGCAGTGGTTCGTCGTCTCCGATATCGGCCTCTCGACCTATACCGGGCAGGACGGCCTCAATGTCTTCGCGCGCTCGCTCGGCACGGCCAAGCCCATCGCCAACACCGAACTGACGCTTCTCGCCCGCAACAACGAGGTCCTCGGCACGGCGACGACAGACGCAGAGGGCCGCGCAACGCTCAACCCCGGACTGACGCGCGGCGAAGGCGGCATGGCGCCTGCCGTTCTGATGGCCTCGAACGGCGATCAGGATTTCGTCTTCCTCGACATGACGAAGGCTGGTTTTGACTTGTCCGACCGTGGCGTCACCGGGCGCGCGGCACCGGGCGCTCTCGACATCTATGCCTGGACCGAGCGCGGCATCTATCGCGCCGGCGAGACCGTGCATGTCGCTGCCTTGGCGCGCAACGACAACGCCATCGCGGTCGAGAACCTGCCGTTGACCTTCATCTTCAGCCGTCCCGACGGCGTCGAGGACCGTCGCCTCGTCTCGGACGGAGCGGCAGCGGGCGGCCATTCGGTCGATCTCGGACTCTCGACAGCCGCGATGCGCGGAACGTGGACAGTCTCGATCTACACAGACCCTAAAGAAGCTCCGATCACCAGCCAGAGTTTCCTGGTCGAGGATTTCGTGCCGGATCGCATCGAATTCGACATGACCTCCGACAAGCAGGAAATCGCACAGGGCGAGCAGGTCAACATCACGGTCGATGGGCGCTTCCTTTACGGTGCGCCTGCCGCGGGCCTTGCACTGGAAGGCGAACTGACGCTGAGCACAAAGCGCCAGTGGGATGCCTTCAAAGGCTACTGGTTCGGGCTCGCCGACGAGCAGGATGTCGAGGCCAACCGCACCCCGCTGGTCGGCCTCCCCTTCATCGGTGATGACGGAAAGGCCAATTTCCCGGTCAGTGTCGACCAGCTTCCGTCGACGACGCGTCTGGTGAATGCCGCAGTCACGCTGCGCATGCGCGAAGCTGGCGGCCGGGCTGTCGAACGGTCGCTCGACATCGCCATACGGCCAACTGCCGACATGATCGGCATTCGGCCGGATTTCGCCGGCGATGAGGTTCCGCAGGGCGGTACGGCGAAATTCTCGCTGATCGCAGCCGATGCCTCCGGCATGCGCAAGGCTGTCCCCGGCGCACTCTGGAAACTGGTGAAGATCGAGCGGAACTACCAGTGGTATCGTTCCGGGAATTACTGGAACTATGAGCCCGTGACCTACACGGAAGCGGTCGCCAACGGCACGATCGACATCGCCGCCGACAGTGAGGTTTCGATCTCGCAGGCCGTCGACTGGGGGCGCTATCGCCTCGAAATCGAAACGCCGGATCCTGACGGGCCTGTTACCAGCTATGAATTCGACGCCGGCTGGTTCGTCACCGCAAGCTCGACCGAAACGCCCGACGGGCTGGAGATCGCGCTCGACAAGGAAAGCTATGTTCCGGGCGAAGTGGCCAAGCTGAAGATCTCGCCGCGTTTCGCGGGCGAACTTCTGGTTGCCATAGGCTCGGAAAAGCTGATCCGGACCGTCTCTGCGACCGTTCCCGCAGGCGGCTCAACAGTCGATATCCCGGTCGGTACGGACTGGGGCGCGGGCGCATACGTCACGGCGACGCTGTTCAGGCCCGGCGAAGCGCAGGAATCGCGCATGCCGGCGCGCGCCATCGGCGTCAAATGGCTGAAGGTCGATCCCGGACAGCGCAAACTCTCGGTAACGACGGAAGCGCCTGAAAAGTCTACGCCGCGCTCGACGCTGGCCATACCCGTGTCGGTGACCGGGGCTGCGCCGGGCAGCGACGCCTACGTCATGGTCGCGGCCGTCGATGTCGGCATCCTCAACCTGACACGCTATCAGGCTCCCGATCCCGAGAGCTGGTTCTTCGGGCAGCGACAGCTCGGGCTTGAGCTGCGCGATCTGTACGGCCGCCTGATCGATGGTTCGCTCGGCGTGACCGGTCGCATCCGCACCGGCGGCGACGGCGCAGGCCTCGTCGCGCAGGGCAGCCCGCCCGTCGAAAAGCTCGTCGCATTCTTCTCCGGTCCCGTCCGGCTTGATGCGGACGGCAAGGCGATCGTGGCCTTCGACATCCCGCAGTTCAACGGCACGGTTCGTATCATGACCGTCGCCTGGACGAAGGAAGCGGTCGGCCATGCCGTGCAGGACGTGATCGTGCGCGATCCCGTCGTCGTCACGGCGGCCATCCCGCGCTTCCTCGCACCGGGCGACCAGGCTACGATCAGGCTCGACGTGGCGAACACGGACGGCCCTGACGGCGACTACTCGCTGGCCATCGACACGAACGGTCCAATCACCGTCGGCGCGATGCCCGACAAGTTGACGCTTGCCGGCGGCAAGCGCGTCACCATGACCGTCCCCCTGACGGCCGACACGGTCGGCAGCGGTGGCCTGACAGTCCGGCTGGCTCATGCCGATGGGCTTGAAGTCGAGCAGGTGCTGTCGATCCCGGTCCGTCCGGCGGCGACGCCAGTGACGACACGCATGGTTGTCGATCTCGGGCCGAACGGCTCGAGCCTGCGCGTCGATCGCGAGCTTTTGGCGGCGAGCCTGCTGGAGGGCGCAACTGTCAGCGTTGGCGTATCGCAATCGGCTGCGTTCGACGTGCCGTCGCTGCTGATGACGCTCGACAGATATCCCTACGGCTGCGCCGAGCAGACCACCAGCCGGGCGCTTCCGCTGCTCTATGTCAGCGAACTTGCCACAGGCGCGGGCATGAAGGACGAACCCGAACTGAAGGAGCGCATTCAGGACGCTATCTGGCGCGTGCTCAACTACCAGTCCTCGTCGGGCAGCTTCGGCCTGTGGGGCCCGGGCTCCGGCGATCTGTGGCTCGACGCCTACGTGTCGGACTTCCTGACCCGAGCGCGCGAGAAAGGCTACGATGTCCCAGCCCAGAGCATGAGCCAGGCGCTTTCCAATCTCCAGAATTCGCTGTCCTACGATGTCGATCTGGAGGATCGCGGCTCGGAGATCGCCTATGCGCTCTACGTGCTCGCCCGCAACAAGCGCGCCTCCGTCGGCGACTTGCGCTACTACGCCGACACCAAGCTGGAGGCGTTCTCCAGCCCGATGGCGGTCGCGCAACTCGCGGCGAGCCTCGCCCTCTATGGCGACGCGCAGCGTTCCGAGGCAGCCTTCCAGGCCGCGCTTCAACTCGCCAACGACACGCCGGAGCATGACTGGAACCGCTCTGATTATGGCTCCAGGCTCCGCGACGGCGCGGCCATGCTGGCGCTAGCAGCGGAAAGCAAGCCGATCCCGACCGTGGTCCCGGCCCTGATCAAGCTTGTGACCAACGAACGCGACGCAACGCGCTGGACCAGCACGCAGGACGAAGCCTGGATGCTGCTTGCCGCGCGTGCGCTGCAGGCCGGCAACGCGGCGCTGGAACTCACGGTCAACGGGGCGCCTTACACCGGTGCGTACGCGCGGACAGTGACCGGCGAGGAACTGCTGGCCGATCCGATCGTCATCGGCAATTCTGGCAAGTCTCCGATCCAGGCGGTCGTCACCACGGTCGCGGCTCCGGCGCAGCCCCTGCCCGCTGGCGGCGATGGCTTCACGATCTCGCGCACCTACTACCGAATGGACGGCAGCGAGGCCAACGTCACCGAGGTCGCGCAGAACGAGCGTTTCGTGGTCGTGCTGCGCATCACGGAGGCAAACAGCTGGGCCTCGCGGGTGTTGGTCAACGACCTGCTGCCGGGCGGCTTCGAGATCGACAATCCGCGTCTCGTCTCCAGCGCCGACCTAGCCAATTTCGGCTGGCTCGAACGCACGGATACCGCGCATCTGGAGTTCCGCGACGATCGCTTCATCGCGGCCTTCAACCAGGACGAGGGCAGCAACCGCAACATGACGCTGGCCTATGTCGTGCGCGCCGTGACACCCGGCGTCTTCACCCATCCCGCCGCCGGCGTCGAGGACATGTACCGGCCGCAATATTCGGCCCGCACCTCGACCGGCATGATGGAGGTCAAGGCGCCGTGACAACGGCCACTATGCTGTCGAAAACATGGCTACGGCGCTCTGCCGTAGCCATTGCGTCGACGGTCGTGCTGGCTGGCGTCGGCTGGGCTGCGTTCGAAACACTCGACCGCGCTTTCCCGCCGCCCCTGCCCGCGCAACTCGCGGTTTCCCCGGAAGTGGTCGACCGGGACGGCGCATTGCTGCGTGCCTATGCGACGCCTGACGGGCGCTGGCGGCTCGCCACCACGCTCGATCAGATCGACCCGCAATTCGTAAAGATGCTTGTCGCCTACGAGGACAAGCGTTTTCAGGAGCACGCGGGCGTTGACGTCATCGCGCTCGGCCGCGCTGCTATGCAGTTCGCCTCGAACGGCCGCATCGTCTCGGGCGGCTCGACGCTGTCGATGCAGCTTGCACGGCTGCTGGAGCCGCGCGAAAATCGCAGCTTCGGCCAGAAAATCCGCCAGATGTTCCGCGCCATCCAGATCGAGCGGCGTCTGTCGAAACAGGAAATCCTCGAGCGCTACCTGACGCTCGCGCCTTATGGCGGCAACCTGGAGGGCATACGGGCGGCATCGCTGGCATGGTTCGGCAAGGAGCCCAAGCGCCTCGGCGTCTCCGAAGCGGCGCTGCTCGTCGCGCTGCCGCAATTGCCGGAACTGCGCCGTCCCGACCGCAACCCGGCAGGCGCCCGCACGGCACGCGACCGCGTGCTCACCCGCATGGTAAACGCCGGTCTGCTCGGCGAGACCGAGGCCGCCCGCGCAGCGTTGGACGATGTTTCGGGCAAACGGCTTGCATTGCCGTCCCTTGCCGCCCACGCTGCGGATGCCGCCCTACGCAACAGGCCAGGCGAAACGCGCCGCCAGCTCACCATCCGCAAGAGCGTGCAGGAGGGGCTGGAGGCCGTCGCGATCGAAGCGGCACGCAAGGTCGGTCCGCACGTTTCCGTCGCCATGGTGCTCGCCGACGCGATGACCGGCGAAATCCTCGGCGAGGTCGGCTCGGCCAACTATTTCGACGCCAGCCGCTCGGGCTGGATCGACATGACACGCACACTGCGCTCGCCGGGATCGACGCTGAAACCCTTTATCTACGGGCTGGCGATCGAGGAAGGGCTGATCGCGCAGGAGACGATCATCGAGGATAGACCGGCCGACTTCGCGGGCTATCGGCCGAAGAACTTCGATATGACCTATCAGGGCGACGTCACGATCCGTCAGGCGCTGCAACTGTCGCTCAACGTTCCGGCGATCCGCCTGCTCGATGCTGTCGGACCGCAAAGGATGGTCTCGCGGTTCCGGCAGGCCGGCGTGATACCCACGCTGCCGCTCGGCGAAGCGCCGGGCCTTGCCATCGGATTGGGCGGTGTCGGCGTCACCCTGCGCGACCTCGTGCAGCTCTACACGGGCCTTTCCAATGGCGGGAAGGCGAAGGTGCTGCGCGACGGAGCAGAGGCCGCAGCCCCTGCCCCGCTCGAGAACGGCATGGTGTTGGAGCCGCAGGCGGCATGGCAGGTCACCGACATGCTGGCAGGCGTGCGGCCGCCACTCAATGCCGCGCCGCGCGCCATCGCCTACAAGACGGGCACCTCCTACGGCAATCGCGACGCATGGTCGGTCGGCTACGACGGACGGCATGTGCTCGGCGTCTGGGTCGGGCGACCTGATTCCGGTTCGGTGCCCGGCATTTCCGGCTACGAATCCGCTGCGCCAGTGCTGTTCGAGGGATTTGTGAGGTCCGGTCTCGCGACAACACCGTTCCGCCGCCCGCCGGCCGGCGCATTCCGGCCCGCCGCCGGCGACCTGCCGGTGACGCTGGAGCGGTTCATCTCCGCGCAGGGCGAGCTTGTGGCTTCCGCGAAATCGGTCGTCGAACCCGCACCCCGCATCGTTTTCCCGCCCGATGGCGCGCGCGTCGAGCTCGGCGCATCGGGCGCAGAGGCGGCTCCGCTGGTGCTGAAGTTGCAGGGCGGCCGTGCGCCCTTCCGCTGGCTCGCCAACGGCAAACCGCTGACCGACATCGAACGGCGCAGGGAGGCAACATGGAAGCCGGACGGCGTCGGCTATTCGACGCTGACCGTCATCGACGCCGCTGGCCGCGCGACGAGCGTTAAGGTTTTCGTCGAGTGAGGGAAGCTAACGGCACCCTTTATGGCCCTTCACGCCCCCCTCTGGCCTGCCGGCCATCTCCCCCACCAGGGGGAGATCACTCGTCACCAATGCTTTCGCAAATTTGAAACGTCGACTGAGTGACGATACGGCTGAAGCTGCTAATCTCCCCCCTTGTGGGGGAGATAGCCGGCAGGCCAGAGGGGGGCGCCTTAAAGCGCTCGCCTCGTCCATGCTCCTGCTTTTCCCTCCCCCCGCGCTTGCCGCCGACCTCCCTGCCGGCTTCGTGCGCCTTGCCGATATCGATCCGACGATCCGGCAGGATATGCGTTATGCGGGAAAGGACAATTTCCTCGGCCGACCGGCGAAAGGTTACGAAGCGCCAGCCTGCATCCTGACGAAAAAAGCTGCGGAGGCTCTGTCAAAGGCGCAGAAGGGGCTCGTCCCCAACGGACTGACGCTTGTCGTATTCGACTGCTATCGGCCCGACCGCGCCGTGAAGGATTTCGCGGCATGGGTCGGAAAGTCGAGGCAGAAAGACCCGCGCTGGCATCCGAACGTCCAGCGCCGGAATCTCATCAGGCAGGGCTATATAGCAAGCCGTTCCGGCCATTCGCGCGGCTCGACGGTGGACCTCGCCATCGCACCCGTCACGCCCACAGGCCCCGCGAAAGAGCCGGCTTGCGGGGCACAAAAAGCGGCAACGCTCGACTTCGCCACCGGCTTCGATTGCCTCGACCCGAAAAGCACGACGGCCTATTCGCCGCTTCCGCCTGCCGCCGTCGCCAACCGCAAGCGTCTCGTTGACGCGATGTCGGCGGCGGGCTTCCGCAACTACAGCAAGGAATGGTGGCATTTCACGTTGAATGGCGAGCCGTTCCCGAAGCGCTATTTCGACTTTCCCGTCACGAACTGAGTCAGTCCGCGAAGATCGGATAGAGCTCGCTGATCGCCAGGTCGCTGTACTTCTCACCCGGATAGACCTCGCTTATCTCCAGCCTCAGATACGAGGTCTTCAGCGGCGGGTCGAAATCGACGCGACGCGAGCCACGCACATTGCGCAGTTCAATCGACATCGGCGGGCTGTTCTCGGCCGAAGCCTCCAGCATCCGCGCGCGCGAATTGTTGGACCATGTGCGCTGGTCCTTGTCGTAACCGTTGATGATCTCGAAGCCGGCAAGCGACCGCTCATGGCCGAAATGCAGGGTGAGCGTCTCGCCGGTGCCGTCGCCGTCCTTGCCTTCGACCCATGCGGTTTCGCGCGTGCCGTCGAACATCATGCCGGGATTGTAGTGGTTGTTCTTGATCGACTTGAGGAAGGAACTCACGCAGTAGTCCACCTCGAACGGCCCGGTTTCGCAGTCACCGGTCTTTTCGATCGCACGCGACGCAGGTGCGTTCATTGCGACTGTTTCCGAGGTCGATTGCGAAGGTGCGGCGCACGCCGTCACGGCCCGCTCCTTTGCAAGCTCGGCATAGAAGCTGTCGGGAAAACGGCGCTGGAAGGCCTCGTACGCGCCGCAGCTTCCGACCGCGACTGCCTGGTCATAGGCGTCCTTTTCGATCATTGCGGACGCCGGCGTCTCGGCGGCCTGCGCGGTGGAAGTTGACCCCGGCGCAAACGAGAAGCGGCCTGTCAGGGAAGAGGAATCCCACGGCACCTGCGCTCCGTTGGTGGTGGCGATGACGTCGTTGCGCACTTCGATCATCATGTCGGAGATCGACTGACCGGGCGTCGCGATATGCGAGAGCAGCGCTGTCGTGAAAGGCGAATTCCGGCCGCCACCATCAGCGGCCACCGCGTCAGGCTGGGTGGCAAAGGCGATGAATGTCCCTGACCCGGACTGGATGCGACCAAGGCCCTTGTTCAGCGCCACCGCAGAACGGTTGCCCATAGACCGCGCAAGCTGCTTGGCGAACGGGTTGTCGCGGCACGCGTCGAGGAAGACGATGTTCGTCCGGCTGCCGCGTTCCAGCTGTTGCATGACGCCCGATAGCGACACCAGCGACAGGTCGATCTCGGATTCGAACTCCACCAGCGCATCGACCGGAACGAGGTAATTCTGCCCGTTCACCTGCAGTCCGTGCCCGGCATAGAAGAAAAGCGCAACCTCAGCCTTTTCCGCAGCACGGCCGAACTGGATGAGCGCCTGCACCAGCCCGCGCCGGTCGAGGTCGCTTCCCCCAAAAACCGTGAAACCGAGCCCTTCAAGCCGTGTCTTGAGGTCGCTTGCGTCGTTGGTGGGATTACGCAGCGGCGTGACGTGCTGATAGGTCGAATTGCCGACCACCAGCGCAACGCGTTCCTGAGCAACGGCAGGCAGGGCGCCGCATATCCAAAGGACTATCAGGCATCCGAAAATTCCACGCAACACCAATGGAAAGCCCTCGATCCGATGAAATCGCACCAGACGCGATCTAAGTGGGCGCGAAATATCTTGTCAAATTGGGACCGGTGGCGCTTCGACGTTCGGCTGGAACCTAGGGCGGATGCCCGCGTTCAACAGGGTCGCGCTGCGGCAATTGAAGGGCAGTGCAGCGGAAGAAAATTCTCGCCAACGAGGATGCAGACAAGAATTTTGCTCGGAGCGCCCGAAAAAAGGAACATCCGGAGCAATGGTAATTCCATAAACTTGGTAGAGTTTGAGCGCGATCAACGGAGGCAGACCCATGATCAAATTCGCATCCCGCTCTCTTCTGGCCGGCCTGCTGGCCGGTGCTGTGCAACTTGGTGTGCTTGGCTTTGCCATGGCCGAAACAACGTTGCTGAACGTTTCCTATGACCCCACCCGGGAACTCTACAAGGACTTCAACGCGGCCTTCGCGGCCAAGTGGAAAGCAGATACCGGCGAGACCGTGACGATCCAGCAATCGCATGGCGGCTCCGGCAAGCAGGCCCGCGCGGTCATCGATGGCCTCGAGGCGGATGTCGTGACGCTGGCGCTTGAAAGCGACATCGACGCCATCGTCAAGAACAGCGGCAAGATTCCTGCTGACTGGCGCAAGCGCCTGCCCAACAATTCCTCGCCCTATACCTCCACGATCGTGTTTCTGGTCCGCAAGGGAAACCCCAAGGGCATCCATGACTGGGGCGATCTGGTGAAGGGTGACGTGCAGATCGTCACGCCGAACCCCAAAACCTCCGGCGGCGCCCGCTGGAACTATCTCGCCGCCTGGGCATGGGCCAACAAGGCCTTCAATGGCGACGAGGAGAAGATCAAGGCGTATGTCGGTGAGATATACAAGCGGACGCCAGTGCTCGACACCGGCGCCCGGGGTTCGCTGACCACCTTTGCACAGCGTCAGATCGGCGACGTTCTGCTTGCGTGGGAAAACGAGGCTGCGCTGGCCGGCGAGGAATTCGGTGCTGACGCCTTCGACATTGTCGTGCCGCCCTCCTCCATTCTGGCGGAGCCGCCCGTGACGATCGTAGACGCCAATGTCGATGCCAAGGGCACCCGAAAGGTCGCCGAGGCCTATCTGAACTATCTCTACTCCGACGAGGGCCAGCAGATCGCAGCCAAGCACTTCTATCGTCCGTCGAACCCCGACGTGGTGCCGGCTGAAGTGCTGCAGAAGCTGCCCAAGCTGGAGCTGATTTCGATTGATGACCCGCTGTTCGGCGGTTGGGCGAAGGCACAGCCTTATCATTTCGGTGACGGCGGCGTATTCGATCAGATATACAAGCCGACCAACTGATGACCACAACAGCCACCGCCTCGCGCGGGTGGCAATTCAGGAGGCCGAGCGTCATCCCAGGTTTCGGGCTGACGTTCGGCTTCACGATTGTCTACCTGACGCTGATCATCCTGATTCCCCTGTCCGGCGTCGCATGGCGCTCGGCCGAACTCGGCTGGGCCGATTTCTGGGCGATCGCGACGGACGAACGCACCTTGAAGGCGCTGGAGATTTCCTTCGGCGCGTCGCTCATCGCGGCAATCGTCAACGTGATCTTCGGCGTTCTCGTGGCCTGGGTTCTGGTTCGCTACCGCTTTCCGGGACGGCGGATCATCGACGCGGCGGTTGACCTGCCTTTCGCCCTGCCAACGGCCGTCGCCGGCATCGCGCTCGCCGCGATCTACGCACCGAATGGCTGGGTCGGCCAATTGCTTGCGCCGCTCGGCATCAAGGTCGCCTTCACGCCACTCGGCATCGTTATCGCGCTGATCTTCATCGGCCTGCCCTTTGTCGTGCGAACCGTGCAGCCGGTGATGGAAGAAATTGACCGCGAGGTCGAGGAAGCTGCCGCCACGCTCGGCGCAAACCGGTTCCAGACGATCACGCGCGTCATCCTGCCCGGCCTCGCGCCCGCCGTGCTCACCGGCTTCGCGCTCGCCTTTGCCCGCGCAGTCGGCGAATACGGCTCCGTCATCTTCATCGCCGGGAACATTCCCTATGTCTCGGAAATCGCACCGCTTCTCATCGTCATACGCCTTGAGGAATTCAACTATGCCGGCGCGACCGCCGTCGCCGCGATCATGCTGGTGATCTCCTTCGCGATGCTTTTCGTCATCAACCTGATCCAGGCATGGAGCCGCAGGAGGTATGGCTATGGCGCTTGAGGCCACCGCTTTGCCCGAGCGCTCCGGCTCCGCTAGTCTGCGCGACGTGAGTGCACAGCGCTACAAGAACGCCACGACGGAATCGCCCCTGACCAAGGCGGTGCTGATCACGCTCGCCCTGCTTTTCCTGGCCCTTTTCCTGATCCTGCCGCTGGTTTCGGTGTTCTTCGAAGCCTTCCGCAAAGGCGTTCCGGAGTTCCTGGCAGCGTTTGGAGACCCCGACACGATCTCCGCGATCCGACTGACACTGCTGGTCGCCGCCATAGCGGTGCCTCTCAATCTCGTCTTCGGTGTGGCTGCCGCATGGGCCATCGCCAAGTTCGAATTCAAGGGCAAGGCTTTCCTTATCACGCTGATCGACCTTCCCTTCTCCGTCTCTCCTGTCATAGCGGGTCTGGTCTACATCCTTCTCTTCGGTGCGGGCAGCGTGCTCGGCCCCTGGCTGAAGAGCTACGGGATCGAAATCCTGTTCGCGGTGCCCGGCATCGTGCTGGCAACCATCTTCGTCACCTTCCCCTTCGTCGCGCGCGAACTGATCCCCCTCATGGAGGATCAGGGTTCCGGCGACGAGGAAGCAGCACTTTCGCTCGGCGCTAACGGATGGCAGACCTTTTGGTACGTGACGCTTCCGAACATTAAATGGGGTCTGCTCTATGGCGTCCTGCTCTGCAACGCGCGTGCTATGGGCGAGTTCGGCGCGGTTTCGGTGGTGTCCGGCCACATACGCGGCCTGACCAACACCATGCCGCTTCATGTCGAAATCCTCTACAACGAGTACAATTTCGTCGCGGCATTCGCGGTCGCCGCATTGCTCGCCAGCCTGGCTCTCGTCACGCTGGTGCTGAAATCCTTCCTCGAATACCGATATGGCGACGAGATCGCCGCATCCAAGAAGCACTAGGAGCGAAGAGTGGACGTTTCGATCCGCCATGTCCGCAAGGAATTCAACCACTTTCCGGCGCTGCACGACGTCTCGCTCGACATCCGCTCGGGCGAACTGATCGCGCTTCTCGGCCCCTCGGGATCTGGCAAGACGACGCTGCTCCGACTGATTGCCGGGCTGGAGCGTCCCAGCGAAGGCTCGATCTTCTTCGGCAACGAGGATGCGTCTCACCGCACGGTGCAGGAGCGCAATGTCGGCTTCGTGTTCCAGCACTATGCGCTGTTCCGGCACATGACGGTCGCCGACAACATTGGGTTCGGCCTGAAGGTGCGTCCCGGCGCGACAAGGCCGGAAAAGGCGGAAATCCGCCGCCGCGCCTCCGAACTGCTCGATCTCGTCCAGCTTTCCGGGCTCGAGAAACGCTATCCGGCGCAGCTTTCCGGCGGCCAGCGGCAGCGCGTCGCGCTGGCCCGCGCGCTGGCGATCGAGCCAAAAGTCCTGCTACTCGACGAACCCTTCGGCGCGCTCGACGCACAGGTGCGTCGGGAGCTTCGGCGCTGGCTGCGCGAGATTCACGACACGACCGGCCACACGACAGTCTTCGTGACGCACGACCAGGAGGAAGCGCTGGAGCTTGCCGACCGGGTCGTGGTCATGAGCCAGGGCCGCATAGAGCAGGTTGGCACCGCCGACGACGTCTACGACATGCCCAACTCGCCTTTCGTCTATGGCTTCATCGGCGAGTCGAGTTCGCTGCCGGTCAAGGTAGACAACGGCGAATTGTGGCTGGCCGACCGCACTATCGGCATCAGCGCCCAGGACGTGCCGAACGGAAACGCGACGCTCTATTTCCGCCCGCAGGAGATCGAACTGCTCGACGGCTGCGGCGGTTGCATCGCCGGGACGGTGGCGGGATCGCGGCGCGTGGCCGGAACGCGGCGCGTCGAACTCGAGATCGGCGGCGACCGCCAGCGCGTCGAGGTCGAGCTGCCGATCGGCCACCCCGCCGCACAGCAGAGCCGAGTCGCCTTTCGCCCGCGCCGGTACAAGGTGTTTCCGGCGCAGGCGGCGTAGAGCCGGCACAATCACCCTCGTCCTTGCGGCCGGCAGACGCTACATGTCGGGCAGAGCCGGCATCTCCCGGCCGGAGTTGCCATGCCCGTCGCCAGTGATTTCCGTCCGTCCGTCGCTCACGCTGCCCTTGGCGGCGAGTTCTTCGACGAGGTCGCGCCGGCAAAATTTCCGCAGCACATCCTGCGTTTTCGCAACCAGCGGTGGGCCGAGCGCATCGGGCTCGACAGCCTGACCGACGCGGAATGGATCGAACATTTCGGGCGGTTCGCCGCCCTGCCCGGCAGCCTACCGACGCCTTTGGCGCTGCGCTATCACGGCCACCAGTTCCGCACCTACAACCCCGATCTCGGCGATGGGCGCGGCTTCCTCTTCGCACAGGCGCACGACCTCAAGGACGGCCGCCTGCTGGACCTCGCGACCAAGGGCAGCGGCCGCACGCCATGGTCGCGCACCGCCGACGGCAGGCTGACGCTGAAAGGTGGTGTGCGCGAGGTGCTGGCGACCGAGATGCTGGAGGCGCTGGGCGTCGATACATCGAAGAGCTTCAGCCTGATCGAGACTGGCGAAGAGCTGATGCGGGGCGACGAACCCTCGCCAACGCGCTCCTCCGTGCTGGTCAGGCTCAGCCATTCGCACATCCGCATCGGCAGCTTCCAGCGGCTTCTGTACCTCGATGAGTACCAGAACATCCGCAAGCTGATCGATCATACGATCCGCACCTACATGCCGCATCTCTGGCGCGACGACGGAGCCGAGCGGGCGCTCGCCTTTCTGCAGGAAGTCTGCCGGCTGGTGGCAGCAACCGGGGCGAACTGGATGCTGGCGGGCTTCGTCCACGGCGTTCTGAATACCGACAACATCAACGTCACCGGCGAGAGCTTCGACTATGGCCCCTGGCGGTTCCTGCCGGTGCTGGACCCTACATTCACTGCGGCCTATTTCGACGAGACAGGCCTTTATGCCTATGGCCGCCAGCCGGACACGCTGCTCTGGAACGTGACGCGGCTTGCCGAATGCCTGCTACCCATCGCCGAAAAGTCGAAGCTGGAGGACATCCTGCACGGCTTCGAACCAACGTTCCAGCGCTCTTTCAACATGGCCATGCTGCGCAGGCTAGGCTTGGCGCCTCAAAGCGAGGAAGCGACGCTGGCGCTGGTGCGCTCGGTCTGGAAATTCCTGATCGACACGAAGATGCCGTTCGAGCAGTTCTTCTTCGACTGGCATGGCGGCCGGGCGAGCGAGAAACGGGCGGCGGCAAGCCCGGCGGCCGAATTTTATGCGCAGGAAGGCTTCGAGCCGGTCTTCGCCACGATCGCTGCGCACCAGCCGGCCGCAGGCATCCGGCTCGACCATGCCTATTTCGGCCGCCCGACCCCCTGCACAATTCTGATCGACGAGGTCGAGGCACTGTGGAAGCCTATTGCCGACGGCGACGACTGGTCTGTCTTCCACGCCAAGCTGGCGGACATCGCGGCGATGCGCGAAGCCTACGCGGCCTGATCAGCCGCGATCCGCCCGCCGCGCCGCAACTTGGCGCATGGCCGCCACCCGCCTGCGATAGATTTCCGTGCGCATCGAGGCGATGTGCAGCGTGAGGAAAAGCAGCGTGAAGCCAACCGCCATGACCAGCAGCGGCCAGAGCATGGAGGGGTCGATCGTCGGTCCGTCCAGACGGAAGACAGAGGCTGGCTGGTGCAGCGTGTTCCACCAGTCGACCGAGAATTTGATGATCGGGATGTTGATGAAGCCAACGAGCGTGATGACGGCAGCCGCCCGCGCCGATTTCGAGGGGTCATCGAGCGCCCGCGTCAGGGCCAGGATTCCGAGATACATCAGGAACAGCACGAAGACCGATGTGAGCCGCGCGTCCCAAACCCACCATGTCCCCCACATGGGCTTGCCCCAGATCGAGCCTGTGGCGAGCGCGAGCGCGGTGAACACGGCGCCTATCGGCGCGGCGGACTTCAGCGCCACGTCGGCCAGCGGGTGCCGCCACACCAGCGTGCCCAGCGCCGACAGCGCCATCAGCGTGTAGCAGAACATGGAAAGCCAAGCGAAGGGCACGTGGATATACATGATCCTTACCGTGCTGCCCTGCTGGTAATCCTCTGGTGCTGCAAAGCCCATCCAGAGCCCGATTGCCAGCACGACCGCCGTCGCGCCGGCCAGCCACGGCAGAACTCTATCCGCAAGCGCCACGAACCGGGTCGGGTTGGCGAGGTCGGAAAGGCGCCTGGATATCTGGCTCGTTTCGCTCATAGGAGCTTAAATAGACCGGCAAGCCATACGCCGGCAATCGCCCTAGCGTCGCAGGAGGGTCAGGCTCGCGCACCTGGTAGTCGGAATTGGCCTCAGGCCGCCTCTTCGACAGCGATATGCGAGATGCGGCGAACTTCCTCGTCGGTCAAAAGACCGCCGGCGCGCAGCAGGCCGGCAAACCGGCCATTGTGGGCAGCGAGTTCGGCAAAGCCACCCATCTCGACGATGCGGCCCTTGTCGAGGAAGATTACGATGTCAGCGTCGCGGACGGTCGTCAGGCGATGCGCGATGATGAATGTCGTACGATTGGCGCGCAGGCGGTCGATGGCTTCCTTGACGCGCGCCTCCGTCTCCACGTCGAGCGCGCTGGTTGCCTCGTCCAGCACGAGGATCGGCGCATCCTTGAGGATGGCGCGGGCAATGGCGATCCGCTGCCGTTCGCCGCCCGAAAGCTGGCTTCCCCGCTCGCCTGCCGGCGTGTCGTAGCCATCGCTCTTGGCGAGGATGAAGTCATGGGCAGCCGCAGCGGCTGCAGCGGCATGAACCTCGTCGTTGACGGCGCCCTCGCGACCGATCCGGATGTTCTCTTCAATCGAACGGTTGAATAGCCCTGCATCCTGGAAAACGCTGGCGATCTGCTGGCGCAGCGATTTGCGCGTCACGGTTGCGATATCGACACCGTCGATCAGGATGCGGCCGTGCTGCGGCGCATGCACCCTCTGCAGCAGGTTGATGAGCGTCGTCTTGCCCGCGCCGGTCGGGCCGACGATGGCGACCGTCTGGCCCGCCTTCACCTCGAAAGATACATCGCTGACGCCCTGCCCCGAATTGGGGAACTCGAAGCTGACGTCCTCAAAGCGCACATTGCCGGAGGCACGGTCGAATTCGCGCAGGCCCGCAGGCTCCTCGGAGGCGATGGCGGCGTCTTCCAGTCGATAGAACTCTTCGAGTTTCACGCGGGATTCGAACACCTGGTTCACGAAGTTCGAAATCTGGTCGAGCTTGCCGATCAGCAGCGTCGCGAAGCCGGTGAAAGCGATGACATCGCCGATCCTGAGTTCGCCACGCGAGACCAGAAACGCACCAATCAGCAACACGACCATCATCGAAATCGTCGACGACAGCCGGTGAAGGGCACTTGCCAGCGCCCACCAGTCCAAAACCGGGTTCTGAGCCGAAAGCAGCGAGCGCGCATGGTTTCGCAGCGCGTCTACCTCCTGGCCGATACGGTTGTAGCTCTGCAGCACGGCCACGTTGCCGACCGAGTCGGTCACATGGCCGAAGACCTGATGGTAATGCCTTTCGACCGACCGCTGCCCTTCGCTGGTCTTGCGCATCACCAAACGGCCGATCATGACGTAGAGGATGCCGAGCACGACCAGAACCATGGACATGCGCACATCAAGCGCCAGCGCGGTGGGCACGAGCAGCACAAGCGCTACGACTGTCGACAGATGCTGGCGCATGAACTCCAGCCACAGCGTGAACATCGCATCGACAGCCCTCAACAGGGTATGCAGCGTGTTGGACGTACCGCGCTCGTGATGCCACGACAGCGGCATGGTGATGACGCGCTCGAACGAATTGCACAGCACAGAAGCGCGAAGCGCATGCGCGATCCGGTCAGCTCCTCGAGCCACAAGCACGAAGGCGACAATGTTAAATGCACCGAGCCCAGCCCACAGCGCCAATGTGGGAACCAAGCCCTGCTTGTCGGAGATGGCGTCAATGATCCGCCCGAAGAGGATCGGCTCAGCGATGGCAACGATGGCGAGCACAACGTTCGCAGCGCAGATGAAGGCGACGCGCCTTCCATCCGCACGCAGATACCGGAGCGCCCTCCAGTAAATTTCGAACAAAGACAACGCAACTACCTCGTCATCGAAAAAATTGTGCAGCGCACCATTTGGAAATCTCGTAGCGGTTTCGCAGTCGCAACACAATGCACCGCGAAAGGTTCCGTTCCGATTTCTTGAACAACAAAAAGAAACCGGCCGTAATCAGCCGTGATCTCCTAACGGTTTGAGAATTAAGCAAAAAAGGCAGCCTTGCGGCAAAATGATGGCGAAAGCTGCCCGTTTCGTGATAATTTTCGTCAGTCTATTTCGGGATGATTACCGTAATTTCAAGCTCTCCGGCGTCCCGCAACTGTATTTCCGACCCCTGTTGACGGACACCATCTATCTCGACTGCCCTGTCGGCTCCTTCTTCGCGCCGCACAACGACCCGGTAAACCGCACCGGAAAGCCGCAATGTGGCGTTGTAGCCATCCCAATGGCTGGGCAACGCCGGCTTGAAGCTAAGGCGATTGCCGTGCCGCGTTATGCCAAGGATGCTTTCGACAGCGGCGCGGTACATCCAACCGGCGGAGCCAGTGTACCACGTCCAGCCACCCCGCCCGCCCTTGTCAGGCGAAGAATAGACGTCGGCAGCGATGACATAGGGCTCGGTCCGGTACTGTTCGGCGGACTGCTCATCGAGCGCGTGGTTGACGGGATTGAGGAGCGAATAGCACTTCCATGCCTCGTCCACCTTGCCCATTTCGGCGAGCGCGATGACGAACCATGTCGCCGCGTGGGTGTATTGCCCGCCATTTTCACGCACGCCGGGCGGATAGGCCTTGATGTAGCCCGGCTCCTTCGGCGTGTCGTGGAAGGCCGGCGTGAACAACCTGATGAGCTTGAGGTCCTCGTCAACCAGCCGGGCGCTGGCGGCCTCCATGGCCGTGCGCGAGCGGATAGGATCACCCCCCTCCGAGATGACGCTCCAGGACTGGGCAATGGAATCGATCTGGCATTCGTCCGACTGGCGCGAGCCGAGCGGCGTGCCGTCGTCATAGCTGCCGCGCCTGTACCATTCGCCGTCCCACGCCGCCGTTTCCAGCGCCTGCTTGAGCCGGCGGGCATGCTGATCCCAAGCCTTGGCGTGTTCCACGTCCCCCTGAGCTTTAGCGATACGGGTGAAATTGCCGAGCGTTTTCAAAAGGAACCAGCCAAGCCAGACGCTTTCGCCGCGTCCTTCCTCGCCGACGCGGTTCATACCGTCGTTCCAGTCGCCGCCGAGGATCAGCGGCAGACCGTTGGCGCTCGTCCGCTCGATGGCAAGGTTGAGCGCCTTGACGCAATGCTCGTAGATACTCGCGGTCTTCTCGGTCACTTCCGGCGTGTAGAAGGAATCGTGCTGGCCGGGTTGCAGAGCCTCGCCCTCGATATAGGGAAGCTGCTCTGAGAGGATACTTTCGTCGCCGGTGACGCGCATGTAGCGGTTCACCGCATAGGCGAGCCACACCACGTCGTCCGAAAACATCGTGCGCACGCCGGCGCCGGTACGCGGCAGCCACCAGTGCTGGACATCTCCCGCCTCGAACTGCCGGCGCGTGGCGTTCAGTATCTGGTCGCGCGCAAGCGAAGGATCATGCAGCAGCAACGACAGCGTATCCTGCAACTGATCGCGGAAGCCGAACGCGCCCGATGCCTGGTAGAAGGCCGATCGGGCTCGGATGCGGCAGGCAAGGCTCTGGTAGGGCAGCCAATGGTTGACCATGGCGTCGAATGCCGGGTCGGGCGTCTCGCACTGCAGTGTGTCGAGGAAGCCGCGCCACTGGGTCTCGTTGGCGGCAAGGCGGTCGGCGAAGGCCATAGCCTTGTGCTTTTCGACCAGCGCGGACGCCTCCTCGGCAGAGCCGGCGTCGCCGAGCAGCCAGAGCAGGCTGACCTCGCCGCCCGGCGGCACTTCGACATCGCGCGCTATCGCCGCGCAGGGGTCAACGCCCGCTTCGACCTTGCCGGAGAGCGTGGCGCCTGCCGCGGCGGCTTTTGGCATTTCAACTGAGCCGCCGAGACCGACAAACTCGGCGCGGTCGGCAGTGAGTGACTGTACGGTTCCGTCCGTCGCCAGGAAGGCGATGCGGTCGCCAAAATCGAGGCTGTAGGGATTTTGAGCCAGCAGCGCCCCGGTGGTGGCGTCGAGCGATGGCACGATGGTCGGCGCGGACTTCGCCCTGACATTGCCGAGCACCCATTCGACATAGCCGTAGACGCGCAGGCGCGCAGCGAGCGAGCCGCCGTTGCGGATAACGAGGCGAGACAGCTTGACCGGGTCGGTCGGGTCGACGAGTTGGGTCAGTTCCAGCGTCAACGGGCCGCGCTTGGCGGTGAAAGTCGAGAAGCCTTGTCCGTGACGTGCCTCGTAGGCTGTCGAGGCGTCGCACGCCACCGCTGCAAACGGAGAAAAGAGCCGGCCGCCGGCGTGATCGTAGACATAGAAGGCCTCGCCGGGACGATTGGTCACCGGGTCGTTGGTCCATGGCGTGAGTTGATAGTCGCGGCTGTTGCGGCTCCAGGTGAAGGACGCGCCTTCGGCCGAGGTGTGGAAGCCGAACGCGGCGTTGGAGATGACGTTGATCCACGGATGCGGGGTCGAGCGCCCGGCGCTCAGTCGCACGACGTAGTCGCGGCCGTCGCGGTCGAAGCCACCATAGCCGTTCCAGAAGGCAAGACCCTCACCGGACGCCGGCGGTCCGGCCCGCACCGGCGCGGGTCCGGCCGATTCGGCTGGCTTCGCGACTGCCTCGCCCGTGCCGGATATCTCCGCTCTGATCTGGTCGCGGGCGGCGAGCGCGGCCGCCTCGGCGCGTTCGATCTGGTCGAAGATGCGTCCGTTGCGGGTATGCATGGCGACCCGCGCAACCGCGAGCAGCGTCTTGTAGGACGCGTCGTCCATCAGATCGCGGCGCACGGCGAAGATGTGCTGGCGAGGACCGAGCTCGGAACCGCGGATTCGGCTGTTCTCGCAAAGTTGCTCGATCGCCTGCTGCAGGTCCTGCACATAGGAGGAGGCTTGTTCGTTGACGATGACGAGATCGGCGACCATGCCCCGTCCGCGCATGTATTCCTGATAGCGCAAGGCGCTGGCAACGATCTCCAGGTCGGCCACATCACCGATGCGGAGCACGAAGATCGGGAAATCTCCTGAAATGCTCATCGGCCAGAGCGCGGCCTGCCGGCCGAGTCCGCTGGCGATCGTGTCCGCCGGCTGGCGCAGGAACGGATCGGGATAGATCAGGTAGGAGGCGAGCTTCTGGACGTTCGCCGCGTCGGCGAGGCTGAGGCCCATATGGCGCGCCTGTACCTGGCTGCGTGTCCAGGCAAGCATGGCCTGGCGCTCGAAACTTTCCGGATGGTCGAGTCGATGCGCGACTTTCTCGACCTCGGCTCGGCTCACACCGACCACAGTCCAGAAAGTCAGGGACACCTTCTTGCCGGAGCGCACGCGCACCCGACGCCTGAGCGAGATAACCGGATCGAGCGTAAAGCCGTGACTGCCGGAAAGGCGTGCATCGGGATCGAAGGCGGCAGGATCGGCAATGGTGCGCCCTCGTCCTATGAAGGCGCGGCGGTCTGTCTCCGCCTCGGCCTCGCGCACCCCGCTCGGGTCAGTGACGAAATGCGCCAGCGCGATATCGGCATCGCCAGGCGAACGCTTGCGCCTTTCGGCGAAGATGGCGTTGTGGTCCGGCGTAATTTCCGTTTCCACGAACATCTTGGAGAAGGCCGGATGGGCGTTGTCGGCAGCCTCCGGCGCCAGCGTCAGTTCCGCGAACGATGTGACCTCGATCATCCGGTCGCTTGGACCATCGTTAAAGATGGTGACGCGGCGTGCCTCACCGTTGCCTTCCGAGACGACGATGCACTCGATTTCGCTGCGCAGCGCTCCCACCGACTTGATGAAGGTCGCCTTGTCGTCGCTGAAATGGGTCTGGCAGACCTCTTCGGGAGCCTTTTTGGGCTCAGTGGTTGCGGACCACCAGTCGTTGGTCGCGACGTCGCGCAGGAAGATGTAGGAACCCAGCCTGTCCTCGGTCGGATCGCCCTGCCAGCGCGTTACTGTCTGCTCGCCCCAGCGGCTGGAGCCGGAGCCGGTGGCGGTGACCATCACGGAATAGCGGCCGTTCGACATCAGGCTGGTCGAACGCAGCGCCAGCGCCGGATTGAGAATGATACGAATGTCAGGGCTTTCCTCGACGGTGACGCCCTTCACGCGCTCATCTGCCTCGGTCCTGACGGGCGCGACCGGGATGTCGCGCGGCGCCTTTTCCTGCAACAGAAGCTCGGCGGCTTCGATGACCGGATCGCTGTGGAAGCGGTCGCGCATGCGCCCCTCGAAGACGACATTCGCGACAGCGACAATCGACATGCCCGAATGGTGGGCCATGTAGTTATAGACGACCTGATGGTCAGTGCCCTCGGGCACGCGCTCGGGCGTGTAGTCCACCGCGTCGTGATAACCGTAGCGGCCAAGCGCGCCGGCCGCGTTCAAGCGCTCGAGGTTCTCCACCGCCTCTCGCGGCATGAACTGCGCGGCTAGGATGGTCGCGTAAGGCGCGATGACCGTGTTCTGGCCAAGGCCGCGTTTCAGGCCGAGGCCTGGGACGCCGAAATTGGTGTACTGGTATGTCAGTTCGCGGTCGCGCGCATTGTAGGCGGCTTCGGAGATGCCCCACGGAATGCCCTTCTGGCGGCCGTATTGGATCTGGCGCTTGATGATCAGATGGCTGGTCTGGTTGAGGATGCCACCCTGCGGCTCCTTCATCACCAGCGGTGGCATAAGGTATTCGAACATCGAACCCGACCACGACATAAGCGCGCCGCGGAAGCCGATCTCGACCAGCGGACGGCCAAGCCGGAACCAGTGCTCGGTCGGCAAATCGCCCTTGGCGATGCCGAACAGGCTGGTGAGCCGCGCTTCGGAAGCGAGCAGGTCGTAGCAACTCTCGTCGAGTTGGTGTGCCTCGACACGGTAGCCGATCGAGAGCAGCTTGCGCTCCACCCGCATCAGGAACGAGAAATCCATCTCGAAGGCGTATTGACGGCTGCGCTGGCTGAGCCCCAGCAGTGAGCGCCGGAGAGCCGCCACCGATTGGTCGTCGCCATGGGCATCCTGAACATGCGCCTCGCAGGTGGCCGACAGCCTTGCCGCCCAGTCCGAAAGCACGGCGCTACGCGCCGACTTCGCCTCAGTGTCGATCGCCACCGCCAGCTTTCGGATCTCGCTCGCCTGTACGGTGAGGTTGATCGTGCGGATCGAAGCGATTTCCGGCTGCGTCTTGATCGTGCCCACGGCGCGCCGCATGCCGACGATGCGGTCGTGAAGACGCTGGCGCAGTGGTCTGAGTTGCCTGCGGTCGTCGGGAAGCTCGGCAAGGCTTTCCTCAAGGATGGTCACGCAGTCGAGGATGCCGTCGAAATCGCCCTGAAGATGGACGGAGGGAGCTTCCGCCCACTGCGAGCAGGCTGCAGCCACTGCAACGAGGTGGCCGGCAAGGTTACCGCTGTCGACGGCGGAGACGTAGAGCGGATAGAGAGGCCGCAAGCTCGTCGTATCGTACCAGTTGAAGAGATGGCCGCGATGGCGTTCCATCTTCTCGATTGTGGTCATGGTCGCATCGATGCGCGCGGCTGCGTCCGACAGGCTGATCCAGCCGAAATCGCGCGCCGAAACGATCGACAGGAGATAGACACCGATGTTGGTCGGTGAGGTACGCGGGGCGACGACCGGCTGCGGCTTTTCCTGGAAATTGTCCGGCGGAAGGTGATTATGCTCCTCGGTGACGAACGTCTCGAAATAGGCCCAGGTGCGCCGTGCGACGGTCCGCAAAGACGCCTTGTCGGAACGGGAGATGATCAGCCTGTCCTCGGTTTCCGCCGAACGGCTGATGAGCCAAGCGAAGGCCGGCGATCCGGCCCAGAACAGGAAAAAGAAGAAGGCTACGAACGCACCGGTGGAATCCGCTGCAACGGGAGGCACGAGCCCGACGATAGCGATGACGACAGCACCGTACATCAGGCGATAATAGGAACCGATGGTGTTGTCGCCGGCCTTGGCCGCCTGCGAGGCGGTGCGCCATTCGAGCAGATTCTGGCGGCTGACGAACATGCGGCAGAGGGTGCGCACGATGGCGTCGCCCATCATCCAAGCGCTATGCGCCATCAGGACGACGCGCAGCGCCACCAGCGCCGTACCGAAGGCAACGTCGCGGAAAAGCGCCGTGAAATGACCGCGTGCGGTCGCTTCCGTGCTCTTCGGCAGGATGGAATCGACGATGTCGAAGGTCGGCGCCATGAAGAGAGCGAGGATCAGCAGCGCCTGCCACTGCGCCGCCTGCGTGAACGGCAGCAGCGTCCAGCCGGCGATCGTCGCCAGCACCCAGAAGATCGGCGTCAGCGAACGGCGGAGATTGTCGATCATCTTCCAGCGCGAAAGCGCCGGCACGCCTGACTTGGGATCGAAGATGTAGCCCAGCAACTGCCAGTCGCCGCGCGCCCAGCGATGCTGGCGCGACGCGTCCACCGAATAGCGGGTCGGATAGTCCTCGACCACCTCGACATCCGTCACCAGGGCAGCATGGGAAAGCGCCCCTTCCAGAAGGTCGTGGCTGAGCACGGCGTTCTCGGCGATGCGACCATCCAGCGCCGACTCGAACGCATCGATGTGATAAAGGCCCTTGCCCGTGAACGTGCCCTCGCCGAACACATCTTGATAGAGGTCGGAGACGGCGAAGACATAAGGGTCGATGCCGCGATTGGACGAGAAGACGCGCTGCAGGAAGGACGCTTCGTCGCCGGTCGTCAGCGATGGGGTCACGCGCGGCTGCAGGATCGAATAGCCGGCGGTGACCTTGCCCGTTGTAGGATCGATGACCGGGCGGTTGAGCGGATGGCAAAGCTTGCCGACAAGCCTGTCGACCGCGTCGCGCATGGTGCGGGTGTCGGCGTCGAGCGTCATCACATGGATGATACCCTCCGGCAAAGGTCTCGCCGTCGGCAGGAAGGTCGTGTCCGGATCGCCTCGAAGCAGCAGGTTGAGCTCTTGCAGCTTGCCGCGCTTGCGCTCCCATCCCATCCAGGCCTTCTGCGACGGATTGTAGAGCCTGCGGCGATGCAGGAGATAGAAGCGTGGTGCGGCGCCCTCGCCCGCGGGATAGCGCTGGTTCAGTTGGTCTACCTCGGCCTGCGCGAACGCCAGGATCTCTTCGTCGGCCGTGTCCTGCTCGACCTTGCTGTCGGGCCAGTCCGACAGCAGCGCGAAGTGCACCTCACCGGTCGCGTTGGCGAGATGATGCACTTCGAGCTTGCGCACCGCATCCTCGACATCGTCGCGCGAGCCGATCAGCGTCGGCACCACGACCAGCGTGCGCGCTTCGGCCGGCACACCCTCCTTGAACTCGTAGCCGACCAGTCGTGTCGGCTTCAGGAACTGCAGAACCACCGTGTTGAAGAAACCAAGCGCGCCCTCGCTCGCCGGAACCGCGAACAGGACAAGCAGCAAAGCAACGGCCCAATCGGGCAGGCCGATGGCGCTCAACGCAACCCCGGTCATCGTCATCAACAGTGCTGTGAGCAGGAAAACGGGAATGACGATGCCCGTCCAGCCCGTGGCGCGAAAGGCGCGCAGAAGCCTTGTGCCGAACGGCGGCCTGTATCCGATAGCCTTTTCCAGTTCCCGGCGGCGCGACCCTACCAGGAAGAAACCAATATTGTTTTCGTCAGAGTTTCCGGCAGCGGGTTGCCTCGTAGCGTCGATGCCTGAGGCTGCCCGACCAAAGCCGGCAAGCTCGGTGGCCTTCTCCGCCACCTCGTATTCGCTGCGATCGGACCGCTTTGCCAGATCCTCGATTGCCTGACGGTATTGGTCGCGCGACGGGAAATCGAGCGCGGCGACATCCGTGCGTTCGCGCAACAGCGCATCGATGCGGCTGACATCCTCGAACCAGCCCGTCCACTCCACATCGTTGATGAGGCGCAGGCCCCGGACGATGTTACCGGTCGTGACGTTGCCGGCCGAGAGCGTCTGATGCTCCTTGATGATGATTTCCTCGGCGTCGGAGCCAGAGAGTTCGAGCTCGCGCTCAAGCCAGTTGAGCGCCTTGCTGGAATTCTGCGAGCCGTCGCGCAGGCGATAGAGAAGCTGCGTCGCAAACGTCGTGTCGCGCGCATGAGCAGCGTAGGGTGCGAGGATTTTCAGATCCTCGTCGTTGTCGGGCGTCGCCAGCACCCGGTCGGCGATCTCGTTGGCGATCTGGCGCATGCCGCGCGCGCGGTTGACCCTGACGGCGATGCGGCGGAGGTTTTCGACCAGCACGAAGCGCAGCAAGGACGGCAGCGCCCACAACTCGCCGATCTTCATCGGCTCGATGGACTGGAAGCCGTCGACGACGGCCTTGAACGTGTTCCCGGAAACCTGGCTGTCGGAATGCGCGACATAGACCCATGCAAGCGCCAGCGCTCGCGGGACGGTTGTGCCGTCCGGCATGGTCATTGTCGGCAGTTCGCGATAGAAGCGGCGCGGCAGGTCGCGCTTGATCTGGTAGATCGTCTCCTCGACAAGATAATTGTTGTCAAGCAACCATTGCGCCGCTGGCGTAACCATCTCGCCGCGCGCCTGAGCGGCGTTGGTCGTCCGGTAGACGTCCAGAATCTTCGCTGCGTCCTCGCGAATGCGCTTCTGGAACTCGAATGGCTCCATCCCGAAAAGCGAAGGGATTTCGTTGCGAGCAAGGCTCTCCCCAAGCGCCCGCAAGCGGTCCTCGTGCAGGAACTGGTCTCTGATCGGCTCTTCGGGAGGAGCAGGAAATTGATGCGCTGTCTGTTTCAGCCGCTCGGGATCGCTTTGAATATTCATGCAAAAACCAACTGGATGCCGAACCGCGTAACCGCGGGACCAAGCCTAAACCGTTTTAGCGTCGATTGGTTGCCACACAGCGTGCTTCTGTCCGCCTCGTCACTGACCATGGCAAAAACAGCTCTCGCGGAACCAGTAGACGTTGTATCGATAAAAGCGTGGACAGACCATCGTGAGGATGGACGGATTGAGGCTTTTTCGTGGCCGGAGTGTTACGTCCCGTGAAATTGAAGCAACCGATCAACTGCGGTACGACATGCATTGGACACATACCGTCCGGATAAGGCCGGCAGGAGGTGCCGCCATGCACAGCAATCACTTGAGGCTCGTCACTTGCCTTGTCCCGCTTGTCCTGACAGCCTCCGCATCCGCACAGGACGGCAGTTGCCAGGCAACTGTCCTTGAAAATCCACCACGCACCCTGCTGACCTGTCCCAATGGCGTGAAGATAACCGCCGAGGACGGCACGACCTTCTCGCTTGTGGATCGCGATCCGGCCGTGCCGGGGCCTGAAGCAGTGAATCTCGATGGACAAGGTGTGCTGGTCGAGGTGCCGCCGGGCGGCGTCCCCGGCGGCTTCGAGGTGACCACGCCGCAGGCTATCGCTGCCGTGCGCGGGACCAGGTGGGCCGTCGACGTGCAGGACGACACGACTTCAGTTTTTGTCATCCAAGGCACTGTTGCCGTACGGCGCGCGCCCGATGATCCATCGGTCGATCTCGGTCCGGGCGAAGGCGTGGATGTCGAGGAAGGCACGCGTTCCGTGCTGGCAGTCCGCCGCTGGGGCGCACAGCGCTCGTCTTCCCTGCTCTCTCGCTTCGGAGAATAGGCTTTCATGCGCCGATGGCGGCTGCACATCCTGGTCGCCATCGTTCTCTCCGGCCTGTGGGGCGGCTTCCTCGGGGCAACGCAGCTAAAACGCGAATCCTGGCTGGTTGAGCGGGCCGAAGCGACGCTTGTCGACCTGCGCACGCTGGCCAGGGGTATCCGCAATCCGGCTCCAAACGTGCTTATCGTCGCCATCGACGACGAAACGGTGCGTCAGGAAGGCAAGTTTCCGGTCAGCCGCGCAACGCTTGCACGCGTCGTCGATACGCTTGCTACGCTCGGGCCGAAGGTGATCGGCCTCGACATCTTGCTGATCGACACCGGCAACGAGGCCGACGACGCCCTGCTCGCTGCGGCGCTGGACACAAACAGGACCGTGATCGCGGCCGCCGCCGTGTTCGGCGCGGCGCGCGCGCAGGCGCCCGATCTCGACGATCCCGCATTCGACGCAGTACCCGTTGCCGACAGCTTCGTCTTCCCGAACGCCCGCTTCGCCAGCGGCGCGGCCATCGGCGTCGTCAACCTCGCCACCGATTTCGCCGGAACCCCGCGCTACGCGCCGCTGATCTTCCGCACGTCGCACCGGATCGAGGCGTCCTTTCCGCTGCAGGCCACGTCGCTCGCGTTCGACGCCACGCCGATGTTCCAGCCCGGCGGCGTCGTGCTCGGCGATCGCACGATTGCGACCGATATCGGGCAGCGCATGCCGATCAGCTATTACGGCCCGCGCGGCACCATCGAGACGGTAAGCGCCGCGTCGGTGCTGGCCGGCCAGCTGCAGCGCCAACAGGTCGAAGGACGCGTGGTGGTGATCGGCGCGACCGTCATCGGCAATGGCGACGTGTTCCCCTCGCCTTTCGATCCCGTGCTGCCGGGCGTCGAGGTCATCTCCAGCGCGATCTCCAACATCCTCTCCGGCGACGGCCTCGTGCGTGACGGCCGGACACGGCTGGCGGACGCAGGCATCGCCGTGGTGCTGCCCATGCTTCTGGTCGCGCTCTTGGCGTGGCGCAGGAGCCTGCTCGGACTGCTCGCCATCAGCTTCGTACTGGCGATATGGCTCGGCACGAACTTTACCCTGTTCTCACGCGGGATCTGGCTGAGCGCGGCGCTTCCGCTGGCTGCAGCGCTGCCGCCCGCCATGCTTTTCGGTGTGGCGCAGATATGGTTCGACCGCCACCGCTCGCAGGGGCTGCTGCGCCAGAACGAGTCGCTGCAGCGGCTGCAGTCGCCCGTCCTGCGCGAGTGGATGGCGCGCGATCCGGACTTCCTGGCCAAGCCGGTGCGGCAGGAAGCCGCCATGGTCTTCATCGACCTGTCGGGCTTCACCGGCCTCTCCGAGACGACGAGCGTGACGACCGTGCGCGAACTGCTCGACGACTTTTACCGGCTGGTCGAACAGGAGGCGTCACCGAGAGGCGGCGTCATCACCAGCTTCATGGGCGACGGGGCGATGATCGTCTTCGGCCTGCCGCAGGCGACGCCGCAGGACCCGGCCAACGCACTGGACTGCGCGATGCGACTGGCAAGCCTGTCGCGCCAGTGGCTCGCCGACCATCCCGTCACTCGAGCCGGAGGGACTGGCATCAAGCTCGGCGCGCATTGCGGGTCCATCGTCGCCTCGCGCCTCGGCGGCGGCAGCCAGCAAACGATCACCGCGACGGGCGATGCGGTCAACGTCGCGAGCCGGTTGATGGACGTGGCGGCACAGCACAAGGCCGAACTCGCAGTCAGCGCCGATCTCTACCGCGCCGGTGGGGAAGCGTTGGCCTCGTCCGGCAATCTCGAAGGGCCGATGGAGTCACCGATCCGCGGCCGCACGGGCACGATGACGGTCTGGCTCTGGCGGGAGGCGAAATGAGGCAGACCCGCTATTCCAGCCTGATGAGGTAAAGTGTGCCCTGCCCTGCGATGAGGATCGACTTTTCCGGCCCGTGAAGTTCCAGCGCGTCGTGGAACTCAAGCTCGGCGGTCATCGCGTCGCTGGCTACTTTCAGGTGACGGGCACAGGAGAAGAGCAGGCCGTCCGCAACCTGAAGCTCCAAGACACCAGGGACATGATGTCGCTCGACCCGGTGCACGACATTGGCGCGCCGTGTCATCACGTTGAGATCGGTTATCGGGCCGCCAAGCAGTTGCGCGCTGGTCGGGACATCAGCAGGAAAGGACAGCGGCGCGGAAGCCGGCGTCAGCGTGACCGGTTCTTGACCTTCTATATCAAGAACCATCCCCTCGCCTTCCAGCACCGAAAGCGTGCGGTCGATGCCCGGAAAAAGCGAAAACGGGCCGTCGGATGCGACCGTCGCCATCGAGATTCGCCAGCCGAAATCCTCGACTGAAGCGCCTGCGGGATAGACCGCGATCTCCGCAGTCTCGCCGCCACCGTTCTTCCACGGCATGCGCGTATATTGCTCTTTGCGAAGAATGTGCATGTACTAAGCTCCATCATTGACGACCGCTCACTCTGGCTCTAATATGTATATACATATTCGATGACGGAGGGAATGGAGGCCATGGCTTCCGCAGCATCGGACAGGATCACTGAAGGAACAACCGTCTGGCGCAACGCGCGGATCGTTTCGATGCGCGCGGATTCGGCTGTCACCTTCGAGCGCGGCGCAATCGTGGCCAAAAACGGCCGCATCGTCTTCGCCGGCCCGGAGGCGGACATGCCGACCGCACCAACGCAGGCCGAAACCATCGACTGCAAAAGACGCCTCGTCACCCCCGGCCTGATCGACTGCCACACGCATCTCGTCCACGCCAGTAACCGCGCCAACGAATTCGAGATGCGGCTGGCCGGCGCCACCTATGAGGAGGTCGCGAAAGCCGGCGGGGGCATCGTCTCGTCGGTCAAGGCGCTGCGGGCGGCAAGCGAGGACGATCTCATCAGGCAATCGCTGCCGCGCCTCGACGCGCTGATCGCCGAAGGCGTGACCACGGTCGAGATCAAGTCCGGCTACGGGCTCGACCTCGATAACGAAGCGAAGTCGCTGGCGGCAGCCCGGCGGCTGGCCGAAGAGCGGCCTGTGACGGTGCGCACGACGTTCCTTGGCGCACACGCCCTGCCGCCCGAGGCCGACGGCGACAAGGACGGCTACATCGCAAAAGTCGCCAACGAGATGCTGCCGGCGATCGCTCAGCTTGGCCTTGCGGACGCGGTGGACGGCTTTTGCGAAGGCATCGCCTTTTCGCCCGAGCAAATGGCGCGCGTCTTCGACGAGGCGATGGCGCTTGGCCTGCCCGTAAAACTACATGCCGACCAGTTGTCCAATTTGCATGGCGCGGCACTTGCCGCCCGCTACGGCGCACTGTCGGCCGACCATCTGGAATATACGGACGAGGACGGCGCGATCGCGATGGCAAAGGCCGGAACGGTCGCTGTCATCCTGCCCGGCGCCTTCTATTTCATCCGTGAGGCGAAGAAGCCGCCGATCGAGCTGTTCCGCAGGCATGGCGTCAGGATGGCGCTGGCGACCGACAACAACCCCGGCACGTCCCCCCTCACCTCGCTGCTCTTGACCATGAACATGGGTGCGACCCTGTTCGGCATGACGGTCGAGGAATGCCTGGCCGGCGTTACGCGCGAGGCCGCCCGCGCGCTCGGACTTTCAGGCGAAACCGGCACCATCGAGACCGGCAAATGGGCAGACTTCGCTATCTGGGATGTCGAGCGGCCGGCCGAACTCGTCTACCGCATCGGATTCAACCCGCTTCATCGCCGCGTCTGGAGAGGCCAATGAAAAAACTCGTGCTGAAGCCCGGACAGGTCAGCCTCGCCGAACTGCGCGACATCTATGAAGGCGCGCTGCCTTCGCTGGACGATAGTTGCCGCGCGGGCATCGCGCGGGCGGCCGGCATCATTAGCAAGATCGTCGACAAAGGCGACCCGGTCTACGGCATCAATACCGGCTTCGGGAAACTCGCGAGCGTGCGCATCGACGCCAAGGATGTCGAGACGCTGCAGCGAAACCTGATCCTGTCGCATTGCTGCGGCGTCGGACAGCCCTTGCCGGCCGAAATCGTGCGGCTGGTGATGGCGCTGAAGCTGATCTCGCTCGGGCGCGGAGCGTCCGGCGTCCAGCCGGCGACGGTCGCCATGATCGAGGCGATGCTGGCGAAGGACGTGCTGCCGCTGATCCCCGAAAAGGGCTCGGTCGGCGCATCAGGCGACCTCGCGCCACTGGCGCACATGACGGCCGCAATGCTCGGTGTTGGCGAGGTTTTTTATCGCGGCGAGCGCATGGAGGCCACTCAGGGGCTTAAGAACGCGAAGCTGAAGCCGATCACGCTGGCGGCCAAGGAAGGGCTGGCGCTGATCAATGGCACGCAGGTCTCGACCGCTCTGGCGCTCGCCGGCCTGTTCCGTGCCCACCGCGCCGCGAACGCGGCGCTGATCACAGGTGCGCTTTCGACCGACGCGGCAATGGGTTCGTCCGCGCCGTTCCAGGAGGAGATCCATACGCTGCGCGGCCACAAGGGCCAGATCGAGACCGCGGCGGCATTGCGCGCGCTGCTCAAGGGGTCGGAAATCCGCGACAGCCACCTCGAGGGCGACGAGCGCGTGCAGGACCCCTATTGCATCCGCTGCCAGCCACAGGTGGACGGCGCCTGCCTCGATCTCTTGCGCATGGCGGCGCGGACGCTGGAGACGGAGGCCAACGCCGTCACCGACAACCCGCTGGTGTTTTCGGATGGCTCGGTCGTTTCGGGCGGCAATTTCCACGCCGAGCCGGTCGCCTTCGCCGCAGACCAGATCGCGATTGCAGTGTGCGAGATCGGCGCGATCGCGCAGCGCCGAATCGCGCTGCTGGTCGACCCCGCGCTTTCCTTCGGCCTGCCGGCATTCCTTGCCAAGAAGCCCGGCTTGAACTCCGGGCTGATGATCGCGGAGGTGACCAGCGCTGCGTTGATGAGCGAGAACAAGCAGATGGCCCATCCGGCCTCGGTCGACTCAACGCCGACCTCTGCCAACCAGGAAGACCATGTCTCGATGGCCTGCCACGGCGCGCGCAGGCTGTTGCAGATGACGGAAAACCTCGCCGGCATCATCGGCATCGAGGCGATCACGGCGGCGCAGGGCGTAGATTTCCGCAGCCCCCTGAAGACAGGCCATGCGCTTCTGAAGGCGCATCGCGCCGTTCGTTCCGTCGTGCCTGATCTGGAAACCGACCGCTTCATGGCTGACGACCTGAAGGCGGGCGCTGACCTCGTTCTGTCGGGCGGACTCAATGCTAGCGTCGGGCGGGGTTTGTTGCCCGAACTGGAGACGAGGTGATGAGCTTCGTCGAGTTCAATCGCGGTACATCGCCGGTCATCCTCGCCTTCCCGCACACCGGGACACTGGTGCCCGATGACATTGCGGGCAGGCTGAACGACGAAGGCAGGAAGCTGCGCGACACGGACTGGCGCATCAACCTGCTCTATGCCGGGCTGCTGCCCGGCGCGACGACGGTACGGGCGGCCTTCCACCGTTACGTTATCGACGCCAACCGCGACCCGACCGGCGCGAGCCTTTATCCCGGGCAGAACACGACCTCGCTGGTGCCGCTGACGGACTTCGACAACCAGCCGATCTGGAAGGCGGGGCAGGAACCGACGGAAGCCGACATCGCCGAGCGGACCGCGCTCTACCACCGTCCCTACCACGCTGTGCTGGAGGCCGAGATCGCGCGGGTGAAGGCGCTGCATGGGATTGCGGTGGTCTATGACTGCCACTCGATCCGCTCGCGCTGCCCGTTCCTGTTCGACGGCGTGCTGCCGGACTTCAACATCGGGACCGACGCCGGCAAGACCTGCGCGCCGGAGATCGAGAAAGCGGTGGCGAATATCTGCGCTTCCGCCGAAGGTTATACGTCCGTTCTCAACGGCCGCTTTCGCGGCGGCTGGACGACGCGGCACTACGGAAAGCCGGAAACCGGCGTCCACGCTATCCAGATGGAACTTGCGCAGATCACCCACCTCGAGACGGAAGAGCCGCCCTTCGACATGGACCATGGCAAGTCGCGTCGCCTCTCCAAAACACTCACCAGCATACTGGCCGCGGTGGAGCGCACCGCCCTCGAACTCGCCGGAGCACGCACATGAACGACCCACGCCACAACATCCGTGAAGTCCGCGCGCCGCGCGGCGACAAGCTCAACGCGCTGTCGTGGACGACGGAAGCGCCGCTGCGCATGCTGATGAACAACCTCGACCCTGACGTCGCGGAGAACCCGAACGAACTCGTCGTCTATGGCGGTATCGGGCGGGCGGCGCGCACCTGGAACGACTTTGACACCATCGTCGACACCCTAAAGACGCTGAAGGAAGACGAGACGCTTCTCGTCCAGTCGGGCAAGCCGGTCGGCGTTTTCCGCACCCACGAAAATGCGCCGCGCGTGCTGATCGCCAACTCCAACATCGTGCCGCACTGGGCGACATGGGAAAAATTCAATGAGCTCGATAAGAAGGGGCTCATGATGTACGGCCAGATGACGGCCGGCTCGTGGATCTATATCGGCACGCAGGGCATCGTTCAGGGCACGTATGAAACCTTCGTCGAAGCCGGCCGCCAGCACTATGGCGGCAGCCTCAAGGGCAAGTGGATTCTGACCGCCGGGCTTGGCGGCATGGGCGGCGCTCAGCCGCTGGCGGCGGTGATGGCCGGCGCGTCGTGCCTCGCCATCGAGTGCAACCCCGACTCGATCGATTTCCGCCTGCGCACCCGCTATCTCGACGAGAAGGCCGAGACCATCGAGGAAGCGCTTGAGAAGATCGAGCGCTGGACGAAGGCCGGAGAGGCGAAGTCGGTTGGTCTGCTGGGCAACGCGGCGGAAATCGTGCCGGAGCTTTTCCGTCGCGGCGTCCGCCCCGACATGCTGACCGACCAGACCTCTGCGCATGACCCGCTGAACGGCTATCTGCCGAAGGGCTGGACGATGGCTGAGTGGCGCGAGAAGCGCATCAGCGACCCGCATGCGGTGGAGAAAGCGGCCCGGGCTTCCATGCGCGAGCATGTCGAGGCTATGGTCGCCTACTGGAACGCCGGCGTGCCGACGCTCGACTACGGCAACAACATCCGGCAGGTGGCGAAGGACGAGGGTTTCGAGAACGCATTCGCCTTTCCCGGCTTCGTGCCCGCCTATATCCGCCCGCTCTTCTGCCGGGGCATCGGTCCTTTCCGCTGGGCGGCGCTGTCAGGCGACCCGGAGGACATCTACAAGACCGACGCCAAGGTGAAGGAGCTGACGCCCGGCAACAGCCACCTGCACAACTGGCTCGACATGGCGCGTGAGCGCATCGCGTTCCAGGGGTTGCCCGCGCGCATCTGCTGGGTCGGTCTCGGCGACCGCCACCGGCTCGGCCTCGCGTTCAACGAGATGGTCGCCAAGGGCGAACTGAAGGCCCCAGTCGTCATCGGCCGCGACCATCTGGACTCCGGCTCCGTCGCCTCGCCCAACCGCGAGACGGAGGCGATGAAGGACGGCTCGGATGCGATTTCCGACTGGCCACTGCTCAATGCGTTGCTCAACACGGCGTCCGGCGCGACATGGGTGTCACTGCATCATGGCGGCGGCGTCGGCATGGGCTTCTCGCAGCATGCCGGCATGGTGATCGTCGCCGACGGCACGCAGGACGCGGCGAAGCGGCTGGAGCGCGTGTTGTGGAACGACCCCGCGACCGGCGTCATGCGCCACGCCGACGCCGGCTATGAGATCGCGATCGACTGCGCGAAAGAAAAGGGTCTGAACCTGCCCGGGATTTTATAGCTCCCGCTTCGCCTGATCTCACGCCCCGCCCGGCAACGGGGCAGCGGGATTGACGAGGCCGGCCTGGCGCAACTCGCGCCAGAAATCGGCAGGCACAACCTCGTCCAGCGCGGCGCGATCCTCGGTGATGCGGCTCGGCTGGCTTGCGCCGGGAATAACCGCCGCTACTGCCGGATTGGCGAGTGAGAACTGCAGGCCGGCGGCCTTCATGGAGACTCCACGTCGGTCGGCGATGGCCTTGATGCGGGCGACCTTGTCGAGGATCGCCGGCTTGGCCGGTGCGTATTCGAAATTCGGCCCCCCGACGAGCGCACCCGAACTGTAGGGGCCGCCGACGACGATGCCGAGGCCGCGCTCGGCGACCATGGGCATCACGCGCTGAAGCGCCCGGTCGTGGTCGAGCAGCGAGTAGCGTCCCGCGAGCAGGAAGCCGTCCGGGCGCGGTTCCTTAAGTTCGAGCAAGAGTTCGATCGGCTCGACCTTGTTGACGCCCAGACCCCAGGCCTTGATGACACCTTCGTCTCGCAGCCGGTCCAGCGTCCTGAACGCTCCCTTGCGTGCGCTTTCGAAGGTGCCGATCCATTCGTCGCCATAGAAATCCTGCGCGAGATCATGAACCCAGACGATCTCGATGCGATCGGTCCGAAGCCGCTTCAGGCTGTGCTCGATGGAGCGCAGCGTAGCGTCCTCGGAATAGTCGTGCAGCACCTTGTTGGGCAGGCCGTTGCTGAACACGCCGCTCTTCTCGCCGAGATCGCGCGCGCTGACGTCCTCGACCTCATCGAGAATGACATGGCCGATCTTGGTGCTGATGACGTACTCGTCGCGCGGCCGCCCGGCCAACGCCTCGCCCATTCGAAGCTCGGCAAGGCCCGCGCCATAGAGCGGTGCATTGTCGAAGTAGCGGATGCCGTCGTTCCACGCCGCCTCGACGGTGGCGAGCGCCTCAGCCTCGGGAATGGCGCGGAACATATTGCCTAGTGGCGCGGCACCGAACCCAAGCTTGCCTGGAAGAACGTCCTTCAGTGTCATGCTTGATATCCTCTAGCGCGCGCGGCGCCTGCGTGTATCGGCAAAAAAATCGATAGCACCTGAAATACCGTGGGATGCCGCGCCGATCATGCTTGTCTAGGCCGCACTGCCCACACTGCACAAGTGGTCCTGCTCTGCTGCTCCCGCAAAGCAGGGATCGATCTATTTCACCACCCGCGCGCTTTTCAGCAGGTCTATCAGCAAGTTCTCGGGAACAGACCAGATCGAGGATCGGCAGCTTTGTCCACCGGTCGTGGCCAAGTGATAGGCGCGCCCGTCGTGAATCCCGCAAGCCGAGAAGCGCGGCGGCACGAAATTGCGGCAACCGAGCCAAATCTCGGTCGTGGTAAAGCTGAGGCCGTCGGGCGCTTCCTTCGGCACCTCGCCATGCCTGGCTTCGCCTCCATAGGCAAACTCATTGGTCGTCAGTGGCGATGGACAGGGCGTATCCGCCGGAACGACCGACAGAGCAGCCATCAGGTTTGGCTCATCGCAACTCGGCATGCGGCAGGTCAGCAAGGCGGTGTCGCGCGAATCCGGATTCTGGTCGACATCGGCGATTTTCCAGATTTCGGTCGAAAGACCGAATGTCACGTCACCAATGCGAAGCTGCTCGACAGGCGCTTCCGGCGCTGTGGCCCGGCTGACGAGATAGTGCAGCGCCCCGCCGATCCAGGATTGCGTACCGATCGTTTCCGGCCGCATGACGAAACGGTATTCGTGGCCCTGCCAGGCGAGGCAGGCATGCGCATATTGCGGCGATGACAGGTCGGGTCCGTCGTGGCTCTCGGCCAGCACCAGGGCGAAGCGCCCCGCACGGACGATATTTGCATAGGCGCGTTGCGCCCCTGGGAACAGACGCCGCGCTTCCGCGGTCATTGCGTCCTTGGTGCAACCGTCCTCGCCGTCGATTTGGTTGATGTCGAGCGTTGCGCCACTGCAATCCTCCTGGACGCAGACTGCCACCAGTCCGTCACTGCCGCGTTCGATGCGCCACGAGGCTGCGCTGTAGTTGAAGGTGATGTCGCCCAGGGCGATTGCCCGCACGTCCTCGGCGCGCACTGGCGCTGCAAGTATCGCTCCCGCAATGCCCGCAAGCAGGACGATCCCGCTCAGCCTGCCCATGATATCCGCTCCCATGCCCGGGCCGGACGATTGCCCGCGATTGTGGCGCAAGATTGCTGAGCCACATTCTAAATCGTTGCAGGCAGGAAGGCCCTCCGGCTTGCCTTCTTCGCGGGAGAATGGCCGGGTAGATGTGGCGGGCATTGACCGTTAAAAGGACGGCTCAGACATCCGAATGATCGGGACCCGACAATGATGAGGAAAACTGTCCTTGCCGCTTGTTTTGCGCTGATCGCCGCGCCGGCGCTCGCCGATCCCCCGGACGAAATCGTGGATTTGCTGGGTGCCCGTGCACCCGGCGCGGAAAGCCAGATGCAGGCGCGCGGCTATGTCGATGCCGCCGGCAACAACATCTGGTGGAACCAGAAGACGGGTGTGTGCGCAAAGGTCCACGTCTCGCAGGGGCGTTACAAGACGATCGACATCGTTTCGGCGGCCGATTGCGGCATCGATGCCTTCGGCGAAAGCGAAGAAGCAGCGCCGCGCGAACCTTCGCAGGCGGCAATGGACGCCTGCATGAACGCCGCGGACCAACTTCAACAGGAAGAAACCGGCACAAGCATCGTCACGAACAAGCGGCATACGGGAGAGAACTGGGTGCTGACCATGAAGACGCTCGGCAACACCTCGCACTGCACGGTGACGCAGTCGGGCGACGTCATCCAGATGGACCCGCCCTGACAACTCGACCCTGAACGCCTAGCTCTTGCGCTCCAGCGCCTCCAGCTTGCGATCGAGGTCTGAAAGCTCGCGGTAGAGAGCGTCGAGCATGCCGTCGATGCCGTCCATTTTGTCGCCGGCGAGCGAAAATATCTCCTGCGCAGCGCCGCGAACCTTCCCGTCCGAAACCTGCTCCAGGATCAGGTCCAGCCCGTCATAACGATAGCGTGCATGCGCGAGCGCATCCTTCAGGTCGATCACCTGCTTGCGGACGGGATCGAGGATATCGCCGAGTGGGTCCATGACAGCGTCTCCGAGGATCAGAAATTGGCTGATGTCTTCAGCCCGAGGACGAAGACGTCGCCGTTGGCGTCGTTTCCGCCCGGCCTGTAGACATATTGCAGGTTCGGGCGGACTTGCAGCGCAGGCGTCGGGCGCCAGGTGTAGTAGACCTCCGCGGCATATTCGGAGCCCTCGATGCCCTCCTGATCCGACACGCGGTCGTTCATGTGGGTGGTGCCTATCGCAAGACCGACATCGTCCTGCGGCCGCGCATCGAACAGACCAGTGTAGACCACGCCAAGCGCTGCCTGGGCATCGATGGTCGACGTCCTGCGGTCGGCGACCACGGCATTGAGGAAGAGCTTAAGGCGCTCTGACAGGTTCTGCTCGAGGTTGATATAGGCGCCATACAGCCCCCGCCCCGGGGTGCCGTCGATCACGTCGTCGGCCTCGGAAGTATTGTACCAGCCGCCAACCTTGTAGCTGCCTGATAGACCATTGAACGTGGGCAGCCAACCGACCTCGGCGGGGATAAGGGCACCGGTTGAATCGGAAAACCAGACCGGCAGCAGCGCCTTGCTGACGCCGAGATAGGCCGGATTGAGGTCGTAGACGCCTGCCTGCACGTAGCCGAAACCCTCGACGTTCACCTTCAGGCGCGTGCCCCACTGGCTGATCGGCCAGTTGTAGATGTAGTCGCCGACGATGTTGCCAGGGTTGGAACCGCAGAAAGTGAGGTTCTGGAAATCGCAGGCGAAGGAGGCAAAATCCTCGCCGACGCCCATGCGACCGATCTTCCAGTCGAGAAGCCCGTCGAGATATTGCTGGTGGAACCAGAACTGCGTCAGCCGCGTCGTCTGCCCGCGGCCATAAACCTCCTGAACGAGTTGAAACGTACCGAGATCCGCATCTTCGACAAGATTGCGTCCGGTGCGCTGTGTGAAGGTCGCCTGGAACTGCGCGGCTTGCAGGCCGAGCAGCTTTTCGAGATCGAGCGTCACACCGGCGACATACTGGTCCGCGTAGGCGGCGTCGCGGCGCGACCCGCCGGACGTGTTGTAGGCGATCTCGCTCGTATAGCCGAACTGGAAATCGATGCCCCGGTCCTTGAGGCGCGTGCGTTCGCCATTCCAGTCGCCGAACAGCCAAGGTGACGGGTCCGGCGCCGCATCATTGTCGAAGGCATCGCCCGCTTGCGCGCTGCCGCCGATCGCGGCAGCGACGACAAGAGTTCCGGCAAACAACACGCGCATCGCTGTGCCCTCCCGTCTGATTCCCTCACCTTGGTGGCTTGGACTCTAGTCCTCCGTCGGGCAGTACGGGAGGGCTGCCGCCCTTCGTCCACAGTCGCAAGTCGGCGGGTTGACGCCTCCATCTTCCCGCCTCGCATTCCGAATGATAAGCTTGCGCTCATATTCGGGGCGTCCCGCCTGCCAGGGACAGGAGGACCGTTTCGATGTCAACAACGACGCATCCGGCGGCACCGCTTCATCTTCCCGGCTTCATCACTGCTCCCGGCGAGACCGATGTGCTGTTCGTTGGCGCCACCATTTTCCTGATCGTCGCGATCCTAGGGCTCGGCAGCGTCTATTTCCGCCTTCATTCGCTGCCGGAAAAGCTGGCGCACGGCAACGCCAGCAAGGTGCAGTTCGAGGTGGTGGCTGTTCTGGCCCTCTTGGCGCTTTTGACTCACAACAACATGCTATGGGTCGCGGCTCTCATCCTTGCGCTCGTGCCGATCCCCGACCTTCATGGCCCCCTGGCGACGATGGCCGAAGCCTTGGCGCGCATGGCGGGACTACGCCGCTCAAACGCTGTTGAACCCCAGAAAGAGCCCGTCACCACGGCGCCTGCCTCGCTTGGTGAACCCGTTGCTGAACTGGCTGCGAGCGAGCCCGCCCCGGCACCCACCCTGCCCCTGCGCAGCGCGGAGGCCGGCGCATGATCGAGCTTCTGCTTTGTTCCGTCGTCACCATCCTGCCGGACTATCTCTATCGCCGATACGCCCAGGGCAAGCGGCTTGGACGGGAGATCACGCTTTACTCCGTCTGGTTCGAGCTTCGGTATGGCATCACCGCCTGTATAGCGCTTACGGTGGCGCTGCTGACCATGATCCTCTATTTCCACCCGTCGACCACAGCCGCGGTATCGCTCTACCGGACGATCCCGATCCTGCCCGAAGGCTCCGGACGGGTGGAGGAGGTGCTCGTCAACATGAACGACCGGGTAAAGGCAGGCCAGCCGATATTCAAACTGGACAGCGCCGGACAGCAGGCAACCGTGGAGACTGCACGCCGCCGGCTGGCTGAGATCGACGCCGAAATCGAACTGGCCAAGACGCAACTCGTGGTCTCCGATGCGCAGATCGGCGAGGCACAAAGCGCCTACCAGCAGGCGCTAGACGAACTGACGACCAAGACCGAACTGCAGAAACGTAACGCCGGAACGGTCTCGCAGCGCGAAATCGAAAAGCTGCAGAACGTGGTTGATGGCCGCTCGGCCGGCGTAGCCGCAGCGATAGCCAACAAGCAGATCATCCAGACCCAGATCGCCTCGGTGCTTCCTGCCCAGCGCGCCAGCGCCGACGCCCGGCTCGCCGAAGCGCAGGTTGATCTGGACAAGACGGTGGTTCGCGCCGGCATCGACGGAATCGTGGAGCAGTTTACGCTTCGCAAGGGCGATGTGGTGAACCCGATGATGCGCCCTGCGGGCGTGCTGGTTCCTTCGGAAGCTGGCCAACGAGGTCTTGTGGCAGGCTTCAACCAGCTTGAGGCGCAGGTGATGAAGGTTGGCATGCTGGCGGAAGTCACTTGCGTGTCCAAGCCGATGACCATCATCCCGATGGTCGTCACCGACGTGCAGGAGTTGATCGCGACCGGACAGGTCCGCGCCTCCGACCAGTTGATCGACGCGCAGCAGGTCGCAAAGCAGGGAACGATCACGGTCTACATGGAGCCCCTGTTCGAAGGCGGCTTTGAAGGGGTTCCGCCCGGCAGCAATTGCATCGCGAACGCCTACACCAACAACTACGATGCGCTTTCGGCGCCCGACATCGGCTTTGGAAGCTGGCTCTTCCTCCATGCCGTTGACGCGGTCGGCGTCGTGCACGCCATCATCCTCAGGCTCCAGGCGCTGCTGCTGCCGGTAAAGACTCTCGTGTTTTCGGGCGGTCACTGACGACGCACCCTGACACGCAGGCGTGATGCGACCGCGGCTTGAGAGCTTGATCCTGCCACGGTTTCATTCCACATCCGTCTCATGAAGGACGACGAACAGGCGCAGGCGCGGGAGTCGAGGTGGGCGCTGTCCGCCTCCGTCGGCGTGCACCTGCTCGTCCTCGTGGTCGCGATTTTCGGATTGCCGGTAAAATTGTTCCAAGCAGAGCAGGAACAGGCAGTCCAGGTCGATCTTGTGCCGCCGCCGGAGCAGGAACAGAAGGCCGAGCCGCCACCTCCCCCTGCCGAAAGCGCGCAAGAGCCGGAGCAGCCGAAAGAGCCGCCACCCGGCACCGAGACGCCGCAGCAGCAGATCGTGCAGGAAACGGTGATGAACCCCGTATTCCAGTTCGGGGAAGAGGACGGGGGCCCGCGCCAGCAACTGGATGGCAACAGCGCCGAGGACGGTGCCGAAACGCCGACTCCGGTTGAACAGGCCATAGATTCAGAGCGCGCCAGCGAAACCGAGCAGGAAGCGGAAGCAGAGCGGGACGCGCAACAGGCAGAGGCCGACCAGGTTGCGGATGCCGAACGGGCGCAAATCGCGGAGCAGGAAGCCCAGGAGGCGAGCGCCGCCGAGCCGCCCGTTCTCACGACAGAACAGTCTGACATACTGGCGGCGTTGGTCGAGGATCCGCCGACGCCCACGGCCAAGCCGGCGCCCGCCGCAAAGCCGCAGCAGGAGCCGACGTTGCAAAGGGCCGAAAAACTGTTTTCGCGCTCGGTCACAAACAACCCGGTTGCCACCACGGCGATGCGCAACATGCCGCGCGACATCCGCGCGGGACGACTGTGCGTCACGGAGCTGCGCGAACAACTGCTGAACGCATGGCCTCCCTACGCTCCCGATCTCCTGCCGACGGAGAGGTTAAGGACTGGGACCATCCTGAACGCCAATGACGCAGCCTTTCGGCAGAACGGCGAATGGTACGGTCTGACATATCGCTGTGAAGTGGACGCCGATGCCATGAAGGTCGTCTCGTTTGCATTCAGCGTCGGCGACAAACTGCCCCCTAGCGAATGGATGAGGCGCGGCCTGCCGGTTCAATAGCGGATTTTGCAGGTATGGACCCTCCTGCCGTTTTGGCTGGCCAGAGAGAGATTCTGCTGTTTCAATCCTACTGCGAAACGGTCTAGCTTGCGCCGAAACGTTTCGCGAGGTCGCCACATGCATGACGTCGTCTTTCTGCTGGATGTCGACAACACGCTGCTCGACAACGACAGGGTTACCGACGACCTGAGGGCTCACCTTACCGTACAGTTCGGGACAGCGGCCGAACTCTACTGGAAACACTTCGAGGATATCCGCAGCGAACTAGGTTACGCCGACTATCTTGGCGCTCTGCAGCGCTATCGAGCCGATTTCGAGGACGATGGCGCTGCCGCGCACCGGCTGCTCAGCGTCTCGGGCTTCCTGATCGACTACCCCTTCGCCGATCGCGTCTATCCAGGAGCGCTCGAGGTAATCGAAAAACTCTCGGCGTTCGGTCCGACTGTCATCCTGTCGGACGGCGACGTCGTGTTCCAGCCGCGCAAGGTGAACCGCTCCGGCATCTGGAAGGCCGTCGACGGCCGCGTTCTGATTTTCATCCATAAGGAGGAGATGCTGGATGTCGTCGAGCGCGCATATCCGGCGAGGCGCTACTTCATGTTTGACGACAAGGAACGCATCCTCGACGCGATGAAGAAAAGCTGGGGCGACAGGCTGGTATCTGTGTTTCCACGCCAGGGACACTACGCCAACGATCCCGCCAACGCCGGCAAGTACGCGAAGCCGGACGTGACGGTCGAAAAGATCGGCGATCTTCTGGCGTTTGACATCGCGGGGCTGGTAGGAAGCTGATGCGGCCCCACCCTGCATGTCACACAGGATTTTTGTCCATCCGCAATATGATTTGAGATCGAAAACCCGCAGGAGATGAAGATGGCAGTTTCAGTCCTTGTGGTCGGGGCGGGGCCGGTCGGACTGACAATGGCTCTCGAACTCGCGCGCTACAAGGTGCCGGTACGGCTCATCGAGAAGGCGACGAGGCGCGCCCAGACTTCCCGCGCCATTGCAATATGGCCGCGCACGCTGGAACTGCTCGATCGGGCCGGGGCAAGCCGCGAACTGGTGGAAGCCGGCGTCAAGGTTACCGCCGCCGAAATTAATGCAGGCGACAAGCAGATCGCCCGCATCCCGCTCAACTCGGCAGAGTCGCCGCACAAGTTCGTCCTCATGCTGCCGCAGTGCGACACCGAGGCCATTCTCCAGCGCCGTGTCGAGGCGGCCGGCATTCGCTGCGAATTCGGTGTCGAGTTGAAGCGCGTGACGCAGGACGAAAAGGGGGTGGACGCGACGATCGCCTACCCGGACGGACGCGTCGAGACCGAAGGTTTTGACTGGGCGGTGGCCTGCGACGGGGCACACAGCACCATCAGGCACAACCTCGGCCTCTCCTTCGACGGCGACATGATAGACACGGATTGGGGATTGGGAGACTTCTACCTCACCGGCGCTCCCTTCGGCCCCGACAAACTCTCCACCTACTGGCACAAGGATGGCCCGATCATCTATTTCCCGCTGGCCGCGAACCGATACCGGATCGTTGCCAGCCTCGGCCCGTCGAAGGGCGACAAGCCAATTCCACCCACTGCCGAGGATTTCCAGGCACTGGTGACCGCTCGCGGCCCCTCGAGCATCAAGCTTGACGAACCCCTATGGCTTTCGGCTTTCCGCATCAACGAACGTCAGGTCCAGACCTACCGTTCCGGCCGCATCTTTCTTGCGGGTGACGCAGCGCATGTGCACAGTCCCGCCGGAGGACAGGGCATGAACACTGGCATGCAGGATGCGTTCAACCTCGCCTGGAAACTGGCGCTCACCGGTCGGGGCATGGCCGCTCCGGCCCTGCTCGACAGCTACAGCCCCGAACGTCATGCGATCGGGGCTGAAGTCATTGCGTCGGCTGGCAAGCTCACCAAAATGGCGCTGATCAGCAACCCGATCCTGCAGGATATGCGCAACCACATCGCCCATCTGTTTCTTGGCCTGCCGCTTGTCCAGCACGCCGTCGCTGCGCAAATGACAGAAATCTCGGTCGGATATCCCGACAGCAGCTTGAATGGTTCGCATGGAGGATCAGGGCAGAAGCCCGGTACACGCATGCCCCCGATCGATAGCGAAATGCCCTACGGTTCGGGCGACACGCCTTTCTTCACGTTGCGCGCAAGCGAACCACCGCCCTTTAACCATCCGTTGGTCAATTCAACCATCAGACCCGCGATACCAGCAAATGACATTGCGTTGGTCCGGCCAGACGGTTACCTCGCGATGTCGGCGCGCGCGGGCGACTGGGATTCTGTGAGGACTTATCTCGACCGCTTGAGAAGTGCAGCTCGATGATGCCTAGATCCCCCAAGCCTGAAACAGGAAAGGACCCCCTGACATGACCGACACGACCGAAACCTCCCGCCGCGATTTCATCCGCCTTGCCGCGGCAGGCGCTGCAGCCGCTTCGGCGGTTACGCTCTCCGCCACGACGGCCGAGGCCTATCAGGGCAACATGGAGCGTGCGCTGTCATCTCTCTACGATGCGCTCGCCTCGCTGCGCGAAGCCAGTTCCAACAAGGGCGGCCATCGCGTCAACGCCATGAACCTGATTCAGCAGGCTATCTCAGAGGTCAATCAAGGCATCGAGTTCGCAGACGAGCACGGCGGCGGCGGCGCGGAGTAACCCGTTTGCATGGCGCTCTACCCGACCTCCGGGCCGGGACATCCATCCCTCATACGGAGAGACTTCCATGACAGGCAAAATCCTGAAGCTTTCGGTTGGCCTAGGCTTGCTGGCCGCAACGACGCTGTCGGCAACCGCGACGCCCTTTGCAAAATCTAGCGCCGTCATCGCACCAGCCGCGCGCGAACAGATCATCCCCGTCGCGCAGGGTTGTGGGCCGGGCGCATGGCGCGGCCCATGGGGTCACTGCCGCGACACCCCCTATTATGGTCCGATGCCGGGCGGCGGCTGGACTCCGCCTCCCCCGGCATGGGGATATTACGGAAACGGTTGCCCTCCCGGTTACTGGCGCGGTCCGTGGGGCCATTGCCGCAACACTCCGTATCACGGCCCGCTGCCCGGTGGCGGCTGGAAATAACAGGCACAATCCGATCGAAGGAATCCCGATATGTTGCGCAACACATTGATGGCGTCGGCAGCGGCGCTTGTGCTCCTGACCGGCTCTGCCATCGCACAGGAAGCCGAGCCTCCTGAGCCGGCCGACATAGCCATCGTCGATATCTACACCGAAGGCGATGCAGCGGCCGTTCTCGCGGCACGCATAGCCGCGCTGAAGACCGTACTCGAATTGACGCCTGACCAGGAAAAGCTCTGGGATCCTGTCGAAGCGTCGATCCGCCAGGTCGCGGCGGATTCGGCCAAGCGAAGGGCCGAGCGCGCCGCAGCAGAGCCGCCCGCCGATTTCCTGACCATCCTGGACCGTATTGCTGACGCCGAGGCTGTGCGGGCGACCGACCTGAAGGCGTTCGTGGCAGCGGCGCGTCCACTGGTGGACTCCCTGAGCGACGAGCAGAAGCGCCGCGCGCCGGCCTTTCTCGGCTTGACGGAAAGTGGCAATGGTCCGCAACCGACCAGCCAGCTTTGGCTCTTCGAGGAAGAAGAAGGCTGACCGATATCGCGCGGGCCGGGCTTGGAAATTCCGTCACGGCCCGCTCGACTTTCCTGCACGACAGGCCTCGGCATGCTATAGCTGGCGTATTGTGGCCAGAGCCAGCGTCTCCGGTTCTGCAACACTGACACAGCCCCGGAGCCCGGTAATGACTACTATCTTTGCACAATCGGCACTCTTGCCGGATGGCTGGGCAAGCGATGTGCGGATAGAGACGTCAGGCGGTCGCATCGTGCAGGCGGTCGCGAACGCGAAGGCTGGAATCGGCGACGAGCGCGTCCCCATCCTGATCCCCGGCATGCCCAACCTGCACAGCCACGCCTTCCAGCGCGGCATGGCAGGCTTGGCGGAAACGCGCGGCCCCGGGGACGACAGCTTCTGGTCTTGGCGCGAGGTGATGTACCGCTTCGCACTGTCAATGACGCCGGACCATGTCGAGGCGGTGGCAGCACAGCTCTACGTGGAGATGCTGGAAGCCGGCTTCACGCGCGTCGGAGAGTTCCACTACCTGCATCATGACATGGACGGGCGGCCCTATGCCGATGTCGCCGAGATGGCGGGACGCATCGCCTCGGCCGCGACGCAGACCGGCATCGGCCTGACTTTGCTGCCGGTCTTCTATGCTCATTCGGGTTTCGGCGGACAGACACCGAATGCGGGCCAGCGCCGTTTCATCAACGATCTCAACGGATTCACCCGCCTGCTTGAATCAAGCCGGAAAGCGGTTGAATCGGTTCCTGAAGCCGTGGTCGGCGTCGCGCCGCACAGCCTGCGCGCCGTGACGCCTGACGAGTTGAAGGCGGTGACCGCGTTATCCCACGGCCCAATCCACATCCACGTCGCCGAACAGATGCGGGAGGTCGAGGACTGCATCACATGGTCGGGCGCGCGGCCGGTCGAATGGCTGCTAGGCAACGCAAATGTCGACGAGCGGTGGTGCATGATCCATGCGACGCATATGACCGAGGAGGAGACAACGGGGATGGCAAGAGCCGGGGCGGTCGCGGGTCTCTGTCCGGTCACGGAGGCCAATCTCGGCGACGGCACCTTCCCCGCACCGCTGTTCACGGCGGAGAAGGGACGCTTCGGCATCGGCTCGGATTCCAACGTGCTGATCGGCGTCGCCGACGAACTGCGCCAGCTCGAATATTCGCAGCGCCTCCACCGGCAGGCACGCAATGTGCTGGCGAGGCCGGGGCAATCCAACGGACGCGCGCTGTTCGACGCGGCGCTTACGGGCGGCAGCATCGCACTTGGCGCGGGCGCGGATGGCATTGCAGTCGGAGCGCCGGCGGATTTCGTGTCGCTGGACGCCGCGCATCACTCGCTGACCGGCAAGACGGACGACGCCGTTCTGGACGCCTGGATCTTTGCCAACGGAACCAGCGTCGATGGCGCATGGGTCCGAGGCCGCAAGCTGGTGGAAGGCGGCCGGCATATCGCACGCGACGCCATTGCCGGTCGGTTCAGGAAGACCATGATGGAACTGACGGGCTGAGCACGAAGGCGATGGAGGCAAAGACGGCAGGCGAGGACAAGGGCGCACTCTACCAGCGTATCCTGTCGGACATCCGCAGCCGCATCCTGTCCGGCGAATGGCCGCCGGGCCACCGCATTCCGTTCGAGCACGAACTGTCAGCGCAATACCGTTGTTCGCGCATGACCGTGAACAAGGCGATGTCCGAACTGGCGCGCAGCGGCTTGATCGAGCGTCGCCGCCGCTCGGGAAGCTTCGTCAGCCGGCCGCGCAGCCAGGCGGCCATCCTTGAAATCCAGGACATGCAGGCCGAAGTCGAGACGCTCGGCCTGCCCTACCGCTACGAACTGGTGTCTCGGCGCTCGCGCACAGCGACCAGACAAGACGAGCAGGAAACTGGACTTGCTGCGGGGACGGACCTTCTGGAACTGACCTGCCGACATTTTGCCGGAATCTCACCCTTCTGCCTTGAGGAACGCGTCATCAGCCTCGGCGCGGTTCCCGAGGCAGCAGGCGAAAGCTTCGAGGACGAGGCGCCCAGCCCCTGGCTGGTGGGGCACGTACCCTGGAATGCAGCCGAGCACAGGATCAGCGCCGTCTCCGCCGACGCCCATCTTGCTGGGCTCCTGCAGGTGCCCCGGCACAGCGCCTGCCTGGTGGTTCAGCGGCGCACATGGTCAGGCGAAACGCCGGTCACCAACGTGCGCCTGACCTATGCCGGCGAAACGCACTCGCTGGTGGCCAGATTCGCGCCACAGGCTGGATGACGCAGGGGAATACGCGTCAGACGGTCGCCTGTTTTCAGTCCTCTCGCACTGCAATAAAGGCTTGGAGATCGCCCGGAAATCGTGAAAAACTGCGGGCAGCCACAATTCCGGGAGCCCCATGGCAATCCTCGCAGCCGTCCATCACCTCACGCACTACAAATATGACCGGCCGGTCGTTCTCGGCCCTCAGGTGATCCGCCTCCAGCCCGCCCCGCATTCGCGCACGAAAGTGCTGAGCCACTCGCTGAAGGTCGAGCCGGCAAACCATTTCGTCAATGTCCAGCAGGACCCCTACGGCAACTTCCTCGCCCGTTTCGTCTTTCCGGAGCCGGTGACGGAACTGAGGGTCGAGGTCGACCTCATCGCAGACATGACGGTCTACAACCCGTTCGACTTCTTCGTCGAGGAAAGCGCGGAAAAGTGGCCGTTCGACTATCCAGAAGACCTGCGCGAAGACCTGAAAATCTATCGCGAGCCCGAGCCGGTCGGGTCCGAACTGGCGGCGTTTCTGGCCACGATCGACCGGACGCCCCGCAACACCGTGGATTTCCTCGTTGAGCTTAACGCCCGCGTCCAGCGCGAGATCGGCTACATCGTCAGGATGGAGACCGGCGTGCAGACGCCCGGCGAGACGCTCAGCCTCGCCAAGGGATCCTGCCGCGATTCAAGCTGGCTGCTGGTGCAGGCACTACGCAATCTTGGTTTTGCAACGCGTTTCGTCTCGGGCTACCTGATCCAGTTGAAGCCCGATCTTGTGTCGCTGGACGGCCCACCGGGCACCGACCACGACTTCACCGACCTGCACGCATGGTGCGAGGTCTATATCCCCGGCGCCGGCTGGATCGGACTGGACCCGACTTCGGGCCTGCTCACAGGCGAAAGCCATGTGCCGCTCGCCGCCACACCGCACTACCGCAACGCCGCGCCGATCACCGGCGGCTTTTCCGGCTCGCCGGATACCCGGACCGATTTCGACTTCGACATGCGGGTGGACCGCGTGGCGGAGCACCCGCGCATCACCAAGCCCTTCTCCGACGAAAGCTGGCAGGCGCTCGACAGGCTGGGCGGCGATGTCGATGCCGTGTTGCAGTCCGAAGACGTCCGGCTCACCATGGGCGGAGAGCCGACCTTCGTCTCGATCGATGACTTTGAAAGCGCCGAATGGAACACGGCAGCGGTGGGCCCGACCAAGCGTGAAAAGGCCGACGCGCTGATCCGGCGGCTGCGCGAGCGCTTCGCGCCGAACGGATTTCTCCACTACGGACAGGGCAAGTGGTATCCGGGCGAGAGCCTGCCGCGCTGGACCTTCTCGCTTTACTGGCGCACGGATGGCGACCCCGTCTGGTCCGACCCGAACCTGATCGCGCGAGAAACCTCGGACCGTAAGGTGACCGCCGACGATGCCAGCCGGCTGCTGACGACGATGGCCGACGAACTCGGCATCGAGACCGACATGGTCGCCGAGGCCTACGAGGATCCGGCCGAATGGCTGCTGAAAGAAGGCAAGTTGCCCGACAACGTTGACCCGTCGAACTCCAAGCTGGAGGACCCTGAGGAACGCAGCCGCATGGCGCATGTCTTCGAGCGCGGGCTGACGAAGCCATCGGGCTACGTGCTGCCGGTGCAGCGTCAACTTCCCGCCCAGCGCTGGCAATCGCGGGCGAACGGAGCGCGTTGGCGCTCGGAGAAATGGAAGACACGGCGCGGCAGGCTGTTCCTCGTGCCGGGGGACTCACCGGTCGGCTACCGCCTGCCCCTGGGGTCCCTGCCCTATGTACCGCCCGCGAGCTATCCCTATGTGGTGCCGGTCGACCCCTCCCTGCCGCGTGGCAGCCTGCCGCTTCGCGCGGCAATGCTGGCCGAGCCGGTCGCGGCGGTTCCCGTCGCGCAGGAGAGCGCCGACGACATGGCACACCGGCAGGCTGCGGCATCCTTTACCGCCGCCACTCCCGGCCAGGAAAGGGTTGAGCAGGAACTGACCGAGATCGGCGGTTCCGTCCGCACCGCCATTTCCGTTGAGCCGCGTGACGGCAGGCTTTGCGTCTTCATGCCGCCGGTCGAGGCGCTGGAGGACTATCTCGAACTGATCGCGGCCGCGGAAAACGCGGCCAAGAAAACCGGCCTGCCGGTGCATATCGAAGGCTACGCACCGCCGCACGACCCGCGCCTCAACGTCATCCGCGTCGCGCCCGACCCCGGCGTCATCGAGGTGAACATCCACCCGGCATCGAGCTGGAAGGACTGCGTCGCGACGACCGAGGCGATCTATGACGAGGCGCGGCAGTCGAGGCTTGGGGCCGACAAGTTCATGATCGACGGGCGCCATACGGGAACCGGCGGCGGCAACCATGTCGTGGTTGGCGGTGCGACACCCAACGACAGCCCGTTCCTGCGCCGCCCGGACCTGCTCAAAAGCCTCGTCCTGTACTGGCAGCGGCATCCGGCACTCTCCTATCTCTTTTCCGGCCTGTTCATCGGGCCGACGAGTCAGGCCCCGCGCCTCGACGAGGCGCGCCACGACGGGCTCTACGAACTGGAGATCGCGCTCGCGCAAGTGCCCATGCCCGGGGCGGGCGAAGCGCCGCTGCCCTGGCTGGTGGACCGGCTGTTCCGCAACCTGCTGGTCGACGTCACCGGCAACACCCACCGCTCCGAAATCTGCATCGACAAGCTGTTCTCGCCCGACGGGCCGACGGGCCGGCTCGGACTGGTGGAATTTCGCGGCTTCGAGATGCCTCCGAAGGCGCGCATGAGCCTCGCCCAGCAACTGCTGGTGAGGGCCATTATCGCGCGTCTCTGGAAGAACCCGATGGACGGACGCTTCGTGCGCTGGGGTACCTCGCTGCATGACCGTTTCATGCTACCGCACTATGTCTGGGCGGACTTCATGGACGTGCTGGAAGACCTCCGGCAGAACGGCTTCCAGTTCCGTCCCGAATGGTTCGACGCGCAGTTGGAGTTTCGCTTCCCCTTCTGCGGCGAAATCCACACGCAGGGCATGAAGCTGGAGGTGCGACAGGCGCTGGAGCCGTGGCACGTAATGGGCGAACAGGGCGCGATCGGCGGCACGGTGCGATTCGTGGATTCCTCGGTCGAGCGGCTGCAGGTGAAGGCGGAAGGCTTCAACCTCGAGCGGCACACGGTCGCCTGCAACGGTCGTCCGGTGCCGCTGAGGCAGACCGACAACCGCGAGATCGCTGTCGCCGGCGTGCGCTACAAGGCGTGGCAACCTTCATCCGGCCTGCACCCAGCGCTGCCCGTCAACACGCCGCTCGTGTTCGATATCTACGACCGTTGGTCGGGGCGTGCCGTCGGCGGCTGCGTCTATCATGTCGCACATCCGGGCGGGCGCAGCTACGACACCTTCCCGGTCAACGCCAACGAGGCCGAAGCGCGCCGCCTCGCCCGCTTCCAGCCGCACGGCTACACCGCAGGCTCCTACCCGCTTCGCGCGGAACAACCTTCTGGAGACTTCCCGCTGACGCTTGACCTTCGCAGGCCGGCGGGCATCTGATCGGCCATGACGCGGGGGAATCACATCAAGGCGAAGCGCAAGCAAGCATCGAGCCTGCTGCTCGACTCCTATCGCCCCATCCCCGGCGTTCTGGACGAGATGGTGGATACCGACGGCCAGCCGCGTCCGATCTGGAAGCGTTTCATCTCCTCTATCGAGGAACTCGGGGCCAACGAATTGCAGGCCCGCTTTGCCCGCGCTGACCAGTATCTGCGCGATTCGGGCGTCTATTATCGCGTCTACGACCGCGACGGGGCCAACGAACGCGAATGGCCGCTGGCGCATGTGCCGCTTCTTGTCGATGACGCCGAATGGGCTGCGATCAGCGCCGGACTGACCGAGCGCGCCAATCTGTTCGAGGCGATCTGCGCGGATATCTATGGCAAGAACCGGCTGGTGGCCGATGGCTTGCTGCCGCCCGGACTGATCGCGGCCAGTCCCGAATATCTGCGGCCGCTTGTCGGCATCACGCCGGTCGGCGGGCATTTCCTGCATTTCTGCGCCTTCGATCTCGGGCGAGGCCCCAACGGCGGCTGGTGGGTTCTGGGCGACCGCATGCAGGCCCCCTCGGGCGCAGGCTTCGCGCTCGAAAACCGTGTTGCAACGACGCGCGCCCTCTCGGACATCTATGGCGAAATGCATGTCCACCGGCTGGCCGGCTTCTTCCGCCGCTTCCGCGATGCGCTCACGGGCATGGCTGGCGAACCTTCGGGACGCCCCGCCATCCTGACGCCGGGGCCGCTGAACGAGACCTACTACGAACACGCCTATATCGCGCGATATCTCGGCGTGATGCTGCTCGAAGGCGAGGACCTGACCGTCACCAACGGCAAGCTGATGGTCCGCACAGTATCGGGCCTGAAGCCTATCACCGTGCTGTGGCGAAGACTCGACGCTGCCTTCGCCGACCCGCTCGAATTACGAGCGGACTCACGTATTGGCACGGCTGGACTGACGGAGGCTATCCGAGCCGGTTCGGTCACGGCCGTCAATGCATTGGGCTCCGGCATCCTGGAGACTCGCGCGCTGACGGCTTTCCTGCCGGGGATCGCGCAGGCACTGGCCCGAAAGCCGCTCGACCTGCCGTCTGTCGCGACGTGGTGGTGTGGACGCGAGACCGACCGCCAGACCGTTCTCGCGAATTTCGACCGCATGATGATCGGACCGGCGCTGTCGACCCGCCTGCCCTTCGAGGACGACAATACGACCGTCCTGGGATCAAGCCTTGACGCGGACGCGCGCGCATCGCTGGTTCGGAGGATCGAGGCGGACGGCGCGGCTTTCGTTGGACAGGAAGCCGTGACCCTGTCGACCGCGCCTGTCTTCGTCGGGCGCACCCTCGAGCCGAGGCCGGCCAGCCTGCGCGTCTACCTGGCTCGCACGCCCGACGGATGGGCGGTGATGCCGGGCGGTTTCGCCCGCATCGGCTTCTCGCTCGACAATACGGCGATCGCCATGCAGCGCGGCGGCCAGGCTGCCGATGTCTGGGTCGTCAGCGACAAGCCGGTAAAACAGGAAACGCTGCTGCCCGACGAGCGCGATGGCTTCAAGCGCAATTTGCCGTGCACGCTGCCGAGCCGGGCTGCCGAAAACCTGATGTGGCTGGGCCGCTATATCGAGCGGTCCGAGGACACCGCCCGCATCCTGCGCGCCTATCATGCGCGGCTGGCGGAAACCTCCGACCCCGACATGCCGCTGCTTGCCGACATTCGCGACTATCTTGCGCCCTACGGCATCGACGCGGAGGCGGCGATACCGGATGCGCTGATCGGTTCGCTGGACAGCGCCGTCTTCAGCGCCGGCCAGATTCGCGACCGCTTTTCACCCGATGGCTGGCTGGCCCTGCGGGACCTCTCGAAGACCGTTCATCGCTTCGGCGCGCAAGTCCGTGCCGGAGACGACGCCACCCGGGCGATGACTGTGCTCCTGCGCAAGATCGCAGGCTTCTCCGGCCTGCTCGGCGAGAACATGTATCGCTTCACCGGCTGGCGCTTCCTGGAGATCGGCCGCAGGCTTGAACGGGGCATCCAGATGGCGCGTTCGCTGGCATGGCTGACACGCGAGGATGCTCCGGACGGCGCGCTCGACATAATGCTGGAAGTCGGCGACAGCGTGATGACTCACCGGCGACAATACGCTTATGCGGGACGGCGCAGCCTCGTCGACCTGCTGGCGCTCGACCCGCTCAACCCGCGTTCCGTCTTCTTCCAGCTCGACCGGCTCAAGCACGAGATTTCGCACCTGCCTGAGGCAGGCGAGCGCGGGCATCTCTCTCCCGCAGCCAAGGATGTGCTGCGGATTCATACAGGGCTCGCGACCGACGAGCCTGGCGATCTTTCTCCCGATGCGCTGAATGCGCTGGGTGACGACATAGCGGGGCTCTATACGAGCCTTGCGAAGGCCTATTTTGCCTGATCCCATGCTTTACGACATCAGACTCCAGCTTCACTATGATTACGACCGCGCGGCAGGCGGCAGCAGGCATCATGTGCATGTTGCACCGCAGACGATCCCGAACGTGCAGCGCGTCATCGCCTCGTCGGTTTCTTTCGGGCCGACGCCCAGTGAGCGGTCCGATTTCCTGGACTTCTTCGGCAACGCCGTGACCTCGGTTGCCTTCCGCAGCGCATATGACGAGCTCGACATACGCATGAGCGCGCGCGTCTCGGTATCGCGGCCGGAGACCGGTCTCGACGTCTCGCCCAAGCTTGCCGACCTCGGCGGCGAGATCGCCCTTGTGCGCTCGCTCGCGCCGAATGCGCCGCATCATTTCCTCGCCGCGAGCGACTTTGTCGACCTGGACCCGGCAATAACGGACTATGCACGAGACAGCTTTTCGGCGGCATCGTCGATAACCGGCATTGCCAACGATCTGTGCGACCGCATCTATGCCGACTTTACCTACGACGGAGAGGCCACGACGGTCGCCACCAAGGCGGCCGACGCCTTCGCCATCAGGCGCGGCGTCTGCCAGGATTTCTCGCATGTGATGATCGCCGGTCTTCGAGGCATCGGCATTCCCGCAGGCTATGTCAGCGGCTTCCTGCGAACCATCCCCCCTCCCGGCAAGGAGCGGCTCGAAGGCGCCGACGCCATGCATGCTTGGGTGAAAGTCTGGTGCGGTCGGGAAGCCGGGTGGCAGGAATTCGACCCGACCAACGGCATGCGTGCCTCCAACGACCACATCACCGTCGGTTACGGCCGCGACTATTCAGACGTGGCGCCGATCGTCGGGGTGCTGAAAACAACGGGCAGCCAGACCGGTGAACAGGCAGTGGACGTGGTTCCAGTCGGTTGAGAGCTTGATCCCGCAAAGTGGGAAGCGGTTTTCGGAAGAGACCGGGCTCGAATAGAACGGCCGCACGGCATCTTGCCGCAGAGCACGGGCAGGCGTTTTGCCCGATAGACTTCCGTGATAGGTGTCTTCTATGAGCCTTGAAGCAAGCAGGATCGGCACGCTGCGCGTCGCGACCTTTGTCGCGGCGCTGGCGTTCGTCCTGCAATCGGCGTTGGCGTTCGCCGCGCCCCCTGTCCAGCGCGACCTCTTCGGCAACGTCATCTGCGCCAGTGGGCAGATGCCGGCTGGTGACCAAGGCGGGGGTCATCTGCCTAATTGCTGCCTGCTCTCGTGCAGCATGGTCTCTCCGCTATCGGCGGGATTGCCGGACGCGATTTCGCTTCCGGGCTCGGTGGCAGTTGTCTCGGAGATCGTCTACCCTGCCTATGTAGTTCTCGACCCGCATGCCCGGCGCACGCCGGCAAATCCCCGCGCGCCTCCCCTCTCCACCTGAAAACCGGCGCTTCGCCCGAAGCGCCGTTGCAGCAGAACCTGTTCGTGATCGGCGCTCAACGCGCTGGCGGGACGACATTCATTCGGAGAGATCATGTTCCTTTCATCCATCATCCGCCGCGTCATTCTCGGACTTGCGGCGACAGCCTTCGTCACAACCGGCGCATGGGCGCAAGCCTTCACCGTCGGCGACATCGAGATCGGCCATCCCTGGTCGCGCGCGACGTTGCCTGGCGCAAAGGTCGCGGCAGGCTACGCGTCCCTCAAGAACAACGGCACCGAACCGGACCGACTGGTTGGCGTCAGCGCGGAGATCGCGGGCAAAGGCGAGCCCCACGAGATGGCTGTTACCGATGGCATCATGACTATGCGCCCCTTGAAGGGTGGGCTGGAAATACCGGCCGGTGCGGAAGTGATGCTGGAACCCGGCTCGTACCACATCATGTTCACGGACCTTAAGGCGCCGGCCGTGGAAGGGGAAAAGTTCAAGGGAACCATGACCTTCGAGAAGGCCGGAACAGTCGAGGTCGAGTTCGCGGTTGAAAAGCCTGGTGGCGACGACCACTCCAGCAACGGCGGCTGAGCGCACGGCCTGCCCTGCTATCCACAGCGTTCAGTTTGTTGGGGGCTTCCGCTCCCGGCAAACAGAAGCGCTTCAATCTTGATGCAACTTCCTCTAGGTTGCCGGTCTCTCAGCCGGCAGCCGACGAATGTGCATGATGACCAGATCAGAGATCTCGAGTTTTTGCGGGTTTCCGCAAGGTTTTTCCTGTCTTCGGCAGGGCTGATCCATGGCGAAGGGGGCAAGGCACAGCGGTGCGCGGCCATCGGGGCGGTTCAGGATACCGCTCTCGCTGAAATTTGCTGCGGTTGTCTCGACGCTGGTCGCGCTACTGCTGCTGGCAGGCGGCGCGCTTTCGCTCTGGCGCAGCTACGAAGAAACCCAGCGGTCGGCGCTTGCAATCGACCAGCAGAAGGCCGTGGCGCTTGCCCAGCAGGTCGAAGGCCTGATGAGCAGCCTCGAAAACCAGCTTGCCTGGACCGCGCAGCCAGATTGGAAGACCGCCGGGCTGGAACAGCAACAGGGTGACTTCGCGCGCATTTTGCGCCAGTTCCCCGCCGTGACGGAGTTGGTCTACATCAACAACCGCGGGCTGGAGCAACTGAAGGTCTCGCGCCTTGTACCGGACTCGGTCGCCAGTCAACTCAGTCGTGCCAACGAACCTCGTTTCAAGGAGACGGTCGAGTCCGGGACGTGGTTCGGCCCGATCTACGTGCGCAACGGCGCGGACCTCGCCAGCACGGTGGGCGTTGCGCATACGGATGGCGGCGTGACGGTCGCCGAACTCGACCTCGCATTTCTCGGCGAGCCGGTGAAGGCAGCGACGGCGGCAGGCGGCGGACAGGCTTTCATCGTCGATGGCAGCGGCAGGCTGATCGCCCATACCGAGCGCTATCCCGTCAGCGGCGACAACGACCTCTCGGCACTGTCGCAGGTGAAGACCGCGCTCGCAGTCGGCGGCACCGGGACCTTCACGGACGCAACCGGATACGAGACCGAAGCACCAGCCTTCGCCGCCTACGCGCAAATGCCCCGCCTCGGCTGGATGGCTTTCGTCCAGACTCCAGAGGAACAAGCGCTGGCGCCGTTCCGCCTGCTGCTGTGGCAAACGCTGCTTCTTCTCGGCATCGGCGTGCTCTCCGCGGCGATCGTTGGCATCTGGCTCGCCCGTAGGGTGGCCAAGCCCATCGATAGCCTGCGGGCAAGCACCGAGCGCATTGCCGAGGGGGATCTAACGCAGCGCGTCGCCATCCAGCGGCGCGACGAGATCGGCGCGCTGGCAGAAAACTTCAATGCGATGGCAAGCCGCCTGCAACAAAGCCAGCGGGGCCTTGCGGCAAGGGCCGACGAGCGCGCGCTGGGCCTTGATGTGACGCTTCAGCAGCAGACGCTGACCGCCGGCGTCCTGAAAGCAATCGGTCAGTCGGGCCAGAACCTCGATAGCATCCTCGAAACTCTGGTTTCCTCAGCTGTTGAACTGTGTGACGCCGCTCGCGGCTCCGTCTGGCTGGTTGACGGTAGGAACCTAAGGCTTGCGGCCCAGGCAGGCTATTCAGACGACTGGCTGGATACAGCGAAGAACACGGTTCTGGACGTAACCATCGATGCGAATTCGCCTCAGGGGCTCGCTGCCTACCTCGGCCAACTTGTTTCCGTGGAAGACCTGCCCGGCGACCACCGTTTCTCAGTCGACTCCAAGCCCGGCTATGCAGGCGACCGCGCTGGCATCGCGGTTCCCATGCAACGCGACAACGCTGTCGAGGGTGTCATCTGGCTCTCTCATCAGGAAATGGCGCCGTTCACCGACCGTCAGGCTGGCCTCGCGCACGGCTTCGCCGACCAGGGCCTGATCGCGATAGAGAATGCGAGGCTGTCCAGCACGATCGACGAGCGCGACCGCAAGATCACGAGGATGCGCGCCGAGCAGAACGCCATGGCATACGTCGCGCACGTCGCCTCGGCAGCGCCTGGCGATGCAACGCGCATCTTCGATGCCCTCGTGGAAACAGCGTCGAAGGTTCCTGGCGCGGTTGCAGCCTACCTGATCCGGCTCGATACCGAAAGTGCGCAGGTGGCCGCACAGCGCGGTCTGACGCCGGAAGCGGCCGCACGGCTGGCTGGCCTTGCGACCTCTCCCGAACTGGTTGCAGCGAAGGCGCTGGCAGCCGGCGAGGCGGTCGAGATAACCGGCATCAACGAGGCGTCCGGGCAATCGGCCCTGTCGGATTCCAAGAGCGCCTTCGCGGTTCCCCTGTTGAAGCAAGGCAGTGCCATCGGCGTCCTCGCCGTGGAACGCTCGACGGCGGAAAGCCTGGCGGAGCGCCATGGCGCGCGCCTCAAGGCTCTCGCCGATCAGGCGCTGGTGGCGATCGAGACCGTGCAGCTTGCTGAAACCATCGAACGGCGCGACGGCACCATCAGCGATATGCGTGCGGAGCAGGCCTCGGTGGCTGCGCTGGCAGATGTCGCCACGAAATCCTCCGGCGATCCGCAGGCGGTGTTCGATGCCGCAGTGGCGACCGCGATACGATCGCTTGGCGCGACCGCTGCCTATATCGTTCTGTTCGATGGCGAATCGCTCCGGCTGCGGGCACATGACGGGTTGCCCGCGGATGCGACCGAAAAATTGTCGGCATTCGCTCCGACGATGGCTGCGGCGCAAGCTTTTTCGTCTGGCGAGCCTTTCGAACGCGTAGAAATCGATGCCGGCTCCGGACTATGCGCCATGCCCGAAGCACGCAGCGTGCTTGCCTTGCCGCTGATTCTAAACAGATCCGCCATTGGCGCTATCGCGATCGAGCGTACTCAGGCGGGCACCCTGCCGCAGCGCCACGTGGAACTGCTTCGGGTGCTGGGCGACCAGATTCTCGTCGCCATTGAGAATGCGCGCCTCACCGACACCGTGGAAGAGCGCGACCGCACGATCGCAGACATGCAATCCACGCATGCCGCGACGGTTGAGAAAATGAACGCCGAGCAAACCGCGATCTTCGAGCAAATGCGCGCGGAGCAGACGGGCATGGCCGACGTGGTGCGCGTGGCGGCGGGCTCGCCGTCCGATGCCGGACCCGTCCTGCGGGCGATCGTCGAAACTGCTTCCAAGGTGTTCGGCAGCGCATCCACGCGTCTCAACCTGTTCGACGGCACGGAGCTCAGGCTCGCGGCCAGCGGTGGTTCTGCGCAAGCCTTCGACGAGGATGCATCCGGTTTGGGAGCCGCTGCCGCGCAGGCCTTCACTTCGGGTTCGCCGGTCGCGATGACGGGTGCGGACGGCAATAACAACGGAGACACGCTTGCCATCGCGCTGACGAACAATGGCGCATCTGTCGGCGCGTTGTCCGTGGAGCGCTCCGGCTTGGTCCGGTTCGAGGAACGCCACGGCGAATTCCTGACGGCCCTTGGCGACCAGGCAGTCGCGGCGGTGGAAACCGCGCGGCTGTCGACCGATCTCGACACGCGTTCGGCCGAACTCGCAAACGCACTGGAGCGCCGCGATTTTGCAGCGGGATTGGTGGATACGATCTCTGCGCCGTCTGTCGACCTCCGGGCACTGTCGCACTGGATCGCCAGCGACATCGCCGCTGCCTGCGGAGCATACGTGCAGATCTTCAGACGCGCCGGCGATCTCCTCGTACCGCTTCCGGCAAGCTCGCAAGCCGCGCCGGATATTCGCTCTTTCGTCGAGCGCATTGCCGCAAGCGACAGGTCGTTCCGTTTCGTCGATACATCGGATGCCCCGGAAGGCAATGAAACTATGGCGCGGTCCGTCTTCGGATTGCCGCTGATATCGAGAGACGAGGTTGTCGGAATTCTGGCGCTTTCGCGCACCGAGGCGAGTCCTTTCTCCGAGGAGGATGCAGCAAAGGCGTCGGTTCACGCGCAAATCGCCGCGATCGCTATCGAAAAGGTAATTCTGTTGGAACAGGCCGAAATGCGGAGACAGGAAATCGCCGCCGCGCTCCTGCAGAAGTCCGCAGCGGCCGAGACGCTGAAGATCGTCGCGCGCGCGCCGTTCGACCTTCAGGCCACCCTGCAGCATATCGCCGCTACGGCCTCCGCTGCCTGCAACGCCGAGCACGTCCTAATCCTGCGCCGCCTGCATGACGGATATCACCCGACGGCGGCGTCTGGAGTTTCGGATGAAGACTGGAACGACCGGATCGGACGCGTCGCAAGCGCGCTTGCTGATGAGGCCGAGGCCCAGGGCGGCGTCGTCCTTGATGGCAGCCCAGACACGTCAGGATCGGCTGCTTCCACACTCGCCGTATCCTTGCTTCAAGATGGCACGGTGATCGGCGCGTTGATCGCAATCCGAAGCGAGGCGTCGGCGTTCACACCGGGCGAAATAGAGCTCGCCGAAAGCCTTGCCGACGAGGCGGCTGTCGCCATCGCCAAGACTGACCTCGAAAGCCGTTTGGCCGACAGGACAGGGAAGCTCGAGCAAGCGCTCTCTCACAACGTCTCGACCCGCGAAGTCGTCGCAATTGCCGGACGCTCGATATCTCAACAGCAGCCGACATTCGAAGCGATTGTTGCAGCTGCAGCGCGGGAATGCGATGCCGACGCAGCCGTGCTTCTTCGAACTACGGACGGCGAACCGCAGCGCCTGTCATCCTACGGCGACATCGACCCGGCGATCTCCGGCCTGCTGATGAGACGTGTGGCGACGGATGCGCGGCCGCTCCATGTCGCCGAGTTGTCCGCCGAGCCGGAATTCGCCGGTGTCAACACCAGGGCACCGGCGGGCGCGACGCTCGCCATTCCGCTGATCCGCGATGGCGCGACCATCGGCGCGATGGCCGTGCTACGCTGGACGTCGGGACAGTTCGGCGACCGGCAAGCGGAGTTGGCGGAAGTGCTGGCCGGTCAAGCACAGATCGCCCTTGTCGGCGCCGATCTCCATGACGCGTTCACAGAACGCTCGGCGCAGTTCTCTGCCTCGCTCGACAGGCAACGGGCAGTGACGGACATCGCACGCCTGGCAAGCCAGGCTGGCATAAGGCCGGGCTTCAACATTGACGGCCTCCTCAAAGGAATGACCGATGCTGCGCGACGGCTTGGCGCGAGCGATACGGCCGCGATCTACCTGCGAACCGACGACGGCTACCGTCTCTCGGCCGCTGACGGCATGGACGAGGCATCGCAAGCGAGCGAAGCGCAGCAGCTTCATACCGCCACCGACGACACGCTTGTCGGCCGCGCCGCCCTTGCCGGCGAAACAATCCACCTGCCCGATCTTGCCATGACAGAAGGCATCTCGGCACTGCCCGCCTACGCGCAGGCTGCGCTCAGCGTGCCGTTGATGCGCTCGGGACAGGCGGCGGGCGTGTTCGTGCTGACCCGCGCGGCGCCCGGCGTCTTCCAAGAACGGCAGGTCGAACTCGTGCAAACCTTTGCCGACCAGGCCGTCGTCGCGATCGACGGCGCGCGCCTGACGAAGGAGGTCGCGTCGCTGACCTCGGAGATCGCGGACGCGCGGCTGCAACAGGATGCGGTCGCCGACATCGCCAGCGCCACCAGCGCGGCGGCCTTCGACCTCACTAGTCTGCTTCAGAGCGTTCTGGCAGCAGCGGTACGTCTCTGCGACGCCAGAACCGCACGGCTCTATCTCAAGGATGACAACGCATTCGGGCTGGCGGCGGCACTGGGCATAACGCACGAGCAGCGGGCCTTCGAGAACGCCAACCCGACCTTGCCCGGCGACGCAACATGGCTCGGTCATGCCTCGGCAGGAAGCGCGGTCGTGCATCTGCCGGAAGTTTCCGCCGACGCCGGGGTCGAGATGGTCCGCTTCGGCGAAACCGGTAGCGCGCTCTGCGTGCCGCTGCTGCGCGGCGGCGAGGCAGTTGGCCTCATCGCGCTGGCCAGAAGCGAAGCCGGCGCTTTCCACGAGAGGCAGATCGAACTCGTCAGGACCTTCGCCGATCAGGCCGCGATCGCCATGGAGAACACACGTTTGCTGGACGAAACCGGCAGGCGTTCGGACGAGGTCGCGCTCCTGCTGGAGAAGCTGGACGCGGCGCGCAGGCGACTGTCGGAAAGCGAGAGGCTCGCTGCACTCGGAGAGGCAACGGCCGGGATCATGCACGAGGTGCGCGCGCCTGTGACCTTCGTCAGCGAGTTCGGCAGCCGCTCGCAGGTGATGCTGGACGACGTTCGCAGCGCTCTGGAAGCGGCGATCATAGACCAGAACACGCGCGGGCGTGTGGAGGAACTTGCCGACGCGCTGGCCGACAACATCAAGGAAGGGGCGGAATACGCCCGCCGAGCCGACTCTATCATCCGCAACATGATCGAGCATGCACGCGAAGGCGGCGGGGAACACCGCATGGTCGACATCAACACCGTGGTCGACGAGAGCCTCGGCCTTGCCTATCACGGCGCTCGTGCTGAGCGCCGGAACTTCGATATCGCACTGGAAAAGGCCTTCGATCCGGGCGCCGGCACGGTAGACCTGTATCCACAGGACATCACCCGTGTGCTGCTGAACCTGATCGCAAACGGCTTCGACGCGACCGAAGAGCGCGGCGCGGCCAACGGCAGCGGCTATCAGCCTGTGCTGGCGGCCTCGACGAGAAATCTCGGCGACGCCGTCGAGATCAGGATCCGCGACAATGGGACAGGAATTTCAGACCAGGTGCGAACGCGCGTATTCGAACCGTTCTTCACCACCAAGCCTGCCGGGCTGGGTGCCGGCCTCGGCCTTTCCCTCAGCCGCGACATCATCGTGAAGCAGCACGCGGGAACGATCGAGATCGAAACCGAACAGGGCGCGTTCACCGAGGTACGGATCGTTTTGCCGCGAAGCGCCGCCTCATTGGCTATTCAGGCCGCCGAGGTGGAAGCCGCGGCCTTGGAGGCTTCCCAGGAGGCGGCCGTTTAATCGAGCTGAAGCAGCTTGGCGATCATCGCGTCCCTGCCCTGCGTATCGCGGCGGAAATGCACCGTCCCGTCGCGGTTCGCCCAGGCGGTGACGAAGGTTACGAAAAGCGGCAATGGGTCGTCGAACACGATCTTAGACGGCTTGCCTGCGGCCAGGGCCGCATCCAACGCGTCGGCCTCCCCTACGCGCTTGGCCGCGAGCATGGCGGCTAACCCGCCGATGTCGGAGACGGCGATCGCGCGTTCGCCCGCATCGCCGCCGATCCGATCAATGAACGGCGAGCGGATATCGAGCGCGACGTTGGCCGCCGCGTCGACGTCGAACCCAAGAATCTCGCCTTGGAAAGTGGGCAAAGTCCCTGGCGCGCCAGTAACGTTGACGAAGACCTCCGAGCGGCCGGCCTGCACAACCTTGACCTCGCCGGCAGCGAGATTGATGTAGACGTGGTCCGGACCGAGGTCGCGGTTCTGCCAGCGCCGACGCTCCAAATTGACCTTGATCTGGCGGATGCGCTCCGAAACCGGCACCGCCATCTCGATCAGGGTTGCCCGGTCGATGTCACCCGTGGGTGGCAGCCCATGGCGGGTCTGAAACAGCCGCACGGCGTCCGCCATCCCTCCGTCGAAGGCGCCGCCGCTCAGATCGGTCAGCGGCAGGTCGCCGGACAGCATGAGTAGCATGCGCATGTCCTTTATGCGTGGATCGCTGGAGCCAGCCGCGATCTCGGCGCCAGCCGCGTCGATGACGGGCCAGCGTCCCGACGCCTCGATGCGGGAAAACTCGCTAAGCTTGGCGATCAGCCGCACATAGCGATAATCTTCACTCAGCAGCGCGCCGGCGAAATCACGCAGGTTTTCCGCCGCCTCCGCGCCCGCGACATACTCGGCCGGCGTAATCGGCAGTGGTTCAACAGCATTTTCCGATGGCGCCAGCGACGGGCCGATGCGCCCGTTGGCAAGGTCCCCGCCGAAATCAACCGCCGCGCCGGATAGCAGCATGTCGAGCCGCGCCAGGTCGCCGGGATCTGCCGACCCCATCAGCGCCTCGATATCAGCGACACGGTAGAAGGACGGCGACAGGCCGTTGACGCCCGAAATCTTCAGTTCGGAAAGCAGCGCCTTGGCCTTGGTCTTCGGGCCTTCGTCGCGAACCCAGATCGGCTTGAAATCGCGCACGACGTAGATGTCGCGGATGGCGTCCAGATCGGCGTTAGCCTCGGCCGAGCCTGTATCCGCCGCGCCGGATTGGAACATCGCGCGCAGGGATTCTGCAACGACAGCATTGTCTTCGGCGGCGTTGCCGAAGACAGGCACCATGGTGAAAAAGACCAGCAGGAAGCGCGCCAATCGGCCATTCGCCATCTTCAACCCCTGTCGCGCGACGGCTCAAACCATGCTGTTCGAAATGGCTACAACTTCGGAATTGTCGAATATCACGTTTACTGTGTCCGATGTGGAGTCCACACCCATCAACGTCGCCACATCGACGCCACCGACCTGAAGCAGGCTGTTTCCGCCACCGGCATCGACAAGGCTGATTTCCGCACCCCAGTTATCTGGATCGAAGCCGGAGCTCAGCAGGTCGTCGAGATTGATCAGGTCCTGGGCCTGGTAGTCCAGTATCTGGTCCACTTCGAGCGGGCCACTTGTTGACGCCAGGAAGACAAATTCGTCCGCACCGTCACCGCCGGTCAATTGGTCTATCCCATCACCGCCGAAGAGCTGATCATCGCCAATACCGCCAAGGAGCGCATCGTCGCCTGCGAAGCCGTAGATGATATCGTCACCCTCCTCACCTGCTATGGAGTTCGCGGCTGCATTGCCAAAGAGCACATCGTTCGCCGATGTCCCCACGATATCTGTAGCGTTAGAGATGAAGACATCTGCAGGATCTATCTCGGGAGCCGTCAGATCGACGCCCCAGACGGTAATGGAGTTACCGCCCAAGAGATTGACGACAGTGTAGACATTGCCTTGTCCATCAATGTCAGCAGCAAGGTTGCTGTACCCTCCATAGGCAGAAACATCGATCCTGTCGCGGCCGACCTCGAAATTTTCGATCGTGTCGTTACCGCTGCCCGTCGCGAAGCTGAAGAGATTGCCATCGCCGCCGGCGATCAGCGTATCGTCACCACCACCACCGTCGAAATAGTTAATCCCGCCCCGCGCCTCGAACTGCTGGCTGCCATCAGACCCATAGAACTGCGAAACGCCCTCGCGTGCGCCGCGTATCCATTCGATACTGGTAAGTTCATCCGTGAACGCTTGGCCGTTCCACAGTCCTGTAACGATCGCGGAGCTCTGCGCGGAATAAGTTACGGTGACGCTGGTCACGCCGTCGCGGTCGTAGCGCACGCGATCAACGCCATCGCCGCCATCGACGATGTTATGACCACCGTTTGTGATGAAGCTTTCGTTTCCGGCCCCGCCGTTGAAGATGTCGTCCCCGGCGGTGCCACGCCACTGGTTGACGAAGCCTGTGACAGTCAGGCTGGACGGGCCGTCGCTGTTCTCGATTGCCGTCGCACCACTACCTGTTACGGCAACCGTCACGCCGCCGTAGTAACCCCAGAAGAGGTCGACATCGATATAACCGGAACCGGACACCTCAAGCGTGTCAGTGCCACCACCCACGTCGAATTTCACGTATTCGACGCCACTTGTATCGACAACCAGGACGTTGTCGCCGCCATTGCCGAGATAGATGCCGAGCCCGCCCTCCTCGCCGTTAATTTGGTCGAGGTTGATGAGCGCGTCGGTGCCAAAGCCATCCTTGACGATCGTCGCTTGGTCGAACGTAATTGTCACGTCGATATCGACGTCGTCTCCAAGCACCCAGTAGTGCATGTTGTAGAAGCCGTCGTCGGAACCGGAAAAATCGACCGTGTCGCTGCCGAGGCTCGCATAGATGTCATCGCCGTAATCCGGCGTCGCATCGTCGGTCAGGATCAAGTCGTTACCTGATGTACCAACGAGCAGGTCGTCATCGTTGGTACCTTGGACAACATTGGCTGGGCCAGAGAATATGAACGCCTCGGGCGCACCGGTAAGGTTGATGCCCGAGATAGTCAGACTGTCTTGAGCGTTGAAGCTTATGACCGTGTCGCTGCCGTTCCAGGCAATCAGAGCGCCAAGGGAGGCGAGGTTTGCATAGCCGAAGGCCTTCAGATCGATGAGATCCCCTTCGGCAAGGCTGAAATCGTCAATCTGATCCTGTCCGGAGCCGGGGCCGAAGACGAAGGTGTCCGCCCCTGCCCCGCCGCGCATCCAGTCGTCACCGCGGCCGCCGTCGAGCGTGTCATCGCCGTCGCCGCCGTCCAGCCACTCGTAGCCAGTGCCACCGATCAGCAGATCGTCGCCGTCGTCGCCATAATAGCCATTGTCCTGCCAGTTGCCGACGATCATGTCGTCTTGCCTGGAGCCGGATATCTCCTCGATGTTGACGAGTGTATCCGTGCCGCCCGCACCGTCGTTGATGACTTGGCCCGAGTCGCGGGTCATGTCGACGAGGATGCCGTCCTCCGCCTCCCAATAGCCGACTTTGTCCCAGCCTTCGCCGCCGTCGACATAGTCGTCGCCACCCAACCCGACGAACTCGTTGCCTCCGTCGCTTCCAATAAGCGTGTCGTCGAACTTTGTGCCGACCGCACCCTCGATGTTGGAAAGCGTATCCAGATCGCCGAAGCCGTCGATCGCATAGCCGGCGGCCAGATTGACCGTGACGCCGCTGTCGCCGCCATATCGTTCGTCACGGTCGTAACGGACGGTATCCAAGCCTTCGCCGCCGTCTATGGTATCGTTGCCGGCAAGGCCCTGGAATGTGTTCCTGCCGGCGTCACCGGTAAAGCTGTCCGCCCACTGGGATCCGCGCAGAGTCTCGATGTTTGCGAAAGTTTCGTCGTTTCCGTAGGTGTCCTTTCCGGTTCCTGCCGCAAGATTGACGATCGCGCCCTGCCCGCCATTCTCGTTGTGGAACGAGACCTGATCCCAATCGCCGCCGCCGCCGTCGTAGCTGTCCGCCCCCTCGCCGCCGAGGAAGAAGTTGTCGCCGGCATCGCCGATCAACTCGTCGTCATAGATTGAGCCTTCGATGTCCTCGATACCCGAAAGCGCCTCGACGATTCCCCCCGCAACAGTAGCTGTACCTTGGGAAAGATCGACGACGACGCCGTCCGTCTCATCGCGGAAGCTGACCATGTCCCAGCCATCGCCACCGTAATACGCGTCCTTGCCCGCGTCGCCGACGAGATAGTCGTCGCCATCGCCCCCAAACAGAAAATCGTCGCCGTCGCCGCCGATCAGGTCGTCCGCGCCGGAGAGTCCGAGGATGAGATCGGCGTCCGCGGTGCCTTCGAGAACGGAGTCGCCAGCGTAGCTGTCATCTCCCGTCGTGCCGATGACAATATTTTCGACCATGCCGAGCGCAACGCCGTCAAGGATCGTTACATCTGAAACCACGGGGTTGCCCGCAGTTCCGGAGACTGTGACAGCAAAAGTCTGCTGTGCAGAGGCACCGTTCCCATCGTCAATCTCGACCGTGTAGATGAGCGTAACCTGTTGCCCGTCGGCGAGGTTGAAGTCAGTCGCATTCGCCTGGAAGGCGAGCGTAGCGGATCCAGACGCTCCTCCAGCGGCCTTGAGCACGCTACCGGTCACAAGGTTGGGCAAGGCGTCTGCGTCCGAGACCCTGTCAGGGACGTCGACATAGACATTAGCCACTGTCTCCGAGTAATCGGGCGTGCTGGCCGATAGGTCCACGTCGGTAAGGCTCAACGTGATAGTCGCAGCGAGCGGGTAGCCCGGTTCGATCTCCCCGACCTGAGCATCGGTAATGACAGGCGCGTCGTTCGTGCCGGTGATCGTCACCGTTACCGTCTGCGTGTCGGTCGCGCCGCTGTCGTCCGTCACCTTGACCGTGTAGGTCAGGATCAGGCTCTCGCCGTCGTCCAGATAGTCGAACGCCTCGCTGCCCGAGTTGAACGCCCAGCCCAGGTTGCCCGAAGCTCCGGCATCGGCCGCGATCGATCCCGTCGTCACCGACAGCATCGCCTGCAGCGTCGCATCGTTCGGCCCCAGGCCCGTCACCGTGCCGCTCTTGCCGACCGTCGTCTCAACCGTCGCCGTCACCGCATCGGAGAGATCGACATCGACCACCGTCAGCGTGCCCGATGTCGCCAGCCCGGCATTCGTCTCCGCGACCGTCTTCGCCGCGCTGTCCAGCGCCCCGACGCTGATCTCGGGCGCGTCGTTCGTGCCCGTGATCGTCACCGTCACCGTCTGCGTGTCGGTATCGATACCATCGGTGGCCTGTATCTCATACACGAGAACAAGGCTCTCGTTCTCGTCCAGATAGTCGAACGTCGTCGAGCCTGAATTGAAGGTCCAGGTGAATTGCTCGACCGTCTTTACTGTGTCGGTCAAGATGGTCTCGGGCGTGACCGTCAGCATGGACTGCAGCGACGCCAGGCTCGGACGTCCAGCCGCCGGATCGGAGCTTTCGCTGGATACGACCACAGGCAGAACGGACAGATCAATGTCGTCGGTCCTGTCAGTCTCGGTCACCGTCAGCGTGCCTGAGACCGTCAGGCCGGAATTCGTCTCCGCGATCGTCTTGCCGTTGCTGTCATCGTCCAGCGGGTCGCCGCCAACCTCGACGCTGATAACCGGCGTATCGTTGGAACCGAGATTGTCGGTTGCGCCGACGATCTTGATCGTGATGGTCTGGCCGTTGCTCTCCTCGCCATACTGGTCAACGACCTTCACGGTGTAGACGAGAGAGACACTTTCTCCGGCAGCCAGATAGTCGAATTGGCTTTCCGTGCCGACAAATTCCCAATGAATCGTGCCATCCGTGTCGGTCGTACCCTGGTCGGTGACTGAAACAACGAGCAGCGCCTGCAGTTCAGCTTCGCTGAGGAAGGGGTGCGTGATCGCACCTCCCCCGGGCTGCTCGGCGACCTCAACCACATACTGGAAGTTGGTGTCTGTGATATCGACGTCCGTAAACGACAAAGTCCCCGTCAAGTCATCGCCGACGAAACCGCCGCCCACGCCGCCTTCGTCGGCCGATTCCGCGATCACCCGCTCAATCGCCGTGGAGGTGATCACCGGAGCGTCGTTGTTGCCAGTAATGGTGAGCGTAACCGTGGCGGTGTCGGTGAACCCGTACTTGTCCCTCACCGTATAGGTGAAAGTGTCCGTAGCGGTTTCGTTTTTTGCCAGCCACTGGAAGGAGCCCCTTGGGTCGTAGAGGATCGTTCCGTTGGAATTGATCTGAAGGACCGCGCCCGGGTAATTGTCGCCCGACATCCCCGAGGCTGCGGCTGTGGCGGTCGACGGGGGCAGGTCAATCATACCAGTCCAGCCGCCGCTGCCGAATGACCGCTCGACGCCGTTTATCTCCGTGACGACAAGCGGCGCTAGCTGTTCCGGGTCATAGTCGCCGCTGCCCTGGCGCAGGCCGATTATGACGTTGCCGCCGAGGAGATTGTCCTCGTCGATCGTATCGACGTCGTCGCCGGCGACAGGCGGGTTATCAACAAGTGGGTCGGGGTCGACGACCTGAAAACTTGCCTCCGTGACGGGCTTGTCTGTCTTTTGGTCGCCAGCGCCGTCGGGATTGGTCTGGTCGGCATTGCTGCCGTCTGCGAACTCCTTCTTGCTGGAATTCGTTCCCAGGTCGGTTCGCTGGCCAAAGGCCTTCGATATCGCGTCCCGGATGTCTGTCGTTGCTTCCTGGTCCTCCATCCGATCGACGTTGGACTTGGCAAGTTTCACCACCTCGCCGGACAACGACGTGATGACCCACTTGTCACCGTCGGAATCGACATTTCCAAGAATCTCACCGGTCGTCTTGTCCATCAGGACATAATTACCGACCTTACCGGATCCCGGATCGGGCAGGATGCTGAACTCGGTTACGCCGAGATTTGCGATGATGTCGATCGTGGGCGTCGTGCCGCGTATGCCCATGGTGGCCACGGGTGTCTCGACCTTCATGCTGCCCGCGGGCGCCACCTTGCCGCTTACGAAGACAAAGGAGCCCTGCACGAGGTTGACGACCATCGAGCTGTCGGCCGCCTTGGCGGGATCGAAGACAAGCTCGTTCAGCACCATGCGGGCGCTTGCCGACATGGAAAAGACCGTGTCGTCGATGAAGGAGATGCCGAGCTTGGAGCCCTCGCCAGTCTGCACCACATCGCCCTGATAGACTGGATCGCCATTGGCAAGCGTGACGGTGACGCCGTCGCTGTGGGTCGCGCTGGCCGACCCGTCCAGCGAAACGACCTTGCCGATCTGGACGAGGGCCGCCGCCGCCGCATCGCCCGCCTGCGCGTACTGGCCGGGAGCCATTGGGCCGGCAAGCGCATCGACGACGTCGGGGGTCAGAAACGCGCCAGTGGGCCCGACCAGATTTCCAGCTTGTCCCGAAAAGTAGTCTTCTACGAAGAGCGTCTTGCCGTCATGTTCGATGACCAGATCATGGCCCTGTCGGGAATAGTCGCCAAGAAACAACGCCTCCGCGTCCGCGATCTGAACGGAACCGTCGCTGCCTTTCCACAAACTGACCGGAGCGACGGACGAACCGTCGCCGATTGCTCCCTGCGCTGCCATGCTTGCATTCCCCTGACGGCTCAGCGTCAGCCCATTCGCAGTGCAGCATAACGATCTGCGGTCTTAAAGTCCACAGAGGCTGCCGTAACGTAATTGCAAGAAGGACTTAGGGTAAATTGAGTGAACTGGCAAAGGATCCCGGCAAGTCTATCTTGCTTCGCGCAATGCCTGGTCGCGTATCTTCAGGACGGGTTTGAGAAGATATTCCAATACCGTCCTTTCGCCGTTCGAGATATCGACCGTCGCGACCATGCCCGGGATTACCCTCATCTCCTGCGGAAGCTCGCCGTCGGTCGTGTCGGTGCTGACGATTACCTGGTAGAAGGTTTCGCCGCTTTCGTCGGTGATCGTATCGGCGCTGATGCGTTCGACCCGGCCTTTCAGTGTGCCAAACTTGGTATAGTCGTAGGCGCTGAGGCGAACGGTCGCGTCCGCACCCGGATGGATGAAAGCGACGTCCTGCGGGCGCACGCGCGTCTCGACAAGCAGCGTGTCATCCACCGGCACGACCTCGGCGACGTTGGCCCCGGCTGCGATGACTTCGCCAATTGTGACCACGTTCAGCGCATTGACGACGCCAGCCACGGGCGACTTGAGCATAGCCCGCCGCACACGATCGTCGGCGGCGCGCAGGCTTTCGTTGACGACGGACATCTCCGCATTGACCTTCGAGATGCGAGCCTGCACCTCGGCAAGAAATGCCGATGTCTCAGCCTCGATCTGCGCCTCCGCCTCGGCGACCTCTGCCTCGAGGCGAAGCTTCTGTGCCTTCCATATCTCAAGACCGCCACGCAGTTCGGCCACGTCACGCTGGATACGCAGGAATTCGAGCTCCGGGACGGCCTTTCGCTCGAAAAGCGCCCGCGTCAGCTCCAGTTCGCGCTCGGCGAGCTTTAGCGCGTCGGCCTGCTTCGCAGCGGTGGCCTCGGCTTCGAGGAGGTTCTGCCGCCGCTGGACAAGCTGCTGCTGGCGGATCAGGATCGTCTCCGCAAGCTTCCGTCGGTCGGCAAGGAATATTGCCTGCTGGTCACGGTAGTAGGGCTCGGCGTCCGGCTGCCTCGTCGGTGGCGGCCCGTACTCCTTCGCCCCACTTGCCTGGGCATTAAGCCGATCCAGTTCGGCGGCGAGCGCAAGCTGCTGCTGGCGCAATTCGCCAAGCTTGGAAGCCACGCCGGTGTCGTCGATACGTACGAGGTTCTGCCCTGATTCGACGCGATCGCCTTCGGACACAAGGATTTCGGCAACGATGCCGGGCTCCAGGCTTTGAACGACCTGCACCTGACTGGAGGGGATGACGCGACCTACCCCGGACGCCATCTGGTCGATACGGGCGACGGAGGCCCACAGCACGAACAGCACGAACACAGTCGCGATGACGATCAGCAGCCGCCATGCGCCAGGCGTGACAGACGATTCGATCACCGCGCGGGGATCGTTGGCGAAGTTGAGATCGACGTCAGCCATCGACACCACCCTTGCCGCCCTCCCTGCCCGGAGCCTCCACGAGCTTGCGCTTTAACAGGGACGCCAGCACCTTGTCCTTCGGCCCGTCGGCTGCCACGCGACCGTTTTCCAGCACGATGAGACGGTCGACCAGTTCGAGCATGGAGACGCGGTGCGTGGCGAGGATCAGAGTGGTATCGGGCGTGAGCCAAGCGCGGAAGCTCTTGATGAACGCGGCTTCGGTGAGATTGTCCATCGCGCTCGTCGGCTCGTCGAGGAAGAACACGCGCGGATCTCCGAGGATCGCGCGTGCGATCGCCACGGCCTGGCGCTGGCCGCCCGAGATGGCGCGGCCGCGTTCGCCGACCGGCAGCGCATAACCGAGCGGCTGTCCCTGGGCCAGCGCGGCGATGCCTGATGCGCGCGTCGCTGCCTCGAAGGCCTGCTCGTCCTCGCGCCTGCCGAAAAGAATGTTTTCGCGAAGCGTCCCGGCGAACAATTCGGGTTCCTGCCCGACATAGGCAACGGCCCGTCGCACGTCGGCCATCCAGGAGTGGCGCACATCCGTCCCGTCTATGACGACCGCGCCGCTTGCGGGTTCGTATAGGCCGCAGAGCAGTTTTCCAAGCGTCGACTTGCCGGAAGCCACGCGACCGATGACGCCCACCCGTTCGCCGGGTGCGATCTTGAGCGAAAGGCCGTCAAGCGCCTTAACCGGTTGGGTAGGATAGGCAAACTCGACATCACGTAATTCGATCCTGCCGCGATCGATCGGTCCGCCGCCCGCCGGCGGGATCTGGTGATCGCGGTCGAGCTTCATCATCCGGTTCAGTTGCTTGAGCGCGGAGAACGATGTCTGGAACCGCGCCAGCGTCGTGGCGATGCCGCCAAGCGGCGCAAGAACGCGACCGGCAAGGATGTTGGAGGCAATCAGTGCGCCGATGGTGATCTCGCCGGCGGCTACCAGATAGACGCCCCATACGATCAGGACGACGCTGACGCCCTGCTGAACCAGCAAACTGAAATACATGGCGAGCGAGGACCAGAAGCGCAGCGACGAACTGGCGCGCACCGAGCCGGCGACCGCATCCTCCCACTTCTTCTGCATCACGCCTTCGCCAGCCACCGCCTTCACGGTCTCGATGCTGACCATCGACTCGACAAGGATGGTGTGCCGGTTGGTCTTGGTGACCTGCGCCGCGTTCACGGAGCGCGAAAGCGGAATCTGGATAAGAAGCGTGGCAACCAGCACGACCGGCACAGCAAAGAGCGGGACAAGCGCAAGTGGCCCGACAAGCAAGTAGAGCAGTCCCAGGAAGACGCCGATGAACAGGAGGTCGATCGCCGAAACGATGCTGGACGAGGTGAAGAAATCGCGCACGCCTTCGAACTCGCGGATATGGTTGGCGAACTCGCCCGCCCGCGAGGAGCGGCTCGCCATCTTCGCGTCGAGAGCCTGCTCGAAAAGGATCGACGAGACACGCATGTCGACGCGGCGTCCCGAGCTCTCGATGACGCCGGCCCGCAACATGCGAAGGATGAAGTCTGCCCCGAGTGCGATGATGACGCCGATGGCAAGCGCCCAAAGAGTTGGGACCGAGTTGTTCGGGATGACCCGGTCGTAGACGTTCATCACGAAGAGCGGCACGGCCAGCCCGAGCAAGTTAATCACAAGCGCGGCCAGGATGACGTAAATCCAGGTCGGCCACAGCCTCAGCACCACCGTCCAAAGCCAGTGACCCCTCATACGCCGCGTCACGGCGGCCTCCGACTGCACGGCGTCCTGCTGGCGCCGGTCGGCGACATAGATCACGGCTTCCAGCGCCTCGCGATCGATGTCGGCAAGGCGCATCTTCTTGGGATCAGCGCCGGGAACCACCACCACAGCCTTGCGCGCACGGTGGCGCTTCTCGAGGACTATGGCCGCGTCGCCGTTCTTCAGAAGGACGACGAAGGGGCAGACGAGGCCCGAGACTTCCGAGGGCCGTTTGTTGACGAGGCTGGTCTCGAAACCAAGCCGCTCGGCAGCACGCGCAAAGAGGCCGAGCGTCAACCGTCCATCAACAAGCGGCAGCCCATGGAGCACGGCCGCCTTTGAGAAGGGCCTGGCATGGCTGGAGGCTAGATATTCGAGCACGTCCAACAGCGGATCGTGCACGGCGTAGGCCCCGGTCTCGGAACCGGTGCTTTCAACGAAGGATCCGTGCCTCTGTTCCACTCGTCATCCTATCCCGTAACTCGAACATATCGGGATATCGTTATGAAAGCTGCTCATTCCTGGGTGAGCGGGGGAATCTCGAAGGGCTCTTGCGCAGGGCCGCGCAAGAACACGGGCAACGGATTGCTGGGTACGTCCGGAATGTCCTGCGCGGAGACGTCAAGCGTCGACAGCAGGACGCCCATCTGCGCCAGCAGCTCGTAGCTCGAAAACTTGTGCAGCGCGCTGACGTTGGAGAGTTCGAACTGGCTGGCGAATAGGGAATTTTCGGCATCCAGCAGGTCGAGCAGGCTGCGCTTGTTTGCGTCGTATTCATCCTTATAGGCCGCGACGACCTTCTTGTTCTGGCCGACTTCAGTGCGAACCGCGTCGACCTGCGCGCGTCCGTCGACGAGGCGCGCCCAGGCGATCTCGACCTCTTCGGTGAGTTGACGCACCAGGATCATCTGCTCGGCGACCTTTTCGGAATAACGCTCGCCCAGCTCGGCCTGGCGATTGCGCCGGACACCGCCATCGAAAATTTTCCAGCGCAGAACCACCTTCGCCTGCAGTTCGTCGTTCTGGCCGGGCGTGCCATCGAGATTCTCGCCGCTCGTGGCGTTACCTTCGAGGTAGACCTGCGGATAGAGAGTCGAGCCGAACTGCTTCTTGTCGTAGAAGGAAACCTGGGTCTCGGCGACAGCCTCCTTGACGCGTGGATTGTTCTGGACAGCCCGCAGGGTCACGTCATCGACTGTCTTGGGGATGCCCGGCGCATACTTGACGGGCTGCAATTTGAGGGGCGGTATGCCAACCGCATTCTTGTATTTCGCATTCGCCGTCTCGCGCGCGACCTTGATCTGCGCAACCAGCGCCTTTGCGGCTTCGACCCGTTCGACGGTCTGTTCGAGGTCACCTATCGGCGATCTGCCGCCGTCGTAACGCTCGCGGACGACGCGCAGCAGGGTTTCATGGCGACGCAGGTTGTCCTGCGCCAAACCAAGAAGCTCGGTGTGGCGGACGACATCGATGTAGGCCTCGACGCTGTTCAGCCCGACAGCCTCCGAACGAACCATGACGCGAAACGATGCCGCGGAGATGCCGGCCTGTGTGCGATAGATGTCGTACGCGCGGTCCCAGCCGTCGAACAGCACCTGTCGGATGCTGACGGTTGCCTGGCGCCGGTCCATCCACTGGTCGTTGATGTCCGGGGCAATGCCCTCTGGACGGTTGATCCGTTGCTGCCCAATATCTGCGCCGACCTCCACTTCGGGGAGGAAACGCCCTCTGGCCTGCTTGAACGTATATTCGCTTGCGCGCCGATTGGCTTGCGCCGCGTCGATCTTCGGATTTGTCAGGACCGCCTGCTGGACCGCATCTCGCAGGCTCGTGGCCTGCGCCGGAATCGACATGGCTCCCGCCGCGACGGCAGCCGCCATTACTCTGATGCGCAACCCCACCATACGCACACAATCCCCGAAACCCTTTGACCTATACACTATTCCGCAGGGTAAGGACAGGGTTCATGCTGCATTGCCAAAAAGCCTTGTCTTTCCAAGGGAACTGAATGGTTTGGCGAGCTTCGCGCCCGCCGACTACTTGCTGGCTGCCGTGTAGACGCCGTCCCAGCCGTCTCCCGGCGGATCGGCCCGGAAGAATGCGACCCTGCTCTCGTAAAGTGCCAGATATCCGCCGATATTGACTTCCAGTCCCGACGACAGGTCCCGCATTTCGCCGATAGCGGCCTCAGCCGCATCCCACTGCTGGGCCCTGTAGCCATCCAGAAGCCTGCGGTTGGCGTCTTTCAAGGCTTTGAAACGCTGGTCGGCAGCCATATCCTCGACGCCGAGCAGCGTGTGGATTCGTTCTGGCTCGTTCTTGCCCTTGACCCTGATCAGGTCGATCTCCAGCACGGCCAGCGCGTCGGCGACCGCAACCGCAGTGTTGTCGCCGAGAATGATCGTCACGCCATACGGCTTGGATTGCCCCTCAAGGCGCGAGGCCAGATTCACGGTGTCGCCGAGCGCGGTATAGTCGAAGCGCATGTCGCTGCCCATGTTGCCGACCACGCATTCGCCGGAATTGATGCCGACGCCGATCTTGATCTCGTGCATCACCTCTCCCGGGCTTTGCGCGACTTCCTCGCGCCGCCGGGCGTTGACAGCCTCGGCCTGCCTGACCATGTCGAGCGCTGCCCTGCAGGCCCGCATGGCATGATCGGGAAGGTCCACCGGCGCGTTCCAGAAGGCCATGATCGCGTCGCCCATGTATTTGTCGATGGTGCCGTCGCGGTCGAGGATCGCCTTGGACAGCGCGGTGAGGAAATGGTTCATCAACCGCGTCAGGCCCTGCGGATTTGACTTGAAGCTTTCCGAGATCGTGGTGAAGCCGCGCACGTCGGTGAAGAGCAGCGTCAGTTCGCGCGTCTCGCCGCCGAGGACGAGTTGTTCAGGGTGGTCGGCCAGACGATCGACCAGCGCAGGCGACAGGTATTGCCCGAAAGCGCTTCTGATTTGCCGCCTCTGCTGTTCCTCGCGCATGTAGTTGGCAGTGGCCATCAGCATGAACACCGCCGCGAGCGTTCCTCCCGGGAATGTCGCGTCCAGCAGCGTCCGTTGCGAGAAGAACGCCCATAGCACCCCGGCCGCCACCACGCCGAGAACCGTCGCCGCGGCGAAAAAGGAATAGGAGGCGCCGATCTTCGGCACCAGCCAGATGATGATGAGGCCAAGCACGAGCGTGATCACGAGTTCCATGCCGATCGCGTAGGCTGGGCGATACAGAAACTCCTTGGTCAGCATATTCTCGATGATCTGCGCATGGATCTCCACCCCGGGCATGAAGTTCGCTACCGGCGTCGCGCGAAAATCCTCCAGCCCGACCGCTGAAGTGCCGATGACAACGAGCTGCCCCGCGATGCTTTCCGGCGCAGCTTCACCGGACATGACGCTGCCCGCCGAAACGTAGCGGTCGCGCGAGGAGGCATTGAACCACGGCCACACGCGGCCGGAGCCGTCGGTCGGAACGTTAACGCCGCCGACGACGATGCTTTCGATGCCGGCGCTGCCCGTCTTTATCGCGAAGGCCTGGCCCCCGGTGGCGATCCGCAGCATCTCTGCAGAGAGCCCGAGGCGTACGCGCTCCTCCACCATCATCACCAGCGGTATGCGCCGGAAGATTCCGTCCGGGTCGGGCTCCACGGTGAACAGGCCCCTGCCGGTCGCTGCCTCGGAGATAACCGGGAGATTCTGGACCAGATGCGGAAACTTCAGCAGGAACGGAGTCGGGTCGGCGCCAAGTGTCGCAAAGGGGACTTCGGGGATCGGCGTTTCCCTTCCCGCCAGCGTCTGGTCTTCGACACGTGCGCTGGTTTCGCCGACGATGACCCGGGAACGACGCAGGGACTCCGCCAGCACCTCCTCGTTCGAAGGCAGGGCAAGCAGGTCCGCCCGCGCCTGCTCTGGCAACCCCGGATTGTCCTCTGCGATACGGTCGGGAGAAAGACGGTCTGGCTCAGCGAAGACCACGTCGAAGCCGACGACGACCGCCCCCATCGCGGTCAGGCGGTCGATCAGCCGCGCGACTTCCGAACGTGGCCACGGCCATTGTCCAACGAGTTCCAGGCTTTTTTCGTCGATATCAACGATCTTTATGGGCTGCTGGGACGCCGGCCGCGGATGAATGCGTTGCAGGATGTCGAAACCCTGGTTGCGGATCGACGAGAGGAACAGCGGGTCTGCCACGCGCAAACCGAGCAGCACCAATAGCAGGGCAAGCCCCGCCAGCCGCGAAAGCGCGATGCCCATCGAATCCGCAGACCGGAAGAGACGCATGCCGGTGATCCCCATCCCGGGCGACATTGATCGGGAGTGAAAGGAGCCCTGTCAATGTGCATTCCACTGTTGACCGAACGGAACAGATTTTCTATTTTTCTCCAAATAGAAATTGATTTGCGTGACGATGAACCTGTCCCTTTCCGGCGCCGCGTTGATCGTAACCGGTTCGACCCAGGGGGTGGGCCGTGCGGTCGCCCTCGAAGCGGCCCGCAACGGCGCGGGTTCCGTGCTGGTTACAGGACGCGATGCCAAGCGCGGTGCAGCGGTGGTGGCCGAGATCGCGTCGCTCGGCTCAAAGGCGCATTTCGTCGCCGTTGATCTCGCGACCAGCGAGGCGGCAGACATAATCGCCGACGCCGCACTGAAAAAATTCGGGCGGATCGACGCACTGGTGAACGCCGCAGGCATGACGGATCGTGGATCGATGATGACCGCCACGCCGGAGCTTTGGGACCGCCTGCACGCGGTCAACGCGAAGACACCGTTCTTCCTGATGCAACGCGCCATCGCTGATATGCGATCGAGAAAGCAGCCTGGCGCGATCGTCAACATCCTGTCGATCAACGTGCACGGCGGTGCGACGGACCTCACGGTCTATTCCGCCAGCAAGGCCGCGCTCGCGCTGACAACCAAGAACGCCGCGCACGCGCATCGCTTCGACCGCATCCGCATCAACGGCATCAACATGGGCTGGGCGGACACGCCGGCCGAGCGCGTCATGCACGCCGACACCCTCGGCAAGGGGCCGGCATGGCTCGCTGAGCAGGCTGCCCAACAGCCCTTCGGCAGACTTCTGGTCGCCGAGGATGTGGCGCGGCTGACGCACTTCCTGCTGTCGCCCGCTTCCGAACCGATGACCGGCACGCTGGTCGATCAGGAGCAGGCACCCGTCGGGCCGCGTGACGCATGAATCGCCTGGCGGACGGCACCTTGCCCTCGCTTGCGAAAGGCGTCGGCCGCCCGGGCTACGACCGTTCGAGGACGCGCATCGGCTTCGCGCATATCGGCGTCGGCGCATTCCACCGCTGTCATCAAGCCGAATACATTGAGGACGCGCTGGAAGCCGGAGCCGATGACCGTGCGGAGATCGGCATTAACCTCCGGCTACCGTCCATCGAGGACCAGCTTGCCCAGCAGGACGGGCTCTACACGCGCCTTCTGGTCGAGGGCGACAAGACAGAAGCGCGTGTCATCGGCTCGATCCGCAAGGTGCTGGATGCGGAGCGTAGCCATCGGGCGGCACTATCCGCGCTCAGCCATCCCGGCATCGACGTCATCACCATGACCGTAACCGAAAAGGGCTATTGCCACGTCCCGGCGACGGGCGCGCTGGACTGGCAAAGGCCGGAGATCGAAGCTGATTTGCAGCAAGCCACCGGCCGGCAATCCCTGCCCGGCTTCCTAGCCGAAGTGCTGACACGCAGGATGACCGCGAACGCCCCTGTGACGCTTGTCTCCTGCGACAACATTCCAGGCAATGGCGCCATTCTGAAGGTCGTCGTCTCCGACCTCGCCGAAGCGGTCGACAGGCCGCTGGCTGGCTGGATATCAGACAATGTCCGCTTTCCCTCGACCATGGTGGACCGGATCGTTCCGGCGACGCAGGCAGAAGACCTGAAACTGGTCGAGCAACTCACCGGAGTTGTCGACAAGGGTGTGGTTGTGGGCGAAACATTTCGCCAGTGGGTGATCGAGGACGACTTCAACCGCCCTCGCCCGCGGTGGGATGTCGCTGGCGCGGAGTTTGTCCGCGACGTGGAACCCTACGAATTCATCAAGATGCGCGTGCTGAATGCGTGCCAGACCGCGCTCTCCTATCTCGGCGCGCTGTCCGGGCTGGCGACCAGCTATGACGATGTTTGCGACCCGCTGCTGAGGTCGTTCGCTGAGAGGATGATATCGGACGAATCCAGCGCGGTTCTGCCCGATGTGCCAGGCATGCAGGTCGCGCCCTACCTGAAACTCTCGCTCTCGCGTCTCTCCAATCCGGCGATCCGTCACACCAACCACCAGATCGCGACAGATGGCTCGCAGAAGATAAACCAACGCCTGTTGCAGCCTTTGCGCGACCGCATGGCGAGAGGGATGCCGTCGCCTCTGCTGGAGACCGCAGTCGGCGGATGGGTAGCCTATCTGGCAAAATCGCAGCCTGCTTTTGGCGCCACATGGCAGGCAAACGACCAGATCATGCCGTTCGTGGCCGATACGGCGCGCGCGTCGTCAGGAGACATCGGCACATTCGCCAGGCTCTTCGTCGCCAAGCGTGACATCTTCGGCGAAGCTCTGGCAAACGATCACGCATTCGCCGATCGCATCGCGGCGGTCGCAAGCGGCCTCGTCCGCGACGGTGTGAGGAAGACGCTCGGTGCCACGATGGCAGGGACCGGCGCCTAGCGCTACTGTGTACCCAACTGCGGGGGAATGTTTGAGCGAAGAGGCCGACAACGCACGCGACTACGGTGAGTTCGTCGCCACGCTGATGTCGCGGCAGCCGGCGCTCAGCAAGCGCCTCCAGCAGGTCGCGCAATATCTGTTGAACAACCCCGAAGATGCCGCGATCTTCACGATCATTGAGATCGCCAGACGCGCCGGCGTGCCGCCCTCGGCGATCACCCGCTTCGCCAAGGAGCTCGGCTTCGACGGATTTGCGTCGCTGCAATCCATGTTCAAGCAGCGCCTGCTTGGGCCGCGCATGTCCTATGCGGAAAGGCTGAAGGCAGTGAACCGCGAACTCGCTCCGGCAGCCCGTGCCGCTAATCCCCGCGACCCGCATCAGGTCGCCGACACTTTCATCCAGGCGGCGTTCGATGCGCTGCTGCGGCTACGCGAGGATGTCGCGAAAGCCGAGCTTTCGCCCTTTGTCGATGCCTTGCAGAAGGCCAAAGCCGTTCATATCGCGGCTGCGCGCGGCGCATTCGGCGTCGGCGGCTACACCTATTACGGCCTGTCACGGATCGGCAAGCGCGCCTTTCTGGTCGATAATCTCGGCGCCATGCGCGCCGAGCAGCTCGCGGCAATGGACGAGGATGACGTGCTGCTCGTCATCACCTTCGACGACTACACCCCGGAAACCGTGGAACTCGCCCGCAAGGCCCATGCTGCCGGGCGCAACGTCCTTGCCATCACCGACAACGAACTCAGCCCCGTCGCACCACTGGCCAAGCACGCACTCTATGTGAAAGAGGGTCGGCTCGGACACTTCCGCAGCCAAGTACCCGCAATGGTGCTCTGCCAGACGCTGGTCATGTGCCTTGGCTACGCCAACCCGGAGGCGGACTTACCGGCGCCGGCTGCAAAGAAGCCCGCATAGGGCTACCGATCCTCGATGATCCTGAGATACGCAGCCGTCACCAGCAGCACGATCGCGCCGAAGAGCATCCGGCGCGCGCCTTCCGGCATCTGAAGGATGGTCAGTAGCGTGGTCAGCACGGTGAGGATCAGTGCGCCGACGATCGTACCGGTATAGCTGCCCCTTCCCCCGAAGATCGACGTTCCGCCTATTACGGCAGCGGCGACTGAAGGCAATACCAAGGGCTCTGCCAGTGACAGCGACGGTGCCTTGATCAGACCAATGTAGAGGAGGCCCATGATCCCGGCGAGGATGCTGGACAACATGTAAAGAGCCAGGATGACCTGCCAGTACTTCACGCCGGCGAGGCGCGTGGCGCGCTCGTTGTCGCCAATGGCATAGAGCAGGCGCCCAAACCCGGTACGCTTCTGGATGAACAGCAGCAGCGCCGCGACGGGAACGAAGAGCAACAACGCATTCGGGAAACCGCCCGTGACGCCGGTACCAAGCCAGATCAGGAATTCCGGCACCTTCGCGCCCGATGCGATCACCGTGCGTTGATACACCTGCAGGCAGCCGATGCCGATCAGGCTGGTGCCGAGCGTCATGATGAGCGGATGAACACGAAACACGCCGACGCCGATGCCATTGGCAAAGCCGATGATAACAGCCGGTATAAGCGCAATCATCATCGCGGTAGGGGCATCATACATGACGCCCTGTGTTGCGACGATGAAAGCGGCCATGGTCGCAGCGGTGCCGACGGACAGGTCGATACCGCCTGTCAGCATCGTCATGGTCTGGCAGCCGGCCAGCAGAGCCAGCGGAATGGCGAACTTGATCGTGTTGGCGATCCAGCGCTGGTTGACGATGCCAGGGCTGAGCATCTGCAGGACCAGCACCAGGAGGACCAGCAGGATCAGCAGCGGCACCAGCGGATAGTCGCTCATGAACCGCTTGATGCGCCGGCCGAGCGGAGCCTGTTCGGGCAGTGCTGTGCTTATGCTCATCTGGCGCGACTCCGCATGGCGATAAAGGCGCCGAACATGACCACCGCGACGAGGATGGTGCCTTCGACGATTGCGGTCACGTTCGGATCGATGGCGAGCAGCGTCAGGATGGTGCGGGCCAGCCGCAGCACGAACACGGCGATGATCGGCCCGAGCAGACCGCCCTTGCCACCTCCGAGTACGACGCCGCCCAGCACCACCGCCGCGACGCTGGCCATCAAATACGGTCCGGGAATGGGCGCACCGATGCCGGTGCTCATGGTAAGTGAAAGCCCCCCCATCGCGCCGAACAAACCACCAAACGCGTAGGCGAGGATTTTCGTGCGCGCCACCGGCACGCCGGAGCGGAAAGCGGCGAGTTGGTTGGAGCCGATCGCATAAATGGAAAGGCCGAGGCGCGAACGCTTCAGCGGTATCCAGACGGCGCAGAGCAGCACGACCAGCAGCAGCAGCGCCTTGGGAAACCACGGGGTAACCGCATCCGGCAGAACGGGGATTGGTACAGTGCCGACAATCAGGTTGCGCAGCCATTCGGCTGAGCCACCGCCCGGCGCGTTGAGCACCAGAAGCGCCGCGCCCTGCAGCATGAACAGCGTGGCCAGCGTCACAACGATATCCGGCACACGACTGAACACGATCAGCGCACCATTAAGCGCGCCGAGCGCAAAGCCCATGAGGAGCACGAAGGGCACGACCAGCAGTGCGAACTCCTCACTCGCGCCGGCCATCAACGCGGCAGCGGTGACGCTCGTCAGCGCCATCATGGCAGCGACGGAAAGATCGATGCCACCGGCGATCACGACCACCGTCTGAGCCGCCACGGCGAACGCATAGGGCAAAACGGCGCGCACGAGCGACCCGAAATCGCCTGCCCCATAGCTCGGCTGGATCAGTTTCGCGGTTATCAGCAGGACGACGAAAAGGGCGAGCAGTCCGACCACCCATCCCTGCTGGCGAAGGAGGCGCATCATGGATGAGCCTCCGGCGCGGAATGAGGTTCGGCCAGAACACCAACTTCCGCCTTGCTGTCGCGCGACAACCCATACGCTGCGCGTGTCAGCGCCGCTTCATCTGCAATCTGGACCGGTAATATGTCCACCACCTTGCCGCCGAAGATGACGATCGCTCGATCGCAGACAAGTTGCACTTCCTCGAGCTCTGAGGTGTAGAAAAGGACGGACTTGCCCTGCTCGGCGAGTTGCCTCAGCAGCTTGTAGATTTCCTGCTTGGTGCCGACATCAATGCCGCGAGTCGGATCGAAGCACAGCAGCGTACGCGCATCCGCGGCGATCCAGCGCGCGATGGTCACCTTCTGCTGGTTGCCTCCGGAAAGTCGCTGCACCTCGCGCTGCGCACGCGTGTCGATCTGCAGCCGCTCGATGGCGTTCTGCACGGTCGCCCCCTCACGCGCCATGCGGATCGGCCCCCAGTTGCGGAAAGCGGCGGAAAACGGCAGCGCGATGTTCTCGCGTACCGACTGCTGCATAGCCAGCGCTTCCGTACGATCGCCAGGCACATAGGCGATGCCCTGTTCCACGGCGTCGACGGGATGATGGAATTGAGCCGGCTTGCCGTCGACCTCGATCGTGCCGCCATCCGGCCGGATCGACCCGGCAAGCGCGGCGAAAAGCTCGTCCTGGCCTTGGCCCTCCAACGCAACGACGCCTGCCACCTCGCCGTCTTTCAGGTCGAACGAGACGTCATGCAGTTTCGTGCCGACCTTCAGGTTGCGGACAGCGATACGAGTGCTGCCGGCGTGGCCGGCCAGTTCCTCGTTGGCCTCTTTCAGCGCGACCCGTTTCTTTTCGACCTTTGCACCGAGCATCAACTCGACGATGCGTTCCTCGATGCCCGGCGCGATGTCGACGACGCCGACGGTCTCGCCATCACGCAGCACGGTCGCGCGATCACAGAGTGCCGCGATCTCCACGAAACGATGCGAGATAAAGATCACCGAGCGGCCCGTCTGGCTCTGTCGCTTGACGACATCCAGCACGCGCTCGGCGAGGTTGGCCGGCAGTGCGGCCGTCATTTCATCCAACAGCATCACGTCAGGTTCGACCGCGAGCGCGCGTGCCAGGTCAAGCACGCGCTGGATCGCCAGCGGCACGTCGCGTGCCAGCTCGCGCAAGTCGAGGTCAGGCACGCCGAGCTCTTTGATCCATTCGCGGAATGGCTCGACAGGCGTCCGTGTCAGCCGCAGGTTGGACAGTACGTCGAGATCGGGGATTAGCGATGGTTCCTGATAGACCGGCACCAGCCCGGCCAGCCTCGCCTTGGCGGGGGAGCGGATGTCGCGCTCCTGGCCGCGCACGAGAATACGTCCCGCGTTCGATGAGATGGCGCCGGTGAGAATCTTGACCAGCGTCGACTTGCCCGCGCCGTTCGCGCCCATAAGCGCATGCACCTCGCCGGGCAGCACTGTCAGCGATGCGTTCTTAAGCGCCGAAACCGCGCCATAACGCTTTGCCACCCCCGTGGCTTCAAGAAGCGGTTGTTCGGCCAAGTCCGACCCTATCCCCAGTTACGTGACGGGGACGGCAGGCAAATGCCCGTCGTCCCCGCTCTTCAGTTCAGGTCAGGCGATTATTCGCCGGGGCCTTTACAGGCGACGATCTGGTCCTTGGTGTAGGTGGTCCAGCCCGGAATCGAGATCGACACCGGCCATTCCGGTGAAAGCGCCGGGTCAGCGGCCGCCTTCAGCTTTTCCTTGCCCGCGTCGGTGACGTTTTCCCAGGCTTCCGGCGTCACCAGAACGGTCTGACCGTCAGGCTTCTTTCCGTCCAGAATCTGGATCGCGAGCGTCACGCCAGCAGCGCCGATCGAACCCGGATTGGTAACCGCAACACCCTTCAGCCCCTCGACCGAGTTCAACTGGGCAACGAAGCCAGCGTTGTCAGAGCCGACGACCGGAACCAGCGGTGCCTGCGACTCGACCAAGGCATCGACGATCACGTTGTCGATACCGGACGTCCAGATGCCGTCGAACGGCACGCCTGTTGCGATGAAGTCGAGGATCTGCTGCTTGCCCTGGTCCTGCTGCCAGCCAGTGAAGGTCTCCTGAACAACCTTGATGTCCGGGAACTCGGCCAGCGCGCGCTTGAAGCCCTTGTCGCGATCAGTGTCGCCAGAAGCGCCGGCTGCGCCGCGCATGTAGACGACGCTGCCCTTGCCGCCAAGCGTTTCAAACAGCCACTTGGCGCCGACATAGCCGTACGTCTCCTGGTCATTGGAGACGATATAGGCCGTTGGCTCGGTGACAGTCTGGTCAACCGCAACGACAGTGATGCCAGCCGCGGTTGCCTCGGCGAGTGCGGCCTGGATGCCTGCAGGATCGGCCGGGTTGACGACAATGGCGTCGACCTTGGCGCTGATCAGGTTGCGCAGGTCCTCGAGCTGACCGGCAGCGTCGGTGTTGCGGTGGGCGATATTCAGCGACTTGACCTTGCCGGATGCGAGCGCCTGCGCCTTGATCGCGCAGATCATTTCCTCACGCCAGCCATTGCCCTGCACGGTGTTGGAAACACCGATCGTATATTCCTGCGCGGCTGCCACGCCGCCGAGCATGGTGGCACCGAGCGCCGCCAGCCCCAATGTCTTCAATACCTTCATTGCCTTCTCCCTGTAACGATAGTTTGCGTACTGGTCCTCAATACGAGCCGTCAGACGCCCTCCCGGTCGTTGTGAAGCTGTTCTAGCGTTGCGCGACGATCGGTGTCCAGACACCTCCCGCCTCATGGCTATCGACCGATGCCTCTATGAAGCGCATCCCGATCAGTCCCTCCTCAATGGAAGGCACCAACCCGGTGAGTGAGGCGTCGGCTGCCGCGCCGTTCCGCCGTGTCGAGATCAGCGCGATAGCGTCACGATACAGATTGCCAAAGCCCTCGACGTAGCCTTCCGGGTGTTCGGCGGGCATACGCGAGACGCGCGCTGCCTCGCCGCCGACCTCGGCTCCACCCCTGGTCAAAATCACGTGAGGTTTACCGAATTCGCAGAAACGCAGGTATTCGGGCTCGTGTCCGTGCCATTCCAGTCCGGCCTTGTCGCCGTAGACCTTGACCGACAGGCGGTTGTAGTTGCCGGGCGACACCTGGCTGGCGACGAGTACGCCACGGGCACCGGACGCATAGCGCATCAGCACATGGGCATTATCATCCAACCTGCGACCGGGCACGAAAGTGGTGAGATCCGCGGCGACCTCGGACGGGACCATGCCTGACACGAACTGCGCGAGGCTGAAGGCGTGAACACCGATGTCGGCGAGACAGGCTGAGCGCCCGGCCCGAGCGGGATCGGTGCGCCACTCGGCCTGCTTCTGGCCGTCGGCGTCGATCGGCAGCGTCAGCCAGTCCTGGATATACTCCGCCCGCACGATTCGGATGGCGCCCAGCGCCCCCGATGCAACCAGTTCGCGCGCATGGCGCACCATGGCATAGCCAGTGTTGTTCAGCGTAACGGCAAAGACGAGGCCCGACCTTTTCGCTAACGCCGCTAGCTCCTCGGCTTCCTTCAGGCTCGCTGAAAGCGGCTTGTCGCAGATGACGTCGATTCCTGCCTCGAGGAACGCGCGGGCCACGGGCGCATGGAGATGGTTCGGTGTGACGATAACGACCGCTTCGATGCCGTCGGGGCGCTTCGCCTCCGCCTTGGCCATCGCGTGGTAGTCGGAATAGGCGCGGTCCTCGGCGATGCCAATATCAAGTCCGGAAAGCTTTGCATTTTCAGGGTCGGAGGACAGCGCGCCGGCCACAAGCTCGGCTCGATCGTCGAGCCTGAGCGCCATGCGGTGGACCGCACCGATGAAGGCGTTGCGGCCGCCGCCGACCATGCCGACGCGCAAGCGCCGCGGACCGATCCCGTCACCGGTAGCGTAGACCATGCCAACCCTTCATTCTTTGGGAATCGCGTGACCACAAGGGGCTTTGCGCGAAAGTCCTCCCAACCTCAAACAATCGAAATACCGCACGAAAATTTCCAATAGTCAAGAAATGAAACTTTAATTCCAAATTCGTTTTGAACCGTTTGTCGTCGACGGCCCGACCGGGTAGAAATCCGTCGCATACGCGGTTATCGAATCGCAAGCGGAGGACAGTCGGAAAATGGCCCAGATCGAGCTTGAGGCAGATGGCATAAGGGTCAAGCTTGACCTGCTCTACGGGATGATCCCCGAACTCCTCGTGGCACGCGAAGGCCGCACCATCTCAATGCTGCACAAGGCGCCGTGGTATGGTCAGGATATGCCGGAGGACGCCGCACCACACCTGGGCGGGCTGGCCGGCGATTTCTTCTGCGCTCCCTTCGGCGATGCATCGGCCGACAAGGCGCCGGGCCACGGCTGGCCGGCCAACACGACCTGGACTCATCTCGGTACCGAGCGGAAAGGAAACGAGACGGTCGCGCGCTTCCGGCTCGACCGCAAGGCGATGGGTGCGGACCTCGTCAAGGAACTGCGTCTCATCGACGGCCATCCCTTCCTCTACCAGCGCCACGTCTTCACCGGAGGCGAGGCCGACCGCATGGCAGTCGCAAACCATGCCATGGTGTCGCTGCCGAACGGCGGCCGCCTGAGTTTTTCGCCGAAACGCTGGTGGGAAACACCGGTCACGCCGCTCGAAACCGATCCTGCGCGCGGGCGCTCGCTGCTCGGCTCGCCGGCGAAATCAACGGACCCGACGCATTTCCCACTTGCAGGCGGAGGCGAGGCCGACCTGACGCGCTATCCCTTCGCCTCTCGCCACGAGGATTTCGTCATCGGCGTCGAAGCCGATGGCAGTCCGCTCGGCTGGACTACGGTGGCTCGCGAAAAGGAAGGCGACCTGTTCATCAGCCTGCGCAATCCGGCGCGATTGTCGATGACAAAGCTCTGGTTCTCCAATGGCGGCCGCGACTACGCGCCTTGGAACGGTCGCCATACCGGCTGCCTCGGAGTCGAGGAAGGTCTGAACCGCAAAATGCTCGGCGTCTCGATGAGCCAGACTCCCAACCCGCTCGACGTCGCCGGCGTGCCAACCGGGCTTTCGCTGCGGCCCAATGGCGTCGCCGAGGTGCGCCACATCATAGGCTCGGTGCCGTGGAACGGTGATGCGGCGATTGCGAGCGTCATGGCAGTCGATGGCGGGATCGAGGTGACGGACGCAAAAGGCAAGTCGCAGGTTGTACCCTGCGACCTGGCCTTCCTGGAGGGATAGCTCCTGCTTCAACGAGCAGGCAAACGGAGCCCTAAAGCCCCGGCACTTTCCTCACCGTTCCCGGCTTCACGGCCTGTCCGGTGTGTGCCGATTTTATGGCAGCGAAGCAGAGCGCCAGGCTATCGAGATTGCCGCGCGCGCCGTTGAGCGGCTCGCGCTTTTCCTCCACCGCGACCAGCAATTCGCCCATGGTGCCGGCAAAGCCGTCGTTGAACCACGCTCCCTCCAGCTTCGGCCGCGCCACCCCGTCGTCGGTCGTCAGCGTAACCGCTTGTTCGCCGAGATTCGGGCCTGCGCTGGCAAGGCTGCCTTTGGTGCCGCCGACGAAGGTGGTGTCGAGGGGACCGTGCTTGATCGCGGCGTCGAACACCAGCGACGCCTGGCCGCCGTCGAAGGCCACCATCGCCTGCGCAAGCAGCGGCGGCCTCACGGACTGGCTGGAAGCCCGGTTGCGGGTTGCATAAACGCTGGTCGCCCGCGACCCGATCAAGCTCGACAAGAAGTCGAACCAGTGAACGGCGAAATCGAAAAAGATCAGGTCCTCCAGATCCTCGAAGCTGGTTCCGCCGATCCAGCTGTGATCCCAATGGACTGCCGTATGGGACGAGACGACATCGCCGATCAAGCCGGCCCGTACCGCCTCGCGTATGTAGGCGAAATGTGGCGCCCAGCGTCCGTTCTGGTTGACCGCCAGCTTCACACCATGCCGGTCAGCCAATTCGACCAGTCGTTCGCCCGTATCGAGGTCGGTGACGAAAGGCTTTTGCGACAACACATGCTTGCCTGCCTTTAGCGCAGCCTCGATCAGGGGCACGCGCTGGTGCGGATGCGGTGTGATGTCGAATACCTCGATGTCGTCGCGCTTCAGCAGGCTGTCGAAGTCGTCGGTCGCGACGGCGTCAGGATAGAACTCGTCGCGCCGCGTCTCGGCCCGCGATTGCGTCCGCGACATGACAGCGGCAACGTCCAGCCCGGCGCGGCGATACGCGTCGAGATGCGCAAACGAAATGCCGCCTGCCCCGACGAGCGCAATCTTGGGCCGATAGGTCTTCGGCATCGGCGGCTTGTAGGGCAGGTCTGCCGCGGCAATCTCAGGGAGCGCCTTGCCCACAAGCGCGTAGTCGCTTTCCGCTGGAAGATCGTCCTTGCTCATGGCAGCAACCTCACTGTGCGCTTCTCGCGCGCGGACAGGACCGCGCTGTCGGTGATTTGCTGGCCGACGCGCGCCAGTTTCGGGTCGAGCGGACCGGAAATCGCCTCGCCGCTTTCGAGCAGGTGTAAAACATATTCGACGGGCGAGCGGCGCGGTGCCTGCAACGTGTCGACTGGGACGGTGTGCTGTTCCCGTCGCTCGCGTGTCTGCACCGTCACATGAGGTTCGAAATCGTAGCTGGAAATGGTGCCCTTGGTACCGACCAGCACGAAGCCGCATTTCGGCTGAGGCTGTAGCGTCCACGGGTCTGTGAAAGTGCCCCAGCGGGTTTCGAACTTGGACAGGCCGCTCTTGTACCGACAGACGGTGACGGAGTGCTCGTCAACCTCAAGGCCTTCAGGTTCGTCCATCACGCAGGTCACCTCGATTGGCGCTTCCCCGTTCAGGAACCAGGTTCCGAGCGTGACGCCATAGCCGACGTAATCCAGCATGCTGCCGCCGCCGGCCGACTCCTTGTAGAACCAGGAATGCGGCTTGCCCTTGATGACATCCTCGTCGCTGACCTCGACCTTGTCGGCGAGATGGTACAGCGGGCCACGGTTGCCGTCGTAAAAATGCACCTCAATGACATCCCCGATGGTGCCCTCGTCGACCAACCGCTTTGCGGTGCGGTGTGCCGGGTACCAGGCAAGTGGCCAATTAATGGCCAGCAGCTTGCCGGTCTTCTCGACAGCCGCGATCATGCGGTCGGCGTCGGCGATCGATGCCGCGAATGGCTTTTCCATGAGGACGTGAACGCCCGCAGGCGCGACACGTTCGACCCAGTCAGCGTGTTCGGCGGTCGCAGGGCACAGAATGACGAGGTCTGGCTTCGTCTCCGCTAGGCATTTCTCCAGGTCGGTATAGACCCGGTCGGCAGGTATGCCGAAATTGTCGATCGCGTCCTGCATGCGCCCGGGGTCGACATCGCAGATACCGACGATCTCCGCGTCCGGATGGTTGTGGACTTCGCGCAGGAGGTCACCCATGTGGATGTGATCGAAATTGACCCCCGCCACCTTCCATTTTGCCATTCGTCTTTCCTCCCAAAGGCTTTTTGGATGGGTGTTCAAACCACGACTGGCGGAAAACGGCAATGAGGCAGACTATGCGTGGCATTGGCTTTGGATCGTGGCGCGTGAGAAACGCGGAGGGCACTTCATGGTTTTCACTAGAAAGTGTGACCTGAATTTTCTCGAAATCAGGATTCATTTTTCTCGTGAACATGATGGCGATTTGCCATATCTCCGTTCGCGCGGGGGCGAGGACCGCGTCTGGAGCCTGACATGAACGAGACGACGACCAAGGGCGCGGCGCGCAGCCGCCTTCAGCCACCCTATTCATCGGTGCTGGACCTCATCGGCCAGACGCCGGTCGTGGAACTGTCGAAATTCGACACCGGTCTGTGCCGGCTGTTCATCAAGCTTGAGAGCCAGAACCCCGGCGGCTCGATCAAGGACCGCATCGCGCTTTCGATGATCGCGGAGGCCGAGAAAACCGGCAAGCTTACCAAGGGCGGCACAATCGTCGAGGCCACCGCCGGCAATACCGGGCTCGGTCTTGCGCAGGTCGGCATTCCCAAGGGCTACCGCATCATCCTCGTCGTGCCCGACAAGATGTCGCGCGAGAAGGTTCAGCACCTTCGCGCTCTCGGCGCCGAGGTTCGGCTGACGCGCTCCGATGTCGGCAAGGGCCGCCCCGAATATTATCAGGACATGGCGGAAAAGATCGCGGCGGAGATCCCAGGCAGCTTCTATGTCAACCAGTTCGCCAACCCGGCCAACCCGGTGGCGCACGAGACGACGACTGGCCCGGAAATCTGGGAACAGCTGGACGGAGATGTGGATGCGGTCGTCGTTGGCGTCGGCTCCGGCGGCACACTCTCGGGGCTGGGTCGATTCTTCGCGAAAGTCTCGCCAAAGACGGAGATGGTGCTGGCCGACCCGATCGGCTCCGTGCTGGCGCCTCTTGTCAAGACTGGGGAATTGATCGAAGCCGGAAGCTGGACGGTCGAGGGGATAGGCGAGGATTTTGTCCCGCCGAACGCGGACCTCTCGCTGGTGAAAAAAGCTTACTCGATCTCCGACAGGCAGAGCATGGCTGCAGCGCGCGACCTGCTGTCGAAGGAAGGCATTCTCGCCGGCTCGTCGTCGGGAACGCTGCTTGCCGCGGCCCTAAAATACTGCCGCGAGCAGAAGACGCCAAAGCGCGTCGTTACCTTCGTGTGCGACTCTGGCAACAAGTACCTGTCCAAGGTGTTCGACGATTACTGGCTTGCCGAGCAGGGCCTTTCCGAGCGGGTACAGCACGGCGACCTGCGTGATCTCGTCGCCCGATCGCACCGCGAAGGCGGCACGGTCACGGTGGGCCCAGGCGACAGCCTGATCAACGCCTATGGCCGCATGCGCCGGGCCGACGTCTCACAGCTTCCGGTCATCGAGGACGGCAAGCTGGTCGGGATCATCGACGAAAGCGACATCCTCGCGCGCGTCGAAGGCTCGTATGACGGCCGCTGGGAGCGCTTCAACGCCCCCGTCAGCACCGCCATGACCAGTGAGCTTCACACGCTGCAGGCTGACCAGACGCTCGACGCCCTCCTGCCGGTCTTCGACCGCAACGAGGTCGCGATCGTCTTCGACGGCGACGACTTCTTCGGCCTCATCACCCGTATCGACCTGCTCAACCATCTGAGGCGATCCAAGTCATGACCGCATCCGGCAAGAACCGCTTGGCTTTCTCAACGCGCACGATCCACGGCGGCCAGAGCCACGACCCGACCACCGGCGCGGTCATGGTGCCTATCTACGCGACATCGACCTTCAGCCAGGAAAGCCCCGGCGTGCACAAGGGTTTTGAGTACGCCCGCAGCCAGAACCCGACACGTTTTGCGTTCGAGCGAGCCGTGGCCGATCTCGAAAGCGGCGCGGCGGCGTTTGCCTTCGCGTCCGGCCTGGCGGCCATAGGGACGGTGCTGGAACTGCTGGACGCCGGTGCGCATGTCGTGGCGACCGACGACATCTATGGCGGCAGCTATCGCCTGATGCATCGCGTGCGCCAGCGCAGCGCGGGTCTCAAGATCTCGCTTGCGGATTTCACCGACCTCGCGGCAGTCGAAGCTGCAATCACGCCCGAGACGCGCATGCTGTGGGTCGAGACACCGACCAATCCCCTGCTCAAGGTCGTCGATCTCGAAGGCATCGTTGCGCTGGCAAAGCGCAAGGGTCTTGTCACGGTCGCCGACAACACGTTCTGCAGCCCATACCTGCAGCGACCACTGGAACTTGGCGTAGACATCGTCGTCCACTCGACAACGAAATATCTGAACGGTCACTCCGACATGGTGGGTGGCGTGGCCGTGGTGCGCGAGGAAGGCGAATTCCTGAACCAGTTGAAGTTCCTGCAGAACGCGATCGGTGCGATCTCGGGGCCCTTCGATAGCTTTCTCGCGTTGCGAGGCATCAAGACGCTCGCCTTGCGCATGGAGCGGCATTCGCAGAATGGACAGAAGATCGCCGAGTGGCTGGAGAGCCGCAAGGATGTGCGGCGCGTCATCTATCCCGGCCTTGCCAGCCATCCGCAGCATGAAATCGCAAAGCGGCAGATGTCGGCCTTCGGCGGCATGATATCGTTCGAACTCGACCGCGATCTGGCCGGCACGAAACGTTTCCTCGAAAAGACGCAGCTTTTCACGCTCGCCGAAAGCCTCGGCGGCGTCGAAAGCCTGATCGAGCATCCCGCGATCATGACGCATGGATCGATCCCAGCGGAACAACGCGCGGCGATCGGCATCTCGGATTCGCTGGTCCGGCTGTCGGCCGGCATCGAGGACGGCGACGACCTGATTGCCGACCTCGCGCAGGCTCTGGCAAGCTAACCGTGTCGAAGGCGACTCGCGCGACCAAGGCGCTGACTGACGCCGGCGTTGCCTTCACCGTCCATACCTATGACTACGACCCCGATGCAGACCATATCGGCTTGCAGGCAGCCGCTGCGCTCGGCGAAGAGCCCGCGCATGTCCTGAAGACGCTGATGACCAAGGTGGACGGCAAGCCGGTCTGCGTAATCGTCCCGTCCAACCGCGAAATCTCGATGAAGAAGCTCGCCGCCGCAGTCGGAGGCAAGTCGGCGGAGATGATGAAACCCACCGACGCCGAGCGCCTATCCGGCTTCAAGGTCGGCGGCATCAGCCCTTTCGGGCAGATGCGCAGGGTTCCGACGGTCATCGAGGCCGAGGCGCTGGCGCACGATCTCGTCTACGTGAACGGCGGCCAACGAGGACTTCAGGTCCGCCTGAAGCCGCAGGACGTAGTTTCCACGCTCGATGCCATTGCGGTATCCTTGGTCGCGTGACCCCGATCCCGTTGCCTCCGGCCCGGTTAACCGCACTTTTCACAGCGCCTGACGATGCCCCGAATACCGGACTATGATGGGTGATTCGCAGCCGCAAGGCGTGCGAGCAAACCAGGGAGTTCGAGATGGGTAAACTGACGCGCTTTTCCGTCCAGCCGCTGTCGACGATGACCAGAAAGCTGGCGGCAGTCGCCATGGGTTCCGCGGAGCCTGATCTGGTGATAAGCGGCGCGCGCGTGCTGTCGACCTATTCCGAGCGTATCCTTCCCGAGCGTGAGGTGTGGATTTCAGGCGGTCGCATCGCGGCAGTGAAGCCGGCGGGAACCCATCGCGGCGGCGCGAAGACCTACGACGCCAAGGGTGGCATAATCGCGCCCGGGCTGGTCGATCCGCATATCCACATCGAGTCGAGCATGGTGACCGCCTGCGCCTATGCGGAGGCGGCACTGCTGAACGGCACGACGACCATATTCTGCGACAGCCACGAGATCGGCAACGTCATGGACGTGGCCGGCGTCGAGGCCATGCTGGAGGACGCGCGGGAAGCGCCGCTGTCGATCTTCCTGACCGTGCCGAGCACGGTGCCGGCAACGTCGCCTCAGCTCGAAACGGCAGGCGGAGACCTGACGCCCGCGAAGATCGCGGCCCTGTTCGACAAATGGCCGGAGGCGGTCGCTCTCGGCGAGAAGATGGACTTCGTGCCGGTTGCGATGGGCGACGAGCGCAGCCACGCGATCCTTGCCGCTGCACTGGAGCGCGGACGGCCGGTGTCGGGCCACGTCTACGGCCGCGAGTTCGTGTCAGCCTACGCAGCGTCGGGCGTCACCGACACGCATGAGGCGATCGACCGCGAGATTGCAGACGACCTGCTGGAGGCCGGGATCTGGATCTTCCTGCGCGGCGGGCCGCCGACGACGCCGTGGCACAGCCTGCCGCAGGCGATCAAGACGATCACTGAGCTCGGCGCATCGCACAAGCGCGTCGCCGTCTGCACCGACGATCGCGACGCGGACGACCTGCTGGCGTTCGGCCTGGACTGGGTTGTGCGCGAGGCGATCAAGGCCGGCATGAGCCCGGAAAAGGCGTGGAGCATGGGTTCGCTGCACGGCGCTACCCGCTTCGGCGCGGAAGGCGAGATCGGCGGCATGGGCGGCGGACGACGGGCCGACCTCGTGCTGCTCGACGATGCCATGAAGCCGGTGAACACATGGTATGGCGGAGAACTGGTGGTGGAAGGTCGAAAGATCACCCCGTTGCTCGACCGGGAACTGTCGACCCGCTACCGCTACCCGGAAGCGGCCTATCACACAGTGAAGCTGCCCAAGGCGCTGAAGCTGACGCCCGACCTGCCGACCGCTCCTGTGACCGTGAACGCAATCAGGACGGAACTGCCCGGCATCACGCTCGGCCACGAGAAGATCCGGCTTGAGCTGGCCAACGACTGGCAGAGCCATTTCGACAGACATGGGCTTTGCTTTGTCAGCGTGGTCGAACGCCACGGCAAGTCTTCAGGCAATGTCGCGCACGGCCTGCTCTCGAACTTCGCGTTGAAGCGCGGCGCGGTCGCCTCGTCGGTGGGTCACGACAGCCACAACATCATTGTCGCCGGCGTCAACGAGGCGGACATGCATGTCGCGATCGAGGCGATCGAGAAGACGCAGGGCGGCGTCTGCGTCGTCGCCGACGGCAAGGTGACGGCGATGGTCGAACTGCCGATCGCCGGACTGCTGTCGGACAAGCGCGTGACCGTCGTGGCGGACGAGATGAAGGTGTTGAAGAAGGAATGGGAAGCAGCCGGCTGCTCCATTCCCTACATGGGCTTCAACCTCATCCCGCTTTCGGTCATCCCGGAAATCCGGATAACCGATAAGGGGCTCGTTCTCGTCCCGCAGATGGAGATCGCGCCCCTGTTCGAGGATGCATAATCACTCGGTTCGGAAAACAGCGGCGAATTTTGCACCGAGCAGGGCGTGCGATGCTGGTTTTCCTTGAATTCACTGATGACGATTGGGTACGAGCCTAGCCTGGACCGTTGCGGCAAGGTGAGCCGGTTGGCCTGCCGCCTCATTCATAGAACCGATCGCTGAGGGGGAGCCATGGCGAAGATTGAAAAAGTCGAACTGCGGATGGTCGACCTCGTACCGAAGGTGAAGCGCACCGACGCTATCCAGAGCTTCGTCAGCCAGGAAACCCCGATCGTCACCATCACAGACTCCGACGGAGCGAGCGGCACCGGCTATTCCTACACGATCGGCACCGGCGGATCGTCCGTCATGCGGCTTCTCGCCGACCACCTCGCTCCGCGCATCATCGGCGACGATGCCGACATGATCGAGGCGATCTGGCACAAGCTGGAATTTGCCACGCACGCAACGACGATTGGCGCGATCACCTCCATTGCGCTTGCGGCGATCGACACTGCGCTGTGGGACCTACGGGCAAAAAAGCAGGGCCTCCCACTTTGGAAGCTGGCCGGCGGCGCCAAGGAAAAAGCGCCGCTCTACACCACCGAAGGCGGCTGGCTGCACATCGAGCCGCAGGCGCTGGTGGACGACGCGCTGCAGGCTAAGGAAAAGGGATTTCGCGGCTCCAAGGTCAAGATCGGCAAACCGACCGGCGCGGAGGATTTCGCGCGGCTGGCAGCGATGCGCAAGGCGCTTGGCGACGAATACGAGATCATGACGGACTGCAACCAGGGCTTTACTGTGGACGAGGCGATCCGCCGTGCCGAACGCCTGCGCGAGATCGACCTTGCCTGGATCGAGGAACCGCTGCCCGCCGACGACATAGACGGGCATGTGCGGCTGTCCAGGTCGACATCGACACCGATCGCGATTGGCGAGTCGCTCTACTCGATACGCCACTTCCGCGAATACATGCAGAAGGGCGGGTGCAGCATCGTGCAGGTGGATGTCGGCCGCATCGGCGGCATCACGCCATGGCTGAAGGTCGCGCATGCGGCGGAAGCGTTCGACATGCCAGTCAGCGCGCATTTCCTGATGGAGTTGCACGTCAGCCTGGCCTGCGCGGTGCAGAACGGAAAATACGTCGAATACATTCCGCAGCTGGACGAGCTGACCGGCAAGCGCATGAAGATAGTCGATGGCTACGGCTACGCGCCGACGGAGCCCGGCATCGGCATCGACTGGGACTGGGACAAGCTCAAAAAGCTCAGCATCGCCGAGTTCGAAAAAACGATCGTCGCATAGGGAGGACGTTATGCAGCGTATGGGAAGCGTGCTCGGCATCAAGCCGGAGGCAATAGCCGAATACAAGCGGATACACGCGGATGTCTGGCCGGAGGTGCTGGCGACGATCGCCGCGTGCAACATCAGGAACTACACGATCTTCCTGAAAGAGCCCGAGAACCTGCTATTCGCCTATTTCGAGTATCACGGAACGGACTGGGCGGCCGACACGGCAAAGATGGCTGCCGACCCCAAGACGCAGGAATGGTGGACGATCTGCGAGCCTATGCAGGCGCCGCTCGCGACGCGCAAGGAAGGCGAGTGGTGGGCGCAGATGGAAAACGTCTTCCACGTTGATTGAACGAGGCCCGCTGCTGAGCGGTCTCCATTGTCGAGCGCCGCGAGAAGACATAGAGATCGCTGCCGCTTGCGGAAGGTGCCGGGAAGCGGCCTGCCTCGCGGCAACAGGAAACAGGAAGCGTCATGAGCACTCTCACCGGAAAAACCGTTCTCGTCACCGCCGCTGCACAGGGTATCGGCAGGGCGACCGCTCTCGCCTTTGCGAAAGCCGGCGCCATCGTCCACGCGACCGACGTGAATCTCGTGAAGCTGAACGAGATCGGTGGTGAAAAGAACATCACCACCGCCAAGCTGGACGTTCTTTCCGATGATGCCGTGAAGTCGTTCGTCGACGGCATCGGCGAAGTGGATGTGCTCGCAAACTGCGCCGGCTTCGTCCATGCCGGCACCATCCTGGAAATGAAGGACGACGACTTCGATTTCGCAATCAACCTCAACGTCCGGTCCATGATCCGCACCATCCGTGCGGTCCTGCCGGCGATGATCGAACGAAACGACGGCGCGATCGTCAACATCGCCTCGGTGGCGGGCAGCATCAAGGGTGTGCCGAACCGCTTCGCCTATGGTGTATCCAAGGCGGCGGTCATCGGCCTCACCAAGGCCGTCGCAGCCGACTATGTCGGCAAGAACATCCGCTGCAACTGCATCTGCCCCGGCACGGTGGAAAGCCCCTCGCTCGACGACCGCCTGCGCGCGCAGGGCGACTATGATGCCGCGAAAAAGGCCTTCATCGCCCGCCAGCCGATCGGCCGCATCGGCACCCCGGAGGAGATCGCCGATCTCGCCGTCTATCTGGCCGGGGCGACCTACACGACCGGACAGGCCTACAATATCGACGGTGGCTGGACGATCTGAGTGCGTCCAAAGCGCAACTCCCAACTGAATTGTGATCCGGGGCAATCCCCGGATCCTCAGAGCGGCTTGTAGGCGATCGCCTCGATCTCCACGAGGATATCGATCATGAGGCGCGATTCCGCCGTGGAGCGGGCCGGCGGATTGGTCGGGAAAAACGGCGCATAGGCTGCGTTGAAGCCCGCAAAATCTTCGGCATGCTTCAGCCATGCCGTAGTCTTGACCACGTCGGACAGCTCGCAGCCGGCGAGCTTCAGCGCGGTAGAGATGTTCTCCAGAACCTGCTTCGTCTGCTCGCCGATGCCACCCGAGATGATCTTGCCGTCCACGACGGGCACCTGTCCCGAGACATAGACGAAATCGCCGGCGCGCACGGCGGGCGAAAGCGGGACGTGTGATGTTCCGAAATGCTGTCTGGTCACTGTCTTTCCTTTCAGTTCGACTTGCCGCGCGCATCCACGGGAAGCGCTCCGACAAGCTTGCCATTGCTCACGATGAACATGCGGTCGAAGAGGTTCGAGACCACGCATGTGTGGTTGGGCAGAATGTGAACCCTGTCGCCAACTTGTGGTGGCGTCGCGCATTTGGACACATCGACGAGGCCGTGTTCCTCGTTCAACTGATAGATGACCGCTTCCGGGTGCTCCTGCAGCATACCGTAGCCATTGAGGCCGAGCAGGTCGGAGGTCAGCGCCTTCGATCCAGCATCGATGATGGCGCGTTCCGGTGTTGGCCGGCTGACGACGGTAGCCAGCACAGTCATCGCGCATTGTTCAGCAGTGGCGGTGCCGCGTATCATCAGTGAGCGATCATTGTAGATGTAGGTGCCGGCGCGATATTCCGTGACCGGCGCGAGCCCATCGTCCAGCCACATGTCGGGACTGCCGCCGGAGGAAACCGTGGGCACGTCCAGCCCGGCCGCCTTGCAGGCTGCGATGGCGCCTTGCAGCAACTGTTCGCCCTGCAGGCGCTTCCCGGCTGCCGGGTAGGTCATCAGGCCACCGAAGGTCAACCCGTCCTGGCTCGCGATGTAAGTCGCCAATCCCGCGATCTCGTCCGGATGAGCAAGTCCACACCGCCCTGCCCCGGTTTCGCACTCGACGAGTACCTTGATCTTTGCGCCAGCGGACCTCGCCGCGCCGGCGACAGCATCCACCGCCTCGCGGCTGTCGGCAACGACCGCCACGTCCGCGCGCTTCGCCACTTCGCCCAACCTCGCCAGCTTCGCCGGGCCAAACGTCATCGTGGTCAGGAACAGATCCTTGATACCGGCATCGGCCATGATTTCGGCCTCGCCGACCGTCTGCACGGTGATGCCGTTCGCGCCGAGTTCGACCTGGCGCAACGCCCATGCGACAGACCGGTGCGTCTTGATGTGCGGGCGGTTGGCCATGCCAGCCTTGTCGCAACGCTCCTGCCAGCGACGCAGATTGGCGTCGGCAATGTCGGCGTCGATCAGCACCGATGGAGTTTCAAGAGTCTCCAGCGTTCGCTCGAGAGGCTCAAGCCGTGAACTTACGGCATCGGGCAAATCCGTCATGGCGTTCCTTCCTGCGCGAGCAGCCGTCGGGCTCTAGTTTCCGAACCAGCCGTCCTTCAGGTAGCGCATATACTCGAAAACCATGCCGTGTTTGCGCACGAAAACCACTTCGAGGAAATCCCCAACAACAAATGGCGGGATCAGGATCTCGACGCCTTCAGCCTCGATATGGGGCTTGAGGTCTTTTACACGGTAGGCGACGTGCGGATTGTAGCGCACCGCGTCCGGCACGGTGCTGTCATCGCGGTAGCGCAAAAACTCGATGTGCTCCGGGTGATTGCGCGGATTGGTGACCCAGATCTTGCTGGCCTCGACCCAATCCTCCTGCGGCTGCGGCTCGGTCGTGGTGATGCCGACGTGATCGAATTCATAGTCGAGCGCCATCAGATCCTCACCACTTCACCGGTTCGCGCGGATTCCTCGGCGGCGAGCGTCGCCTGCAATGCGGCCGTGGCGTCTTCGGGCGTGCCGATCGCCACCGACTTTCCATTCAGCGCACAATCCGTGAAATAGCTGAACTCATCGCGCAATGCGCCGCCGCGCACGCCGTTGAACATGGGCCAATAGGTCGTGTCGGGCGAATGCAGGCGATTGCCATCGACGATGCCGAGATTCGGGAACGTGTCCTGCACATGGATGATGCCCTCGGTGCCGATGATCGACATACGCTCGTCGATGTCGAACGGGGTCTTTTCCGGCATGCACCAGACGGTTTCCAGCGTCGCCGTAGCGCCGCCTGCGAAGCGGTACATGGTCTGGCCGATATCGGGAAATTTCAGGCCGCGAACATCGGTCGTCTGGGCATAGGTCGAGACGACGCGGTCGCCGGTGAACCAGAGCATGATGTCGGTGTCATGGATGGCGTCGCCGACGATCGGGCCAATCTTGTTGAGGATGGTCGGCGTCCATGCGGCCGGAATGTTGCGCCGCGAGGATAAGGCCACGATTTTGCCGATGCGCCCTTCGTCGATGGCCTGCTTGGCCATGCGGTAGCGCGGATTGAAACGCACGACATGGCCGATGAAGAGGATGCCCTTCGCGCCCTTGGAGGCGGCGGTGATGGCTTTGGCATCCTCGACAGTCGAGGCGATCGGCTTTTCCAGGAAGACGTGCTTGCCGGCCTTCAGCGCCGCAATCGCCGGCTCCCTGTGCTGGTCCCACATTGTGCAGATGGATACCGCGTCGATATCGGGATCGGCGAGCAGGTCGTTGTAGTCGCGGTAGAGCTTCTTCACACCAAACTTCTCGCCCATGGCGGCAAGCCTGTCGGGCGTGCGCGTGCAGAGCGCGGCCAGTTCGAGATTCGGAATGCCGGATATCGTTTCGGCATGGATTTCGCCGAACCAGCCGAGCCCGATCACACCTATGCGCAGACTGTTCATGTGCTCCCTCCTCAGAATCCCGGCTCAGAAATCTTCCAGCGTCAGTTCGCGCGCCATGACGATGTTGCCGGCGGTCAACCCACAATCGACGGGCAGCGCGACGCCAGTGACAGCGCTGGCTGCATCCGATGCCAGAAAGGCGATGACCCGCGCGACCTCGTCGGGCTCGACGATGCGGCCGAGCGGATACCACCGCTCCAGCTGTTTCAGCACGTTTGGGTCCTTGGCCTTGCGCTCATCCCAGATCGGCGTGCGCACCGTGCCTGGCAGCACGCAGTTCGAGCGTATGCCGTAGCGGCCGTATTCCATGGCAATCGCCTTGGTCATGGCGATCATGCCGGCTTTCGCCGCGCTGTAGGCGGGATCGCCAAGCGCCGACAGCCCGTTGACCGAACCTACATTGACGATGTTGCCTGACCGGCGCTGCACCATCTGGGGCAGGACCGCATGAGCGCAGGCCCAAGCGCCATTGAGGTTGGAGGCCATGTCGGCCTCCCATCCCATGGGGTCGGTGACTGCGAGCGTCGGATGCCGCGAGACGCCGGCATTATTGATCAGGAGATGGACATCGCCGAAACCGTCGAAAGCCGCCTTCACCGCTTCTGCGGAGGCGATGTCGGCGACCGCCGCCTTGGCCGAGATGCCTTCGGCTCCCAGGGTAGCGACAAGATCGTTCACCTTGTCGCTACGGTCGAGCGCGGCAATCGTTGCGCCCTCGCGTCCGAAGAAGCGGCAAAGCCATTGGCCGATGCCGCCGGCCGCACCGGTGATCGCAACGGTCTTGCCTGCAAATTGCCCGCTCATGCCGCACCTCCCAGGGCGTCACCGATCCAGCCCAAGTTCGCCCGACGCAGATGGCCCCAGTTGTAGAAGGCAAGCTCGTCAACGCCGCCGGCGCGCAGCGAGGCGACGGCCTCGAGGAACTCGCCCTTACTGGAAATGTCCGGATGCGAGGGACGCAGGATGCCGCGCAGCTTGCCCTTGCCCTTGAGCCTTCGCCGGATGTCGAAGAGATCCGTCTTCACGCGCGCTGCCGAAGGCTCGTAGAAACATGCCTCGATGATGCCGGCAGTCTCGGCGAATGCCGCCAGATCGCTGCCCTCGTACCAGCAGCCGCCGGTCGGCCGCGCGACCGATGGGATGACGGCGACCTCGGCGTCAGGGCGGACGGCGGCGCGGATTTCGGCGATCAGCGATGTCACCACGCCAGCGCGGAAATCGAGATAGGCGCGCAGGTCGCCGCTTGTTGCCACATCCGCCTGCCAAAACGCGGCAGCCATATCGTCGGGATAGTCGATATCGCTGTCGAGATAGGCGTGGATGTCATCAGCCACTTCCGCCTTGAAGCGGCGCGCATCGATGCCGGCCTTCTCGGCTCCGCCAAGACAATGCTCGCAGAAACAAAGGCCGAGCATGTTCTCCAGCCACTTGTTCGACTTCATCAGCGCGAATTCATGGTGGTAGCCATGCGAATAGGGAGTGAAGCCGGGAGCTTCCACGGAAATGCCGCGCACCGGGTAGCTCTGGGTTACATCCCTCGCGAGGCCGACCGCGTAGGCGCGAGCCTCCGGCGCAGAGGGACAGAGATTGTAGAAATAGGGGTCGCCAAAGGCATTACGCACGACCGAGTCCGGATGCGCCATGCCCAGCCGCGTGTTGTGCAGCAGCACCAGCCAGACGTTCACGGCCATGCTTCCATCGTCGGTCAGTTCGCGCAGTATATCGCGTTCGCCGAGGGGGCCGTTTTGAACGGGCTTGATCGCGCCGTAGCGCGAAGGATCGGCCCTGAAATAGACCGTGCCGTCGTCAGGGAAAAACACCTTGCCCGCCTTGCCATGGGGCCGCATGAACTTGCCGGCATGATAGCTGCCTGCGATCGTGACCGTGTCGAGGCCGAGGTCGCGGAATTCCTTCGTCGCGGCAGGAACGCCGGTCTCGGCGAGGTCCCAGGCATAGGTGTAGATGGCTTTGTAACTCACCGTCTCTCCCCTCAAGAATGGCGACCACAGCAGGATCCGCCGAGAATGAACGGTTCCTCGAACGGCCTGCGCGCGATCTCCATCGACCTGCCGCCAAGATAGACGGAGACCGGCTGCAGGAGCGTGTGCCCCTGCCTCTTCGTACCGACCACGTCCTCGAAGACGTAGTCGCTGTCCACCTGCCGCAGGACTGTGATATCTGCCGGCGCGCCGACGCCGAGATGCCCAAGCTCCGGTTTGCGGATCGCCAGCGCGGGGCGGCTCGACGACATGCCGATCACCTCGGGCAGCGACAACCCGCAATTCAAAAGTTTGCTCATCGTGTGCAGCAGGTCGTAGCCGGGACCTTCGACGGCAATGACATGCACGTCGGACGAGATCAGGTCCGGCTTGAAGCCATCATTCAACGCGCCCTCAGCCGTCTCGTAGCCGAACGCGCCCATGCCATGGGCAATATCGAAAAGAACGCCACGCTCGCGCGCTGCCCGCACCTCTGGAAGAACGCGGCCATCCGGCCCGAGAGCGCAGTTCGGCGCGGGACGGAAGCAGTGGGTGAGGATATCGCCGGGCCGCAGCATCGACACCACGTCGGCATAACTCGGCGGCGCGGTGCCGATATGCGTCATCAGCGGCAGGCCAACGGTGTTTGCCGCCTCCAGCGCAAGCTCAAGCGCACCCAGCCCCAGTTCGCCGGTCACCGGCCCACCGATACGCACCTTCACTCCGATAATGCGATCCCGGTTCGCCTCGATCTTGGCCACGCAACGGTCGACCGGCAGCATGTGGCGCAGCGTCGCCTCGCCGATGGAAACGCCCTTGTCGAACCCGAAGATGCCCGGGAACGAGATGTTGAGGAACGCGAAGATGCGATAGGGCGAATGCGCCATGACATAGTCGCGGAATCCATCGTAGTTCCCAGCCCCGGCGCTTCCTGCGTCAACCATCGTCGTGGTCGCCGAACGCCGCGCGATGAAGCCCGGATCGACGCTGAGCGACGTCGCCTTGTGATAGACATGCGTGTGGATGTCGATCAGGCCGGGAGTGACGATGGCGCCGCTGACGTCCTCGATGCGTCTGGCCCTCACCGCGAGATTTTGACCTACGGCGGCGATCCTGCCGTTCTTCACCGCAACGTCAAAGAAGCCGTCGACGCCGTTGCGCTCGTCGAGGACACGGCCACCCGCGAGCACAAGATCGTAGTCCTGCTCGGCTGCCGATTCACTCATCGATTCTTCTCCGGTTGTTTCGGCCGGCATCGGGCGGGCTCAAAGCCCGCTCCGCTGGTCGATGGAACGTTGAGTTGGCTCAGGCCAGTTCGACGACGCGTTTCTCGTTGATCGACTGTTCTGCGGCGAGCACGATGCGCAGGCTGTTGACTGCCGCATCCATGGATTCGCTGAGGTCGAGGTCTTCCTGAATAGCCTTCAGGAAGAAGGCCTGTTCGCGATCGCAGAGTTCCTGATGACCAGGCTCGTCCGTCATGTTGAACATCTCGTCCTTCTTGACGAAGTTCTTGTCCGGCCCGACTTCTGCATGGTGGTAACGGATCGCGTCGGTCTTGGTATGGCGGTCGATGTCTGCCGAGTCGGACACGTCGGCGAGCTGATCCTTGCCCTCCGAGTGGCCCGGGACGATCGACACCGCACCGTTTGGACCGACCACGTCCTTCACGAAGAAGGCTTCCTCGCTCATCATCGGGCCCCAGCCGGCTTCGTACCAGCCGACCGATCCGTCATCGAAGGTGACGTGGAGATGGCCGTAATTTTGCTTGGCAGCGTCTGCCCAGAGCTTCGCGCCGATGCCATGCACACGCACCGGCTTGGCGTCTGTCAGCTGGCACATCACATCGACATAATGCACGCCGCAATCCACGATCGGGATCAGGCTGTCGATCAGGTTCTTGTGCCATGACCAGGCAGGCCCGTTGCTCTGCTGGTTGAGGTTGAGACGCATGACCAGGGGCTTGCCCAGCGTCTTGCCGAGTTCGATGAATTTCACCCAGCTCGGATGGACCCGCAGGATATACCCCAGCACGAGCTTCTTGTTCTTCTCGCGAGCCAGCTCAACGACTGCCTCGGCGTCCTCGATGTTGGTCGCCAGCGGCTTTTCCATGAAGACATGCGCGCCGGCGTTTATCGCCTTCATGGCGTATTCCGCGTGTGTGTTAGGCCATGTGTTTATGGAGACGGCATCGGGCTTCGTAGCGGCCAGCGCCTCGTCATAATTCTCAAACAACGGATAGCCTTTCAGCTCGTCCGGAATCTTCTTCGACTTGATCGTCCGGCTCACCAGCCCGACGATCTCGAAGCCGGGATTGCGGTGATAGGCGCTGGCGTGCGAGGCACCCATGTTGCCCAGCCCAACGACAAGAACTCTGACTTTGTCGGCCATCCGGCCCTCCCCTGATGTTTACCGGTTGCGGGCGGCCGGTCGCCGCCCGCATTTACTTTTTGGAAATCGATCAGCCAGGAACGGCCTGGTTGTAGAGATTCGCCTTGACCTTCTCCACATCGATCGCGGCAAAGGCGTCGCTGAGCTTGTAGCCGTCGGCATCAGCCTTGACCTTGGCATGGTCGAAGTCGTTGGCGGCGGCGATGCAGGCGTTGGAGCAGACGTCCTCGGCCTTGATCGGGTTGGAGACCTGCTTGAGCCTGTAAATCTCATCGAAGAAGGTCTGCCACTGCGCCATGTTGTGGTCACCCCAGCCAGCGCGCTTGTCCATGTCGCCGCGGAACACGGCGATCTGCTGCAGGATCGAGGTGACGCCGAGCTCCGGACCAATGTTCGATGCAAGCGTCGGGAACTGTTCGAACACTGCTTCGACAGCTGCTCGCGGGTTCTGGTAGCCGAACTCGAGGCCCATGGCCCAACCGCGCAGATACTTCTCGAGGAAGGCCTTCTTGTCCGGATCGTCGAGATCGGCAGCGCGCACGACGAAGGTGTTGGCGAAGAGCGGCGAGCGTTGAACGCCGAGCCAGTACTCGAACTCCAATCCGCTGCCGATCCATTCGGCGCGCAGACCTTCCCACGACAGCGCTGCATCGCCCTGACCCGCCTTCAGCGCGGTTGCCCAGGTCGGCCAACCGGCCTCGACATATTTCACCTTGGTGATGTCGACGCCCTGGACGCCGAGCATCGGATCGACGATCGACTGCCATGCGGCGGAGCCCAGAAGGATGGTCTTGCCTTCCAGCGTCTTCAAATCGTTCGTGCCTTCTCCCTTGCGGAAGGCCAGGCTGAACGTGTCCTTGGCGCCCATGTGGAAGGCGGACTTAAGCTTCATGCCGTTTTCCAGCGCAAAGGAGAACACGCCTGGTGACGGGAAGCCCATGTCGGCCTGGCCGACATCGACGAACTTGACCGTCGCGGTGCCGTCAGACGGACCGGGCTGCATGTCGACGTCGATGCCCAGTTCGTCTTTCGAGAAGTACCCCATCTTCTTGCCGATCCAGAAGGGATAGTCGTCGAGCACTTCCAACGTGCCACGCGGCGAGATCCAGGTGAATTTCGAATAGGCCTCGGCGCTTGCCGGACGGGTGCGACCGAGCGTGGTGGCAGTCACGACGCCAGCGGCGGAAACCTGCAGGAAGATACGGCGATTCATCATTTCAGCTACCCCTTATGATGTTCGTTTCTCTGGTTTATTCCTGATGCCATTCCTCCCGGCAGCAGGTCTGGTTCAGGCCTCCCAGCTCGCGAACTTCTTCCCCAGCAGGAAGAAGAGCACGTAGATGAGAATGCCCAATATCGAAAGGATCAGGACCACCGCGAAGAATTGCGGCATCTGGATCATCGACGAATAGGACGTCAGGCGGTTGCCAAGGCCGAAGCCGCCGCCAACCATTTCAGCGCCGACCGCGGTCAGCAGGCCGAAGATCGAGCCGACCATCAGGCCGACAAAGATCATCGGCAGCGCCATCGGCGCGCGGACCTTCCAGAATATCTGGAAGGTCGAAGCTCCATAGGAACGCGCAAGGGCGATCTTGCCCGCATCGACTCGGCGAAAGCCGGTCGCGGCATTGATCATGACCATCGGGCCGGATGCGAGAGCGACGGCAATAATGCGTGGCTCGTAGCCGAAGCCGAAGCGCAGGATCAGCAACGGAACGAGCGCCAGCATAGGCGTCGTGACGAGCAGCAGGATGTAGGGGGTGACGATCTTCTCGACGAAGGGAAATTGCGTGATGACCGCGGCCAGAACAAGCCCGACCGTCGCACCGATGGCAAATCCTGCAAGCAACTCGACCAGGGTGTACCCAAGATGCGGAGCGATCAGTGGAAACTCTGTTACGAGCGCAAGCGCGATCTCGCTGGGCTTGGGCAGCACATATTGCGGAACCTCGAAGATGTTCAGCAATAGCTCGGTACCGCCGATGATGATCACGGCGACGACCAGGATCGCGAGAACCTCGCCGAACGACTTGATGCCCGGCCCCGAGGTCAGGGCCGACATGTTGTTCAGGCCTACATCGCCACCGGCGGCGTGACCGGCCTTGAACTCAGGAATTGCGTCGGTCTCGCTCACTTTGCTCTCACTCCGCCGCGGGCTGTATCGCGTCGGTAGCCGGCTTGGCCGGCTGGCGCTGCTGCATCTTGATAATTTCCATCTTGATCGTGTTGGTGAGGTCGAAAACTTCCTTGGTCGCCATGATTTCGATCGAGCGAGGACGCTGGAAATCTACTTTGTGGATGCTCGCGACCCTGCCAGGCCTCGGGCTCATCACGACAATACGGTCGGACAGAAAGATCGCCTCCTCGATCGAGTGGGTGATCAAAACGATGGTCGTCGGCCTGTCGAGCCAGATTTCCTCGACCAGCCTGTTCATTTCTTCGCGCGTGAATGCATCCAGCGCACCAAACGGTTCGTCCATCAGAAGGACGGAAGGCTTGTATGAGAGCGCACGCACGAGCGCCGCGCGCTGCTGCATGCCACCCGAAAGCTCGCGCGGAAACTTCCCGCCAAAGCCTTCCAGCCCGACGCGATTCAACAACTCATCGACCCAGACGCGATCGGGCTTCGTGCCCATGATCTCGAACGGAAAATTGATGTTCGCGTCGAGATCGCGCCATGGCAGCAGGTTCGCTTCCTGGAAGACCATGCCGATCTGCCGCGTAGGCCCGTTCACCGGTTTGCCATCGAGCAAGACCTCGCCCGCCGTCAGGTGATGCAGGCCCGACATGCACCACAGGAGCGTGGTCTTGCCGCTGCCCGAAGGGCCAACGATCGAGACGATTTCGCGCTCCTGGATATCCAGCGAGCAGCGGTCGATCGCAAGCAGATCGCCAGACCGGGTTTGATAAACCTTGGTCGCGCCTTTCACCCGCAGCTTTGGATGGCCTGAATTGCCGCCTGTCATTCCACTCGCCGTCCCCTGATCGACGTCGCTTACAGTCTCGTTGAAGCGTACTGCAGCGATTTTCTTTAGTCTGTAACTATCCGACTTATGGAGTCAAGCTTACAGATTGGCAAACCACGAAATTCAAAAAAATCCCAATTTTCTGGCGTTTCTTCGCTTGTTTTGCATGTAAGTTTCCTACATTCTGGCTATGAAAGTTCGGAGTCTGCATCCTTGCGGGACGAGGTGGGACAAGCCATGACTGACAGTGCGCTCGATCAAATCGCTGGGAAAGCCGATCCCCAACGCGGCGAGGACAAGAACGAACCCTATTCGCAGCACATCCCTGACATTCTTTCGCAGATCAGGGATTCCTACAGTGAGTTGCGCCCGGCGGAGCGCCGGGTTGCGGACGTTGTTCTTGCCGACGTCACGTTTTCGGTGGACGCCTCGAACGCGGAGATCGCCAGGCGCGCCGATGTCAGCGAGCCCACGGTCACGCGGTTCTGCCGCGCGATCGGCTGCGACGGCGTTCGTGATTTCAAGCTGAAGCTGGCACAGAGCGTCGTTGTCGGCAGGCTATATCTGTCGCCCCTCCCCCCGCCAGAGCCGAGCGAAGATGGCTCGCCTCTGTGGAACGTCGTGTTCGGCGAAGCGCGCAAGGCGCTCAGCCTGGTCGAGCGGAGCGTGGAACCGGCCGACATCGTACGCTGCGGCGAACTGATTGCCGGCGCGCATCAAGTGGTGGTTTTCGGGCTCGGAGGAAGTTCCACCGCGCTGGCCCAGGAAACGCAGAACCGCCTCTTCCGATATGGCGTCGTCGTTTCAGCCCACTCCGACCCCTACGTGATGAAAATGAACGCTTCGACGCTGAAGCCCAATGACGTCGTCATCGCGATTTCGAGTACGGGCCGGACGCGCGAAGTCGTCGAATCCGTGACGCTCGCCAAGCACTATCGCGCCAAGACGATAGCGATCACCGCGCCAGACTCCGACCTTGCCGCCGAGGCGGATATCGCGCTGACCGTCGATGTCCCCGAATTTCCCGATCCCTTGAAACCGACCGCATCGCGTTACGCCTTCCTCGCGATCATCGATCTCGTATCCACTGCGGTCGGCTACAGGCTCGACCCAGCTTCTCGCGAGACGCTTCGGCGCATCAAATACACGGTCCTGAACCACCGCAAGGGCAAGGTTCTGGAGCCGCTGGGCGATTGATTTCTGTTCGGGACAATTGTCCCCGCTTACCGGAGTAAACTTGCATGCACGAGACTTCACCTTCCGCCAAGGCCTCGATCTGGCTGGCAGCATTCAGTGAGAGGCTGGCGAAAGGCGACCTGGACGGAACGTTGGAGCTGTTCGCAGACGACTGCTACTGGCGCGACTTCCTGGCCTTCACCTGGAACATCAAGACCATGGAAGGCAAGGCCGCTATCCGTGCGATGCTTGAAGCCAAACTTGATGCGACGACGCCTGCCGAATGGACCGTGACGTCGGCATCCGGCACCGGCACGGAGCCTGTCGAGGCATGGTTCACCTTCACGACGACGGCAGGGATCGGGACCGGCATCGTGAGGTTGGAAGACGGCAGATGCCGAACCATTCTCACCACGTTGCAATCGCTTGACGGACATGAGGAACAGATCGGCTTCACACGCCCGATGGGCGTGCGCCATGGCGCCGACCGGACCCGCAAGACCTGGACCGAACGCCGGGCGGAAGAAGAAGCCGGCCTTGCCAACGGCACCGATCCCTATTGCCTGATCATTGGCGGCGGACAGGGCGGCATCATGCTCGGTGCCCGCCTCAGGCAGCTTGGCGTTCCGACCGTGATCGTCGAAAAGAACGCAAAGGCCGGCGACTCCTGGCGCAACCGTTACCGCTCGCTCGTGCTGCACGACCCCGTCTGGTACGATCACTTGCCCTACCTTCCCTTCCCTGCAAACTGGCCGGTCTTCACGCCCAAGGACAAGATGGGCGACTGGCTGGAAATGTACGTCAAGGTCATGGAACTGACCTACTGGGGCGGGACGGAATGCGTTGCCGCGAAATTCGACGAGGCCGCGAAGCGCTGGACGGTTACGCTTCGGCGCGACGGCAAGGAGATCGTCCTGCAGCCCGCGCAGCTCGTGTTCGCAACAGGCGCGTACGGCCCGCCCAAGATGATCGGCCTGCCGGGATCGGCGGACTTCAAGGGCGAAATCCTTCATTCCAGCCAGTACTCCGATGGCGCGAAATACAAGGGCAAGAAGGTGGCCGTCATCGGCGGCGCGAGTTCGGCGCACGATGTCTGCGTCGATCTCTGGGAAGCGGGCGCCGACGTCACCATGGTGCAGCGCTCGGCCACCACCGTGGTGCGATCGGAAACACTGATGGAGATGGCCTTCGACATCTATTCCGAACAGGCGGTCGCAGACGGAATAGACGTCGACAAGGCAGACATGATCGCAGCGGCAACGCCCTTCGCACTTCAGCCGACAAAACAGAAGGCGCTCTACGATCGCATCCGCGCACGCGATGCTGAGTTCTACCGCAAGCTGGCCGCGACCGGCTTCCTGCTCGATTTTGGTCCCGACGAGACCGGCTTGATGATGAAGGCCTATCGAACCGGTTCGGGCTACTACGTCGATGTCGGCGCGTCGCAGCTCATCATCGACGGCGAGATCAAGGTGAAGTCAGGCGTCGAGATCGAGACGCTCACAGCCAGCGGCATACGCTTCGCCGACGGTTCCGAGATCCAAGCCGACGCGATTATCCAGTCCACCGGTTTCCAGTCCATGCACGAGGTCGTGGCCGGAATTGTGTCGCGCGAGGTCGCCGATGCGATCGGCACCTGCTGGGGGCTTGGTTCGGGCACCCGACACGATCCCGGTCCCTGGCATGGCGAGTTGCGCAACATGTACAAGCCGGTTGCGCAAGAGAACCTCTGGTTCCAGGGCGGCAACCTCGCCCTACAGCGCTTCTTCTCGAAGTTCGTGGCCATGCAGATCAAGGCGCGCATGGAAGGAATTCCGACGCCCGTCTATGCGACGCCACTGGCCTGACGTACCACCGGACGCTGCTATGCATCCGTCGAGGGCAGTCCCTTCAAGAGGCCTCGTGTGATGCTGCCATCGGGCGGCAGTAGCGGGATCAGGCATGCCTGAAGCGCGTGATAGAGATCGGGCTTGCCCCGGAAGACATGGCTGACCGGCTTGAGTTCGGAGTCAAGTTCCGGATACCAGCCCCCGTTCCCGCGGTCGATGACGTGGTTTGCGACGAAGTCCCAAATCCGGCGATACCATAGTTCGAAGCGCGGGTCTGGATCGACCGCACCTAGAACCGCAGCAGCGCCTATGCCCTCCGCGCACGGCCACCAGAAGCGATCCGGGCGCGCCGGCCTGTCCTGCCAGTCCAGCGTGTAGTAAAACCCACCTGTCTTTCCGTCCCAGCCGATTTCGGTGGTCTTCAGGAAAAGTTGGCGGGCAGCGTCGATAAGCCAGTCGTGCTTCCGGTCACCAAGTTCCCAGAGCTGGACAAGCAGACGGCTCCATTCGAGGGCGTGACCCGGCGTCGTGCCGGCGGGGCGGAAAGTCGGGTCGCCCTCATAGTCCCGATCGACCTGCCAGTCAGGGGTGAAATGCTCGGCAACCCGCCAGCCCTGCGCGCGCGCATGCCGGCCTATGATCAGCGAGGCTATGCTTTCGCCCATCGCAAGCCACGTCCGGTCGCCTGTTGCCTCGAAAGCAGCCATCACCGCCTCCGTAAGATGCATGTTCGAGTTCTGGCCCCGATAGGTGCCGAACGGCGCCCAGTCGGCTGCGTATTCTTCCGTCGTCGCGCCGGCCGAGGCATCCCAGAAGCGGCTGCGCAAAACGTCCGCTATGTCCGCCAGCAGGCGATCCGCGTCGGGATGGCCAATGACTTTCGCTGACGAAGCGGCAAGCAGGACGAAGGCGTGCCCATAAGCCTGCTTGGTCGAATCGGTGGCATTCTTATCGTCGACGCCCCAGAAATAGCCGCCGTGTTTCGGATCTCGATGACGTTTCCAGATGAACTCCATGCCGTGATCGATCACGCTGTCGGCCCCCGGCAGGCCAAGCAGATGCGCGATCGCAAAACAATGCACCATGCGCGTGGTATCGTGGATTTGCCGCACGACTCCAGATCCGCCTTCAGGCGGGAAGGGCCGCCCCGCGTTATCGAGGGTGAAAAAGCCGCCCGTCGGGTTAAAGGCAGTGAACTGGAAGAAATCGAGCAGTCCCATTGCCTGTCCAAGCAGCCAGCGGCGGTGCGCGGGGCGCTCGACGAAACGGGGGCGGTCGCCGCCAACCCAGCCAAGCTCGTTCTGCAAACCAGTCATTGATCCTCCAGAAACTCTGAATGCTGCATCCATGACGACAAGCACGCCCGGATTTCGCGGGCAAGCCTATTCTCGGTCGGTTCCGCGTCGAAATCTTATCAAATAGACCGTCCACCCGGCGAGCGTCGCAGCCAGACCGAACCAGGTCAGGGCGTAGATCAGATGGTGGTTGCGGAACCTGACGACAGTTAATCCCCCGATCGGCGGGGCTTTGGAAATCGCAGACGCGTCCGCGTCGATAAAATATGGCGCGACGTCGTCGAGCCCGCGCGCTTTTGCAATCGCTGTCACATCCCGCGAATACCAGCGGTCAACGGCGGGATCGTTGCTTCTCAGGAATGCACCACCCGGTTCGCTGATACGCAGCAATCCGGTAAGCGTCACCCTATTCGCCAGCATACCGGGTAGGCGGTCTGCCTCAAGCTTCGTCGCAAATCCTCGATTGACCAGAACCACGAAACCTCGGTCCGTCTGGAACGGTTCCACGACCCAGAAACCCGGCCCAAGCTGCGTCACGGCCTGGACCAATGCGGGACGCGCGCCGGTAAAATGTCCGCTGATGCGAACGCGGCGATAGGCGCCGTTCGCTGCACTGAGTTCAGGCCACAACGATGGGCCGGGTGCGTCGACGGGTTCAGCGGCGAGCCGCGTTTCGACCGTTTCGATGAGATCCAGCTTCCATGCCAGTCGTTGTAGTTGCCACACGCCCAGCGACACGAACAACGCAATCCCGGCAACGACGAAGACACCGAGGAAGACGCGCTTCACCCCACCAGTTTCCGCCGAGCCGCGTCCGTCCCCGACCACGCCTGCGCCCGCTAGAACGACTGGTTCATCTCGCGCCCGAGCGGCATCACATTGGCATTCAGGTGGTACATGACCCACAACGAGCCCGCGATCATGATCACGACGATGATGATCGTGAAGCCCAGCGCGAGCAGCGTCCACCCTCCCTCGGAGCGCGGGTCCATATGCAGGAAGAAGACCATGTGCACCACGATCTGGATCACCGCGCAAACCATTATGGCGAGGATGGTTATCGTCCTGTTGTCGAAGACGCCGCCCATCACCAGCCAGAACGGGATGATGGTGAGCACGGCCGCCAGAACGAAGCCGGTAACGTAACCCCGCATCGTGCCTTGCGGAAGCTCGTCGTGGTGGGCATCGGCGTGGTCACTATTGCCTGCGTGGCTCATCGCAGCATCCCCATGAGGTAGACGAAGGTGAAAACGCCGATCCAGATGATATCGAGGAAATGCCAGAACATGGCGAGGCAGGACATGCGGCGCCGGTTGGCCTGGGTGAGGCCGCGCCGTCCGATCTGCGCGATCAGGACTATCATCCACACGATGCCGAAGGTGACATGCAGGCCATGCGTGCCGACCAGCACGAAGAACGACGACAGAAACGCGCTGCGCTGCGGCGTCGCCCCGATACTGATCATGTGCCGGAACTCGTAGATCTCAAGCGACAGGAAAGCGACGCCGAACAGAATGGTTACGCCGAGCCACAGTTGCGTGGCGGCGACCCTGCCCTTGGCCATCGCCAGCATGGCGAAGCCGCTTGTAAGCGAAGAAATCAGCAACATCGACGTACTGACCGCCAGCATCGGCAGATCGAAAAGGTCCCTTGGCGATGGACCTGCGGCGTAGTTGGCGCCAAGCACACCGTAGCAGGCGAACAGCACCGCGAAGATGAGGCAATCGCTCATCAGGTAGATCCAGAAGCCGAGCATCGTGCCGCCGCCTTCGCCGTGCGGATGCTCGTCCCTGACATAGAAGACCGGCTTTTCTGCGGGAGCCGCCGTCGCCGTGTTCGCGCTCATGGCGTTGCTCCGGAGTCGGCGAGTTGTCTGCTTCTTTCGTCCTCCGACCGCCTGACGTCGTCGGCCGGAATGTCAAACATGCGCGCGTAGTTGAATGTGTGCCCGATCGCCACCGCCAGCAGCGCGACGAAACTCGCGGCCGCCAGCCACCAGATGTACCAGACCATCGCGAAGCCCAAGGCGAGGCTCAGACCGGCCAGGACGATGCCCGCACCCGTATTCTTCGGCATGGCAATGGGCCTGAAGCCATCGAGTGGCCGCACATAGCCGCGCTGCTTCATGTCCCACCAGGCATCGTTGTCGTGCACGACGGGAGTGAAGGCGAAGTTGTAGGAGGGCGGCGGCGAGGAAGTCGACCACTCCAGGGTACGTCCGTTCCACGGGTCGCCGGTGAGGTCGGCGAGCCTCTCGCGATCCCTGATGCTGACGTAGATCTGGATGAGGAAGGCAGCGATGCCGAGAGCGATCAGGAACACGCCGAAGCCCGCGATAATGAACCAGATTTGCAGCGAATCGTCCTGGAAGACGCGCATACGCCGCGTCACGCCCATCAGGCCCAACAGGTAGAGCGGCATGAATGCGACGTAGAAGCCCGCGACCCAGAACCAGAAAGACACCTTTCCCCAGAACGGATCGAGCTTGAAGCCGAACGCCTTCGGGAACCAGTAGCTGATACCGGCGAACATGCCGAACACCACGCCGCCGATAATGACGTTGTGGAAATGCGCGACGAGGAAAAGGCTGTTGTGCAGCACGAAATCAGCCGGGGGGATGGCGAGCATGACGCCGGTCATGCCGCCGATCACGAAGGTCAGCATGAAGGCGAGGGTCCAAAGCATCGGCTCGTCGAAGCGGATGCGACCGCGATACATCGTGAACAGCCAGTTGAAGATCTTGGCGCCGGTCGGGATCGAGATGATCATCGTGGCGATGCCGAAAAACGCGTTCACGCTGGCGCCCGAGCCCATCGTGAAGAAGTGGTGCAGCCAGACCAGATAAGCCAGGATGGTGATGACGATGGTGGCGTAGACCATCGAGGTATAGCCGAACAGCCGCTTGCCCGAGAAGGTCGCTGCGACTTCGGAATAGACGCCGAAAGCAGGCAGGATCAGGATGTAGACCTCCGGATGGCCCCACATCCAGATCAGGTTGACATACATCATGGGATTTCCACCGAGCCCGCCGGCGAAGAAGTTGGTGCCCAGGTAGCGGTCGAGCGTCATCAGCACGAGAACGGCGGTCAGGACCGGGAAGGCAGCGACGATCAACACGTTGGAGCAGAGCGCCGTCCAGGTGAAGACGGGCATGCGCATCAGCGTCATGCCGGGCGCGCGCATTTTCACGATCGTCGCTATCAGGTTGATGCCCGACAGCGTCGTGCCGATGCCAGCGATCTGCAACGACCAGATGAAGTAGTCGACGCCCACCCCCGGACTGTAGAGAATTCCCGACAGCGGCGGATAGGCGAGCCAGCCCGTCTTCGCGAATTCTCCGATGAACAGCGAGGCCATGACGAGGACGGCGCCTGCCGTGGTCATCCAGAAGCTGAAATTGTTGAGGAAGGGAAAAGCCACGTCGCGCGCGCCGATCTGCAGCGGCACGACGAAATTCATCAACCCCGTGATGAGCGGCATCGCCACGAAGAAGATCATGATCACGCCGTGCGCCGTGAAGATCTGGTCGTAATGGTAAGGCGGCAAATATCCTTCCGAACCACCGAACGCGAGGGCCTGCTGAAGGCGCATCATGATGGCGTCGGAAAAGCCGCGCAGAAGCATCACGATGCCAAGCACCATGTACATCGCCCCGATGCGCTTGTGGTCGACGCTGGTGAACCACTCCTTCCAAAGGTAGCCCCACCAGCCATAGCGGGTGATGGCCGCCAGGATCGCGATGCCGAGTATCGCGACGACGGTGAAGGTTCCGACGAGGATCGGATCGGAGAACGGAAATGATTCCAGCGTGAGCCGGCCAAAAACAATCTGGGAGAAGGATGAATCAGGCATGATCCGGACAGGTCTCAGGAATCGAATGGGTCGGCGGAGGCAGCCGGAGGTTGCATCGTGGACGTTCGCAACAAGGGCAACTCAAGATCGGTGTCGATCGGCGGCACGACCGATCGATGCAAGTCTCTGGCAACCAGGCCGCTCGGGTTGTCCGTCGTGCAGATGATGCTGGCCACATAGGACGGCCGCGGCCCGAACACCGCGCCCGGTCCCCGCCGGTCTTCCGCGGCAACCGGCAGCAAATTGCGCGCGCCGGCAAGCCCAAGCCCACCCCCGGCATCTATGGCCATCATGTCCTTCATGCACATCTTGCTGGAATCGACGCACATGTTCACGATTGCGTCGAACAGTTCGGGGTCGACATCAGCGAAATGGCGGACCGGCACGTTCTGGCTCGGTCGCTCCAGGTCAAGATATGTTGCGCGGTCGAGCGTGACCTGCGCCTGCCGCGCGGTCTGGATCCATGCGTCGAAATCCGCGTCGCTCGTTCCGCGGAAGGCGAACTGCATGCCGGAAAAGCCGGCGCCGCTGTAGTTGGCCGAAATGCCCTTGTAGACGCCGGGTCGGTTGATGACGGCATTAAGCTGCGTTTTCATGCCAGGCATCGCGTAGATCATCCCAGCCAGCGCCGGGACATAAAAGGCATTCATGACCGACGAGGATGTAATCTGGAAGTTAATGGGGCGATCGACCGGTGCAACGAGTTCGTTGACCGAGGCGATTCCATACTGCGGATAGATAAACAGCCACTTCCAGTCGAGCGCCACCACGTTGACCGTCAACAGCTCGTCCTCTTCCGTGATCGGCGTCTGAGAGGAAATCCGGTCGAGCGGACGAAACGGATCGAGAAGATGGGTGCTCGCCCAGGTGATGGCGCCAAGGCAGATGATGATGAGCAGCGGAACCGACCATATCATCAGCTCCAAATGCATGGAATGATCCCAGTCGGGCTCGTAGCGAGCCTGCCTGGCGCTCCGGTAGCGCCAGGCGAAAAGCGCTGTAGCGACCATTACCGGAATGATGATGAGCAGCATCAGGATGACGGACTGGACCAGGATGTCGCGCTGTTGCACGGCGATGTCGCCAGCGGGTGCGAGGACAACGGCGCTGCAGCCACCAAGCAACGCAAGCGGCGACAGAAGAAAAGCAATGCGAAAACGACCCAATGTCCCGACCTCGCGTTGGCATAGGCCCGCAACTGCTGCGGCGTATTCCTCCCTCTCCACGGACCACGCTCGATTGTCCCAACCCGTTACTGGGGACGGCATGTCGAGGGACGGCATGTCGCGGCAAGAGAGCCTTTTATCGGCAAGCAGGTTCATATAGCATTTCGCCTCGATAGGCGATGGCAAGATGAACCCTCAGATGGCAGCACAAGCAGCTTCCGGCCGGACCAATCCGCGAAGCCATTCCCTCAACCCCGGCGACATCGCGATCGGAGTGATCATCGGACGCACGTCCGAATACTTCGATTTCTTCGTGTACGCGATAGCGTCTGTAGTTGTTTTTCCGAAGCTTGTTTTTCCGCATCTCGACCCTGTGACGGGTACGCTCTATTCCTTCGCGATCTTCGCCCTTGCCTTCATCGCCCGCCCGTTCGGCACGATGATCTTCATGTGGGCCGAGAGAAATTTCGGCAAGGGCGTGAAAATGACGATCGCGCTGTTCATGCTCGGCACGGCGACTGTCTCGATCGGCTTCCTGCCGTCATATGAAACAGTCGGTTCTGCCACGATCGTCGCGCTTTGCGTGTTGCGTATCGGCCAGGGACTTGCTCTCGGCGGAACTTGGGACGGATTGGCGCCCCTGTTGGCTCTGAATGTCCCGGAAAAGCGTCGTGGCTGGTATGCGATGGTCCCGCAACTCGGCGCTCCCCTCGGCCTGATGATTGCAAGCGCGCTTTTCGCCTACTTCATCTCTATCCTTTCGCCTGCGGACTTCCTCCAATGGGGCTGGCGCTATCCGTTCTTCGTGGCGTTCGCGGTCAACGTGGTCGCTCTGTTCGCAAGGTTGCGGATCGTCGTGGCGAAGGAATTCATTGCATCCTTCGAGAGGCGTTACCTAGAACCCGAACCAGTCCTGAGAACATTGCGCGAGGAAGGCAGGAACGTCGTTGTCGGCACATTCGCGCCACTGGCAAGCCTTGCCCTGTTCCACATGGTGACCGTGTTTCCGCTTTCCTGGGTTTTTATCTTCACGACGCAAGACACCAGCCGGTTCCTGTTGATCACGGTCGTCGCAGCCGCCTTCGGCGTGGCTGCGATCATCGCGTCGGGTGCCCTTGCAGACCGATTTGGCCGCCGCACGCTGCTCGGCGCGGGAGCTGTCGCGATCGCCGCCTTCAGCGGCTTCGCGCCACAACTTCTGGATGCCGGCAACGTCGGCGAGGCCGTTTTCATGATCCTCGGCTTCATCCTGCTCGGGATTTCGTTCGGGCAGTCGTCGGGTTCGGTCGCGTCCAACTTCGCGCCGCAGAACCGTTACACCGCCTCGGCGATTACTTCGGACCTGTCCTGGCTTTTCGGAGCGGGGTTCGCGCCTTTCGTTGCGCTCTTCCTGTCGAGCAATTTCGGACTGCTGTCGACCGGCGCATACCTTTTGTCGGGCGCGGCCTGCACGCTGATCGCCCTGCTGACCAGCAGCCGACTCGACCGCGCGGAACGCTAACGAAATCCACTTCTGATTGAGGCGGATGGTCTTGTACGGTCGCGTTATCTTCCGCAGTCAAAGACGAACCGAATTTGACGTTCACAACGCCTCTCCGCGCCGCCAAGGTCGCGGAGACCATGTTGGCGGCTTCGGATATTCGATCCAAAGCCGCATTGCTTGGCTGTTAGGAAGCTTTCCGCTTGCGGACAGGCTTCTTGGCCTTTCGGCCTAGGCCCATCTTCTTCGCCAGATCCGAGCGTTGCGCGGCATAGCTGGGCGCGACCATCGGATAGTCGTGCGGCAGTCCCCACTTGGCCCTGTATTCTTCGGGCGTCAGATTATAGTGGGTCATAAGGTGACGCTTCAGCGACTTGAAGCGTTTTCCGTCTTCTAGGCAGACGATGTAGTCAGCATGCACCGACTTCTTCGGATTGACCGCCGGCGTCGGAGTCGCGGCCACCGCCGCCGTCGGCTTACCAAGACCCGTAACGGCCTCATGAACAGTCGCGATCAGGTCAGACAGGTTGCCGGCAGGAACGGAATTGTTTGCGACATATGCCGCAACGATTTCGGCGGTCAGTTCCGTGAAATTCGGTGTTGCATCAGCCATCTCAGTCTCGGTCATCTCATAATCCCAATTTGCAGGACAGCGAATAACGAGGTTGATTCGCTGCGGCAAGTCCCAATCATCGCGCCCAATCTGGACTCTCGGGCGACTGGCCACACGCAGAGTTTCGCAAGTCGTCGCCTAGGACGCTTACGACAGTCGCACTGAATTGGATCACCTGCACGCCGGGTTCCCCACGTCAGAGTTGACCGGCGATGCCAATCGGTCTACTGGTACATTCACTGGACCACTAGACCTGCGGTCACAAGCAGGAGATGTGGGGGAGGAATGGACCTTCGTGCAATGTTGACTGACGACGGCGGCGCCCTTGGCGGCGTCCCGAAGCAATCCATGCGGGATTTCGTCGTCCAGAAGATCGCCACATTCATCGCGACCGGCATTCTCGATGTCGGCGACCCTCTGCCAGGAGAACGCGAGCTGGCTGCGGCCTTGTCCGTCAGCCGCGAAACAGTCCGCGGCGCCATCCTCGTTCTTTCGACGCGCGGCATACTGTCCGTCGCACAAGGCACCAGAACGGTCGTTGCATCGACAGAAGTCGGCGATCTGGCTGTGCAGTCAGCTCGTTATCGCGACATATCCGGCTACAGCCTGGACGATGTCCACGACGCGCGGCTGCTGATCGAGGACAGGGTCGCGCGCGCGGCGGCCGTCCGGATCGAATCCGCCACCCTCGATACGCTGCGCACTTCGATCGCGGCGCAGGAGGCTGCAGTCGACGACCCCGTCCGTTTCCTGATCTGCGATCGCGAATTCCACACGACGATATATCGCGCCGGCGGCAACGCCGCGTTGGCCGACATGGCCGCCGATCTCTATTCCTACCTTCTCGACCACAGGCGGCGCGCCGTCGCCCTGCCATCAAGCATCGCTGTCAGCATCTCCGATCACCGCACGATCCTTGCCGGCCTGGAAGCACGCGACCCGGAAGCGGCAGCCAAAGCCTTCGCGATCCACGAGACCCGCATCTACACCACCACCAAACAGCTTTTCACGCAGCCTGCCGGGAAGAGATGAACGCGGACTGCCGGAAAACCATGCAGCACAACAGGAGGAGTTCCAAATGCTGACAAGACGCCTTTTCACAACAGTAGCGATCGCTGGATTTGCAGCGATCTCGGGCATCGCCGGAGCCACAACCGGCGCCCTCGCCCAGTCGAAGGAACTGGTATACCTGACGCCCGGCCTCGATCTCGCCTTCTGGCGCTATCTTTCCAAGGGCGTTGAGAACGTCGCCGTCGAAGGCGGCTATACCTACCAGGCGCTGGATTCGGGCAACAACGCCCAGACGCAACTCCAGAATGCCAAGGACGCCATCGCCCGCGGCGTCGCCGGCATCATCATCTCGCCGACCGACAGCTCGACCGCGCCGGCCGTGCTGGACCTCGCCAAGCAGGCGAACATCCCCGTCGTCATCGCCGATATCGGCACCGACAGCGGCGACTATGTCTCCTTCATCATCTCGGACAACTACCAGGGCGCGAACGGCGTCGGAAAGGCGCTGGCCGAGGCCATGAAGGCGGCCGGCAAGGAAGGCGGCAGCGTCGGTATCGTCGGCATCAGCCAGGCGCGCCTCAATGGCCAGGCCCGTACCAAGGGCTTCAAGGACGCCATGACGGAAGCCGGCATCACCAAGGAGGCGGGCCTCCAGCAGATGCAGACCTACACCGCCGACGAGACCTTCAAGTTCACGCAGGACATGACCACGGCGAACCCGGACATGAAGGGCCTGTTCGTCCAGACCGACGGACCTACGCTTGGCGCTCTCCAGGCGATCAAGGCCGCGCGTCTGAGTGGCGAAGTGCTGGTAGCCGGCTTTGACGGCGTGCCGGAATTCGTGCCTCTGCTTCAGTCCGGCGACCTGGTCGTGTCGGGCATGCAGCAGCCCTACCTGATGGGCCAGGAATCGGCTCGTGCCATGCTTGCGCATCTCGGCGGCAAGACCCCTGAAAAGGAAGTGATGGTTCCGATCAAGATCGTCACCAGCACGAACATCGAGCAGGAACTGCCGGTGATCAAGGAAACCGTCTTCGCAAACGAGATGTGACGAGGACGGAAGACAACGCAGTGTCCGGAGGGAAACCTCCGGACACATTCCCGATGCCCGGAACTGCCCAGCCTATGCCTGACAGCACAACTCCAGAGCCTTTGCTCGTTGCAAAGGACGTGACCCGTATCTTTGGCAGCGCCTACGCTCTCAAGGACGCGACGATCACGCTCCGCAGGCACGAGATCTGCGGCTTGCTCGGCGCCAACGGAGCCGGCAAGTCGACGCTGTCACGCATCATCTGCGGACACCTGCCCCCGTCTTCGGGCGAAATCCTGTTCAAGGGAGCTCCACTCGCCATAGGGTCGGCCCGTGACGCGCTGCGTTCAGGCATCGCGCTCGTCGCGCAGGAAACCAGCCTAGCTCCCGACATGAGCGTTTTGGAAAACATCTTCCTGCCCAGCTATGCGATGCCCGGGAGGCTCTCCTTCGGCCAGTTGCGACAAAAGGCTCAGGAAATCCTGTCGGAGCTCGGCCATGACCATGTCCTGCCACTCGACATGGAGGTACGGCGGCTTTCGGCGGCGCAACGCCAGCTCGTCGAAATCGCAAAGGCGCTCGCCCTCAACGCGGAGTTGGTGATCTTCGACGAACCCACCGCATCCCTGTCTCCGACCGAGGTGGACCGGCTGTTCGACATCATGACGCGCCTGAAGGACAGCGGAAAGGCGCTGGCCTTCGTCTCCCATCGTCTCGAAGAAGTGTTCGCCATCACCGACCGCGTCACGATCCTGCGCGAAGGAAAGACGGTGGCGGAAAGCCTGCCGACAATGGACCTGACGCAGGCAGACATCATCCGCCATATGGTCGGGCGCGATATCGGCAACGTCTATCGCAAGGCACCCGTAACGGAGGCCGCCAACGAACGACCGGTCGCGCTCGAAGTCACCGGGCTCAGTGCGCCTCCCGCCGTGCGCGACGTCTCATTTTCGGTGCGTAGAGGCGAAATCCTCGGCCTCGGCGGCCTCGTCGGCGCCGGCCGGTCCGAGAGCGCCGAGGCGATCTTCGGACTGCGTCACCGTAGCGGCGGACGCGTTGCGATCGGCGGCAAGGAATTGCCGGCGAATAGTCCGATCGCCGCCATACGCGCTGGACTCGGCATGGTCGCGGAGGACAGGCGCGCACAGAACATCGTGCCGGACATGAACGTGGGAGAGAACCTGTTCCTGGCGCAACTCGGTAAACACAAGGGTTTCGGACGCGGCCAGTCGGCGCGCCGCAAGCAAGCCGACGAGCTCGTTGCAAGGCTTGGGCTGCCTGCCGACCGCATGGATGCGAGCTTGCTGCATTTTTCCGGCGGCATGCAACAAAAGGTCATCATCGCGCGCTGGCTTCTGGTCGAGCCGGAAGTGCTCATCCTCGACGAACCGACCAAAGGCGTCGACATCGGCACCCGTCAAGCGATCTACGAACTGCTGCGCGAGGTCGCCGACAGGGGCATAGCCGTCGTCATCATCTCGTCGGACTTCGAGGAACTTCTGGGCGTGTGCGAACGCGTCGTGGTCATCAGCGACGGGTACACGATCGCGGACCTTCCGGCCTCGCGCCTCAGCGAGGAAAGCCTGACGCTGCTCGCCGCGCCGCGCAGCTCGGCCGAAAGGAACCTGGCGTTCCTCCGCGATCTTGTCGCGACACACGGCGGAAGCGCGTTCTGGGGCCTTATCGACGGTGACCAGTTCGTCAGCCTCGCCGTCGCCGAAGGCAAGGGTGAGGCCAAGCTTGGCCTTGAGGCGGGACACGTCTATCCGTTGCAGGAGACACCGATCCCCAATGCGCTGGGACAGCGCCAAGCCGGCGCCATCCATGAGGAGGATGGACGATCCACCCTTCTGGCGCGGCTTTCCAATCGCCGGGGTCACGAACTCGGATGGGTCGGCCTCAGCATGCCGTCAGGCAAGAAGCTGCCCGATCCCGAAGCGCTAACGGCTCGCATGGCGAGCCTGTTCGAAACAACACGAGACGAAGAGATCGACGCATGAGTTCACCCAACCGATCCTTTGCGACGCCCAAATTCGTCAGCACGCTCGAGTTTCGTATGCTCGGTCTCGCGGTCGTGCTTGCTGTGATCCTGTCCTTCGTCTCGCCGCACTTCTTCACAGAGCGTAATCTGTTCAACATCCTCGACCAGTCGGTGGTGCTCGGCATCGTCGCGGTCGGGATGACGCTGGTGATCCTGACCGGCGGCATAGACCTCTCCGTCGGCTCGGTCGCCGGACTGACGGGCATCGTCCTTGCCCTCATGCTGAAGGAGTTTCCCATTCCCGTGGCGATCCTCATCGCAGTGAGCTGCGGGGCGTTGATCGGCCTGTTCTCCGGCGTCCTGATCGCCGTTTTCGGGCTCGCGCCCTTCGTGGTGACGCTCGGCGTCATGGCTATGGGACGAAGCCTGTCCTACATCGTTTCCGGCCAGCGCTCGATCTCCGGGCTGCCCATGGGGCTGCAGGACATCGTCTACACGACTGTCCTCGGCATCCCCACGAACGTGATCTTCCTCCTCGCGCTCTACGTCGCCACTTGGGCTTGGCTCACCTATTCCAAGGGCGGACGCACGATTTATGCCGTCGGCTCCAACATCGAAGCCGCGCGTGCCGCCGGTCTCAATACGCTCTTCTATTCGATATTTCCCTATGTCGCTTCCGGGGCTCTCGCGGCTACGGCCATGACATTCTCGCTGGCGCAGATCATGTCGGCCGACCCGATCGGCGGCAACCAGCTGGAACTCGACGCCATCGCGGCAGTGGTGATCGGCGGCGCGAGCCTCTACGGCGGACGTGGTTCGATATTTGGCACTCTGATGGGCGTGCTGATCATGGTCATGATCCGCAACGGCCTCAACCTGCTCGGCGTGTCGCCGTTCTGGCAGGGCACGGCCATCGGCGCGATCATCATCCTCGCCCTGCTTGCCGAGCGGCTGATCACCTGGAAATCGCGACGGCTGTAGGGAGGGAGCACCATCGATGACACATCCCGATCCGTCCCTCGCCATCATGCTCTATGGCACCGAGGAACCGCCCGCGCATGAGCGGCTGCTGAAGGCCGGTCCGCTCAGCGTCCTCTTCGATGGCGCCAACCTGCGCGACATCCGCATGAATGGCGAAGAAGTCATTCGCGCCATTTCCTTTGTGGTGCGCGACAAGGACTGGGCAACTCTGATTCCCCAGATAACCGGCCTGTCGATCGAAGAGGAAGCCGGCGGCTTCCGGATCGCCTACCACGCCGAGGTCGACAGCAAAGGCGAAACCTTCGGCTACGAAGTGGCGATCGAAGGCAATTCCAGTGGCTCGCTTACCTATTCCGGTCGTGGCAAGACCCCGACTGGGCTTCTCACCAACCGGACGGGTTTCGTCGTCCTGCATCCGATAGAGGGCGTCAGCGGCGCGCCTGCCACGATCACGCATACCGGCGGCGACAAGGTCGAGACACGCTTCCCGGTAGAGATCGACCCGGTGCAGCCCATGATGGACCTGCGCGAGATAGCCCACCGTACTCCAGGTGGACAGGATGTCGTCTGCCGGATGGAAGGCGACGCCTTCGAAATGGAGGACCAGCGCAACTGGACCGACGCCTCCTATAAGACCTACGTCCGCCCGCTCGCCCTGCCCTGGCCCTACAGGATCGAAGCCGGAGAGACGGTTGAACAGAAAATCACCCTGACAATCAAAGGCGCTCCCAAGGCGACCGCGCGTCAGGGCGGCGACGTCGTCCTGACGCTTGGCGAGAGCGAAAGAAGAATCCCTGCCCTCGGCGTAGGGCTTCAGCCTGAAGATGCTGCGGCCGTGTTGGAACATGCAGGTGCGCTGCGCCAACTCGGCGTCGCGCATGTGATCTGTCATCACGACCCGCGCCGCGGACACGATGCAGGAACGCTGGCGCGACAGGTCGAGGCCGCACACGCGCTCGGCGCTGAAGCATGGCTCGAGGCGGTCGTGGAAAAGGTGGACGACGCTGGAGCCGTGGCGGAAGTCGGCGCGCTCAGCGACATCGCCTCGGGCCTTGGCCACCCCTTCGCAACCGTTCTCGTGTCGCCCGCGCCCGACCTCAAATGTACTTTGCCGGGCAGCGTCTGGCCGCCGGCCCCCAACGCGACGAAGCTCTATGCGGCAACCCGCAAGGCGTTTCCGCAAGCGCGCATCGGCGGCGGCATGTTCAGCTTCTTCACCGAGCTGAACCGCAAGCGGCCGCCGACGGAAGCGATAGACCTGATCACGTTCACGACGGCGGCTATCTTCCACGCGGGAGACGACCGCTCTCTGATGGAAACCTTGGAATGCCTTCCGCATATCGTCAGGACGGTCCCCGTCATCGCAAAGGGGCTGCCCTATTCCGTCGGACCGTCCGCCATCGGCCTCCGCGATAATCCATACGGCGAGGCCCCGGTAGCGAATCCGGGAAACATACGGCAGGCCGTCAACTTTAACGATCCGCGCCAGCGCGGGATCATGGGCGCGGCGTGGAACCTCGGCTATTTCGCCGCCTTCGCCGAGGGCGGCGCAGAGGCGATTTCGCTAGGCGGCGCTGTCGGGCCGTTCGGTGTCCTCTCTGTTCCGACGCCATTTCCACAGCCTTGGTACGTGGGCAAGGGCGAGCTCTATCCCGTATGGCACGTGGTGCGCGGGCTGGCGAAACTCCGGGGACGCCCAATCCTGTCGCTCGGGTCATCTGCCGCAGGCGACGTGCGCGGTATCGCAGCCGTTACGGACAGCGGAACCGAGTTGTGGCTCTGCAATCCATCGCCCAACACACAAAAGGTGCGGCTCCCCGACGGGTTTTTGACGGCGGTCGTGCTGGATGCCTCGTCCTTCGTCGAAGCAGCCAACCAGCCCGACCTGCTGGACCACTTGTCGCCCGTCAGCGATCAGACCCTGCCGCTCGGCGCCTACGCCGTCGTGCGCGCCCTGAAACCCGCCTGACGCCTCATCCAATAGAGAACGGAACACCCATGCACATACTCATCATTGGCGCAGGCGGAATGATCGGCAGGAAGCTTGCCGTGGAACTCAGCCGGACAGGCTCGCTCGGCGGCCGCAAGATCGAACGGATGACGCTGGCCGACGTCGTGCAGCCTCCCTCCCCGTCCGGCAGCGTCAGCTCCGTGGACGCGATCGCTGCAGACATTTCGGCTCCCGGTGTAGCCGACACACTGGCCGCTCTGAGAGCCGACGTGATCTTCCATCTCGCCGCGATCGTTTCCGGCGAGGCCGAACGAGATTTCGAAAAGGGATACCGCATCAATCTCGACGGCACCCGCGCCCTTCTCGAAGCCATTCGTGTCGAAGGCATCCGCGAACGCTATATGCCGCGTCTGGTTTTTACATCCTCGGTCGCCGTATACGGCTCACCGCTGCCCGATCCGATCCCCGACGATTACGTGCTCGCCCCGCTGACCAGCTACGGCACACAGAAGGCGATCTCCGAGTTGCTGCTTGCGGATTATTCGCGCCGTGGGTTCTTGGACGGCGTCGGCATCCGGCTGCCGACGATCGTCATCCGGCCCGGCGCACCCAATGCCGCCGCGTCCGGTTTCTTTTCGGGCATATTGCGCGAGCCGCTCGCCGGCCAACGGTCTGTTCTCCCGGTGAAGGATACGGTGAAGCACTGGCTGGCGAGCCCGCGTTCGGCAGTCGCTTTCCTCATTCACGCCGCCACTCTCGATACATCCGTGCTAGGAGCCCGACGTACCCTCAACATGCCCGGCGTGGCCGCGACAGTCGCCGACCAGATCGCGGCTCTCGGACGCGCGGCCGGTGCGGAAGCGGAGACACTGATCGATCGCAAGCCCGACGCAACAATCGAGGCAATCGTGTCGGGCTGGCCGAAATCGTTTTTACCGAAGCAGGCCGCCAGCCTCGGCTTTGTTGCAGAAAGTTCAGTCGACGAGTTGATCGACGTATATCTTGCGGACGATGCGCCGAAAGCCGGATAGACGGAATTGACGACCCTTATGATCAAGAGCGGAAAACCCTGATGCTGCTCGGCTGTATCGGCGACGACTTCACCGGCTCCTCGGACCTGGCCAACACCTTGGCCAAGGGCGGTATGTACACCGTGCAATATAATGGCGTCCCTAGCGCGGCGGCCGACGCTTCGGTCGACGCGGGTGTCGTTGCGCTCAAGACGAGGACGATACCTGCAGCCGAGGCCGTCGCTCAATCCTTGGCCGCGCTGGACTGGCTGCGGCGTCAGGGATGTCGCCAATATCTCTTCAAATACTGCTCGACATTCGACTCCACGCCTGAAGGCAACATAGGCCCGGTCCTCGATGCACTCACCGATGCTCTCGGAGCCGAGCGGGCAATCGTCTGCCCGGCGTTTCCCGCCACCGGTCGGTCGATCTATCAGGGTCATCTCTTCGTCAACGACAAGCTGTTGAACGCGTCAGGCATGGAGAAGCACCCGCTGACGCCGATGACCGACGCGGACTTGCGGCGCTGGCTGGGCTTGCAGACAAAGCGCGGCGTCGGGCATGTTGCCTATGGTTCTGTCGCAACCGGCAGCACGGCGATCAGGGACGCGCTGGACCACGTAACCGCAGCAGGTTCCCGCTACATCGTCGTCGACGCCATACTTGACCCGGATCTCGTCGCGATCGGCAAGGCGGCCAAGGATGATGCTCTGATCAGCGGCGGTTCCGGCATCGCGCTTGGGCTGCCGGAGAACTTTCGTCAGGCCGGGCTGATCGGGACCGCTTCGCGCAGTTGGACCGGGCTGCAGGGTACAGCAGTGGCGCTCTGCGGTTCGTGCTCGATCATGAGCCGCCGCCAGATCGCGGAGCACGCGAAGGCCAACCCGGCACGGGTGGTGGAGGTCGATGCCGTCGTAAATCGCACCGCCCATCCTGCTGACTACGCTGACTGGGCGATCAATCAGCAGCCAAACGGCCTGCCGCTGATCTTTTCGTCAGCCGAGCCCGAAGTCGTCGCGGCGGCCCAGCAGCTTCACGGCAAGGAACGTGTGGCAACCGCGGTCGAAAGCTTCTTCGGCGCGCTTGCCCGCGAACTGTCGGCGCGCGGCGTGCGTCGCCTGGTGACGGCCGGCGGCGAGACATCAGGCGCCATCGTGTCGGCGCTGGGCATCCCATCCTTCGAAATCGGACCCGAGATCGACCCCGGAGTCCCCGCCCTGAAGGCCGGTGGTATGGACATGGTTCTGGCGCTCAAGTCAGGCAATTTCGGCTCGGTGGATTTCTTCGGAAAGGCTGCTCGCGTGTTGGCTGGAGATGTCTCGCAATGAGCGAAGAGGCAAGCCTGAGGGACCAGATCAGCAGCATCGCCGGTTCGTTGTTCGCGCGCGGGCTGACGGCCGGCAGCTCCGGCAATATTTCCGCGCGGCTAAGTGACGGAAGGCTTCTCGTCACGCCGACGGGATCGTCCTTCGGCGCGCTCGATCCCGCCCGCCTGTCCCTGTTCGATGCGGACGGGCGTTTCGTCAGCGGTGACAAACCGACCAAGGAGATGCCGCTTCATTCCGCGTTCTACGAGACACGTGGCGCGCAAACAGGCGCGGTCGTGCATCTTCATTCGACGCATTCGGTGGCGGTCTCGCTTCTGCCCGACATCGACCCGGACAGCGTCTTCGAGCCGTTGACCGCCTATTCGATCATGCGGCTCGGCAAGGTGAAGCTCCTGCCCTATATCCGCCCCGGCGATCCAGCGATGGGCGACGCGGTGCGCGGACTTGCGGGCAAACGCTCCGCCGTTCTGCTGGCCCACCACGGACCGGTCGTCGCCGGCAAGGACCTCGAGGCGGCGGCCTACGCCATGGAGGAACTGGAGGAGACGGCGAAGCTGACGCTGCTGACGCTCGGGCTCAGGCCGAAGATCCTCGCAGACGCGGAAATTCGCGACCTCGTGGACCATTTCAACATCGAATGGGACGACTGATGCAGTTCTCGGCCAATCTGGGTTTTCTCTTTCGCGACCTCAGTCTCCCCGAGGCCATCCGTGCTGCCAAGAAGCAAGGCTTTACGGCCGTCGAGATGCATTGGCCATACGACACCGATGTCTCGGCAGTGACCGCCGCGCTGGCCGAAACAGGGCTGCCGGTCCTCGGCGTCAACACCGTCCGCGGCAACCTTGAAGCCGGCGACTTTGGCCTGTCGGCACTACCCGGCCGTCAGGCCGAAGCGCGCGCGGCGATCGACCAGGCGGTCGCTTGGGCGGTCGCCACCGGCTGCCGCAACATCCACGTCATGGCTGGCAAGACGCAGGCAAAAGAGGCGTTCGCGACCTTCGTTGACAACCTGCGATACGCATCACACGCCGCCGCGCCGCACGGCATCGGCATCCTGATCGAGCCGCTCAATCCGCGCGACGCACCGGGCTACTTCCTGCTCGACCTCCCGACGGCATTGCGTGTCGTCGACGCAACTGACGGCGCGGTGAAGATCATGTTCGACTGCTACCACATGCAGATCGTCAACGGCGACCTGCTCAACGCCGTGAAGCAATACCGCGACCGCATCGGACATATCCAGTTTGCCGCCGTTCCGGACCGTGCGGAGCCCGACCACGGTGAGGTCGACTATGCCTGGCTGCTGAAGGCCATCGCGGACACCGGCTATTCCGCACCTTTCGGGGCCGAGTACCGCCCGGCCAGCAATTCTTTTGCCTGGATGGAATTTTTCACCGCCGGCTGAAACTAATCGACTACCGCGCGAGAAAACCGCCATCCACCGGCAGGATCGTGCCGGTGATCATCGCCGCGGCGGGCGACGCCAGGAACAGGATCGCATCCGCCACTTCCTCAGGTTCTGCAATCCGGCCCAGCGGCGTTGCCGCCAAAATCGCTTCTCTCCGAGTGGCGTCGTCGAGTAGCGGCTGGATGAAGCCCGTGCGGACGAATGTCGGCGCAATCGCGTTGACGCGGATATTGAGATGCGCCCACTCGAGCGCCAGAGCGCGTGTCATGTTGACCACGCCGCCCTTTGTCGTCTGGTAGGCGACGTTCGGATAGAGCCCGCCGGACAGTCCCATGATCGACGCGGTATTGACGATCGCGCCTCCCCGCGATCCCGCAGCCATGTGGCGCGCCGCAAGACGGGCCGCGACGAACATCGACGTCATGTTGACGGCGACGACCTTGTTCCAGTCCTCTACGGACATGTCCAAGGCCGAAGCCCGGATCGCCATGCCGGCATTGTTGACCAGCACATCGATTCCGCCGAACTCGTCGCAGATCGACTGAAACGTCCGGGACATCGCCTGCTCGTCAGTGACATCGACGGCGAAGAACGCGCCCTTGCGACCGGCTTTCTTGATGGACGCAACGAACTCAGTTCCCCGCTCGGCATCGCGGTCGATGACGCAGACCGCCGCCCCCGCAGAAGAAATATGATCCGCAGCAGCCCGGCCGATCCCGCTCGCACCCCCGGTGACCACGGCGACCTTTCCGTCGAGCGCGAAGCGGGAGAGAACAGAGTTCGTGGTCATGGAATATCCAGTCTGTCGCGATGCCGGGTTCGTAGAGTTTCGGCATATGACGACAGACGCCGAAAATCCAGCGGCGCTGCCGCCGCCGCCGGGCGTTACCCGAAATTTTCGCTCCTGGAGTCACCGGGATAGATATCTCTCGCGAAGGTCTCCGCTATGGCCAGCACGGCGGCGTGGATCGGGCCGGCGGTGAGGCTCGGGATGACGGATCCATCGACGACATGGACATTGTCGACCCCGCGAAGCTTGAGGGCCGGATCGACGACCGAAGCCTCGTCCTTGCCCATCCGGCAGGTGCCCGACGGATGGTGATGAGTGATCGCGGCCTCGGCGATGAAGCGGTCCATGTCCGCAGTTGTTTCGAGCGATCCCGGTAGAAGTTCGCGCTCGCGCCAGTTGTCCAGTTCGGGACGCTTTCCGATCTCGCGCGCCGCTGCGAGCGCCGCACGGACAAGACGCCGGTCATTTTCCGTCTGCAGATAGCACGGATCTATGCTCACCCGATCGCCAGGCTCCGGGCCGGTGATCTTCAGGCTGCCGCGACTCGTCGGATTGGTGACGCCGAAGAGGAAGGAATAGGCCGTACCAGCGGCAGGAGCGGTGAAACGCTCCGAGACGATCGGCGCAACGCCGCAGCCGACGACGATCTCGGGGCGACCCGTCGCCGAGAAATCGCCGGCGCGCATATAGGCCATGGATTCCGAATGCTGGAGCCGCGACGCCGGCACCGTCTGCCGGGCGGCATAAAGGTTGCCGGCTCCTAGCAGGTGATCCCTGAGGTTGCGGCCAACATCAGGCGCGGCGATCTTGCAAGCGACGCCGGCAGCGGCAAGGACGTCCTCCGGCCCGATCCCCGAACGCATCAAAAGCGCGGGGCTTTCGATCGACCCGGCGCTGAGGATGATTTCATCAGCGGTGATCTCCACCGGTCCTTCCGGTCCAACGGCCTCCAGAGCCGCCACGCGCCCGCCTTCGAGCTTTAGCCGGCGCACGAGGCACCCGGTCAGGATCGTCAGGTTCTTTCGTGCCCGCACAGTAGGTGTCAGCCACGCCTCAGCAACCGTCACCCGCCTGCCGCCTCGGATCGTCAGCGAATTCGGCGTGACGCCGACCATCTCGCCGGTGTTGTGACCGCGAATGCGCCGCAGGCCGAGCGCGGCGCCTGCCTCGATATAGGCACGCGCTACCGGGCTGACCTCTTCGCCCGGCAGCCAGACAGGCAGTGGCCCGCCCTTGCCGTGGATGCCGTCACCACCGAGGCTGTGATCCTCGATGGCCATGAAGGCCGGCAACAATCCATCCCAACTCCAGCGCTGGTCGCCGGTTGCCTCTACCCAGTCCGCGAAATCGGCCGGATGGCCGCGCATGTGGCCCATGGCGTGTAGCAGGCTCGACCCACCGATGGCCCGTCCTCGGGCCCAATGATGGATGCGTCCCGCCGTGCCCGGCTGTGGCTCGGTGCGGTAATCCCAATCGTAGTCGCGACCCTGCAGGGCCGGCCATGCTGCCGGTTTGGCAATATCGGGATCGTCAGGCTCGCCACCAGCCTCGATCAGCACGACGCGGCGGGCTTCGTCCTCGCTCAACCTCGCGGCAAGCAGCGCGCCGGCAGACCCTCCGCCGACGATCGCCAAGTCATAGTGCGACATGGTTCTAGCGCTGGTCTTCGTTGACGACCCGTCCGTCGATCGTCATCGCCTCGCCGTCGAGTGATAGCGAGCAGTTGCGCAACGGAATGTCGAGATGGCACGGCACATCGCGGTCGCCGCCGGCCTCGGTGTTCGGGCCCGACGACCAGAGGAAATTGCCGGCAAAGGAACGCGCGTCCATGCCGAGTTGCGCCTCCGGATTGTAGAGGCCGAGCACCGTCCAGTGCGCGCGCGTGTGAAGACCCCAGCCGACATGCGCCATCGCATAGGCGCGCGGATCGTTGAAGCTTTCCATGAACTTCCGCATGAACTCGGCGTCGAAGCCGCCCTTGATGTCGCGGATAATGCCCTTCTCGATGGTCACGGTGATCGGATCGCGCGCGTACATCTTGAACGGCAGCAGGATGTCGCCCTCATCGATGACGATCGTTCCCTCGGCGCTGCCCTCGTCAGGCCAGGTTGCAGCGAAGCAGCTCGGCCAATGGTCCCAGCGGCCGGGTTCGTCGGCAAGGCCGTACTGCGTCAGCACGGGATACTGCCCGATATCACAGCTGAAATCCGTGCCGGCGGCGGACTTGACCGTCATCTTCTTCGCAGCGCCAATCTTCTTCGCAGCCGCAAGCACACGCGCCTTGTCCTCCGGCGTCGGGATCATGCGCATCATGACCTCCGGCGGCTCGACTGCCAGCAGCATGCGCGCGCCGGTCTTCAGCACTTCCTCCTGCTCCTTGGAGAACAGAAGCTGGATCGTGTCGATCACCATGTCGGACGCCTTCAGGCAGGCGAGCGCGGCCGTGTTGCCCTCCAGCGGCGTCTTGCCGATGTAGCCCGATTTGTCGCGCGAGATCGCCTTCTCGCCGTTCATCGGCGCGAGGTTCAGCACGCTGACGATGGCTCCCATGTCGGCCGCAGCGAGCCGCGCGATGTTGGCGATCTGCTGGTTGCTGTCATCGCTGGTGAGGATCGTGACCTGCTCGCCGGGCTTCAGGTTGCACATGCCGAGCACCTGCTTCCAGCCCTGGAAGAATTGAATGTCGCTGATTGCCATGCCTGCGATCCTTCTGTCGTGCGCCGCGTAGGCGACCTAAATTGCGGCTAAAGTGCTGTCTGATTTTCGAGGGAGAAGAAGTGGCGGTCGTAGTGCAGCAGCGGCGATTTCGTATCGCCGAACCTGACCTGCTGAACATGACCGATGAAGATGCTGTGGCTCTCGGTCTCGACATCGGAGGAAAGCGTGCAGTCGAGATTGACGAGCGCGCCATCCAGCGCCGGTGCGCCTGTGGTAAGATGGCTCCAGTGACCGATGGCGAACTTGCCTTCGCCGATATCGCCTGCCTGACCCGCAAACCGGTGAGCAACGTCCATCTGGTCGGCAGCGAGGATATTGACGCAGAAGCAGCCGTTTTCCGTGATCGCGCGATGCGCCGCGCCCTGCCTGTTGACGCAGACCAGCATCGACGGCGGCGTGATGGAGAGCGAGCACACTGCGGTCGCGGTCAGTCCGCGTCTTGCGTCATCCTTGCCGGCTGTGACCACGCAGACCGTAGCCGCAAGCTGGCGCATGGCGGCGCGGAAATCATGCACCAGCGGATCAGCAGGAGGCTTGGAGTGAATCATTTGGGGCCTCCCTGCGCCGCAACGCAGTTCTCGAGGAAGAGAGCAGCCGAAGCGAGCCGGTGGTCCTCGCCGCGCGCGCCGACAAGCTGCACGCCGACGGGCAGCCCGCGAGGGCCTTTCGCCACAGGCAGCGCCACCAGCGGAACCTGCAGCACGCTCCAAAGCCTGTTGTAGATCGGGTCGCCGGTCGCAGTGCCTTCCGGCGCCTCTCCCGGTGCGGCAAGCGTCAGCACGGCGTCGAAGCGCGACACCAGCGCGTCCAAGATATGACGCATGCCCGGCAGGACCTGCATCGCGGCGCGATAGCGATCCTCCGTCACGCGACCCTGGTCTTCGAGCATCGCGCGCGTGACCGGCGTCAACTCGTTCCAGCGTTCGCCAATTTCATAGGCGAGCGACTGCGTGACCTCCCAGCCCATGACGGCCTCGTGGAGATCGAAAATGCCGTCGAACCATTCCGGCGCAGGGATCGTGACCACCTCGGCGCCCGCGCTGTCGGCAAGGCGCGCAAGCCGTTCGACGGCGTCGATGGTGGAAGGCTCAGCCTTCTCCAGCCGCGTGCCGAGCAACACGCCGAAACGCGGACGCTTCGGCGCCGAAAGATCGGCCAGTTCCGCACGCCCCGACAGGACCGACGCGCAGGCCGCGGCATCGCCGATGTCACGTGCGATGATGCCCAGCGTATCGAGGCCGTGGCAGAGCACCTTGATGCCCACGGTGTTGATCAGTCCAAAGGTCGGCTTCAGCGCCGTCACGCCGCAAAAACTCGCCGGCCGGATCACCGAGCCGGAAGTCTGAGTGCCGAAGGCAAGCGGCACCATGCCCGCCGCCACTGCGGCACAGGAACCGGACGACGAACCGCCCGGCGTATGCGCTGGATTGTGGGGATTGCGGGTCTTGTTCGGGCTCGCCATGGCAAGCTCGGTGCTGACCGTCTTGCCCATCACCATGGCGCCGGCATTCCTGGCGATCTGGACGCAGGGCGCATCCCAGAGCGGCTGGAAACCATCATACATCGTCGCGCCGTAGCCCGTCGGCATGTCGGCGGTCTCGATTACGTCTTTCACGCCGAGCGGCACGCCTGCAAGCGGACCGGAGGCGTAATTCGCATCAAGGCGGTCGGCGTCGGCTCTCACCTGCGCAGGATCGAGATGCTGCCACGCCATCACGGGGCCGTCAGCCTCGGCGATGCGTTCGAGATGCGCCTCGGCCACTTCGCGGGCGGTCAGGCTTCCGGCCGCGACGGACGCGGCCATCTGTCTGGCGGTCAGCGATAGGATTTCAGCGTTCTGCATGGCGCGCTACCGTCCCTCAGCCGAAGATCGGCGGGCGGCGTATCGCCCACGGAGCGGCGCGCTCGAGTTCGGCGGCGAGTTGCAGCAGCAGGGCGTCCTTGCCGAATCCCGCGCCGAAATGCACGCCGATCGGCAAGCCACCAGCGCTCATGCCGAGCGGCACGCTCATTGCTGGACAGCCGGACGAATTGAAGACTGCGGTGAAAGGCGAATGCGACCAGAACAGGTCGTAGAACGTGTCGACGTCCTTGCCCTTGCCGGCGAGCTTGCCGAGCTTTGGCGCCGGTTCGGCGGCACTCGGCGTCAGCATGATATCGTGCTGCGCGAAGAACCGGCCCATGGCGCGCGATGTGGCCTGCACCTGGCCGATCGCCCAGGCGTATCGCGTTGCCGGGGTCGCGATGCCTTCGCGCGCCCACTCCCGGTTCACGTGTTCCAGCTTGGCGAGGTTGGGCGACTGCGGATCGCCGCCGGCGACACCGAGCCCGATGCCGACGCCGGCAACGATGCGCCATGCAGTCTTGAGGTTTTCCGCGTCATAGCCGGCGTCGTCTATTTCGATGACATGATGGCCGAGGCTTTCGAGCAACCGGGCAACGGCGCGCACCTGTTCGAGCACTTCCGCGTCGATCTCGCTGCCTAGCGGCGGTTTCAGCAACATCGCGATCTTCAGCCGGGGCAGCGGCGCATCGAGGGCGGCGAGATAGGTGCCGGGCCGGGCCGGCGACGCCCAGGCGTCGCCGAGGTCGGCTCCGGAGGTGACGTCGAGCATGGCCGCATTGTCGCGCACCGACCGGCTGACCGCATGCGGAGTCGACATGCCGCCAAGCACCTCGGCAGCTATAGGGCCGACGGGATTGACCAGCCGCGACGGCTTCAGGCCGAACACGCCGCAATGGCTGGCCGGCAACCGCGTCGAGCCCGCGCCGTCCGAACTGTTGGAGAGTGGCACGATCCCGCTCGCAACGGCGGCTGTCGAGCCGCCCGACGACCCGCCCGGCGTGCGGGTGTTGTCCCATGGATTGTGGGTCGGCCCGAAAGCCTCCGGCTCGGTGGTGAAGCTCAGCGCGAACTCAGGCGTGTTGCTGCGGCCGATGATGACCATGCCGGCAGCCTTGTAACGGGCGGTGATCGTTGAATCGCGCGTGCTGACAGTATGGCGGTGCAGTTCGGAGCCGGTCGAGAGCAGCATCCCCTCGGCTTCGAAGCCCGTGTTCTTCAGCAGCATCGGCACGCCCGAGAGCGGGCCTTTGGGCAGCCCGCGCAATACCTGCTCGCGCGCGAGGTTGTAATATGGATGCACGACAGCATGCAGGACGGGGTTCAGCCGCTCGGCGCGCTCGATCGATGCTTCGACCACCTCAGACGCGCTGACCTCGCCCTTGGCGATCAGCGCCGCAAGCGCGATGCCGTCGAGTTCAGCGAGACCGTTCATCTGCCACTAGCCCATCTGCGCGCGGAACAGGTCCAGATCCCACATGTCGCGGGTTCCGGCGAGCAGTCCGTCGCGTATCTCGAAAAGATGCAGACCGTCGAGAGCGATCGGCTTTGGCGTCCCACCCTCGCCCTTCGGGGTGAAGGTGCCAGTCATGCGATAGGGAACCGCCACCGTGTTGCCGGCACGGACATAGCTGCGGCGTTCCCACGTGACATCGGGCAGCATGCGCCAGAAGCCTCGCAGCCCCTCGGCCAGCGCATCCGTGCCCTGACGCCGCTTGGCCATCGCTACTTCCTCATGCCAGCCATCGGCATGATAGAGCGCCGCCGCGCCGTCGGCGTCACGACCGGCATAGGCGGCGTAGAAGCGGTCGATGAGCGCGGCGTGGTCCATGGCACAATCCAGTCCGGCCTCTTCCGCGCCCACCGGTCGGCAGGCGCGGTGTCAGCGATCATTCGATGCCGGCGATCTTCTTGACCTGCGCGACGTAAGCGTCGCGCTTCACTTCATTGTACAGGCGTGCCCGAAGCGCCGGCGCCGGCGTGGCGTTGACGTTTTCGAACAGCGCGACACGACCGGCAAGCGAGCCGGAGGTCATGTCCCAGATGAAGTTCATCAGCTGTTCCTTGACCATCGCGCTGACGCCGTGGCCAGGCAGCAGTTCGTGCAAGTAGTGGCCGACATCGGGATTGTCGAAAGCCTCCTTGCCGAACCGCATGACCAGACCCTGGCCGCACATTTCCTGTAGGATATGGATGATTTTCGGATATTGCTCGATCGAGTAGAGGCGGCCAGCCGTCAGCATGCCGACATCCGGGCGCATCACGTCGCCTTCCGTCGGCGTCGCCAGCGCCTCGGCTGCGGCAACGAAAGCACGCAACGTCTGCGCATACTCGATCAGCTGGCCGAGCATCATCTGCACCGCTGGGATCCGACCGGTCCCGAGATAGTCGAGCACCATCTGGCCGGCGCCGACAAAAAGCTCCGCCTTCACCGCGAGGCGGGTGAGCACGTGCCAGTGTGCGAATACGCAGACTGGACCGTAGTAGCTCATCGCTGTCGGATCGCCGAGGTTGAACAGGCGCTCCTTCGGCACGAAGACATTATCGAAGACGATAAACTGGTCGGCTTCCTCGCCTAGGCTCGAAACCGGATGGTCGAACGAGCTGGATTCGGGCTGCGACACCATCTCGCGCGAGATCATCTTGATGCCGTCGGTCTCGATCGGGATCGATCCCCAGATGCAAGCATCTGCCGGAGTGTCCTGGATACCGCCGAGATTCGTGAAGAAGATGTCGTTTGCCTGTGCCGAGATCGAGCCAACGGTCTTGGCGCCATAGATGTAGATACCGTCCTTGGTTACCTTGCGCGCCTTCAGCAGCGAGGCTTCGCCGGCCGTCGGCGACGACCGGTCGGCCTGAGGACCCGCCAGGCTTTCCGAGGCAGTCACGTTGTTGTCGCGGCCGTACTCGAGGTAGCGCTCGATATTCTCGGCGAAGTCCGGATCGACGCCCTCGATCAATGACTTCTTCTTCTTGAAGGTCGGCAGATAGGCATAGAGGCCGACGACGATGGCCGGGGCCAAGTCCGGCGGGCGACCGAAGGTGCCGGCCGTCTTGAGCGAGGTGTACTCGATCATCTTGCGGCGGTCTGCGAGGTCTTCCTTCGTGCGCGGAATCTGCCAAGAGCGGCTGACGACCGCGCCGGCATCCTTATCGAAATAGGTCGTCGCGCCAGCGTGCTCTTCGGTGAACTGGTCGTCGAACATGGTCGCGAGCAGGTCGATGCCCTTCGCCAGCGCCGGTTCGTCATAGACGCTGGACAGCTTGCGCCCACCCACCCAGATCTGGCGATTGTCGCGCAGCGACTCCTTGTATTCCGCGCCGCTCCGGAGCTTGTGCGGCTTGTCGAGCGGGCTTTTTGCTTTTGCCTGTGTCACGGCAGGTCTCCCATTGAATTCGGTAGACCCGGAGGCAGCCTTGTTGCGCAGCGCTCCCCGGGCGATGAACTGATATCGTCAGCCGGCGTCTGCGGATTTCTCCGTACGCATCTGGCGGATGACTTCCACGGCGACGCGCTGCGCATCGAGCGCGGCAGGAACCCCGCAATAGATGGCAGCCTGCAGGATCACTTCGATGATCTCCTGCTCCGTAACACCGTTGTTTATCGCGCCGCGCACATGAAGCTTTACCTCGTGCGGACGATTGAGGGCGGTCAGCATGCCGAGATTGAGCAGGCTCCGGGTCTTGCGTTCGAGTCCGGGCCGGTTCCAGATTTCGCCCCAGCACCATTCGGTGACCAGCTTCTGCAGCGGAGCGGTCAATTCATCGGCGCTTGCGAGCGACGTATTGACGTATGCTTCGCCCAGAACCTCCCTGCGAACCTTCAGCCCCCTCTCGAATTGCTCGCCTTGGAATTCGGGACGAGTCATGTATCTCTCCGGTACGAAGTTGGACTGAGTTCGAACGATATAGCGATCGAGATATCGCTGGTGCATCTGGCACGAGTTAGACATGCCATCCTTGACCTGTCAACAGATTGTATGACAGGAATACGGTCATACTGAACATGAGCCGCGAACCGGGCGGGACGGACAAGCGGGTAAGGCAATGGTTGAGGCTGGTGCTATCGAGGACGATGAGGCGCTTTCGCCCTTCGAACTCTATGCCCTTCACTACGCCGTGCACACGGGCCGCAAGCAGAGCGATAATTTTCTCCACGCCGATCCTCATGAGGCTGGCGCAGACCTGCACTATTTTATCTGGCTCGCCCGCCGCGGCGAGGAAGTCTACGTCATCGATACCGGCTTTGCGCAAGCCGCCGCCGCAGCGCGTGGGCGCACGCTGCTGCGCAAGCCTGCTGATACGCTGAAGCTGCTCGGGGTCGATGCGGCGGAAGTCGACCAAGTGATCGTCACCCACCTCCATTACGACCACGCGGGCACGCTGACCGATTTCCCCAAGGCACAGTTCCACATTCAGGTCGCCGAGGCCGCCTACGCCACCGGTCCCTGCATCTGCGACCCGAGGACGAGGGCCACCTTCGACGTGGAGAACATCGTCGACTATGTGCGCAGCCTCTACGCCGGGCGTGTCACCTTTCACGACGGCGACGTTCGACTCGCGCCCGGCCTCTGGCTTCACAGGATTCCGGGTCATACGGCCGGGCTGCAGTCTGTGCGGGTTTTCACCAAACGCGGATGGGTCATCGTCGCATCCGACGCCACGCATCTCTACGCCAATATGGCGCAAAAGAACCCCTTCCCCATCTTCTTCGACCAGCAGGCGCTCCTTGCAGGCTTCGAGCGGCTGAAGGCGCTCGCCCCGAGCCTCGACCACATCGTGCCGGGACACGATCCTGCGGTGACGCGCGCCTACCGCGCTCCCGATCCGTCGCTCAATGGCATCGTTGTACGCCTGGACGAGCCGCCGGTGCTTTCTTGGCAAGAGCTTTCGCGATGAATGCCGAGGCTGCCCGCAGGGTGCTGGTCACCGGATCCGCCACCGGACTTGGCCTGGCGCTCGCCCGCACCTTCGCCACCGCCGGTGACACGGTGTTCCTCACCGACATCTCGCCTGCTGTAACCGACGCGACAGCGATGCTTTCCGCCGAGACCGGCAGGGCGCTCGGCTCTGCTGTCATCGATCTTGCCGGAGATGGCGCGTCGGAAAGACTTGCAGCACAGGCCTCCGAAGCCATGGGCGGCATCGACATTCTGGTGAACAATGCCGTCATCAGGAAAATGTCGCCTGTCGCAGCGCTCGGCGACGCCGACTGGAATCGGGCCATGGAAGTCAATCTCTCCGCTCCATTCCGTCTGAGTCGCGCATGCGTGCCGAGCATGCAGGAGCGCGGCTGGGGCCGCATCATCAACATGGCATCAGTCTACAGCCTGATCGCGCTCGCCGGTCGCGTCGACTACGTGACGACGAAACATGCCATGATCGGCCTGACGCGCACGGTGGCGCTGGAACTGGCCGCAACGCGGATAACCTGCAATGCGATCTGCCCGGGCTTGATGGCGACCGACAGCGCGCTTGCCCGCATCGATGCGCTGGCTGCCGAGAAGAACATCGACAAGGAGGAGGCGACGGCCCTCTTCCTCTCGACGCGACAGCCGGGCGGCAAGTTCATCCCGATCGAGACGGTGACTGCGCTGGCGCTTTTCCTTTGCGGGCCGCAGAGCGAGGGCATCAACGGCGCAGCGATACCGGTGGATAACGGCTGGTCGTTCGCCTGAGGCGGCGACCGCGCAAGGAGAGTGATGTGAGCGAGATTGGTTTCGTCGGACTGGGAAACATGGGCGGCCCCATGGCGCTGCGATTGGTCGGCGCCGGGCACATCCCGACGGTGTACGACAAATCGCAGACGGCGATTGCCGAGGTGGTCAACGCGGGTGCGATCGCCGCCTCCACTCTGGAAGCCCTGACCGCCAAGGTCGAGACGATCTTCCTGTCTCTGCCGACGCCGGAAGTCGTACTTGCCGTCGGCAGGACCATCGCGGCGAACCCTGGTTCGGTCAAGCGCGTTGTCGATCTCTCCACGACCGGCCCGAAGAGCGAGATGGAGCTTGCGGACATCCTGGCCGTCGCGGGTATAGCGCTGGTCGATAGCCCGGTTTCCGGCGGCGTCGCCGGCGCGAAGAAGGGCTCGCTCGCCCTGATGGCCGCTGGGCCGGCGGAGCATTTCGCTGTGGTCGAGCCGCTGCTCACCTCCCTGGGTAAGGTGATCCGCGTTGCCGATGAACCCGGCAAGGCGCAGGTGATGAAGCTCATCAACAACATCTGCTCGGCAGCGTCGCTGGCCATCACCAGCGAGGCCATGGTGATGGGCGCCAAGGCCGGGCTCGACCCGGACATCATGGTCGAGGTCCTGAATGCCGGAAGCGGTCGCACCTCGGCCAGCGTCGACAAGATTCCGCGTTTCGTCCTGCCGGGTACCTTCGACTTCGGCTTCGCGATTTCGTTGTCGCTGAAAGACATCCGCCTTTGCCTGGAAGAAGCCGAGCGTCTCGGTGTGCCGATGATGGTCGGCAACGCGGTGCGCATGCTGTTTGCCATAACCAAGGCGGACTTCGGTCCCGATGCAGACATGACGGCGGTGATCCGTCCGCTGGAACGCTGGGCCAGCGTCGAAGTGCGTCGGGCCACGGCGAAGGGGGCCTGAGTGACCACGAGCCAGCCGGTTGCCGAAGAGGTTCTGGCGGACTTTGTCAGCGCGCCGCCCGCCTTACCTAAAGAGGTTCGGGCGGCTGGCAGGCGTTCGCTTCTCAATATGGTCGGCACCACGATTGGCGGCAGTGGTGAGACCGCGATAGACCGACTGGTAGAACTATCTGCAGAATTCGGCGGCGCGGACGGCTCAACGCTCGTCGGCCGCAGGGAGCGCGCCGACATGTTGTGGGCGGCCAGCATCAACGCCGCCGCCGCCAACATCTTCGACTTCGACGACACGCATATCCCGACCGTCGTCCATCCTTCTGCACCTGTCGGCCCGGCCGTTCTGGCGCTGGCCGAAGCTCGTGCGGCACTGGGGCGACCTGTCAGTGGAGCGACCCTGCTCGAAGCGTTCGTGCTCGGCGTCGAAATCACATGCCGACTCGGTCTCGCGGCAGGTGAGGCTCACTATGCGCGGGGCTGGCACATCACCTCGACCGCCGGCATCTTCGGAGCCGCCCTCGCTTGCGGCCGCCTGCTTGAGCTGCCGCCTCCCGCATTGGTCGATGCGATCGGCAACGCGTTGGCGCAGGCAGCAGGGTCCGTCGAGACGCTCGGCACCATGTCGAAGAGCCTCGGCGTCGGACAGGCAGCGCGCGGCGGCCTGCTGGCGGCGCTGCTCGCGGAACGCGGCTACACCGGGCCGCGACATCCGCTGACAGGGGCACGCGGCTTCTTTTCGCTCTATTGCGATCACGCCGACGCTGCCAGCCTGACCGAAGGCCTCGGCAGAAGCTGGGAAATCCTGAACAACACCTTCAAGCCCTATCCCTGCGGCGTCGTGCTGAACCCTGTGATCGAAGCCTGCCTCGCGCTCAACGCCGAGGGCGGGTTCGACGCGCGCGACATCGTCGAGGTCGAGCTTACCGGGCATCCGCTGCTGCGCCAGCGCACCGACCGTCCCGGCGTCACCTCCGGCCGTCTCGCGCAAGTCTGCGCGCAGCACGCTGTCGCCGTCAGCCTGCTGCATGGCAAGGCCGACCTCGATGCATTTTCCGACGAAAGCGTGGCCGACCCCGTATTGCGTGCTTTTGCGGCCCGGCTGCGTTTCCGTGACGATCCGACCTATGCGCTGGAAAGCGCGCGGGTGCTGCTGCGCTTCGCGGATGGCCGCGAAATCGCTCGCACCGTGGACGCGGCCAAGGGCGGCCTCGCCCGGCCCATGAGCGATGCCGAGCTCGCCGCCAAGCTTGCCGCACAGGTCGAATGGCGCGGCCTCCAACTCGACGTTGGCAGGCTGGTCGCAGCGATCGAGAGCATCGAGGACGCCGAGGACGGAGCAGCATTTCTGGCCCTGACCCGGCCGCAATAAAGAGCCGAAGGCGAGGAGTTGATAGCCGTGAGCAAGAAGCCCATACCCGACCCGATCTTCACGCTGACGACCGGCCCGGTTGACGCCTACCCTGCCGTGTTGCGCGGCCTGTCGCGACCTGTGCTCTACGACTACGACCCGGCCTTCCTGGCGCAGTACGAAGCGGTCAACGAAAAGGTCCAGCGCGCGTTTCGTTCGTCGACGCCTCCCGTCATCCTGCATGGCGAGCCCGTCCTGGCGCTGGAAGCTGCGGCCGCTTCGCTGATCGCCAAGGGCGATGTGATCCTGAACCTAGTCTCGGGCGTCTACGGCAAGGGCTTCGGCTACTGGGCCGCCCGCTACGCCAAGGAAGTCGTGGAACTGGCCGTCCCCTATAATGAAGTGCTGACGGCGGACGCCGTCGCCGAGGCGCTACGCAAGCGCCCTGACATCGCAGTCGTCGCGCTCTGCCACCACGATACGCCGTCGGGAACCATAAATCCCGCTAAGGAAATCGGCGCCGCGGTGCATGCCGCAGGCAAGCTGCTCATCGTGGATGCCGTATCATCCTTCGGCGGCATGGACGTGCTTCCGGAGCCAATCCATGCCGACATCTTCGTCACCGGCCCCAACAAGTGCCTGGGCTGTCCACCGGGTCTGTCACTCCTCCATGTCAGTGAGGCGGCATGGGAAAAGATGGAAGCCAACCCCGACGCGCCCCGCGCTTCGATTCTCTCCATCCTTGACTGGCGGCGCGCGCATGAAGCGACCCAGCCCTTTCCGTTCACCCCTTCGGTTTCGGAGATCAACGCCCTCGACGCCGCGCTCGATCTCTATCTGTGCGAGGGCGACGAGGCTGTCTGGCAACGTCACGCTCGTACCGCTGCCGCCTGCCGGGCGGGCATAAAGGCTGCGGGCCTGTCGCTCTGGGCGGCGCGCGAGGAGATTGCCTCGCCGACCTGCACCGCCGTCCGCATTCCGGAAGGGATTGATGAACTGGCATTGCGCACAATCATAAGGGACAGATACGGCGTCGTGGTGTCGTCCGGCCGGGCGGAGACGCTGGGCAAGCTCATCCGCATCGGACACATGGGGCCGACAGCCAGGCCGGTCTATTCACTGGTCTCGGTTGCGGCCGTCGCTGGCGGGCTTCAGGCCCTCGAAGTCAAGGGAATCGATGTCGGAGCCGGAGTTTCGGCCGTCATGAAGTCGATCGATTCGACCGTTTGACGTAGCGGCTTTCGCAATGCCGCTCGGTCGTATAGTACGATCGTCATACAAACTCCCGGCGTTATTGAGTCGCGGAACCCGAGGAAACGTCACCCACAGGTCAAGGCATGAACATCAAGGCTATGCCTCTCGATTTCAGGGTCACCAAGGCGGCCGCTCCGGTTCGCCACAGCGTGACCGAGAGCATCCGCAACTCCATCGCGCTTGGCTACTTCACGGCCGGCCAGCGCATCACGGAGCGGGACCTTTGCGAGATGACCGGGGTGAGCCGCACGGCTGTCCGCGAAGCCTTGCGGCAACTGGAGAGCGAGGGGCTCGTCCAGGTCGTGCCGCATCGTGGCCCGATCGTCGCCACACTGACGCCTGAGCAGGCGCAGGGCATCTACGAGGTTCGCGTCGAACTGGAAGGGCTCGCCTGCGAATTGTTCACACGCAACGCAACCGACGCCGACATCGAGGCGCTAAAGCGCGCGCTTGAAGGTTTGAAGCGCTCTGCTGGCAGTTCCGATCCGCTCGAACGGCTGACGGCGAAAAACGCCTTCTACGACTGCTTGATCGACGGCGCGCACAATGAAGCGCTCGGACACACGCTGTCATCGCTGAATGCGCGGGTCATGGTGCTCCGCGCAACATCCCTCGGCGCCCCCGGACGCACGCGCGAAAGCCTGCAGGAACTCGAGGAACTCGTCGGCCACCTCGCTGCGCGTCGCGGCAAGGAAGCCCGCAAGGCGGCCGCCCGTCACGTCATGAATGCCGGCAAGGTCGCGATCGAGATTCTGCGCGGGCGACTGGTCGAGGAGATGGCCGAAGCCACCTCCTGAAAGCGCCCTGCTCCGTCAGATGCCGGGCGTTGCGCCGCCGTCGACATTGATGACGGTGCCGTGGACATAGGCGGCGGCCGGGCTGCAAAGGAAGCGTACGACCTCAGCTACTTCCTCGGGCTCGCCATATCGAGCAATGCCCTGGTCGATCCGCATTTTTTCCCGCGCGGCCTCCACTGAAATACCCTCTGCGCGCGCGAGCGTGTCGATGCGCTTCTGCAGACGTTCAGTAACGATGTGGCCGGGGCACAAGGTGTTGATGCGCATGCCGGTATCCCGGGCGCGCTTGGCGATCGCTTTGGTAAAGTTGATCAGCGCGGAATTCACGGGGCCGCCGATGGTGAAGTCCGGTTCCGGCGTGTGGGCGCCGACGCCGGAAATGTTGACGATGGCGCCCTGGCTTGCCGCCAGCGCTTCCCAGGCTGCCCGGCAGAACCGGACCGTGGCGTGAAATTTGAGGGCAAATCCATCCAGGAAATCGTCATCCGACAGCGCAAGGAAATCGCCACGTTTCGTCGCGCCGGCATTGTTAACCAGAGCATCGATTCCGCCTGTTTGGGCCAGCGTCCGCTCGACCACCAAGGCCGGCGACTCCGGCAGCGACAGATCGATCGCATGCGTCGCTACCAGCGGCGACCCGGCCAGACGGGCAAGCTCCGCCGTGACCTCCAGCTCATCGGCCTGACGGGCGGCAAGACTGAGCGCAAAGCCATCCTTGGCAAGGCCGATCGCGAAGGCGCGCCCAAGACCACGGCTCGCGCCGGTCACGATGGCTGTACGCATGTCTCTGCTCCCAGATAAGCCGACGAGGCACCCAAGCCCCGCGCTCAATATGGCTGGCGAGGATGTCTGACGACAACGGAATCTACCAGCGCAAGTTTTCGATTGTAGTACGGTATGATCGTGCTATCGTATTCTCGCATTGTCAATCAAGGCACCGCTACGATCTGTTCAAGCGAAAGAGTGATCTCATTGCGTCCGAGCGTTGGACACATCAACTGGACAGAACCCTTCGCTCAAGGACGAGCGCAGGAAGTTCCCGTTGGTTTGCCAGCGCAGTCGAGGACGATATCCTTGGGAACCTCGCCAATCCGGCGTTCCAGTAAAATTTCGGCGCGCGTTGCCCAGCTCTGGCCTTTCAGGCCGCACCAGACTCGTTGCACGGGCATGTCATCGCCCACGTCGTTGCGCAGGAACACCGCGCCGCTTGCAGCGTCGGCGCGAAGGACAAACCTTAGCGTTTCGCCCGGCTCGACATCGCCGAGCGCATTTGAATACCAATGTGCTATCGATGCATCGCACGCGAGCACCGTTTCGCCGGTGTTCTTGACTGCAACTTCAAAGGATTGCGTGGCGGCTGTCGCCGGCACTGCTACCAGCCCCGCGAGGGCTGCAACAAGAAGGGGTGAAACCTGCATCTTTAATCGTGGCCCGAGGTGAAAGTATAAGACGAATGCACCCGGCTGACGGCCAATAGTCAACCAAAAATCTGGAACTGGGAACAAATGTCATGAAGAACTGGATGATCGAGACGGCGAGCCGGACAGCCTTGGCGCTGGCTCTCATGGGAGGGTTGGGAACGGTAGCCCTGCAGGCGGCGGATGTGAAATCAATCGCCATCCTCGCACCTGAACAGGGTACGGACATGGGCTGGAACCAGCAGGGCGTCGATGCCGCCAAGGCCGCCGGCGCGGCGACGGGCGTTGAGGTCGTTGTGGCGGAGAACCTTGGTTACGGCGACGTGCGTCCGACTCTGCGCGAACTGGGAGAGGAAGGCGCCAGCCTCCTGATCGCCCATGCCAGCGGCTACAACACCGCAGCACCCGAAATCGGCGCCGAACTGAACATCCCGGTGGCGATCGTCGACAGCCCAGACAAGCTGTCTGCCGGCAAGGTTGCCGACTACACGGCGTCGGGCCACGATGGCGCCTATCTCGCCGGCCGCCTCGCAGCCAAGATGAGCCGCACGAAGGTAGTAGGCATCGTCGTGTCGGGCGAGCCTCCGTCCTGGAACAACATGTCGGTTGCTTTCGCTGAGGGCGTGAAGGCTGAGAACCCCGCCGTGGAAGTTCGTTACGCTGTGATCGGCCCGGCTGCCTACTCGGATGCGGCGGGCGGCAAGCGCGTCACCGAGACGGTCATCGCCTCGGGCGCGGACGTCATCTTCGGCCAGGGCAACGGATCCAGTTTCGGCATGCTGCAGGCTGTCGAGACCACAAAGGCGACGGACGGCGGCAAGGCCTATTTCATCGACGTGATTGGCGACAAGACGTCGATCGACAAGGGCAACCTCCTTTCGTCGGTGCTGTGGAATCTGACTCCGGTTTATACGGCGATGATCGAAGACCTTAAGGCCGACAAGTACGGAACCCGCAACTACGACATCAAGCTTTCCGACGACAGCCTGTCGCTCCTGAAGACCAAGAACATCCCGGACGACATCTGGGCACAGATTGAAGCGATCAAGGCCGACATCATCTCCGGAAAGATCGTCGTAGAGCCCAAGTATGACGCAGAAAGCGTCCGCAAACTGGTCAAGACTGTCCAGTAAGCCATCCCGGCAAATTCACCCGCCGCGCCTTGCGCGGCGGGCTTATTCATTCAGGACGTATTGATGCAGGCCCTCGATCAGGCACCGGCAGCCCTTGCGGCGACGCCTTCGGGCGCACCCGTCGTTGCGCTGCGCGGCGTGACCAAGCGCTTTCCCGGCGTCGTCGCCAATGACGACGTCACGATCGAAATTCGCTCCGGCGAGGTGCATGTTCTCCTCGGCGAGAACGGCGCCGGAAAGTCGACGCTGGTCGGCATGTTGTCGGGACTCCAGCAGCCCGACGAGGGCCGGATCGAAATTGATGGCAAGGTCTGCGTCGTCGCATCGCCCAAGCAGGCGCTCGCGATGGGCATGGGCACCGTCTTCCAGCATTCCATGCTGGTGCCGAGCCTCACCGTAACTGACAATTTCGCGCTGGGCGGACCGTGGTGGAAACGACCCGACCGTGCGGGCATCGCCGCCGGTATTCGCGACACAGCCAGGAGGCTCGGGCTGCGGGTCGACCCCCAGGCGCTGGTCAGCAGCCTCTCCCTGGGCGAGCGGCAGCAGGTGGAAATCCTGCGCGCGCTGATGCGTGGCAGTCGTTGCCTGATCCTCGACGAGGCAACCGCCATGCTGACGCCTCACGAGGCTGTCGCGCTCGGGGAACTGATGCGGCGGCTGGTCGCTCAAGGGATCGCCGTCATCTTCATAACCCACAAGCTCAACGAAGCGATTGCCTACGGCGATCGAATTTCGGTCCTCCGGCTTGGACGCAAGGTCGGCGAGATCGACCCCGACGCGCTTCGCGGCGCATCTGAAAGCGAAAACATCGAACGCATCATTGCCCTGATGTTCGGCACGTCCGAGAAAGGCGAAAGCGTGCGCCGCGTGCAAGTCTCCAGGAGGCTCGGCGACGTGGTCCTGACAGTAGAAGGCCTTTGTTGCGACGCCGGTCGCGTGCCGGTACGCGACATCAGTTTCTCCGTGCGATCAGGCGAAATCCTCGGAATTGCCGGCATCGACGGCAATGGCCAGAAGGAATTGGCCGAGGTGCTTGCCGGCCAGCTTCCACGTGGCAGCGGTTCGATTCTGCTCATGGGAAGCGAGATGGGTGGCGCGTCGGTCGGAGAGCGCCGTAACAGGGGGTTACGATATGTTACGGACGACCGGCTGGGCGAAGGCACCGTCGGCACATTTCCCGTCGCCACCAATTTTCTGCTTAAGGACATTGGCGCTGATCCTTTCTGGCGCGGAGGCATTGAGCGTCCGCAGGAAATCCGCCTGCAGGCGGAGCGCCATGTGCGCGATTTCGACATCCGCACGCCAGGCACGCAGACGCCTGTCGGCAAGCTCTCCGGCGGCAACATCCAGAAAGTTTTGCTGGCGCGAGAACTCACCGGCGCGGCCGAGGCCGTGATCTTTGCCAAGCCGACCTATGGTCTCGACGTGAACAACATCCGCACGACGCGCAAGCGCATCCGCGAAGCGGCTGATAGCGGCAAGGCAGTCGTGCTGATCTCGACCGATCTGGACGAATTGCTGGAGCTGGCCGACCGCATCGCGGTGATGGACCGCGGCCGCCTGCGCGGCATTGTCGGCAACGACGACGACGCCCGCGACGCCATCGGCCGCCTCATGAGCGCCGGAGACGACGAATGACCGACGAACAGGTCGTCTCGGCAACCGCGCAGAGCGCGGCCCGTACGGACACATTCCCAAGACTGCTGCGCGTGGTTTCTCTCGGCGTTGGCCCTCTGGTAGCAGCTCTGGTGCTGGGTGGGCTGGTGCTTCTGCTCATGGGCTTCAATCCCCTGAGCTACTATGCCTATGTGGTACAACGCGCGATCTTCTCGCCATCCGGGCTCGAAGCCACGTTGACCCGCATGGGGCCGCTTCTATTGATCGCCGCGAGCCTCATCGTGGCGTTTCGCGCCGGTATCTGGAATCTCGGCGGTGATGGGCAGTACCTTCTCGCGGCCGTATTTGTCGCGGCGATCGTCCCGTTGATGCTGGGCATTCTGCCCGTTTGGACCAATCTTCTGCTAGGTCTGTTTATCGGCGCAGCGGTCGGCGCAATCTGGGGTCTCCTGCCCGCGATACTGAAGGCCTGGCAGGGGCTGAACGAGATCATCACCACGCTGATGATGAGCTTTCTCGGCGTATCGCTCGCCAATGTCCTCGTGAAGCTTGCCTTCCTCGATCCTGCGACGACAACACCACAGACGCGGACCCTGCCGGTCGAAGCGCGATTGCCGAGACTGTTCGATACCTCCGTATCGTCCGGCCTGATCATTGGCCTTGTCGCGGTGATCGCAGTTCATCTCATCATGACCCGCACGTCGTTCGGCATGCGGCTGAGACTCGTCGGCGCCAACCCGCGCGCTGCCATACATGCTGGCCTTTCTGTTCCGACGCTCACCATCGCTGTCTTCGCTATCTCGGCAGCGCTGGCCGGCCTGTCCGGCGCGGTGGACATCCTCGGCACGCACGGCAACGTGCGGGCGGACTGGAACCCGGCCTACAGCCTGACTGTCGTGCCTCTGGTCTTTCTGGCGCGCCTCAATGGCTTCGGCTCCATCGCCTATGTGTTCCTGTTCTCCGCCTTGACCATTGGAGGCGAAAGCGCGGCGCGCCGGATTGGCGTCCCCAGCTTCTTCTCCCTTGTGATCGTGGCCATCCTGCTGATCACGTTGGGCCTCGCCGAATATCTCGACAAACGTCATCAGGAGCGCGCCCGGCGCTGACCGGCTGCGAAAAAGCGCATGGCCCTGTTCACGCAAAGCTTCATCATCACCCTGTTTCTCGGGGCGATCGCGGCCGGCATCCCGTTGCTTCTCGCCGGCCTCGGCGAACAGCTTTCGGAGAAGACCGGCGTACTGAACATCGGCCTGGAAGGCATGATGCTTTTCGGTGCCTACACCGGCTTTCTCGTCGCCTGGTCAAGCGACAGCCTCGCTCTCGGATTTGTCGCCGGTGCGGCGGGCGGAATGGTGGTCGCCGCTTTGATGGCACTGCTCTGTGTGCGCCTCGGGCTCAACCAGATCGTCATCGGTATCGCGCTGACGCTGGCTGCGGAAGGACTGACCGCGCTCCTTCATTTCGTTCAGTTCTCACGCACATACCCACGCCTCGACGGTGTCCCGACACTACCCCTCTGGCCACTGTCAGAAATACCCTTCGTCGGGCCGATCCTCTTCAACAACAACGTCGTTTTCTATTTCGCCATCGTCCTCGTCGCCGTCTTCGCATGGGTCTATCGGCAGACGAATCTGGGCATCGCGCTGCAGGCCGCGGGCGACAAACCTGCGGCGCTCGATGCCGCCGGCGTCGATGTCACGAACACCCGAACGATGGCCGTCCTCGTGACCGGCGCGCTTGCGGGACTTGGCGGCGCCTACATGTCGATCGTGGTCGCCGGCGTGTTCGTTCCGTTCATGACTCACGGCAACGGCTTCATCGCTATAGTGCTCGCGATGCTGGCCCGCGGACGGCCACTATGGGTACTCGGGGGGGCGCTGTTGTTCGGCGGATCGCTATCGTTGACCACTGCACTTCAGGTTGCCGGCGTCGATATACCCACTGACGTCATCCAGATGCTGCCATTCGCGATGGTCATGCTGGTTCTGCTCGTTGCCGGCCGAAAGGCAGCACTCCCCGTTGCGCTTGGCGAAAGCTTCGTACGCGGGTCACGATAGGCCCTGCGGAGCCTGTAGATGGCTCATAAGTCCATCGAAGCGAATCTCATGCAACTTTGCCCAAGCTGTAGACCGGCAGGCCCCAGCCTGGGCAGGGGATCAACTCAGGTGCGATTCTGCCCCATGGCCAAGAAGCGCGAACGATCTGCGTTTTCCAGTCGTACGGCCAAGAGGTAGCCTACCACCGCCGCCGCCGGAATGAGGCAAGGCAGGATAATGCCGAGCGCACCGCCGGTCGTGCCGGTAAGATCGCCGAAGTTCATGAAGATATACACGAACAGGATGGCCATGATCAGAGCCGAAAGCGCCGGCAGGATTTTGGTCGACATTGTCGATCCTCCCGTCTGCTTGCGGCCAAAATATGCGATGACCGCGATCGAGGTTACGGTCATCATGCCGAGGATGCCGAGCGTGCCGACTTGGCTGATCCATGTGAACAGGTTGAGCACCGGATCAAGGCCAAGGCCGGCGAAGATCGCAACGATGATCAAGGCGCCGACGGTCTGCAGGACGGAGCCTATGTGGGGGCTCTGATGACTGGAATGCGTGCGGCCGAAGACGGCAGGCAGCAAGCCCTCGCGGCCCGCGACGTAGGTGTAGCGAGCGATGTAGTTGTGGAAAGCCGACAATGCGGCAAAAAGGCTCGTCACAAGAAGGATGCCTGCGATTGCAGGTATTGGCCCGCCCACAAATTCGCCCGCAAGGTTGAAGAAAAATGCGGACGGATCGGGAAGTGCCTGGAGTGTCGGGACGAGATTGTCGGCGCCGACGGCAGCGATCATCAGCCATGTGCTGAAGACGTAGAAAATGCCGATCATCAGGACAGACAGATAGGTGGCGCGTGGAATGGTCTTTTCTGCCTCGCGGGCTTCCTCGGCGTAGATGGTCGTCGCCTCGAACCCGATGAAGGAGCCAAGACAGAACAGTATCGCGATAGTGAGCGAGCCCGAAAAGATCGCGCTGCTGTCGAGAATATTGACCGAAAGGCCGCTTGCGCCGCCGCCCTTGCCGATGATCGCGAAATCCACGATCAGGACGATGAGATATTCGAGCGCGACGAGAACGACCATCACCTTCGCGGAAAGGGCGACCTGCCGATAGCCAAGGATGCCGAACAAGGCGATGGCGATCAGGCTCCATACCCACCACGGTAGGACGAGGCCGAACTCCGAAAATACGCCGGAGGCTATGCCGCCAAGCAGGCCGATCAGGCCGAACTGCATGGCGTTGTATGCAACAAGCGCGACGATGGCTATCGCGCCGGCTGCACGTCCTCCGAGGCCATGAGCCGCATATGCGTAGAAAGCGCCCGCGTTCTTGACGTGACGCGCCATCGCGACATAGCCGGCCGAGAATGCCAGCATCAGCAGCGTGACGAAGATGAAGGTAGCGGGAATTCCGGCACCGTTCCCAAGCAGGAAAGCGATCGGCATGGCGCCGGCTATTCCGGTCAGAGGCGCCGCCGCCGAAATCACCATGAAGGTGACTGCGATCAGCCCCAGTGAATTCTTTCTTAGTTGATTTGTCCCCTCGGTATTCATGTCACTGTCTCCCGTTGAATTTATTTCCCCTGCACAGGCTGGCTGGCCTGTGTCGTTTGATTTACTTGCGCATAAAGTGGGTTCTGCATTTTTCCAGAAATGCCTCGACCAGCGGTCCGCGTTGATCGGAGTTCTTGGTCAGCGCCATGATCGCCGCCTCTGGAAAGTCTGCATCCAGGGAGACGGCAACGATGGGCTTTCCATCGGGGCCGGTCTTGGTATGCGGTTTCTGTGGCACGATCGAATATCCTAGGCCCTGCGCGACCATGCCGCGCACCATGGCGAACGCGGGCGACTGCAGCCGTATGGTGGATTTGAGGCCGTGACGCTCGAACAGTGCCGCGTTTGCCCTGCGCACGGATGGATGATCGAGCAGGATCATCGGCTGGTCGGCGATGTCGGCCAGAGAAAGACGAGATTTCCGGGCAAGCGGATGATCGCCAGCGACCAGGATATGTGGGTCTGGCGCACACAGAAGCTCGGCCGAAAGGCCAGGGTCTTCAACTGAGCCGAAGGTGATAGCTGTCTCGATGCTCCCCGCGCGCATCTGCTCGACGAGATCGTCGTGGTCGGCTTCCAGCAACCGAAGGTCGACACTCGGCTCCATGTTTGCAAAATCGGCGATGAGCGCCGGCACCAATTCCGGGCCGAGCGTAATGAAGAAGCCGACGCGCAACTGATTGTCGGCACCTTGCGCCTGGTGATCCTCGGGCGCGATCGGAACGGCACGTCGATAACCCCGATTGGCGTAAACCAGCGGCGAGCGCTGCGTGGAGAGTTCGATTTGTTCGACCTCTCCGACGAAAATGATGTGCGTTCCCCACATCAAGGCGGTCTTCAACACGCAGTCGAGAGACACAACGGCTCCGTCAACGACCGGCGCGCCGGTAGCGCCCCGGTGCCATTTGATCGCGCCAAAACGATCCTCGTTCAGATGTTTCAGCCGCCCGGAAAAGAGATCGGAAACAAAGCTCTGGTTGCCGCCAAGAACATTTGCGCAGAACCGCTGATTCCGGCGAAGCGCCTCGCAGGCTGGGCTCAGATGGTGGACGCTGATCAACAGGGATGGCTTAGCCGTATCGGCAGAGACGGAAGTCATGGAAGACACGGTGACGCCAAACCTGCCCGCATCGCCGTCGGTCGTCACGACAGTGACTGCCGAAGCCACGCGGCTCATGCCTTCGATAAAGCGGCTGCGAAGATCGGCATCCATGGTGCTTCTCAACCCAGATCGAAGAACCGCTCAAGTTCCACGTCGGGAACCTTGCGGCGGAACTCATCGTATTGCCCCTCGCGCGTTGCAGTGAACGCTTCGACGAAGCGTTCACCCAGCCAGTCCTTCGCAAAGGCCGAGCGACGGAGACGGTCGATCGCCTCAGGCATAGACCGCGCGAAATCACGCGAAGGTTCCTGGGCGTATCCAGAGCCGATGGTTTCAGGGTCCGGCTCGATCTCGCCGAGCATGCCAGCGACGCCGGCGGCGATCGTCGCGGCAGCAGAGAGGTATGGGTTGGAATCTGCACCCGGCAGGCGGTTTTCCACGCGCAGCGTTCTCTCGTCATGGCCAACCAGCCTGAAGCAGGTCGTGCGGTTCTCGAAGCCCCAAGTGAGACCGGGTGGAGCGAAGGTGCCCGGCGCAAAGCGGCGGTAGCTGTTGACCGTTGGCTGGAAGACGAGCGTCAGATCGCCGATGTAAGTTTGCAGCCCGCCGAGGAAGTGTCTGAACTTGCGGCTGACGCCGTTCTTTTCGGCCGCGTCCCAGAACAGCGGCTGGCCGTCCTTGCCCTTCAGGCTGATATGAAGATGGATCGATTGGCTGTCGGCCTTTTCGGTCCAGCGCGGCATGAACGTTACAGAGCGACCCTGGCGCAGCGCCAGGGCACGGATGAAGTTCTTCAGGAGGACGAGTTGGTCCGCGGGTTCTGTTCCCTCGCCTGCGCCGATGCAGGCCTCCATGAAGCCGGCGCCGATCTCCTCGTGCATTTTGGCGAGGTCGATCCGAAGCGGATCGCACATGGCCGCGACCGACTCGTACCATTCAGTCTGGACGACTTGGTAGAGAATGAGGTCATGGCTCGCATGCGCGGTCGCCGTCTTGAGGTTGCGGTAGCCTTTGGCGCGTGCGGTCTCCGGTGTTTCGTCGAACAGCGTGTATTCGAGCTCCATGCCATATTTCGGAACGATCCCGGCGTCGCCGGCCCGAGCCAACACAGATTTCAGCAACGCGCGCGGACAAATCTGGGCGGACGGACCAACATAGTTTGACAGGACGAGCATATCGTAGCCGGGTTTCGACCACGGCAACCGCCTGACCGAGGAGGGATCGAGCTGCAGCGGATCGTCGTGGAAATCGCCCTTGTCGTCGTTGACGCCGGGAATCGTCAGCATCGCGTCGGTTGGATCGAGCGCCAGCTGTGCGGGCGCCATGCCCATGCCGTTCTTCGCGATTCCCCTGAGGCTGGCGGCGGAAACCATCTGGCCGCGCAGCAGGCCGTTGGTGTCCGTCATCGCAACCGTGGCGAAACGGCTAGCCGGTTCGGCCAGATAGTCGTCAATCGTCATCTTCCACCTGTCTGGAGGGTTGAGTGTCCATCAGCCGGTCGAGTTCAGCGACATCGTTTGCGGGCTGGGTCGAGTAGGCCTTCAGGAAAACCCGCAGGCCGTTATGGATGTAGCGCGCAAGCTCGGCTCGCGTCGGCTGCCGGTCGGGCATGTAGAGCGCCTTCGTTCGCGGTGCGGACAGAATAAGGCCCCAGAGATCCTCCGCGGCCAGTTCGGTGTCTTCGAACTCCAGCCGGGAATGACGGCGTTGGCCATCCAGATACGTCATGATCCCGGACAGCAAACGGTCCGGACCAACTTCCTGATATGCCCGTCCGATCTCGGGGAAGCGCTGGACTTCGCCGATGATCAGCCTGGCCAATGACAGCATGTCGGGGCGTAGCACCGTATCGGCGTAGTCCCATGCGAAGCTCAGCAAATCGCGTACCACGCCTTCGTGGGAAGGGTGCTGGAACACGTCGATCATGCGGTCGCGTTCGTCCAGCATCATTGCCGAAAACAGCGCCTCCTTGGATTCGAAATATTGGTAGAGCGTCGGCTTCGACAATCCAGCTTCGAACGCCACTGAATCCATGTTGGCGCCGGAGTAGCCGGTTTCCGAGAACACCTTTAGCGCGGCGCGCAGAATGCGCTTTTCGCGCTCGATACGATTCTGCTGTCGCTTGGGAATTGCTGTCATTGCGACAACCTCCCAAGGAATTGCAGAAGGACTCGATTGTAGGCTTCGGGCTGCTCGATATTGCAGACGTGGCCGGCGTTGGCGATGGTCTCGTAGCGGACGTCGGGCCACTTCGCCTGCGCCAGAATACGGTTCGCGATACCGCGGATTTCGGCCGGCGACGCCAGCCGGTCGTATTCTCCCGTCATCATCAGGACCGGCATGGTCAGCCGCGAAAAGTCGAACCGCTCGGGTGGGTTGGTGAAGCAGACCAGCGCATCGCGGTACGTGGCTGTGGGGATTGCCGCCATCGAGGAAAACAGCTTCGACTTGATGACGTCGGATGCGTCGGGCCCTGCCAGCACCTTGACCACTGCCGGCGCAAAATCGGCAGGAGTCTGTCCGGCCTCAAGTGGCGCCTCCCTGCTGGCGCGGAAGGCTTCGCGTTCCGCTTGGCCCGCTTCCGACATGCCGGTGCAGCCGCCGGACAGCACGAGCCCGGCGAGCATATCCGGATGACGCATCGCGAAGGACGTCGCGATCCATGAGCCGTAGGACAGACCGACCAGAACGAGACGATCGGCGCCAAGCTTCTCCTTCACGCGCAGGATGTCGGCGCAATAATCATCGATGGTAGATTGCCGTGAACCGAGCGCGCTGCCGCCATAGCCGCGCCAGTCGAGGGCAGCCGAGCGCATGACGCCGCCTGCGGCTGCTATTTGCGGCAACCAGTTGTCCCGTGAGCCGCCTATTCCGTGCAGGAATAGACAGAGCGGACCTGCCTTCGACGGCGTCACGGTCAGTGCGAGGCGCGGCTCATCTTTGATGACGATGTCTTCGGTCACGGCCTGCACGGGCTCCGCGACAGACTGCAGGCGCGATTTGGCGGTAACATCGTGCAGCGCCATAAGGCCTGCTTCGAAGATCGCCTGCGTGCCCTCGCATATGTCCTGCAAGCGAGGCTCGTCGGCTTCGATGGCGGCGGTCCAGCGCAGAATGCTTCCGCCGTCCCTTGCTGCGGCAACTTCCATCCGGGCATTGTAGGCGTCGGCGCCGCGTATCCCTTCCAGATGGGTGTATCCGAGCGTTCGGTCGCTGTGGCTCAGCCACGTCAGTTGCTCGCGATAGACACTATCCTCGCCGTGGACCGTGAAGATACGAACCAGCGACCCGCGCCCATCACGCTCGGCTTTGATCGCCGCGATCGCAGGATGCCATTTGCCGGAGAAGTCCGAGACAACTGACCACACCGCCTCGGGCGAGGCGGACAAGGTGCCTGTGACCTCTACCGTCTCGCGCGCCATCTCTTATCGCACCGACCGGATGGAACCGGCATCGCCGCGCCACAGAGAATTGCGTGCGCCGCCCTCGTCTCCGGGCGCTGCGTCGAGCTCGTCCATCTCATAGAGGGCCAGCACGCCGATATAATCTTCCATGATTTCAGAAGTGTATGGCAGCATGAGCGCGCCGCAGCGGCTGTCGCGATACATGCGTTCCAGCGGCAGGGACTTCAGCATCGACTGGCCACCGCAGGTGCGGATCGCCATCGACGTCATCTCGGCAGCCCCCTCCATGACGTTGTACTGCGCGGCGTACATACGCATGACCTCGGCCTTGGTCGGAAGGCCCTTCGCTTCGCTGAAGGCTTGCCACCAAAGCGCCCGGATATTGGCAAGGCGCGCATACATCTTCGAGACCGCGATGCGCTTCGTCGCATACATGCGCCTGTCGATGGGCGGCTGGCCCGGTATCTGCCCTTTGAGGTAGTCGACCATGAAGTCGAACGCACCCTGCGCGACGCCCATATAGGTCGGCGACAGCGTGATCATCATGTGCGGCCAGTTCGGCAGCGTCTTGTTGAAGATACCGCGCGGCATGAGCAAATCCTGCTCGGCGACGAAAACGTCCTTGAGGATCAAGTCGCGGCTGTTGGTTCCGCGCATGCCGAGCGGATCCCATTCGCCCTTGACGGTAAGCCCTGGCGCATCCTTGTGGACGACGAACAGCATCGTGTCCTCGTGACGCGGTTCCTGACCCTCGAAGACCTCTGTGCAGACGATGGTGTAGTAGTCGCAATAACCGGCGAGCGATGCAAATTTCTTGAAGCCGTTGATCTTCCATCCGCCATCGACCTTGCGACATTGCGTCTGGTTCGGCTTGGAGGTCCAGTTCTGGCCACCTTCTGAAATGGGCTGCGAATAGATCGCCTTCTCGGCAATGGCGCGGCGGAACTGTCGTTCGCGCAACGGCGCGAAAGCCGCTTTCTCCTCAGGCGTCAGGTTCGGCATCCCGAACATGAAACGTGACCACGCCATGGACGAATTGTGCATGTTGAAGGTTAGCGCGGTCGCGCCACAATATTTGCCGATTTCGGCGCCGATCATGGCATACTCGTACATGGAATAGCCCCAGCCGCCGAACTCCTCTGGAATGCACAGACCCAGGAAGCCCTCGTCCGCGAGGTCGCGATAGTTTTCGACCGGAAACGACGCGTCGTCGTCAATGGCCTTGGCGCGAGGCGCAAACTTCTCGCGGCCCATCTCGTTGATCAGGCGAAGCTTTGCCTGCACCTCCGGACGGATGCGTGCGAGGTCGTAATAGTCTGCAATGTCGCTCATGCATTTTCTCCGGTAGGCGTCAGGACGCCAGTTCGCCTTGCAGGACGCCATCCTTCACGACGACTGCCCCATCCAGCGCGATCGTGCAGTTGCGCATCGGCAGGTCGAAATGACCGAGCGTGTAGCGGCCCGCATACTGGTTTGCGCCGGTCGACCAAAGGAAGGAACCGGCCAATGCGCGAAACTCGACTGCCTGCATGTCGCGCTTGTCGTACATGGCCGCCGAGACCCAGCGCGCACGGGGATGCATGCCCCAACCGACATGGCTCATTCCATAGGCGTTGCGGTCATCCCAAGCCTCCATGTATTCGCGGAAATGGATGGCATCGACCCCGTCACCCTTGATGGAGGTCACAAAGTCGTCCTCGACCGTGAAGTCGATGCGGCTGGCCAATGTGGTCTTGAACGTCAGGTTCATGTCGCCGACGTCCATGACGATGCGGCCGTTGACGCAATTCTTTCCCGGAAACGCCAGGCAGAGTCCGCCAGGCCAATGCGCCACTGCGCCTGGTGTGGTGCCGAAACCCGGTGTGCCGCCACAGGGCGCTTGGCGCAGATCGATCAAAAGGTCCGTGCCTGCTGCTGAGGTCACGCGCATTTCGCTGGCATCGCGCAGCATCTGGATGCCGAGCGCGACCTTCGGGGCGAGTTCGGCAGTCGGCTCGGTGCGTTCCAGGATTTCAGGGTGCTCGTTGCAGATGACCAGCAGACGGGCACGGCCGGCCTCCTCTATCTCAGGCCATTCCGGCGCATGGATCAGACCTTCGACAGTACAATCGACGATCACATCGACGCGCTTGAGCGCCTCTATGACGGGACGGTTGCCCTGGATTGCCCATGATGTCCCTGTCGACTTCACCGGAACAGGCGCGCTCTGCCGCGGCGTCGGCATCTGGATCATGCAGAACCCTGCCCCCAGATCGTGGAGCGCCAGTTCTGAAAGGTGGATGAGGACGGGACGCGACTGCGTCTCGGACAGCACCGCGACCTGAGTGCCCTTGCCAATTCCATTCAATGCAAAGACGCGCCGAAAGCTGTCCAGCCAGCGTCCTTCGACGCGTTCCTGCAGCATTGCAAAACTCCCATTGATCCGTCGTTATCGGATTTCTTTACTTGGGAGTTAAGTTTTCTTATCGCCGACGGTTTGTCAATCAGGGTTACGAAAATTACTGCGCGTGGGTGCGCCGCTCTAGCGACTGCGAACGACGCCTGCGCTGTTCGAATTTATACCAGGAGCAGCTTTTTCATGAGATCGACCACTTCCTTGAGAGGGAGCCATGCAACGCCGGTCACCGCGAAAGGTACGAGAGCGGCGGCCGCAACCGGGACGATTGCGGCACGGCTGACCAAAACCGACGACAGTTTCCGCGCCGTCTCAAAAAGCTTCGTCGGATCGGTCAGTCCATCGTCTATCTCGTCCTCGCCCTGTGCGACGATGTTGCGCCCGAGTTGCTTTCTTTCGACGGACCTGTGGTAGCGCGTCGCCTCGGCTGCCAGCCCCAACAGGGTGCGCTGCTTGAGCTTCGCCAAAGGTGGCGAGAAGGCGGAAAGCGCAAGTGCAAAAAGCACAATCACGATTGCGAGCCAACCTCCCATCACAGTGCCGAACACTGCGATGGAGACCGTCCCGTGAATGAAGTTCTTCCCCAGCGCCGCAGCCACCAGCGAACTCATGCCGAAGACAAAGAACATGTACGCGTTCGGATACTCTGCCAGAAACCCAAGTCCACCTTTTCCATCCGGATGCGTCGCCACCAGACGCAAGTCCAGCCTTGCGATCCTGCGAAGCAGCCGCGCCCAGACGTAGTGCCGCCACAGCCCCCGAAACATCAGAAAATAGCAGATGGGCAGGCTGACCCATACCGACCACCACCCGGATGCCGTCAGCTCATTTGCGGTGGCCGACTGTACGACAGCCCACGAAGACACGTCCGCGGACTTCATCAACAGGAAGGATGAAACAGCCGCGCCCGCTGCCAGGAGAAACGCGATCATTTCGGCCAACGGAGAATCTCGGTTTTTCAGTGCTGCCGAAACTGCCGCCGCAGCGGTCGGAAGCGACTCTGGCGTCAGGAGCGGCGCCCTGACAAACTGTTCCAACCTGTTGCGCAGCCCTTGTTCAACCTGCTCCTCGGCCAGGATGAATGCGGCGATCGCGAGAAAAAACCGTGTCCAGACGCTCAGGTCGGTAAGATAGCTTCCGGACTGCAGCGACAGGCTGGCCGGCAACCCTAGGAGAAACGGCACGCCCCACGCGATGGCTACGAAGATCACGGCGCGCGAACGCACCCTCAATGATTGTTCATGGAGCAGTCGCAGGCGGGCCTGCAACTCGTAGAAAGGCCCGCCATGCGAGGCCAGGAACGTCGCAAGGTCCTGGGGATCCGGGGCTGCGGAAGTACCCATCGTTTTCGCTTTCGCCTGGCCGATCTTTAATTCAGACGATCAGGTCAATCCGCAACGACCTCCCATCCGTCATCCGGGTTGAAACGATCGATATACTTTACCATCCCACTCGTCTCGGGTCCGAGGTCAATCTCGTAGACGATGCCGCGCTGATTGACTGCGAATGTCTTGACCCCGGTCTCGCCATATTTCGCCGGCCACGCGATCAGGCCGTATCCGGCGATCATGTTGCCGTTGATGACATAGTCGTAGGCGCCGCCCGCGATGTTGTCTCCCTGGCCAGTGAGTATCCTGTACTTGTAGCCAAAGTACCCCTCGCCCTTCGCAGCGTCGTCGAGCTCGGACTGGTCGAGGTCACCCGCCGGGCTCTCGCCATTGACCTCGTCGCTCGGCCAGTAGAGGCCGTCGATCATTCCGGGAGAACTGATCAGCTTCTGCGCGAACTCCTCGACACCATCGCCGTCACGGTCCTCCGATGCGTAGTCCTCCTGCGCATCGACATAGGCTCGCATGGTCGCGATCGTCTGCAACTCATTCTCGCCGACAAGGCGGTTCACGATCTCCTCCAGCCCGGCATAGGTGTCGAACGCCCATTTGCCATCCTCCCATTTCACGATCGGAAATGGGAGTGGCCACAACCTCTCGCCGACGAGCACGGTTCTCCGGTCGCCGTCGCCTTCCAGCGAAAGCTTTTTCGACGCGCCTTCCTTGATCAGGACAAGCGCGGCGGCCGTGCTCTCATCCATCTTGATTTTCGCAGGGTCGAGACCAAGCACCTCTGCGACCTTGCCGCCACCATCGGCCTGCAATGCCTGCTTGAAGGCATCCAGCGCCGCCTCCGGCGTGTCGAATGCTGGCGGCTCGGTGGCCGCTGCGAGGGCCGCGATGCCCGTGGGCTCGGCGTCCTGCGCCATCGCGGGTGAGACCGCCATCACGCCGACAAGAAGTGCGAGCGCACTGACGGAACGGAAAAGCGTCCTGATAAGCATGTTGGTCATCTCCTGTCCTCCTCAGCGCCTGCGTCCGCCACCATGGCCACCGCCGCCTGGCCGCCTCACCTGCTTGTGCGCGCCGCCGCCCCGAGACCCGCCGCCCATCGACTGACGGCCGCGGTTGGAACTGATCTTCGCGGGTTTCCCGCGTTCAGGATTGCCCAGCGCCGAAGGCTTGTTCGGACGACGGTCTATCTTCTGCGCGGGTTTGGGCTTGCCTGCCGGGCGATCGATCTTGGCGGGCCGCTGCACGTCACGATTCAAAGACGCCGGCTTGCTGGACGGCCGGTTGATGTCAGGCTTGTTGGCGGGCCTGTTCAGGTTCGGTCGGTCGCCGCCCTGCGCCTTCAGGCCGTCCTGCATGCTCTTGCGAACATCCTTCGTCCCGGCGCCGCCTTTGCCCGGCCGGTTTGCGATCTTGTCGTTCTTCTTGATGTCGCGTGCGCGATCACCGATCGAGTTGTCGCCGTTCTGCTTGACGCGGTTTTTGAACTCGTTCCTGTCGAAGTTGTTGAACTTGTCGCGGTCGATCTTGATCTTGTCGCGATCGATGTTCTTCCAGTCGACGTCGTTGAAGTTGATCTTGCCGTTGAAGTCGCGGTTGTTGAAGCAATTGTTGCAGTCGATGTCGATGTCGTTGCCGTTCCAATGGCCGCCCCACACGCCCCAATCGTCCCAATCCACGATTGCGCCCCAGACCGCTCCTGTCACCACGCCGGCGAAAAAGGTCGCACCGGGATACCAGTATGGCGGATATGGATCGGGATAATAACGGATGGGCTCCCAGACATATCCCGGTTCGTAGAGCATTTCCGGCGGATATTGCGGGACGTAGATCTTCTGCGGGTCGGCCGACTTGATGACGACGTTATCGTTCTCCTGGGTAACCTGGACCTTGTCATCGGTCTTGATGGCGCCATTGGCCACGGCCTCGTCGCGCAACTGCTGGATCGCGACCAGAACGTCCTTCTGCTGCCAGGCGATCGCGTCGCCGAACTGCTGGGTCCATTCGAGATCGTCACTCATCATCCTGACGATCTCGGGATAGTTAAGCAGCGACACCACGCTGCCGTCCCAGCTATCCTTGGGCTTGAGCGACTTGTCCTTTTCGTACTGGTCGAGAAAGCGCGAAGCTTCCACGATCTGCAACGGATACAACGAGGCGCCCGAGATCAATCCAATGAGTTCGTCAGGGTAAAGGGCGATGCGCGCGACCAGGACTTCAAGTTCGTCTTCGCTCAGGGGTTCAGGCGCCGACGCATCGACATCGGCGGACGCATCCGCCGCTGCGACCTGATCCTGCGCCAGAGCTGGCGCAACCGCCAATTCCATCGCCCCCGAAGCCAGTATGGTGGCGAGAGCCAGTCTCGCCAAAATCTGCTTGTCCAGCATACTCATTTCGTTTCCTCTCTCATTCCGCTACAGGTCGCTTTCGCTGGTCGCGCCGCTATGCGTATATCGTGCAATATTTTTTTGCCTTGGCTGAGGTTTCGGACCGCCTCCTTGCACAGCGAAAGCGGCTAGAAGCCGAAAATCAGGCCCGTGTAGGGGCCGTGCTGAACCATGTCGTAGACAAAGCCGTCGTCGTTGTAGTCGACGCCAAGAGCACGGTAGCCGGCGACAAGAGATACCTTGTCCGTCCATTGATAACCTGCGCCTGCGAGCACATCCCATGAGATATCCGATGAACCGGTTCCCATCATGCCCCATGCGTTGAAGAACCATGGAGTGGCCGTCTCGAACCGCGCTTTCAGACCGATCATCGGATCGACCCAGGTTGCGCCATCGCTCCCGCTCCATTCGGCGACCGGGACGCCGCTCGCGGCGACTACGGCGTTGATGTCGTTGTCAACGCTCCAGATGCGAGCACCTGCCATGACGTCGAGAGAAACTGTGCCCGAGCCATAGATGCGATATTCGCCCATCAAGGTGCCGGTGAAACTCGAAGTCTCGAGGGTCGCCGAAAGTGATGTCGGCACCGCCGCGACCGTCCGCGTGATCGTGGTGTCCGACTCCGTCTTGGCGTAGATGAGATCGCCAAAAAGCCCCCAAGTGCCATTATGTGCTTCCGCGACAAGCATGCCGCCGAAACGCAGATCATCGAAAATGTCCCCGAAGCTCATGTCGAGCGGGACAGGTTCACGACCGAAAAGGCCGACATCGCCGTTCATCCCCGCGGCCCAGAAGTAAGGTGCAATCGCAAAGCGCCATTCATTGACCGGCTGGACCACATTCTCCTGTGCATCCGCTGCCCTGGCGGCGCCCGGTTCCAAAGCGGCAAGCAGACCGCCAATAAGCAATGAAACCGTCAGCTTACCCTTGTTCGCCATTTGCGTCCTCCTTGGGGATCAGGTTGCCGTTGCAGTCTGGATGGTCGCCAGAACAACGTCTCGCTCCAGCGGTTTCTCGAGATAACCTATCGCACCAGCGTCGAGGCAGCGGCCGCGCGTATCGGGCCGGGTATTTCCCGTAATGATGATCGTCGGAATCTTTATACGACGGGTTTGCAACGCTTCAATCACCTCGATACCGTTCAGGCCAGGCATGTGCAGGTCGAGCAGCATGCAGGCAGGCCGACGCCGTGACAGACTTTCTAAGAATTCCTCTCCAGATGCAAAGTCGTCAACCTCAAACGACAACGAACTGATGAGGCGCTTTATGGAACGCCTTACTATTTCGTCGTCATCGACGATCGCTATGACAGGTTGCCTTTCCGTCATGAACGAAAGCTACGGCAAATCCCTTCCGCCAAGTAGTTGCCCTTAGGGCCAACCTCGAAGCTCCGCCGGCGATCAGCAGGCGGCCAGATCCGACACTATTGGTGGAACCGTTCAACCACCCGAACAAGGTCGGCGACAGTCCTCACTCCCATCTTTTCCATCATCCGTGCACGGTGAACCTTTATGGTCTTTTCGACCGTGCCCAGGTCGCCGGCAATCTGCTTGTTGAGGCGTCCTTCCGCTACTTTGTACAGGACCTGGCGTTCCCGCGGCGTCAGCCGCTCGATCCGCTCCTGGAACTCCCGTCTCTCGTTTAACAGGCTTCTACTCTGGCAATCGACCTGCCTTGCCTTCTCGATTGTCGTAAGCAACGTGGCCGCTTCTATCGGCTTTTCAAGAAAATCGACCGCCCCGGCCTTTATCGCCCTTACTCCCGTCTGGATCGTTCCCTGACCTGTCAGGAATACGACAGGCCGGCCGCACGATGCCATTGCCGCCTGGACCTCGAAACCGTCCTTTCCAGGCAGGGAAAGGTCAACCACTGCGCATCCGGGCGCCTCCGGATCGTGTTGATCGAGGAATGCCTCCGCATCGGCGAATGTCTGCACGTCATAGCCGGCAATTGAGATCACACGCGACAGCGCTGTCCTGACGCCAGCGTCGTCATCAACCAGGTATACCCGAAACTGCGCGTTATTCATGAGCTTGCCCCCCCAAAGGCAATGAAAGGATAATCCCGGCGCCAGACACGCTTTCTTCGTCAAACCGCAAGCTGCCCCCGTGAGCGTTTGCGATAGAACGGCAGATGGACAATCCCAAGCCAAGTCCCTTGGGTTTTGTGCTGACAAATGGCTTGAAAGCGTCTTCCATCATCTTCGGGCTCACTCCGGCGCCATTGTCCCGGACGACAATCTCGCCCGACTTGTCCCGCCCGCGAACGGCGACTTCTACAAGGCGTTCGGGCGCGGATACATCCTGGACGGCATCCACAGCGTTGATGATCAAATTGAGCACGACCTGCTGGAGCTGTGCGAAATTGGCCAAGACAATCACGGGTTCATGCCAACGGGCGAACTCAATCTTTACCTGCTTGGCCAGCAGTTCGCTTCTGACCAGTTGTAGGGTGGAGACGACAACTTGGTTCAGATCGGTATTTTCGAGGATAGTATCGCCCTTGGTAAGAAGGCGTCTCAATTGCGCGATCACGGTAGCCGCACGCCTGTCATCCGTTTCGATATCGGCAAGTATCTCATTGAGATCGGCTGGCGTCGCGCGTCCGGTTGCGATCAACTGCTGCGCGGCCTGCGTATTGGCCAGGATCGACGTCAACGGCTGGTTGAGTTCATGTGCAAAAGCGCCTGATAGCGCTCCGAGCAATGAAGCCCGGGAGAGATGCGCCAGTTCGATCTGGCCGGTCGCCAATTCCGCCTCGGCCAGTTTCCGCCGATGCCGCTGAACAACCAGGGCGACGATCATCGCGCTCTGAAGCGACAGCAACGCGACCGTCAGCCCTATCTCGGTACTGTATTGCTGCCAGACGGACGGCGTAAAGAACCTGAGTTCGGCGTCCTTGGGAATAAGGTCTTTCGAGATCCCCCAGCGCTCGACTTCTCTCCAGTCGAATACGGGATGAACAGCGGACTCGATCAGCCGATTTTCCGGGATGTCACCCCGCAGGATACTCGACGCCACCGAGGCAAGCTTCTGCCCGATGCCTTCGAACGTATCCATGCGTCCGCCGATCGCGCCTGAGCCAAGATAGGTATCGTAGACAACATAGACAGGCGCCGAAGATGCCTCCGCCACCATTGCCGCTACATCGCGAGGAACGTATTTCCTGCCATCGGCCGTCTCGAAGATGGTGAGCGGAAGAACAATTGTATTCGAGCCCAGCCGGCGGACAACGTCTTTGAAGCCGTCGAGTGTCAGCTGACTGATATAATCAATGGATAGGCCCTCGAAATTATCGCCCAGATCCCGCCATGCTGCCTTTTCCCAGAGGCGGTCGAAAGCCCCGTCGCCCGTTATGACGACTGCGTTCGTGGCGTTGGGGTGCAGCGATTTCGCAAGACGAAGCGTGCCCTGGAGATCGAAGTTGGTAATGACCCCATAGACGTCGGCCGGGAGGTTCTGCGCGTCGGCTATGCTCCTTGCGACAGCTCCGAAAAGCATGGGCACGCCGGGCGCGATTTGCGCTCGATGATCAAGCATGAATTTCATCGCCGTAGGCCCGGCCGCGATGACGATATCCAGCGGCAGGGATGCGTATTTCTTTGCTAGGTGCTCGGACATCCTGACGAGATTGCCCGGCTCGGGGAACCGTGCATTGTCGAGATACTCCGTGTAGATTTCGAACTGCGTCGGGTCGCGGTCAAGAAGACCACTGCCAAGGCCGCGAGCGATCTCCATGGCCGCAACCTGGGTGCTCTCATTTTCGTATACGACCAGCACTCTGCGGAACGGCTTTTCTTCGGGTTGCGGATACGCCATCTGCGTCGCTGCGAAGCAAATCGCAGCCGCCATCACCGACAAGAATGCCAACCTCCTCCTCAAAGGTAACGCCTGTCCATCTTGTTTTGCGCTAGATCACAAACCTCCTAGCACCTTTCACGGACTTTCTGAAACCCAAGACGAGACTCCAGATGCACTTGTTTTCGGTCGACGAGACAAGCATCTGCAAGCATTGATCAGCCAAGGTGGCCTGATAGGGACCTAAGTCCAACTATCGAGGTAAGGAAAATTCCATCATTGATCCCGGCTCACGCGGAAAGGCACCGAAAGTCGGCGCGCATGTGAGTTGGCGTGCATGCTCACCGGTGCGGCCACCGAGCGGACACCACCCGCACTCCGAGAGAGACGGAATGAGCCAGCAGCAGATCGCAGAAGGCGAGGATCGCTTCACCGTCAAGACGACCTCCGACAGTCACTTCTCATGGCTGCGGACCCGCCTCAGCCTTGAACGCACGCTGATGGCATGGGTGCGGACCGCAGTTTCGCTGATCGGCTTCGGCTTCACCATCGTGCAGTTCTTCGAGCGGCTCGGCAATATGCAAGGCTTTGAGCCCGCCACGCGCCCCCAGGCGCCGCGCTATCTCGGTCTTGCGCTGATTGCCGTGGGCATTGCAGCGTTGGTTATTTCCGTTTGGCAGTACCGATCGGTCATCGGTTATCTGCGCAGCGGCGAATTCAAGCCGATCGCTGGCCTTGGTGATCATGCCATGCACACGCCGCTCTACGCGGTGTCGATCGCGCTTATTTTCATCGGGCTGTTTGCGTTCTTCGCAGTACTAACCCGAGCACTTTGATCCTTAAAGGCTGACATTCAGAGGAGCACCAGCCATGGCGACTAAAAAGCCGAACGTCCTTATCATGTGGGGCGACGACATAGGTCAGTCGAACCTCAGCTGCTACAGTAGGGGACTGATGGGCTACGGTACGCCCAACATCGACCGCATTGCCGCGGAAGGCATGATTTTCACGGACTCATACGCCGAGCAGAGCTGCACCGCCGGCCGTGCCTCGTTCATCACCGGGCAATGTGGCTTGCGCACCGGCCTCACGAAGGTGGGCCTTCCCGGAGCAGAATTGGGACTGAAAGCCGAGGACGTTACCATCGCCGAGGCGCTGAAACCCCTCGGCTACCGGACAGGACAGTTCGGAAAGAACCATCTCGGTGATCGCGATGAGCACCTGCCGACGATGCACGGCTTCGACGAATTCTTCGGCAACCTCTACCACCTCAATGCCGAAGAAGAACCCGAGGAAGTGGACTATCCAAACGAAAAGGACTTCCCGAATTTCAAGAAGAAGTACGGTCCCCGCGGTGTTCTGCATTGCTGGGCGGACGGAAAGGGCGGTCAGAAGATAGAGAACACCGGGCCCCTGACCAGGAAGCGGATGGAGACCTGCGACGAGGAATTCCTTGCGGCGGCCAAAAAATTCATCAAGTCCGCCCATGATGCCGGCGAACCCTTCTTTGTCTGGTTCAACACCACGCACATGCATGCATGGACGCACGTGAACCCGAAATACAAGGGCAAGTCCGGCCGCTGGCAATCCGAATATCACGACACGATGTTGTATCATGATTGGTGCATCGGCCAGATGCTCGACTTCCTGGACGAGCTTGGCATCACGGATGACACATTCGTTCAATACAGCACCGACAACGGGCCGCACATGAACACCTGGCCGGACGCCGGCATGACCCCGTTCCGATCGGAGAAGAACACCAGCTGGGAAGGCGCCTATCGCGTTCCGTGCATGGTGCGCTTCCCCGGAAAGATCAAGGCAGGTTCAGTGTCGAACGGTATCATCAGCCATCAGGATTGGTTCCCCACCATCCTGGCAATCGCCGGCGACGCCGATATCAAGGAGAAGCTCAAGAAGGGCTACAAGATCGGCAAGAAGACTTACAAGGTACATCTCGACGGCCACAATCTGCTTCCATATCTCACCGGCAAGGAGAAGGAGAGCCCGCGCAAAGGCTTCATCTACTTCACTGACGACGGCGACGTGGCGGCGCTGCGCTATGACAACTGGAAGATGATGTTCATGGAACAGCGTGTCGAAACCACGCTGAAGATCTGGCTGGAGCCGTTCGTCGTGCTGCGCACGCCGTATATATTCAACCTCAGAATGGACCCTTACGAGCGCGGGATACAGACGTCGAACACATTCTATGACTGGATGTTCCGGCACATCTACCTGCTCGTACCTGCGCAGGCCGGCGTCGCGGAATTCCTTGAGAGCTTCAAGGAGTTCCCGCCGCGACAGAAATCGGCGAGCTTCAGTCTCGATCATGTGCTGGCGAAGATGACCGAGGCATCCGCTTCAGGGGGACATTGACGACAGGAAATCGGAACGCGGGGTGAGGCTGACGTCCACCCCGCTTTCCTGTGCTCGCGAGAAATCCAATCTTCCAAGGGGAGAATTGAGACCATGACCAAGAAACCATTCAAGGGCGTCATCAAGCTTGACGTCCGCGACTCCAAACCCGACTGGGGCCCCTACACGCTGCCCAAGGCTCCCGAGGGTTCGCCAAACATCCTGATCGTACTCTATGACGACACCGGACTGGCAGCCTGGTCGCCATTCGGCGGCGGCATCGAGATGCCGACGCTGCAGCGGCTTGCCGACAACGGGTTGATGTATTCTCAGTGGCACACCACCGCGCTCTGCTCGCCAACCCGCTCGACCTTCCTGACCGGCCGCAACCACCATCTCAACGCCTGCTCCTGCATCACCGAGGGCGCACAGGGCTTTCCAGGCTGGAGCGGTCGGCTCCCGGCAGAGTGCATGACAATCGGCCAGGTTCTTCAGGATGCAGGCTGGAGCACCTATTGGCTCGGCAAGAACCACAACGTGCCGGAACAGGACATCTCGTCGGGCGCCAGCCGCTCGGAATGGCCGCTGTCCAAGGGCTTTGATCGCTACTACGGCTTCCTCGGCGGCGAGACCAACCAGTGGTATCCCGACCTCGTCGAGGACAACAAGTTCATCGACCAGCCCTATGGGCCGGAAGAGGGCTACCACCTCTCGAAGGATCTCGTCGACCAGGCGATGCAGATGATCCGCGACCAGAAGGCAAGCAATCCGTCGAAGCCCTGGTTCATGTGGCTGTGCCCCGGCGCCAATCACGCGCCGCACCACGCGCCACAGGAATACATCGACAAGTACAAGGGCAAGTTCGACAAGGGCTATGAAGCCTATCGCGAATGGGTGCTGCCGCGCATGATCGAGAAGGGCCTGCTGCCCAAGGACACCAAGCTGACGCAGATCAACCCGTTGCCGGAGGACGTTGCCAACCCTGGTGACGCCGTGCGTCCGTGGAATTCGCTGAATGCCGACGAGAAGAAGCTGTTCTCCCACATGATGGAGGTCTATGCCGGCTTCTCCGAGTACACCGACGTGCAGGTCGGACGATTGATCGACTATCTCGAGCAGAGCGGCCAGCTCGAAAACACGCTCGTGTTCTATTGCTCCGACAATGGCGCTTCCGGCGAGGGCAGCCCGAGCGGCTCGGTCAACGAGAACAAATTCTTCAACAACTTCCCCGACGAGCTTTCCGAAAACCTGAAATATCTCAAGGTGCTCGGCTCGCCGGAGACCTATGGCCATTATCCGACCGGCTGGGCGGTTGCGACGTCGGCGCCCTTCCAGATGTTCAAGCGCTATTCGGAATATGCCGGCGGGACCTGCTGCCCGATGGTCATTTCCTGGCCCAAGGGCATCAAGGCAAAAGGCGAGGTGCGCAACCAGTACCACCATTCGACCGACATCGTGCCGACCATCCTGGAAGCCTGCAAACTCGAAATGCCGAAGGTCTATCGCGGTGTCGACCAATACCCGCTTTCGGGCGTGTCGATGGCCTACAGCTTCACCGCCAAGCCCGACGGCAAGACCAAGAAGAAGCGCCAGTACTACGCCATGCTCGGAACGCGCGGCATCTGGGAGGACGGCTGGAAGGCCTCGGCGATACATGCACCCCTGGTCGGCAAGGGTCACTTCGACAAGGACGAATGGGAACTCTACCACGTCGACGCGGACCGCTCTGAATCGGTCAACCTTGCCAAAAAGCATCCCGAGAAGCTGAAGGCACTGATCGAGGCCTGGTTCGACGAGGCGGAGAAGAACAACGTGCTGCCGCTCGACGACCGCAGCGCCGCCGAACTGCTTGGCGTCGAACGGCCGAGTGAGGAAGCGCCACGCGAACGTTACATCTACTATCCCGGCACCTCCCCGGTACCGGAAGGTGTGGCGGTCAACGTGCGCGGGCGGTCCTACAAGATCATCGCCGACGTCGAGATCACCGACAAGGACTGCTCGGGCGTGATCTTCGCGCATGGCTCGCGCTTCGGCGGACACAGCCTGTTCATCAAGGACAGAAAGCTGCACTACGTCTACAACTTCCTCGGCATCAAGCCGGAACAGAAGTTTGTGTCGAAGACCGAACTCAAGCCCGGCAAGTATACGCTCGGCATGGAGTTTATCCGCGACAGCGCCGGGGAACATGGAGAGTCGCTCGGCAAGGCGACGCTCTACGTCAACGAGAAGATCGAAGCACAGGGCAACATGAAGACCCAGCCGGGTAAGTTCACCCTGTCCGGGGACGGGCTCTGCATCGGTCGCGACAGCGGCGATGCGGTCAGCGAGGACTACAAGACACCGGGCGAGTTCGAGGGCGGCAAGATCCTGTTCGTCGGCGTGACCGTCGAGAAGGGTCAATATCTCGACCTTGAGAAGCTGGCGGCGGCGGCCTTCGCCGTCGATTGAGCCGGACCAACTGGATCGGGGTCTGCGCGCGCAGGCCCCGTCAGCGGAGCCGGTTGACGCAAGCACAGCAGCAGGCGGCGGAGCAATCTGCCGCCCTTGAATCTGCAACAGGCGAGACGATGGGCGAGCTTTCTTCCTGGAATGACAGCGCCGCGAAGCGGGCGATTCTCGACTTTGTCGCCGCAGTGACCGACGAGGGCGGGTCTGGCTACGTTCCACCCTCGGAGCGCATCGCGACATTCGACAATGACGGCACGTTGTGGTGCGAGCACCCTATGCAGCCGCAACTCTTCTTCCTCGTCGACCGGGTCAAGCAGCTTGCCGCGAAGGACCCCTCGCTCAAGGATCGCCAGCCTTACAAGGCTGTCCTCGAACGGGATCTGAAGACGTTACGCGAGGAGGGCAAGCAGGGTTTGATGGAACTCGCCTTCGCCACCCATGCCGGCATGAGCGAGGAGGCGTTCGACAAAATCGCAAAAGCCTGGTTCGCCGCCTCCAGACATCCGAAACACGGCAAGCCGTTCAACCAATGCCTCTACCGGCCACAAGTCGAGTTGCTGCAGTTCCTGCGCGCCAATGGCTTCAAGACATTCATCGTGTCCGGCGGCGGCATCGATCTCATCCGTGCGTTCGCGGAGGAGGCCTACGGCATCCCAAGAGAACAGGTGATCGGCTCGTCGGGGCGCCTGCGCTACGAGTTGCATGACGGCAAGGCTGTGCTCATGAAGGCGGCCGAACTCAACAGCTTCGACGACAGGGAGATCAAGCCTGCCAATATTGGCCTGCATATCGGCCGTCGGCCGATCCTGGCCTTCGGCAATTCAGATGGCGACCTCGCCATGATGCGCTACACGAGGACCGGTTCCGGCGCGCGGCTCGCGCTGCTCCTTCATCACGACGACGAGGAGCGCGAGGCCGCGTATGATCGCGACTTTCACCTCAGCCCGCTGGCTGAGGCGCTGGACAAGGCGGACGAATACGGCATCACAGTTGTGAGCATGAAACACGACTGGAAGGTCGTGTTCGACGATCACTAGTCGGCTGGCGCGGATTTGGGAGGGAACACCACTTGACGGTTCAGCAACTGATAACCTTCGGGATCACCGCAAGCCTTGTTGCGCTGGTTTTCTCGCTCGGGCTCAAAGCGGCCACTGGCGACCTGCTCTATCTGGTCAAACGGCCGGCAAAGCTGATCCGCTCGCTCATCGCGATGAACGTGATCTTGCTGATCTTCGCGATTGGCGTCGCGCTGCTCTTTCCAATCGGTCTTGAAGTAAAGATCGCGCTGATTGCGCTCGCCGTATCGCCGGTTCCACCGATCCTGCCCGGAAAGCAGACCAAGGCTGGCGGCACGCAGTCATACGCCATCAGCCTGCTTGCCTTTGCGTCCGCCGCGGCAATAGTCCTTGATCCGGTCTCGATGGAGATGGTCGGACGCATTTTCAATGCGGAGATTCATATGCCGGCGAGCCGCGTGATGCCGCCTGTCCTGACCACGGTACTCGCCCCCCTCTTGCTGGGGATCATCTTCCGCCGGTTGTTTCCAGGTGCCGCGCAAAGAATAGCACGTCCCATTTCTCTCGCTGCTACCGCGCTGTTGCTCGTTGCATGCATTCCCGTGGTGATCACGAGCGGTATAGCGTTCTGGTCGCAGATAGGAGACGGGGTGGTGCTGTTCCTGGTGCTGTTTACGGTCGTCGGCCTTGTCGCCGGTCATCTGCTCGGCGGACCGGAGCCCGATGACCGCACGGTTCTCGCCCTTGCGGCAGGCACGCGCCATCCCGGCGTGGCCATTGCGATCGTGACGCTGAATTTTCCGGACCAGAAAGCAGCTCTTGCCGTTATGCTCTGGCATCTTGTCATCGGAGGTATAGTCTCGATCCCTTACGTACGATGGCGCAAGGCCCGGCATTCCAGCGATCCGGCAACTGCTTCTGAAGGTCACAAATGAACATCACGACGCAAGCCATGACAACTGAGGTCCCTGTCCACGGTCGGGACATGGTCTGGGTTCCGGGCGGAAAGTTCCTGATGGGGTCCGACAGCCACTATCCGGAAGAGGCGCCGGCGCATCGTGTTTCGGTCGACGGCTTCTGGATCGACCGCTTTACCGTGACCAATCGCGAGTTTGAAAAATTCGTGGACCAGACAGGTTATGTCACCATGGCCGAAAGGCCGGCAAACCCGGACGACTACCCGAATGCGCTGCCTGGAATGCTCGCTCCGTCGTCGACAGTGTTCCGGAAACCGCAAGGCCCGGTCGACATGAGCAATCACTACAATTGGTGGACCTATGTGCCCGGCGCAAACTGGCGTCACCCGAGAGGACCGGCGAGTTCGATCTCGAAGCTGAAGGACCATCCCGTCGTCCATGTGGCGCTGGAAGATGTGCAGGCCTACGCGCAATGGTCAGGCCTTGAGATTCCAACCGAGGCGGAGTGGGAATTCGCCTCGCGTGGAGGGCTGGAGGGGGCGGAGTTTTCCTGGGGCGACGAGATGACCCCAGGCGGCGTTCACATGGCGAACACGTGGCAGGGTGACTTCCCATACCGCAACACGCTGGACGACCGCTTCGAATATACCGCGCCCGTGGGATCGTATCCGCCGAACGGGTACGGTCTGCACGACACCATCGGCAATGTGTGGGAGTGGACCAGCGACTGGTATCAGGACCACAGCAACATCGACAGCCCGTGCTGCACGGCGTCCAACCCGCGCGGCGGCGAGCGGGACGGGAGCCTCGACCCTCGCGATCCTGCTGGTATTCCCCGTAAGGTGACCAAGGGCGGCTCGCACCTTTGCGCTCCGAACTATTGCCGCCGCTACCGCCCGGCTGCGCGAATGGCCCAGCCCGTCGATACGTCGACTTCGCATCTCGGTTTCCGTCTCGTATTTCGCCCCAAGGCAGGTTGATGACATGGAAGCCTTCCGCGAGCTCTTTGCCACGCTGACCGAGGGGTCGATCCTCTTGATCGATTTCATGGCGCTCGTCATCGTGGTGTTCGGCACCGTGGAAGCTTTCATCAGCGCTGGACGCGCCGCATTCCTCGAACGTAAGCCACAGTACCACCAGATATGGTTGCGCTATGCGCGCTGGCTCGTTGCCGCACTCACGTTCCAACTGGCTGCCGACATCATTGAATCGGCGATGACCCCCACATGGGAGGACATCGGGCGACTTGCGGCGATTGCCGTAATCCGCACCTTCCTGAACTACTTCCTCGGGCGCGATCTCGCGGAAGAAGTTGCCGAGGCGGAGAAGGAAGACGCTGAAAGGAAAAGTATCGCTCAAAAGAAGGGGTAGCGCCGTGACTGACCGACGACTGACTTTCCTTGGCGTAGCCGCCATTGCAGCGCTGTGCATGCCGGGACAGGCTCGTTCCGACGATGCCGAACTCGCCAAGCAGTTGAGCAACCCCGTTGCGTCCCTGATCAGCGTGCCATTCCAGTTCAACTATGATTCCGGCTATGGTCCCGATGATGGCTACCGCGCGACGCTGAACATCCAGCCGGTGGTTCCAATCTCCCTGAACGAGCAGTGGAATGTGATCTCCCGCACCATCGTGCCGCTCATCACGCAGGAGGATATCGCAGGACAGTCCGGAACCCAGTCTGGGCTCGGTGACGTCACGCAGAGTCTGTTCTTTTCGCCAAAGGTGCCCGGGGAGAGTGGCATCATCTGGGGTGTCGGACCCGTGTTCCTGGTTCCGACCGCGACCGACGACCTGTTGGGGACAGGCAAATGGGGAGCAGGCCCCACTGGCGTTGCGCTCAAGCAGTCCGGCCCATGGACCTACGGCGTGCTTGCCAACCACATCTGGTCATTTGCAGGTGACGGCGACCGCAACGACGTAAACTCGACCTTCCTGCAGCCGTTCCTGACTTACACCACCGCGAACGCATGGACGTTCGGCCTTAACACCGAAAGCACCTACGATTGGACGGGCGGCGATTGGTCGGTCCCGGTCAATGTTACCGTCGCCAAGCTGGTGAAGTTAGGCGAACAGCCGGTCAGCTTCACGGTCGGCGCTCGCTATTGGGCGGAAGCGCCGGACAATGGACCTGAAGGCTGGGGGGTTCGCGGCGTCGTCACTCTGTTATTCCCGAAGAAATAGGAAACCAACGTTCAGCCGCGAGCTGGCATTTACTCTGTGATGCGTTCACCGAACGCCAATGCCGGCGGTCAGCCCGCCGTCCACGATGTAGTCCGAGCCCGTGATGAAGGCAGCCTTCGTCGAAGCCAAGAAGGCAATCAACTCGGCGACTTCCTCAGGCTCGCCGATGCGGCCGAGCGGATGGGCCGCCCCGAACCGCGAGAAGACGGCGTCGATATCCGCGTCCGGTCCATCGAAGGTGCGCGCGGCCAGCTCGAGTATCGGCGTCCGCACCGACCCGGGGCTGACTGAAACGACACGAATCCCGTCGGCGGCGAAATCGAGAGCCATGGCTCTTGTTAGCGCATGGATCGCGCCCTTTGACGCCACATAGGCTGCAACGCCCGGCTGGCAGGCATGGCCCTGGACGCTGGAGATGTTGACGATCACGCCACCGCCACGCTTTCGCATCAACGGTACGCCCCAATGCGCAGTCAGGTGGATCGACCCAACATTGACGGCCAAGCAGCGCATGAAGGTTTGCGGATCGGTGGAAACGGCGTCTCCGTAAGGATGGACGGCCGCCGCATTGACGATCACGTCAAGCCCGCCGAACTCCTGCTCAACCTCTCGCAAAGCCGCTTCGACCTGCGCCGGATCGGCGACATCGGTTGTGCGCACCCGAACCGCCGAGTGAGCAGCGGCCAGTTCCGCATTGCCTTTCCCGTCTATGCCAAGCGCGACAACCGATGCGCCCTGTCGTGCGAGGCCAAGCGCAACCGCGCGCCCAATTCCCGTTGTGCCAGTGACAAGCGCGACCTTGCCGGCAAAATCCGACATTCTGGTTTCCTCCTTAGGCAGCTTTCGGGACCGCCCTGTCTTCAGCTTTTACTAGATCGGCGCCCTTTTCCGCGAGGCAATAGGTGGCCGCGACGGTGTTGGCCGAAACGATTGTCGGCATGATAGATGCGTCGATCACGCGCAAGCCGGCCACTCCATGAACCCTCAGCGTCTGCGGGTCCACCACGGCGCCATCGCCGCGCCCCATCGCGCAGGTTCCCACGGGATGGAACAGCGTGCCGACCCGCTCGCGGATGAAGGCGTCGAGAGCGCCGTCGGACTGGACATCCGGACCCGGATCGACTTCCGCATCGAGATGCGGCTCGAACGGCTTCTGCGCCATGATGCGGCGAGCAAGCCGGATTCCCTCGCGCAGGACATCCATCGTGCTGTCGCCGCGGAAGAAATTGTAGATGATGGAAGGCTTGTCGTCCGTGCTGGCGCTCTTCAGGCTCACCCGGCCGATGCTGCCCGGCCGAAGCTGGCAGACATGCATGAGGAAACCATGCCCGGTGAACCCCGACGCGGCCTGGGTGTTGGCGCGCCCTGTGCAGAAGAAAAGCTGGACATCGGGACGCTCGCTCGCGGGATCGGTGGAGACAAAACCACCCCCCTCGCCCGTCGTCGACGAGAACAATCCGCGCCTGCGAAACAGCCAGTCCCCGACATGCAGCGCGTTGCGTGGAAGCGCCTTCCAGGAAAGGCCGTAGGGCATGGTCGACTTCGCCCGATATTCAAGCGTGACGTCCAGATGGTCCTGAAGGTTCTGGCCGACGCCCGGCAGGTCCTGAATGACCTCTATCCCGTGCCGCTTCAGATCGGCCGCGGGACCAACTCCGGACAGCATCAAAAGATGAGGCGATACGAAGGAGCCGGCGGCGAGAATGATCTCGCGCGCCTCCAGCGTTCCGGTCTCACCGCCACGTCGCCATGCCAGGCCGGCCGCCTTCCGCCCGTCGAAGAGTATCCTGGTTGCCTCCGTCTCCGAAAGGACTGTCAGGTTCGACCGATTGCGTACCGGGTCCAGATAGGCGCCTTCAGCGGTGACGCGCTCTCCATTCTTTTGCGTGAACGTGTAAAGCCCGACGCCGTTCTGACGTTCGCCATTGAAATCGGGATTGAGCCGATGGCCGGCCAGACGCGCCGCTTCGAGATAGGCGAAGGCAAGCGGATTGACGCTGCGCAGCGGCGCTATGTTCAACGGCCCGTCCGTGCCGTGATAGGCGGGATCGATACCGGTATGGAACGGCTTCCCGTCGAACCGGATGCGTTCTCCCGAAATCCTGTCGGCCAGAGGCTCGAAACGCTCCAGCTTGCGGAAATAGGGCAGCAGATCGTCAAAGCCCCAACCCGGATTGCCGAGGTCGCGCCAGCCGTCGAAGTCCTCGCGCTGGCCCCGGATGAATATCTGTCCGTTGACGTTCGTGGAGCCGCCCGTTCCCTTGCCGCGCGGCAGCGCGATGGACCGTCCCTGCAGGCCGGGTTCGGGCTCGGTCTCGAACCACGACATGAATTTCGGCCCGCCGAGAAAGGCGAGCGCGGGTGCCATGAACGTGACCATCGCCAACGGTATGCGCACGATCGCCTTGCGCGCGTTCCTGTCAGGACCAGCCTCGACCAGCGCAACGCGAACCCGTGGATCTTCGCTCAGGCGATTGGCGAGCACGCAGCCCGCGGCGCCTGCGCCGACGATCACATAGTCGAATCGGCCCACGACTAGATGTCCTGATTGTGCGGCAGGATCACCAGGTCGCGGATGTTTACGTTTGCGGGACGCGTCAGCATGAACAGCACCGCGTCGGCGACGTCTTCGGACCTCAGACCCTCGCGCGCCTGCACCTTGGCCTCGATCGCCGCAGGGTCTGTATAGCCCCAAAGCTCGTTGAGCACGACGCCGGGAGCGATCTCGCCGACACGGATGTTGTGCTTTGCCACCTGCCGCCTCAATCCGTGCACGAAAGACTGGATGGCATGCTTGGACGCCGAATAGATCGGCTCCCAGTGGATCGCCTCATGTCCGGAGATCGAGGACGTGATGAGGATGTGGCCGCCCTCCTGCTTGATCATGCCGGGCAGCACGGCGTGAACCAGCCGGAAGACGCTGTTCACGTTGATGGCCATCAATTCGTCCCATGCATCCGGGTCGCCTTCCGCCACTTCGCCGGGAATGTAGATGCCCGCGTTGGGCAGCAGGATGTCGATCCGGCCGAAACGGGCAATCGTCTCGTCAACGACACGCCGGATTTCTTCCGGCTTGGTCAGGTCGGCGGCGAGAGGCAAGGCCTCGTTGCGGAGCCCTGACGCGACTTCATTCAGCCTTGAGGCTGAGCGCCCCGCCAGCGCAACCCGCGCTCCAGCCGCATCTGCGGCGCGCGCCATGGCCCGGCCGATGCCCGAACTGCCGCCGGTGACAAGCACGACCTTGCCTGAAAGCTCACCCATTCATTCCTCCCTGAACGATGCTTTTCGCACTCTGAGTCGAGACTATGAACGATGCTTCTGCCCGTCAATTAAAATATTATCTCGCGTAAAAATCAGAGGTCGTGCAGCCACTTCATTCGGGCTGCGAGATTCTCCGTACCGAAGGCCAATGACCCCAGCACGACAGTCTCCGCTCCGGCTGCGCACAGTTCCGGCACGGTATGCTCGCGAATGCCACCATCGGCGGCGAGCACGATGCGCCGGCCGCTGTCCCAGATGAGCGACTTGGCTTCCAGCAGCCGGTCGGTCGCGGCGGGGTCGAGCCCCTGCCCCTTCACGCCGATTGCGGTGCCGAGCAACGTCAGGAAATCGACGCGGTCGAGATAGGGCTTGCACGCAACCACCGGCGTCTCGACGCGCAACACGATCCCGGCGGCAAGCCTGCGCGCCTTGATCACCGACAGAGCCTCGTTGGCGACCGACGTATTCTCGGCATGGATGCTGATCAGGTCTGCGCCTGCATCAGCGAACTGCTCGACCTGCGACACCAGCACCGCGTCGGCCACCATCAGGTGCACGTGGATCGGAATGTCGGTCGCGCCGCGCAGCCTGGCGACGAGGTCGGGAAAGAAGAGCAGCGCCGGTGCGAAGTGCCCGTCGGCCACATCGATGTGCAGGATGTCGGCGTGTCCCTCGATGCGCACGACATCGTCAGCGAGGCGGATGAGATCGGCAGACCACATCGAATACTCCGCGATCAGGCGGTCGGTTGGCAGTCTGGAGAGCCAGTCGGTGGCCGGCATGGTCAAAATCCTTTCAGGAAGGCGCTGAGCGCCGCATGGAATTCGGAAATATAAGCGGATTTATCGACGCCCTTCGGCGTGATCTCGACCAGTTTCGCCGCCGGTATCAGGGCCGCCAGTCGCTCCGCATGCGCCATCGGGTGGATGACATCCCGCTCGGTGGCGAGGACCATCGTTGGTACGTCGAGCGCGGTCAATTCTTCCTCGGAGATGCCTGGACCGTCACCCGAAATACGCGTCAGAAGCTGCGCCGTCACATCGGCCGGCTCACGCTCAAAAAATCCCATCAGCGACTTGAGATTGTCGGGCGCTTCCCTCGCCAGCATCGCATGAGTTTCGCTCGCCTCGAACGCCGCGCGCGCCTCGCTAGGCAGCAGCTTTGCAAGAAGCGCGCCGACCTCGGCATTCGGCCGCATGTTCTCCGGCCCGGCCTGCGCCACCCATGCCGGCCGCGCCAGCACCAGCCCGCGTAGCAGGTCCGGCCGTTTCGCCGCGATGCGACTCGATATCGCCGCCCCCATCGAAATGCCCCCGAGCACTACCGGTGCTCCGATCGTTTCGATCAGCGCGACCACGTCATCGGCAAATCTCGCGATCGACGCGTCCTGCCCTGCCGGCGATGCGCCATGGCCACGGCATTCAAGCCCAATGAGCCTTAAATAGGGTTTGTCCGGAAACGCTTCCGCCACCTGCCCGATATCGCCGCAGAGCCCATGCTGGAAAACGACGGGCAAACCCTCGCCGCCGGAATCGTAGGCGGCAAGCGCAAGCCCATCGCGCTCGATCGTGAACCGCCTGAACTCGTCCCGTTTCATCACAGCAGATCGCGCAGGAATTTCGCGACGCCCGACGCCTCGCCCGAATCGAGCCCATGCGCCACGAGATCGCCATCGAAACCCGCAGACCGCAGCCGCCCTATGTAGTGCCGGAAATCAACCACGCCTTTGCCGGCCGTCGCGAAACTGCCGTCAGCGTTACGGTCCTTCGCGTGCCCCATCGCGATATCGGGCGCCAGCAAGTCGATCGCTTCGTCGACCAGCCGGCGCTGCTCCGGGAGATCGGCAACCTCGAACAGGTTTGCCGGATCAAGCACGATCACCAGCCTGTCGCCACCGATCTCGTCGAGCAGACGGCGTGCGAGAGGCGCGGAGGAAACGATGTTGGCCAGTTCCGGCTCTATGCCCAGCCGGATGCCATGGCGCTCGGCGATCGCCGCTGCCTTCTCCATTTCCGCAACCATGTCGCGCCAGGCCTCCGGCGAGCCGTTGTCCGGGTGGTGCCGCCATTGGTCTTCCGCGTCGCGCGTGCCGGTGCAGAGCGTGACGATGTCGGTCCCGATTGCCGCGCAGGAAGATGCTATCACCTCAAGCCGCCGCAGTCCGTCTGCTCGCACCGTGGGATCGGGATGCGCCATATTGTAGGTGCCTGACACGGCGCAGAGCTGGACGCCGCTCTTCCTGGAAGCAGCCGCGATAGCATCCGCCACTTCCGATGACACCGCTTCCGGCATCGACGGCAGACCTGAACATGCAAAATTATACTGCGCGGTCGAAAAGCCGGCCGCCCTCACCGCATCGAGAACGACCGCCGGCTCGCTGCCCGGAAATGTCTTGGCGAAAATACCGAGTCGCATCACACTTCGCCCGACACGTCAGCCAATCGCACAGGCTTGCGGCTTTCGGCCGAGCGCGCGATCGCAACCATCGCCCGCACCGAGGCGACGCCGTCCCCAGCATCCGCTCCCGTCATCGTCGCACCGTCGAGGATGACCGACGCGAAACCTTCGAGCTGCCGCCGGTAAAAGTGCCCGTCGGCGCCGAGCACCCTCCGCGAGCCGCCCTCGGCCTCATGGAAAATGTCGACTTCGCTCGTCTTGTAGTACCAGGGGTTATAGGTCTTGCCGACTACCGAGCCATTCTGGCCATAGATTTGGAAACCCTCGTGCCAGTCCATGCGCACGGCAACCGTCAGGTCGAGGTGGCCCAGCACACCGTTGGCGAACTCGACATCGACGAACCAGCAGCGCATGCCGCCGCGCATGCTGAGACGCGCATCGACCGCGACGATCTCGCCGGCGAAGTAGCGCGCCGTGTCGACCAGATGGCTGCCATGCGCCAGCATGTAGTAGCGGTTGAGATTCGCCTTCGGATCTTCCTTGGGCTTTCTGGCATTCGCGCTCGTCACCATCAGCGGCTGCACGGCGTCAGTCATCGGGTAGCGGTGCGTGGAGTCGCAATACCACGCCTTCAGCGCGGTCATCTCGCCCATGCCATCGTCGATGAAGGCCCGAGCGGCTTGCAGGCCAGCGTCGAAGCGCTTCATGTGGCCGACCTGAACCACCTTGCCGCTCGCCGCGACAGCAGCCGCCAGTTCCTCCGCAGCCTCCACGCTCGTCGCCACCGGCTTCTCGCACAACACATGTTTGCCGGCCTCCAGCGCGCGGATCGCCGCGGGCACGTGAAAGGCGTCCGACGTCGCGATGATAACCGCCTCAAGGTCGGGATCCGCAAGCATGGCGTCATAGTCGGCATAGGATTTTTGCGGCGCGTGGGTCGCGGCCATGCGCGCACGAAGGTCGTCAGCCACATCGCATATGGCGTAGAGATCGACGTTGGCCGCCTTTGTGCAGCTCTCGAAGTGCGCGGCCTGTGCGATGGGCCCGCACCCCAAAACGCCGACGCGCAATCTCCGATCCGCTTTTCTTGGCACGCCTACGTCTCCTGATCACATTTCACTGGCGGCCGCGCGATATTTTCGCACGACATCGCCCACCATGTTTCTTGCCATCCACCGAGGCAGTTCATCCGCCGAAATCGTGGGATCGACGAGACCACCCGTCACCTGCGCCACGATGCCCGGTTCCGGCCTTGCCGCAATGACGTTTTTCCGGAGACGGTCGAGCGCCGCCTGCACCGCGTGTCGCGGCCAGTAGTAGCGCACCCTGTCCGAAAGCCCATGGAGCATCATCTGGCTCTCGCGTTCGCCAGTCGCCACGTAGGCGCGCCAGTCGCGAGGGTTTGCAAGCATCTCGTCGCGCAGCACCGTGACCAGATTGGATGGTTCCGGAACCGCCAGAAGCTCTTCGATTCTGGCAAGCGCAAACATCGCCTGACGAAAAGCGAATGTCAGTTCCGGCCCGACCTTGAGGATCGCGAAATGGCTGCGCACGAGATCGCCAAGCGCCTGTTGTGACTGGTAGTCGGTGGAATGCGCCTCGAAGACAATGCCGGGCAAGTTGGAAACCGACGCCGACAGCGCAACGGTCTTCGCGGCATCGAAGGAAAACACCATGTCGTTGCCGAAATCGACACCCGGCTGGACGACGATTCCAACGACGCGTTCAAGCGCCGCCGAAACACCTTTGGCTGCAAAGGCCTGCTGATGTTGCGACCACGTATCGGCGACTGCTTCGGCAGAGGTGACTGCCAGGGCGTCCAGTGCCTCGGTCTCCCCGCCGGGGATCGGCACCTCGGTCCCCACGACATAGACAAGATCACTTTTGCCCCTGCCCTCGGCCATCGCGCAAAGATCGGCAGCGCGCGCAGCGATCGTCGCTTCCGCCAGCACGCCGTCGTCCGCGCAGGCCATCGAGGCGTCGAGATGTATCTTTCGGAAGCCTGCGTCGACATACGCGGCGACCAGATCGCGCGCCTTGGCCATGGCGCTCGCTGCCGATTCCGCTTTCCACGGATTCGGACCAAGATGATCGCCGCCGAGAACGAGTCTCGCGGGATCGACGCCCTCGTCCCGAGCGAGCGCTTCAACGAAGACGCGGAACGCGGCCGGAGTCATCCCGGTATAGCCGCCGAACTGGTTGACCTGGTTGCAGGTGGCTTCCACCAGGATCGGGCTGTCATCGTCCCGATAGGCATGGAAAATCGCTCTCAGTGTCTGCGGGTGAGCGGTGCACCACGACGGAATGCCGCGCGGCTCGCCCGCGCGATTTGCCGCAACGATTTCGCCAAGGTCCATCATGCCCGGCTCTCGAGAAACGCTTCGATGTCTCGGAGCGAACTGTTGCCTTCCATCGGGCCGACCTTGCCGACCGCCAGCGCACCCGCCGCATTGGCGAAACGCAGCGCGTCGCGAAAGGAAAATCGCCCAGACGTCGCCAGCGCGACAAAGGTCGCGCAGAAACAGTCGCCCGCGCCTGTGGGGTCGACGACCTCAACCGCGTGGGCGTCGAACGACTCGATGTTCCCGCCGGCCTCCGAACCGATACATCCGGCCTCGCCGCGCTTCAGCACGACGTAGCGTGCGCCGGCTTCGTGGAAACGCCGGGAGAACGACTCGAAACTCTCTCCCGGAAACAGGACGGCTGCGTCCTCGACGCTCGGCAGCACGAACGTCGAGATGGCAAGCAGCGCCCGAACGGTATCGATATAGGCCGGGTCGGCCAGCAATTCCTTGCGCACGTTCGGATCGAAGGAGATCGCGACGCCGCGTTCATGGAGTGCAGTGCAGACATGCAAGGCGGCAGCAGCCATCCGGGAATCTCCGAGCGTCGAGCCGGAGATGTGAAACGCGTCGAGACCGAAGTCCGCGAAGGCGTCGATCGCCTCGCCGCCGATAGGCAGATGCGCGGCCGCCGAATGCGCGATGTTGAAAACGAAGTCGCGACTGCCATCGGAATTGTAGGAGACGAAAGCCGAACCGGTCGGTATGCCCGCGACGGTGCGGACAAGCGCCTGCGAAACGCCGACCGAACCGAAGCGGTCGAGCAGAACCTGCCCAAACGCATCGCCGCCGACCGCGCCGGCAAAAATCGTGCTTGCGCCGACGCGCGCCGCCTGATCAATGAAGATACCAGGCGCGCCGGACGCGTAGGGCCCGGCATAGGTCGAGGCGCGGAGATTGTGCCCGTCCTTCTCTGCGCAGACGAACTCGACGAGCAGCTCGCCCATCGACCCGATCGCAGGCCTTCGATCGCTCGTCCCAGTCACGAAAGCCGCCAATTTTGTTGGTCCGCGCCAATTTTTTTATTGTCTCGCGACAAAATAGTTGATCCTTTTGCAAACGAATGGCAGCGTTGCTTTCGACCCGCGCGGGATGCACGTCGCGAAGCGCAGAGGCAAGACCCGTGAAACCCAGACAGATCCGGACGATGGAGGAATTTGCCGAGGCGATCGGCCTGTCGCGGCCGACGGTGTCGAAGTATTTCCAGAACGCCGCGTCGGTTCGCCCCAAGCTGCGCGAAAAGATCGAGGCCGGCCTCAAGGAGACGGGTTTTCGCCCCAACCTGTTCGCGGTCAATCTCAACCGGCGTCGCACCAAGATCCTCGGGCTTATCCTCCCGAGTTCCCTCGACCCGTTCTACACCGGCCTTCGCCGTCGCATCGAATCCCAGGCCACGGCGCTCGGCTACCTTCCCTTCGTGCTGTCTTCGGATGGAAAGACCGAACTCGAGGCCGAAGCGCTGGAGACGCTTTCCTCGCTCAACGTTGCCGGCGTCATCATGGCGCCCGTTGGCGGAGACCCGGCGCATCGGAACAAGGTCAAGACGCTGGCAAGGAACATCCCGGTCATTTTCATCGACGCACCTTTCGACGAGGAAGAGGATTTCGTCGGGACGAACAACGGGCAGTCCATGGCGCTGATAACCGACTACCTCACACGGTTCGGGGAGCCGCCCTGCTATTTCGATATGCCATGGGTGAATTCCAACGCTCCCGGTCGCCGCAACGCCTATATCGAGACCATGCGGCGGCGCGGCCTGGAGCCAGTCATCATTCCGGTCGCACATTCCGAGGACTGGGACTTCGAGCGCTACGCCTTCGACGAGGCGTCGCGCATCCTGCGCGAGGGCGGGTTCCCCACGAAAGTCGTGCTGTGCGGCAATGACCGCATCGCCTTCGGCGTGCTCGCAGCGCTCAACCAGGCAGGCTTGAAGGTGGGCATAACGCCCGACTGCGACCTGCGGGTCGCCGGTCACGACAACCAGCCGCTCTCGGAATATATCTGGCCGCCGCTGACGACGGTTCAACAAAACACCGCCGAGATGGGCCGCCTCGCGCTCGACATGCTGCTCACCCGCATCGACATCGCGCATACGCCCGGTGAGACCCGTCCGCCCGGCGAGCATGTGCTGGTCAATGGCGACCTGATATTGCGCGGTTCTGCCTGACCGCCCGGATGCCGACCCACGGGGCCGGCCAGCCGGACCAGCATGCAGTCCGGCACGCATGGCCTCAGCCGCCGACCATGAGCTTGACCACTTCGTCATGGGTCGTTTCGGAAATTTTCCGCTCGCCCGCCTTTACGCCGCGGCGCAGAACGATGATGCGATCGGACACGGCGAAGATGTCCTGCAGATTGTGCGAGATGAAGATCACGCCCCGGCCTTGCGCCTTCAGTTGATGAATGAGCGAAATGACCTTGCGCTGCTCGGGCACGCCGAGAGCTGCGGTCGGCTCGTCCATGATCAGGATTTGCGCGTCCCAGTAGACAGCACGGCCGATGGCGACAGCCTGCCGCTGGCCGCCGGAGAAATTCGAGACGGGCGCCTCCGTGCGCGACACGTGGAAATCGAGCATGGCCATCGTCTTGCGCGCAGCATCCGCCATTTTTTTGCGGTCGAGCACGGGCAGGAATCCGAACGCACGCCGCATCGGCTCGCGCCCGAGGAAGATGTTGCCGCCGATCGTCAGATTGTCGGCCAGCGCAAGGTCTTGGTAGATCGTCTCGATCCCCTTGTCGCGCGCCTCCTGTGGCGTGCCGAAATCGACCGTCTCGCCCTTCAGCTTGACCTCGCCGGAAGTCGGGCGATAGACGCCGGAGATTGCCTTGATCAGCGTGGTCTTGCCGGCGCCGTTGTCACCGGCGAGCGCGACCACCTCTCCGGGGTGCACTGCCATCGACACGTCGTGCAAGGCTCGAACCGCCCCGAAGTGCTTAGACAGATTGGCGACTTCGAGGAGAGGTGCGACGCTACTCATCCTGGCGACCTCCGCTGAACCGGCGCTGTGCCTGATCGATCAGCACCGAGATGATGATGACGATGCCGACGCTGATGAACTGCCAGAACGGTTCGACGTTCACAAAGACGAGACCGTACTGGATGACCGCGATGACGAAAGCGCCGGCGACAGTGCCGATGATCGTGCCAGACCCGCCGAACAGGCTGGCTCCGCCGATCACCACGGCTGCCACGCTGTCAAGCAGCAACGGCTCGCCGGCCTGTGCCGCGCCAGCGTTGAAGCGCGCCGCATAGAGCACGCCAGCAAGTCCCGCGCAACAGGCCGACAGGATGTAGAGGCGTAGCAGATGCGACTTGATGTCGATACCGGCCCGCCTCGCCGCCTGCGTGTTGGCGCCGATGGCATAATTGTGCTGACCGAAGCGCGTCTGGCTGAGCAGATAGTGCATGATCAGCACGAAGACGGCAGTGATGATGACGATGTAGGGCACGCCCATCAAGCGGCCATTGCCGATCGCCGCGAACAGTGAATTCTGGACCGGGACTGTCGTCCCGCCTGCGAACAGGAAAGCCACGCCGCGCGCCACGCCGAACATGCCGAGCGTCCCGATGAAAGGCGGCACGCGCAGACGAGACACGAGCAGGCCGTTGATCGTACCGGGTACGGCAGCGACCAGCACGGCGATCATGAAGCCCAGCAGGACAGCCAGCGGCATGCCGAGGCCTGGCGTGAAGGCGTTGATGGTGTGCGCGGCAACGACGGCCGCAAGCCCCATGATGAATCCCAGGGAGAGGTCGATGCCGCCTGATATGATGACGAAGGTCTGTCCCGTGGCGAGCAGAAGCGGCGCAACCGCGAAGATCGCAATGGACTGAAGGTTGAACGGGTTCAGGATGAATGTCCCGCCAAAATCGATGCGCGCCCAGGCCTCGAAGCCAAGCACAAGCGCCGCAAGGAACAGCCAAGCCCGTAGATCGGCTATGCGCTGGACCAGTGTCTTTGCGGTATCGGCGTGATCGGCCTGCGGTCGGCCATGATTGTCATCGCCTGTAGCGCCGGCGGTCGATGCGTGCGGTTCGGAAGCTGCCATGGGCTCCCCTCTTCGGAGCAGCGGACGCGTTCAGGAGTCTGGCCCCGACAACGCAGTCGAATTGTGTGATGGCCGGCCCCCCGCGCTAAACGCGGGGAGCCAGTCTCGGGAGGTAGATCAGTCGGAGTAGATAAACTTGGCGACGTCCGGATTGTCGACGTTGTTCTTGTCAATCACCGTGAAGCCCGTTCCGATAGCCACCGGGATCGCCTGTCCGGTCAGATGCGCGAAGGCCGACACAACACCATAGTAGCCGATGGTCGCCGGATGCTGCGCGATGGCGACGTCCACGAGGCCCGACTTGATGTTCTCGACGATCGAGGTCGGCGCGTCGAAGGCCACGACCTTGATCGTGCCCGTCTGGCCCGCCTGCTGCACGCCGTTGCCGGCGCCGAGTGCGGAGAACAGGTTGGCGCCGAACACGCCCTTCAGGTCGGAGTTGCGGGCGAACACCGCCTGCAACTGGCTCGCCGCCTTGTTGGCGTCGTTCTCGTTGAACTGCGTCTCCAGCACCGTGATCTTCGGGAACTCCTCGGCCATCGCGGTCTTGAAGCCTTCCTCGCGCTGGTCTGTCGTGGAAACGCCCGGCTTCACGTTCGAGACGTAGACCTTTCCTTCGCCGCCGATCGCGTTGGCCAGCGCGCGTGCTGCCATTTTGCCGCCAAGAATGTTGTCGGACGCGATGTAGGAGAGCGGGAAGTCGGCATCGCCGGCGCCGGTCTGGTATTTGCCGGTGCCGATAAAGGTATCGACTGTGATAACCGGGATGCCGGCGTCATGCGCCTTGCGCAGCGGCTCGACAAGCTGCGTCACGTCGGTCGGCGCGATCAACAACGCCGAAGGCTTGCGCGCAATGATCGCGTCGATGACGGGAACCTGGACGACCGGATTGAACTCCGGGCCGCCCTGGAAGATCAGCTCGGCGCCGAGCGCGTCGGCTGCCGCCTGCGCGCCCTTGCGCATGGTGATGTAGAAGGCATCGGTGGTCAGGCCCGGTATCAGCGCGATGGAATATTTCTCCTGCGCCGATGCCGAGGTTGTCCCTGCACCGACTGCCGCGACGGCGGCCATTGCCACCGCGGACTTAAGAACTGAACGACGCTCCATGGTACTCCTCCCTTTGTGAGCCCTACGCCGGCCGGCGACCGCCGCAGATAGTGCTACCGAATTCCGGCCGGATCTCTCCGAACCGTCGATATTCCTAGAAAACACTCCGTCTCAAGGCGATCACGCGGCCGCCTTGCGGACCGCGAAGTGGAAACGGTGATGGTGCTTTCTTCCTCCGTGACACCCTTAGGGTATCCACGTCTTCGCATCCTCCGCTCGACGCATCCGAATTAAGGCGCAGACCCTGCACTGCTGTCAATCGATTTGTGCGAGCAAACATGAAAATTTCCGCGCCGCAAAATTGGTGGATTGTCATTCCGAGGTCTCCAGCAGTTTTTCTGCTGTACGGATATCGGTCACCAGCGCCGAAATGAGCTTTGCCTTTGCCGCAGCGCGGATTGCCACGGCCTTTGCCTCACCCACCGCAACGCCAATGACGAGCGGCGTACGACGCAATTGATCGACTGACATTGAGATCATCCGATTTTCGGTCTCCCGGTCTAGAAGGGTGCCTTCGGCGTCGAAATAGTGGCGCATCACATCCCCGACTGCTTGGGGATGACGTGGGACGTCTGAGGTTGCCAGTGCGCCAGGCAGACCGACGCCCACAAGCGCGACATCGACCCTGTCCCACAAGGCGATGCTGTCGGCGATGGCCGGATCGGACAGAAACGCTTTGCGCGCGGCTGCCGCCGGCAGATAGGGAGCGTAGACGAAGCACGGCGTCCCACCGAGTTGCACCGCAGCGAGCCGAACGAACTCGTTGACCTGGAAATGCGGCTGATGCTGCTGCATTCCTCCCGTCGCCGACACAGTGATCGCTCCTGGCGCAACCGGCAGTCCTGCCTCGATGACCGCACGAACCGCACGGCCCCATCCAATCGCGAGAACCGACCCGTTCCCGAGCTCGGCGCTGCGCAGCATGTCTCCGACTGGAGCGGCGAGAGATGCGAGAGCCCCGGCGCCCGTAGCTTCGATCACTGCGACATTCTTCAGCGTGAGGGTTGTCGCAACGCGTTCGGCAAGTTCGTCAGGAGCCGGAAGATCGCGCACTTCGATGCGTACGATCCCCTCGGCGCGCGCCCTCTGAAGCAGGCGCGATACAGTCGCTGTCGACAATGCGAGGCGCTTGGCAACGTCCACCTGGCTCAGGTCCTCGACGTAGTGCAGCTTCGCAACCGTATGCAGAAGCGACCGCGACGCGATTTGGCTCTGTGCAGGGTTGGACGACAGCTTGAAATTCCTTTCAGCAATATGTTACATCTAACTTGAAACTGATCGTTGCGCAATCGCAGCCCGAAAAAAAACGAAGGACCGAGACATGGCTCCCATGACGACAGCCGAGAGACGCGGCTATCAGCAGATCTGCGGCAACGACGGCGCGATGATGGTGATCGCCTGTGACCAGCGGGGCGGAATGCGGACCCTGCTGTCGGCCGACCCCGCCGAACAGGCAAAGATCGGCAATGACGTTCTCGGCCATACGAAGGCGGACATCACCAGCTATCTGGCGAGCCGCGCGTCCTGCGTGCTGGTCGATCCCATCTGCGCGGTGCCGCAACTCGTTGACGACGGCATCATCGATCGCAGCACGGCGCTGCTGATCGGGCTCGATGCGTCGGGCTGGGATACGTCGCCGGAAGGATACCGCCTGTCCAAGCTGGTGGAGGGCATCGGCGCACGACAGGTCCGTGCGCTTGGCGGGACGGGCGGCAAGATCATGGTCTACCTGCGGTCGGATATTCCGCAGGCCAATGCGCACAACATCGACATCCTGAAGCAGGTGATAGCGGACTTCGCGCAGGAGGATCTTCTTCTCGTCGTCGAGTTCCTGACCTATCAGGTCGAAGGCGAAAGCAAGGCCGAGTATCAGGCGAGGATTCCCGAATTGATTCAGGGCGGCACGAAAATCTGTCTCGACCTTGGGTCGAAAGTCCTGAAGCTGCCGTACCCTGGTTCGGCGGAGTCGTGCGCGGCGGTGACGCGCCTCTCTGGCAACGTGCCTTGGGCGGTACTCTCCGCCGGCGTCGACCACGAAACCTTCCTGACCCAGGTCGAGACTGCCATGGCCAATGGCGCCTCTGGCGTCATCGCAGGCCGCTCGCTGTGGAAGGACTGCATCTCGCTTGATCGCGCCGTCACGCGCCAGAAGCTGGAGACGATCGCCGTGCCCAGATTGCGCGAACTGCAGGCGATCATCGCGCGCCATCGCGCGCCGGCAGCAAAAGTGGCCTGAAGGCAGCCATGACGCGCACCGCAATTGGCGTGGATATCGGCGGCACGAACATCCGTGCCGCACGGGTGGCCGTCGATGGCCGGATCCTTGCGCGCGCCCGGTCGGAAAGCTCTTCCGATCCCGAGCAAGTCCTCAGCCGGGTCGAGTCCCTGATTGCGGAAATCGACGATCCGACCGTTGAGGGGATCGGGATAGGCGTACCCGGCCAGGTGGACTTCGCCGCGCGGCGCGTTCTGTCCGGCGGATATGTGGATCTGTCCGGTCTTCCAGTCTGCGAACGCATCGAAGCGCGCTTCGAGCGCAAAGTCGTGATCGACAATGACGGCAGCATGGCTCTGGTCGCGGAAGCGCGGTGCGGAGCCGCTGCTGGAAAACGTCACGTGGCCATGCTGACGATCGGTACGGGCATCGGCGGAGCGGTGCTTGCCGACGGAGCCATATTCAGGGGCGCGCGCGTGGCGGGCCAGCTTGGCCACATCGTCGTCGACCCGTCGGGACTGCCATGCAAATGCGGCCGGCGGGGCTGCGTGGAAACGCAGAGTTCGGGCACGTCGCTTCGCCGTCACATCCAGGATGCCGGCCTGCCCTCTTCAACGACGGCGGCCGATCTTCTTGCCGGCCGCGACGCCGGCAATGCGGTGGCGACGCAAGTGTTGCGTGCATGGGCTTCGCCGCTGCGCGCCGCGATCAACGGCCTTGCCGCGGCGATCGCCCCCGAGATGGTCGTCATCGGTGGCGGCCTCGGAAATGCTATGGTCTCCGCTCTTTTGGATCACGTCGAGACCTCGCCCTGGTTCACCTACGCAATCGTCGGGGCCAAGCTCGGCGACGACGCCGGTGTGATCGGCGCAGCGCTCGCGGCCCTGCCCCAGCCGCTGCCCAAGCGACTGGTGATGGTGAACGGCGTACCGGCAAGCGGAAAGAGCAGTGTTACCGCCATCCTTGCCCGTGAGACGGGATGGCCTCTCCTGTCGCTCGATGCGGTCAAGGAACCATTTCTGGCTGAGATCGACGGCGTTGACCGCCCGTTCAATCGCAAACTCGGACGCGCGAGCATGAAGGCGATGTTCGCGATCCTGCGCGATGCTCCCGCCGGGACCACGCTGATCATGGATGCCTGGTTCGGCTTCCAGCCGCGCGAATTCGTTCAGGAACTTATTGACGGTTCCGGCGTCGACAAGGTCACAGAGATCTGGTGTTCCGCGCCACCGGAAACGATCGGCGCCCGCTACGCCGCTCGCGCCTCAAACCGCCTTCCGGGACACCCCGGCGCCGAATATGCCACAGAGCTTGTCGCGCTGGCCGCCCGCGCCGAGCCATTCGGATGCGAGGCCGTCCTGACAGTTGAAACCACCGGAACGATCGACGTTCAGGCGGTAAAACAGTTTCTGGAGAAATCCTTCGCCGAGGGACGTGCCCGACCATCAACGACGTGACTACTCAACCGGCGTCAGCATTGCGCGGTCTGCGATTTCCATGCCGAAGCCAGCGGCGCCGCCAACGACGAGCTTGCCATCCTTCGGCATGGGCTCGTTGCTGAACAGCTTGCCGAATACGGGCAGAACTGAACGGCCGTCCGGGCTCGCCGCCACATATTCGCAATAGGGCGAGTGGGGCTGCGAGGCAATGAAATGATACGAATATGGCCCGCTCCCGTGCGGTATGACAGGAATGTCGTAGGCCGAGGCGTGCGCTGAAATCCTGAGGAGTTCGGTCAGCCCGCCGACCCACATGACGTCCGGCTGCAGCACATCGATCAGTCTTTCCTCGATCAGCCGGCGGAATCCATAGCGTGAATATTCGTGTTCGCCAGTCGTCCAGCGGATCGTCGGGTGAGCCTGCTTGATGAACCGGAAGCCCTCGACGTCATCCGGATGAAGCGCCTCCTCCCACCAGTAGATATTCAAGGGTTTGCATGCCTCGGCGAGACGAATGGCATAAGGCACGTCGAGGGACATGTAGCAGTCCACCATCAGCGGGAAGTCCGGCCCGATCCTTTCGCGATGACCGGCGAGAAACTCGACATTGGCCCGCAGCCCCGGCTCGCCGTCGGCCGGGCTGTGAGGCAGGGGAACCTTGCCGCCCCAGAAGCCCATGGCCTTCACAGCATCCGGCGCCGGGCCTGTGCAGTAGAAGCTGATTTCCTCGCGGCTGAGCCCGCCGATCAGATTGTAGACCGGCTCGCCGCGCACCTTGCCGACGAGGTCCCACAACGCCAGGTCGACGACACTGATGGCCGCGACGGGCAACCCCTTGCGTCCGTAGAACATCGAGGCGCGAAAGAGCTGGTCCCATATGCGATTGATGTTGCGCGCGTCTTGGCCGATCAGGAAGCGGCCGAAGTGATTTCGGATGAGCCAAAGCGCCGGCGGGCCACCGAAGCCCGTAGCGACACCGGTGGCGCCGCTTTCTGTCTCGATCTCGACAACGATGGAGCCTAGGACGCCGATGCCCCAGCTGGTGCGGCTGGCCTTATACTCGGGATAGGCCGACATCGGATTGCTGATCAGGCTGTCGATAAGCCAGTGGCCCTGCTTCTGCCTATGATAATCGCCGCCATCGCCGCTGCTTTCGACGAGGTAGGTGCGGACAGCCGCTATCCGGAAATCTGAATTCACGGTCATTGCTCCGTCTATTGCGGTTTAACAAACACGTTGTTGTCGTTACTTGCCGAAGTAATCGAACACGACATCGGCGCCCTGCTTCGCAAGTTCGGCAACGATGGGTCCCTTGCATTCGAGCATCGCGCCAGCCTCAAGCGAGATGGAAGACGCTGGGCAGGATTGTCAAACCCTCGTCGGGCCGCTGTCCTTCGAGCTGCTCGAAATACGGCGCCATTTCCGTTTGCCAGCGCAGATTGACCTCACTGGCGGCAAGCTTTTCGCGAGCGTTGTCGAAGTCGTCCGTTTCGAGATAACCCACCAGTAGGCCATCCTCGCGCAAGAAAAGCGAGTAGTTGGACCAGCCCGCCGCACGCAGAGCCTCCTGCATATCGGGCCAGACATTGCGATGTGTCTCACGGTATTCCTGCAGCAGATGCTGCTTGACCTTGAGCAGAAAGCAGATGCGTTGCATGGAGGCCTTTCTAGGCGGTGCGTGGAGCAAAGCCGGCTTCCAGAACCGGCAACAGAAGTTCTTCGAGATCCGCCACGTCGACACGCGCGGGCTTGGGCTCGCGGCCCGGAAATCCGACGGCGGCGCGTACCTGTGGGGACAGGAAATAGATTGCGGCGATCGTTTCGCAGAATCCGTCATAGGCCGCGCCGTCGCTCGCCTTCAGAGCTTGGAGCGCTTGCGCCGGCCCAAGATTTCCGACCTTCGCAATCACTCCGCGCAGACGCTCAGGCAGGTCGGGTGCATAGGACTGGGCCTGATCGAGAAGCACGCCGCTCACGCCCGCCCCACTGGCACAAATCGCTCCGGTAGCAGGCGGGATCAACACATCCGCTAGACTTCCCAAGATGTCGCGTTCAGCGGCGCTCAGTGATCCGGAGCTCATGACGCCATCCTCTGGCTCGCCCGGTTTGCGACGACATGCGCAGCGCTCCACGAGGCGAATGCCGCGATCGTAGCGGTCGGGTTGACCCCTGCAGAAGTGGGCCAGACACTTCCATCGACGATGAACAGATTGGCCACGTCGTGGCTCCGGCCGTGGCGATCGACGACACTGTCGCGCGGGTCGTCACCCATCTTCGCGGTACCAAGGATGTGCCAGCCGGACTCGCGGCTCTGAGGAGCAACGACGGTACGGTATGCGCCTGCCTCTGTCAGCGACTCCTTGGCGCGCTCGGCCATGAAACGCAGCATCCGCTTGGAGTTCTCACCCGTCTTGTAGTGGATCTTTACCCCCGGCATGCCGGTGTCGTCGGGCGTCTCGGTATCCAGCTCGACCCGGTTCTCCGCATCGGGCAGATCCTCGCAAATGATTCCCCATGACACGGATCGGCCGAACCGCCGCGCGAATTCGTCATGGAACGCATCGCCCCACAGTTGGTTCTCATCTCCCCATGGCCACCGGCGAGCGATCTGTGCCGGGCTTCCCGTTGGCTGGAGGCTCCATTTGGAGCCGCGCACGAAGTCCCGTTCCTGCGAGGTCTCGTAGAATTGCAGCGTGTAGGCGACCTGCCCCCAGGCGCCGCGATAGCTTTCGAGCGGCGCGTCGAACAGGCCGACAACCGCAGCGGTCGGGTGCAGCATCAACCGCTTGCCGACAAGGCCGGAACTGTTGGCGACGCCGTCTTCCTTGCCCGGCATGCGGCTCGACAGCAGCAGCCTCGGCGTCCCGATGCCGTTCGCGGCGATGACGATGATGCCAGCCTTGGCGAGATGCTCGCGGCCGGTTTTCCGGTCCACATAGACAGCGCCCCGGGCAAGTCCCTGCCTGTCGAGTTCGATGCGGGTCACACGGGCATTCGGCACGAGCCTGACGCCGAGCCTGGCAAGTTCGGGCCAGTGTGTCCGGTCGGTAGACGCCTTTGCCTTCTCGACACAACCCCACATGCATGCGGTGCGCTGCTGGCACGGTTCCATGCCGTTTCGCGGGACGGTAGCAATGGCATTAGTTCCCGGCCACCAATGCCAGCCGAGCCGATTCTGTGCGGCGGCCACCATGCGTCCTGCTTTGGTGAGATCGACCGGCGGCAGCAGTTCATCCTGGCCCGGGTACATCGGATCGCCGGCAACCCCGGAGACGACAAACTCGCGTTCGGTGCGCGCGTAATGCGGCATCAGGTCTTCATAGCTGATGGGCCAGTCATCAGCCACGCCGTCCAAGGTGCGGACGCGGAAGTCGCTGGGCAGATTGCGCATCCAGTTGGCGGCCCAGGAGATGGAGGAGCCGCCGACTCCATTCCAGTAAAGCGGAATGATATCCGAGTCCTCGACCGAGATCGGATAGTCGCCCGACAGGTTGCGTTTTGTTGGCACGTATTGCCAATCGCGCGGCGCCGTCAGCTCGAAGCCGGGCTTGTCGGAAATGGCCTTGGAATAGTCCACCCAGTCGCCCTGCTCGAGACACACTACGCTCATGCCGGCCTCCGCCGCACGCTTGGCGAATACCGCGCCGGATGGGCCGGAGCCAATGACCAGCACGTCGCAATCGATTGGCTTTGGCGTTTCGGCCATGGCTGCGTTTCCTTGCCCTTCTTTCACTATGCGCCCTTGATGTTGCGTCGGGCGCCGTATCTGGATGCCAGGATGTTGAGGAGCACTGCAGCGACAATGATCACACCGCTCACCACGGGCTGAAGGTATGAGTTGATACCCATCAGCACGAGGCCGTTGCCGATCAGCGAAATGACGAAGATGCCGAGCAAAGTTCCCAGGATGGACCCGCGTCCGCCGCTGAGCGCGGTGCCGCCGACGACGACCGCCGAGATCACGCTGAACTCGAGACCGCTACGCGACACGCTGGCATCGCCAACGCCGTTGCGGGCAGTCAGCAGTATGGCGGTGATCGCAGCCAACACGCCCGCGATGGCGAACAGCGCGACGCGAATGTTCTTGACCTTGATGCCGGAAAGATGCGCCGCGCTGGCATTGCCGCCAATGGCGAAGATCGAGCGCCCGAAGGCTGTTTTGCGGCTGATGAAGACAAATATGCCAAAAAGGATGAACATCACGATCGCGGAGATCGGGATGCCGAACAGTTCGCCGCCGAGCCAGTCGAGAAAGTCGTTGGGAGGAATCGTGACCGGAACCGAGTCGGTCAGGTAGAGCGCCATACCGCCGAGCGCGCTCCACAGACCGAGCGTGCCGATGAAGGATGGCACGTCATACCAGGCGCGCAGGATGCCGGGAATCGCGCCAAGCGCGCATCCAAAGACCGCCGTCAGGATGAAGGCCATTGCCATCGGCATGTCCTCGGTCTTCAGCAGGAAGGCGAAACAGACCGACAGGAAGGCGACCATCGGCCCGACACTGATGTCGATCTCGCCGGCGATGATGATCAGGGTCGCGCCCCAGGCGGCGATGCCGAATGCGGCCGCGTCGCGCAGGATCGAGACCTGGTTGCGGAAGGTGAGGAAGTTGTTGGCGTAGAAATAGAACGTCAGATAGAGGAGCGCGATCACCACCAGCAGGCCGATCTCGTTCATCCGCTGGAAGTCGAGACGGCGCTGCGGCTTGCGCTGGGTGGATGGCGTAGCTTGGACCATGATCATTCCGCCTCAATGCGACGAGCCAGCGATGCTGGCGGTCATCAGTTCATCCGTGTCGATGTTGGGTGCCGCAAAAGTTTCCACTATGCGTCCATCGCGAAGAACGAGAACGCGGTCGCATACTTTCGGGAGTTCCTCGATTTCGCTGGAAACGAAGATGATGCTTTTGCCGTCAGCCGCTAGCTTGCGGATGATGGCGTAGATCTGGCTTTTGGCCTCGACATCGACGCCGCGCGTCGGCTCGTCGAGCAACAGCAGCCGGGATCCCGCATAGACCCAGCGGCCGATGACGATCTTCTGCTGGTTTCCGCCTGACAGGGTGCCGATGGGCGTCGCGGTCGTGGGCGCCTTCACGCTCATGCGCTGGATAATGTCTCGGGTGGCGGCGGCTATCTTGCTGGCGGACAGAATTCCATATGAAGCGACTGAGCCGGTATCGGTGATGACGGTGTTTTCATCGATGCCGAGCAGGGGCACGATGCCGTCATCCTTGCGGCTCTCAGGCGTCATGCCGAGGCCGCGCTTCAGCATACCGCTCCAGCTCTCTTTGGTGACGTCTTCTCCATCCAGCATGATCGCGCCGGCGTCCGCCGACTCCAGCCCGGCAATGATGCGAAGCAATTCGGTGCGCCCCGAACCCAGCAGTCCGGCAATACCGAGCACTTCGCCCTGGGCCAGGTCAAAGCCGATGTCTTCCAGCTTCGGTGCGTAGGCAATGTTGCGGACACTCAGCAAGGTCCGTCCCGACGCATGCGGGACAACCATTTCGTCTCTCTTCTCGTCGTGACCCAGCATCATGCGAACGATCTCGCGCGTATCCGCAGCACGTATGTCGAGGGTCGAGACCGCCTTCCCGTCGCGCATGATCGTCGCGGTGTCGGCAATCTCGCGGATTTCCTTCATCCGGTGGCTGACATAGATCAGAGCCGCGCCTCGTTGCTTGACACGTCGGACCGCCGCGAAAACCTGTTCCACCTCCGCGGCCGCAAGAGAACTCGTTGGCTCATCCAGGATCACAAGCTTCGGGTCGCCCATCATCGCCCGGGCTATTTCGACCAGTTGCCGCTCGGCGGGGCTGAGCGAATCGATCATCGCCGACGGGTCTATTTGGAGGCCGAGGTTTGCGAGCGCTTCCGCCGAACGCCGGTTCATCTCTTGATGATCGAGCATGCCCAGCCGCCTTGGCCAAACCCCGAGGAACATGTTCTCGGCGATGCTCATGTCCCGGACGAGGCTGAGCTCCTGGTAGACAGGTCGCACGCCAAGTGCTGCGGATTGACGAGTGCGGTTCTCGCCGGCTTGTTCGAGTTCTTGACCGGCCAGTCTGACGGTGCCTTCGTCGGGCGCTTCCGCGCCAGTCAACATGCGGATGAGGGTCGATTTACCGGCGCCGTTCTTGCCGAGCAGGGCCCTCACTTCACCGGGCTGAACGACGAAATCGACATGATCCAGCGCGAGCACGCCGGCGTAGCGCTTGACGGCCCCGGTAACCTGGGCAATCGGCGTCGCCGACCGGGAAACGGGAGCGGCAGAGTTCATTTCCATCGCCTTCGGATTTTCCAGGACGATACGAGGCCTTGCCCCGCCACACCTTGGCGAGCGCCTGCCGTCGGCAGGCGCGTCGCTCCATTTCGATCCGGCGGGTGCGCTTACGGCAGACCGTCTGGATGGGCCTCGAGCCAGGCCTTAGCCTGATCGGCGGTGGTGTAGAGATCGATCGGGTTAGGCACGATCATCTCGCCCTTGGGCTGCTTCTCGATGGCCTTGACTGCCTGCTGCAGAGCCAGCTTGCCGAGCGCCTGGCCCGAAACGTCAACGGTGCCGCGCATCACGTCGCCCGCCACGATCTCGCCGGCGATCTCGGTCGTCATGTCCGAGCCATAAGCGGCGATTTTGCCAACGTTGTTGGTGTTGCGGATGGCCTTGGCTGCACCAAGCGCAGCGCCGCCGGACTCACCCCAGAGCGCATCGATGTCCGGGTTGGCGATGATGATCTTTTCGCCCGTCGAGATCGCCTTGTCGAGGATCGTCGCTTCCTGGTTCGAGACGATCTTGAAGCCGGGCACCTTCTCGCCCAACGCCTTTTCGAAGCCCAGGCGACGCTGGACGCAAACGTCGACGAACTCGCAGTTGAGGATGCCGATCTTCGGTTCGGTCTTGCCTGCCTTGACGAAGTCGTCGGCGGCCACCTGGCCGATCTTGTAGCCGAATTCGAAGGGATCGCCCACGGCGTAAGCGTAGACGTACTCGTTCATGTCTTTTTCGTTGATGCAGGTGTTGTAGCAAACGATCGGGATGCCCGCCTCGTTGGCGCGCTTGATCGCGCGTACCGAGCCATCGGGAGATACCGCCGAAAGAATAATCGCCTGCACGCCCGCCGACACGAGACGGTCGATGAACGATGCCTCCTTGCCGACGTCGCCGCCGGCATTGGTCTCGATGATCTGGACATTCTTGCCCAGTTCAGTACCGCCAACCTGCACGCCCTTACGGACGCCGGCATAGAAGCCCTGTGCGTCGAGATAGATCGCACCGACGGTGAGTTCTTCAGTTTCCTGCGCGAGGGCTGCACTGCCGGCAGCCCCGAGGGCCGCCACAACGGCCACGGATCCAATCAATTTCCTGAGCAAAGCGAATTCCTCCCTGTCTGCACCGCTCCTTCGGTACGGACCAAGCATCAGAGAAATTCAGCTTCCTGTCAACCCGTAAACTTGTAAGCTAGGTTGATTGCATCTTCGCCAGCCACGTTTTGCTGTCCGACGCACCCACCCTCTGCATGGCTTCCAGCGTGGTGCGATTAATCGAGGTCAGGTGCGACCGCATGGCTGCTGCCGCAGCATCGGGGTCCCGAAGCGCCAATGCTTCAACGATCGCATCGTGTTCAGCTGCGCTGCGATCCAGGACGTTGGTCATCTCCGATGCAACCCGACGGAACTCCATCCCCAGTTCGTAGAGGCTGAGGGCAACCACCTCCATGACCGGGTTGCCTGCAATCTTCATGATCGATTGGTGCAGTTCGAGATCAAGGACACGGAATCCGACAGGGTCTTTTGTGAGCGAATAACCTGCGCTGACCATTTCCCTGAGCCGCGTGATCGTGGCGTCGTCGATCTTTGGTGCGCCAAGGCGAACCAGCCCCACTTCGTTGATCAGCCGCGCTTCGTGCAGCGCGTTCACATTGCTTTCGTCGAGCGAAATCACGAACTGCAACGGAGCCAGCAGGCGGGACACTTCGAGATTGGTGACGTAGCAGCGGCCACCCTGGCGACTTTCCACGACCCCCATGATGGCGAGGCCACGCAGGGCCTCCCGCACGACAGGTCTGCTCACCTGGAACGCTGCGGCGAGATCGTTTTCGGACGGCAGGACATCCCCGGCTTTCAGATTACCGGAACGGACCAACTCCAGCAGCTGATTCGCCACCCGTTCGGCCGCGGCCGGACTGCGCTGGAGGGGAATGATTCGGTCGAGCTTCTCCACACGGATACTCCCTGTTGCTGCCGCTCTTCTGCCTTTTCCGCCGTTCCGGCGCAATTGCCGGACTTCTGTAGTCGACAGGGAGAGCAACGGCATGCCGGCTGACGGAAGCAGCCCGCAGATATGGCGTATCGGGATGGTAGCAGCTAGCCTGCTTGACTTACAAGTTTTGAAGCGCGTCGATTTCCGCAGACGTATTCACCCTACTGTCACTTCGCGGCTAGTTATGATTGTCATGTCCCGGCCTGCGGCGTCAGGCGAAAGCTTCCGCTCAGGCTCTCGCCGGGCTCAAGCACGACCAGGCCGCCGAGACCTGCCATGTTCTGGCCGTTGGCCAAGTGGGACATGGGCTCGAAACAGAAGAAGTCCCTCTGGTAGGATGGATCGAAGCTCTGATCGGACACGAAGATAAAGGCATGTCTGAAAAGATCAGACGCCTCTAGAAGTAGTTTTGTCCTGCGTTCCGGCCAATTGATCTCCGCCGTTCCCGCCCAGCCCTCCAAGCCATTGTTTACCCACCGATGCGGCAGTTCGGCAGGCCGGGAGAAATCGAGATCGGCCGGTATCTGCGTAGCTTCACCGGGGAGCCAATTCTCTATCTCCGTCCACAGGAGTTTCGCCGGCGCAAGCAGGGTAGTACGTGGCGTCATCGGGAAGTAGGGGTGCCAGCCCAGCCCGAACGGCATAGCGGTGCTGCCTCTGTTTACAACGTCGAGTTCAATCGAGAACGTAAGTCCAGCAAGGACAAAGCGTTGACGAGTCTCGTAGGCGTATGGTGAACCTTCGTGGTTTACACGCATCTCCGCACTTTGGTCTTCCTGCGCCACGACGGTCCAGTCGCTCAGCCACGCATCGCCGTGAAGGTAATGCGGATCCCAGTCGACATTTGGAGTCAGGCGATAGTCCCTACCCTCAAACTCAAAGCGATTATCCTTGACCCGATTGCCGAACGGCGCGAGCGGGAAGCAGCCAGAGTCTAGCGGGCCTACGTCTTCGGAGGCTGCCGGGCGCAGAAGCGGGATGCGCTCTCCCTCCCTTTCCCACCAGAGCTCAAGCACAGTACCGCCGGCAGTGGACAGCTTTGCGCTCAGTTCGCCATTCGACAGGCAGACAATTGTCATGGGTTGGTTCGCTTCACTATCGGGAAAGAGTGGCGTCAGGCTACGGCATGTCCCGCTCGGCCTTGTCGAATGTATCGGTCAGAGCGCGCGACATGTCCTCTCGCGCTCTGTCAATGAGCCGTCGCATCGCGGTCCCGGCCTCCTCGGGTCTTCGACTTCGAATTGCGTCGTAGACATCCCGATGAAGGTCGATGGCTTCTTCATGTGACTGGCTGGCGCGATTGGTGATCTGGAAGCTGGCGAGCAACGCCGCGCGGATTGCAACGATGAACTGCCGATACACCCAATTGTCCGATGCCTCGATGATCGAGGCGTGAAAGGAAAGATCGGCTTCGCTCCACGCCTGCGTGTCGCGCCCCTGCGAATCGACCATGTCTGCGAAGGCATTTCCGATTGCCGCGAGGCTGCGCGGGGAAGCGGACAGCGCCGCCAGTCGCGCCGCCTCAGGCTCTATCAAGGCTCGCGCGTCGGCCAGGCTGTCGTAGAAGCCGCGCTCTCGGTTGTGTCGCAGCGCGGAAGAAAGAACGACCGGATCAAGCAGGTTCCAGGCGGTTTTTGGCTGGACGACCGTTCCAGCCCGCGGCGTCGCCTGGATCAGGCCAAGGGCCACCATATGCTGCAGGCTCTCCCGCAGCGTCGTACGACTCACCTGAAAGCGCTTCAGCAGGCTCTCTTCAGCGGGCAAAAGTGCGCCCTCGCGCAATTCGCCGGAGACGATGCTGTCGACGAGTTCTGTAAGGACACCGGTGAGCGCCTTGCGTCTCGGGCCCACCTTACCTCGAATGAGAGCGCTTGCCGTACTGCCCATCTGGATCGCCAATCCGACAAATAATCGTACTTACTTTGTATCTATATGCGACGATTGGCACAATAAATAACATTTATTTGACGCGGTACCTTGGTTTTCCTAAGATGGTTGCTCGCTGCGAGGCCGCCCCGGCTGGAGCGAAAGAAGCTGAATGACAAAGACATACGATTTCATTGTGGTCGGTGGAGGCAGTTCCGGCTGCGTAGCCGCGGCGCGGCTGGTTGCGGCGGGGGCGTCGGTGCTCCTGCTGGAGCGCGGCCCGCGCAAGGCGAACCGGATCCTCCACTACCCTGCCGGCTACATGAAGTTCCTGGCGCGCGACACTTATCTCATGATGCACCCGACGGAGCCTCAGGCGCAGCTTGGCGGACGTGCGCCGATCGTGCCGCAGGGACGTGTGCTTGGCGGCGGCGGAACCGTGAATGCGATGGTCTACATGCGCGGCCACCGCAAGGACTACGCCGACTGGAATCGCGCGCTCGGACACGATGGCACGGGTGAATGGGATTGGGATGACCTCCTGCCCCACTATATGACGCAGGAAGACAATGACCAGCTCGGCAGCCCGCTCCATGGCGTCGGCGGTCCGTTGAAGGTCTCGCATCTCGGGCACACCTCGCCCATGACGCGGGCCTATCTCAGGGCGATGCAGGGCAAGGGCATTGCCCTGACCGCGGATTTCAACGACGGCGCGCCCCACGGCGTCGGCCTGATGCAGCACACGATCGATTGGACGACCCGGCGACGCTGTTCACCGGTCGATGCCTTTCTCGAGCCGGTCGAGAATTCGCCGCTCCTTACTATCGTGACGGATGCAACCGTCGAACGAATCCTGTTCGACGGCACAAGGGCAACCGGCGTGAATTGGCGTCAAAACGGTCGTGCGGAGGAAGCATCCGGCGGCGAAATCCTGCTGGCCGCCGGAGCTTACCAGACACCAAAGCTGCTTATGCTTGCTGGTGTCGGGCCAGATGCCCACCTCGCCGAACACGGCATTTCAACCCGAATGTCCCTGCCCGGCGTCGGCGGTAATCTTCAGGACCACTACGAATGCCCGGTGGTTGCGACGACGAACGGCGCCTACGGCTACTACGGCGCGGATCGTGGCCTGCCCATGCTTCTTGCCGGACTCCAGTATCTGCTTTTCAAGAGTGGTCCCGTTACGACCACCGGCGTGGAAAGCTGCGCATTCCTGGACCCTACCGGCAAGAGCGAACAGCCGACCATCCAGATGTTCTGCGTTCCGACCGTCTATCTCGACCGGGACGTCATGGGCGCAGATCCGGGGCATGGCGTGACCATCAATTCCCTTTTGTTGAGGCCGAAATCCGTGGGCACGGTCAAGCTGCGGTCCACCGACCCGTATGCACCGCCTGTCATCGACACGCAGATTTTCGCCGAGCCCGATGATCTGGCGACGACGATCGCCGGCTTCCGGTTCGCACGCTCGTTGCTGGACGAAGAGCCGATACGCGGTATGGTTGATCGGGAGATTTTCCCAGGCCCCTCGGTGGTCTCCGACGACGACCTAGCCAGCCATTGCCGGCGCACCGTGAAGACCGGATACCATCCGGTGGGAACCTGCAGGATGGGTGCTGACGATGATCCGATGGCTGTACTCGATTCGAAGCTTCGGGTCCGTGGTTGCCGCAACCTGCGGGTCATCGATGCTGCGATGATGCCGAACATCGTGTCCGGGAATACCAATGCCGCCGTGATGGCCGTCGCCGACAAGGCGGCCGACCTGATTCTGGAGGGCAGGTCGTGAAGATCACCGCGCTCAAGACTTATATCGTGCCGCCCCGCTGGCTGTTTCTAAAGATCGAAACCGACGAGGGCGTGTCGGGCTGGGGCGAGCCGGTCGTCGAAGGCCGGGCTCATACGGTGGAGACGGCGGTTTCGGAACTGGCGGACTACTTGGTTGGTCAGGACCCGATGCGGATCGAGGACCTCTGGAACGTCATGTACAGGGGCGGCTTCTACCGGGGCGGCCCTATCCTGATGAGTGCTATCGCCGGCATAGACCAGGCGCTTTGGGACATCAAAGGACGCGCGTACGGGCAGCCGGTGCACCAGCTGCTCGGCGGCGCGTGCCGCGATCATATCAGGGTCTATTCATGGATCGGCGGCGACCGGCAGCAGGACCTTGCCCAGAACGCATCCCGGGCGGCGGCCCAGGGTTTCACCGCCATAAAGATGAACGGTGCGGCGGAAATGCAGATCGTCGACAGCCACCGCAAGATCGACGACGTGGTAGCCAACGTCGCCGTGGTGCGGGAGGCGATCGGCCCGAATATCGGGCTCGGCGTCGATTTCCATGGCCGCGTCCATCGGCCGATGGCCAAGACGCTGATCCGCGAGCTCGAACCTTTCCGGCTGATGTTCGTGGAGGAGCCCCTTCTGCCGGAACATGCGGATGCGATCGCCGAGGTCTCGCGGGGCAGTTCGATCCCGATCGCCCTCGGAGAACGGCTGTATTCGCGTTGGGACTTTCGTCAGGTGCTGGAGTCGCGCGTGGTGGACATCATCCAGCCGGACCTTTCGCACGCCGGCGGTATCACGGAATGCCGCAAGATCGCAGCGATGGCCGAGGCGTACGATGTCGCACTCGCGCCGCACTGCCCACTGGGACCGATCGCGCTTGCATCATGCCTGCAGGTAGATGCGGTCAGCTACAACGCGTTCATCCAGGAACAGTCGCTGGGCATCCACTACAATTCCGACGGCAACGACCTCCTCGACTATCTGGTCGACCCCAAGGTGTTTTCCTACGCCAACGGCAGCGTCGCAATTCCGCAGGGCGTCGGCCTGGGCATCGAAATCGACGAAGCAAAGGTCAAGGAAGCGGCCAGGATCGGCCATCGCTGGCGCAATCCGTTGTGGCGTCATGACGATGGCAGCGTAGCCGAATGGTGAACGCAGTTCTGGAGGACGGGAGATGAGCGGGCGTCTGGAGGGCCGCTACATCGCCGTGACGGGGACGGCACAGGGGATCGGGCTCGCCATTGCGCGCGATTTCCTTCGCGAGGGCTCAGATCTGTTCATGATTGACCGTGACGCGCCGCGCCTGGAGAAGGTCGCGATGGAACTCGAAGCCGCATTTCCGGACCGGCATATTACGACCGCGGCGGCTGACCTCGAGGACAAGCCGCGGATCGCCGCGATCTTTGCAGAAGCCGGCCACAGAAGGCCTCTGGATGGCTTGGTCAACAACGCCGGCGTCAACGTCTTTCATGATCCGCTGGAAATGCCCGACGAGGAATGGCAACGCTGCTTTTCCGTGAATCTGGAGGGTGCCTGGGCCTGCTCTCGGGCTGTCTTGCCCGGGATGATCGCGCGTGGCCACGGGGTGATCCTCAATATAGCGTCGACCCATTCCTTCACCATCATACCTGGCACGTTCCCCTACCCGGTCGCCAAGCACGCGCTTCTGGGGCTTACCAAATCGCTTGGCCTCGAATATGCCGCCAAGGGCATTCGCGTGAATGCGCTGGCGCCCGGCTATGTCGCGACGCAGAAGGTGATCGACTGGTGGAATTCAGCCGAGGATCCTGAAGCGGCGCGCGCCGAGACAATGAAGCTGCATCCGCAGGGGAAGATCGCCACGCCGGAGGAAATCGCCCGCGCGGCGGTTTTCATGATCTCCGACGAATGTCCGTTCATGACCGCCACCTGCCTCGTCATCGACGGCGGCGTTAGCGTCCGTCAACACGCCTAGCAGCATGCTGATTTATTGCGTCTGCCGCCTGCAGCACTGTTTCGAGGTAGCCATCCGCCTGCCAAGGCCGACCGCCCGATGTATGGTAGGCCCGGAGGGACGACGCGTTCGCTGCGAAATCAATGGGTTACAGGCAGGTTTGGGAGAAATTGGGCCCACGTTTTTCTTATGCTTTTCGATCTGTCTCCCGCACCCGAACCTCGGTCACTTACCCGCCTTGACAGCGAGCGGGGCAGCAACGTCTGTGCCCCAAACAAAGCACTTCATCTGGGACGCGAGTGGCGAAGCGGTGCATTCATAGTCAACAAACTTAATGCGGACAGACGCCACCGATGTCATTCCAACTTCAGGCTGGTTCTGAACCGGGCAGAGCTCGCCCGTAATATTGATGAAATCTCCAGGTAATAGGTCGATGTTTGGGTGTCGAAATGTTTCAGAAGTTCCTGTTAATATGAACTCCGGAACATCGGACCATCCGGCAACGACACGTCCTTCACCGCCAACAACGATGCAAACTGCTCCCGTCACACCATATTCTTTCGTCGTACGACCTACCGGGGCAGGTAAAGGGCGGGCAATCGGATTTTCCTTCGTCTTCAGAATATACTTTTGAATTGTGCTGGTGGCCGCATCGCCGACGATCAGCATAGGATCAGCACCGAGCGCCAAAAGTATGAAGCCCCGGCCAACCAGTTGCTCAGCAAACTTTTTATCTTTTTCGTTGAGAAGCCTATTACCGAGATAATCGCAACCTATGCAGGTCGCGCCGATTACTAGGCGCCCTACCCCTCCTACGAGCTGCCCATATCTCCGCTGACCGCTCCGTTGATAGTGTCAAGTATGTCAGGAAGCGGATTTGTCGGCGTGATGGGCTCTACCACCTCTCCGCTGTTTGGAAGGCAAACGCAGCCCCCAAAACAAGCTTCGTAGTAACCATCAGGGCAAGCGTTAGCCGAGGAGACGAATATCATTCCAACCAATGCAATCAGCATCGCGTAGATGTATCTCAACTGATGGCCCTCCCTCAGTTCATCTCTCGAAGTAATTTGCTTCAACCGCATGGAAGATGCAATGGACGCGCCGATGTCGCAGTGCCTTTGAATTGTATAGATGCGTTGGCGCCTGAAGGCCTACTTTTCTCTCAACAGGTGAGGGAGACAACAAATATAACAATAATTTCAATAGATTAGGTTGGTTGGTGGTGTGCGCAGTCTTCTGCGAACCAGTCTCGCCAAGGAATTCCCTGATAACGCCCGAAAAACAGGGAATATTTGCAGAATATCAGGTCGGGCAGCTATGAGCGCGCCGAATAGCGTCACATTTTCATGGGGTTATGGGACATTTCCCTCTAACGCGTAACAGGGAATTTTCTCCGACTATCAGGGACCAGTTTTCCAAAAAACAGCTATGGCCGTTGCAGCTCATAGTACGGCGTGCAAGACAGCCCGCAAACAACAATACGCAGATAGACAACGAGGACTTTCATATGGCCGACCTACTGCGACTGACGGCGAAAATTGTGGGCGCGTATGTCGCAAAGAACCCGTCGCCAGTCGGGTCAATGCCCGACCTCATTGCCGGCGTAAACGCGTCGCTGAAATCGCTCGGAGAAACTCCGGCAGAGTCCGCTCCCATACCGGCCGTCAATCCGAAGCGCTCGGTGCACGCCGACTACATCATCTGCCTGGAGGACGGAAAGCGTTTCAAATCGCTCAGGCGTCACCTGATGACCTACTACGGTCTCACGGCTGAGGAATACCGGACAAAGTGGGCTTTGCCGCGCGACTACCCGATGGTTGCGCCAAACTACGCGGCAGCACGCTCCGAACTTGCCAAGAGGTTCGGGCTTGGACGGAAGCCAAAATCAAAGCCGCGCGCCAGACGTGCTCGGCGCTAGCCGCCCTACCCCACAGTCCTGTTATCCATTGGCGCGGCGCCAGCCGGCCGCCTTCGCCTCGGCCTCGCTGCAAAACCACCGCTCGCCCTTCCCCGTCGTGACACGCGTGCTCGCGAAAGCCTTCTGGCCTGGCAGATGATAGATATGCTCGCCCTCGCCGTTGATGTTTCCCTTGATCCTGCACTTTGCCGAGGCGACAAGGCCGAGGGGTGTCGTCGCGGATTTTTTGTTGAACGCATCTGGACTGCGGTTGGCTGCGCGCCAGTCCCAGGGTGCCTCGAATGTCCCTGACCAGATACCGGTCTTTGCGGTCTTGGCTTTCGCCTGTTTACTTGCGTGAGCGCCGTTGCTGTACCTCGGCCAGTCAAGCGCATGGCCATTGCTGACCAGCCAAGCTGCCACATCCTCCCCATCCGCCCGAAAGCAATTGCCGACAAAGCGGCCATAGCGATCGCGTTCGATGAACTCGCAGCGTAGAGGTCGCGATGCCGACAGAAAGCTGTCGAGTGCGTTGGCGGCAACCTTGCCGCAGCGCCAGCTTTTACCCTGCTCATTCATACAGGTCTGCCTGGATTCTGGCGCATCGACGCCGTTGATGCGGACATGTTCGCCATGGATCTCGACTGTGTCGCCATCGATAACCGTCGCACGCCCGGTCAGCGGCGCTGCCGGCGGGCGCACCGTGTCCCCGAGGGGGCCAAATGAACCACTGTTCCAGGTGGCAAACCCGATGGCCGCGGCAATTGCCATCCATGCCGCGATCTGGCGATTGCGAAGGCCCGGCCGCGGTTTTCTGCGCGAGCCGCCGGATACAAGTCTTGGCTTTGTTCTCCGCATCATAATCCCCAGTTGGGCCACTCATCATTGCCCGGCGCTGTTTCCGGTTCGTGTATGGGATCGAGAGCTTTCTAGAGGTCAGTGGCCCGTTGCATTCGGGGAGAGCCCGTCAAAAAGAGTCGCCCAAAGCGACAACGACGGCGCCAAAAAGCGCCGCACCCAGAACCACCGAGCTGAGTGCCCTGCCCGGGAGTTTTAGCGCGCCACCGAGCACGCCAACGCCAACCACGAAGATGAGGATGTTGAGCAACAAGTTCTCAATCGCAAAGAGCAAGCTCAACACCGCGACGAGCACCGACCCAAACAAGGCAACAACTGCACCCCTCCAGGCATCAAAGCCCTGAATTCGGGCTCCGGCAGCTCCACCTACGACCACGCCGAGCATTACAAACAAAAGTCCTTCCATGTTCCAGGCCCCCTTCAGCCATGATTGCGTCCAATGTTGCCTCGGTTCTTCGACCGCGGTTAGGCTGTCGACGAAGAGTGACGGGAGTGGTGCGTCCAAAGCGACGGAAGTCAAGCGGAATGTCACTGATCGTCTGTAGATCGATCGTCTACAGAGCCCTCATCGTTCCAATGTGGATATTCGGCGACGACTGGCGAAAAATCTGAAGCGTCTGAGGCAGGAGCGCGGCCTGTCACAGGAGAAGTTTGCCTTTGAGGTGGACATCCATCGCACATACATCAGTGATCTCGAGCGCGGCGCTCGAAACCCCACGATCAGCGTGATCGAAAAGCTCGCAAAATATCTGCGCGTCTCAGCGGGCGAGTTACTGGACTAGCCATAGGTGCTGCAGCGTCCTCAGAAGCGCGTTGACACCAAGTCTTACGGCAACCGGCAAGCAGCAATTGACGTTGGCCTTGGAGAGCCAAGCGTTGCGGGCAAAAGTGATACACTGGCGAGAACGCCGCAGTCGGGCCAGCCTACCTCACCTTTCGAACAGCCCCGTCGCTGACTATTGTATGGCCGGCGCCGCGCGCTGCCGACAACAAGTCCGATACTGGACACCTTGCACTGGCGGCTTTGGGGCCGTCTCCGGACAGTCCGGTTATGGGCGAGAAACCGAGAAAGCCGACGCTGGTCAACAATCTCATATTTTTAGAGCTGACGCCCTAACGCTGAACGCGGATGAGCAATTTCGGGCGAGCCATGCCAAGCCGTCGACAAAGATTTCGGTCTACAGATAACTCTTCATCAGCGGGTCACAGGTTCGATCCCTGTCGCACCCACCAAATAAGCCTATGAAATCAAACAATTATCTACTCGCTCGCTGCTTGGCGTCGGTTCTATAGAATCACGGGGCGTCACAGGGGCGTCACCGGTCGATAAATTGAGCGACCCTAGGTGGGAATAGCCGGGATTTGCCTGGAATAGGCGGTTGGCGCTCAGCTACAATTACCGAGCGACTTCTACCACCCCGCTCCTGAACCTACTCACCACTCACTTCATAAGTCCAAACGCGAAACCCCTTCAGGACATGCGGTCCAAAGGAATTAACAAGCGGTATGTCGGTCGCATCTCGGCCACGCGCAACGACGATCCGACCAATTCGCGGAACATTGTTGCGCGGATCAAACGTGTGCCATTCTCCGTCGAGGAACACCTCAATCCAGGCGCTGAAGTCCATAGGATCGACGACTGGGACGCCAATGTCGCCGAGATGGCCGTTGACGTAGCGCGCTGGGATATTCAGGCATCTACAGAACGTGACAGCCAGATGCGCGAAGTCGCGGCAAACGCCTACTCGTTCATTGAAGGTTTCGAATGCGGTTCGTGTTGACCTGGCCTGCATGTAATCAAAGCGTATGTGGTTGTGGACGAAGTCGCAGATCGCTTGCACGCGCCCCCACCCGGGCGGGATCGTGCCGAACAGGTCCCACGCGATCTGGCTCAGGCGATCAGTTTCGCAGTAGCGGCTCCCCATCAGGTAGACGAGGCTATCGTCCGGCAGTTCCGGGACCGAGAGTTCGCGCGCTCCCGACGCCACCCTATCAAGTTTGCCGCTGTCCCAGATCGTTGCATCGCCCCACATAGTCAGGTCACCGGCAGGCGCGACCAGCCTCTGGCAGCGGTTGCCGAACAGATCATGGTAGGTCGATACGGGAACTTCGGGTGTGGTGAACGTGGTCTCCGGCACCTTGATGTCTGCCGCGCGATCTTCGTGCACAGAAAGCAGACACACGAGGGCTGTCGGCTGCTGACAGGTCAATGTGATCTCATATCCGTAGCGGATCAGCATCAATTGATGCTCCTACCGGAAATCGGCAGCAGTCAGCGTATAGGAAGTGCGGCGACCATGGGAATAGGCGACATCCTGGATCGCGCTACGCGCCGAATCGAAAGCCGCTAACGAGTCCATCTCGGACGGTAGCGTCCTGCCGGGCTTTGCCAGCGCTGCACTCTCTACAAAGAACGGCACTTCGAACATGCCATCATGTCCCATGAAGCGAACAGCATTGCGAGCTTCGTCAAAGCTGCGGCTCGGATTGAGAAATTTGAGAGTCAAAGTCGGCACGCCTCTGTCTTATGCGATGAGATCAGGACGCCTGCTATCCGGCTTGCCTTAACCCGGCGACGTGTTTCGTTATGCCTGTTAAGCGAGAGCATGCCGTCGGTCGCAGCTCTTTGGCTTAGTCCGATCATCGTGTGCCCTCCAATGCGCGCTGGGACACCGGTGAAGACGTGATAGACGGTCCAAGAGCGATCCACTTCGAAACGCCGGCCATAGTACTGGTCCGGAGACGTATCACAGTGAACGCCAATCTCACTTTCCCGTAGGTCGAAAACGGAGTGTGCGGTGTTCTGATTTCGCTCCGCATCTTCATTGTGATCGGTCATGGTCGTGGCCTTTCTTTATTGGTCTCGTCGACATCGATGGTGCCGGAAAATATCGCAGCCCCGGATATATCGGTGACTGTAAGGGCGTCGGGCCGTTGAGGCATGTCGAGCGTCTGAGAAAGCAGGTGCGCGATTGCAATCGCCTCGTTGAGATCGGCGGCTTCGATCTCCTCGCGGCCCACGACAGCATGAGCGTCATCCGTTTCGCGCGTGCGATAGAACTCGATGACAACTCTCATTGCGCCCCTTGCTCTGTTAGCGGGAACAGCACTGCCTTAGTGCCTGCCTCTACCTTGTGAAATGTTGGCATTGGCAGCGACTTTGATCTGGTTACCGAAGGTGCCTTCGGGCTTCAACGGAGCCTTTTCCTGCTTCGGCTTTCGGATTTCGCGATTGCTTCGTTTTTGCCCTTTAGCCATGTCCGAACGTCCTTTCGATGAGATTTGAGCTGCCGCCGGATTGCGACATGTCAACCGGTTCCAGGCTGTCTTGTGTCGTCACCCGCTCATGACGTTCGCCATCGCTGCGGATGCGATACTGCAGCGAATCTCCCCGTGCCGGCAGCGTGCCGGTGATGTGGTAGATATCAGTAGGTAATGCTGGCCTCAGGAAACCGCCCTTGAGCCGGACAGCCTGTCCGATCGTGAAGAGATGTGCAGGAGCTTCTTGCCGCGCTGGCCGCGCCGTGCGCCGTATGGGACTCGTCGATATCATGATTGTTGGTGATCCTTTTCTAGTATGGCGTCGAGATCGGCACCATCGTATGTGTCCGGCCATCGATGCCGTTGGCTGGCAGGTGAATAAAAGCACCAGCACTCCTCCAGGCGATGTGGGAGGATAGCTCCGGCAATTCCTCATCCTGATCCACGCGATAATCGCCGACAGGCTGCGCGGTGTCGAAGCCAGGAAGCATGAAGGATGCGGAGAACCGAACGATCATCTGCGTGGTGCGCGTTGTCATGGTTCGATACCTCCGCAGAGGCACCAAGCGTGCCTACTGCATTATTCCTGTCCGAACCGGAAAGAACTCCTGTGCTGCCAGTACATCCGTGGTCAGCGGGGTTCATGCCAATGTTCGAACAGAGCGATATACGGGCCTGAACGGCGATTTTCGCATTCGCTATCGAGAATTCGGTGGTGGATGGCGGGTCTCTGACACCGCTAAAAGCCAGTCTGGCCAAATCAACGAAATATGAATATGGAGTTTGAGCGGCCATTTGGCAATGAGACGAGCATTTTTATTTTATATTCAGCGAAGAATGGGAAATCATAAAAATATATCTTCGAGAAGAAATTCAGAAAATACGTATTTAAAACAACAGACATTACCGCAGGATTGGCAATTTTATTATCACCACGTCGCCATTTTCATAAAAATACATTTTGGCACTCCTATCATTCGAGTGCCAATATCGATAGGTATCTGAGTGTGGCCTCCTAAGCGCCGGCCTCAGAAAGAACTCTTATATTCCGGCCCCTCCATGACCGCATCGTCATCCGACGTGCGGACGGCGAACTCAAATCCAAAGGGGGGATCCTGATTCCAGACACTGCCAAGGAAAAGCCCCAGGAAGGCGAAGTAATCGCCGTAGGGCCGGGCTTGAGAGACGAAAGTGGCAAGCTTCTTCCTCTCGACGTCAAGAAGGGCGATTTCGTCCTGTTCGGAAAGTGGTCAGGCACAGAGGTCAGGGTCGACGGCGAAGATCTCCTGATAATGAAGGAGAGCGACCTAATGGGCATCGTCGAGAAGACGGTCGCGGCCAAGAAAGCCGCCTGACGGCCGCCATCACTCAAGAAGCGATTGGACAAAAAATGTCTGCCAAGGAAATCAAGTTTGCAGGCGATGCGCGTGACCGCATGCTGCGTGGTGTTGAGCTGCTGAATAATGCCGTGAAGGTCACGCTTGGCCCCAAGGGCCGCAACGTCGTCATCGACAAGTCGTTCGGCGCACCGCGCATCACCAAGGACGGCGTCACCGTCGCCAAGGAAATCGAGCTTGAGGACAAGTTCGAGAACATGGGCGCCCAGATGGTCCGCGAAGTCGCTTCGAAGACCAACGACGTCGCCGGCGACGGCACCACGACCGCCACGGTGCTCGCAGCTTCCATCGTGCGCGAGGGTGCCAAGCTGGTCGCGGCGGGCATGAACCCGATGGACCTGAAGCGCGGCATCGACCTCGGCGTAGCTGCCGTCGTCGAGGAAATTCAAAAGCGGGCCAGAAAGGTCAAGACTTCTGCCGAGGTTGCGCAGGTGGGAACTATTGCCGCCAATGGCGATGCGACCGTTGGCGAGATGATCGCAAGGGCGATGCAGAAGGTAGGCAACGAGGGCGTCATCACGGTTGAGGAAGCCAAGACCGCCGAGACCGAACTGGACGTGGTCGAGGGCATGCAGTTCGACCGTGGCTACCTCAGCCCCTACTTCATCACCAACGCAGAGAAGATGCGTGTGGAACTGGATGATCCCTATATCCTTCTGCACGAGAAGAAACTCGGCAACCTGCAAGCCATGCTCCCAATCCTCGAGGCGGTGGCGCAGAGTGGCAAGCCACTTCTGATCATTTCCGAGGACGTTGAGGGTGAGGCGCTCGCGACGCTTGTCGTCAACAAGCTGCGGGGCGGCCTCAGGGTGGCGGCCGTCAAGGCACCGGGCTTTGGCGATCGCCGCAAGGCGATGCTGGAGGACATAGCAGTGCTCACCGCAGGCCAAGTGATGTCCGAGGATCTCGGTATCAAACTCGAGAACGTCACGATAGACATGCTCGGTCGCGCCAAGCACGTGCGGATCGAGAAGGAAACGACCACGATAATCGACGGCACTGGCGACAAAGTCGGCATTGCAGGGCGCATCAGTCAGATCAAGACGCAGATCGAGGAAACCACCTCCGACTACGACAAGGATAAGCTCCAGGAGCGACTGGCGAAACTCGCCGGCGGTGTCGCGGTGATCCGCGTCGGGGGCGTAACCGAGACAGAGGTCAAGGAGAAGAAGGACCGGATTGACGACGCGCTGAACGCAACGCGCGCGGCTGTCGAAGAAGGCATCGTACCGGGTGGCGGTGTGGCGCTGCTGCGGGCCAGGGAGGCGTTGACCTCTCTGACGGGCGCCAACGCCGATGTAACCGCCGGCATATCGATCGTGCGTCGGGCGCTTGAAGCTCCGGTCCGCCAGATCGCCGAGAATGCGGGCGTAGAGGGCTCCATCGTTGTCGGAAAGCTAACCGGCAACAAGGATCGCAATCAAGGCTTCGATGCACAGACCGAAACCTATGTCGACATGATAAAGGTCGGGATCGTCGATCCGGCAAAGGTCGTTAGAACCGCCCTCCAGGATGCGGGATCCATTGCGGCGCTGTTGATCACCGCCGAGGCGATGATCGCCGACATTCCGGCGAAGGAATCCACCCTATCGGCCGGAAGCGGCGGCATGGGTGGCTACTGAGAATCGTGTCTGAACCGTTCGGCCGGCGCGGTCGAAAAAGCAATCCGCATTCCAAACCGGAAGGAAGACCTCCATGGCTACAAAAAACACAACTAAACCATCTCTCTCTCGCCGATGGGAAGACTATCAGCCTTCAAAGACCACGCTGGTCTGGGCATGCGTCGCGGCGGTGGTCGCAACGATCATCGTCGGATTCAGTTGGGGCGGCTGGGTCACCGGGAGCACCTCGCAAACCATGGCAAAGGCGGCTGGCGATACAGCACGAGGAGAGCTGGCATCCGTCATATGCGTCGAAAGGTTTAACGCAGCACCCGGTGCGGAGGCCAAACTGGCCGAGTTCAAAGCCATTTCCGAAAGCTACAAGAAGCGGCAGTTCATCGAAGCTGGCGGCTGGGCAACGATGCCGGGTCAGACCTCTCCTGACAGGCTGGGCGCACAGGCATGCGCCACAGCACTTGCTGCTTGATAAGTGACGCTCGTGAAAGGCGCGCTCTGGCAAACGTCGGAGCGCTTCAACTTGTTGGAAAAGGCAGTGTACAATGATCTCGTTTGTGAAAAAGCCGGGTATGCAGCCGTTGGCTGTGCAAGTCGAAGACAATCGCTTTGAGCAGATCCGCAAGGAGGCGGCTGAGCGGCACCGCAAGTCGGATATCGACGGTAAACGGCGTCGGGATCGACAAAAAGCCGACGACAGCCGACTGCTTTGAGCGTAAGCGGAGAAAGCCAAGAAACTTAGACGACCCGCTCATGTGTGTGGTCATGCTGCGTCAAAGGCAGCCAAGGTCGCGTGCGCTGATTAGTTACTGTATCGTCCCCCGCCTTCCGCTGCAGTCGTTGAGTTATCCCATGATGTACGGTCGCTTCATCGCGCGGGGCTTTTGCTTTGAGGCTCCGGCTTGTGCGTTTCAAACAATGCTGCAACATTCGCGCGCTAGCGCGGTCATGATAACCGGGGGGATTTCATGAGAGTTACGTCAGCACTCGTCGCCTTGGTTGCCGTGGGAGCCTCTCCGGCAGATGCGGCCGATGCCGTGATCGACGAGGTCGTTGTGGTCGACACCGCTTATGACTGGTCTGGAACCTATGTCGGTGCGCACGGCGGTTATTCTTGGGGCACATCTGAATTTGATGGGGGTATCTACGGCGGCGGAGCCGGCGGGGTCGTTATCAGTTCGCACAGCAAACCTGATGGCGCGCTTCTTGGGGGTTATGCGGGGGCTCAGTATCAAACTGGCTACAATTTGGTAATTGGTGGGGAACTGGATTTTGATTATCGCGACGCTGAAGACACAGCGCCAATTTTGACCAACGACGTTGAGACGGGCGTTCTGAAGACAGAGATAAACTGGACCGCCTCGGCCAGACTGCGAGCAGGTTACGCGCTTGACCGATGGCTTCCTTATGTAACGGGCGGCCTCGCTTGGGCTGATATCGAATTGGGCGACAGCATCGGCGACACGGTACCAGGTTGGACGGTGGGGCTCGGAGCAGAATATGCCTTTACTGACAATCTGATCTTCCGAGGGGAATATCGCTACACAGATTACGATGTCGATGACGATATCCTGATCGGAGATAATCCAGTTGGGGGGGCATATTCGACGTTTGATCTGAAGGGTCAGGAAGTCAAGCTGGGTATCAGCTATAAGTTCTGATCGCCTATCAAGTACCGGACCCTGGACCGGCCCTCGCGCCAGGCTTTTTGCTGCATGCGCAAGTGGATTCCTGGATCCCACGAAGCCCTACCGGACCACAGCTCAGGATTTACAACGCTTATAGACTTCCGGTGCCCCACCTATGCCGTAGCCCTCGGTATTGTGCAGCAATACGTCATTGGTGGTGTCATACTCGAAATTGTCCACCACGCCTTCCTCACTCCAGTGAATTGCTCCATTGCCACTTGGGCTATCGTTGGCAATGAATTCAACGGCATCGGCCTTGTTTTTGCCGAAACCCAACGTCGTTGCCGCAATGTGAATGGACTTGTTGGCGCTGCCACACTCGCCACCTAAGGCCCAGTGCCCAAGAAGGTTGTCGGGCACGTTGTTCGCCCAAGCAGGCGCGGAGCCCAACAGAACGGCAGATACTGCTACGATGGTGCGCATGCACTCCTCCCTCTGTCTCGCAGGCGGCACTTTCTCGTGCATGCGACGCAGCTCTTGCCCGAAGATGGCCACATGTCGTCCATAGTCAAACTCCGGAACCCCCTAGGCTCTGATCGTGCTTAGCGTGGCATCGGGACTAAGCAGCTAGAGGCTGCAGCCCGGATGCTTGGCCAGATCGGCCTGAGACAAATCAGGAGGACACTCTGGAGCCGCTGCTGCACCACTCCCTTGTCCGCAAGCGGATGGCTTGACTTGCGTGATGCCTGCGTATTTGCCCTGCGAGACATGAACTCGCGCGCAGGTGTTTGTGCCGGCATTCCACCAGGTATTATTTTTGACGTTGGTGTAGCCCCGGTTCTGCATCTCGGTTTCAGCACCGGGAGCGCGCGCGCCGACGAGGTCGGCAACGTCGCCTGGTGTTTTGGCAATGGCTAGGGTTGTAAGTGCTAGCAGTGCGATCGCGGTGGCGGTGGTACGCATTGTCGTGGCCTCCGGTGTGCCCCCACGCCATCTTAGTCTTGGCAGACTGGAATTACTACGATCAGAAATTTGTTCAGCCACGCCCCCCTTGGCGAGGCGTACCTCGCTTAAGCTTGGGCAAGGCCTGATCTAGGTCACTCCACCAGGATATCAGCTTAGCGCGCAACCTCGGTTAGTGCTTGTCTGGCGACGATTGGTTTCCGGAGACCACTGAGCACGTCGAGACACGCTTTGCGAGCAGAACGGTGCTTCTTGCCTGTTCCTTTAGGCCAACGATAGTTAATCAGGCATTTTGTGCAGCGTCAGTTCGGCTCGGATTCCGAAGACCAAGCGAAATTCAGATACTCACTACGTGTGTCGTAACAGATGTCGCCATACATTCTCAGATATTCGCCCCGTCGCTCTTTGTCGTTCCAGACTTGGGCGGGGTCGGAAATCTCTGCTTGATAATGGGCGATGTTGTCCCGAGTGAGCAAACTCGGCAGGACGTCCAAACCTTGCGGTACGACCTTTCCGTCCAGCCAATCGGCCGCAAATTGCCCAAGGGCATAACCAAAGATCGAAGACGCGAGGCTTACTGTAGCCTTGTATGGGCTGTCGTTAGTCTGGATGGCTCGAATAGCATTGGGTTCGCCATCTATTCCGCCGAGAAATTGATCCTTTCGCGCCTTCCCAGTTTCCTGAAGCGCCCGCATTGCTCCCAGCACTACAGCATCAGCGCCCAGCACGACGTCTATATCAGGCTGGGCCAGCAGGATGGTTTTCATTGTCTGGTAGCCTCCCTCCTCACTCACCGGCGTGGGCGAGATGTCGGCAACAATTGTCACGCCCGGCAACTGGCCAAGAACGTCGCGCATTGCCCTGAACCGAGGGGCCAGGAATTGAAGACTGTCATGCGTGAGAAGGACGACATTTGCCTTGCCGCCGAGATTATCCCGAATGTAACGAGCAGCTTCCTCGGCGAGAGTTTTTCCAGTCAGGTATTGTGGCGCGTTGAGAATTGTGACTGCGGGCGGCGGCACCACTGCACCGACATAGGTGCCTTGAGCGATAAGCGCCTGCAGACTGGGAGCCAGCGAACGAGGATCAACAGGTGCAACCACCACCGCCCCTGTCGCGGATGCACGAAGCGCGTTGACCTGTTCGACCATCCGCCGTGCATCATTCTCCGAAAGAACGTTGGAATAGGTCAGATTGCGGTCGCCAGCAGCGCGTTCGAGGCCAAACCCCACGCCTTCAATGAAGTCCCGTCGATTATCTTGTACAAAAACCAGATTCTGCTGGAGGCCCGGCGGCCTCTTACACTGAGCTTCCGTGGCGACATATGGTGCGAGAATTAAAGGTTCCGTGATGCCAGGCGGAACGCTCTCCTGGCCTTGAGCTACGGAATGGAGGCCTAGCGTAACCAAGCAGGCAGCAGTGAACTTGTACCTATCAAACACTGGACGGCACTCGCAGCGACAGACCCTTTACCCCCAGCTAGAGGCTACCCAATCCATTTCACGCCGAGAGCGGAAAAGCTAGCCTAGCGGATAGACCCGGGTTGCGATCCACGTATTCAACACGTCCACGCAAAGCCGTCGCCATGGCTTTAACGATTCGACTTCCCAGACCAGTACCTTGTGCGGATCCTGTACCTCGGCCGACGCCATCGTCTTCGACAGATAACAAGGCGTCCCCCTCAACTCCTCGGGTTAAATTGACGCGAACTGGTCCGACTCGTTCAGGATAGGCATATTTTGCGGCGTTCATCACCCATTCGGCGGCAATCACGCCCAGATTGACTGTGGCGTCTGTCCGTAACGAAATGGGTTCCAGATGATAGCTAAGTGAGATGCGCTTATCGTCACCCATCGTTGTCTGAAATTGGTCGAGCAAGCTGCGCAGGTAATCGTCCAGCGCAACCTCGGTAACGTTGTCAGAGCTGTAGAGACGCTGATGAACGAGCGCCACAGCTTGGATGCGTGATTGAGTTTCTGTCAGTGCGGTTTTGGTTGAAGCGTCCCCACTGGCATTTGCTTGAAGGCCAATCAAGGATGATACGATCGCCAAACTATTCGCGACACGGTGGTTGACCTCAAGCACTAGGGATTCTGCACGATCTTTTGCAGTCCGCATTTCCTCCGTGCTTTTCGCCAGGTCGGCTGTCCTGTTGGCAACCTTTGTTTCAAGCTGAGTGTTGGCCGCGCTTAGCATTATGTGGGCCCGTGACAGTTCCCTCGCATACCGAATGATCGTGAACAGCGCGGCGAAGGCTGCAGCCGCGACCACCGCCGCTCCGACTATGGAAACCAAACGTTGCCACAGCGTATTGGCAGTTTGCTCTGACACCAGGCTGGTCAAGCGCCTGTCGGCTGCTAGGCTCAGTCCATTGATATAGACCATTGCCTCATCCATCAGTGCCTTACCTCGATTGGTCAGCACCAAGTCAAGCGCCTCGCTCCTCTCGCGTGAACGCGTGAGACGAATGCCCTCGTCCATTTCCGCAAACTTATCCGTGATGACCTGCTTCAAACGTTCGGCGACCGGAACCAAGTCGGCGTACGCTTCGCCACGCGACGGAAGTGTGTTGATATCCCTTAAAGCAGCCTCTTTAGCGAGGTCATACGGCGCCAGATAGATCTCGTTCTCGGTGTAGAGAAACCCTCGCTGGCTGGACTCTGCCCGCTGTATAAGCGCGCCGAGGTCGACAGAGGCAGACTTAAGGTCCCGCGCATCCAGAATCTGGCTAGCGATCGTGCCGTACCGATCGTCAAGCCAAAAAGCAGCAGAAACTATGGCCAGAAGCGCCAAAACGCCGACGGCAATGAATAGGATTTGCGATCTGACCAGCGTGCGGACATTTGTAGGCATTGCCGACTTTCATGACAGAAAAGCTGAATGTACGCTACGAACTTCCAAGTTGCATAAAGCTTGTGTTCTGCTCCATGGCGCTGACCATTTGGTCAACATGTTGGCTAGAGCGAATCCCGTGCGCGTTCGACGGAACAAGCGGCCCAGAACGCCAGCGACGAGCTTTTGAGCACGCTTAAACCCAACCTATCAGTCCCTTAAAGATGTATGGCGTTACGGCAACGCTGATGACGACCACGACCGCAGCCATCACTTCCATCATTTCCAACCGCACCTGTAAAAGCCACTCCCAAGCCCGACTGCGAGCTATCGGCGGCAGTTAAGGTCGGCGCAATACAGAATGTTAGTGCTGTCTCAGGAATTTGAACTTCTCGCCTGCTTTGGTTTCTGCAAATTGTGTGGCTTACCGGAGGATATTCGTGCGCTATTTCGGCCGGGAGGCGCTACCTCAAAGCACTAGAGCCCGGCGGAACCAAACACACGTCTTCGGCTTAGTGGTGATCAGGACTCGTACCAGCGTGTGACTAAGATGCCCCGCTACTACTTCGACACCACCGAAAATCAGAACGAATCTCGTGACGAAGAAGGTATTGATTTGGTAGATGAGCGGGCGGCGCGAGACGAGGCCATCAGAGCGCTGCCCGGTTTTGCATCAGAGCACCTGCCTGATGGGCCGCAGCATTCCTTCTGGGTGCGTGTGAGAGATCAGCGAGGCTCGTATATCTTTGAGGCTTCGCTCGATCTCAAGACCCACTGGCTGGCTGGCGGAGAGCTAAGATGAGGGCTTGGCGCCATGTCTACGCTTGATATCGCGCTTGCGCTCGCATGGCTGGTGGGTGGTTGGGCAATTATCCTTCTGGCACACCGCCGGGCCGCATTTTGGCTTTACATCGGTGGTTTTGCTCTGATTGCCTTAGGTTCTGGGCAGTCCCCGTTCTGAAGGTTTTTGTCAGCGTTTAGGCTTCCGCCTTGCGATAGATCGCTCCAATAGCATCTGACATTGCTGCACATGCCGGACACCCACGCTCAATCGGTCCTCACGTTGGCCAATTTAACCTTCTGATGGGAAGGGATCCGCAATATCCTGTGATGCCATGGAACCATTGCTGAACTTAATCATTGCGTATTCGCTGGCAAAGGCCTCTAGCTGGCAGTGTGAGCCAGCTGATAATGTACAATCCCATCAAGGTTCTTGTCGTCGAAGACGAGCCACTCGTGCTGATGGATATCAGCGATCAACTTCAGGCGCATGGTTTTGATGTCATCGAAGCCAGCAGTGCGGATGAGGCTCTCGTACATCTGTCTACCCACAGCGATATCGCTGTTATCTTCACTGACGTGGATATGCCCGGAACGATGAATGGTCTTAAGCTCGCGGCGGCCGTCAGAGAGCGCTGGCCTCCGATTAAGATCATCGTCACGTCCGGTCATCACATATTGCCGAACGATTACGGTCTACCCGAAGGCAGCCGTTTTTTCCCCAAGCCCTATGGGGTCGATGCAGTTACAAGAGCCATGCGAGAACTCATGGAAACCTGACGAGCTTCTTGGCACCCAACTCAGCCAGCGAGCAGCATGGTGAAGGTAAACCTTGTAGAATTCTCATCAGACTTCACATCCAGCTCTCCGCCATGCAGCCGCGCGATTTCGTGCGCTATGTAGAGGCCAAGTCCTAACCCGTGATGCTGGCGAGCTTCGCCTCTGAAGAACGGCTGGAAGAGCGTAGGAAGCAGGCTTTCGGGAATCGGCTTACCCGAGTTCTCAACCCATAAAGTGAAGCTGCCCCCGTCAGTGTTTGCTTCGACTGTGATCGGGCTGCCTGGTGCGCCGTGCGTCAACGCGTTACCAAGCAGGTTGGAGAAAAGCTGACTAATCCTTTCCTTATCGCAGGGTACGTCGCGATCGATCCTAAAATTTGCTTTTATGTCGCGTGTGGGTTCAACAGCTCGCAGTTCGTCAACTACCTGCCCAAGAAAAGGCGCCAGGGGTCTGCTGTCGTCGATCTCCAAATCCAGACTGTCGCCCAGTCGAGCCCGGGCAAAGTCGAGGACATTGTCGATAAGTCCTTTCATTCGCACGACGCTGCCCTGCATCAGGTCGACCACTTTCCGTGCGCTAGCGTCGAGAGGTGAACGCAAGAGGATTTTTGTGCCCGCGTTAATCGATGCCAGGGGGTTACGCAGATCGTGACCTAATACCGCGATGAACTGCTCCCTTAGCTCCGATACCTTTCGCTCATCCGTGAGCGCTTCCTGAGCTGCAGACAGTTCATCACTAGCGTCAAGGTGAGCTGCGATCAGTTCCGCAAACAGCTTAAACATTCCGATCGTCTCGGGGTTTCGAAGCTTTGCCGGAGCCGGGTCAATCGCGCACAATGTTCCAAAAAAGGTACCGTCCTTGCGAATGATTGGCATCGAGATGTAGCTCTGGAACCCATACATCGCAGGCGTCGGGTGACCGCAGAACACATCGTCTTCTGAGACATTATCTATGACAACGGGTTCGCCGCTTTGGCGAATTTCGTGGCAGATGGTGGTCTCGACTTTAAGCTCGCCGCCCGGCCTCAACCCGAAGTCGATGTTGTCGAGAACGCTGCAGGTAATCCAGCGATCTTGAGTGACACGCGCTACCGCGACAAAGCGCATCCCGGTTGCGCGACAGACGACATCGAGAATCGTCGGGACAGCTGCAATTCGGTTTATTGCATCGATGTCGGTTTGGAATTCGTGCGGCATGAACGTCCTGTTGTGAGCGACGGGCGATCTTGCCGCTTGTTGAATATAGTGAAGCCGAGCACGATTGTAACGTTAGAACTACCGTCACTGGTTTCGTAGGGTCCTTACATGGGTACTCCAAAAGACAGGCGTCCGATTTGAGTAAACCCAAGCCAGACGCTTGCAGTCGGCCGTCATAAGTTCGAATTGAATCGATCTCGAAATTTTCGGACCGATTCCGGTAATTTCTTAGACCTTATCGCACACTATCCATGGCAGCATCTTCGATTTTGCCATGATGTCCTCCCTTCACGGCAAAAGTTCCACGCCATCTTACGCTGACTGTTGCTCCGCGCCGGCAAAAGCCGCGATCTGATCGACTGCTTTGAGCCCACGAAAGAAAGGGCTTCAATGTCCGATATTGTGAAGGGTTTCGGGTGCCGGCAGGCGTACGAAAGCCTCTCATGCAGGAACCCGCGGGCCGCCGTCGATGGCTATGGGGATTTCGAGTTGCGGCCGATGTCGGCGTTGGCGCGACCGACGCCGGGAAGCGCCAAGGTCGATGCGGAGAGGCCGCTTCGTTGAACCTCCGCGCGATATTGGCGGCCCTGAACTGGTCCGGGCGGAGGCATGTCGGCGTGAGCGATCGCCATGAACGCGCGCGTATCCGTTGCCGGAGACGAAGCGTCGGCTGCTGTAGTCTTGACCAGTCCATGCCGGGTCATGGAGCGGTCTCCCGGTTCGTCGCCGGCGCATGTGGCGGTCCGCGTGGCTGCTTTCGGCGTTCGAACACCTCGATGACTATCATGCGCCCGCCGCAGCATGGGCACGGTGGCCGGAAGTCGTCCGGTTCGTTGGAGGCGCGGGGGTCGGGCGGTGTGGCGACATCCAGGAGTTCGCGGGCGAGCGCGAGGACGGCCTTGCGGGCGGAGCCGGCAAGCAGACCGTAATGCCGGATGCGATGGAAGCCGCGCGGCAACACGTGGATCAGAAAGCGGCGGATGAACTCGTCGGCCGCCAGCGTCATGACCTGCTGTCGGTCCGTGTCGTGGCGGCGGTAGTCCTTGTATCGGAAGGTGACGCCAGACTCGTCGAAGGTCATCAACCGACTGTTCGAGATCGCCACGCGGTGGGTGTAGCGCGACAGGTACGCGAGCACCGCCTCCGGCCCGGCGAACGGAGCCTTGGCATAGACGACCCAGCGCTTCTTTCGGATCGGCGATAGGTATCGCGAGAATGCCCGGCGGTCGGCCAGGTGCGCGATCAATCCGAAGAAGCTGAGCCGCCCGGCGTCGTGCAGAGCGACCAGGCGGGTCAGGAGGAGCCGTCGGAACAGCTTGCCGAGCACGCGCACCGGAAGCAGGAAGGCCGGACGCGAGAAGATCCAGCGGCTTCTGTCCGGCGCGATACCGCCGCCCGGCACGATCATGTGGAGGTGCGGATGGTGGGTCATTGCCGATCCCCAGGTGTGGAGCACGGCGGTGATGCCGATGCGCGCGCCGAGGTGTCTTGGATCGGCGGCGATGGTCAGCATCGTCTCTGAAGCCGCCTTGAACAGCAGGTCATATACGACGGCCTTGTTCTGGAAGGCGATGTCGGCGATCTCGCCAGGCAGCGTGAACACGACGTGGAAGTAGCCGACAGGAAGCAGGTCGGCCTCGCGCTCGGCCAGCCACGTCCGCGCCGCCGCGCCCTGGCACTTCGGGCAGTGCCGGTTGCGGCAGGAGTTGTAGGCGATGCGCCACTGACCGCAGTCCTCGCAGGCCTCGACGTGACCGCCGAGAGCAGCGGTGCGGCAGTTCTCGATCGCCGATATGACCTTGATCTGGGCGAGGCTCAGATGCCCTGCATGGGCGGCCCGATAGGCGGGCCCGGCTGCGCGGAAGATGTCGGAGACCTCGACCGAGGCGCGCACGGCTCAACTGGGCGGCGTCTTGCCCTCCATCAACGCCATCAGCCGGTCGAGCGGCCCTGCGACGGCATGGATCGTCCGGGTCGAGACCTTGGCGTAGAGCGCGGTCGTCTCAAGCTTGCTGTGGCCGAGCAGGACCTGGATGACGCGGATATCAACGTCCTGTTCGAGGAGGTGGGTGGCGAAGCTGTGACGCAGCGTGTGCGGGCTGACGCGCTTGCGGATGCCGGCGACCTCGGCGGCCTCCTGGACGGCGCGATGCAGTTGCCGCGAGGAGACAGGATCGGTGCGGCTCCGACCTGGGAACAGCCAGCCATGCGGAAGCATGATCCCGCGTCGCCTGCCTTCGCGCCACCACAGCCGCAGCAGTTCCAGGAGCTGCGGTGAAAGCATCGCGTTACGATCCTTGCGGCCTTTGCCCTGCTCGACACGAAGGAGCATGCGCGCGGAGTCGACGTCATCGACCTTAAGGTGCGCGACCTCGGACACGCGCAGGCCCGCGCCATAGGCGACGCCCAGAGCGGCCTTGTACTTGAGGCCGGGTGCGGCTTCGAGCAGTCTTGCGATGATAGCGGGTGATCACCAGTGCGCGCGACAGATCCCGGCGCTGCAGTGTCACCAGAAACAGGAATCGCAGCGCCGAGACCGTACTGTTGATGGTCGCAGGACCTACGCCGTTCTCATGCTGATCCAGCTGGAAGCGTCGGATATCGTCCGGCGTCGCGGTATCGGGCGAGCGCCCGAGGAACGCGGCGAAGCATCGGACGTGACGAACATAGTCCTGTCGCGTGTGGGAGCCGAGGCCCCGCAAGAGCATGTCGTGCTGCATGCGCTGGCGAAGCGGCGAAACGGGTGCACCGGTTGATGGAGTAGCCATGGCGAGTTCCTCTCGTTGAAGGGAACTCCATGGTCGGCTCGCCCGCCGCGACCAGCTCAAAGGCTATGAAGACTACGCCATCTCAGGCCAAGGCGCCCCTCCCGCGAAGCGGGTTCGTGCATGGGGGCGCGAAGCGGACATCAGCACGCACCGCTACTTTTTAGCGACCAACCGGCAGCCTTTTCCTCCGCGTCGCTGCCAAACCAGCGATCGCCTTGTCGCGGCTACTCGTGTGAGCGCATCGTCCGCACGAACGGTACCGACATCATCCGGTTCTTCACACTGTCGGAACTTTCGGACCCCACCTATTCGCGCGCGCGGGCTGCCAGGATGAAACGCCTGAAGGAAGCCTGCGACGACCTGAACGACCGTGATCTCGCCATCGCCGTCGAGCAGGTTGAGGCGTTTGTGCGTCGACGATAGGTCCGCCCAACTGCCTACCGCCTGCCCCGCCGCTGTCTGATCCGTTCACCGGTCGCCGGATCGAACTTCAGATCGAAGCGGAGCTTTTGCATGAAGCGCAGGAACTGCTCCATGCTGTCTACCTGATCATCGTGCTTTGCTGACGGAAAGCCCAGCACTTCCTTAAGGAACTCGTCGCGCCACGGTGCATCTTTCGGGATATGGACGCGCCCCTGCTCAAGCAACGCTGTCACGCCTGCGACGCGCGTGACCTTGTCGCCGCGCGGCGTCGGCTTGAAGAGCCGGGGACGACGCCTCTTTTCTCTGAGTTCGTTGATCAGCACCTGGCGCAGAGACATGCCCGTGCCTGCGTTCTCTATCATGACGATGTTGGGGCGATATTTTGCGATCAGAGACAGGGCGTTCTTCTTGAGGTCCGGGAATTCGACCCTTCTTCGGAAGACATCGAAGAGATAGTAGTGGTCGCCGAAGACAGCCCACGTCGTGCAGACCGAGAAGTCGTTGTGCTCCTCGGCGCTGGCTGCGGTATCCAAGCTCAGGATAACCGCGTCCGCCTGCTCGAGATCCGGCAATTCATCATAGTCGACCAACCATTCCCGCTGGATCAGGTTGCCACCCGGCGGTAACGGCATCTGCTGGTACTGTGCGGAGAACCGGTCCGAGCCGATGTTGCGCTTCGTTTTGTTCAGCGCCGCCAGGGGTTCTCGACCAGGATCCAGAACCTCACCTTGCTTGCGGTAGTGGTATTCGCGGCCAGGATGATCACTGATGCGATAGGAACAATCCTCCGTCGCGATTGCGGGGATGTTGACGACGGTCCAGCCGTGCTCGTCCTCTTCTGTCAGATGACCGACAAGGTCATCCTGATGCAGACGCTGCATGATGATCACGATGGCGCCGGTCGTCTTGTTATCGAGACGCGAGACCACGGTGTTGCGGAACCATGTGTTGACCGCCGTTCTTTCGGCCTCCGACATGACACTGTCCGCCTTGATCGGATCATCGACGATGATGATGTCGCCCCCTCTCCCGGTCAGTGTTCCCCCGACCGATGTCGCATAGCGGTGTCCGCCCGCAGCAGTCCTCTGCTCGATCTCGGTATTCTTGCCCTTCAGCTTCATTGCCGGAAACAACCGGCGATAGGTCGGCGTCTCGATCAGACGACGGAAGTCCCCGGTGAGCTTGGCGGCCAGGTCAGCGGAATAGCTGACCGTCACCACCTTCCTCGCCGGATCCCTGCCAAGGAACCATGCGGGGAATGCCACCGAACCGATGAAGGATTTGAGGCTGCGCGGCGGAAGATTGATCATCAGTCGCAGGCATTTTCCGTTTGCAACCTGCTCCAGGTGCCAGCAGATCGTGTCGACGTGCCAGTTGCGGACGTATGCGGTGCCGGGTTCCAGTTCGCGGAACATTGTTTCGACAAACGCCCGCAGCATCTGGCGCTGGAGTTCCTCAAGCAGTCGGCGTTGATCACTCATTTCCCATCTCCCTTTTCCGGAACGAGGCCGAGGAGGTGGGCCAGCATCTCCGCTTCATGGTCTCTCAAGGGTTCATTCTCCTTGGGCAACTCATCCTCGACGGGATCGAAGGCCGTGATCACCGCGAGAGACTTGAGGTTGCCCTTCATCGCCTGCTGCACCGTCTGACGCGCGATCACCTCCCGCTTCGTCATCTTCCGCTTGCGGCCGTGCTCGTTGACCTCCACGACCTCGTCCAGCACTTTCAGAAGAAAGGTCTTCAGAGACCGCGAGTTCTTTGGCCGTCCTCGCGGGTTACCGCTTCTTCCCTTCCGGAACCGTGAGTGCCTGGGAGCACGTCCATAACCGACCTTCCCGTCATCGGTCTCGTCTTCGGGCGTCTCCGCCTCTACAGACGCTTCAGCGCTGCCGCCGCCGCCCTGCAGGTGCAACTGCGGAGCTGGAGCAGGCGGTGGCCGGCGGCGCGGCAGCACCGGGGCTGGCGCTGTGGCCGGGGCTGGGGTTGTGGCTTGCGCCTGTTCAGGCTCGGGTTCTGATTTGGCGACAGAGGCCGGCTTTCGTTGGTACTCTACCGTACGAACTTTGCGTGCCACGCGATTGGTTCGTACGTCGTTATGATCGTCGTCATCATCGTTGAAGTTAGTCATCGGATTGTTCCTTTGATTGGGGGATGTTCAGACGCGAATGCGCCTTCAGGAATGCCGGTGACCGGCTCAGGCAGGCGGGGGTCGGCGTCGCCGAAGCGGCGCCTGTGGCGCAGGCTCAGCCGCTTCCGCCGCACGGGCCTCGGCTTCCTCGGCGAATGTGCGGCCGGTCACAGAGTGAACAGCTTCGATGCCAAAGCGCTTTTCGAAGCGACGGATTGCAACGTCGCAATACGCGCTATCGAGGTCCATGCACCGCGCCACACGTCCCGTAAGTTCGGCCGCGATGAGCGTCGTACCCGAGCCACAGAACGGATCGAGGATGATTTCACCGCGGTTGGAGCAATCCTTTATCGCCTCCGCGATCAGCGTGACCGGCTTGACCGTTGCATGGAGGCTAAGCAATTCTTGGCGTTCTCTGGAAAAGCGGTTGAGGCCCGGCACCTCCCAGACGTTTGTTCGATACCGTCCATTCTTGCCCAACTGAATATTGTTGGTGTGTTTCCCTCCGGGCTTCTTGAAGACAAGCACGAACTCGTGTCGACTTCTGTAGAGGCTGCCCATACCGCCCGAACCCTTGTCCCAGACACAGATGTTCAGGAACTCAAGACCGACGCGCAGCGCGGCTTGAACGAGCAGGTGCGAACTTCTCCAGTCCATAAAAATATGAAGTATAGCGCCCGCCGAAAGCGGGCCGGTCATTGCCATGAGCGCTGATACGAGAAACTCCAGAAACTCCGGATCCGAAAACTCTCCGGAAGCTTCGACAAACTCTCGATGCTTGACTGCGCCAAGCCCACTCACATTGTTGGTAATACGTACGTTGTAGGGAAAATCACTCACAACCTGACGCGGGCGTTCGACGCCGAGCAGCAGTTCGTAGCTCTTCGGGAGTTTTGCGTCGGCGTTCAGGAGTTTGTGCCCAGCTATTAGCCAGAGGTCGCCAACACGGGAAACAGCAATCGTGTTCGGCTCAATTCCATCCTCATCGGCCGCATCAACATTGGTCTCAGGATTCAGGATGATGTCGATCTCCGGCAAACTGAACCCGGTAAGTTCAAGTGTGAAATCCGGATGAATTTGGAGAATTTCCTCGAACTCGAGCGCAAGTTGCTCGGCATCCCAGCCGGCGCTTTCGCTGATCTTGTTGTCGAAGATGCGAAAGGCCTTGAGCATGGCCTTCGAGAGATGCGTAATGCGCATGACCGGAACGGAAATCATTCCAGCTTTTTTAGCCGCCTGCACGCGCGCATAACCACACACGATCCGGTCGTCGCCGTCGACGACAACCACACTGTTGAAGCCGAAGATACCGATCCCGACCGCGAGTTGCTCGATTTGGGTGTCTGAGGGAGTTCGGGTCTTTCGAGCCGGATCCTTGAGCTTGGCGATCGGGAGATATTCGACCGGGTGGTTCGAGCGCGCTTGATCGACAAGGCGAATATGGTCTCTCTCACCGATATCTTCCGCAATGCTGCGTGACCTGAGAATACTCATGACAAACTGCTCCCTCTCCGCGCGATCGATGATCGCGCAGGTTCGAAATTTTCGATTGTGGTACGTTGGAAAACCGAACTCAGCCGGAGTGCGAACTCAAAACGAATCGCTTCCGATAGATCAGCATTGAGACACGCCAGAAGGGAATTTGCTAGCGGAGCGAACGCCAAAAACTTCCTCTAACCCATTGAAAAGGTTTGACAAAGAATTGGTCACAGGGTAGCGAAGCGACTGAAAAGGCAAACGTTTTTCCGGCTGGGCGCGGAAAAACTAGTTCTCAGCATCGCTCCAAAATATTTTTTAGAATAGTTGCAAATGACGTAGGGCGAACGCGATCGAGTCGGCACTCGACGCGGAAAAATTCATAGCGGCACGCTGACATACCCCGCCTCTCTTTAGACGAGTTTGCTCACATCGCTGGCCAATTCGGTGTTGTTGAAGGCGCCGGCTCGAAGGAGCCCGGATCTGAAGGGCTCTCCAGCCGGTACCGTCGCTTGAAAGCGCGCCAAAAGGTTACCGACGCGGCAAAATCGTAAAGTTCCGCCAGTTCGGTAATGGGCGATTTTCATTCGGCGAGATTAACCTTGCGGCCACGGCTGCAAGGCGTCGTCCCAAGATATGTTCGTGGACGCCGCCACATTCTTCGAACGCGCGATAAAGGGTTCGACGGGAAACGTCGAGTTGCTTGCAAAGAAATTGGGGAGACAGTTGAGGTTTCCTGGAGATGGCGCTCTACTAACTTTTCCGCGCGATCGACAAAGACGCTCTGCAATTGTGCGGCAACAGCCTACGACGAGCAGAGCGGCTGTCCGCTCGACCGTCGCAATACTTCCAGCTTCTTTTCGGGCTTGATGGTCACGGGCCTGTCCTATCAATCCAAACCCGTCGTTGTTCGAAGTTTTGGTCATCCTTTCAAGTTCGGCAGCGAATGGCAGGGCTTCGCTCTAGCGGACTCCGGTTCGGCCATGGAAACACGCGTCAGTTGTCAGGCGTTTTCAAAGTTCAACGATTTTCGGGCCGCCTACACCGTAGGCCCGAACAGCGCATTTTTCGGTATGCACTACCTGGGGCTTTGCACCAACCCGTCTCGCGAGACACACGCATTCTTACGAGACGGGTGGTAACCCTTTAATCGCTACTTGGGATTTTTATAACGAGCCTCTGGCACGACGGCGATCGCAGTCAACTCAACGAGCAGATCTGGATGCGCCAGTGCCGAAACCTCAACACCTGTTGTCGCATGCGCCGTAGCGGACGAAAGACGCTCTTTGCGAACTTCGAGCAAGACTATCTTCTGCGCATCGTGGTACGAGACTTGGAATCGTATGAGCAATTTCTGAATGACAAGCTGCGCGTTTGGAAGGCGTAGCCTCGATTGAGACCAGTTTCGCCTTAAAGCAGGTCAAAAGGTCTGAAGTGCTACCCATTTAGTGAGTCTGGTTGGCCAGCTTCCTTAAAGACAATAGGGGTTTGAATGTCCGTGGAAGCCTTTCGTGTGCGCTACAGGATCACATAGGGCAGCGCGGCTCGGCGGTTCGGCTCCACGACAAGCCGCCTCTTAAGCGGCGGCACCGCACGTTGGTCGCAGTTGTGACGCTCGCAGATACGACACGAAATGCCGATTGGCTGGAATGCCGATCGGTTGGCCAAGTCTAGACCGTCCGCATACACGAACGATCTTGCATGGGTGACCTCGCAACCAAGCGCGACTGCATAACGACGCTGCGGAGCATTGAAGCCGCCGCCGGCCTTTGAAATCTGTGTGGCGACGCTGAGATAGCGGACCCCGTCAGGCGTCTCGGCGAGTTGCCTGATAAATTGGCCAGGTGACTCAAATGCCTGATGCACGTTCCAGAGGGGACAAGCGCCCCCGAAGCGCGCGAACTGCAGCTTCGCCGCACTGTGGCGCTTTGTAATGTTGCCCGCCCGATCTATGCGCGCGAAGAACACCGGAACGCCCTTCAAGCGCGGTCGCTGCAAAGTCGATAGGCGATGGGCGACCTGCTCTAAACTGGCTCCGAAACGTGTCGCGATGAGCTCGATGTCGTGACGCAACGCCTGGGCAGACTCCAAGAACAGCTTATAAGGCAGAACCAATGCTCCAGCGAAATAATTGAACAGGCCGATCTTGCAGATCTCGAAAGCCTCGACCGAATGGAAATCACCCTTTCTCGCCAGCTCCGCCACTTGTTCGTCCATCTCCAGTGAGGCGATCTGGAACGCAACCTGAAAATTGCGCGTGGCGGCAGGAGAATAGGAGCTCAGAAAGAGCAATCTCGAGCGGACGTCGAAGCGACGTATAATGTCGTCGTTCGCGCGCGCGACCCTCACCCCGTATTTGCTCTCCAGGTAGCGCCCGAGCACTGCACCTGATTCAACATCCCCGATGCCAAGGTTGCCGGCCAAGTGCTCTGCCGCGACGTCAAGGTCGTGGATGTAATTGTCGACGAAGTGAAAGAAGTCCCTCACCTCCTCATAAGGCGTAGGCTCAGTCAGGGCCTCACGGCCAATCGTGTCATCGAGGCTCGCAAGTTGCTCACCATTGCGACGATAGGCCTGATGACAGGCGATCATGGCGCGCGCGAAGCCAGGAGCATTCTGCGTTACCAGCTTTAGCTCCTGAAGATTGGGAGCATAGCTTTCGAATACGGGGTCGCTCAGCGCCTCGGACAGTGCCGACAGCAGCCGATCGCCCTCGCCGCGGGACATGTCGGCGATATCGATCCGGAATTTTTCGGCAAGTGCCAACAGGACCGCCGCCGAAACGGGACGCTGGTTGTTCTCGATCTGATTGAGATAACTGGTGGAGATACCAATGACCTTTGCGAAGGCACTCTGTGTGGCTTTGTTGGCCTCCCGCAGTTCCCGAATTCTGCGCCCGACATAGAGTTTTGGAAGAGCCATTTTCGCAACTTTGCAATTCGCACTTTTCAATTTTGTACTTTACCCAAATCCACCCTTCAAGTGTTTTGTCGGTGCCTTGAACCAGTTACCAGCAAGGACAATTTCGACCGGGAGACCGCGATGACGCTCAACAATGCGATGATGAAAAGGCGTATTGCACCACGCGCCTTAATGGGTGCGGCAACGATCGCGGCTGCGGTGTTTCTGCTAACAATCTCCGCAAAGGTAGCCATCCCATTCTACCCGGTCCCATTGACCATGCAGACATTTGTCATCGTCGGGCTCGGCCTTACATTGGGATCGTCGCGGGCACTGGCTGCGGTCCTGCTTTACTTGGCGGCCGGTTTGTTAGGGTTGCCCGTTTTCGCGGGAACGCCGCAGCAGGGCACAGGACTTGCCTATATGCTCGGTCCAACCGGTGGCTACCTGCTGGGTTATGTTCTAGCGGTGGTTCTCGGCGGGTGGCTGGCAAGTCAGCAGTGGGACCGCAGCGCCGTCCACGTCATGGTTGCAGCCCTGCTTTCCGGATCAGTGATCTATGTGCCCGGCCTGATATGGCTCGGCATCGTGATCGGTTTCGACAAGCCACTTCTCCAACTCGGTCTTTATCCGTTCATCATCGGCGATATCGTTAAGGCGACGCTGGCTGCGATTGTCTTTCCGATGGCATGGAAGGCGTTGGAAAGCCGAGCGGGCTGCTGATGCGCGCCGTTCTCGAACAGTTGGAGTCCCGCCGAGCGGAAGCACGGCTCGGAGGTGGACAAAAGCGCATTGATGCCCAGCACGGCAAGGGAAAGCTGACCGCGCGAGAGCGCCTAGAAATCCTCCTCGACGATGGGTCGTTCGAGGAGTTTGACATGTATGTCACGCACCGCGCTACCGACTTCGGCATGGCCGCGCAGAAGGTCGCCGGCGATGGCGTCGTTACCGGATGGGGCACGATAAACGGCCGGCTGGTCTACGTCTTTTCGCAAGATTTCACTGTGCTTGGTGGTTCCCTGTCGGAAACGCATGCGCAGAAGATATGCAAGATCATGGACATGGCGGTCAGGAATGGGGCCCCGGTCATTGGGCTCAACGACTCGGGCGGGGCACGCATCCAGGAAGGCATCGCCTCGCTCGCCGGCTACGCGGACGTTTTCAAGCGCAATGCCGAGGCCTCTGGTGTCGTCCCGCAAATCTCGGTCATCATGGGCCCGTGCGCGGGCGGTGCGGTCTACTCACCCGCGCTGACCGACTTCATCTTCATGGTCCGTGACACCTCTTACATGTTCGTCACAGGCCCGGATGTGGTGAAGACGGTCACCAACGAGATCGTCACCGCCGAGGAACTCGGAGGCGCACGCACACACACGCAGAAATCGTCCGTCGCTGACAATGCCTACAACGACGACGTCGAGACGCTTGAGCAGGTCCGCCGCCTGTTTGACTTCCTGCCGCTCAACAACCGCGAGAAGCCACCCGTCCGTGCGTTCCACGACGATCCGTCGCGTCTCGACATGCGGCTCGACACGCTGATCCCCGATTCGGCGAACAAGCCATATGACATGAGTGAACTGATCCTCTCCATCGCTGATGAAGGCGAGTTCTTCGAGCTTCAGGAGGCGTATGCCCGCAACATACTTACAGGCTTCATTCGGCTAGAAGGCCAGTCAGTTGGCGTCGTGGCGAACCAGCCAATGGTACTAGCCGGTTGTCTTGACATCGACTCCTCAAGGAAGGCCGCGCGCTTCGTCCGCTTTTGCGATGCCTTCAATATCCCGATTCTAACGCTGGTTGACGTTCCAGGTTTTCTGCCCGGCACCGCGCAAGAATATGGCGGCGTTATCAAGCACGGTGCCAAGCTGCTATTCGCTTACAGTCAGGCAAGCGTGCCAATGGTGACGTTGATAACTCGAAAGGCCTACGGTGGCGCGTACGACGTCATGGCATCCAAGCACATTGGTGCCGACATCAATTATGCTTGGCCTACAGCCGAAATCGCGGTGATGGGCGCCAAGGGTGCAACCGAAATCCTCTATCGTGCAGAGCTTGGCAACCCCGGAAAGATCGCCGAGCGCACCAGGGAATATGAGGTCAATTTCGCCAATCCCTTCAGGGCGGCGGAGCGCGGATTCATTGATGAGGTGATCATGCCGCATTCGTCGCGCAAGCGGATCGCAAGGGCGTTCGCCGTTCTTCGCACCAAGAAGCTCGACCAAACCTGGAAGAAACACGACACGATGCCGCTTTAGGGCCGACTGAGCATGTTCAAGAAAATCCTCATTGCAAATCGCGGCGAAATCGCCTGCCGGATCATAAGGACTGCAAAGAAGCTCGGCATCGCCACTGTCGCTGTCTATTCCGACACCGACCGCGAGGCGTTGCATGTGAAGATGGCAGACGAGGCGTTGCATATCGGTCCGTCCCCGTCGAACCAGTCTTACATCGTCATCGACAAGATCATCGACGCGATCCGTCGCAGCGGCGCGGATGCCGTGCACCCAGGCTATGGGTTTCTGTCGGAGAATGCGCTTTTCGCCGTGGCGCTCGAAAAGGAGGGCGTCGCCTTCATCGGTCCGCCGGTCAGGGCGATCGAGGCGATGGGCGACAAGATCACCTCGAAAAAACTTGCTGCGGAAGCGAACGTCAACACCGTTCCCGGCCACATGGGTCTCATCGCCGACGCCGACGAGGCAGTTGGTGTTTCGTCCTTGATAGGCTATCCGGTCATGATCAAGGCATCGGCTGGCGGCGGTGGCAAGGGCATGCGGATCGCCTGGACCGACGCCGAAGCGCGCGAGGGTTTCCAGTCGTCGAAGAACGAGGCAAAATCATCCTTCGGTGATGACCGCATCTTCATCGAGAAATTCGTCACTCAGCCGCGTCATATCGAGATTCAGGTGTTGGGCGACAAGCACGGCAACATGCTTTATCTCGGGGAGCGCGAATGCTCGATACAGCGCCGCAACCAGAAAGTCGTAGAGGAAGCGCCCTCGCCTTTTCTGGATGAGGTAACTCGGCAAGCTATGGGCGAGCAGGCGGTCGCCTTGGCTAAAGCGGTTGGCTATCACTCCGCCGGCACGGTCGAGTTTATCGTCGATGGTGAGCGCAATTTCTATTTCCTCGAGATGAACACCCGCCTTCAGGTGGAGCACCCGGTGACTGAGCTCGTTACCGGTATCGATCTTGTCGAACAGATGATCCGCATTGCCGCAGGTGAAAGGCTTGACCTTGCTCAGGACGATGTGAAACTTGACGGCTGGGCCATCGAAAGTCGCCTCTACGCGGAAGACCCCTACCGCAATTTTCTTCCCTCGATCGGTCGCCTGACGCGCTATCGTCCGCCAGAAGAAGGACGGCAGCACGAAGGCTCGGTGGTCCGCAATGACACCGGGGTCTTCGAGGGTGGCGAAATCTCGATGTACTACGATCCCATGATCGCCAAGCTATGCACATGGGGCGAAACCCGCGCCGCGGCCATCGACGCAATGTCGGCCGCGCTTGACGATTTCGAAGTGGAGGGCATCGGGCATAATTTGCCGTTCCTGTCTGCAGTCATGAAGCATCCGCGGTTCCGCGCAGGCCGACTGACGACTGCCTTTATCGCCGAGGAGTGGCCGCAGGGTTTTTCCGGCGTCGAGCCCAGCGACGACGAAGCGCATGTTCTGGCGGCGGTCGCGGCTTCCATCAACCTGCGCGTCCAGGAGCGGAACGTCCTGATTTCCGGCGTGATAGCGAACCATCCGCGCCATGTCGGTCGCGATTGGGTCGTGACGTTTGGTGGCAGGTCCTTCGCTGTCGCCGTGCGCGATGAAGGTGGTAGAGCGTTGATAGACTTTGATGATCATCCACCGTTTTCCGTCGCCTCTGACTGGCGGCCGGGTCGAACCCACGCACATTTCGTAGTTGGTGAAACCCGTTTCGGCGTGAAGGTCCAGCCGGTCAACTCGGCGTATCGACTGCGGTGGCGCGGTATCGACGTGAAGTGTCATGTCCGTTCGCCCCGCATTGCCGCGCTGGCGAGGCTGATGCCCGAAAAACTGCCGCCAGACACATCGAAGATGCTGCTCTGCCCTATGCCAGGCGTTGTCACGTCCATCAGCGTGAAGGCGGGCGACAAGGTTCAGGAAGGGCAGGCACTCGTTACGGTCGAAGCCATGAAGATGGAAAACGTTTTGCGTGCGGAAAGATCCGGCGTGGTGAAAGCCGTGGCGACTGAACCCGGTTCGAGCCTGGCGGTTGACGAACTCATTATGGAATTCGAGTGATGGCCAATCCAGCTCTCGATACATGGCGTTCGCTTGCCGAAAAGGAGATCAAGCGTGACCCTGACACGCTTGCCTGGAACACGCCGGAAGGCATTCTGGTCAAGCCGCTCTACACCGCCGAGGATCTGGACAGCGTCGGCCATCTCGACAATCTGCCGGGTGTCAGGCCCTTCGTACGTGGCCCGCGCGCGACCATGTATACCGGCCGGCCATGGACGATCCGTCAATATGCCGGCTTCTCGACCGCTGAAGCTTCAAATGCCTTCTATCGCAAAGCACTGGCGGCGGGACAACAGGGCATTTCCGTCGCCTTCGACCTCGCCACGCATCGCGGCTACGATTCTGATCATCCTCGCGTCGAGGGCGATGTCGGCAAGGCGGGCGTTGCGATCGACAGCGTCGTGGACATGAAAGTCCTCTTCGACGGCATCCCGCTCGACAAGGTGTCCGTCTCGATGACCATGAACGGGGCAGTGATCCCGATTCTGGCGAGCTTCATCGTCGCCGGCGAGGAACAGGGCGTGTCGCGCGCTCAGCTTTCCGGGACCATCCAGAACGACATCCTCAAGGAGTTCATGGTCCGCAACACATACATCTATCCGCCCGACCCCTCGATGCGCATCATCGCCGACATCATCGAATACACGGCAAGGGAGATGCCGAAGTTCAACTCCATATCGATTTCCGGCTACCATATGCAGGAGGCTGGCGCGACGCTTGTTCAGGAACTTGCCTTCACCCTGGCCGACGGGCGCGAATATGTGCGCGCAGCCCTGAAGAAGGGACTCAACGTGGATGACTTCGCGGGACGGCTGTCATTCTTCTTCGCCATCGGAATGAACTTTTTCATGGAAGCTGCCAAGCTGCGCGCCGCGCGACTTCTGTGGACGCGGATCATGCAGGAGTTCAAGCCGAAGAAGGAGGCGTCGCTGATGCTTCGCACACACTGCCAGACATCCGGCGTCTCGCTTCAGGAGCAGGATCCCTACAACAACGTCATCCGGACTGCCTATGAGGCACTATCGGCTGCACTCGGCGGCACCCAGTCGCTGCATACCAACGCACTGGACGAAGCTATCGCGCTGCCGACAGAGTTTTCGGCCCGCATCGCGCGCAACACGCAGTTGATACTGCAGCACGAAACCGGCGTAACGAAAGTCGTCGATCCGCTCGCTGGATCCTACTACGTCGAAAGTCTCACTGACGAACTGGCAAAAAGAGCCTGGGCTTTGATAGAGGAAGTCGAGGCGATGGGTGGAATGACCAAGGCGGTCAATGACGGCCTGCCCAAACGCTTGATCGAGGAGGCGGCCACCCGCAAGCAGGCCGCGATCGACCGCGGCGACGAGGTCATCGTCGGCGTCAACAAATATCGGCTCGAAAACGAGGATAGCCTCGACATTCTCGACATAGACAACAAGGCAGTACGCGCGGCACAGATCGCGCGCATCGAAAAGACCAGAAGCAAACGCGATCCGAAGCGGTGGCAGGAGACCCTGGACGCGCTGCGCGAGGTAGCGAAAACTGGCCAGGGCAACATCCTCGAAGCAGCCGTCGAAGCTACGCGTGCGCGCGCGACGCTTGGCGAAATCTCCGACGCTCTGCGCGAAGCTTTTGGCAACCATGGGGCCGTACCCAGGGTCGTGCGCAAGGTCTATGGCGCAGCCTATGAGGGCGAACCGGAATACGAGACCCTGACCGCCCGGCTTGACGAATTCGCGAAGGTGTTGGGCGAAACACCAAGAATGCTCGTCGCAAAACTCGGGCAGGACGGCCACGACCGCGGTGCCAAGATCATCGCGTCGGCTTTTGGCGATATCGGTTTCGATGTGATCGCCGGCCCTTTGTTCCAGACGCCGGATGAGGCGGCAGAGCTTGCAATCGAAAACAAGGTCCATGTGATCGGCATATCGTCTCTGGCGGCCGGGCATAAGACGCTGGCGCCGCAGGTCGTTCAGGCGCTGAGGGAAAAACGTGCTGACAACATCATCGTTGTGGTTGGCGGCGTGGTACCGCGCCAGGACTATCAGTTCCTTTATGACAGCGGCGTATCCGCAGTGTTCGGTCCCGGCACCAATGTACTCGACGCGGCCCGCGCGATTCTCAATCTTCTTGACGGCACCCGTCCCAATGCGTGAGCTAGGTTGCCGAAAAACAAACCTGCAGGCGCTCGCGCTTCAGGCTGAAGAATAGGAACGCAAATCCTGACTAAGATCCCGATCGAGGACCTCCTGAAGCGGGTTCAGCGCATTTTGGAGAAGGGCGGCCTGAGCGTCACACAGGCGGCGGCCGTGGCACGCGTCATCGTGGCCGGCGAGCGCGACGCCTGCAAGTCGCACGGGATCTATCGCATCGAAGGCGTTCTGCGCACGCTGAAGGCAGGCAAGGTTCAAGGCGCTGCCGAGCCATATGTGGTTCCCGGCGCGAAGCCGACGATCGTTCGGGTAAATGCGGCGCACGGTTTTTCAAATCCGGCCTTCGAGTTGGGCGCGCCGCTGCTTGCAGAGCGGGCAAAGCAGATCGGCATTGCGACCTTGGTCATAAACGACTGCACGCACTTTGCCGCGCTCTGGCCGGAGATCGAAGCGCTGACGGAACTCGGCCTTGCCGCCATGGCATTGTGTCCAAACTACTCCACTGTCGCCCCAGCCGGAGGCACGCATCCGCTTTTGGGGACGAATCCCTTCGCCTTCGGCTGGCCTCGTCCGGGCCGCACGCCCTATGTGTTTGACTTCGCGACTTCGATGGTCGCGCGCGGCGAGATTGAGTTGCACAGGCGTGCCGGGAAGCCGTTGCTCCTGGGATGGGCAATCGATGGTGGCGGAGCACCGACAACCGATCCCGAGGCTGCGCTCGCGGGCGCCTTGCTGCCTTTCGGCGGCCACAAGGGATCGGCGATCAGCACGATGATAGAACTCCTTGGAGGCATCCTGATCGGTGATCTCACGAGCAATGAATCGCTCGATCATCTCGGCACAACGACGCTGTCTCCCAGCCATGGAGAATTGATAATCGCCTTTTCGCCTGATGCGTTCTCCAGCGGCCGCGACGGCGATCCATTCGCGCGTGCGGAAGCCCTGTTCGAGGCGATCGCCGGCCAGGGCGCGCGGCTGCCGTCTCAACGTCGGTTCGACGCCAGGGCGAAAGCAGAATCCGAGGGGATTGCGCTCTCCTCGGCCGAGGTCGAACTGCTCAACCGGCTGCTCGACAAGGGACTTGACGCCGTCGCCTGAGGTTCGGGCGGTCAGCATCCCGCAGGCCTCCCGTCACCAGGACGAAGGCATCGTCAGGCGCGGTATTTCTGCACCGCTCCGGGCAGCTTGCTCCACTGCGCATACCAAGCGTCGAAAAGCTTGAGCTGGGCTTCGATGTAGCCACGCTGGCTTGGGGTGAGCTCGTCGCTTTCATTGAAGTGCAACGCGTATTCCTTGTCGCCCTTCAGCACCATCATGTGTTTGAAATAGAGGACGAGGTCCGGCCCCTCGTCGACGGCCGAAAGCGTCGCCAGCGCCTGCTCCAGTTCCAGGGCGCGCTGCCTCGCATCCGCGTCGCCGGCAGCGGCGGCATTGGCCAGGTTGCCGAGATGCAGGATTTCCCTCGGAAGCACGCAGCCGATGCCGGTGATCGCCCCGGTCGCACCGCAGTTGACGACACCGTGCACGACGCAAGTGTCCACACCGACCATCAGCGAGACATCGTCACTGCCACTGGTGATGTTCTGCGCGGCGTAGGTCATATCGTCGGCCCCGCCGAACTCCTTGAATCCAACCAGGTTGGGATGGTCAACGCGCAGCGCGAAGAACAAGTCGGCGCGCGTGGCGAAGCCATAATATGGGCTGTTGTAGATGACGGCAGGAAGATCGGGCGCGGCGGCAAGGATCGCCTTGAAATGCGCCTTCTGCGCCGCGACGACCGAACCGCGCGACAGGACGCGCGGGATGACCATTAAGCCCTTGGCTCCGACTTTCTGGGCGTGGGCTGCCAGCGCCACCGCCGAGGCCGTGTTGATCGCGCCAGTGCCGACGATCACAGGCACGCCGGCCGCGACCAGCCGCTCGACGCCTTCCATCCTCTGGGCGTCGGTAAGAAGGGGCCAATCCCCCATCGAGCCGCAGTAGACGACCGCCGACATGCCCTTGTCGATCAGTTCCTTGCCCTTGCGGGCCAACGATTCGAAGTCCGGCGTACGGTCGAGGCGGCATGGTGTCATCAATGCGGGAACGACACCCGAGAAAATGCTCGCTTTCATTGTTCTGTTCTTCCTTCTAGAAGCTGGGAAATCTATCGTATCCAATCGTGGACATGCCCCATTTGCGGGAGATGCTGATCCCCCACCCATGATCCGGTCTTCTCCTGCGGCGGATGCCTCAGCTTACACTGAACAGCGGCTCGCCAAGTTTCCCGACATTGACCTCAATCCCCAGTCCCGGCCCGGCCGGCGCCGATCCATGGCCGTTCGACGAGCGTGGGGAATAGTCGGCGAGATGGCCATCGGTCCAGTCGTTGAAGAACGGAGTCATCAGCAGCGATTCAGGTCGGGTTGTAGCGGCGACGTGGCTCGTCGCCGCAGTTATGATGTCCCCACCCCACATGTCCTCCACCGAAACCGCCATGTTCAGGTCCTGAAGCAGGTCGCGGGCCCTTACCAGGTTGGTCAATCCGCCGAGCTTGCCGAACTTGAGGTTGATCGAAACCGCGTTCGCTTCGTACTTGGCACGGAAGACCTCATCCTGGTTGATGATGGACTCGTCAAGCACAAGCGGCAGCGACGAACCGCGATGCGCGAGGATGCAGTCGGCCGTCGATCTGCAAGGCTGCTCGACATAGAGCGGAAGGCCGGCCATCCCCTGAACCGCCAGCTTCGCTGCCGCCAGCGACCATCCACCGTTCGAGTCGGCAACGATGATTGTACGGGCGTCGCCCGCTTCGACACTGGCTCGCGCCCGCGCGATATCGTCGAACGGATCGTTGCCCACTTTCAACTGGAACCGGTTGATGCCCTCGGCACGTCGGGCGCGGATGAAATCGCCCATCTCCTGCGGCGTTGCGAGGGGCACCGCCTCGTAGATTGGGAAGCGCTCATTGATGACGCCGCCGAGCAGCGCGGAAACCGGAAGGTTGAGCGCCTTTCCCCGAATGTCCCAGCACGCGATGTCGATCGGGCTCTTCGCGAATTCCTGCCCCATCAGAGTCGCGTTCATGATCCGGTTGACCTTGAGAACGTTCGTCGGATCAGTTCCGATCAACGCCCTGCCCAGATCCTTCAACGCGGTCCGGATACCATCCGGAAAAGTCGGCAGGTAGACCTTGCCAAGCGTCGTGATCTCGCCCCAGCCGTCGATGCCGGCGTCGGTCCTGACGCGAACGACGGTGCCGTCTTCGGTCTGGGCGGAGCGATCGCCCGACATCACATATGTCCCGTGAGCGTAGCCAACCTCGTAGGAGAAAACGTCCAGTCCAACGATCTTCACTAGATCCCCCGTGTCCCTTGAAAGCGCGTTTGTTGGTGTCACGAACCCCGTTGTCAGAGGTTGAGGTAGACCGACTTCTCTTCGAAATAAGCATCGAGTTGATGCCGCCCTTGTTCTCGGCCGATGCCGCTCGTCTTGAAACCGCCGAACGGAACCGCCGGATCCAGGACCGCGTAGGTGTTGATCCAGACCGTGCCGGATCGTATGGCGCGCGCGGACTGATGGGCCGTGGAAACGCTTCTGGTCCACACACCCGCGCCCAGACCGAAATCGGTATCGTTTGCGATCTGCATCGCCTGGTCGAAGCTGTCGAACGGCATGCCGACCAGCACCGGACCGAAAATCTCCTCGCGGGAAATTTTCATGGAATTGTCTGCCCCGGCGATGACCGTTGGCCGGATGAAGTGACCGGTCTTGAGCGACGGCTCGTCGAGCGGATCCATGCCCGCAAGAAAAGTCAGGTGCTCGTCAAGTCCCCTCCGGATGAAAGTCTGAATCCGTTCAAACTGGGTGCGCGAAACGATCGGACCGATCTGAGTGGCCGGATCAAGTCCGTCGCCGATGGTCAGCGACTTCGCGTAGTCCGCTACCCGTTGCATGAACTCGTCGTAGATTGGCCGTTCGACGAGCAGCCGCGAGCCCGCACTGCAGATCTGGCCAGAGTTCGAGAAACAGGCCATCGCGGCGACGGGGACCGCAGCATCGAGGTCGGCGTCCGCGAATATGATGTGCGGCGACTTTCCGCCCAACTCCAGCGTCAGCCGCTTTAGGTTGCCCTTTGAGGCCTCGATCAGCCTTTGGCCGGTGGCATTCGATCCTGTGAAGGAAATCTTGTCGACGCCGGGATGATCCGCAAGCGCCGCGCCGACCGATTTGCCGAAACCGGTGACTATGTTGACGACACCGGCGGGCACTCCGGCTTTTTCGAAAAGCTCGCCCATGCGCAATGCCGCCAGCGAAGCTTCCTCGGACGGCTTCAGCACCACCGTACATCCGCTCGCCAGGACGGGACCGACCTTCATGATCGTCTGCGTGAGAGGGGAATTCCAGGGCATGATCGCCCCAACCACGCCGACCGGCTCCTTCACAGTGTAGGTGAATATGTCGGCCGCCAGCGAGTTCTGCACCGTCTCGCCGCCGGTTTGTGTGACCGTCAGGCTCGCGTAGTAACGCAGGAAATTAAGCAGGCGCGTCTTGCGCGACCGCGAGAAGGTGATCGGCATGCCCATGTCCAGCGTATCGAGTCTCGCCAGTTCCTCGAAATTCTCCTCAAGCAGGTCTGCCAGCCGCAGCAGGATCGCCTGCCTCTCGGTCGGGCGTGCACGCCTCCACAGCGGGTTTTCGAATGCACGCCGCGCTGCTGCTACCGCCCTATCGACATCTTCCTTCTGTCCCTCTGCGATGTCGGCGAGATGTTCTCCATTTGCCGGATTGTAGGTTTCAAACACCCGGCCTGATGCTGCTTCAACCCATTCCCCATCGATGAGCATGCGTTTTCTGGGAACCGGCGCTACGGACGCATTCTGGACCGGTAGTGACATGGCGCACCTCCTGTAGGCGACGAAATCCGAGCTCGTCATCGGCGATTCGAAACAAGCAAATTACGCAGTTGCCGGGCTGGCGGCCAACGCCAACCTCACGGAAACAGTGTTGGCGGCGCGGTCACTTTTGCGCCGCTCATCCGTTCAGAGCGTCTCGACATGGCGCAACTCCGGGGGAATAGGGCTCCCGTCATGCCGTTCTGACATCCGAAGCACGAAACGGCCCTTGTAGTAGACCGCAGGCAATCGTGTCGGATCGTACTCGATAGCCTTGAGGCGCGCGATAATTATTACGTGGGTTGCGTGCGGGACAATGTCCTCGACATGGCATGCCATCTGACTCTGCGCCCCCTCGACAACAGGCGCAAGTCCGTCGAGGTCGCGCAGGAGAACCGCTTTCATTTTGTCGGGATCGCGCGATGCCAGCGTGCGTGCGATCGTCTCCTGGTCGGACGACAGGATGCTCAGGCCGAACTGCGAACCGACCTGAAGGGCCTTCGCCGTGTTGGATGCCTGAGCAAGGCAGACTACCAACATGGCGGGGTCGAGACTGAGCGACGTGAACGAGTTAACGGTGGCGCCGAAAAGCTCGCTCTCTACGCGCGCCGTCACAGCCGCGACCGGAGTCGAGTAGAGGCCGCACGCCGTGCGGTAGGCGACATTCAGCTGCTCTTGATTCGACTCATCGGCCCTGTGCATCAGTCTGACCCGCTCTTTGAAGTGCAGTTTTCCAGACAAGCTCTCGACGCGCATCGATCGTACGTTCAGCCTATCAGCGCTTCGAGACGCGGCTTTACCTTCTGGGCGAGCAACTCCATGGACCGCTTCCATCGCGATCCGTGCGACCCTTCCCAATCGTACTGCAGCATCATGATCCCGCCGTATCCGCCGACTTCCCCGTAGAGCTGGTGCAATTGCTGTGCGACGGTCTCGGGGCTTCCGACGATCCAGCGAGCCTTCTGGATGTGCTCGACGGTGACATCCTCATCCGGCATCTCGGGATCGTCCTTCCAGATGCCGAGCATCTTCAGCGACCGAAGGTTCGGGTACATAAACTGCTCCAGTGAAGCGGCCATCGTGCTCTCCCGGGCATAATTCCAGGCCTCTTCGTCCGTATCGGCGACGTAGATGTCGCGTGCGATACGCCACTTGGCGCGGGAGGCCTCCTTGCCGTTCTCCTTTGCGCCCTTCTCATAGACGTCCCAATGGCTGAGGAGGCCATCGACGCCGGTAAGGTGAATGCTCATCGGAATCCAACCCCGCTCACCGGCGGTGTAAAGCGTACGGCTGCCTTTCGAGAGGCCGGCGATGGCTATCTGCGGGTGCGGATCTTGGTAGGGGCGCCAGTACAGGGCGAGACCACGTTCATCCTGTCTTGGCGGGACGGTGAAGTCGTAGCGGTCGTCGTAGGAACTGTTGAACGTCCAGCCCGCGTCGTTGTCACCAGTCCAGAGACGCACGATGGCATCGACGTTTTCCTGCATGATGCGGCCGTTGGTGCCATCCTGCTTGTACTGAAGCAGCACGCCATCGCCCGGCGCCGAGCCCGCGCCGACGCCCCACATGATCCTTCCCTCGGACATGTGGTCGAGCTGTGCGATGCGATGCGCAAGCACCGCCGGATGATGGTTCGGAATACAGTTGACGCCCGTTCCCAGACGGATAGTCTTCGTGCGGGAGATCGCCTGCGCGAGGATCAAGTCCGGCGCCGGCAAAGACTCCCACGGCGCCGTGAAGTGCTCACCCAGCCAGTATTCGTCGAAGCCGACAGCATCGGCATGCGCGATCGTCTCCAGATCCTCCTTGACGATATCCGTCAGTGAGCGATGCGGAGGGTGGTTCGGCATTGCGAAGACCCCAAATTCCATTTTGAATCTCCTTCCTGAGATTTCAGCGTGTCTTCGAACCGTAGGCGACGTGCACCGCAAATGCGGTCACGGGCCAGACGCGTTCCGAAGCCGGGACTGTTGAAACTGCCGCCGCGGCCTGCCGAACACGCCGAAGCTCTTCCATCAGGCCGGGCCTACGCATTTGTGTCAACGAGGGTGCGGCCGCGTACCCTGCCTTCCAAGATTTTTTTCCCGTATTCCTGTACGTCCGAAAGCCCGCAGGTAGTCACCGCCGAATCGAGCTTGTCAAACGGAAGATCGGTCTCGATCCGCCTCCATGCCTCGCGACGTTTGGCGTTCGGGCACAGTACGCTGTCGATCCCAATCAGCTTGACGCCACGAAGCAGGAACGGGACCACCGTCGTTTCAAGCTTGGCGCCACCGACAAGGCCAACGGCAGCCACCGACCCTCCATACTTCATCTGGCTCAGAACGCGCGCCAGCGTGGTGCCGCCAACGGCATCGACGCAACCGGCCCATTTTTCACTCTCCATCGGCCTTCCCGCCGCCGCGAGTTCTTCTCGAGCAATGATCTGCGATGATCCGAGGTCCGTCAGGTACTGACGCATGTCGTCCTTACCGGACGAAGTGGCCACGGTATAGCCGAGCTTCGCCAGGATCGCGGTAGCGACCGAGCCCACACCGCCGGTCGCGCCTGTCACCAGGACCGCGCCCTGGTCCGGCTTCAGGCCCTGCGTCTCGAGTTCCATGACGCTCAGCATGGCGGTCAGGCCTGCCGTTCCCACGATCATTGCCTGCTTTGTGGAAAGGTTCGAAGGGAGAGGCAGCAATTGGCTCGCCGAGACCCGCGCCTTTTGCGCGAATCCTCCCCAATAAAGTTCTCCGACACGCCATCCGGTCAGGACAACCTTGTCGCCGGCTCGGTACTCCGGACTTCTGGATTCAAGCACCGTGCCCGCCAGATCGATTCCGGGAACGTGGGGATATGATTTCACCAGGTTTCCGAGACCATTGAGGACGAGACCGTCCTTGTAGTTCATGTTCGAGAATTCGACAGCAACGAGAACGTCGCCCTGCGGCAGAGCGGCATCGTCAAGCGTTTCGACCGCCGATATGATTCCATCGTCTTTTTTGTTCAACGTTACAGCGCGAAACACGTGCGACTTCCCTTCTTGACTTGGTGCGGTAGCGATCTTCAACATCACGGCGCTGTCTTGCTAGGTTGGCTTGCGGAAGCGGCTGTCGCGCCATGCGATGGCTGCCTTCAGCCCTTCTTCCTTGCGAATGCGGTTGAACTCTTTGCGCTCCGGCCCGGCGAGGGATTCGATGATGATGTCCGCATCGACCGCCGCCAGAAGTGACTGGCGCATGCCTCTGATGTCGAAGCTCCGATTGATCGCGCGCTTCGTAAGCTCCACGGAGATCGCGGAAGCTGCGATGATGTCGCCGGCAAGCGCGAACGCACGATCGAGCTGCTGCCCGGCCGGCACGACTTCGTTGACCAGCCCCATGGACAGGGCGCGTGAGGCCGGGATGCGGTCGTTGCCCGTCAGCAGGATTTCCTTCGCGAACTTCGGCCCTGTCAGCCAGGGAACGATCATCGCCACGATGCCCGACCCGAAGCGGACCTCGGGCTCTCCGAAAATCGCGTCTTCGGACGCGACGCTGATGTCGCACGCCAGGGCCAACTCCATCCCGCCAGCGATGCAATATCCCTGAATGGCGGAGATCGTCGGCTTCTTGCTGTCCCAGAACTGCATGATGAAGTCGAAGTCGGCCTCGATCGCCCCTTTGAAGTCAGCCGTCGTCGTGTAGTTCTTTTCCGCCGATTCCTTCAGGTCGAACCCCGCAGAGAATGACTTGCCGTTCGCCGAAAGGACAATGACCCTAACCTCCGGCTCCTTGTTGAGCAGCGCCAACGCCTCGGTGATCTCGGCGATCATTGGACTGTTGATGGCGTTAAGGGCTTTTGGACGGTTCAGACGAATATGTCCGATCCCACCGTCGATGGATGCCTCGATCGTCGAATACGCGGGTATCATATCAGGCACTTTCGCTACGGGGCACGATGAGACAATCGACAGCAGCAACCTGGCTGCTGCTCACCATGAGGGGGTTGATCTCGATTTCACGTATTGCGGAACGCAATTCGAGGCACATGTCCCCGAAACGGGATATCGTCTCGGCGGCGCCGCGCAGATCGGCGGGCGCCTGTCCCCGCGCTCCGGCAAGGATCGGATAGCAGGCCAGACCCTTCAATCGGGCGAGGATTTCTTCCGGCGTGAAGGGCGGGATCAGCGAAATTGCGTCGCGCAGTATCTCCACGAAGATACCGCCCATGCCGACGGTCACCACCGGGCCAAATTGCGCATCGACGTTCATGCCGAGCAGAAGCTCGAAACCCTTTGCTTGCGCCTGCGCGATGACCGGCGCGGTCGGATGGCGGTCTTTCAATGTGTTCCATGCCCGCAACGCCTGACCGGCGTCGCGCAGACCAACAATGACGCCGCCGACTTCCGACTTATGCGGGACCTCCGGCGCATCGATCTTGAGAACCAGTGGGTAACCATGCTTGTCCGCAAACGCTTCTATGTCGCCGGGTCCATTTATGGATGCCCACGCCGCCGCCGCGATCCCGTAGTCCCGCAGGAGCTCGAAGCCCACCGCGCTGGGCAGGGACGGAGGAGCGGTGCCGGCAATGCGTGAAACCCATGCAGTATGATGCCCCGACGGGTCTGATCGGTGAGCGCCTCCATGGAGGCGCTCACGGAAATGATAGGACATATAGTGCTTGATGCTCCTGAGTGCCGTCTCGGTTCCCATCAGCACGGGAATGCCTTTCTCGCGCAGGCCGGCGACTTCCGCTCGCGCCATGGTCGTCGCGACGTTTCCGAACAGCGCAACTGGCTTGTCCGTCGCCTCGAACACTGCTTCGAGCGCTTGCACGTTGCCGTGGAGCCCACCACGGCCGTCAACCATGTTGGACGCCATGGCGACCATCCCAATGCCTGGGTCGTCGGCCAAAGCCGAAAGACACGGCGCCATGATGTCGCCGCCGTCACCCCAATAGTCCACGGGATTGGACGGCTCCACGCCAGGATCGAGATACTGCGCAAGCCGGGCGTCTGTGGCCGCCGCGAGGCTTGCGAATTTGACGCCTACATCCGTCGCGATGTCGACGATGAGCTGGCGTTCTCCGCCTGAGTCCGTTCCGACGCCGACTTCCTTCGTGGTCGGCTTTCTTGGCGACTGCAACAGCTCGACCGTATCGGCCAGTTCGTCAAGCGTCCGGACGCTGACGACGTTGTAGCGACTGAAGATCGCATCATAGGCAGCGTTGGAACCGGAGAGCGCACCCGTATGAGACAGCGCGAACTCCTTGCCGGCATCGCTTCTGCCAAGCTTCAAAACCACGACCGGCACGTCCTGCTTGTCAGCCTGCTCGAGGGCATCGAGGAAACCCTCTGGATTCCTGATCGTCTCGAGGACGCAGGCGGCAACCCGGGTTTGACCCTCGTCGAGAAAGAACTTCAGGTAGTCCGCCACCGACGTGGCCAGTTCCTGCCCGGCAGATACGGCGTAATTGAACCGGATCTGCCGCGAATTGCCGACCAGGCCAGACCATGTCGAGCCACTGTGCGAAACGAGGGCCACTTGCCCCGCCGCGCCGAGAGAAGAGAACGGAAATCCGGTTACCTGCAGTCGGTCGACGAGATTGATGAAGCCCATGCAGTTGGCTCCCGCCAACGCCACCCCCGCCTCCTGGGCAATCTCAGCCAGGCAGCCCGTGCGCTGACGCCCATTCCGATGCTCGCCATACGCCCGTCCGAAAATCACCGCCGCCGGCACTCCGGCCTTGGCGACGTTTTCGAAAGCATCAACGATCAACCCGTCGCCGACAGCCAGCAAGACGCAGTCCGGCAGGGTCGGAAGCGAGGCCACGTCGGGATAGCAGTTGACGCCGGCGATCGATTCGTATTTCGGATTCACCGGATAGACATGACCCCCATATCCGGCGGATACCGCGTGCAGGAGACGTTGACCAAAGGCGTCAGCCCGGTCGCTCGCACCGACTATGGCGATCGACTTCGGACGCAACAGGTTGGCGATCTTTGACTGGCTTTGGGCCATCTGCCCCTCACTCGACTTCAGCTACAGAGATGTGGTCGCACGAAAATGCGTCACAGACAAGTGAAAAGTCTGACATTTAAATCTTGACCACTAATTCGAACGTCTCGGGAGGCCCACCCCTGTCGACAGACCATCGGAACAGCCGCGCCGCGGACGCTCTCGCGCCGTCGAAACTGGCAGGCTAGACGGCATGGACCGGACCCGGCCAGACCCCTCAGCGGAAGCCTGCCTCGAACATGCGTTGAGCGAATGCTACTGGCTGATTGCGGCGATCACAGCGGCAAAGCGGGCGGACGAGGAAGTAGCAAGGACCACACTGGCCTGTTCCATGGCCGCGAAGGGGAAGCGCCGCCGATACCGCCTAGAGCGCGACGAACCGCTGCCGCGGCAAGAACCCGGGCCGTTCCGAGCGGGATGGAACCGCCCGGAAGACCACTTCAAACGCTAGTTGGCGTTGTTGGCCCACAGATCGGGAGAATCAACGTTCTCCTTGGTGATGACAACCGGTTCCAACTGGTCGATCAGATTGTCGCCCTGCTTGACTATCTCGGAATTGTGGTCCGTTGGACCAGCTTCGAAGGTCTTACCATCAAAGGCGGCCTTGAGGTAGAACGAGCTCCACTTGGCATAACCGACTGCGGAATGCTCGATGGCAGCGTCCACATATCCCTCGCGAATAGCGCTTAGTGCCGCCGGACTGCCGTCGATACCGACGATCGAGACATGTCCTTCCTCGCCAACATTGTGCAATCGATTCTGCCGCCGCAGCGCGTTGACGACACTGTCCAAGTAAACCGCGTCGCCCGCCAGTTGTACGCCCGTCACGTCGGGGTCGGTGCTGAGAACCACTTCGGTGATCGAGGCCGCCTTGTCGGCAAGCCAACCTGCATCGTGTGACAGGACCTGGATCTCGGGGAACTTCTCTTTCATGCAGTCGTTGAAGCCCTTCGAGCGCAATACGGCAACGTCCCCGGCCGCAAGATCGCCCTGGAGCTCGAGCACCTTGCCTTTGCCGCCCATAGCCGGCCCCAACTGCTCGCAGCTTTTTCTGCCCTGGCTTTCAGGTGATGCGCCTACCATCATGAAGGTGTTTCCGTATCCTGCATCAGGTCCGGCGCCGACCGTGACCACCTTGACGCCGGCGGTCTCCGCTCTGTCCAGCGCTACCTTCAGACCTTTGCCTTCAATGGCCTGAAGCATGATGCCATCGACGCCGGCATCAATCATCGTGTTTATGTTGTTTATCTGCGCAACCGCTTCGTAGGACTCGCCCTGCTTCGCGGTCAGCATCTCGAAACCCTGCTCGGCGCCAAACTTCTGGACGGAATTCACGAGGGCGGCCTGATATGGATTGTTCAGCGGCGCGCCTATGAACACGACCTGTTTCTTGTCCTGGGCATTGACTGCCTGGCTAGCCGCAGCGAGAGCACCCGATGCCACGCACGCCAAGATCACTGCTTTGTAGTTGATGCGCATTTAATTCTCCCATTTTTGCACATAGTCAGCCGTCCTACCCGCAAAGGCAGAAGCCGATTTTCCTGGATGTCCGAGGTCAGTGGGACAGCGCTTGGTCTTTTTTGCACGCTACCTGTGCTCTGCTTATGCCCCATCAACCTTGCAGAAATGATTCCACAAATACAAACCTTGCACAACAATAAAAGTCTGACGTTTAATTTTTTATCTGCCGCCGCGTGGCGGTGCAGACTTCACGCGGATCCGCTCGCCGGCACGACGACGTAGATATTGCCTTCCTCGATCTCCACCGCATAGGTGGCGGCGTTCGGGCATCCCTTGGGCGCGTTGTGCGCCTTGCCGTCGACTAGGTCGAATTCCGCGAAATGGAGAGGGCATACCAGCTTGCCCTTTTCGACAAACCCTTCCGAGAGCGACGCATCCGCATGAGGACATTTGTCCTGCATGGCGAAATAGCGTCCCTCGTCCCGGACCAGGACAATCCTCCCCGTGACATCCACATCGAATGTCGTCAGTCCTGCGCCGCCCAGATCCTCCAGGCGCCCCAGGTAATGGCGTGTAGTCGGACCTTTGGGAACCACCGTCATCGGCGAGGTGCCCGCTCCATCGACCCGCATCTCGTCTCGGGTGGCGAATTCGCGTACGTCGCGCGGGCGGTTGATGCCGACAACGAAGTTGTCGAAGCGCCAGAGCGGGCGATCCGCGCCATCGACGCTCAGCGGCACGGCCGCGGGGTCCGGCAGTCCGGCTATCTGGATGTTAAGCGAATACTGCTCAGACCAGAAGCTGGGAACAGAAACAGCCGTTCCCTTGATTCCCAGAATTGCATGGGCGGCACGGACTGCCTGTTCGTTCGCGTTCTGCCAGCTTTCCATCCGAATGCCGTTTTGACCGGAACCGTTGAGCTGGCGCGACACGTCGCCCACGGCGAACACGAAGGGGTCGCCCGTTGCACCGTTGGAGTCGGTCAGGATTCCATCCCGGCATTTGAGCCCGGCCTGTCGGGCGAGATAATCGTTCGCGGTCATGCCAATCGCGACGACCAGGAGGTCCGCCGTTTCGACACGATTTTCTAAATGCGCAGCGACATGACCGGCAGATTCCTCGAATCGAGGCTCGGCATTCATGTGGAATGTGACGCCGTTCTTCAGATGAACATCCATCACGAAATCTGCCACTACCGGCGGGAGGACGCGTGCGCAAAGATGGGCCTGTCGCGCAAAAAGTGAGACAACGATGCCGGCTTCACGGGCCGCCGCGGCGATTTCAAGCCCCAGCCAGCCGCCGCCAAGCACAAAAATGCGACTGGCCCGCCGAAGCGAGCGGCGAAGCTCCTCGGCGTCTGCGGCGGTACGGATCGAGTGGACGCGACCGAACCCCCTATTCAGCAACCGGACACGCCTTGCCGCGCCGCCCGTGGCGATGATCAGATGCGAATAGGGATGCGAAACACCGTCCGCGGTTTCGATGGATTTCGAGGCACGGTCGATCTGCACCACGGACTCGCCGAGATGCATATCGATATCCATGGCGACGGCTTCGTCGCCTGAAAGGATCGGTGGTGCGAAAGCGGTTTCTTCCGTCAAGACCCGCAGGCCCTTGGACAGTGGCGGCCGCTCGTAGGGAGGACGGCTCTCGTCGCCGAACAGCTCGATGCCGCCCGCATATCCGAGGTCGCGCAATGCTCGAACCACCGACGCTCCCGCCTGGCCGGCGCCGACTACCACGATTGGCGGGATCGCCTGCGCTTCCTCCTGGACGACCACCCAGTCGTCGACTGCGATCCATCCCTCCTCGACCACATCGCAATAGATTCCGAAGTTTTTCTCGAAATCCTGGATAATGGTTCGCAGCACGCTCCGATCCTCCGGCAGCCCATGCTGCTGCAAGGTCGTGAAGCTGCATCGCTCGGATTTGCGTGTTCCCCGCAGGCGGACGCCGCCTATCGTGAATTCCCGGCCCAGCAGGCGGTACTCAGGCGGCTCGTTCCCTCCGTCGGACGGACAATCGAGTGTGATGTTGGGACGAAAACGTCGCTCGTCTATCTTACTGTCGGGAAGCATCCGCCGAAGCAGTACGAGGGATTGCCGGCTCAGAAGATGGATGGGAGCCTCTCGATAGAGATTGACCGCGGGCTTGCCATTCAAGTCCTGACCATAGGGATGCACCGAGACCGAGCGTCCGAAAAAGGTTTGGAGCGCGTCACCCAGCCCTTTCCCGCCAAGCGGCAGCCATTCGATGCCGTCGATCGAAACCTGCAGCATGTCCGCCGGGTCGAGTCGGGCAAGCAGCCGTGGAGCCCCGCTCCACTGCTTGCGGGCATGCAGCAGGAGTTCCTGCGTTTCGTTGTCGTATATTCCGAACCGGCGGTCGCCCGCGAAGCCATGAGAGGTGACAAGGGCACGGGGCAACCGCTCGCCGGAGAAAGAGCTGACCGGATAGCGCCAGAGCGCATCAACCCTGCCGAATTTGACGCCCACCACGTCCCCTTTCCCGATCCCGGCCGGACCGTCCGCGCCTATAGGACGAACGTCGCGCAATCCTGGGCAAGATATGTTCAATGCGTCTTGGGCTGCGCGTCGCCGCTGGTGGAGAGGCCCGCTCGCGGATCGAAACCGGCGCCACCTGGCCGGGTCTGCCAAAGAAAAGCGCGGGCCGTCTCAGGGACTGCCCGGCCGCGGCGCCTTGGAGAGGTAAGACGCCAACTTTGCCAAGATGACTCCCAGGGAATTGGTGATCGCCCCGATCATCATCGATACCAGAATGACCGCGCCGTAGATGGCGCTGACCCAGAACGACGGCACCTCCAGCAGAACGAGGAGATTTTGAATGATTGCAAGCAACAGGACACCGGTAGCTGCTCCGATAATGCGGCCGCGACCGCCATTCAGATCAATGCCGCCTATGACCGCCGCTGCGAAGACCGTGAAGATCAAATTGTTACCTTGGCTTGCTGACACCGACGCAATTCTTGAAGTCAGCACGAAGCCTGCCAGCGCGGCGAGAATACCTGCCAGTACGAAGAGGCCAAAAATAACGCGTTCTACACGAACGCCCGCGGCCCGCGCTGCCTCTACGTTCCCGCCGATCGCATAGATATGACGACCGACAACTGTATATCGCATCACGTAGGCAGCGCCGAAAATAACGGCCAAGGCGATCCAGACTTCGAGGCGAATGCCTAGAAAGCTTGTAAGACCGAGAAAGGTAAACGCACCCGGCAAGTTTGAGATTGTCCTTCCGCCGCTCACGCCAAGCGTGAGGCCTTGGAGAAGGATCAGCATTGCCAACGTGACGATAAAGGCATTCAGCTTCAACTTAGCGACCAAAAAGCCATTGAACATGCCGATGACGATGCCCACGGCGAACAGGACGGCAACGCCCAACAGCGGATGCAGTTCAACGCCCGCGCCGCCGAGATCTGGAGACACCACCAGATAGGCGGCAAGCATCGGCGCAAACCCGACTGTCGATTGCGTAGAGAGATCGAATTTCCCGGCGATGATCAGCAATGACTGTGCAACAACCATAATCGCAAGTACCGACACGCTGCCCATGACATTGCTGAGCATGTTGTTCCACGTCAGAAACGCGGGATGCATGAACGCGCCGAAGACAATCAGAGCCGCGATGACCGGCAGCAACACCAACTCGCGCAAACTGGAGAGCGCGGCGAACGGCCCGTGCTTTTCCTTAGTTTCTGCGAGGGACGTCGTCGGAGAGGATGTGTGATCGATTGTCAATGCAGTTGCCCCTGCGCAGGTGTATTGAGTTGAAAGGGTGTAGGAGCTTCCTGCATCGCCGCGACAAGTTCCCTGTCAGTCCATTGCGAGCCGAGTTCGGAACCGATGCGACCGTGGTTCACGACGACGATGCGGGATGCCAGGGCGAAGTCGTCGGCGTCTTCCGAAATCACCACGATAGACGCGCCCTGATTGAGGATTTCGTCAAGCGACCGCATGATAGACGCCTTCGCAGCGACATCGACACCCGCCGTCGGATTCTGAAGAATCAGGACGCTCGGTTTTGTTGCGAGCGCGCGCGCCATAACGCATTTCTGCTGGTTTCCGCCGCTGAGCTCGGAAATAAGCTGCTCAGGTCCCGATGCGCGAATGCTCCACTGACGAGCAAGCTTTCCGTATTCGCGACGCAAGGTGGATGGCAGGAGGATATTCATCAAGCCGGGGACGACGGGCCGGGACAGTTGCCTCAATGCGGTCATCGTCGAATTCTCGGCGACCGAGAGCGCTAGCACCATACCCTGCAGATTGCGGTTTTCGGGAACATACCCAATACCCGCCGTGATGGCTGCCGGAACCCCGCCGAGCTTGTGCGACTTGCCACCCACCGCTATTGAACCGCCATCAGGCAGGATCAGCCCGGCGATCGCGGCGCCGATCTCGGCTTTTCCAGACCCGTCCAGTCCCGCGATACCGACGCACTCGCCACGACGGACCTCAAGGCTGAAGTCTTTCACGACATTTCCAACCTTGAGGTTTTGAACCGACAACCCGACAGGCGTGCTCTTCTTCGCATCATGTGCGTCGATGCGCTTGGTCGCGATCACCTGTTCAGTTTCGCCCATCATTGCGGCAATCAACTCGTGCTTCGGCAACTCGCTCAGCGGCGATGTGACGACCACGCGCGAGTCGCGCAGCACAGTCACCGACCCGCAGAAACGATAGATTTCATCGAGGTGATGTGAGACGTAGATCAGCGTCACCTTCTCCTTCTTGAGCTTGTCGATGAACTCGAAAAGCTGCTCCGCATCATGTCGATCCAGCCCGGCCGTCGGCTCGTCCAGCATGAGCACCGACGGCTTCTCTGCAAGCGCCCGGCATATCTCGACGACCTTCTTCTGGACCGGCGCGATGTCCTCGACACGCTTGTCAGCGAGATAGGCAAGGTTCCAAGGCTCAAGCACAGCGCGCGCGATTCGATTGACTTCGCCCCACGCGATCCGCCCCCCATGACGGGGGTACTGCGAGATGACGATGTTCTCCGCGACCGTCATCTGCGGGACCAGGCGCGAATGCTGATAGACACAGGATACGGATGACGCGTCCTGAACGGAGCGCCCGCCGATCAGAATTTCGCCGGACGTCGGCGATAGCATTCCGGTCAGGAGCGAGACCAGCGTTGATTTTCCGGCGCCGTTTCTGCCAATCAGGGCACGCGCCTCGCCTTCCGCGACCGTCATCGTCACGTCGATCAATGCACGCGTCGGGCCGAAAGTCTTGTGGACATTGTACACTTCGATCTGGGGCTTCACGCCCAAAGCCGGGGACGAGGCTAACGTGGAGATCTCACCAACCGACATTCCGGACTACCTCTTCTACCACTTTAGGATCAGCCTGCTGAAGCGGGTAATCCGTATTCCTTTCGGGTATGATGGTCACCGCCGATCATAGCGCTGTTTGTGGATCTCTCCTCAGCAACGTCGATCGCCATTTTTCGAGCGCCCCGATTGCCCATTTTCGTCTTTGACCCCCCAAGGACGCTTTTTACTAGCCTTGTTCGACCGTATAGAAATTGATTCCACAAATCGAAACGTGGCACAAGTGTAAAAGTCTGACGTTTATTTTTTTATCGTCACCTCTCGCCTTCTGTGGTATGGCCGCCGTGCGGCTCCACTCCGCAGCTCCCTCGCT
>NZ_JAEULZ010000035.1 GCF_016793485.1 Mesorhizobium sp. | reverse complement strand
CTGTCGCTTGGCACTTAAATGCAAGAATGCAGCGGTTTTGTCCGGGTTGGGCACTTAATCGTGAGAATCTCGACTGTTCGATTCTCAAATTAACTGCATTTGCCCGGAAGCTCGCAGCTCGCCGGCTTGAGCTATCATGTTTTCGGCAGCGTCAGAGAATCTGACCTTGTTGTCGCCCATCATGTGCTCACGCAACATGCGGAGCATTTCGGGGCCAGCACGCTCGACGATGGCGACCCCGGCGAGGAGAGCCGGCCGCAGCTGAAGCGGCAGGATAGGCTTTGCGGGGGTCGGCAAGTTCACCTGTCCGGCAGCGACGACCTCGTCGAGATCTGGAATGATGGCACCGAGCACCCGGTAGCGCCAAAGCTCATGCTCGCGCGGCAGGGGCCAGATCACCCGCCGCATCAGGAGAAGCCGTGCGATTTCGATTGGCGACGTCCAGGTTCGGTTGCCGCGTTCGGCTTCATCGTCGAGCAGCTTTTCGCCGCGCCGAGCCGCAAGGCGATATTGGCCGAAAGGGGAGGGGACTTCGCGCCCGTTTTCGGCTCGAAGCAGGTCACCGCATAGAGGACATGTGATGCGCCATCCCGACAATTGGCTTCGCAGGATTGGCGCCGGTTCTGGACCATCTGGGCTGCATCTCGTGCAGTACTGCGTTGGTCTTGCTGCGAGGAGCCGATGCGATGACTTCGGCACATCGATGAAGGTCATTCGACGCAAGACGGCCGGTTCGATGGCGAACATGCTGGCGAGGCGGACTGCCTGATCTTCACTCACATGGAGATCGGCGGCACGTACCGAGCGCACTTCCGGCAGGCAATGTCGAAGCATGACGAGTGGTGGAACCGCGTAGAAGGTAGCGTGCCGGCTAATCCACGACGACAGCAGTTCGTCGGTATAGGGTGACAACAATACCGGCAACTGCAGGAGCGGCATGTTCTCCATCATGCGAATGCCGCCTCGGCATCGAATTCAGGCTCCCATCTTTCGATCGCTTCGTCGGTGATGTTTTCGCGGCCGCTTTCGACGGCGTCGATCGCGAGGCTGTTGATCATGAGGAAGATGTTCGCCGTGATGCCCTCCGTAATCTGCAGGATCCGGCGCAGCGATTTCGGCGTGAGCACCGAAGGTCGTTTTAGCGGCGTGTTGCGCAGGATCGACGTCACAAGGGTCTCAAACTGCTCGTTCGCGGCCCATCTGCTCAACGTGAGTTGTTCGAACCTTCGCGCAAGCTGAACGTCGCCGCTGATCGCCTCCCGCGCCTCGTTGACGCCGAAGCATACCAGCGAGATCTGCAAACGATTGCTGAGGAAGCGCAGAGTGTTCAGAACAATGCGCTGCTCGCGATAGGAGCCTGCGAGAATGTTGTGCACCTCGTCGATGACCAGCACCTGGACGCCGATGGCCTCCATGATGCGCAGCGCCGCCTGTTCCATCTGGGCGATGTCGGCGCGCGGCCGCTGCGGTGCGCCGAGTAGGGTGAGCAGCTCGGCGTAGAAGCGCCGCTCACCCGGGCGGCTGGTCATTTCCATGGCAAGGACCGGCGTCTTCAGCGTGCCCGTCACCGGATTGAAGCTCGGCGGGTGCTCGTCGCGGAAGCGCTTCATGATCATGGTCTTGCCCATGCCGCTGTCGCCATAGATCGCGACCGAGGGCATGCGCGTGCCTCGCGGATAGTCGAGCAGCGCGCTCAGCCGGTCGAGCGCCTGCTTGGCGCGCGGGTACAGCACCCAGCGGCGTGATCGTATCGCGCGAATGCGCCGTTCGTCGGTTTCGGCAAGCAGCGCCGAGGCACCGGCGGTCAGGTGGGAGATTTCATCGTTCATATTCACTCCAGCTCAATCTGTATCCTCAACAAAGGGTACAGGTTTGCTGGAGTCGACGCCGCGGAGCGAGCCCAATCCCCGATCATCCACCTTCGATTTCGAAGAAGCCTTCCCGCGTCGCGCAGCTGCCGTCTTGTTGGTTGCCGCCTCGACCAATTCTCGCTGTGCAACGGCGGTGCGGACGATGGCGCGGGTATCGACTTCGCTACGGCCCTTTGCACGCAAGGTTCGGCGGGCGGTCAGTGCCTCGTGCAGCGTTATCGAGGGCAGGGTCACGTCGGCATAACGGGCCTCCACGAAGTTTCCCGACGGTCGCCGGACGAAGATGCGCGCCATGTCGCGCGGATCGTATTTGACAAGCAGTCTCCGGTCCGAGCGTCCGACATCGGCGCTCAGTGCCGGCGACCAGTAGCGCAGTTTGAACAAATGAATCCCGTCAGGCATCAACGTCCGCTCCTGCTCCGGCAGGAACGTCAGCCAGAAGCGCATTCGATCTTGCGGCAGCCGAAGCGGGATCTCGTCCTCGTGCTCCCGCCACACCGCGATCGGTGGCCGGTCAAGGCTACTGTGGATCGACTGATGGTAAGCGCCCACAATGTCGAGAGCGATGTAGCGCTCGAGCTCCCTCAAAGTCAGTGCCGCATGCCGCTTGGAGTCGTAGTCGCCTAACTCCTGTTCATTGCTGAATGTTGTTCCGGGCAGGAGATGCAGCCTCCCCATCTGAGTGCCGATCAGGCGTTCGATATGACCACCGAAACGCGGCTCACCCGGTGGTCGCCATTCGATCGCGATGCCCGCGTCCTGGCATCCTCGCTTGAAGGCCCGACTACGGAAGTCCGGGCCGTTGTCGACATGCACCATGTCCGGCAGACCGGCGACGGGCCAAGGATCCATTATCTCGCGGTCACGCAGCCATGCCGTTTTGTCGAACACCGAGTGTAGCAGGCACAGGCTAGTGGAAAGGCGGGACGGCGCCTCCATCGTGAGATAGAAACCGGTCACCATCCGGCTGCAGACATCCATCGCCAGCGTCAGCCATGGCCGTCCGATCGGCTGCCGCGTCTCCTCGTCAACGATGAAGATGTCGGCCTTGGTATGGTCGATCTGGACCACTGCCAGGGGACGGGAGGCCTCGAATGATCCGGGAACGGCCGTTGTCGCCGTGACGATCTTCTGTTCGCCGCGCGGCTTTGCGCGTTTCTGCAGGTCGATATCCTTGACGCGGGCGACGATTGTTCGGCGATGCGGCGGCTTCAGTCCGACCGAGAAGCAGTTCGTCTGCACGTCCCGCACCAACTGCGAGATCGTCGGTCGGGTCCGCTTCAGGTAAAACCTCTTGATGGTCGTGCTGACGATCTCCTCGCGCTTCTCGTCCAGCGTACGATGCCCCTCAGGTCGTCCGCGCTTACGATCGACAAGAGACAGAACGGTCCCGCCGGCGCGGAACAGCTTGATCAGCCTGTAGGCCGTCGCCTGGCTGACATTCATCTCAGTCGCGAGCCCGGAAACCTCTGCCGCGGTCGCACCGTTGGGATTGCGCTTCAGGAACTCACGGATTGCATCCGCCCGTCGACAAGCTTCATCCCAAAGCGCTTCGTCGATATCGTCAGGGAACCGATCGATCATGGCAGGCTCGAGAGGAAAAACATCGCGAGCGTCATTCTCATATTAAGTGCAAAAAGCCAATGCGCATTGTCAAATTAACTGCCGATTCGCAAATTAAGTGCCAACGTAAGTATCTGAAATAACTGAGGCGCGATTCTCACGATTAAGTGCCAAGCGACACCGCATCTCCCATCACGGGCTCGTGGTTGGCGCCGATGAGCGCTTCGTAAGCCTGAAGCGGCGCCAGGCGGACGACCACGTTGGGCAGGCGTGCGGGATCTGGCGCGAAGCGGGCGCGCAGGGCGACCATGTCGGGGAGCCGGCGATCATCGAGACAGACGGACAGCTCCTCGGCCAGTTCGCTCTCGCAGCCACGCTCGTGGGCCATGGCAAGAAGCTCGACCATGATGCGGCAGGCCTGGCGCTCGGGCAGACGTTCGACGAGGAGATCGAAGGCCCGCCGGTAGGCTTCGCGCGGGAAGAGCCGGTCGCGATAGACGAGATTGAGCAACGCCATCGGCTTCCTTCTGAGCGAGTGGATGACGTGCCGGTAGTTGACGACCTGGTCGTGCTTGCCGGACGGGGAGGCACGCCCGCGCGGCAGCGTCGTGAGATGCGTGCCGCCGATGAAGACATCGAGCCGGTCGTCGTAGAGGCGCACCCGCAAGCGATGGCCGATCAGGCGCGAGGGCACGGTGTAGAACACCTTGCGCAGCGTGAAGCCACCCGAGGAGGTGACTCGCACGCTGAGTTCCTCATAGTCGGTGGTGCGCCGGTCGGGCAGTTCCCGAAGCTGGGCGCGCTCGGCATCGATGCGCTTGGCGTTGCGGGCATTGCGGCGGCCGACGATCTCGTCGACGAAGCGGCGATAGGCGGCCATGTCGTCGAAATCGCGCGATCCGCGCAGCAGAAGCGCGTCCTCGATCGCCCGCTTGAGATGGCCGTGCGGGCTTTCGATGGCGCCGTTCTCATGGGCAATGCCCGCATTGTTGCGCGACGCCGTCATGCCGTAATGGGCGATGAGCTCCTCATAGCGGCGCGTCAGGTCCTCACGCGCATCCCTGTCCAGGTTGCGGAAGGCGGCCGAGAGGCTGTCCGAGCGGTGGTCGCGGGGAACGCCACCCAGCGACCAGAGCGCATTCTGCAGGCCCTCAGCCAGGGCAACGAAGCTCTCGCCGCCGAGCACGACATGGGCGTGCTCGAAGCCGCAATAAGCAAGCCGGAAATGGTAAAGCCGGTGGTCGAGCGGCTGACCGGCGATCGTGACGCCGAGGGAAACCATGTCGGTGAAATCCGACAGCCCGAGCCTGCCCGGCTCCTGCGTCTGGCGGAAGATGACCTCCTGCTCCTCGCCGTGAACGGCGCGCCAGGAGCGGATGCGCCGCTCCAGCGTGCGCCGCACACCCTCGTCCAGCTCGGGATGGCGGCGCATCATCTCCTCGAAAATGGCCACTGGCCGGATGCCCCGTGCGGCCTTCAACAGCGGAACGATCTCCGTGTCGAAAATGCCGGCGAGCGGGTCGGCCCGCCGGCGGCCGTGCGGCTCCTTCTTCTGCGAGGGCAGTCTTGGATCCTTCTCGATGCGGTAGGCCGTTGCCACGCTGATCGACGCCTTCGCCGCGGCGACGGACGTCGAATGGGTCTGTCTGAACTTCATGTAGAGCCTCATCTGATGGTCGGTTACGTGGCGGCCGGGCACAAAGTGATTCCTCCGAATCGGAAAAACCACCGGCATACCCGGCCGACCGCGACCACCAGAAAGACCCGAAAACGGGCCGCCGCCGCTGGACGGAAACTCCGGTCGGGCTACGCCCTCCCTGCGTTCCCGCCCAGCGGCGTTCTCATCCTGATTGACGCTGCACTCTCACTTTGATTGTCGCGCCGCACAGGCACCCCGAGCAGGGCGAGCGCACGATCTGGGACGTGTTCGAAGAGGAGCGCGCCAGCTTCATTCCCTATGCCGGACGCTTCGACGGCTTCCATTGCATTCCCGCGTCGGTGTCGAAGACCTGCACGGTGCGCTTCGACAACAACAAATACTCGGTGCTGTCGAGCGCGGTCGGCCGGCCGGTCGAGATCCACGCCTATGCTGACCGCATCGTCATCCGCCAGGACGGCGCGGTCGTGGGCGAGCATGCCCGCTGCTTCGGCCGCAACGAGGTCATCTACGATCCCTGGCACTACGTGCCGGTGCTGGCCCGCAAGCCGGGCGGATTGCGCAACGGCGCGCCGTTCCTTGGCTGGGTCTTGCCGTCGGCAATGGAGAAGGTGCGCCGCAAGCTCAAGGCGGCCGATGACGGCGACCGGCAGATGGTGTCGATCCTCACCTGCGTTTTGACCGACGGATTGAGCGCGGTCGAGGCCGCCTGCCAGGAAGCACTCGAACACGGCGTCTCGTCGGCGTCGGTGATCCTCAACATCCTGGCCCGCAGCCGCGACCCGGCTCCCGGATCAATCCTTTCCATTCCACAGGCGCTGAAGCTGGCTCACGAGCCGATCGCCGACTGCGCCCGCTATGACAGTCTCAGGAGGACGAACAGCCATGGAACGCACCGAAGTTCTGGAACTGATGGGGGCGCTGAAGCTCTTCGGGATGCGCGCGGCCTATGACGAGATCATGGGCATCGCCATCAAGCGACAGCACGAGCCGCCGAGGATTGCGCGGCGATCTATTGCAAGCCGAGATATCGGAGAAGCAGGCCCGCTCCATCAAGTACCAGCTCACCGTCGCCAAACTGCCGCTGGCCAAGGACATCGAGGAATTCGATTTTGCTGGCACGCCGGTCAACGAGAGCCTGATCCGTGACCTCGCCGCCGGCGCGTTCGTCGCCGATCAGCGCAATGTCGTCCTGGTCGGCGGGACAGGCACCGGAAAGTCGCATCTGGCCATCGCCATTGCCCGGGCGCTGATCCGCAACGGCGCACGCGGGCGCTTCTTCAACGTCGTCGACCTCGTCAACAGGCTCGAGACCGAGACCCGTTCCGGCCGACAGGGCCGCATGGCAGACCATCTCACACGCCTCGACTTCGTCGTGCTCGACGAACTCGGCTATCTGCCTTTCGCCCAGGCCGGCGGGCAGTTGCTCTTCCACCTGATCTCGAAGCTCTATGAACGCACCTCGATCATCATCACCACCAATCTTGCCTTCGGGGAATGGCCGAGCGTCTTCGCTGGCGATGCCAAGATGACCACCGCGCTGCTCGACCGCCTCACTCACCACTGCGAGATCGTCGAGACCGGAAACGAGTCCTGGCGCTTCAAAAGCCGATCTCAAAGCTAAAGCCGAAAAGCCAATCAGCCGCACCCGATCAGGCTGCGCAACCCCGACCAGCTCCGCCTGATCGGGCGCTAACCGGCGTGCCTCTCACAACCGAAAGCCGGGGTCCCTTTTGCGCGAAAATACGGTGTCCCGATTCCGCGGTCATTGACAATCCGCCATGCCGGCGCTTCCCTCTGCCCGGAAGCGCTCGACCCAGCGCGCCACGATCTTCACCGTCACGCCGTACTTGGCCGCCGCATTGGCTTGGGAAAGATGGCCTTCAACTACGTCGCGGGCCATCTCCTCTCGACGCAGTGGTGTCAACCGGGCATTCCTGTGGATGTTCATTCGGTCCTCCGAGAATCACTGAAGCTTAAGCAACCTCAGTCTTCCCGGCTCGGACCGGATGGACAACCTGATGAAAGCTCACATCTAGCCAACAGCAACCGAGGGCACTGGACCCCGTCCCGTGGCGACGAGCGGGAATGGTGTAGCACCCACCGACCCATCTCCGTGAAGGTGGAGCATCGCGGCGGCATTCTCCCGGGGGACGGCTTTGGCGAAGGCATAGCCCTGTGCCATCAGGCATCCCATTGCATGGAGAGTCTTCACCTGTTCGCTTGTCTCCACGCCTTCCGCCACAACGTCGATGCCCAGGTCTCGGGCGATCTGGAGCAGCCCTCGAACAATCGCGGCGCTTGGATCCGTCGGAGCAAGTCTGCGCACGAAGGACTGATCGATTTTCAGGACGTCGACGGGCATGGTGAGAAGATGTGTCAAGGCGGCGAAACCCGTTCCGAAATCATCCAGAGCGACACGGACACCCTTCGCCCTTAGTTCTGCAATACCGTCGCTGACGACGCGGTCGCGCTGACCCATGTAGACGTTTTCGGTGACGTCGAGCGCCAAATGAGTCAGGGGCAGGTGATAGCGGTCGAAACTGGCCTGCAGCTTCAATGCCAGGTTGCCGGCGTAAAAATCGACCGAACTCACGTTCAGCCCGATGCGCTTTACGGGGAGCCCCTGATCAAGCCAGCGGCGAATATCCAATGCGACGAGCGTCAACATGCAATCGGTCAATTCCGACGCGACCCGCGCATCCGCGAAAGCTTCCTGGAACAGCGATGCGGGCAGAACTTTCCCGGCGTCGTTCGTCATGCGGCTCAAGGCTTCGAAGCCGACAATAAGCCCGCTGTCCAGCCGCACTACGGGTTGGTAGTGCGCATCTATACGCCCTTCGCGCAATGCTTCGGTCACGTCGCGGACCGAGTCGCGACGCAGAGCCATGCGTGTTCCAATCCCGGCCAATAGCGGACGAAGCCGCCGCGCTGCGTTTCCTTGGCGTGGTAAAGCGCAAAGTCTGCGTTCCGGCGCACCGTTTCCGGATTGCTCTCCTGAGGCGCAAGCACTGCTCCCCCAATGGTGATCCTCGGGATGACCGTATGTCCCGCAGTATGCACCGGCTCCGAGAGCGCATCCAGGACAATCTGCGCCGTGCGATAAAGGTCTTGCAGTGCGTTCCGATCCTGGAGGACAGTCGTGAACTCGTCACCTCCGGTCCTGAAGGTCACGTCGGGGCTCAACGATGCCGATATCCGGGATGCCACAGCGCGGATCAGCGCGTCGCCCGCCTCGTGGCCAAACGTGTCGTTCGTCACCTTCAGATTGTCGATGTCGAGGACGAAAAGGCCCAGCTTCCAGGAAACTCACACCGAAGGCAGGCCAAAGCTTCGTCGAAGGCTGACCGATTTGGCAACCCGGTGAGCGAATCCATGGTTGCGCGACGCTCCCTATCGATTACACGCTGATGCCGTCGCAGCGCGAGTTCGCAAAGGTTTACGCAGACGGCCAGAACCTCCTGTTCCTCCGCCGAAGGCAATCGTTTGTCGCGAAAGTAGACTGCGAAGGCGCCGCCGGGCTTGCCGTGCTCGTCGCGGATCGGGGACGATGTGCAGGCGTTCAGTCCCAAGGGAAGGGCCAGAGACCGGAAAGGAGCCCATTTGGGGTCGACTTCAATATCTGCGACTTCAACCTGCACATTCAGATAAATTGCTGTTCCGCACGATCCAACGTCGGGGCCGACGATGATTGCGTTCAGCGCGTGGCGATAGGGTTCCGGCAATCCAGGCGCGGAGAGACATTGCAGCCGACCTGACGGGTCCGCTGAAACAATCGCGCAGCAGCCACCCGTAAGCAGCCGCTGGGCTTCGATGCAGAGGTGATCGAGCGTCACATCGAGGGGCTCGCCCTTTGCAATCATCTCCAGAATAGCGTTTTGAAACCGGAGCACGAAGGCACCTCTCCGGCCACAACGCCGTCAGGTCAAATTATTCTCAAACAGTAAAGCATCTCTTCGAAGACAGGCTTAATGTTCCACGAAAAATCTGAAGAGAATCGGCTGCTGCGAAAGTGAGATCACTGCGGAGCGCAGGCGACTGCAGCCAAGAGAGCTTGGCCATTCCAATTTGGGCTCGTGCAAAGGCTCCGGGCAACGAGAGGCCCACGGGGTGGCGCATCTTGCGACGTTGATCGGCGAGCTGCCTGGCATTGCCGGGCTGATCAGCGCGCCACTGCGGGCAGGCTGATGAGGGGATCATCGCTCAACTGGCTCGGGTCCGACAATGTTTGCAAGCATACCGCCTGCATGGGCGACGACCCGCCCATGCACTGCCGCCGGCCGACTACAGACCATAATTACTATGAGTTGCCGATGAGGCGGCGGACCTTTTGCAGGCGAACATCGAAACTCTCCTCGGCGGCCAGCGTGCCGAAGAAGGCGCCGCTGGCATCGACCAGTTGCACCGAGGCCTGGTGTTCCATGGTGTAGTCGCTTCCTTCCACCGGGACCTTACGGAAGAAGATGTAGCGGTCCTTGGCCATCGCCGTTATGGCGTCCAGCGTGCCGGTGAGGCCGATAATCCTGGAATCGAAATAGTCGACATAGTCTTTCATCACAGCGACCGTGTCGCGCTCGGGATCGACGCTGACGAATATGACGTTGAGCTTGGCCGCGTCGGGACCGAGCGCTTTCAGGATAGCCGACATTTCCGCCAGCGCCGTCGGGCAGATATCGGGGCAAAAGGTAAACCCGTAGAACCAGGCGGACGGCTTGCCGAGGAAGTCGGCCTCGGTGACCGTCGCGCCATCCTGATTGACCAGTTGGAACGGCCGCGCATAGAAGGCTTCGCCGCCTCGCGGTTGCTCCGGCCGGTAAAGATAGAGCGCCGTAGCGACAACGGCCGCGATTGCCACGAGGGCCCATAGAACGGCTCTTGTCGTGCGCAGCCCGCGCCGGGCGCTACTGGCCATTTGCCGCTCCCTCTCCATCCATCATCATGCCGTCGTCCATGGTCATTCCGTCGGATTCCGGCATTGCGCCGGCGGCAGGGCGCTTCCTTACCGTGAAATTGACGTCCACGCGCCCGGCCTTTTCGAGGATCAACGTAGCTGCGATTTCCTCGCCATCGCGATAGCGCTGGAGTGGATTGATGAACATCGCGTGGGTCCCGTTCTCGCCCAGCGTGATGGTCTGTCCCGCCGGCAGGGCGAGGCCGTTCTCCATCGGCGACATGCGTGCAATGCCGTCGGTGACGACGGACTTGTGCAATTCGACGCGTTCGACCGCTGCGCTCTCAATTGCGACAAGCCGGTCGTCCTCGGCGCCGGTGTTTTCGAAAGTGACAAACCCGGCCAGGGTAGGGGCGCGGGGCGGCGCCTCCTGGATCCATGTGTTGTCGATGCCTACGGCACCAGCCGAATAGGTCTGCGCGACCACCGGGGTGGCGATCACGACAGCAAGGAGTGCGAGCAGGACTTTTTTCATGGTTCTCTGACGGTTCAATTGAAGCTGAAGCTGGAACTGATCCTACCAGAGCACCTTCGAAGCGAACTGCGACCAATCTTCGCGCTCGTGATAGCGGATTTAAGCATGGGTTTGCTTGAACGTGCTCGTCGTCCGTATCGAGACGACGGGACGGGCCGCGCCGGATCGTCTTCCCGGCCGCCTCTTTCCGCATTTTGGCGGGACGGCATCCGTATCGAGCATGACCCCTACCGCAGTCGAGGTCGGCGAGCTGTGCGAGAAGGCGGCAGCATCGCCCAGAATGCGACCGCGCGCATATGCCGTCCCAGCCCCAGTATCATGGATAGGCGGACACCATGGCGCCGCCCGTGTCAACAATCAAATCCGTTGACACAAGGCGATAGGTTTCCGTCGCGTGCGGGCAGCAAGGCCACCTCTGCTATCGGGATATGCCGAACTCACCGGGCTACCCATTCGCAACATGGTGGCCCATCTTAGAAACTCACCTTCAGTCCTGCTGTCGCGGCATGGGCGGTGAAGCCGACGCGGAAGCGGCCGTCGTAGCGAGCGAAGAACTCGGCGCTCGGCGCGAACTTGTAGGAGACCCGCGCGCCGGCATCCCCCGACTTTCGCTTCCGAGACACCGGTGACGGTCGTCGGCACGCCGTAGAAGGTGACGGGCAGTCGAATAGTCGCGCGCACTCAGTGCCAGCCCGCCCGTCTCGGTGAACCCACCCGAGCGCATGTCGGTGTAGTCGAGACCGACGCTGGGCGTGATCCTGGAGCCGCCGTCGAAGTCGAAGCGGTAGCCGGTCTCGGCCTGCGCTCCCCATGTCCTGATGCCATAGCTGGCGGTGGAGACGCCGCCGCCGGCCTGGCTCGTGCCGGCATCGCCGAAGCCGTAGTGGCGGCAAGGTTGGCGAACCACGGGCCGGAGGTGAAGCCGGCGTTGACGCCGAGCTGGGTCAGGTCGATCCGGCCGCTCTCCGCGAAGGCGCTGTTGAGCGTGATGTCGGTGTTGCCGCGGTCGATGCCGACACCGAGCGTGAAGCCGGGTTTCACGATGACGGAGAGGCCGCCCGCGATGCCGTACTGGTTGCGACTGTCGCCGGAAACCCCGCCCTGCGCCTTCTCGCGCGTCCAGACGCCCTAGCCTCCCATCCACATACGCACAGGCCGCTGGTCGCCGCTGCCGGCCTCATCGCCAAGCCTGCGCAGGAAACGCGAATTCGCATCGAGCGCGCCGGACTGCACCGCCGTGTGCGCCATGCCGAACGCCTGCACCGTGCCGAACAACGTCCATTGTTCGAACTGCGTCGTGCTGGTCGTCGCCATCGCCCGATCGATGGTGTAAACGGTGTCGGCACGGACGTTGACGTTGCTGTCATTCTCGCTGAGCACAAGCGGCGTTTGGGTCAGGCTCTGGCAGGGCGGGCGAGTCGTATTGGGAAGCAACGCGACATTGCAGGTGGAAAGCTGACCTACCAGCAAGTTGGCTGGCCCGGAGGTGGCGAGCCCGGGGTTGACGATAGCCTGCGTTCCGGCAAGCGAATAGCTGGTGACGCTCGCCGATGTCGTGTTGCTGGACGAGGCTGTCAGCACCGGCGCGGCGATAATGACGCCTGGCCCGCCCGCCGTGGTGATCGCGGCCCGCGCGGCGGTAACGCCCGCCTGCGGGGCCGGATCGGAGAACGGAACATCGAACGTCTGATCGTAGATCGGCACGCCACCGTTGAGGCGCGCGAGGATCTGCGTCGAGTAACTGACGATATTGGTGGTAGTGACGGTCGCCGGGTTGAAGACGAGGCTTTCCGCCTCGGAGCTTGTTGTTGAAAATTCTCCCTGTTCAGCCGCGTGCGCTTCGCTCGCCGCCGTCAACCCGGCTACCAGCGCGGTGCCTGCGAGTGCCAGTCTGATACCCGATCGCATGAAGCCCTGCGGCATGTCCTTGATCCCGGCAATTGTCGGGCGCACGCGCATCTGCACCGTTGGTGCAGCGCTGGCACCGGCCGTTGCCGCCGCACAGCGCGCAGGTCCGGGCATCGGCCTGAATTCCTGTTCCGTTACATCTGGCGCAACGCGCCGCCGGGCCTCGGCCACCATATAATCGGCGGCGAGAAAATTGCGCCGCGTATAAAGTTCGATCCAGTCGGGCGGCCAGTCCTGAAAGAAGAAATGCGTCTCTGGCCCTTTGTCGGCCGGCAGGAACGCGCCGCAGGCACTGGCCGTATAGCCGTGGTGCGCGATCCGCAGCTAGAACACATCTTTGACCGCATCGATCGTCGGAAACGCGGCAAGCGCGTAGGTTCGTCGGTTCGTCAAGCAGCAGGATCTTCGGCTTCTGTGCGAGCGCGCGAGCCAGGTGAACCCGCTGACGTTCGCCTCCCGACAGGGTCCTCCACAATCTGTTCTCGAAGCCGGTCATGTCGGTATCGGCAAGAGCCTCGGCGACGATCTCATCGTCTTCCCGCGCCCACGGCTGGAGCGGTGACAGCCACGGCGTGCGGCCGAGCTGCACGGCATCCGTCACGGTGATAGCCTCGATCGTCTCCGATTGCTGTTCGAGGAACGCGATGAGCCGTGCCGCGTCGCGCCGAGACGTGCCGGCTACCGCCTTGCCCTGCAGCAGCACGTCGCCGGACGTCGGCAGCCTTATGCCTGCGAGGAGCTTCATCAGGGTGGATTTCCCCGAACCGTTGGGACCGACCAATGCGAGGGTTTCGCCCTCGTTCACGACCAGCGAGACATCAGCCACAATAGGCTTGCCCCGCACGGACCATCCGACCTTACGTGCCTCGAGGATCATGGCCGGCGCCGCCCGCGGAGCAGGATCAATGCGAAGGCGGGTGCGCCGACGAGCGCGGTGATGACCCCGATGGGCAACACCTGTCCCGGCACGATGGTGCGGGAGATCACGTCGGTCGCGATCATGAAGGCCGCGCCGATCAGCGCCGTGATCGGCAGCAGCCTGCCGTGGCGCACGCCGACCAGGAAGCGCGCCGCGTGTGGGATGACGAGCCCGACGAAGCCGATGGAGCCTACGATGCTGACCATGACGGCGGTGACAAGTGCCGTGAGGCCGATCAGCACGACCTGGACGCGACGGACGTTGATTCCCAGCGACGACGCCGACTCCGCCCCGAAGGCGAAGGCGTCGAGGGCCCGGGCATACCAGATGCAGACGACCAGCCCGATGACGGTCACCGCCACGCTCAGCCATACATCCGGCCAGCGCACGCCGCTGAGATTGCCGAGCAGCCAGAACATGATGCCGCGCGCCTGTTCGGCATTGGCCGACTTGGTGATGATGAACGAGGTCAGAGCGTTGAAGAGCTGAGATCCGGCGATGCCGGCGAGGATGATCTGACCGGTTCCGTGCAATGTCGCGCCAGCGCCCGACGCGCGGGCAAGCGCGGCCACGAGGAGGAAGGCGGCGATGGCGCCCGCGAAGGCGCCCAGCGACATCGAGATGGCGCCTGCGCCAAGCCCCGCGATGGTCACGAAGACCGCCCCGGTGGAGGCGCCCGCGGAGATGCCCAGGAGGTAGGGATCGGCAAGCGCGTTGCGCAGCAGCGATTGCAGCACCATACCCGAGATAGCCAGGCCAGCACCGCAAGAGCCCGCGACGATCGCGCGGGGCAAGCGGTAGTTCCAGATGATGCCCATGTCGATTGGATCGACGGGATAGGCAGACCCCAGAATCTTGTTTGCCAGAGTCTGCAAGACCGTCGACATAGGAATGGGCGTTTCCCCGATGCAGATGCCGGCCAGAACCGCCGCCACGAGCAGCAGGAGACCCAACGCCCCACGGCGCAGCCGGGAGACATGGGTGGAACTGTGATCGGCAAGGCTCATTCGCCGGCTCCCCGATTTCCGGACGGCTTACCGGGTCGGAAGCTTCGCGTTCTCGACGGCGTCGGCGAGAATTTCCAACCCGCCGAAGGTCCCCATGGTCGGGTCCATCGCATGTGCGTCCATGGTGACGATGCGATTTTCCTTTACCGCGGACATCTGGCTGGTGACGGGATCGGTCTTCAGGAACTCGATCTTCTTCTCGACGTCGTCGGCGACGTATTTGCGCCGCGCCATGCGCGCAACGACAATGAAGGTGGGGTCGGCGCGCGCGATCGTCTCCCAGCCGACGATCGGCCAATCCTCTTCCGACTCGATGACGTTGCGGATGCCCAGTTGCTCGAGCATGAAGCCCGGTGCGCCCTTGGCGCCCGCAACAAAGGGATCGATCGCCTTGTCGGAGCTCGAATACCAGAACACGGCGGAGGCGCCCTCACTGCGCGCCGCCCTTGCCTTCTGGATGGCACGCGCCTCGCGCGCCTTCAGGTCGGCGATGACCGCCTCGCCCTTGTCCTGCACGTCGAAGATCTGAGCCAATTCGCGCACGCCTGCGAGGATGTTCTCGGTTTCCAGCGGCGCGAAGCGAGTCCCGTCGGAACCGATGCTGTTGTCCTTGTCGGCGCAATCGACCGGCAGTACGTAGGTTGGGATGCCGATGTCGTGGAATTGCCCGCGCGTGCCCACCGTTCCCTGCGGGCCGATCGTATATTCCCACTGGATGGCGACCAAGCCCGGCCGCTTTCCGACGATCGCCTCGAAGCTCGGATCGCCGTCCGCGATGCGATCGACCTTGGCGTTGATCTCACGGAACTCTTCCTGGATCTCGTTCGCCCAGACGGCGGTGCCCTTCACCTTGTCGCCGAGGCCGAGCGCATAGAGGATCTCCGTCGCCGACTGGCCGACGGTCACCGCCGACTCGGGCGCCTTTTCGAACGTCACCGTCTCGCCGCAGTTCTGCAGCGTGAGCGGATATTTCGTCGGCTCGGCGTGGACGGCAGTCGTAAGTGCCCCGAGGCCAGCAAAGGCCAGCAGGCAGCGTGCAATGGTCATGGAATGAACCTCCCGATCGTTTTCGTCACCATGCCGCGAAAGGGCGGGCGCGGTGGTGGATCGAGGCTGCGCCTTGGAATGCAGGCACAGGGTGCTCACGTTTCGGCAGAGTCATCGACAACCTCCCCGGACGCCCCGCCCGGCTTGTTGAGTTACAAGTGTCGGTAGGTCTCCTGACTGGCGGGTCGTTGTCCTTCCCGGCCTTCCCGGGCGCGAACCCAGTGGCGTTATCGAGAAGGGCTGACCGCCTACAGTTGCGGGGGCAGTTCCGGTTCGCGGGCAAGCCGCGGCGGATTCCCTGTTACTTCCTTGCGGAAACCGACGAGGGAAGTCCTAACTGTTCAGATCGGTCTCATCAAGTCGAGACTGTACGATCCAGATCATCTGGTCCAGACGATCGCAGGTCGGCACCGTTTATCGTGTGCACGGCTTCGGCGTTGACGTGAAAGTCATTGTTGACGTCGGTGGGACGTTTGGTTTAGGTGCCAAGCCGCTCCGGTCTCTCTCGACTCGATCCAGTTGGTCGCCGGGCACCGGCCGGGTAATGCACTGGCGCCGCGGTTTTGCCTAGACCCGGATGTGTTCGAACGGGACATGGAGCGCGTCTTTCGGCGGCATTGGCACTGCATCGCGCATGCCAGCGCCATTCCCAACTCCGGGCGATTTTGAACTGTTCAAGCTGGGCGATGAACAGATCATCCTGACGCGATCGGTCGACGGGCAGGCGCATGTGCTGGTCAATGTCTGCCGCCAACCGGGGTGCCGAAGTCTGCACCAAGCCGAAAGGCAATGCCGGCGTCTTCGTCTGCCCCTATCATGCATGGACATACGCGAACGATGGATCGCTTCGCGCGGTCCGCCTCATGCCGAAGGATTTCGACCGTGCCGCGCATGGCCTGCGCAAGCTCCATGTCCGTGTCGCCGAAGGACTCGTCTTTATCAGCTTTGCCGACGTGCCGTTGAGTTGCGGACAATATGGCTGGGGCAGCGCGAAGGTCGCGCATCGCGAACTCTATCCTTGTCCGGGCTAATCTACACCACCCTTGATCTCGGCGGGATGCGGTAGCGTTACGCAGCCTTGCTATGCATCCGCTTCGATTGATCGAGATAAGCGTCGAAGGCCGCCGCGACTGCCCGTATGACGAAGCGGTGGCCCTGACGCACACGGATGAACCCGTCGCTGATGTCAATCACGCCATCCTGGACCAACGGTTTCAGTCTGTCGGCCGCCCTATCGAGGATTCTGGCAGCGTCGAAACCTCGTGCGGCGCAAAGCGCCGGTATGTCCGCCGCGAAATCGCACATCAGCCGCTCGATAATCGCCGCTCTTACGCCGTCCTCGGCTGTGAGGCGGTAACCTTTCGCCGTCGCGAGGTGGCCGCTGGCTATCCTCTGGGAATAGACGCCCGAAGCGACCTCGTTCTGGACATAGCCCTCGCCGACGCGGCCGATGGCGGACGCGCCGAGGCCGATCAACGTTTCGCAGGTGTCGGTCGTATAGCCCTGGAAGTTGCGCCGCAGCCTGCCGGCCTTCTGCATTAGCACCAGATCGTCGCCCGGTAGGGCAAAATGGTCCAGGCCTACCTGTTGGTAACCCGCGGCGACCAATGTGCCGGCGATGGCTGCTGCCTGTTCGAAGCGGGCGGCGCTGCCCGGAAGCGCCGCCTCGTCGATCATGCGCTGATGCTTCTTGAAGGAGGGAAGGTGCGCATAACCGAACACGGCGAACCGGTCGGGCCGCATCGTGCTGGCGATGTTTGCGGTCTCGATACAGGAGCGCGACGTCTGATGCGGCAACCCGTAGATGAGGTCGAAATTGATCTCGGCCACGCCGGCTCTTCGAAGATCGACAACGGCGGCGGCAGTTTGCTCCGGGGTCTGGATGCGGTTGACTGCCTTCTGTACGATCGGATCGAAGCTCTGCACGCCGAGGCTTGCCCGGCCAATGCCGGACGCTCCCAGGGTCGCGGCCATCTCGGCCGTCAGGGTGCGCGGGTCGATCTCGATGGCGATCGCGGCCGTGTCCGTGAAGTCGAAGTTGCTGCGCAGCAGATCCATCAGCGCCAGGAACTCGGCGGGCGCGATGATCGTCGGCGTTCCTCCGCCGAAATGCACGGCGCTGACGCCGAGTTGCTGCGGCGCGAATTTCGCGACCATGCGGATCTCCTCGCGCAGCGCCGCCAGATAGTCGAGTATCGGGGCGTCCTGGCGCGTAATCGTGGTGTGGCAGCCGCAGTACCAACACATCGACCGGCAGAATGGAATGTGCAGGTAAAGCGATACGGGATCTCCCGCCGGCCGGCTCCTCATCCAGCCTAGATAAGTATCGGCGCCGATGTCCGACGAGAATCGTGGCGCCGTTGGATAACTGGTGTAGCGAGGAAGGCGGGCATCGCCGTATTTCGCCAGGATTGAAGTCTGCAAGGGTAAGGTCCTGTGCTGCCGGTCGTCAATTTATGAAGTTTAGCCGCTGCTGCTACCGGCCTCTTTGCGAAATGCCAAAGTCAGGAACGCTTCGAGTATTTCTTCGAGGAGTTTGCGTTTCGACAAGCTCGCCTGACCGTTGGCCCGCTAGCCTTTGGATGCGGGAGCGCATCCGTCCTCTCCCGAGGCGAGCAATCCCAGGGCGGAACAAGGATTTTTCTGACATGACCGCAGCACAAGCCGCCTCGATCCCCTCGATCGACGTGCGCACCATACCGCCTTTCGAGCGCCACCCACGGATCTTCGGCATGATCGAGGGCCTGGAACCGGACGAATGCTTCACGATCATCAGTGACCATGATCCACGTCCCCTGCATTACCAGATCGAGACGAAATACCGGGCTTGATCGTCTGGGAATATCTGGAACAGGGTCCGATGGTCTGGCGCGTCAAGATCGGAAAAGAGGCGCCGTCAGGCTGCGACTGTTGTTGCGGGTCGTGACGCACAGGTTTCGACGAGGCGGCGCCTGGGAAGGACCCTGCGGCATCCGGACCTGGAACACCATTTCAAATAGCGCTGCGTGATGATTTTCGCCGGGCGCGATGACCTCGGCCCAACAGAGCTTTATCACAACATCGAGGGATGATCCGCGACAAGGCGCCCCGCGCCGATCAGTTCCAGACAATAAGGGACGGCCGGGAACACGGCATTCAGGCACACTTCTATCGACGACGGCTTCCCCGGCAGATTCACGATCAGGGAACGGCCCCGCACACCGGCTGTCTGACGTGAAAGGATGGCCGTGGGCACATGCTTGAGGCTGGCTTGCCGCATGAGCTCGCCAAAACCAGGGAGTTCCTTCGTGATCACCTCGCGCATGGCCTCTGGAGTAAGGTCCCGGGGAGATGGGCCGGGGCCACCCGTTGTGAGGATGAGATCCACGCCGCCTACATCGACGAGATTCAGAAGCACGTCCCGGACGCTTTCCAGCCCATCAGGCACCATTCGGTGGACGGGGTTGTAGTGCCCGGTGATGGCACGGCGTAGCCACTTTTCGATGGCCGGACCGCTAAGGTCCTCATAGTCTCCGCGGCTGGCACGATCCGATATTGTGACGATCGCAATCTGGGTCATGTTCTTTCCTGGCGGAGTTGCGTCCAGCCCGGTGCCGATGTGGTCGCCTCCCATCCGGGCTTGCCGTATGCGTATCCGTCGACCATCACGCCGGGCAGTTCGAGGCATGACAGAAGGAAGCGCGCGCTTTGGGGGTCTTCTCTGCCGTCCAGCAAGGCCCTGTAGGTCCTTGCCACTTCCACCATGTCCGCGGTCTGGGGCGAAAGGCGCAGGCGCCGAACCCCGCATGCAGTCAGTTCCCCGGGTACGGGCAGGAAGGCCTGCACCTGATTGGATAGCGTCTGCACACCGTTGATCGCGAGGAATTCCTGATCGTCAAGCGTATCGACCGCGAGGCCGTCGGGATCCTTTTCGCAGGTGAACTGGCAGGAGTCCTTGTGGAGCCCATGGTGCCGCGCATGGTAGCATCGTCCGGATATGGCGAGAGGCAGCCGGCCGAATGCGAAGACCTCGAAGTCAGCTTCCTGGCATGCCTGCGCCATATGGCCGATGGCTGCGAGGGAAAGTTCGACCGGCGGGCAAATCGAGCGCGCGCCACGATCGATCAGGAACTGCGCAGCGGCTTCATTGTACACATTAAGGAAAGGCCCGGTGACGAAAGGCCGTCCTGCGCGCGATGGCAGGGCGGTGATGTCGTTGATTTCGATCAGACGTTCATCGGTGCTAAGATCATCAACGCTCCGGCGCTCCCGCACGGTTGCCGGTGCCGCAAGGGTAGAAATCACCACTTCCTTTCCCGCGCGCTCCAGGCGCTCAATGATGTCGGGCCAAGCTGGATCGGAGAACGGCATCCGCTTGCCGCAGACGACCTCGCCGACATGGACCCGATCGATCGGAGCTTCGTCGCCAATGCGGCGGTAGAAGTCCGCCAACCTCGCGGGAGACCAGTGGAAGAAGACCGGCCCCAGCGTCAAGGCGACTTTCTGCACGGTCATCTCCAGGACTTCCTGTAGGCGCCGGTTGTCTGCCGGCCGCCTTCCGATTGACCCGCCAGTATGCGATCGATCTCGATCGTGTCGCTACCTTGCTCGACCGCGTCGACGGCCCTCCTGAATGTGCGAACCACCTCGGTCACATAGCCCTTGCCGCGCTGGCGGCCCTCGATCTTCAAGGCCGTAACGCCGGCCGCGCTCAGCCCGGCAATCATGCTTCCCGCATTCAAGCTGACGGGATCCTCGAAAAGGTAGGAGGTCTTGTCACCAGCCTTGAACCGTCCCTTGCACAGCGTCGGGTAACCCACCGGCGCACCGGGTGAATACTGATCGATGGTGAAGCCGGACAGACGCGCCACGGTGCCGTCGATATCCTCCTCGTAGCTGACCATTTCCGGCGGCGAACAGACGCCGTGCAAATTCGGCGATTTTCCGGTTGCGTAGGAGGAGAGGTAGCAGCGGCCTTCCGTCATTACGCACAGACCACCGAATACGAAGGCTTCCGTCTCGACATGGATAGCCCGATTGAGTGTGGCGACTTCATGGATGGTCAGCACTCGCGGCAGGACGACCCGCCGGACACCGAACGTCTCGGCATAGAAGCCGATCGACTCAGGCGTCGCAGCCGCGGCCTGTACTGACAAATGAAGGCGTATTTGTTTGTGGTTCCTTGCAACGTGATCGAGCACGGCGATGTCGGCGGCGATTATGGCGTCCGCGCCGCACCCAACCGCCGCATCCGCCGCCTTGCGCCACAGGTCCACGCTTCCCACCCTGCCAAAGGTGTTGATGGCGACCAAAACCTTGCTGCCATGCGCGTGGGCGAAACGGACCCCTTCCGCCATTTCCTCCGTCGAGAAATTGAGCCCGGGAAAGTTTCGGGCGTTGGTTTCGTCGCGAAACCCGCAATAGACGGCATCGGCGCCGGCCTGCACTGCCGCCCTGAGCGTCGCAGGCGTCCCGGCAGGGCAGACCAACTCAATGCGCTTCGATCTCATGCTTCCTCCCGCGATTGTTCTGGCCTTGTCAGCCGCCTCAACGTTTCCAGGCCACCGAGTATCCCGGCATTCATGGCGCTGGCGAGAGATCCGCTCAGGCCGAGCAGGTCGGCCGGGAGGAGTTCTGCATCCTCGATCGTGTTCCTCAGTGCGAGCACAGCCTCCGTGCTTCCGCTGACCGAGATTACGCGATTGAAGAAGAGCGCATCTCCGTCGAGCGTGCCGTCGAGTAGGCCGAGCAACATCAGGAGAGGACCTCTGACCACGACGCTGGATTCTGCCGCTTCTTCCTTGCGAACAACGCGGACGACCGATCGCATCCCGTCCGGGACGATCGTGAATGCAAAAGCCAGGTCAACCGGATCGATGAAATAACGTACCGATCGGTGCTCGCCGAGGCGTTCGAACATCACGGGTCGTCGCCGGGCAAGCGAGCGCAGGGATAGCGTCAGCATTGGGCCGAGGGGCAATCCGGCAACGATCGGGAATATGCGCCGGGCGATTGGCGGCAGTCCGCCTTCCGTTGCATACAGGCTCATCTTATGCGCGTCCGATCGGGGCGCGGCCAGCCCTGGCTATCTCGGCGAGGCTGTCGGCGTTGAGGCAATAGTGCCGGTAGCGGCGCGCGAAATCACCTGTCGCGAGGTCGCGCCGGCAGCGCCCGCGAGCGGGACACTCCACGCAGACTCTGCGCATGTCGCGCTCCCGGCCGCCATGGCGTGCGCGAAGCAAATCAGGATCAGTGCCGATTGCCCGCAGCGCGCCCGAAAGAAGGTCCCGTGTGACGAAGGGGCCGTGCAATGCGGCACCTAGCTCTGTTTGTGACAGTCCGAGGTCACCAAGGACTCTGGTTCGCTCATGCGGGTCGAGCGCCTGGAGTTCTCTCAAGGTCTCCATTCTGCGGCTTCGGTCGTACGCCCACGCCGTCGCTGAACTCCACAGTAAGCGCATTTCGCCAATCAGATGTCCAAGCATGGGAGCCTCCTGACATTTGGTCGACAGGCTAATCCTGATGAAGTGTCCGTTCTTTGCGCTTTTGCAAAGAACGGACCGGCCGAGAGATGATAGCTGCCGCCAGTCCGGGGATAATCATGCATCAGCGTCATCTTCCGTCTTTCCCCGATCTCGGCTCGTTCCTCACCCGCCTCAAAACACAAGGAGATGTGCGAGAAATCGACGTCCCGGTTTCAATGCGGCTGGAAATCACGGAACTCCATCGACGGGTAATTGCGCAGAAGGGACCGGTGTTGCGTATATCCAGGCCCATCGACGACCGAGGCACGGCAGCGCGTTTTCCAGTCGTAACCAACCTTTTCGGTACGGTGGAGCGCGTCGCATGCGGCCTGGGCACTGACCTGGCAGGCTTGAAATCACTCGGTGAATTGCTGGCATGGATGCGGACGCCACGACCGCCGCAGACGTTGCGCGAAGCCCGGCTGATGCTGCCGGCCGCGCGTAGCGCATTGCTGGCCCGGCCAAGGATCGTTTCCCGACCCCGGAACTGGCGTGAGATTGGGCGGGACTTCTCAGTCCTTCCCATTCAGCGCTGCTGGCCGGGCGACGCCGCGCCGCTGATAACCTGGCCGCTCGTAGTCACCCGACCGCCGGGTGCGGACGATCCCGGCGCCTACAATCTCGGTGTCTACCGGATGCAGGTGATCAGCCCCGACCGGGCGATCCTGCGCTGGCTGCCGATGCGCGGCGGAGCGGCGCATCACCGCCAGTGGCAGGCGCAGGCGGCAGAAATGCCGGTCGCAGTCGTTATCGGGGCCGACCCCGCAACCATGATCTCAGCGGTGATGCCCACGCCCGACGGCGTTTCGGAGCTGGCGCTGGCCGGCATGATCAACAATCGGCGAATGGCGATCGCACCTTGCGCAAGCATTTCTCTTCATGTGCCCGCCAGCGCCGAGATCGTGTTGGAAGGCGTCGTGTCGCCGGGTGACATGGCGCTGGAGGGTCCGTTTGGCGACCATACCGGATACTACAACGCTCCCGCATCCTATCCGGTGTTTCAGCTCAAACGCATTTGCGTGCGCGACGATGCGCACTATCTGACCACATTCACCGGCCGCGCGCCAGACGAGCCTTCGGTTCTCGGCGAGGCGCTGATCGAGGTGTTCAAGCCACTTTTGAGGCAGCAGATGCCCGAGATCGTCGATGCCTGGCTTCCGCCCGAGGCCTGTTCGTACAGGATCGCGGTGATTTCCATTGCCAAGAGTCATGCAGGTCAGGCGCGGCGTGTCATGATGGGTTTTTGGTCGCTCCTGCCTCAATTTTCGATGACGAAACTGGTCATCGTGGTGGACGACGACATCGACATCCGGTCCTGGCCGGACGTCATGTGGGCAATGTCAACCCGGATGGATCCATCCCGAGATCTCATGCGGGTAGATCGAACGCCAATCGATCAGCTCGACTTCGCCTCTCCCATCGAGGGGCTGGGAGGAAAGGTCGGCTTCGACGCGACACGCAAGATCGGATCCGAAACCAGCCGCGAGTGGGGAAAGGAGCTGTGGATGTCGACGGACATGGAGCGGCAGGTCTCCATGCGCTGGGCCGAGTTCTTTCCGCAACAGAGCGATGGGAAGCAACAATGAACAAGCGGCTGATCGTCGGCGTCACGGGAGCGTCGGGTTCCGTCCTGGCGCTCGAAACGCTTCGGTTGCTGTCGATTGCCGGCGTGGAAACGCACCTCGTCGTTTCGCAAGGCGCGCGAGCAACGATCGCCCACGAACTCGGCGCTGGCGGCCTGGCGCGCCTGAAAGCAGCGGCGACCCGAACGCATTCACACAAGAATCTCGCTGCGCCGATCGCCAGCGGCTCGTTCAGGACCGATGGCATGATCGTTGTGCCGTGTTCGATGAGGTCCTTGGCCGCAATGGCTCACGGTCTCGGGGACAACCTGCTGACCAGAGCTGCCGACGTCGTACTCAAGGAAAAGCGCAGGTTGGTGCTGGCGCCGCGGGAAGCGCCCCTCCACGAGGGGCATCTCTCGGCAATGCTCGCCCTGGCGAGGATGGGTGCGATCGTGGCGCCACCGGTGCCGCCGTTTTACGTGAAGATGTTGTCGGTTGATGAAATGATCCAACAGATTGCCGCCCGACTGCTCAATTGGGCCGGCGTCGATCCTGGCGATGAGTTGAAGCGATGGGGCGAAGAGCGGGTTTCGTAAGCGGGATCATGCCTATCGCGACTAGTTCCGCACTTTGCGCGACCACCATCGCGCGACCGTTGCGAGGAAGCAACGGAACCGCCTGAAGGTGCCATTCGATTTTCGGAACCCGACGGGCTCAGGCATTTCAAGCAGAGCATGCAACGTCGCTGGATGGCACGTCATCAAATGAAGTATTTCCGAACTGGCTTGCGGTCGAGCCGGTGACATGCCCGTATCCTTTTTTCAAAGAATAGGCGCGATCATCGATCCTCTCTTTGTTCTTGCGCAAAGAGGCAAGCGATGACGTTTGATCTGATGCCGATTCTCAAGCCATCAGGAAATAGATGCCCGTACAATCCCTGAGTGACATGACCTATGATGTGCGGAGACTTCCCCCGGCGAAACAACAAGCGGCGGTGTTGTCGATGTTCGATGGTCTCAGGCCAAGTCAGACCTTTACTTTCGCCTGCGACTTCGACCCCACGGCACTTGAGCGGAAATTCGCAGCTTTTTTCGATGGGGAGCACAGCTGGACGTGCATCTGGCAAGGTCCGCCCGAGTGGAGGATCGAGGTCGGAAAACGCGCCCAGGTTAAGGCCGGGTGAATCACCCGACAGAGGCCAGTTGCGAAACACGCTCGGGGCCGGTTTAGGACCCGTCAGATTTAGCCGGGCATGCCGAGAGCTGCCGCATGGCAAATGCGCCCGCCCTCGCGGTCGTGGCAATGTCGTCGAAGAGCAGTGCGATATCCAGGTAAGCGCTGCGGTCACCTTCAGCCGCGGTCAAATCGTTGAGGTCCTGCAGGAAGAAAAGCATCGCATTGATGCGTTCGCGTTGACGGCGCGCGCTGGCAAGATGTTGGCATGCTTCCCGCCGTTCCTCCAGAGCAGCAAACCGAGCAAGCGCCTCATCGAGGCGAGAGTGACATTCACAATCGAGCTGAACCTCCCTCATCAGGGTCGTCAGTCGACGGACCACCGTCGGCCCCATGTGATGGGCGGAGCGATCGTTTCCTTGCGACAGATCAATCACGGGCATGTCGTCCTTGCTCCTGCGATGCTCCGGTACTTGTGTCGGTCGGCCGGATCCGCATTGCGGACGAGCATGAGCGTCGAAGCGCGCATCAAGCACATCCTCCGACATCGGTTGGGCCGAAGCCGGCAACGCCCATCAAATAATAGCAGGCTTTGCTGTGGGATGTTTGCGCCAGCACAAACAACAGGCCGATGATTTCTGAATTGATGGCCGCGTTTTCGTCCTGGACCCGCCGTCAACAAATGGAAAAGCAAACCGTTTCGATCCAGTACAGATCTCCCAATCGTTCAGATTTGGGCATCACGGTGAGGCGGGAGCCCTTCAGGCTGTTCTTCCTCATGGCGGCGATAGACGCCATGCTGGGGGCTGCGGCGTGGCTACCGGTGGCGTTTACGACGGAAACCCTGTCCGTTGGCGCCCCCGGCGTGTGGCACCGAAACGCCCTGTTGTTCGGAACGATCCCTGCGGTCCTTGCCGGATTCCTTCTGACGGCCCTGCCTCGATGGACGAAACAGCCCGCCGCTTCCCGCTCGACGATGCGCTTTCTGGCTGCAACATGGGTGGCCGCGCGCGTGTCATCCTTCCTGTTCGCCACGGTGGGGCTCGCGTTGGCCGCCGTCTTTGTCTTGTCTCTCACGATCGTTGCGGCCAGACCCGTGATTGCGAGCAGGGACCGCCGCAACGTCAAGGTCGTGCTCCTGCTGTCGTGCTTTTGCGCAAGCATCGTCGCAATGGCGGGAGCTTGGCACGTCGAACTTGCGCTCAGGATCGCTATCGCGTCGATCATCGGCCTGGTCACGATCATTGGAGGGCGGATCGTTCCTGCCCTGACTGCAGCCTATACACGGCAGACAGGCGGACGGCGCCTCATCCGGCTTTCGACACAGGTGGAACGCGCCGCGGCGATTGCGACGACGTGCGCCCTTGCCGCCTGGGCCATCGCTCCGCAGGCGTGGCTGACGGGCGCGGCGTGCGCCGCCGCTGCCGTCTGTCAACTCCTGCGCGTTGCGCAATGGCGCGGCTGGCAGGGCAGGGTGCCTTGGTCGATCATTGCATTGCACGTCGGTTATTGCTGGACCGTCGCCGGCTTCATGCTTCTGGCGCTTCATGTCTTCTTTCCGGAAACCGTGGGGCGGGGCGCCGGCATCCACGCCTGGACGATCGGCGCCTTCGGCATGATGGGCCTGGCCATCATGGCAAGCATGATCCGCAAGCACAGCGGCCACCCCTTCTCGGACTCCATCCCGGCGACGGCCGCGTTCGTAGCGATCATGCTGTCCTGCCTTTCGCGGCTCGTGGTGGAGACACCAGTTGACGATGGCGGGCTGTGGCTAAGGATTTCGGCCGGGCTCTGGATCGCGGCCTTTGGCCTGTTTCTGGTGGCTTTCGGAGGCTACCTGCTGGGGCGCGAATGATCGCGGGAGGGGCCGCGTGTTGCTACCAGATCCAGAAAAGAAGGAGCCAGCCTGAATTGACGACGCTCATCCCCACAGACACGGCCAGCACCGCCAGTGCGCGCCGGGTTGTTGCACGTGTGTAGATGCCGCTGACATGCCAGCAGAGGATTCCCGACCAGATCGATGCGAGCGCGAGAAAAGAGGAACGCATCGCGTCGATGAACGGCAAAGCGAACCCGTCGGAGCGAAGCTGACTGACGGTGAGGGCGGAGAGGCCGAGGAAGACGCCGGCGCCGGCCAGCGGAATAAGTGTCTGCGCCAAATGATGGAAGCGCGCGGTCTTCCAAGGGCCGAGGCTGCGCGCGGCAATGGCTATCATGAGTGTTACCGCGGAGCCGCAGGCGAGGGCGGTCGCCAGGATGTAGGCGACGAGAACCGTCCCGTCGAGCAGCGTCAGGACATCGTTGCGCTCCGGGTAGTTGGTCAACAGCCACCACGGCGCGGACGTTTCGAGCGGCCAGGTCTCGCCAATCCCGACAAGCCGTTCCGCAGCTATCTGCTTGATCGCGACGAGCCAGGGACTTGCGGACCAGTGGAACGCGCCCACGGCGACCCCCATCAGCCCGAAGGTGATCAGCACCGTTTCCCAAGGCCGGGGAGTCTTTCCGGCGACATGGACGATCTCATGGCTGGGCGAGCGCCGGGCCAGGCGGATCGCGCCGCGAAAGCCGCTGCAGCGCCCGCACATGTGGCAGTCGCTGGCGCCGCGCATGGTCCGCAGTTGCACGAGAGGCGCGCAGTTCACCGGCCCCGGTTTGATCTTCGACATCTGCGACTGTTGCCAGAGGAACGGGTCGGTGCGGAAATGCAGGGGCGCCAGCTTTGCAAGCAGGCCGAAGACGCCGCTGACCGGACAGAGATATCGACACCAGACGCGCTTGTTGCGCCCGTAGAGATAACCGACCGCGGCAGCTACAAGGGTCGAACCGCCAAGGATCAGCAGGGCCGGGCGCGGATACTGGTAGACGCTGATCATCTGTCCGTAGAGCGTGGTGGAGCCGAACGCGACGGTCGGCCAGCCGGACCATGTCAGCCAGCGAGGGATTGCTCTCCCGCGTCCGTGGCTGCTGACGAATTCGCTTATCGCGCCCTCGGGACACAGGACCCCACACCAGACCCGTCCGACCAACGCCGTACTCAGAAGCACGAACGGCCACCAGACGCCCCAGAAGACGAACTGGGCGAAACGGGTGAAATTGTTCCATATGTAGGCGGTGCTGTCGGGAAGCGGCAGAAAGGGTGGGACGACCAGCAGAACGGCATAGATCGAGACCACCGACCACTGCACGCGCCGGATTGCCGACTGGTGACGCAGGAGCCAGTCGCCGATGCTTTGCCATATGTCGCTTTCGGGCGCGGACAAGGCTCGAACGGGCAGGGTGTTCCGTATGGTCATGATGGCCGGGGCGAAGCATGCGGCAACCGCATTCGCAGCAGCGCGACCGCGACGATCCAGAATGAAGCGTAGACGAGCGCCGACATCAGATCGGGCCGGGATCGATAGCCGGTCACCGCGGCGACGAAGCCGCCGAGCGGACCGCTGTCGTCGAGCAGCCATGACGTATCCCACAAGGGTCCGCCAAGCGGGGAGACGAGGTCGAGTCCGATCGCGCGATCGAGTGCGGTCATGACCAGCGACGCGGCCAGCGCCAGCAGAAGGATCTCGGTGACTCTGAAGAAGACGCCCCAGGGAAAGCGCCTGGCGCCCGCCTGAAGCAGCCAATAGGGCGCGCCGGCCAGCGCGAAGCCGGCTGCGACCGCCCCGACATTGCCGGCGAGCGCCGTTTCGCCCGCGGATGCGAGGATGCCGTAAAGAAAGACAACCGTCTCGCTGCCCTCTCGCGCGACAGCGATCATCGCCAAGAGAAAGAGGCTCCACCAGTTGGCGCCGGTCACCGCCTGTTGGGCTCCTCGTTCGAGGTCTCGCTTGAGGCCGCTGCCATGATGGCGCATCCACACAATCATCTGCAGGATGAGCAGCGCGCTGAACCCGGCCATGGCAATCTGGAAATAGTCCTCGCGATCGCCCTCCAGCAGGCTCGCAAAGGACACAATGACGACAGCCAGAAGCAAGGCTGCTGCCAGACCGGCAACGACGCCGCCCCACAGGAAGCGCCTGCCGGTTGCGATCGCCTTCGACCCGGCATTATGTGTCAGCCACGCGTGGAGGATGCCGACGACGAGCAGCGCTTCCATGCTCTCGCGCCAGATGACGAAGGCCACTTGTCCATGAAGGCCGGTCATGGAGATACAGGCTCCCTGGCGATCAGGATGGCGGGCGGCATATCGAGATGGAAGTCGTCGAAGAAGCGGTATTCCCCGGGATCGAGGCTGCGGATGACGATGAAGGAGGTGACGCCCGGGCCTAGTACCTTTTCCTTGCGCAGTTCGAGGCTATCGAATTCGACGGGGCTGAGGCCAGTGTTGCGAAGTTCGAGCTTGAAGCGCGTACCGGCGGGAACCTCGATCGCCGGAGGCGAGATGACGCCGTCCCTGAACTCGATAACAAAGACCGGATGGTCCTCGGCACCTGCCGCGACGGACATCGATAAAAGGGCTGCGCCGGCGGCGATCGCTTTTAAGCGTGCGAAAACAGGCATCTCACACTTTCCAACGCAGGTTGCTGAGCCACCACGCCATGCGAGCGCAGCAGGTGAAGCGCATGCATCGCGGTGCGGTGCAGCTGATTTGGGTTAGTAGGCGCCCTTCTTGCCGGTGCCGGCATAGGTGAACTCGTATTCGACCGTGAAGGTCTCGGGCCATGCGCCTACGCCCGTCTCCTTGTCGACGTGCCGGCCTAGATATGATGCGGTGCCGGGCGCCACCGACGCGATCTTGTAGACGACCCGGTACTTTCCGGCGCCCATCAGTTTTACATTGTCGCCGTAATGGGGGCCGTCACTGGCGACCATCGGCATGAATACGCCACCTGTCTGCCCGTTGTCGTCGAGTTTGGTCAGCGTGTATTCGATAGTCAGATTGGGGATCCAGTCGCCTTCGGCGAATCCGTTGACATTGTCCCGCGTGGCACGAATGTCGGCCTCCAGATGGATGTCCGAATCCGCTGCAGGCCTCATGATGTTCGCGGGCTCCATCTCGGTGGGCTGCAGGTAGACGGCGGCTATCTCCATGCCGTTCATCAGTCGGGGCTCGCCGATGGGATATTCCAGCGCAGACGCCCCGGAGATTCCCGCGTGCAAGGCTAGGGTTGATAGGAACGGAATAGATAGGCGGTTCATGTCGGCTCCTGAGTCTGGCAATCGGACCTCGCGATGCTTTCGGTGCGGGTCTCGGATGTTTCGCTACCGATCATCGTGGACGACCCATCCGAACGGAGGGAGTGCCCGCCTGAAGGTGGCTAAAATCATGACTTACGAGGTCAACTTATCCGTCAAACCGGAGTGTTCTTTGCGCTAGCGCAAAGAAGATCGCGTTTGTCCCGATGGGCCTGCGATGAGGCCTGGTTCAACCAGAGGGGCACAACATCTTGAATCTGAACTGGAAAGTGGCGGGGTTCATGAGGCTGCACGGCCTGTGGTTTTCGGCGGGCGTAGCGCTGCTCGGAAAACATATATTGACAATATATCTTTTGCCAAGAATGCTGAAAAATCAGAAACAAGTGTGAAATCAACCGGATGTCTTTCTCAAGAACACATTCACGAGGTTCGGCAGGGGCGCTCGAAAGCAGAGGACGCCGGCCCGATTTCCATGCTCAGGCAGACCGGCTCGCTTTGCTCGTCGAACTGAGCGGCAGCAATAGTCTTGGCCCTCCGGGCGGCGAGCTTCTGTGGCTTTGCGACGGCCTCTGCCGTGACGCCACGCGGTGGGGGCAGGAAGCCTCCGACGAGAGATCCGGCCTTACCGGAGGTCGGCGATGATCGGTTCGAGCCTGTCGCGTTGGACGATGGCCTTCTTCTCTGGCGCGGTGGTATTCCTGATAGCGGCTGAATGCCTCATGGTTGCCGGGTATGGCTTTCCGACGATGCCGGCGGAGGCACCGGAGACGTTGTTGCTCGTCCACACGGTGACGATCGGGTGGCTCAGCCTGCTGATGTGTGGAGCTTTGCTGCAGTTCGTTCCGGTGCTGGTCGCACAGCCTCTCCGCGACGAGACCCTGGTTCTACCAGCGCTGCTGTGTCTGCTTGCGGGCCTCACCACCTTGTTGGCGGGGTTCCTCCAACTCACAGGGACGCTCGACACCAATATCCCCTTCCTGCTGATCGGCGGCTATCTGCTTCCTATCGGTTTTGGACTGATTCTCTGGACGCTGGGCCGCACGCTCTGGCAGGCGCGACCATTGCCGTTGCCGGCGCGCTTCGTTGCCATGGGTCTCACCTGCCTGGCCGCCACGTTCCTACTCGGCACATTTTTCGCGCACATCCTCTCCGGTCTGATCTCCGACGCGGCGATGATCGATTTTCGGACCCAGGTTCTTCCTGTTCACGCCGCTGCCGGCTTCGGCGGATGGCTTACCTTCACGGCGATTGGCGTGAGCTACCGACTGCTGCCGATGTTCATGCTCGCTCCCGAATCGCAGCGAACAACCAACAAGGTGGTCTTCTGGAGCGGCAGCATCGCGCTACTGTCGGTGGTCATCGGGGCGCCGGCGGAATTCGTCCTGGGTGGCACCGGCAGGATTGCAAGCATCGTCGCGGGATTGTCCGCTTTGGCTGCGCTCGCATTCTACGGCGTCGATCTTACCTCCTTCTATCACAACCGAAGGCGGCGAAACATCGAACTGAACAGCAAATCGGCACTCGGGGCCTTTGCCGCCCTCTACCTGTCGGCTGCGCTTCTTCTTGGCCTGCTTGCGACTGGCACGCTCGCCATTCATGCGGGCGCGCTCGTTTATCTCGTTGCGTTCGGCTGGCTGACAGGACTGGGGCTGTCGCAGCTCTACAAGATCGTACCGTTTCTGACCTGGCTCGAATGCTACGGGCCCGTTATGGGCCGCAAGCCCACGCCGCGCGTGCAGGACCTGATGGTGGAAAGACGCGACGGACCGTGGTTCGTGCTCTACTTCGCGGGCGTCCTCGGCGGGACGGTTGTATTGCTGGCGGGTGCGCCAAATCTGTTCCGCGCGACGGCGGTTGTGACGCTGCTCGCAACGGTCGCGATCGTCATCGAACTGGTGCTGGCGCGCAGGCTCTTCAACGTTGCCGCAGCGGATCGTTTTCCGGATGGCGCCACGCCGCCCCGTCTGTTCCTGCCTGCAAGCCGCAATCATTGATCAAGTTGCCCGGAGGTTTCCATGACCATTCCCCACCGCGAACTCGACGTGAGGCCGATCCTGCGCGACGGCGGGGAGCCCTTCAGCGCCATCATGCAGGCGGTGGCGGAACTGACGCCCGGCCAGGGCCTGCGCCTGCTGGCGACGTTCAAGCCGATTCCCCTGTTTCAGGTGCTTGGCGCACGCGGTTTCGAACCGGTCTCTCGTGAGATCGGCGGCGGTGATTGGGAAGTCGTTTTTACGCCGGTCGCCGAGAAGGGGCCGGGTGTGGAACCGCCGGGCGAGAGCGGGCAGGGAGCGAGCGACGATTGGCGGATACCCACCCGGGAGATCGACTGCCGCGATCTCGATCCTCCCGAACCCATGGTGAAGGCGCTTGCCGGTGTCGAAGGTCTTGCCGCCGGGGAGACACTTTGCGCGCTGTTGCCGCGCGAGCCGCTCTTTCTGTTCGAGGAACTGAAGGCGAGGGGCCACCGGTGGCGCGGCAGCCTGGAGCCGGAAGGACACTATCGCATCGTCATCCGCGCAGGCTCGGCAGGGGGAGGGCGGCGATGAGCGACAAGACCCAGGAAGAACTGGCGGAAAGGGTTCGCCAGGCTCTGCGCATCGTGATCGACCCGGAGCTTGGCGAGAACGTCGTCGACCTCGGCCTGATCTACAGGGTGGCCGTCCGCGAGGGCGGGCTTGCGCATGTGGAGATGACGACCACCACGCCCGGGTGTCCCGCAGCTTTTTATCTCAGGGACGCGGTGGTATCCGCCGCCGGGATCGTCGAGGGGATAGAGCGCGTCCACGTCGATCTGGCATATGATCCGCCATGGACGCCTGAGATGATGAGTTCAAATGCGAGCGCGCATTTGCGGTTTGCGAGAAAGGCGTCAGGCAGATGAGCGGACAATCGGCCGGCAGGACGACGATCGTGGTCGATGGCGTTCCTTTGCCAGAAATCCTGGACGAACGCATGATCCACGACGTGGTGCATGGGTTCTATGCCGAGATCCGCAACGACGATCTGCTCGGGCCGATCTTCAACGGCGCGATCCGCCCCGACGACTGGCCGCGGCATCTTGCAAGGATGTGCGATTTCTGGTCGGCGACGCTCCTGCGCACGGGACGGTACCAGGGCCGGCCGCTGCCGCCGCATCTGGCGCTGCCTGGTCTTGACGAAGAGCATTTCCGCCGCTGGCTGACGCTTTTCGGCGCCACAGTTGACAGGCTCTGCCCAGCAGATGTTGCGGTCCTCTTTATGGATCGCGCGCTGCGAATCGCGCATTCCTTCCGTCTGGCGGTCGCGTTCAGCCGTGGTGACGACACGCTCGCGATCAAGCCAATCCTCAAGGAAAGCCTCTGACGTCCGGCGTCGGGGAATGAAGCAAGGGATGGCTTATGCGGCTGACGAGCTTTTCCGACTACGCGTTGCGCATGCTGATGTATGCCGCCACGGCGGGTGACCGCCTGATCACGATCGAGGAGGCGGCGAGCGCCTTCGGGGTGTCGAAGACGCATCTGAACAAGGTCGCCAACACGCTCACGCGTGGCGGATATCTCAAGGCCGTCCGCGGCCGGTCGGGTGGCCTGATGCTCGGCCGCCAGCCGGAAGCTATCGGCATCGGCGACGTAATCCGAATGACGGAGCCGGATTTCTCGCTGGTCGAGTGCTTTGCAACGGGTAACCAGTGCATCCTGACGAACTCCTGCAAGCTGTCCGGCATGCTCGGCGAGGCTATGGCCTCCTTCCATGAAACGCTCGATCGCTATACGCTGGCAGACATCACGCTGACGCCCGAGGATTTCTTCCCCGCACCGCTTCCGCCAAGGCGCGCAAGCGCGTCCCGGCTTTTCGAATGAGACCGCTTTTCAGTTTGTTGCCGCACAACGATCGTTTGCTGGAATGCGATGAACATGGCCGTTTTCCAGATGCGGATATCGGCCGTGAGAAAGAGGTTGCACGACGAGATGACGATGGATGCAATCATGCGAGAATGGCCGGCCACCATCCGTGTCGTTCTCGATCATGGTCTGCTGTGCGTCGGCTGCCCCATCGCCCCGTTTCACACCATCGTCGATGCCGCGAGAGAACACGATGTGGACCGGGCCTCGCTCGCTCGCGACCTGAAGAGGGCTATCGCCAAAGAGGACGCGGGCACCGGCTAGGTCTTGGACGCGCGTCCTTCGGCAAGCATGAGCAGTCGATGTGGCTCGGTTACGGTCACTTTCTGACGTCCGCTTTTGACCAAGCCCTGTTCCTCCCAAGCGGTAAGGAGCCGGCTGACCGTATGCAGCGTCGTGCCCGTCATCTCGGCGATATCCTGCCGAGAGATAGGAAAATCGATGAGCACGCCTTCGTCCATCCTCCTGCCCGTTTGATTGACAAGTTTGAGGAGAGCGTGGGCGACGCGCCGGTCTACCTGTTCAGTCGACATTTCAACGACCCGCGTATGGGCGTCCTGCAGTCTGCTGCCAACCATCTTATACGTGTTGGCGCCAAAATCAGGAAACGCGGCGGCGAACTCCGGCCAGAGCCGACCCGGCCAGGCGAGTACCACACAGTCGACGGCGGCGATGGCGCTCGCCGGATAGGTCGTGCGGCCGAGTGCATGGGCAATTCCCATCAGTTCGCCTGGGCTGATGTAGCGCACAATTACCTGCTGCCCGTCCGGCGTCGTCCTGATCACGCGCACATGCCCATCGAGCAGCAGGAAGAAAGAATGCGCTTCTCCTTCCTGCTCGAAGACAGCTTCGTCCTTGGCGATGCGGAGCGAATGGGCCTGCCCAACCATGCGGTTGAGATCAACCGCGGTCAGGCCCTGAAATGGCGCAAGCCCGGAAATCAGCGAGCGGTCGAGACGGCTCAAGTTCACATTCCTTCGGTCATCTGCCGGCGGCCCCGGTCGAAAGCCGCCATGGGAATGTCCCATGCACAATCCGTCGCGGCAACCCTCTCGCGATGCGACCTTTCGGCTCTCAGCACGATCTGTTTGCGTTGCAGCAAAGTCACTGACGAAGGCGGGCTCTATACAAGCATCAACGGTTGAATCCGTCATAAGCGAAAAGGCAATTTCGTGAGCAACAAAATCGCCATCGCGGTCGCCGGTCTTTTGCTGGCCGGCGCCGCGCAGGCCGCCGACCATCAGGTCCAGATGCTCAACAGGGGCGAGAAAGGCGCAATGGTGTTCCAGCCCGACTTCATCGCCGCCGCTCTTGGCGATACCGTTACCTTCGTGCCGACTGACAAGTCGCACGACGCCGAAAGCATCAAGGGGATGGTTCCCGACGGCGCTGAACACTTCAAGGGAAAGATGAACCAACAGATCGCCGTGACCTTCGACAAGGAGGGAATCTACGGCGTGAAATGCACGCCGCACCAGGGCATGGGCATGGCGGCGCTCGTCGTCGGGCAAGCCGGTCAATCTCGACCAGGCAAAGGCCGTCAAGCAAACAGGCAAAGCCAGGAATGTGTTCGAATAGCTGTTCGCGAAAGTTCGCACGAATTGACAGGCCGTAGTGGCATCATGGCGCTGGCCAGACGTCGGGTTCTCGGGGCCAGGGCTTTGGAAGCACTCGAGAGACGATGATGGCAATAGCGCGCACCAGACCGGGCAACTATCCGGCGCTTCTATCCTATGGCTTTCGGCCGTTCTTCCTGCTGGGTTCGCTTTATGCAGGCGTGACGGTTCTGTTCTGGTTGCCGCTATTCTACGGCAGGCTTGAGACCGCCAGTATCTTCACGCCGATAGACTGGCACATCCATGAGATGCTCTTTGGCTATCTCTCGGCCATCGTGACAGGTTTCCTTCTGACCGCCATACCGAACTGGACGGGTCGGCTGCCCGTGCAGGGCATGCCGCTCCTAGCCTTGGTTCTACTATGGCTTGCGGGACGGTTCGCCGTCTTCTTCTCTGCAGATATCGGCTGGCTCGCCGCTGCGGCGATCGATTGCTCGTTTCTGGCAGCAGTCGCCCTGGCCGCCGCGACCGAGATCGCCGCCGGCCGCAACTGGCGAAACCTCAAAGTGCTTATTCCGGTGTCCGTGTTGTTTGCGGCCAACGTGCTGTTCCATGCCGAGGCTCACTTTGCCGGGATTTCCGACATCAGCCGCCGGCTCGGCATCGGCGCGTCGCTCATTCTTATCATGATCATTGGAGGACGGATCATTCCGAGCTTCACACGCAACTGGCTGGCCCGGCAAAATCCGGGGCGGCTCCCGGTTCCCTTCGGCCGGTTCGACGCTGTAACGATCGTCCTTTCCGCCGCAGCGCTGGCGGCGTGGACTTTCCTGCCCGACAGGATGGAGGCGGGGATGGCCTTACTCGCTGCCGCGCTATTCAATCTCCTTCGGCTGCTGCGCTGGGCCGGCGACCGTACGATGCGCGATCCGCTCGTGCTTGTCCTGCATGTCGCCTACCTCTTCGTGCCTGTCGGGTTGTTGCTCGCCGGCCTCGCGATCGTCGCTCCCGACTCGGTCCCACCCTCAGCCGCCATCCATGGTTTCGGCGTTGGCGCCATCGGATGTATGACACTTGCGGTTATTACCCGCGCCACGCTCGGCCATACGGGACGGGAATTGCGGGCGGACGTCGGCACCTGTCTTATCTACGCGGCAATTGTCGGCGCCGCGATGCTGCGGATAGCGGCAGCCTTCGTGCCGACCGAAGCCATGCTTCTGTATGGGGCGGCAGCTTTGTGGGCGGGCGCATTCCTCGGCTATGCCGTGCTGTTCGGCGGAACCCTGGTTCGACCAAAACTCCGTGCGCGACAGCCAAACGCGGCGCCGCACCAGCACTGAATCCCTCGATCGTCTGGAGGCTACAGTCAGCAAAGCCTATGACCACTGTCACAAAGGTGGAACGCTTTGCCGCAAATTTGCAGATCGATATGCTTGTGCCGACTGGCACCCCCCCACGCTGCAGGCCTGAACCGAGGCCGTCATCCCGCGTGCTAAAGCGTTTCTGAAGCCCCCGGGAAACGGAGAGGCTGTGGCGAATGTGTTCTTACGGCCCGTCGATCAGCGGATCTGGGACCGCAACCGCAGCAAGGCGCGCCCGATCGGCTATCTTTACGCGCATGGCGCGAACAGCGATCCCATGGCCTTGCAAGGCCTTCATGGACCGTGAGAGGTTCTCCGGGGTCATGCCCAGGTGGGAGGCGAGAAGGCGCTTCTCCACCGGCAGAGTGACTGTGTCCATATCATCATTCTGTCGTGACTGGTGGAGGATGTAAGCGGCGAGCCGCTCCGTTGAATTGCGCAGTTTCAGGTTCTTGGCGTGCCTTACAAATGTGCGATACCCATTGGCCAATTCGCGCATGGCGGCCATGGCGAAATCGGGATCCTGCCGCAGAGCAACACGCACATCGGCGACCGGGAGCAATACGATCTGCGACCGTTCAAGGGTTCGCGCCGACATCAGGTAGGGCTCTTCGCATACGCAAGCGGCCAGAATGAAGGTCGAGACCGGATTGACGATCCCCATGATCGTGTTTCGCCCATTCCACATAGCGTGCAGTTCGACAGATCCTTCGACGATGACATGGAGAAAGTCGGCATATTCACCCTGCCGGATCAATTCCAACTGTGCTGGAAAGGTCTGGGCATAAGCGATCTCCATCAGGCCGTCGAATGTCGGCGTCATCATCTCGCGGAACAGTGGGAGACGACGCAGGCGCAGCTTCTCGTCTTGATGCATGACGTCGCGTCCTCCAATAATTGACTATTATCAATTATGGGAATCAATTTTGTCAACTCCACGAGGGCGATCGGCAGCCCTTTTCAGTGAAATAATGTTCAAGAGACAAGATGTTATATGCGACAAAACGACATTGACGGCCCCATCTCGGATTTGATTGATATGGATCAAAGAGCAGAGTCACGTGTGCATTATTGACTGGGTAAATTGCAACAATCTTTATCAGCCACCGGAAACAGGCCGGGAGCAAAGTTATGGCAGACCACATGACAGCGAGCCGCAGCGAACAGCAGAGAGCCCTGTGGCTCAGCACCATCGCCTTCACGCTGTGCTTCGCGGTCTGGACGATCTTTTCCATCATCGGCCTGTCCATCAAGCAGGAACTGGGATTGTCCGAGTTCCAGTACGGCATCCTGATCGCAACACCGGTCCTGACGGGTTCGCTTACGCGAATATTTCTTGGCATCTGGACAGAACGCTACGGGGGACGACTGGTGTTCGCAGGCCAGATGATCCTGGCTGGCGTTGCGACATGGCTGCTGACCTGGGCCGACAGCTACACCACCTACATACTGGCCGCACTGGGCGTCGGTCTTGCTGGCGGCTCCTTCATCATCGGCGTGACCTACGTGTCGAAATGGTATCCCGCCGGAAAGCAGGGCACTGCCTTGGGCGTTTTCGGCATGGGCAATGTCGGCGCGGCCGTCACCAAATTCCTTGCTCCCTTCTTTCTGGTGATGTGGGGTTGGGAATCGGTTGCCGAGATCTGGTCGGTGGCGATTATCGTTGCCGGCGTTGTCTTCTATCTGCTGGCCAAAGATGATCCGGATTTTGCTGATCGTCGCGCCCGTGGCGTCCAGGCTCCCAGCCTTGCCGAGCAGTTCGCTACGCTTAGGAATATCCAGGTCTGGCGCTTTTCGCTTTACTACTTCTTCGTATTCGGCGGCTTCATGGGGCTTGCGCTCTGGCTGCCGTACTACTTGGTGCAGGTTTATCAGGTGGATATCCGCACGGCAGGTATGGCTGCGGCTGCATTCAGTCTATCGGCCTCGTTGTTCCGCGCCTATGGCGGCGTGCTGTCGGATCGTTTCGGCGCCCGTACGGTCATGTATTGGACCTTCGGCTTTTCTGCCCTGCTTCTCTTTATGCTGTCCTATCCGCCAACGGATTATCTGATCCGGGGCAAGGATGGTCCGATCGCCTTCTCGACCGAGATGGGGCTTTGGCCGTTCGTGGCCACCCTGTTCGGCCTCGGCTTCTTCATGAGCCTCGGCAAGGCTGCGGTGTTCAAGCACATCCCGGTCTACTATCCGAACCATGTCGGAGCTGTCGGAGGTCTGGTCGGCATGATCGGCGGTCTTGGTGGCTTCATTCTGCCGATTGTCTTTGGCGCCCTGCTGGACCTCACCAGCATCTGGACGTCTTCGTTCATGCTGCTGCTGCTGATCGTGATCGTGTCGGCCGTGTGGATGCACATGTCGATCCGCCTGATGGAGCGGCAGGCCGCAGGCGAGGCGCTGGACAAGCTGCCTGCTTTCCCGGAACTGAAGGAAGTGCACGAGGCGAGGCATGTTGCCATGCCGCGCGTGATCGAGGACTGGCGCCCGGAAGACCCACATTTCTGGAATGAGAAGGGGCGGCGGATCGCAAAGCGCAATCTGTGGATCTCGATCCCTGCCTTGCTGCTTGCCTTCGCCGTCTGGATGGTCTGGTCGGTCGTTGTTTCGAAACTGCCTGCCATCGGCTTCAATTTCACGCAGGACCAACTGTTCTGGCTGGCCGCGCTGCCTTCGTTGTCCGGCGCGACGCTGCGCATCTTCTACAGTTTCATGGTGCCCATCTTCGGCGGCCGGCTATGGACAACACTGTCCACCGCGTCGCTGCTGATCCCCGCCATAGGCATCGGCTACGCCGTGCAGGATCCATCGACTCCCTATCTGATCTTCGTGGTGCTGGCGCTGCTCTGCGGGCTGGGCGGTGGCAACTTCGCATCGTCCATGGCCAATATCAGCTTCTTCTTCCCGCGCGCCGAAAAGGGCAATGCGATGGGGCTGAATGCCGGGCTGGGCAATCTCGGCGTGTCGGTCATGCAGTTCCTCGTGCCTCTGGCGATCACGGTCGGCGTCTTCGGGGCGATGGGCGGCGCGCCGCAGGAACTGTCGGCAGGCGGCCAGATATGGATGCAGAATGCCGGCTTCATCTGGGTGCCGTTCATCCTCGTCTCGACGGCCGCGGCCTGGCTCGGCATGAGCGACATCACCGATGCGCGCGCCAGCTTCCGCGAACAAGCGGTGATCTTGACGCGCACGCACAACTGGATCATGTGCCTGCTCTATGTCGGCACGTTCGGCTCGTTCATCGGCTATTCCGCCGGCTTCCCGCTGCTCTCGGGCCTGGCGTTTCCGGAAGTGAACGCGCTTCAGTTCGCATTCCTCGGGCCGTTGATTGGCGCGCTCAGCCGTGCCGGCAGCGGCTGGCTGGCCGACCGGGCCGGTGGTGGGCGCGTCACCTTCTGGGTATTCGCAGGCATGATCGTCTCGGTTCTGGTGGTGATCTGGGGATTGCAGGGTGCATCGTTCCCCATCTTCTTCGCCGGGTTCATGGCGCTGTTCTTCTTCACCGGGGTCGGCAATTCCTCGACCTTCCAGATGATCCCCGTCATCATGCGCAAGGAGATTGCGCGCCTCCATCCCGACGAGGAAGCCGATGATCGCCGCCGCCGCTCGGAGCGGGAGTCGGCGGCCATCATCGCCTTCACCAGCGCCATCGGGGGATATGGGGGCTTCTTCATCCCCAAGGCCTACGGCACGTCCATCGGGCTGACCGGTGCGCCGGCAGCGGCCCTGTGGGCGTTCCTCGCCTTCTACGTCCTGTGCCTTGTGGTCACGTGGGCAGTCTACACCCGTCGCGGCGGCCTGCTGCACGACATCGAGCGAGGGCGCGCCACACCCGTCGCCCTTCCAGCCTAGCATATCGAGGACACAACCATGAGCCATCTACTGGATCGACTGAACTTCCTGACCTCCTTGCGCAAAGACACGTTTGCCGATGGCCACGGTCAGACGACGATCGAGAACCGCGACTGGGAGGACGCCTATCGCCGGCGCTGGCAGCACGACAAGATCGTGCGTTCCACCCACGGCGTGAACTGCACCGGCTCCTGCTCCTGGAAGATCTATGTCAAGTCGGGCATCGTGACCTGGGAAACGCAGCAGACGGACTATCCGCGAACGCGTCCCGACATGCCCAACCACGAGCCGCGCGGCTGCGCGCGCGGCGCGTCCTATAGCTGGTATCTCTACAGTGCCAACCGGGTGAAGACGCCGCTCGTTCGCGGCCGGCTGATGCGGCTCTGGCGCGATAAGCGCAGGAGCATGACTCCTGTCGAGGCCTGGACGGCGATCCAGAACGATCCCGCCGCGCGCGAAAGCTATACGCGCATACGCGGCAAGGGCGGGTTCGTGCGGGCGAGCTGGGACGAGGCGACCGAGATCGTCGCCGCGGCCAACGCCTATACGACCCGCAAATACGGTCCCGACCGCGTGTTCGGCTTCTCGCCCATCCCGGCCATGTCCATGGTCTCCTATGCCGCAGGCACACGGTACCTGTCTCTCCTTGGCGGCACCTGCATGTCGTTCTACGACTGGTATTGCGACCTTCCGCCGGCAAGCCCCCAGACCTGGGGGGAACAGACGGACGTTCCCGAATCCGCCGACTGGTACAATGCCGGCTACCTTCTGCTCTGGGGCTCCAACGTGCCCCAGACGCGCACGCCCGACGCCCATTTCTACACCGAGGCCCGCTACAAGGGGACCAAGAGCGCGGTCATCTGCCCCGACTATTCGGAAGCCGCCAAGTTCGGCGACATCTGGCTCAATGCCAAGCAGGGAACCGACGCGGCGCTCGGCATGGCCTTCGGCCACGTTATTTTGCGTGAATTCCATCTCGACAGGCAGGTTCCCTATTTTGAGGATTACTGCCGCAAATACTCCGACATGCCGATGCTGGTCCGGCTCGACCGCCGGGGCGAGCGGCTTGTTCCCGGCCGCCAGTTGCGGGCGTCCGATTTCGCCGGCTCTCTCGGCGAAAAGAACAATCCGGACTGGAAGACGGTCGGGATCGACGAGATTTCGGGCAAGGTGGTGGCGCCCAACGGTTCTATCGGCTTTCGCTGGGGCGAGAGCGGCAAATGGAACCTCGAGCAAAAGGCAGGCAAGAATGATGTCGAGCTCAAGCTCAGCCTGATACTCGATGAAGACCATGACGAAGTGGCGGGCGTCGACTTTCCCTATTTCGGCGGCGCCGCGACCAACGGCTTCGAAGTCGACGATCGCGGCGAGGTGCTGACGCGCAAAGTGCCGGTGAAACGGCTCAAACTTGCGGATGGCGAGGACGTCCTGGTCGCCACGGTCTTCGATCTCCTCTGCGCGAATTACAGTCTCGATCGGGGGCTGGGCGGCGATCACGTCGCCTCCGACTATGACGCAGACGCGCCGTTCACGCCCGCCTGGGCCGAACGCATCACCGGTGTGCGCCGCGACAAGATCATCCAGGTGGCGCGCGAATTCGCCGCCAATGCCGAAAAGACCAATGGACGCTCCATGGTCATCATCGGCGCGGCGATGAACCACTGGTTCCACATGGACATGAACTACCGCGCGGTCATTAACATGCTGGTCATGTGCGGCTGCGTGGGGCAGTCGGGCGGCGGCTGGGCGCATTATGTCGGACAGGAGAAGCTGCGCCCGCAGACCGGATGGACCCCGCTGGCTTTCGCGCTGGACTGGGCGCGGCCACCTCGCCACATGAATTCGACCTCGGCCTGGTATGCCCACACCGACCAGTGGCGCTACGAGACAGTCGGGACCGCCGAAATCCTGTCGCCGACGGCCCCGAAGGGGGATTGGCTGAAGCTCAGCCTTATCGACTACAACATCCGCGCCGAGCGCATGGGATGGCTGCCCTCGGCGCCGCAGTTGAAGACGAATCCGCTCGAAGTCGGCCGCGCGGCAAAGGCCGCCGGCGTCGAGGCCAAGGATTATGTCGCCGAGCGCCTGAAGTCCGGCGAATTGCAGATGTCCTGCGAGGACCCTGATGCTCCGGAGAACTGGCCGCGCAACCTGTTCGTCTGGCGTTCCAATCTGCTGGGCTCATCCGGCAAGGGGCACGAATATTTCCTTAAGCACCTGCTTGGCACCGATCATGGCGTGCAAGGCAAGGATCTTGGCGAAGAAGGCAGGATGAAGCCTGTCGAGGCGGTCTGGCGCGACCAAGCGCCGGAAGGCAAGCTCGACCTGCTCGTCACAATCGACTTCCGCATGTCGACCACCGCCGTCTATGCCGACATCGTGCTTCCGACGGCGAGTTGGTACGAAAAGGACGACATGAACACGTCCGACATGCACCCGTTCATCCATCCGCTGCAGGCGGCGGTCGATCCGGCCTACGAGTCCAAGACCGACTGGGAAATCTTCAAGGCCATCGCCAGGAAATTCTCCGAGGTGGCCCCCGAAATCCTAGGGGTCGAGACGGACGTCCTGCAGCTTCCCTTACAGCACGACAGCCCGGGCGAGCTCGCGCAGGGCGTGGTGCGCGACTGGAAGCAGGGCGAGTGCGATCTGATCCCCGGCCAGACTGCGCCGTCCTATATCGCCGTCGAGCGGGACTATCCGAACCTCCACAAACGGTTCACGTCCGTCGGCCCGCTGATGGAAAAGATCGGCAATGGCGGCAAGGGCATCGCCTGGGACACCAAGGAGGAAGTGCATCACCTCAGGGCGTTGAACGGCACGGTGACCGAGGACGGCGCGACCAAGGGCCTGGCGCGCCTCGACACGGCTATCGACGCCGCAGAGATGATCCTGATGCTGGCGCCAGAAACAAATGGCGAGGTGGCTGTAAAGGCCTGGGAGGCGCTCAGCAAGGCGACGGGAAGAAGCCATCGCCACCTGGCCGAGGTGAAGGAAGACGAAAAAATCCGCTTCCGCGATATCGCCGCCCAGCCGCGCAAAATCATTTCCTCGCCGACCTGGTCAGGCATCGAGAGTGAGCATGTCTGCTACAACGCGGGCTGGACCAACGTGCATGAGCTGATCCCCTGGCGCACGGTCACCGGGCGCCAGCAGCTTTATCAGGACCATGAATGGATGCGCGCCTTCGGCGAGGGCTTTGTCACCTGGCGGCCGCCTCTCGACCTGAAGACAGTTGGCGACACCGCTCGGCGGCCGCTGGCTGCTGACGAGCCGCATGTCGTGCTGAACTTCCTCACCCCGCACCAGAAATGGGGCATCCACTCCACCTATACCGACAATCTGCTGATGCTGACGCTCAACCGGGGCGGTCCCGTCGTTTGGATCTCCGAAGCCGACGCGAAAAAGGCCGGTCTCGTCGACAATGACTGGGTCGAGGTCTTCAACATCAATGGCGCGATTACCGCCCGGGCGGTTGTCAGCCAGCGGATGAAGGAAGGCTCCATGTTCATGTACCACGCGCAAGAGAAGATCGTGAACACGCCCGGCAGCCAGGTCACCGGCAAGCGCGGCGGCATTCACAACTCGGTCACCCGCATCGTCCTGAAGCCGACGCACATGATCGGCGGCTATGCGCAGCTCGCCTACGGCTTCAACTATTACGGCACGGTCGGCTCGAACCGAGACGAGTTCGTGATCGTGCGCAAACTCTCGAAAATCGACTGGATGGACGAGCCCGCAACCCACATGACGGAGGCAGCGGAATGAAGATACGCGCACAGATAGGCATGGTGCTGAACCTCGATAAGTGCATCGGGTGCCATACATGCTCCGTCACCTGCAAGAATGTGTGGACCAGCCGCGAGGGCGTCGAATATGCCTGGTTCAACAATGTCGAGACCAAGCCGGGCATCGGCTATCCCAAGGACTGGGAAAACCAGAAGCGCTGGAAGGGCGGCTGGACTCGCACGAAGACAGGCGCGCTGCAGCCCAAGCAGGGCGGCAAGTGGCGCATCCTCGCCAACATCTTCGCCAACCCGGACCTGCCCGAGATCGATGATTTCTACGAGCCGTTCGATTTCGACTACGACCACCTGAAATCCGCGCCGGAGATGAAGGCGTTTCCGACCGCGCGGCCGCGCTCGAAGATTTCAGGCGAGCGCATGGAAAAGATCGAATGGGGGCCGAACTGGGAGGAAATCCTCGGCGGCGAGTTCGAGAAGCGCTCGAAGGACTACAATTTCGAGGGCGTTCAGAAGGAGATCTACGGCCAGTACGAAAATACCTTCATGATGTACCTGCCGCGGCTGTGCGAGCATTGCCTCAACCCGGCCTGCGTCGCGTCCTGTCCTTCCGGCGCGATCTACAAGCGGGAGGACGACGGCGTGGTCCTGATCGACCAGGAGAAGTGCCGCGGCTGGCGCATGTGCGTCTCCGGCTGCCCGTACAAGAAGATCTACTACAACTGGTCGACGGGCAAATCCGAGAAGTGCACGCTGTGCTATCCGCGCCTGGAAAGCGGCCAGCCGACCGTCTGTTCGGAAACCTGCGTCGGGCGTATCCGCTATCTCGGCGTGATGCTCTATGACGCAGATAGGATCGCCGAGGCGGCGAGCGTGGAGAACGAGAAGGATCTCTACGACGCGCAGCTTGGCGTCTTCCTCGACCCGAACGACCCGGAGGTAATCGCCGCCGCCCGCGCCGAGGGCATTCCGGAGGACTGGATCAGGGGCGCGCAGAAGTCGCCCATCTGGAAGATGGCGATGGAGTGGAAGATCGCCTTCCCGCTGCATCCGGAATATCGCACCCTGCCGATGGTCTGGTATGTGCCGCCGCTGTCGCCGATCCAGAATGCGGCCGAGGCGGGCGCCATTGCCGCGCAGGACGACATGCCCGATGTGCGCTCGCTGCGCATTCCGGTGCGCTACCTTGCCAACATGCTTACCGCTGGCGACGAGGAACCGATCGTATCCGCGCTCGAACGCATGCTGGCCATGCGCTCTTACATGCGTTCCAGGACCGTGGATGGGGTGGTCAATCTTGGCGTGGCCAAGCGCGTCGGCATGGTGCCGCAGCAGATCGACGAGATGTACCAGCTTCTTGCCATCGCGAATTACGAGGACCGCTTTGTCATCCCCACCACCCATCGCGAGCTGGTGGAGGATGCCTACGACCTCAAGGGCGGCTGCGGCTTCACTGACGGCAATGGCTGTTCAAGCGGTCATTCGGGCACGTCGCTGTTTGGCAGCAAGAAGTTCCGCAGCCCGCAGGAGTTCATCGCATGAGAACGTTCAAGGCGCTGTCCATCCTGCTCACCTACCCCAGCGAGGATCTTAAAAGCGCGATTCCGGCGATCCGCGCCGTGCTTGGAGAGGGCCTGCTGCCGCAGGCCTCCGTTTCTGGCCTTGAGCCGCTGCTCGCGTCACTGGAGAACACGGACATCTATGATCTGCAGGAGCGCTACGTGCTTCTCTTCGATCGCTCGCGCACCCTGTCGCTGAACCTGTTCGAACATATCCATGGCGAAAGCCGCGACCGCGGCGGCGCAATGGTCGACCTTCTCGAGACTTATCGCGCGGGCGGCTTCGATCTCGCCGGGACGGAACTGCCAGATCACCTGCCGGTGCTGCTCGAGTTCCTGTCCACGCGGCCCATTGCCGAAGCGCGAGAAATCCTTGCCGATGCCGGCCACATCATTGTCGCGCTGGCGGAAAGGCTGGCGCGGCGCGAGAGCGTCTATGCGCCGGTTCTCGACGCGCTGGTGAAGCTGTCCTCAGTCGGCGCGGCAAATCATAACGCCCGGGATCTGCTGTCGCAGCCGGACGACAATCCCGAAGACCTGGCAGCACTCGACGCCGTCTGGGAGGAATCACAAGTGACCTTCGGTCCAGACCCGAATGCCGGCTGTCCGGTCAGTCGTGACATCCTTGCCCGCATGGAGCCGGCGCGGGTTTCAGGGTGATCAGGAGGGTATCATGCACAATTTCATCTTCGGCATTTATCCTTACATCGCCATCACGGTGATGGTCATGGGCAGCATCGCCCGCTACGAGCGCGACCCCTTTACCTGGAAATCCAGATCGAGCCAGTTGCTGCGCAAGCGGCAATTCATCGTCGGCTCGGTCCTGTTCCATGTCGGCGTGCTTATAATCTTCGCTGGACATCTGGTCGGGCTGTTGACGCCGATCCAGGTTTTTGACGCGCTTGGCGTCAGCCATGGCGCAAAGCAGATGCTGGCGATTGTCGCCGGCGGCGTGGCCGGGATGATGGCGCTTGTCGGCGGCGCGATGCTGCTGCACCGGCGCCTGTTCGATCCGCGCATCCGCGCCAACTCCACGCTTGCCGACACCGGCATCATGGTGCTGCTGATGGCCCAGCTCCTGCTGGGGCTGGCCACCATCACCGTGTCGTTCCGCAATCTCGATGGCGCGGAAATGGTCAAGTTCATGAACTGGGCACAGGGCATCATCTACCTGCGTGCCGGGGCGGCGGATTACATCACCGATGTGAGCTGGCTGTTCAAGGCCCATATCTTCCTTGGCCTGACCATCTTCCTCGTATTCCCCTTCACGAGGCTGGTCCACATGTTCTCCGCGCCGGTGCGCTATCTGTGGCGCCCTGGCTACCAGATCGTGCGCTCCAGGCGTGGGGCGAGGCCGGCGCCGACGGGCCTCACACCGCTTGCGAACCCGCGCGTGGAGCCAGGCGAATGAGGATCCTCGATCGCACCGACCGTCCCGTCCCCGTCACCGTCAACGGCGTGACTATCGCGCCGGAGGCTATCGCGGCAGAGGCGCAGAACCATCCAGCGCCGAAGGGCCAGCCGCGCTCGGCCTGGCAGGCGGCGGCCCGGGCGCTGGCGCTGCGGGAACTGCTGCTTCAGGAGGCGTCCAAGCAAGGCATTGCGCCGGCGCCAATCCAGATAGAAGAAGGCAAATGGGAAACCGACGAGGAGGCTTTGGTTCGCCAGCTTCTCGAAAGCGCCATCGCCCCGTCCAAAGTCGACGAGGCCCGGTTGCGGATTGTCTACGAAGAGTCGCCCGATCAGTTTCGTGGTCCCTCGCTGTTTGAGGCCGCGCATATCCTGTTTGCCGCGGCCCCTGACGATCCGCCGGCCCGCACAAAAGCGCGCCAACTGGCCGAAGCGGCGCTCGAAGAACTTAAGCGCGATCCCAGACGCTTTGCGACGCTCGCCGCCGAATACAGCGCCTGTCCTTCCCGGGCCAATGGCGGGCTGCTTGGCCAGCTCGCCTCGGGCGACACGGTGCCGGAATTCGAGGCGGCGCTTGGAACCATGCAACAAGGGCAGATTTGCGATGCTCCAGTCGACAGCCGCTATGGCTTTCACCTGGTCCGGCTGGACGCGCGCGTTCGTGGCGAGGTGCTGCCGTTTTCTGCCGTCCTGCCGCACCTGCGCGAAGCGCAGGAAAAGGCGGATTGGGTGCGGGCAAGCCGCGCCTATGTCGAGGCTCTGGCGGCGAGGGCCGATGTGACCGGCGTTGATCTCGCCGGACAGGACCGAGCGGAGATGAAGCGATCGGCATGACAGTCCCCCGCAACTCGCCGGACCCGTTCTACTGCGGCTGCGAAACAGAGCCGGAGGCAGGCGCATTGCCTTCGGTCGATGAAGCCATTCGTCGCGCGTTGGCCATAGTGTCTCCAGTCTTTCAAATCGAGCGATTGCCACTACACGACGCGCATGGCCGGGTGCTTGCGGAAGACCTACGGACAGATGTTTCCCTGCCGCTGTTCGACAATTCCGCCATGGACGGCTACGCGATCCGCACCGCCGATCTGACCGGGGGCAGTCCTTGGCGATTGCGGCTGGCCGGGCGAGTTGCCGCAGGCGATGCGGCGAACATGCCGATCCCCTTCGGCGCGGCGCTGCGCATCCTGACAGGCGCGCTCGTACCGCCGGACTGCGACGCCGTGGTCATGCAGGAATTGACACGGTTGCAAGGGGACATTGTCGAGATAGGCCGCCGTCCCCTACCGGGTGAGAATATCCGGCGCGCCGGGGAAGACGTAACCAAGGGCGCGGAATTGCTGCCGGCCGGGCGCCGCATTGGCCCCCGCGTAGCCGCGCTGCTCGCTTCGGTCGGTTGCGGCGAAGTCGTCGTCAGGCGCCGCATTCGCGTGGCGTTCTTCAGCACCGGCTCCGAACTGCGCTCACCTGGCGAAAGATTGAAGCCGGGACAGATATGGAACGGAAACCGGTATCATCTTCAAGGCTCCCTTGACACGCCCTGGATCGAGGCGATCGACATGGGTACCGTTCCCGACCAGCCGGACCGGTTGAGAACGGCGCTGGAGCAAGCCGCCGAAAAGGCCGATCTGGTGATTACCACCGGCGGCGTTTCGGTGGGAGACGAGGACCACATGCCGTCCGTACTGCGTCGGGCGGGCGCCGAGATCCATGTGACGAAGGTGGCGATAAAGCCCGGCAAGCCGGTTATCATTGGCCGCCTCGGCGCTGCACTCTACCTTGGCCTTCCCGGCAATCCTGTGTCGGCCTTCGTCGTATGGCATGTCATCGGCGCGCGCATTGCGGAGGCGCTGGCCGGAGTTCGCGATGGAGGACAGGAGCGCATAATGGTGCGTGCGGGCTTTGAGCGTTCGCGGCATCCCGGACGTTGCGAGTTCCTCCCAGCCCGCCTCGGCGCCTATGACGGACCTGGAACCAGAAAGGTAGAGATTGCAGCTTCTGCAGTTTCGCACCGTATGGCCCTTCTTGCGCAGGCTGACGGGTTGCTGCTGATCCCGTCGCACACGGAGACTATCCGGCGCGGCGACATGCTGGAATTTCTGCCCTTCACGGATGGCTGAGGATGCCCGCCACAAGGCAAAGGAGATGGCGATGAAGCTTGGATATGTAACCTTGCATGGTCGCGGCCGCATCGATCGCCTCCTGTCTGAAGCGGTCGAGCGTTTGGAAGCCCATGGCGTGGCGCTGGCCGGCACGGTGCAGACCAATATCGAGCGCGACGACCGACCCAGATGCGACATGGATTTGCGCCTGCTCCCGGATGGTCCGGTGGTTCGCATCAGTGTCGATCGCGGGGCGGAGGCCCGCGGCTGCCGGCTCGACGCCGGCGTCCTGGAGCAGTCTGTGCTGTGGGTGTCGACGACACTGGACAAGGCCGAGATGCTGGTGGTCAACAAGTTCGGCAAGCAGGAATCGGAAGGCAAGGGTTTAACCAGGACGATTGCGGATGCTCTCGAGCGAGGTCTTCCCGTGCTTGTAGGGGTGAACGGGCTGAACCTACCGGCTTTCCTCGAATTTGCCGACGGGGAGGCGCAGGAACTCATGCCAGATGTGGCATGCATAGAGGACTGGTGCCTTTCCATGCTGACGAATGCGCGCTCAAGCAGTGAAGCGCAATTGGGAGCAGAGGAGACAGGCGATCAGCGTGCTGTTGCCGGCTTGTAGCGAGCCACGTGACTGGGTCGTACGGTGCTGCGGCAGTGGTGCGCGTTTTCGTTGGATCAGTCGGAGACATCGACGCGTCCGGCACTGATCCGTTCCAGAATGCTTGCGGCGCTTTCCGATATTCGAACCGTGGAAGACATGATTGAGGCTTTTCGCGACGAGGATCATTGTCGGCGGCTACTGGAAAGCATGGTGTGGCCGAATGGCAGGATCTGTCCCTCCTGCGGTTACAGGCACTCAATCGCGATAGCCGGCCGCGATATGGGAAAGCGGCGAGCCCGGCCTGGGCTGTATCAATGTTCAAACGGCGATTGCTGGTTCCAGTTTACCGTGACGACGCACACCCCGCTGCACTCCACGAAGCTTCCCCTGCGTGTCTGGCTGAAGGCGATGTGGCTGATCCTGCAATCGGACAAAGGCATGTCTTCGGTTCGGCTCGCCGAGAACCTTGGAGTGAGCCAACCGACGGCCTGGCGGATGGGACATGCCCTGCGTCTGATGATGGCGCGAGAACACATGCTCGATGGGACGGTCGAGGTTGATCATTTCCATCTTGGCGGTCGCCAAAAGAAGCACCCGAACGATCCACCGCCCGGGCGAGGCCGCAAAGGTCAGGCGAATACACAGAAAGCGCCGGGCCTCGCAATGGTCCGGCGGCCAGATGACAACACGCCCGGCACGCCCGCGGGCGATGCGCGCGCTACAGTCGTGGCGGATCTTTCTTCACGGGCAAGCGAACGCGTCATGGAAACGCAGATCGAATTGGGAGGCCCATTTGATGAGTGACGAGTGGAAAGCTTGTCCATTGGTGAGAGTTTCGCCGAGCACGAGACCGTGAAGCATTCCAGCGGCGAATATGTTCGCGACGCGGTCCACGTGAATTCGGCCGAAGGTTTCAACTCTCGCGTCCGCCGCACCATCGCCGGCGTCTTTCATCATATCAGCCCACAGCATGCCGACCTGTATTTCCATGAGATCGGCTTTCGCTGGTCTCAGCGCGTCATCACAGGCAATGCCGTGCGCAAAACACGCCGCGGACGCGAAACTATTCGGACCCTGTGGTCACGGATACCGCCGGCCGTGCAAATCGTCAGCGTCTTGCGCGCCGCGACTGGGCGTCAAATGCGCCGAAGCCAGCATGGCGGCATCATCATCAAATCAGCTGTAGCTGTCTTTGGTTGATAAAGGCCTCAGACAGATTCATCACTTTCGTGTCGTGACGCCTATTGCGCGATACAAATCACCGCTGAGAAGTTAACGTCGCGCCTGCGTTGCCAGTAGACGGAGACTCGAGAAGAGAAGCCAGACCACCGCCCGCCACATCGTGACGCTGCTCAAGAGACTGCCGCAGGCGAAGCCGGAGCAAACTGCCGCGTGATAGCCCAGAAGAAGAGCGCGGCGGCGCTGATTGCAGCAACTACCAGCGACACGTCAGGCCATCCAGCTTGCGCATAAACAGAGGTTGAGACGATTGAGCCTACGGCGCAGCCGGTCGAGTAAAAGATTAGGGGCTGTCCTAGGAGATTGATGCTCTTAGGGTGGTTCGATGCGTCTAAAGCATTCAAAGCTTTCGATAAATCAGACGGCGCGCCTGTGCGAACATTTCGTGGCTGGGACGCCGGCGCGAACCGCCGCCGAACTGGTCGGGATCAACAAGAACTCCGCTGTCCTTTTCTACCATCGGCTTCGTGAGATCATCTCGGTGCAGATCGAGGATGAGTCGCCCATCAAGGGCGAGATCGAGGTCGACGAGAGCTATTTTGGCGGTCACTGAAAGGGCAAGCGCGGCCGCGGCGCAGCAGGCAAGGCTGCTGTCTTCGGTATCCTCAAGCGCGGCGGCCGAGTCTACACCAAGATGATTCTCGATGCCCGGCGAACGACGCTGATCCCCATCATCAAGGCCAAGGTCGAGCCGGATTCCATCGTCTTTTCAGACGCTTTCCCCGCCTATGACGTGCTCGACGTGGCCGGCTTCCGCCACCACCGCATCAACCACCAGAAGTCGTTCGTGGTCGGACCTGGGAGCCACATCAACGGCATCGAGAACTTCTGGAGCCAGGCCAAACGACACCTGCGTCGCTACAACGGAATCCCGCGCCACCACTTCCATCTGTTCCTCAAGGAATGCGAGTGGCGCTTCAACTACGGCAGTCCAGTTCAGCTCTTGAAGACACTCAAAAGCTGGATCAAACTATCAATCTCATAGGACAGCCCCAAAGATTATATAGCCGACGGTGAGGCGGCTTTGAGGCTCCGGGCCCACCCGATAGTTTAGGCTTTGATTGGCGACATGCACCGATGGAAGCCTATAGTCGATGGTAACGACGCCAGCCACGACGCGCCACGATTGTTGCACCTGATCAGCATATGAGCCCATAACAGCCTCTAACCGAGATTGGCCTGCACGCCGACACTTGCGTCCTCAACAGCCAGCGATTTATGGATGAAAACTGCGGCGCGTACGCCCGATGCTGCGGCGAAAGTGGCGCTTTGCATCATGCTTGCGGTGTCTCCGGCCGCGAATACGCCCTGGACGCTGGTTTCCTGAAATTCATTGACCTCAAGACTGACACCAAAGGGCAACTCCTGCAGCCTGCATCCCAATTGGGCCGGAACGTCGTTGGTCACCACGGTGCGCGTGGTGGTGAATATCGCATCGAGATCAATGATACGGCCGTCATCCAACCGAACAGCTTCGACGGATTTGTCCTTGCCCAGGATTTCCGCGATCGGTGTTCGTTCGATGATGATCGAACGGCCGGTCAGCAGGCGCTCCTGCTGCGGATCGATCTCGAACAGCCCTTGGGTAAAGAAGGTGGTCGGTCCCAGATCCGGCAGGAGCAGCGCGGTGTCGGCTGACCAGGGCATGTTGGCGAGCGCGCCCAGGCGGCGATCACGAACTTCATAGCCATGGCAGTAGGGGCAATGAAGCACCGATGTTCCCCATCGCTCGGCCAGGCCCTTGACGGCCGGCAGAACGTCCCGGACGCCTGTCGCGAACAACAATCGGCGCGCCTTGGCCATGCTTCCATTTTCGAGCGTGACAGCAAAAACGCCGGCCGTCTTCTCGGCGCGCGTGACCCGATCGCGCCACACCGCCGCATCGGGATAAGATAGAAGTTGATGCTCGCCCTGCCTTTTGATCTCGAAAGGCGCCACGCCGTCCTGGCCAAGAAAGCCATGGCTTTCGGCCGCGAACCGGTTGCGTGGCTCGCCCGCGTCAACGACCAGCACCTTGCGTCGCACGCGAGCGAGTTGAAGGGCAGCGGCCAGGCCGGCGAAATTCCCGCCGACAATGATGGCGTCGTATAACATCGTGATAGGTCCTTTCATGACAGAGCTCCCGTTATCAGGCGGCATCGGGCGCGCTTCGGGCCTCTCTCCGACGACGTCGCGCGTTCCAGAGAAGCAGGACAAGCAATGCCCCAAGGATAACCGCGCCTGCGGTTGCGGCATTGGCAATCGCTATCGACCATTGTCCGCCAGTGGCCGCAGGTCCATGAGCAAGTGTGGCGAAGAACACTTCTTCGATTCCGGCGATGCCGAGGACCGCGCCAACGTGCTGCGCAGCCTGTACGGCTCCGGAACCGGCGCCGGCGTCGTTTCGAGAAACCGTGGCGAGGACCTTTGGGTATAAGGCGACGACCGCAAAACCCATTCCGAGCCCGGCCGCCAGAACGGGGAGGCCGATATACCATGCATCCGCCGGTTCATGAACGATCCCAACCACAATCCGCAGAGAGATCAACGCCGCGAGGAGAATAGCGACACCGCTATTGATGCGCGTCCTTTGGGACTTGGGCTGTGCTTTTCGGGTCATGATGGATGCGATCATCACGCCTGCCGGAAATGGACTGATGATCAGGCCCGCCTGCAAGGCCGACAACGCCAGCCCGCTCTGGAGATAGATGCCCAGGACGAGCATCAGTCCATTAGGGACAAAGAAGAGGCAAATGACTTCCAGCAGTCCCCTCATAAATTCACGGTTGCGGATAAGTTGAGCGGGAAGCAATTGCGGGGCCCCAGCGCGCTCCCTCGCGAGTTGCAACATGACAAACGCGACCAGGGAAACAAAGCCCGCGAGCATCAGAAGAAAGATCCACCAGGGCCAGCCCAAGGAGCGTCCCTCGATCAATGGCAGCACGAGAAGGGCAATGCCCGCGCCGAAGACGATTGTCCCGAGTCTGTCGACCTTCAGCCCTTTGTCACGCCGCATGTCCGGGATGAGCCTCAAGCTGGCGATGATCGCCACGCCGAGCGGCAAGTTGACGAGGAAGATCGAACGCCAACCAAGGCCGAGCAGATCGGCTTGTATGAGTAAACCGCCTATCAGTGGCCCGGACACGGCGGAGAGAGTCGAGGCGAGCGTGAACTTCGCAAATGCCGCCCCCTGCTCTTCAGGTGGAAAGACCACCCGTATGAGCGCGAGTATTTGCGGCATCATGGCGGCCCCGGAAATGCCCTGGGCAATGCGCGCCGCTATCAAAGTCTCGATATTGACGGCTAGCCCGCACGCCGTGGACGTCAGGGTAAAGCCGGCCACACCCAGGATAAAAACTCTGCGGCGGCCGAAAACGTCGCCGAAGCGGCCAAACGGCAAAAGGCTGGTCGCGAACGCGAGCAGATAGCTGACGCTGACCCATTTGAGTTCGGTTGGCGAGGCCGACAAATCGCGCTGGATAACAGGCAGAGCTACATTCAGGATCGTACCGTCGATCAAATTCATCACCGCCGCTGCCAGCAAGACAACAAGCGCGATGTGGCGGCCCGGATGAGCCGTCGTATCGGGATTTATATTCATGGCTAACTCGCAAGATCTTGTGATGCTAGAAATCCGCGTCTGAGGCGATCCAGTCTTCTGCGGAGCGATATTTCGGAGACCAGCCGAGATCTTCTCTCGCACGCTTGGCTCGGACTCGGCTGCTTGTGCCGAGCAGGTAGCGGGCTGCCATCTCTCCATAGATGGCGGCGGTGGCGCCAAGCGGCAGGAAGCGTGGCTCGCCAAGATCGAGCTTCGCGGCGAGCGCTTTGCCGATATCGGCAAATGACGAGCTGCCGTTCTCCACGAAATAGAATGAACCGGCCGGCGCTTTGGCAAGCGCGAGAATGTACAGGTCGACGACGTCTTCGATATGGGCGGTGGACCAGACGTTGGTCCCCGGCTCCAGGATAGCGACATAGCCGGCTTCCGCGGCGGCGCGCGCCATCATCGGTATCTGGACGCTGTGACGCGCCATGCCGAGGCCAACCCCGTAAATCAGGGGGTTCGATAACACGATGCCATGCTTTCCGGCACTTGCCGCGCCAAGGAAGACATTCTCCACCTCCCGGACCTTCTGTTGCATAAGATGAGGTCCCACGGGCGGCAGGCTTGTGTCGTCAAGAACAGGATGATCGCCAAGCTGCCCATGTTCATCATTTGAGTAGGCGCCGATCCCGCTGGTGTGAACGATACGGGTTCCAGCCCGTGCGCCCGTCACCAAGGCCTGGGCAGCCTCAAAGTGAAGGGTGCTGGCGGCGTTGACTATGGCATCTGCTTGGGCGGCCTCCTCGGCGAGGAGATCGCTCTTGTCGAGATCACCGATGACGGGCGTGATACCCCGTGACGCAAGGACCCCGGCTTTTTCGGGCGAACGGACAAGGCCGCGCACGGCATGCCCTTCGGAAACGAGTCGGTGAGCGACAGAGCCGCCGATATATCCGGTGGCGCCGGTGACGAGGATTTTCATGGACCTACCTGCAAGACAAATTCGCACCGGTATTGGACCGACGCATATCAAGATACTTGATAAGTATCTTGATATGCTGCCGTCAAGAGTTCAAGATACATCAAAAGCAACAGAAAGGTGCATAATGCGTCCAGACAGCAGGCTTTCGCGCATGCTGCATGTCCTGCTCCACATGCAAGGGCAGGAGCAGCCCATGCCCTCCGACCTCATCGCCGAGATGCTCGGCATCAATCCCGGCGTGGTGCGCCGGACGATGTCGGATCTTCGCAAGGCTGGGCTGCTCGATGCTGCAAAGGGGCATGGGGGCGGCTGGTCGCTTGCGCGACCGCTCGGAGATATCAGTCTCCTCGCTGTCTACGAGGCGCTGGGCGAACCGAACCTCTTCGCGCTGGGCCCCGTCATCGACAGTCCTACCTGTGCGCTTGAAACCGCAGCCAACTCGTCATTGAGAGAGGGCTTGGGACGTGCGACCAACGCGTTCAGGGCGCATCTGAAGGCGACGACGCTCGCGGATCTCATCGCGAACGCGTCACTTCTACAAAGCCCTCCGCAAGCCTAGGCGCCGTGAAACGCTGTCTTGGTTCAAGGCGATGATCTTAGCCTTGGAATTTGACGTGGGTGAACGTCAAGACCCGGTCGATGGTGAGGAATATGATCAGCTTGCTGTCAGCGTGGTTCAGTTCGCACCTGTCGATGTGACGTAGCCGATCTCATGTCCCGCAGCTAATAAGCCTTGCCCAAGTGTTCAACGCAATCTATATTCTGTTCAACATAGGAGCTGATGATGGCTGCGCACACAAGGAATGCCGAGGAGAGCGAAGCAAAGGTCGCGTCGATGCGCAACAGGCTCGTGCTTGAGCAAGCGAAAGCCGCCGGCCTCCTTGGCGCCGCGAAGAATACCCGTCTTTCAGGCCGGGTGCCCTCTGAGTTGATCGAGGCGGCCAAGAAGCGCGCCCATGTCACCTCTGATACGGAGTTGTTGGAACTGGCGCTGTCGCGCCTTGCCATCGAAGACGACTTTGGCGCCCGCCTGGTCGGCCGAAAGGGCAGCATTCCGGCGGATATAGATCTTGGGATTTGATCTTTCCGAGACCCTCCGATCGCTAAAGCCCCAAAAGCACACCGGAACACTCGAGCGCCGGGTGGATGAGGACCTCCCGTGGGTTGCAGACGAACCCGCGATCGGGGGACCGCTGTTTCTGGATACAAGTGTCTACCTGGATGTGCTGCAGGGACGATCGCCGGTTGAAGTCGACAGGCTGCTTACCTATCGCCTATGCCACCATTCCTCGGTCTGCCTGTCCGAGCTGACGCACGCCTTTGGTCGGCTCGATCCAAAGCATGATTCGACGAAAGCGGTTCTCGAAACGGTCGAGGCGACGGTGGACGACATACCGGCGCACCGGCTTCATGCGCCCGACGTTGCGATCTGGGGGCAAGCCGGCGTGTTGGCGGGCCTGCTTTTCCGGTTGAGCAATCTACCCAAGGGGGAGGGGCACGAACGCCGGTTCGTCAATGACACTCTCGTGCTTTTGCAGGCGCGCCAGCTGGGTGCGAGCGTGCTGACCGGCAACGTCCGTGATTTTGATTTCCTTACCCAGATCGTGCCGACCGGGCGGATCATCCTCTATCGAACTCCGGCGCGGACGCGGTCATCGTGAGCGTCACTGTTGGCCCTACTGGCGGCATCCTTCATGTTCTGGAGCAGTTGGCGCGGGCAGCGTCGACCGATGTCAATCACCTGCAAAACCAGCCGGCTTTTCTGCGTTTTGTGGAGCTTTGTCAGGCTCAATATCCCCATATCAGATCTGGTTCCATGTTGCGGTTTTCGTTGGCCTCGGCGCTCCGGCAGCTCGGCTTGGCCTGTCTCGTCGGTGGCCAGGGGTCTGGCCTGGCAGCAAGTCCAACCGAGATTGCATTCAGGCTCGACAAGGCGATTAACAGCACGACGTCGCGGCGGCTGCACCTGTGTCCGCTAGATCTGGCACCGGATCTTCCGGCCATCTCCTTCGGTCCGAACCAGGTACGGCGCTTTTCTGCGGCCGAGCTTGAGGAGCTGTTTGACGTTCAAATTCTCTACCGCGCCAACAAAGATTGGTCTTTGGATAGCGGACGTTTCTCGCATTTTAACTGGCTCGTCGTCGAGGAGCAGGTGAAGCACGATGACAACGGCCCTGAGGGGAGGCGCCTGCCTGGCCTGTTCCTAGATCTTGGGCAGGATTTTGGGCGAATCGAACCGCACCAAACGAGTCTCCCGTCGGCCGTCGAGGCCGCGCTTTTCGGCCTTCTCACGATCCCGTGGGAGCGAATTGGCGGGTCGAGGGAAATGGAGTGGAGAGGTTTCGGAATTCGTTGGGTGTACACTCTCGATTCTGATGTCTTTGCTCGACGGGCTCCACCGCCCTCGCCTGACAGCCTGAGCTGGGAACCAGCGGGGTACATCGATGACAGTGGCGAAGAGTATGAGTACGAAAGGCCGATCACCTATCCGCTGGAAGATGGCTGCGACGACGAAATTGCCTGGCTGAACGACAGTGCCTGGAGTGACATCGTATCAGCTCGCGAGACCACGTTGTTCGCTCGTCCCGTGGCGCACTTCTTTGTTCGCGGTTTTCGAACCGACGGCATTGATGAGTTCCTGGCCCATATTTCGACGATCGAGGCCGCGCCCGGCCTGCCGCTGGATCATGATCCACGTGCCCGAAGAAGGATTGCAGGCAAGAACCCGGGTGCGACGTACGGGGTCACGCTTCGAATTTCCGGACTGCTCAAGGATGGTTCGTTCGGGAACGCCTATTGCCGCGGATTAGACCGCGGACGGTCTACGATCTTGTTGTCGTCGGGCGATCGTCCGACCAGGGCCGATCTAGGGGCGACATGGTACATCCAATCTGCTGAGACGGTCTGTCGGCCTACGGCAAGCGAGGACCACCAGCTCCGGCGCGCCACGACTACGTTCAAGCATGTCCACGGTGTCTCGAGTTCCGCTCGGAAGCTGGTCGGCGGCATGGTCGCCCACGGCTACACGCCGGAATTTACCACTCACACTTTTAAGGAATTCGAAGGTCTCGTAGCTATGGGTTCCCTGAGAGGCTGCTCCGAAAGGTTGAGTGGCCGAGGTTTGGATGATTCCAAGGAGTTGCAATCTGCTTGAAGATTGTCGTGTGGACCCCGATCACCCGCGATCAGCATGGCCGCCCGGCAGGGCGATACGAGACCGATCTGAGCGATGCGGAAAGGCGGATGATTGAACATCACCTTCCCTCCCCCAAAGACGGGGCGCCCGCGCGCCTGGTCGATGCGGACGCGACACACTGTCCAATGGCGCGCACATGCCGATCTGGCCTCGTCGTTTGCCATAATCCGAGCGTAGGGAGTTCTTTACAACGCTTCACTGGAGCGCCAAGCCGCATTGACAACCCGAAGCGCGAGTTCGCGTGCGGGCTCGGCGCCCATTCAGGAGGCAAGGCCCATCCTGAGCGCCCACCGCCGCCCGTCGAAGCTCAGGTCAATCCTGGACAAGGGCGGCATATCGATCCGCCAGAATGATTGCGTAGGCGCTTCGAGCACCAAGAGAACGATGGCGCGGACAAGCGAGCCGTGCGTCACGACAATCGTCGTCCCTGGCGTCGCTGCGAAGTGTTCGAGGAACGCGGCGGCACGGTTATGCAGGTCCCGCACGGATTCTCCGCCGGTGGGCGAAAAATGTGGATCGGAGGTCCAGGCCTGCATGGAGCCGGGACGCTCCGTTTCCAGATCGGCAAGCGTCCGGCCCGCCCAGTTTCCATAGTCCTGATCGCGCGCGGCCTCGGTTATGTCCGCCGTCAAGCCGAGCAGCCCCGCGGTTGCTCTTGCTCTCTTGGACGGACCGCACAGCGCACGGTCGATTCGCGCAGGCAGCCTGGCGCGCAGGTCCGCCGCCAACTGTATCGAACGCGCTTCCAGCGGCTCGTCCTGCGGGAATGCGCCGCGCCGCATCGCATCGGTTATCCCGCTGCAGATCAGGCATAACCTCGTAGTTCTCAAATCAATGTCTCCGAATAAGTCTTGCGCCCGTTGCCGGTCAGCGTCGCAGCGACCGGCTCTCATTGACATCGCAGGAAAACAGTCAATAGATGCTTGAGCTTCCCTGGGCGAAGCCGGTGAAAGACCGGCACGGTCGCGCCACTGTGATCGGTCTGCGCTGATGTCGCAACCGAAAGTCAGACCGCCGCGGGAAGCGAAACTCTTTCCAACAGGGACGCAGTATCCCAAGGAGACGCCAAGATGTCCGATGCCACATTTTCACCCGGCTTTGCGCCGACTTCCATTCCTGTCAAGGAAATCCTGCCCTGGGCCCTGTTCGGTGGGCTTGTTCTTCTGATCATTCTCTACTTTGTCACCGCCGGGCAATCATTGCCCGGTCAGGACATGATCGTGCATGAATTCTTTCATGACGGTCGCCACCTCCTCGGCTTTCCCTGCCACTGAGGAGCTTATGTCATGATGGGCAAATTGTTGATGCGAGGCCTGATCGTCGGGCTTCTCGCAGGGATTCTGGCATTTCCGATCGCCCGCATCTTCGGAGGACCGCCGGTGGAGAGCGCCATCGCGATCGAGGAACAGGCCAGGACAGCCGCCGGGGAGGCGGGGGAAGAGCCGATGGTGTCGCGCGATGTTCAGCGCACCGTTGGGCTGGGTGCCGGTCTCCTCGCCTATGGCGCGGCGATCGGCGGCATCCTGACGCTCGTAACGGCATTCGCCGTCGGACGCGTCGGTTCGATCAGTCCTCGGGCGACTGCCGCAACCGTTGCCGGCCTCGGATTCATTTCGGTGGTGCTGGTTCCGGGGCTTATCTATCCCGCCAACCCGCCAGCGGTCGGCAATCCGGAGACAATCGGTTACCGAACGCAGATGTTCGGATTGACCTTGCTGTTTTCACTCGCGGCGATGGTTCTCGCGGTCGCCGCTGCGCGTAGGCTCTCGGCATCGTTCGGAAGCTGGAACGCCGCGGTTGCCGCCGCCATAGGCTATCTGGCAGTCGTCGCCGTTATCCGGCTTGTCATGCCCTATGTGAACGAGGTCCCTGACGTGTTTCCGGCAATCGTCCTGTGGCAGTTCAGGGTGGCGTCACTGCTGATCCAGGCGGCGCTCTGGTCGGTCATCGCCGTCGGGATCGGTGTGTTGGCGGAGCGTGAGTTTTCGCTGCGCGGATTTGGCGCTTCCCGCGTCAAGCTCGCGCATCGCTGACAGGGAGACTGAATGAGATGTGCCGCGCCGGTTAGTGGTGTGGCACATCTGTCGTTCGCGGTGGGAGTTTCATTCGCAACGGCGATGGAGCGATGCTGTCGAGCGCTTTCGCGCGACTGTCAGCGACAATTCGCCGGGTTCTTGGCAGGAAACGCGCAACCGGCGTGGCTGCTCTGCAGACCATGCCGACTTTTGCAATTGCGACGCAACTCCGATACAATTTCCTGACAGGCAGGTGCTTGAATTGGGCTGGTTCTTTGGCGAAGACGGTAGTTGGAATATCTGATATCGACAGTCTCTGCCGCGAAAAAGGTCTGCGGCTGACCGGGCAGCGACGTACCATCCTCGACATCCTCATGCGCGCGACGGATCATCCCGATGCCATAGAACTGCATCGAAGGGCTGCGCGAACAAATCCTCGGATCTCGCTATCGACCGTCTACAGGACGCTCAACGCCCTTGAGTATAAAGGTGTTCTTCAAAAGCATCACTTCAGCAATGGTCCGGCCCGGTTCGAGGCCGTCGACCGGGACCACCACGATCACCTGATCGACATCTCATCCGGCAAAGTGATCGAGTTCAGATCGGAAGAGATTGAACGTTTGCAGCGTGAAATCGCGCACGAGCACGGTTTCGAGATCATCAGCCACAGACTTGAGATTTATGTGAAGCCCACTCGGCGAA
>NZ_JAEULZ010000025.1 GCF_016793485.1 Mesorhizobium sp. | reverse complement strand
GCTTTCGGCTACGGCTACCAATGGTGGCTGATGGACGGCGGCAAGGGCGAGTTCTCGGCCATCGGCGTCTACAACCAGTTCATCTACGTCCACCCCGACCGCGACCTCGTCATCGTCAAGCTTTCGGCCAGCCCCAGCTATGGCCAGACCAACGACGAGACGAGCTACCGCGAATTCGAGACCGTGGAGATGTTCAGGGCGATCGCGGGGGTGGTGTGAGGACAGGGCCGTACCTGCCCCCTCACACGTACCGATTGACCACGTTCTCCAGCAGTTCCTGTCGGCCCGACTTCGGCTGCGGCTCGATCTTCTTCTTGATCACGCGCTCCGACAAGTCCTCCAGCGTGCGCTTGCCCGAAAGGATCGCCTTGCCTTCGGCGGATTTCCAGCCGGCATAGCGTTCTTCCAGCGGGCCGGACAGCGCCTTGTCCTCGATCATCCTAGCGGCCGCCTTCAACCCGCGCGCGCAGCAGTCCATGCCGCCGATATGCGCGATCAGCAGGTCCTGCGGGTCGAGCGACTGGCGGCGCAGCTTGGCGTCGAAATTGGTACCGCCCGTCTTGAAGCCGCCGGCCTGCAGGACGTGATAATAGGCCAGCGCCATTTCCGGCACGTTGTTGGGGAACTGGTCGGTGTCCCAGCCCGACTGGTAGTCGTTGCGGTTCATGTCGATCGAGCCGAAGATACCGAGCGCGTTGGCGAGCGCCAGTTCGTGCTCGAAGTTATGGCCGGCGAGGATCGCGTGGCCCTGCTCGATATTGACCTTGACCTCCTTCTCGAGTCCGAAATCCTTGAGGAAGCCGTAGACCGTCGCGACGTCGTAGTCGTACTGGTGCTTGGTCGGCTCCTGCGGCTTCGGCTCGATCAGGATCGTGCCCTTGAAGCCGATCTTCTTTTTGTAGTCGACGACAAGCGACAGGAAGCGGCCGGCCTGCTCACGCTCGCGCTTCAGGTCGGTGTTGAGCAGCGTCTCGTAACCCTCGCGACCGCCCCACAGCACATAGTTCTCGCCGCCGAGCTTCTTGGTCACGTCGATGCACTTCTTCACCGTCGCAGCTGCATAGGCGAACACGTCCGGATCGGGGTTCGTCGCGGCGCCCGACATGAAGCGGCGGTTGGAGAACAGGTTGGCCGTGCCCCACAGCAGCTTGATGCCGGTCTGCTTCTGCTTCTTGGCGAAGATGTCCGCGATTTCATCCATGCGCGCCGCGCTCTCGAAGAACGTCTTGCCCTCGGGACGCACGTCCGCATCATGGAAGCAGTAATAGGGAACGCCGAGGATCGAGAACATCTCGAAGGCCACGTCGGCCTTCAGCTTGGCGCCTTCCATCGTATCGTTGAACCACGGGCGATCGAAGGTGCGGCCACCGAAGGGATCGCCGCCCTCCCATGCAAAGGAATGCCAGTAGGCCACCGCGAAGCGCAGATGGTCTTCCATGCGCTTGCCGGCGACGACCTCGTCCTTGTTGTAGAAGCGGTAGGCCAGCGGATTGTCGCTGTCCGGTCCTTCATATTTGACCTTCTTGACGTCGCCAAAAAAACCGGTGGGCATCACGAGACTCCTCTGATCGCTGGGTAGAGTGCGCGGTAGCGCTGATAGGCTTCCGAGAATGCTTGTGTCTGGGCCTTGTCCGGCTCGACCGTGCCTTCGGTTTCGGGCGCGGTGCATACAGCAAGCGGATCGGCCTTTTCGGCGGCGATGAGCCCAAGGCGCGCCGCGCCGAACGCGGCGCCGAAATCGCCGTCGGCGGGAATGTCGACCGGCATGTCGAGCGCCGTCGCCATCGCCTTAAGCCAGTAGCGCGAGCGCGAGCCGCCGCCGATCGCGGTCACTCTGGAAAGCTCGGTTCCCGCGGCGCGCAGCGCCTCCAGGCTGTCACGGAAGGCGAAGGCGACGCCTTCGAGCACTGCCTGCGTCAGCACCGCGCGATCCGATTCGTGGCCAAGGCCGGTAAACGACCCGCGCATCACGGCATCGTTGTGCGGCGTGCGCTCGCCCGAAAGGTAGGGCAGGAAGGTGACACCCGTCGGTGTCTTCAGCGTATCGCCGAGTTCCGCCGTCAGCTCGCCGGCGCTTTTTCCGGTCACGCCCGACAGCCAGTTCAGCGAATCCGTGGCGGACAGAATGACACCCATCTGGTGCCATGTATTCGGCAGCGCATGGCAGAATGTGTGCACCGCGCTTTCGGGGTTGGGCAGATAGGAGCCGTTGGCCGCGAACAAGACGCCGGACGTGCCGAGCGAGGCAAAGGCGTGACCCGGCTTCACCGTGCCCATGCCACAGGCTGACGCCGCATTGTCGCCAGCGCCGCCCGCAACCGGGATGCCTGATTTCAGCCCCCATCCGGACGCCAGCTCCGCGCGCAGTGTCCCGGCGGTGTCGGTGCCTTCGACCAGACGCGGCATCTGCTTCTCGGTCAGGTCGGTCGCCGCGAGCAACTCGCCAGACCAGCGGCGCTCGGCGACATCCAGCCACGACGTGCCTGCGGAATCGGACATTTCCGACATGTGCTCGCCGGTCAGCCACAGCCGCAGATAATCCTTCGGCAGCAGTACCATCGCCACCTTTGCGAAGATCGCAGGCTCGTTGTTCTTGACCCAGGCCAGCTTCGGCGCGGTGAAGCCCGGAAACACGATGTTGCCGGTGATCTTGCGGAAACGCGGATCCGCGTCGAGCTTCGCCGCCTCGGCGTGGCTGCGCGTATCATTCCACATGATGCACGGCCGCAGGACCTTGTCGGATGCATCGAGCAGCGTCGCGCCATGCATGTGGCCGGAAAGGCCGATGCCCTTCACAGCCGCCAGTTCTGCACCGTGCTTCGCCTTCAGTTCGTCCAGCGCCTTTTCCGTCGCCGAGATCCAGTCGGCCGGATCCTGCTCGGACCAGCCGGGATGCGGGCGCGAGAGCTGGACGGGAGCGGAGGCGGAAGCGACGACTGCCTGCGCAGAATCGATGAGCAGCGTCTTGACGCTCGACGTGCCGAGATCAATGCCGAGATACATGCGCTTCCTCCCGGCCGTTTCGTCGGCCGTTATGCGGGAACACCGGTTTTCCGGCGTCGCGTTTCCTCGGGCGGAATCCTACAGCGCAAAATCCGGGAGCTTGCAACAGGTCGCAGGCTATTTTTTTCGCGTTTCGCAAAAAATCAGACGGAATGATAGGTTTTGATGTCCTACGCCGCGCGTAGCGCCTCTGCCCGGCGCATGAAGAGCTGCGACAGCGGGCTGTCGGGCCGCGCGGCGGCGCGCTCCGCCGACAGCGCCATGGCCAGATGCGCATCGCCTGCCCTGAACGCCGCCTCGATCAGCGTCAGGTCGATCACGTCTCGCTGCGCATGGCTGCCGCCGAACCGCTGCGCAATGCCCCGGATCGGTCTGAGCAGTTCCACCGTCCGCGCATAATCGCCGTCGCCGAAGGCTTTGATCGCCCGTGTTACCGGGCTGCCGACATCGCGGGTGAATCCGACATTGTCGCCGTCGCCGGCCATCGCCTGTTCCTGCGCTTCCAGCAAAAGCCGCGCCGGCTCGTTCAGCACCGCGCCGACAAAGGCCATCATCGCGTGCATGTCGTTGAAGGCGTAGTTGCCGTCCGTCGCCTTGTTCGCCCAGTTGGCGGCCAGCGCCTGCCAGCGGTCGCCGACATCGACGCCACGCAAGTGCAGCCGCCAGAGCAGCGCCGAGGCATCGAGCATGTTCAACGCCAGCGTCGAGGGCGTGCCGTAGATCGGCGCATCGAACAGCGCCAGCGCCTGGTCCGTCTCGCCTAGGTCGTAGTGGAACAGCGCCAGGTGCCACCAGTTATGCACCTGCAGGAAGCTGTCGCCCGCCCAGTCGTCGGTGTTGTGGCGCATCCAGGCGATGCCGTCGCGCTGGCGGCATTGCATCTCCAGCACATGCGCCACCGCATGTTGTCCCCAGCCGTCGCGCGGCTCCAGTTCGACGGCGCGCTTGCCCAGGCGTTCGGCCTGCGCGTAGTCGCCCATCTCCTCCAGCCCGAACGCATGCATGCCAAGCGTCGAGTGATAACCGGCCATGCCTTCCGACCACGCCGGCATGGCGCGCGCGATGCGGTCGCGCAGCATGCGCGAATTGCCGGTGAAGAAGTCGATCTGGTGCCCGGCAAGCAGTCCGAGCGCATCGCGCGGCTCCTCGATCGTCAGGTCTTCCAGCACCCGGCCGGCCTCGTGCCAGCGCCCGTCCGCAAGATGCCCGAGCGCGGCGACATGCGCCCGTTCGCGCATGGTGGCCGGCAGCGCGAGCGCCGCTGCGTGGCATGCCTTCACCACCGGCGTCGCCTCGTGGTCCGTCGAAAGGCCGAAGAGATAGCCCTTCAGCACATGCGCCATGACGAAGCCCGGGCTTGCCTCTATCGCCGCGTCCACCGAGGCGACGGGGTCGCCCATGTAGCACTGCAACTGGTGCAGCGCCTTCTCGTAGTGCCCAGCGCTATTATCATCCGCGCCGGAAAGCGAAAGACCGAGACTATCCCTGACTGTCATGATGGCCTCCGACCCGCTGCCCGAATTCAGTTCCCCGAGCGCATAGCCACCGTCGCCACGCCGGCGCCCACCAGCAACGAACCACCCGTGCGGTTGAAGATGCGGATGGCGCGCGGATTGCGCACCATGTCGCGGGCGCGAGCGGCAACGAGAGCATAGCCGAAGGCATTGGCGAAGGCGAGAACGAGGAACGTCGCCTCGAAAATCAGCATCTGCGTCCAGAAATCCCCGTGGCGGTCGAGGAACTGCGGCAGGAACGCCACGAAGAAGGTGATGCTCTTCGGGTTCAGCGCCGTCACCAGCCAGGCATGCGCCATCATCTTGGCCGACGACGCCGCGTCCGTTCGCGGCTCGGCGCTCAGCGTGCCGCCGGCGCGGAACAGCTTGATCCCGAGATAGATGAGGTAGGCCGCGCCAATCCACTTCAGGACGGTGAACACAGTCGCCGAGGCCGCCAGCAGCGCGCCGATGCCGAGCATGGAGAGTGTCATCGCGGTGAAGTCGCCGAGCGCCACGCCGATCGACATCGGCAACGCGGTACGCCATCCCTGCCCCAGCGCATAGGAGACGACCAGCAGGATCGTCGGCCCCGGAATGATCAGCAGGATCGAGGAAGCGGCAACGAAGGCCAGCCAGGTTTCGAAGGTCATCTCAGTCTCTCCGACAAAGATGAGGATAAATCTCCCGTATTAGCCGTTTGTAAAGCCCCTCGCATCGCTCAGGACAGATCCAGGTAGTCCCGCGCGATCTCTTTCAGCCGTGCTTCGCCGAACGGCTCGCCGTGTCCCCCGAAGACGACGCGCACCGGAAGCTCCATCAGCCTGCGCATTGTGGCGCGATACTGGTCCTTGTCCGAGCACCACATCTCGTCGAGCAGCGTGTCGTCATAGACGGCGTCGCCCGAAAACAGCAGGCCGTCCGTCTCATCATAGAGCCCGATGCAGCCGAAGGAATGTCCAGGCAGGTGCAACACGGTGAAGCTGCGGTCGCCGAGGTCGATCCTGTCGCCCTCGTCCAGCACACGCGTCAGCGGCGCCGGAGCGATTGCGTAGTCTTCCGCCTTCCATCCCACATGCGGCAGGCGCGAAACCGGCTCGTACAGAGCCCGGAATTCGTCCGCAAAAGTCCAGCGGTCGTCCATCGTCGCGAAGGCGTCCGCTTCCCATTTCGGTCCGGCGCGCTCAGCGAACTCGAACAGCGAACCGACATGGTCGGCATGGATGTGGGTCGCAACCGCCAGAACGGGCTTGCCGGGAGTCAGATCCAGCATGGGCGTCAGCAGCGCGAGACCCATGCCGGCGTCAACGACGAGGTCGAGATCGCGGCCTTTGAGGTGATAGAAATTCGCCCTGAAGTAGTCGTTCAGGAACGGTTCGGTAAATGCGCTGAGGCGCGCGTCGATCTGTGCCTTGGAAAACCATGGCGTGCCTGCTGGTAATGGCTGCGGCTGCATTCTTTTCTCCACGAGAAACGCGCAGCCGGATTTGGAACGGAAAGGCGACGGCGGGCAAGCCCGCCTGGCTCTCGAGCTCAGCGAGCGCCGACCATCACACTCAATATCTCGGCGAAGCTGGAATTCGCTCCCAGCACAAGGACAGCCGCAACGAAGGCCGCAGCGAACAGCGCAAAGTCGGTCTTCAGATTGTGGCTCATCATTCCCTCTCTCGTTCGAGCCGAAACTAGCCAGCGGTTTCGGGAGAGATTGTGACGGCCAAAAGGTCTTTGTGTGCCGCAATCGGCCGCCATTTGCGGTGCAGGCTTGCGAAATGCACCGCAACGCCTTGCAGGCCTTGGCTTTCATATTTCGTAAACTACGAATGCCTAAAATTGTGAAATCTCCGGCGTTGTGCCGAAGTGTGTTCGAGTGGTCGTGCCCGTGTCCAAAGCGTCCGTTGCCCAGCATTCTTTCTCTCAGGATATCTCGCGTCGAACCGCGCTGCTGGGCCTCGGCTCGACAGCCTTGCTCGCTGGTGCGGGCTGCACATCGCGTTCTTTCGACATGTCTGCGTTCGAGGTTCCCTCCTATCAGATTGACGACATGTCGACCGGCTCGATCCGCCCGAAGATCAGCGTCGACCGGAACGTCACCAAGCCTGAGGTCATGTATGCGTCGTTCACCGACGACGGCTTCACGCTGCCGGAAATTCCCTATCAGAAGATCGATCCCAAGTGGCGGCGTCAGGTCGTGGTCGATCCGACCGGTGAGGCGCCCGGCACGATCGTCGTGCGGCTGCAGGAACGCTTCCTCTATTACGTTCAGCCGGGCGGCGACGCGCTGCGCTATGGCGTCGGCATCGGCCGCGATGGCTTTCTCTGGAACGGCCGCGCCAACATCCAGTACGGCAAGAAATGGCCGACCTGGACTCCACCAGCCGAGATGATCCAGCGCCAGCCGGAGCTGGAGAAATGGCGGGGCGGTCAGCCAGGCGGCCTCAAGAATCCGCTCGGGGCGCGCGCGCTCTATATCTTTCGAGACGGGCAAGACACCGGCTACCGCATCCACGGTTCGCCCGAATGGTGGACCATCGGCCAAGCCATGTCGTCCGGCTGCGTGCGGATGATCAACCAGGACGTCATCGACCTCTTCAACCGCGTCAACGGCAAGACGCCTGTGGTTGTGGGGTAGAGGTCGTTCCACGGCAGTTTTCCAAAAAACTCCTTATGGCGCGCACGGTTCGTCGTTGCCACGCCCTGCAACCGCAGTCTGGCTGTTGAACTGTGTGGGAAGCGGCGCATGGCAGCGACGTCTTCTAAGTAAGTAATTGACGCGCTGCCATGCGCCGCCGGCGTTTATCGGCCTGCCGGCGCCCGGCCCATCGGACTCCGATCGTCTGGAGTCCGCGAGCGCACGAGGCGACAGGCGGTCGGACGTCCCGCTCAGTCCAGCGGAAGCACCCGGCGCCACACTTGCCC
>NZ_JAEULZ010000016.1 GCF_016793485.1 Mesorhizobium sp. | reverse complement strand
CACGGCCGTTGCCGCTGGTCTCCGCAAGGGCCCGGACCTGGGGGTTCATCACCCAGCCAGCGCGACCGCAGCGCTGACCGATCCGGCACCGCCGCCCTCCCTGATACCCGGTGCGCACCAGGTTCCCGTGAGGGCGATGGGATGGAGTATGCGGGAGGTGCGAGGCGTGTGAATCCAGTTGCCAACGGAAAATCGAAAGCCGAGCGATTTCAGTGGCATGCGTTTCCAGTTGCGAAAAACTATTCACGTCTGACGCTCTAGCTCATCTCGCCGTCATTCCGGGGCCGCGCAGCGGAACCCGGAATCCAGGTCGCCGCCCCTTATTTCAGATTGCGCCAAGCCGATCGGCCAAGGTCGCGCATTTCGCTCCACCGTCGTCACTCTGGATCCCGGGTCCGCTGCGCGTCCCGGGATGACGACATTGCGGGACAGCGCCCCACTCCGTTCGCCTGATATCTCCCCCCACATTGGGGGGGAGATCAGGCTAACGGCGATGGCAGCGGCCGCATTTCCGTGCTCTGCGCTATAGTTCATCTCGCGAGGCAACCCCGCTCCCGCGCTGTGCCTAGCTTGGAAAGCGGCGGCGGTAGTGGTCGATCACTTCGGGATTGCGGAGGTTCACCGGAAGGTTGCCGGCAAGCACGCGGACGGCTTCCTCGGCAGCGCCGATGCCCATGCGCATCATGCTCTCCTCGGTGATGCCGGCCATGTGCGGTGTGATGATGATGTTGTCGAAGTCGAAATAGGCGTGATCGACGGGAAGAGGCTGGGTGACGAAGACGTCGAGGGCCGCGCCTGAGAGATGTCCCGACGACAGGGCATCGATCAGGGCTTCATCATCGACGACAGGTCCGCGCGAGACGTTGATCAATAGCGCGCCGGGCTTCATGCGGGCGATGCGTTCGCGGTTGATTAGTCCCGTCGTCTCCGGTGTCAACGGACAGCAAAGCACGACGATATCGCTTTCGGCCACCAGTTCGTCGATCGACGCGAAGCGAACATAAGCCGGCAAATCCCGTGCGCTCCGGCTGTTGACGATGACGTCGAGGCCGAAGCCGTTCGCGGCCATGGCGGCGACGTTGCGACCGACCGCGCCAAAGCCAACGATGCCGATCGCGCGACCCGACAGATCGTTGCCGTCGTTGGCGTGATCGCGCCCGGCGAGCCAGCCTTTCTGCCTGACATCGCGGTCGACGCGACGGAACTTCCTGAGCAGAGCCATCGATGTCCAGAGAACATGCTCGGCGACCGTGCGGGCGTTGGCCCCGGGCACGTTGGCGACAAGCACGCCAGCCTTGGTTGCGGCGTCGATCGGGATCATGTCCAGCCCGGCGCCATGGCGGATCGCGGCGCGCAGTTTCGGCGCGCGTTCGAACAGGACGGGCGGGAGATTGGCGCGCACGATGACGATATCGGCGTCGCGCGCTTCGTCGGCGAGCGTAACCGGGTCGATGGCGGAAGCGATAACGAGATCGCCATGGTCGGCAAGCATGGCGGTCGGCCGCGGGTGCAGCGGATGGGTCGAGAAGATGACGGCGGCGGCCACGATCTAATCCGAAAACTGGCGATCACTTGGAGGGATCATGCCTCAGACCCGCTCCAGCGTCTTGCCCGCTTCCTGTGGACCGCCCTGGATGAGACCCTTCCAATAGCTTTCCACGCCCTGGAGATGCGCACTCATCAGCGCTTGCGCCAGATTGCCGTCACGCTTCAGCAGCGCATCGTAGATCTGAATGTGCTCGGCATGCGACTTGCGGCCGCGCTCCGGGTCCTGGAAGTAGATCGGCAGGCGCTGCTCGCCCATCACGTAGTAGACGCTGCAGACGCGGTGAAAGACGCTGTTCTTGGTGGCGCGCACGATTTCGAGGTGAAAGTCGCGGTCCTCCTTGGCAATGCCTTCGCCGGCGGCGAGGCGAAGCTCGGACTCACGCAGGATCTCGCGCAGGCGTTCGTAGTTCTCTTCGGTCGCGCGCGAACAGGCGAGTTCTGCAGCCTTGATCTCGTGAATCTTGCGCAGTTCCACCGTCTCGTAGATCTGGACAGGGTCCAGCGGAACGCCGGCCTTGGCGAACAGCGCCATAGCGTCGACGCTCGCCTGCCTGGTCGTCAGGTAAATGCCGGATTTCGCACGCCGCTCGACGATGCGCATCGCCTCGAGAATCGCCAGCGCCTCGCGGATCTGGCCGCGGCTGACTGAGAAATGGTCAGCAAGCTCCCGCTCCGACGGCGTGCGCCCGGTATCCCCGTTGGAGGCCGAGAACAGGTAGGCGGCGAGTTCCGCCAGCAGGTTGTTTTCCTTCATGCTCAGGTCCTGACCCTGGAGCGGGCCTGCACCAGATGGCCGCCGCCCGTCGTACTCTTTTCGTGCACCTGCGAATCCAACCCGGTGCGCGTTCAACCTCCTAGACGGCCTGCGCGTGCGCCTCCAGAAATTTCTCCGAGATGGTGAAGCCGAGACCCGGTTTTTCCGGAATGGCGATCAGGCCGTCGCTGACCTCGATGCGGTCCTCGACGAGGTCGTGGATCATCGGATTGGCGCCGAGCGAATATTCGACGGTGAAGCTGGCCGGCGAGGCCGCGCAGATGTGCAGGCCAGCGAAGAAGCAAGGCGCGCCGGCCCAAAGATGCGGCGCAAGCCGGAGGTTGAAGGCGCTGGCGATCGTGCCGATCTTCATGGCTTCCGAAATGCCGCCGCAGAAGGCGGGATCGGGCTGGAAGATGTCTGCGGCCTTGAGCACCGCCAGATCGCGGAAGGCGTAGCGCGTCGATTCGCTCTCGCCGGCCGATATCGGCACGTTGGCGGCGGCGCGCACTTCGGCCATGCCGGATTTGTCGTCGGCGATGACAGGCTCCTCGAACCAGGCGAGGTTGCAGTCCTCGACCATGTGCATGAAGCGCCTGGCGTCGGCCACGGTGTAGGTGCCGTGCGCGTCGACGGCGAGCTCGACGTCGGGACCGATCGCCTCACGCGCGGCCTTCACGCGGGCGGCCGAGACGTGCGGCGCGCCGTCCATGGCGCCGACGCGCATCTTGAGCGCCTTGAAGCCCCCCTTCTCGATATAGGAATTGAGCTGCTCGCCGACCTTGTCGGCCGACGCCCAGCCGCCCGACGCATAGGCCGGCATGCGGTCGAGCTTGCGCCCGCCCAGCAATTGCCAGACGGGCAGGTTCAGCGACTTGCCGAGGATGTCCCACAGCGCGATGTCCACCGCGCTGATGGCGGCGACGGTGAGGCCGCGCCGCGACATCTGCGGCATGGCGTGGCCTTCCCTGACGGCGAGGCCGGAGCGGACGCCGTTGTAGAGCATCTCCCAGATGACGCCGATGTCGCCCGCGTTCAGGCCGATCAATTGCGGCCCGATCTCGCGGTTGAGCATGTGGACGAGGGCGCCGTAGTCGCCGGCGCTGCCTGCGGCGTTCTTGCCCTCGCCCCAGCCGACGAGTCCATCGTCGGTTTCGATGCGCAGGATAGCCGCGTCAAAGGTCTGCACCTGACCGAAGTCGCTGCGGTGCTGCCGGCTCGCCTCGATGGGAATGCGGACCCACCAGGCCTTGACGCTCTTGATGCGCATGGTTCTCCTTGCCCCGACGGTCGCTGTCGACCGGTGCTATACAGTCGCAGCGATCAGGCCGGCATCTTCTTGCCGATCAGCGGCAGGATCGTCTCGGCGGTGATGCGCATCTGGTCGGTGTAGAACTTCTCAGTCAGCACGCTGGAGCCGTGGTCCTGGATGAACTTCAGCTGCTCGGGCGAGATATCGACCGGATTGCGCTCGACCATATCAGGATAACGATTAGCCGGCGTACGATCGACAGGGGCGACGAACTCGTTGGTGACCGCGCCCTTGTAGCCGATGTCGTTCAGGATGCCGATGATCTTCGGCCAGTCGATCGTGCCGAGGCCGGCGGCGAAACGGTTGTTGTCGGCGACGTGGAAGTCGAACAGGCGCTTGCCGGCCTTGCGGATCGCTTCCTCGACGTCGAACTCCTCCATGTGGATGTGGTAGGCGTCGAGGCAGACGCCGCATTCCGGGCTGACTGCGTCGGCAAGCGCCAGAGCCTGCTCGCCGCGGTTGAAGATATAGGTTTCGAAGCGGTTGAGCGGCTCGATCGCGATTTTCACGCCGACTTTCTTGGCGTGAGTGAAGCACTCGCGCGTGGCGTCGACCAGCCACTTCCACTCTTCCTCCACGGTGCCATCAGGAACGACCTTGCCGACAGTGCCGGGAACGAGCGTGATGATCTCGCCTTCGAGTTCGCTCACCATGGTCAGAACGTCCTTGACGTATTTGACGGAGCGCTCGCGCTGGCCCTGGTCCTTCGCCGCGAGGTTGCGCTCACCCAGCATCAGCGTGACGGCGCCCCAGCAGCGGATGCCATACTGCTTGAGCAGCGCACGCGTCTCCGGGACCTTGTAGATCTCCGGCTCGCCGGAAATCTCGATGGATTCATAACCGAACTTCTTGATGCGCTTGAGGGTGACCTCCAGCGGCTCGGCTCGCATCCAGTTGTGCGTTGAAAGGTGCATGTGTCTCTCTCCCTGAAATTCGTGTCCGCAGTTGCGCGGACGTTATTGCCGCTTCAGCCCTCTTTGGGAACCTTGTCGCGTCACAAGCGCAATCTGGTTCGACCAATTCAAGCTTACTCGACCTCTATAATAAAAAAAATCGAACGGCAAGCGGCACTAGGCGGATTGCTCTGAAATAGCTTAAGTGGTTGAACATATTTGAATTATTACGGAGTTCGAAATTTTCGCCGAATGGCGCGGGTTCGCTTGGCTGGCTTGACCAGACGGGTAAATTTGGTAATACCAGATTGGGCGGCGAACACGATGGGCCGTAAGTTTGTGGGTGGCCTCGTCATCGTGGGGTAAGGCTGATGGCCGGCGGTCCGGGGGTGGCGCCGCCGGCCATTGCGCCCGCTACGAGCGGGAGGTTTCCGAAAAGCCGTTCCCCTTTCCGGGATGATGCTTTTAGAATGAAGGTCGAAGCTGGCCGCGAAGGCCGGAACGAGGGAGGATTTTCGTGCCTAAGACTATGAAGGGTCCCGCAATATTCCTGGCGCAGTTCGCGGGCGACGCCGCGCCGTTCAATTCGCTGCCTGACATCACCAAATGGGCGGCCGGTCTCGGCTACAAGGGCGTGCAGATCCCGACCTGGGACGGAAGGCTGTTCGATCTCAAGAAGGCGGCGAGCTCGAAAACCTATTGCGACGAGGTCAAGGGCATCTGCGCCGACGCCGGTGTCGAGATCACGGAACTGTCGACCCACCTGCAGGGCCAGCTCGTCGCCGTGAACCCGGCCTATGACAGCCAGTTCGACGGCTTTGCGCCAGCCTCGGTGCACAACAATCCGAAGGCGCGCCAGAAATGGGCGGTCGAGCAGATGAAGTTCGGCGCCAAGGCGTCGCGCAACCTCGGTCTTGATACCTGCGTGACCTTCTCCGGCGCGCTGGCGTTCCCTTATCTCTATCCGTGGCCGCAGCGGCCGGCCGGGCTGATCGAGGAAGCGTTCGCCGAACTCGGCAAGCGCTGGAAGCCGATCCTCGACGCCTATGACGATGTTGGCGTGGACGTCGGCTACGAGATCCATCCCGGCGAGGACCTTTTCGACGGCGCGACCTTCGAGATGTTCCTCGATGCGGTGGGCGGCCATGCGCGGGCCAACATCAACTACGACCCTTCGCACTTCCTGCTGCAGCAGCTCGACTATCTCGCCTTCATCGACATCTATCACGAGCGCATCAAGGCGTTTCACGTGAAGGACGCCGAGTTCAACCCGGACGGCCGCCAGGGCGTCTATTCGGGCTACCAGGGCTGGATCAACCGCGCAGGCCGCTTCCGCTCGCTCGGCGACGGGCAGGTCGATTTCGGCGGCATCTTCTCCAAGCTGGCGCAGTACGACTACGACTCGTGGGCCGTGCTCGAATGGGAATGCTGCCTGAAGCATCCCGAGGATGGCGCGGCAGAAGGCGCGCCCTTCATCGCCAGCCACATCATTCGCGTGACCGAGAAGGCATTCGACGACTTCGCCGGCGGCGCGACGGACAAGAAGCTTCTGCGCGCCATGATGGGCATCTGAGGCGTATCGCGGTTGGTTCTCGCGATTGCGGTCAAAATGGTGCTTGCAAAAACGGTCTGGAATCCGCTCCGGTGACGGTGCGGATTTCAGCGACGAACAGGTAACGAGGAGGAACGGATGGTCAGCGGCAGGCAGGTTGAATCGGGGCAGGGCCCGATCCGTTACGGCATGGTCGGCGGCGGCCAGGGCGCGTTCATCGGCGCGGTGCACAGGCTGGCGGCACGCATGGATGGCGAGTTCGAACTGGTGGCGGGCGCGCTGTCGTCCAACCCGGAACGGGCAAAGGCTTCGGCCGCAGAACTCGGGCTCGACCCGTCGCGCAGCTATGGCAGCTACGCAGAGATGGCCAAGGCGGAGGCGAAGCGTCCCGACGGTATCGAAGCGGTGGCGATCGTGACGCCGAACAACGTGCATTTTCCGGCGGCCAAGGCGTTCCTTGACGCCGGCATCCACGTCATCTGCGACAAGCCGCTGACGTCCAGCCTCGCTGACGCGAAGAAGCTCGCCGCGCTGGTCGAGAAGTCGGGCAAGGTTTTTGTCCTCACGCACAACTACACTGCCTACCCGATGGTCAGGCAGGCGCGCGACATGGTGGCGAGAGGCGTGCTCGGCGATATCCGCGTCGTACAGGCCGAATACCCCCAGGACTGGCTGACCGAGGACGCCGCCGCCGCGGGCTCGAAGCAGGCGCTATGGCGCACCGATCCGAAGCAGTCCGGCGTCGGCGGCGCGTCGGGCGACATCGGCACGCATGCCTACAATCTCGCTCGCTTCGTCTCGGGGCTGGAACTTGCCGAGCTCTCGGCTGATCTCGATGCCTTCGTGCCAGGTCGTCTGGTGGACGACAATCTGAATGTGCTGCTGCGCTTCAAGGCGGTCGGCAAGACGCCTGCGGCCAAGGGCATGATCTGGGCAAGCCAAGTCGCGCCGGGCCACGAGAACGGCCTGAAGCTGCGCGTCTACGGCACCAAGGGCGGCATCGAATGGGTGCAGGCGGACCCCAACTACCTCTGGTACACGCCGTTCGGGCAGCCCAAGCAACTGATCACGCGCGGCGGGGCCGGGTCGACGCAGGTCGCAGCCCGGCTGACGCGTGTCCCGCCCGGTCACCCGGAAGGCTACCTCGAAGGTTTTGCCAACATTTACCAGGAAGCGGCCCGAGCCATCCGCGCGGCGCGCCGGAAGGGCAGCAAGCCACCGAAGGAGGTCATCTACCCGACCGTGCAGGACGGCGTGGAGGGCGTGGCCTTCGTCGAGGCCTGCGTGAAATCGTCGAAGAAGAACGGCGCCTGGACGAAGCTCTAGGACGCGAGCGCCTGGAATTTGCAAAGCTGGCCAAACAAAAATCCCAATGACAGATGTCATTGGGATTTTCGTGTAACCGGCTGGTTCGCCTTCCAGCAATTATCCTAGACGTTGGACTTGCGGCGGCGTCCATGATCCGTCGGTGATTTCCGGCTTGGGCCAGTAGGATCGAATGTACAGCGTGAAATCGCTGTCCTTGGGTGCGGGCAACCAGTTTGCCAGCTCGATCGGGTCGCTTGGCCGATCGGCCTGTACATAGATCGTCAGCGAGCCGTCGGCAGCCGGCTTCAGGCTCTTGTTCTTTGTCCCGAGCGAATACCGCTTGATGTCGTTCGGAGAGAAGAAGTGATGCTCGTTGTAGAGCGTCAGGGACCAGAACCCATTGACCGGCGGTGTCTGATCCTTCGCGAAGGTGACGGAGTAGCGGTTCGCGCCGTTGAGCCGCGCACCCGTGACATCGAGGTCCTGGTAAAAATATTTCGTCTCGTTGGGTGAGTTTACGAGGATGTTCGATTTCGCCGCCGCCGTCCGCGTGAAGTAGTCCGTGCCGAAGGCCGCTTCGTTTGAAATCGTGCTCCAGTTGTGCGGCAGCTGCTGTCCCCAGTTGCGGAACTGAAACAATGGCGTCACGATCTGTTCTTCCACCTCTGTCACAGCCTGGATAAGCAGTGGCTTGAGCTCGGGCTGACGCTTGATCGCTTCCAGCAGCGCGTGGATCTGGCCATAGCGGGATTCCTCGCCGGGTAGAGGTGGGGCATCGGCCAGGACGGCCGGAAGTTCGTCGAAGAACTTCTCAGGAAATACCCACTTTGACTCGGCATCGCCTGTAGCGGACGCAGGAACCTTCGGAATGTTGCTCCAATCCGTCCGCTTCATCGTGCCGTCGTAGTCGGCCAGCGGATACATCGTGATCCATTGCAGCACGTCCTGGATCGCCTTCTTGTCTTCCGGCGTATCGTCCTGGAAGACGCGAGGCGCCACGAAACCGGTGTTGGTTCGCGATCGGAAAACGGACGTAATGCCCTTCGGGATATCACCGTTCCAGTCCGGCCCGACGAGCAAATAGAAGCCTGGCGTCGTGCCGTACATCTTGCCGAGCTGGACGAAGCTGTCGGTGCGCAGATCGACCATCTGATAAACCCAGAACCGGTCGCCGAAATCCGGCACCTGAACCACCACGGGCGACACATCCAGCCCCAGCGAGCCGGCTCCATAGACCACGTCCTGGTTGGGGCAGGCGACGAGACGTTCTTCCGGCTCGATGTAGTCAGTCAGCATCCCCAGACGATTGAGTGGTGCGATCGGCGCCGGCCCCGACATCATCGGCTCCGGCGTATCCTTGAAGGCCTGCCGCCGGTTGAAGATATTGACCATCGGCCACGCCCAGAAATAGGCGTCGCGCGCAACGAGCTTGGCATACTCCTCGGTGATCTTCACGCGCGTGTCCGGCCCGTCGGGAAGCGCGCGCGCCCAGTCCGGCGATGGTGGCAGCGGCTGCGGATTGAGCTCCGCAGCCTCGGCCTTGGAGGCTGCGCCGCTCATGTCAACCGCTGAGGCCGCGGCGAGTGCTACGCCGGCGAGCAACATGTCGCGTCGGTTCAGGGCAGCGTCGATCGTCATGGCGTTCCTCCTGTCTGGCATATCCTGCGGATACTATTGCGCCGCCAGCTTCTCAACATCCGGCAGCTTCCACGTCTTTTCGAACAGCGGCTTCTCGGGCCCATAAAGCCTGAACAACAGCTCGAATTCGCGCTGCGGGTCTGTCGGTACCCAGTTGGCTTCCTTGCCTTCAGGCGCTGCCGGGCCGAAGAAGACATCGACCGAGCCGTCGGCGTTGCTTGTCACGCCGGTCGTCGTCGATGCGACGCTTGCCTTGTCGACGTTCTTGACCAGCGCATGCGTCTCACGGTCATAGACCGTCACCGACCAATACTGCTTCACCGGTGCGTCGGCCGGTACCGTCAGGCGATAGCTGGCTGCACCGTCGAATGCCTTGCCATCCTTGTCCTTGTTGGCCATCAGATAGAATTGCGCCGTGCCGATCCGCTTGATGCCGGTGAAACCGAGCGTGTAGGTCACGCCGCGGATGTCGACGGGATATTCTTTCGGATCGGCATAACCGCTGCTCGCCGCCTTCACCATCTCGGCCATGGCTGCCGGGAACCACCCAATCCCCTCGTTGATCACGGGGAAGCCGCGGTCATAGCGGGCCGAAAGCAGCGAGTGCGCTTCCTTCGCTCCCATATCCATTACATCGCGCATCTGCTGATCGGGCTGAAACGCCTTGCCCTTCTCGATGCCGAGCGCCTTCAACCGGTCGATCATCACACGGTCGCGGTCCAGCCAAGGCTCTTTCTGTACGACACGGTCGAGACCTTCGAAGAAACGCGAGTCGTAGGGGATGGTAGAATCGAACATCACGTCATACGCATCGGTGAATTTCGTCTCGCCGGGACTTGCCGCCTGGGACAGCGGATACACCTTGATGCGCTTTCCGTACGCCACCGACTTCTCTATGTCGGCGTCGCTGTGGCTTTTCAGGTTGGAGCGAAGAAGCGCGAAGCCAGTGAATGTGTCGGACTGCAGGACGAAATAGCCATCGGGCTTCTCGCCCTGGTAGCCGGGCGGAAGGATAAGGTATTTGCCGCCCTTGCCTTCGTCGGCCCCATACGGGCCGGTATCCTCAAGCGGCATCTGCCAAGCGGTGACGATATTGCCAGCAATCGAGCCTACGTCGGCCGGAGGAATCTCCACCACCAGAGGTCCGTCCTTCACATTCCAGAAGGACATCAGGTAGATCGAATCCGGGTTGGGCGTCAGCGTCTGGTTCTTCCAGTTCACCGGCCGCGACCAGTATACGATCTCGTTCTCCCTGGCGGCGGTGCTCGACAGCATCGCCTGAAGCATCAAGTCGGTATTGACCGCGGGCATTCCCCAGATCACCGCCTCTACGGCAGCTCGATCTGTTGCTCGTCGTTCAAGGCCGGCAGGGCTTAGATCCTGGGCATGGGCTTGTGCCAGACCGAAGGTGATCGCAGCGACGGCCAACATCAGTAGCCTCATGGGATCCTCCTGCGGCGACCGCCAGCGGTCCTGATCGCGCGTCTTCCTCAGGATGCAGCATATCTGCCATGCGGGCAAGGTCGCGGAAAGGCGGAAGGCCTTGTGAAATCCGGGGCCGTAAGCAGTCGCGTCGGTTCGACGACTGGCGTTCAGGCGACCGACCAGCCTCCGTCGACCAGGATGTTCGCGCCGGTGATGAGGGCTGCGGCGGGGGAGGCGAGGAAGACCACCGTGCCGGCGACGTCGATGGGGTCGCCGATGCGGCCAAGCGGGATGTGGTTCAGAACTTGCCGGTGGAAGGCGGGGTCCGACAAGGCGGGCTTGGTGCCGTCGGTGTGGATGAAGGTCGGCGCGATGGAGTTGACCGTGATGCCGTGCTCGGCCCATTCGGCGGCGAGGCAGCGGGTGAGATGGTTGATGGCGGCCTTGGACATGCAATAGATCGACTCGGCGCGCAGCGTGACCGTGCCGGCCTGCGAACTCATGTTGATGATGCGGCCAGACTTCTGGGCGATCATCAGTTTGCCGACCGTCTGGGTGGTGAAGAAGGTGCCCTTCAGGTTGATGTCGACGGTGTAGTCGAAATCCTCCTCGGTGACGTCGACGGCCAGGTTCATCGGGCCAATCCCGACATTGTTGACCAGCACGTCGATGCGGCCGAAGCGGTCATGCGCGGCCGATACGGCGGAACGGACAGTGGATAGGTCGGAGAGGTCCATGCCAACGGCGAGCGCGCGGCGGCCGCGCTTCTCGATCTCGGCGACAAGTTCCTCGCCGTCCGCCGCCTTGCGCACGCCGACAACCAGGTCCGCGCCGGCTCCGGCGCAGGCGAGTGCCGCAGCGCGGCCGAGACCGCGCGAGGCGCCAGTGACGAGAACGACCTTGCCGGTCAGGTCGAAGCTTGGCGTTGTCGATGCGGTCACCGATGTTTCCTCCCATGGTGTGAAGCTTCGAACTTTAGAGCAAGTCCGCCTGCGAGTGAAATCGTCGGTGACTGATTGGCCAGGATTTACCGGGACGTCGGCGGAACCAACCGGTTCTGGCTGCATTTGTCAGGACAGTGCGCCGTCCACGGCGTGCCTTGGCGCGTCCGTCTTTCCGTCCGGTGCGAGCGGACGTAAGCTGATGCGGCATGGAGTGAATCGATCATGGCGCCGCGACCCGTCTGGAAAGGCTATCTGAAGCTATCGCTTGTCACCTGCGCGGTGGAGCTTTCCGGCGCGACGACGGCAGCCGAAAAGGTTTCCTTCCGCACGCTGAATCGCAAGACAGGAAATGCGGTTCGGCGGCAATATCTCGACCAGCAGAGCGGGAAGCCCGTCACCAAGAAGGACGAGGTACGGGGCTACGAGGTCGATAAGGACGAGTTCCTGCTGATCGAGGACGAGGACATCGAGAACGTCCAGATCGAGTCCTCGCATACGCTCAACCTGGAGAGCTTCGTCGCCAAGGCCGATGTCGATCCGATCTACATCGAGAAGCCCTATTACCTCACTCCTGGCGACAAGGTGTCTGAGGAAGCATTCGCCGTTATCCGGCAGGCGCTGGAGAACCGGAAGATGGCCGGCCTCGCGCGCATCGTGCTCTACCAGCGCGAGCGGCCCTGCCTGATCGAGCCGTTCGGCAAGGGCATGCTTTTGACAACGCTGCGCTACAACGACACGATCCGCACGGCCGACGAGGCCTATGACAAGCAGGACAAGATCAAGATCGATCCCGACCTGCTCGACCTCGCGATGCGCGTGATCGAAAAGAAGAAGGGCAAGTTCGAGCCCTCCACCTTCGAGGATCGCTACGAGAAGGCGGTGCTCGACTTCATCAAGTCGAAGAAGAAAAGCGGCAAGAAGGCGCCGATCCGCAAGGACGACGACGAGGAACAGCCGTCGAACGTCATCAACCTCTTCGATGCGCTGAAGAAGAGCCTCGCCTCGGGCGACAAGAAGAAGGGCGATGACGACGAACCATCGCCGAAGAAGCCAGCGTCCAAATCCACGCCCGGCCGGCGGCCGCCCGGCAAGGGCAAGTCGTAGGCGGATCGCGCAGCGGCCGGATGGATAAGCTCGACACCTACCGCTCCAAGCGCAATTTCAGGCGAACGCCGGAACCGAAGGGCGATGCGAAATCAGCAAAGGCTGGCGCGGGCGGCGTGTTCGTCGTGCACAAGCACGATGCGCGACGCCTGCACTATGACCTGAGGCTTGAGCACGACGGCGTGCTGTGGAGTTGGGCGGTCACGCGCGGCCCGAGCCTCGACCATGCCGACAAGCGGCTGGCGGTCCATGTCGAGGATCACCCGCTCGACTATCGCAGTTTCGAGGGGATCATTCCCGAGGGTTACGGCGCCGGCACGGTGATCGTCTGGGACGAAGGGCGGTGGACGCCGGAGTTCGACCCCGACTGGGGTCTCAGGAAAGGGCATTTGCGCTTCGAGCTCGCCGGGGAAAAGCTGCATGGCGTTTGGGACTTGGTACGGCTGAAGCCGAAGCCGGGCGAGAAGCGCGACAACTGGCTGTTGATCAAGGCGGACGACGCCTTTGCGCGGCCCGGCGCGGATATCCTCGAGGACAAGCCACGCTCGGTGAAATCCGGCCGCACGGTGGAAGAGGTGAAGGCGGGCAAGCCGCCACGCAAGATGGCGGCCCGCAAGACTGCCGCTGCTCCGGCGCGGAAGACCCGCAGGAAATGCGGACCGATGCCCGGTTTCATCGAGCCGCAACTGGCGACGCTGCGGACGAGCCCGCCGGAGGGCGATGCGTGGGTGCACGAGATCAAGTTCGACGGCTACCGGATTCAGGCACAGGTTTCCGATGGCGCGGTGACGCTGTTCACGCGCAAGGGGCTCGACTGGACATCACGTTTCGGGACGCAGATCGCGAAGGCGCTCGCCGCGCTCGATTGCGACGACGCGGTTCTGGACGGCGAGATCGTCGTGCTGTCCGACAAGGGGATCGCGTCTTTCTCGGCGCTGCAGGAGGCGCTTTCGTCAGGCCGGGGCGAGCGGTTGCTTTATTACGTGTTCGACCTGCTGTGGTTGGACGGCAAGGATTTGCGCGGTCTGCCGCTTGCCGAACGGAAGGCGAAGCTTCAAGCGCTTGTGGGCGCGCCGTCGAACCGCTCGCCGGTGCAGTTCAGCGAGGATTTTTCCGAACCGGGGCGGACCATGCTGGCGCATGCCTGCCGCATGGGGTTGGAGGGGGTCATCTCCAAGCGCGCGGATGCACCATACGAAAGCGGCCGCAGCCACGACTGGGTCAAGACGAAATGCACGCTGCGGCAGGAGTTCGTGATCCTTGGCTACGTGCCGTCGACGGCGGCGGGACGCGGGTTGCGCTCGCTGGCAGTGGGCTATCACAGGCAAGGAAAGCTGCAGTATGGCGGCCGTGTCGGCACTGGCTTTGCAGGCACGATCACCAACGAATTGAAGAAGCGGCTGGACATGATCCGGGCGAAGAAGCCGTCGGTTTCGGGGGAGGCGGCAAAGGATCGCGAAATCGTATGGGTGAAGCCGGAACTGGTCGCCGAGGTGGAGTTCCGGAGCTGGACCAGTGACGGCCTGCTGCGGCAGGCATCTTTCCAGGGCCTGCGCGAGGACAAGTCGGCGGCGGAGATCGTCGCAGAGACGGGCGACATGGCCGAGCGGGCGGTGGAGGCTGACGACGCCGATGGCAAGGGGACGAAGACGACGGCGCGGCGCAAGACGCCGGCGGCGCGAAAACCCGTCGCTAACAGGAGCAAGGCCATGTCCGTGACGCTGACCAGCCCCGACAAGCTGTTGTGGCCGCAGGGAGGCCCGAGCAAGAAAGGCCTGAGCAAGCAGGGACTGCTCGACTATTACGAACAGGCCTGGCCGCTGATGGAGCGCTTCGTCGTCAACCGGCCGCTGGCCCTGGTGCGTGCGCCCGACGGGATCGACGGGCAGCGCTTCTTCCAGAAGCATGCGTCCAAGGGCATGCATGAGGCGATCATCCGCACTGCTGACCCGGAAGATGGCGAGGAGCTATTGTCCATCCGCGACTTCGATGGGTTGGCGGCGCTGGTACAGTTTGGCGTGGTGGAGATCCATGTCTGGGGTTCGACGCTGGAGGCGATCGATACGCCCGACCTAATCGTGTTCGACCTCGATCCCGACGAGGGGCTTGGTGTCGAGGACGTGCGCGCGGCGACGCTCGACGTGAAGGACCGGCTGGACCATCTCGGCCTGCCGAGTTTCGTCAAGACGACGGGCGGCAAGGGCTTCCATGTCGTCGTGCCGCTGAAACCGAAGGCCGACTGGGAGACGGTCAAAACCTTTGCGCATGATTTCGCCAAGGCGATGCAGCAATCCGATCCCGGGCGCTATACGTCGGTGCTTTCGAAGAAAGCGCGGCAGGGGCGGGTCTTTGTCGATTATCTGCGCAATGGACGCGGGTCTACGGCGGTGGCGCCGTGGTCGTCGCGTGGTAAGGCGAACGCGACGGTGGCGGTGCCAGTGACGTTCGAGATGGTGCGGGACGGGATAGGTCCCGCTGATTTCGCAATCGGATCGAAGGCGCTCGAGGAAGCGTTGAAGCGCCCCGACCCCTGGGCCGACTTCTTCAAGGCGGCAAAACCGTTGAAGCGATAAGGGCGGCGGTTACTTCTTTGCCGGTTTCGCCTTGGCAGCAGGCTTCTTGGCCGGTGCGGGAGCCTTCGCGGCGGGTTTCGCCTTGGGCGCCGCCTTCGCGGCAGGCTTTTTCTTCGCCACTGCATCTGCGGCGTCGATTTCCTTGGTCGCCTGATCCCAGTGCTCGCGATCCTGTCCGTCCGGGCGCCCGAGGCTTTCCCAGATGGCGTGGGCACGTTGACGAATGCGGTCCAGCTTGTCGCTTATGCTCATGCTTGCCTCCAGTCCATCGACGCCTGATCCTAGCACAATTGTGGCGATGGCATAGGGGACTTATGCCGCAGTGCAGCAAAAGTCGGAAGAATTTTAACAAAGGTGGTCGGCGATCAATTAGCGGCCGACAAGCGCCAGCACGGCGTCGGCGGCGCGCACAGTGCCGGGATTAGCTGACATGGTCGCGGAATTCTCCTTGAGACGCCGGCGCATGGAGGCGTCGCCAAGCAGCGTCGACATGGCGGAAACGAGCTCACGCTCCGTCCATTTTGCGCGATCGAGCCGGAGGCCTACACCGGCCTCGACGGCGCGCTGCGCATTATCGTGGCCGTCCCAACAGTAGGGCACCACCAGCGAGGGGACGCCGAAATAGAGCGCCTCGCAAAAACTGTTGTTGCCGCCGTGATGGATGAAGAGATTGCATTGCGCGACGACCGAAGGCTGCGGAAACCAGCTGTCGAGATAGACATTGTCCGGCACCGCCCGATAGGCGTCGCGGAAGCCGCCGACATTGACGATGAACCGCGCGGGGAACGTCGCAAAAACCGATATCATGCGTTCGATGAGCGCGACGTCGCCGGCGCCCAGGCTGCCGAAGCCGAGATAGACAAGCGGCCCCTTGCCATCAGGAAACTCCGGCGGCTCGAACGGACCCTCGCTACGGACGCAGCCTTCCAGATAGATGAATTTCCTGGGGTCCAGCGGCCGGGTGCGGTGTCGTTTGACGATGTCCGGGGTCAGCAGCAGATTCAGCCATGGCGAGGGTTCGAGGAATTCGCTTGATGGCAGTGCCGGCAGGCCGACGGAGGCGCGGAAGCGGTTGAAACGCTCGTGCGCCGGGGCGACGGCGGCGAGATAGCGTCGCTCGAAATCGGCGCGGCCGGCGTCCTCGGCTGCGAGTCCGGACAGATATGGCGGCACGTTCGCGTCGGGCAGTTCGGTCTCGGCGCAGGAGACGACGCGTACCCACGGAATGCCTGACGTCGCGAGCGTCGGGAACATGATGACGTTGTCGAGGACAACCGCGTCCGGCTTCAGGCGCGCGAGCAGGGCGTTCAAACCGGGCTCGGCGTCGATCGCCGTATCGACGATCGCTTCCCATGTCGGAGCGACATAGGTGTCGAGCTGTTCAAGCGGCGACAGGTTGAAATGCGGCAAGTGGCGGCGGACGAAATCCTGCCAGGTGTCGGGCCTCGCCTCCTTCCCCGGGAGTGAGAGGTGGTGTTCGGCAAAGCCGTAGTCGGCGAACAGTCCGGTGAAGCCGGGATGGCAGATGAAGACCGGACGCGCGCCGCGTTCTCGCAAGACCTGCGCGATGCCGACGCAGTTGAGCGCTGCGCCAAAGCTGGCCTCAGGGAAGAGCGCGATGATCGGGCCGGAGCGCGCCGTCATCGACCGCGCCTTTCGGCGGCAGCGGGGAGAACCGGCGCGCCGCGGCTTGCGGCCTGTGGCCGCTGGCTACGCGACAACCGCAGGTGCAGGCGCATCAGATCGGCCGCAGCTTCAAACTGCCCGGCTTCGATCTGGTCGAGGATGGCGAGATGCTCGCGTGTCGACTGCTTGAGGCGAAAGACGTTGACGCCGTGGAGCATGCCGGGCAAGCGGCGCAGTCGCAGGTGATCGGCAAGAGACTGGCCAACAAAACGGTTCGCCGCGCCGCGCGCGACCATGCCGTGGAAGGCAAGATCGAGACGCTGGAACTCGCGGATGTCGAAGGCGGATTCAGGCGAGGCAAGCTGGGCCTCCATGCCCAGGCGCAGTGCGCTCGACTGCGTCTCGTCGGCGCGGAAGCCCGGCTCCAGAAGCGAGGCCGGTTCGAGCAGCAAGCGGTAGTCATAGCTTTCGGCGATCGCTTCGGGACCTTCTTGCGCGGGGCGGAAAAGCCATGATTGGCCTGGCGCCTTCTCGAGCCAGTTTTCCGCTTCCAGTATTTTTAGAGACTTTAGTACCGTTCGTTTTTCCTTTCGGTACCGTCGGGACAAGCCGGCCGCCGTAACAGTGCCGTCCAGTCGGCGGGCGGCGCGGTCGCGTAGGATTGAGTCCGCAAGCCTGTCTTCGTCGGCGCTGGGTAGCTCCGCGGCGGCCCCGAGGGTAGCGGCGGGATCGACGGCCAACGTGAAGCCCGTCGCCTTTTCCCACACGACAACGCCCTGCTCGGATAGAAGGTGCAGGGCGGCGCGCACTGGTGTGCGGGAAACATTGCAGAGCGTGGCGACCTGCTGCTCCGGCAGGCGGTCTCCTAACCGGAAGCCGCCTTGGCGCACCGCGTCGAGGATACGCTGGGCGAGATCCAGATGGTTCGAACGGGGTCGCTTGGGAACGGTCTGCATCGAATGGCTACCTGGGACGCCGAAGATGCCGATTATGGATTGACGTTCTTTTTGTTTCAATAATACTGTTGCGAAAATCGGCGAAAAGCCGGGGAACATCTGACGTGCTGTGCGGGCCACTCGTCGCGCGCCGTTAGAAAGCGGAAGCTGTACTGGGACAATCCGATACTCGGACAATGGGAGTCTGCAATGAAGATCACGAATAACCGTGCGGGCGCGCGCCCCATCCTGCTCGGCCTGACGCTCGCGGCCATGGCCTCGACGGCAAGCGCCGCCAACCTCGTCATCTCCAACTGGGACGGCTACATGGCGCCCGACGCCATGGACGCGTTCAAGGCTGCGACCGGCAACACCGGCGAGATCGTCAAGCACGCCACCAACGAAGAGATCATGGGCAAGCTGATCGCCTCGGGCGGCAAGGGCTACGACGTCGTGTTCGTCTCCTCGCCCTTCGCCGAAGTGCTGCAGAAGATGGGACTGGCCGAAACGATCGACGCCTCGAAGGTGCCGAACCTGGCCAATCTCTATCCTGAGGCGGCCGCTCTCGCCTACGATCCCGGCAACACGTTTTCGGTGCCCTACACCTGGGGCACGACCGGCCTCTGCTACCGGTCCGATATCGTGACGGCCGAGCCGACGTCGTGGAACGACCTGCTGAAGCCGTCGGACGCCGTGAAGGGCAAGACCACGATGCTGGCGACCGACCGCTGGCTGCTGGCCGCCGGCCAACTCGCTGACGGCTTCTCGGTCAACGAAACGGACCCAGCGAAGATGGAGCAGGTGAAGAACACGCTGATCGATGCCAAGAAGACGCTGCTCGCCTATGACGACACGACCTTCTATTCCAAGCTGGTGTCCGGCGAGGCAGTGATGGTGCAGGCCTGGGACGGCTGGTGCAACTACGGCATCACCGACAACAAGGACATCAAGTATGTGATCCCGAAGGAAGGTTCCGACCTCTGGGTGGATACGATGGTCGTCATGAAGGCCTCGGAGAACAAGGACGCGGCCTTCCAGTTCATCAACTTCATGCTGGACGGCAAGAACCACGCCTGGGCGGCGGAGAACATCCTCTACAAGGTGCCGAACAAGGCGGCGATGGACAGCCTGCCGGCCGAACTGTCGGCCAGCTATCCGAACATGGCGATGCCTGTCGGCGAACTGACCAAGTACGAGGTGCTGCGCGATGTCGGCGAGGCGCAGCGCGAATACTCGCGCATCGTCAGCGAGATCAAGGCGGCGCAGTAGGCGCTCGCCATTCAGCTAGCGGTTGACGGACGTGCTCTATGTCGCCCCCCTCTGTCCTGCCGTACATCTCCCCCACATGGGGGGAGATTGGCTGGCTTCGAGGACGCCGCGCGCATTGCGGCGTGGGCAATTGGCAGATCCGCTTGTGACGGCTGATCTCCCCCCATGTGGGGGAGATGTACGGCAGGACAGAGGGGGGCGCGAAAGGGCAACAAGCCTCGCCAGTCTCTCCACGCAAACTGCCGGCGTGTCGTGACGACCAACTCCCGTCCCGCCTTCCTCATGGCGCCGGCGCTGGCATGGCTGATCGGCCTGATGGTCGTGCCGTGTGGGCTGGTGCTGGCTCTGGCCTTCTTCCAGCGCGGAATCTATGGCGGCGTCGACTACACCTTCACGCTGGAGAATTTCGCCAAGGTCTTCGACCCGCTCTACGCGGGCATCTTCCTGCGGTCGGCGCGCATCGCCGGAACCGCGACGCTGATCGCGGTCGTCATCGGTTACGCTGCGGCCTACGCCATCGCCTCGTGCCGGCGCTCGCTGCAGCCGGTGCTGCTGTTCTTCGCGGTGCTGCCGTTCTGGTCGAACTACCTGATCCGCACCTATGCCTGGATCGTGCTGCTCAACCGCGAGGGACTGGTGACACAGGTGCTGCGCTGGTTCGGCTATACGGGCGAGCCGCCGTCCATGCTCTACACCGAGGGCGCGGTCATCGCCGGGCTGGTCTATAACTACCTGCCCTTCGTCATCCTCGCCTGCTACGCGCCGCTGTCGCGGCTGAATCCAGAACTCGCCGAAGCCTCGCGCGACCTTGGCGGCTCGGCCGTCACCACCTTCCGCCGCATCATCCTGCCGCTGACGCTGCCCGGCATCGCGGCAGGCGCGGTGTTCGTCTTCGTATTGTCGATCGGCAATTTCGTGACGCCGGCGCTGCTTGGCGGCGGGCGCTTCCAGATGATCGGCAACCTCGTCTACGACCAGTTCCTGACCGCCAACGACTGGCCCTTCGGCGCGGCGCTCGCGGCCGTGCTGATCGCGATCATGATGCTGCTCCTGCTGGTGCAGGGCTATGCGGCGGATCGCGCCTCGACGCGCACCGCGCAGGCCCGGGAGGAAGCGTGATGGCGGAACGTTCCGCGACTGCGCGGCGCAGCGGCACGACGGTGCTCGTGCTCGTCTTCGCCTTCCTGTACATCCCGATCGCCGTGCTGGTGGCGCTTTCCTTCAATGAGGGCGGGCTACCCACCGTGTGGTCGGGCTTCTCGACGAAATGGTATGTGTCTCTGGCCTCGAACGCGGACATTCTCCACGCGGCGCTGAACACGCTGATCGTGGCGGTCGCGTCCACGGCAATCGCGACCGTGCTCGGCACGCTGCTGGCGATCGGCGTCGAGACGCGGCGACGGCGCGGGACGGTGCTGGAGGCGCTGGTGTTCGCGCCGATGATTATCCCGGACATCGTGCTGGCTGTGGCGCTGCTCTCCTTCTTCTCGATGCTCAACGTGACGATGGGCCTGCACACGATCGTGATGGCGCATGTCGTGTTCAACCTCGCCTTCGTCTGCGCCGTGGTCCGGGCGCGGCTGAAAAGCTTCGACTGGTCGATCACCGAGGCTTCCGCCGACCTTGGCGCGTCAGGCTTTACGACATTCAGGCGGGTGACGCTGCCGGTCATCCTGCCAGCCGTGGTGGCGGGCGCACTGCTCGCCTTCACGCTGTCGGTGGACGAGTTCATCATCGCCTTCTTCACGGCCGGCGCGGGACGTTCGTCGACGACGCTGCCGATGCAGATCTATTCGATGATCCGCTTCGGCATCACGCCGGAGATCAACGCGCTGGCCACCATCGTCATGGCGGTCAGCGTCATCGCGCTCGCCATCTCGCAGAGGCTGAACAAGGGGATGGTGGGGCAATGAGCCGGGACGTGCTGGAGATCGAGGGCGTCTCGAAGAAGTTCGGCCCGCTGACGGCCGTCGACGACGTGTCGCTGTCCATCCGCGAGAACGAGTTCTTCGCGCTGCTCGGACCCTCGGGATGTGGCAAGACCACGCTGCTGCGCATGCTGGCCGGCTTCGAGACGCCGACGCGCGGGCGCATCCTGCTCGACGGCGCGGACGTCTCGCGCACGCCGCCGAACCGCCGGCCGGTCAACCTGATGTTCCAGTCCTATGCGCTGTTCCCGCATATGAGCGTGCGCGCCAACATTTCATACGGGCTGGAGATGGAGGGCAGGCCGGGTTCCGAAATCCGCTCACGAGTCGATGAGATGCTGGTGACCACGCAGCTCGGCGGGCTCGCCGACCGCAAGCCGGACCAGCTTTCGGGCGGCCAGAAGCAGCGCGTGGCGCTGGCGCGTGCGCTGATCAAGCGGCCGCGCGTGCTGCTGCTGGATGAGCCGCTGGGCGCGCTCGACAAGAAGCTGCGCGGCGACATGCAGATCGAACTGAAGCGCCTGCAGCACGAGGTCGGCATCACCTTCATCGTGGTGACGCACGACCAGGAGGAAGCGCTGGTCATGGCCGACCGCATGGCGGTGCTGAAAGACGGCCGGCTGCTGCAATGCGACACACCGCATACGGTCTACGAGCATCCCGCGGATGCGTTCGTGGCGGGCTTCATCGGCGTGATGAATTTCGCCGAGGGCAGCGTATCCGGGCAGGGCGTCAAGGCGCGCGACGGGTCGCTTATTACCGGTTCGCTACCTGACGAAATCGCAAACGACGCGGCGGCGATCGCGGCGGTGCGACCGGAACGAATCGTGCTGTTCCCGGCCGATGATATCGCGAACCGGACGAGCGGGCGGGTCGTGGCCCTGGCCTATCACGGGCTCGATCTGCAGCTTCACGTCAAGACCCCGCTGGCCGACAAACCCTTCCTCATTCGCGTGACCGCGGATACCGCCGACCGCCGGCCGCTTGCAGTCGGCGACACGGTGGACCTCGGCTGGTCGGCAGCCGACACACGCATCTTCAGACATTGAGACCGGAGGCTTCCATGACCCAGAAAACAATCGCATTCTTCCCGGAGGCCGCCTACGGGCCTGCGCTCAATTCGGTCGGCATCGCGCAGGCTGTGCAGGCGCGCGGGCACAAGGCTGTCTTCCTCTCCGATCCGGGCTTCGTGGATGTCTACAAAGGCTACGGCTTCGAGGCGCATCCGGTGAACCTTTCCGAGCCGATGCCGCCCGAGGTGATGGCGAAATTCTGGGAGGATTTTATCAACGGCCACATCCCGAACTTCGCGAAATCGCCCTACGACCAGATCGACAACTACGTGAAGGATTGCTGGACGGCGATCGTCGACAGCGCGAAATGGGCGCAGAAGGACCTGCCCGGCGTGCTGGCCAAGATCAAGCCGGACGTGATCTGCGTCGACAATGTCATCCTGTTCCCGGCGATCAAGCAATATGGCGTGCCGTGGGTGCGCATCATCTCCTGCTCGGAAAATGAAATCGAGGACGAGGGCATCCCGCCGCATCTTTCGGGTTGCGGCGAGAACGACCATGCCGGCCACAAGGCTTATCGCGACCGCTTCAACGAGGTGATCAAGCCGATCCACGACGACTTCAACGAATTCCTGAAGTCGACCAACGAAGCGCCCTATCCGATTGGCCAGTTCTTCGAGGCGTCGCCGCATCTCAACCTGCTACTCTATCCCGAGAGCGTGAAGTTCAAGCGCGATATTCCGCTGGACCCCAAGCAGTTCCAGTATCTTGAGGGATGCGTGCGCAAGGAGGCGGCCTACGATGTCCCGACCTTCGCCAAGAATAATGACGGGCCGCTGGTCTATGTGTCGTTCGGTTCGCTCGGCGCGGGCGATACGGAGTTGCTGAAGAGGATCATCGCGGCAATCGGGAAGTCGAAGTATCGCGCTCTGGTCAATGTCGGGGGATACAAGGACCAGTATTCTGACGTGCCCGGCAATGTGATCATCGATGGCTGGTTCCCGCAGCCTTCGGTCATCCCGCAGGTCGATGCCGTGATCCACCATGGCGGCAACAACTCGTTCACCGAATGCCTGTTCTTCGGCAAGCCGGCTATCATCATGCCTTATGTGTGGGACGGCCACGACAACGCCACGCGCGTGCAGGAGACCGGACACGGCTTCAAGATGCCGCGCTACGACTGGACGGAGGCGGAACTGATCGCCAAGCTCGACGCCTGCATCGGCGATCCGGCGATACAGGCGAAGCTTGCGGCGACGTCGAAGCACATGCAGGCGCAGAACGGTCCGGAGAAGGCCGCGGGCTTGCTGGAAAAGCTGCTGTGACTTCGTCCGCGCCGCATCTCTACGAGGCCTCGACCCGCACCGACCTTGTCGACTGGGGCGTGCAGGCGGATGCAATCGAGGGCGTGTCGCGCTCGACGGGCAGGCTCGTGCACAAGGGGCCGGGCAACCGGCCGGAAGTCGGCATCTGGGTCTGCACCGAGGGGCGCTGGCGGCTGTCGATCCCGCGCGACGAACTCTGCCATTTCGTGGCGGGGAGCGCGACGTATCGCGAGGACGGCGGCGAGGTCATCGAGGTGGACGCCGGTACTGCGGTGATGTTCCCGGCCGGCTGGACCGGCGAATGCACCGTCCATGAGGCTATCCGAAACACGTATATTCTGGCCGAGGATGAGCCGGCTCATAAGGAAAAGACAATGACGACGACACCACTGATGAGGAAGCCGCTCGAGCAGACCGACCTTGTGGACTGGGGCGTGATCCCGACCATGATCGAGGGCGAGTCCCGGACGTCGGGCCGGGTAATCCACAAGGGACCGGAAGGCCGTTCCGAATGCGGCCTGTGGGTCTGCACGCCGGGCAAGTGGGAATGCCATGTGACGCGCGACGAGTTCTGCCACTTCCTCGAAGGACGCTGCACCTATGTGCACGAGAGCGGAGAAGTGATCGAGATCGTGCCGGATACGGCGGCCTTCTTCCCGCAGGACTGGAAGGGCGTGTGCACCGTGCATGAGACAATCAAGAAGGTTTACATGATCCGGTGATGGTTAGGATCATGAGCAGCTTCTCGGCGGATCGCCCCGCCTATTTCATCAACCCCACCTATCGGGACATGGCAGGACTTGCGCGGCCCGTCATCGACCCCGCGACACTTGGCACTGCCGGCGCCATCGCGGAGGCGACCGAGGCGGAGATCGATGCGGCGCTCACCGCCGCGACGGAGGCGCAGAAGCGCTGGAAGGCGCTAGACGCCAAGACGCGGGCAAAGCATTTGCATGCGGTCGCTAACGCCATCGAGGCGGCCGACTTCACGCGCTGTGCCGAACTGATGGTGCGCGAGATGGGCAAACCCTATCCGGAGGCGATCGGAGAGATCGCCAATTGCGCGCCGATCTTCCGCTACTATGCCGAGATGGCGCGCGACGAAGCGGGCAAGATCGCAGGCACGACCCAGGCCGGCTCGTTCCAGTATGCGCGTTACGAGCCCTACGGCGTGTCCGTGCACATCATGCCCTACAACTTCCCGATCCTGCTGATGTGCTGGACGGTGGCGGCGTCGCTGGCGGCCGGCAATGCCTGCATCATCAAGCCGGCCGAAGCGACGACGCTCTCCACGCTAGACTACATGGCGGTTTTCCGTTCGCTGCCGGAGGGGCTGGTGTCCTGCCTGCCCGGCGGTGCGAATGTCGGCAAGGCATTGGTGGAATCGAAGCGGACGCATGCGGTGGCGTTTACGGGATCGGTGGCGGCGGGGCGGCGCGTCGCGGTGGCTTGCGCCGAGCGGACCAAGCCCTGCGTGATCGAGGCTGGCGGCAGCGACCCGCTGATCGTTTCGGCGCATGCGCCGCTGGAGGTTGCGGCGGCGGGCAGCGTGACGGCGGCATTCCATCTGTCGGGACAGGTCTGCACGTCAGCCGAGCGGTTCTTCGTGGTCGAGTCCGTGCATGACGAATTCGTCGATTTGTTTGTCCAGAAGACCCGGGCGCTTCGCATCGGCAACGGCATGGATGAGACGGAGATCGGGCCGCTGGTCAGCGAGGCAGCGCGCGCCAAGGTGATGCGGCTAGTGGATGATGCCATCGCAAATGGGGCCACGGCGGTGACCGGCGGACGCATTCCGCCCGCGCACAACACCGGCTGGTTCTACGAGCCGACGATCCTGACGGGCGTGACCCCGGACATGGCGATCTGCCGCGAGGAATGTTTCGGGCCGGTGGCGGCGATCTGTCGTGTCAGGGATTTCGACGAGGCGATCAAGCTCGCGAATGACAGCCCGTTCGGACTTGGCGCGTCGATCTTCACCAAGGACCTCGCCGAGGCGCACGAAGCCGCCGAGCGACTCGAAGCGGGCATGGTGTGGGTCAACAACCCGCTGATCGACAATGACGCGCTGCCGTTCGGCGGCTGGAAGGCATCCGGCATCGGGCGCGAACTTGGCCGGCAGGGGCTTGACGCCTTTCGCCGGACGAAGATGGTGATCATCGACCACAAGCCGGTCGTGCAGGACTGGTGGTATCCCTATCCGGACGAATGGTTCCGCAGGGCGGGAGGACGCAAGCATGTCTGACAAACAGGCCATCCAGAATGGATGACGCCGCCGGCTGGATCGAAAGACACGCAATAGCCGAGGTGGAATGCCTCGTCCCCGACATGAACGGCGTGCTGCGAGGCAAGGTGCTTCCGGCCGCGAAGTTCCTGAAGGCGCTGGACGGCGCAACGCTCTATCTGCCGACGAGTGCGTTGCTGGTGTGCGCGGATGGCCGCTATTCGGGGTCAGTGGACGAGGGTTTTGCCTATGGCGATCCCGACATGGTGCTTGCCCCCGACATGACAACGCTGCGGGTCGCGCCGGATCAGCCAAGCCGAGCCTGGGTGTTGGCCGACGCCTGTTATCCCGCCGACAGCCCGTGGAGCGCGCTGCCGCGCGTGCTGCTGAAATCGGTGATGGCGCTCTATGCGGAAAAGGGCTGGCGCGCGGTCGTCGCGCCGGAACTCGAATTCTACGTAACTGCGCCGAATCCGGACCCGCGCGACCCGGTCGTGACGCCGGTTACCGCCGACGGAAGGCAGGAGAGCTCGCAGAATCCCTACGGGATGGAAGCGCTGGAACTGTACGATCCGGTCATGCGCCGGATCTACGAGCGCTGTGCGAAGATGGGCATTGCGCTGGATACGCTGAGCCACGAGACGGGTTCGGGCCAGCTCGAGGTGAACCTGCTGCATGGCGACCCGCTGGAGCTCTGCGACCAGGTCGTGCTGTTCAAGCGCGTCGCCCGGAAGGCGGCGATCGAACACGGCATGAACATCACCTTCATGGCGAAACCCATGGACGAACAGGCCGGCAGCGCCATGCACCTGCATGTCTCGCTGGTTGACCAGGATGGGCGCAATGTCTTTGCGGGCGAGGACGGGGCCGACACGGCGCGGTTTTCGCACTTCATGGGCGGGTTGCAGAAATATGTCCCCGAGACCATGCCGCTGATTGCCCCGAACGTGAACTCCTATCGGCGCGTGCGGCCGAACCACAGTGCACCGGCAAATGTCGAGTGGTCGCAGGATAACCGCTCATGCGGACTGCGGGTGCCGAAGGCCGGACCTGAGGCGCGGCGCGTCGAGAACCGGCTTCCCGGAGCCGACGCCAATCCCTATCTGGCGATCGCCGCGACGCTGATCGCCGGCTGGCTCGGCATGGAAGAAAAACTGGAGCGAAGGCCGGAAGCGTCGGGCAATGTCTATCGGGCGCAAACCACCCTGCCCGGCTCCATGCCGCAGGCGCTCGACCGCTTCATCGCCTGCGAGCCGGTGCGGGCCATCGTCGGTAACGACTTCTTCCAGACATTCCTGCGCGTAAAACAGCGCGAACTGGAGGCGTTCGACAATGTCGTCACCGCATGGGAGCGCGAGCATCTGCTTTTGAAGGCGTGATGGCAGGCGATGGGCCGGGAGGCATCCCGGCCGGGCAGACGCCTAATTGCTCTGCGCGGCAGCTGGCGAGACGTACCGGAGAACGGTGCTTACGACCTGGTTGCGCAGGTTAGGATCGTCGTCGACATTGAAATGGTTCATGCCTGACTGACCCTTCATGTCCTGGTTGTTGAGCGACCCGGAAAAGCCGCTCCCGCCCGTGAACAGCCCGCCCCAGCCGCCTGAGCTGAAATAGAAGTTCAGGACGTTGCGCACGTTGGAGGGCACCGTCATCGGCGCGGTCGAGGCGTAGCTGACGATCAGGTCGACCTGCACGCCCTTCTTCTTCAATTCGTTGGCGATCAGCACCGTGTTGTTTGCGCCGAGGGAATGGCCGATGAGGACCACGGGCTGCCGCCCGTTCCTGGCTTGGTTGGCGGCGATCTTCCGTGCAACCGAGCGCCAGGCCTCGTGACTGATCAACACGGTATCGACGCCGCTCTGCTTCAACTGCTTCCTGAGCTTGTCGAGGCCAGTCGAGAAAACACCGAAGCCGCCGCGCAGGATATAGACGTCGGCGGACGTTGCTGCATGCACCTGGGCGGGAATCAAAAGCGCGAGCAGAAGCAGGCCGGCGCGCAGCAGGATGCCCGTCCGGGCCTTCCAGCGGCCAACTGGGTCAAATCTGGCAAACATTGGGGGGATGTCTCCGGTCAGAAAGTCAGAAAATGCGGGGAATAACACGGCCCGTCCTGGCGGCGTAGGACCTATACTGCTCGCCGAAGTGCTTTTCCATCATGGCCTCTTCGGCACCAACGCGTGCAAGAAAAAGTATCCCGACACCGACGAGTCCGGACAGGCCAGCTACCCAGTTCGGCAGGAGAAAGGCCTGGGCAATCGCCCACAACCAGAAGGAAGAATACATCGGGTGCCGAACATAGCGATAGAGGCCATCGGTGACCAGACGGTGATCGTTGCGAATTTCCAGGGACACCGACCAGTTGCGGCCGAGCTGGCGATGGCTGGCGTAAAACAGCGCCAGGAAAAGCACCTGCACGAGCAGCCCGCACCAGCCCAGCAACGGCTGGAACGGATAATCTGCGGCGGCAGGAATGCCTGTCGCGAGATAGAAGGCGGGGATTACAGCAAGTCCGATGCCGGAAGCCGCCAACGCCAGGCGGTCTGTCAGCGTACGCTGCGTTGCAGAGATGCCGATGCGACGGGCGCGCCGCTGGTAGGGCAGCCTTATGACGAACCAGGCGACGAGGCCGAGCGTCCAGACGATTGCGGCGAAGGTCGCGGTCATTGGTCAACTCCTGCTTCGGGCGGCTGATTGGGCGTGATCGCCGACAACGGCGCCGGTCCAAAGCAGATATGGAAAAAATCGTAGAAGTAGCGTTGCCCGTTGGCCATGATGAACTGGTAGTGGATGCGGAAGAATCGCCGTCTGATCCGCCGATACCTGGAAGCGCCCGTCATGTCGCGCATGTGGACCCTGCGGACGACGGGAAAGGCAGGACTGCCCGACTGCCTGGGCCTGAGCCCCATCTCGATCACCGGATCGGTGTCGTAGAAGTTGATCACGTCGATCAGGCACTGGAATTCCGACCAGCCGAGCGCGGGTTCGTCGACGAGGGTCTGGACCCGTGCCCTGAAGGCCTTGGCGGCCGGATGAAGCCCGAACTTCAGCGCGGTCGATCCCAGCGTCAGCAGGCTGACCTTGGCATCGCGGCGGGCAAGCTGAGGGTCGGCGACCAGGCTTCTCGCCGCCATCTCCAGGATCAGCCCGCCGCCGGTGCTGTGGCCGACAAAGACGATCTCATCGTAGGGCTGCGCATTGGTCGTCTGCGCGACGATCGCCGCATAGCGATCCATCAGGCGCTCGGCCTGAGGCCTCTTGCCACGAAGATATTCTGATGAGAACGACCACAGGTCCATCAGGTGGGTGACCGACCAGCGCTTGCCGAGCGTAGCGAGAAGCGGAAACAGCGCAACCAGTGCGATGAGCGTGGCGAGGGCCAAACTGCCGATGCCGAAAAGGCGCAAGACGACGGACGACGCAAGCAGGGCCACGAGAAAGAGGAACAGCGTCGTGACGAACGGATAGAGGAAGTAGAGCGCGAAGCGCCAGCTGCGGGAGAAGAAGGAAAAGGCCGTTCCTGTCAGCCAGTAGTCGAAGAAGGCGACGAGGTATCGGAACAGGCGCACCGGCAGCGGACGGGCTGCGTCCCTGGTCACGATGGAATCAAGGCCCAGGAAATAAAAATCCGTGGTGACCTGCCAGTCCTTGTCTTCGACCGGCAGGGCAGGTTTTTCGGAGACATCGTCATCCGGAAGGGTCGACTTCCGGTGACTGGACGAGACGGTCAGCACGCCCACATCGCCCTCTGGCGTCGCAACGTCGCTCCTCGACGTCTGGACATCCCATACTGTCTCGAACAGCTCCATCTCCCGCGAAAGGCGCCGGAAAAACGCCGTTGGCGTCTTCGGATCGTAGCCCCCGATGAAGAAAACGCATCGTCGGCTTATCATGCCGCCTGTCTCATTCCTGATTTCAGTCCGCCGTTGGGAGCCGGCCGTTGTCATCGCGATGACATATCCAAAATCGGCCAATGCGCAACGCAAGCCAAGGGAGAAACTCCAATATAGAGACATAAATTGGGCTGGAACCCATTATCAGCCCCAGGGCTGGTCTCTCCATCGCGGCGTCCATTGACACCGCGCCACAAACGGTCGAAAATTTGACCAATCGGTAAAGATACCGAAATGAGAAGAAGCCGACGATGTCGATCGAGCGCTCAGGGGAACAGGTCTATCCTTGCATAGCCGACGAGGCGAAGGCCTTCGCGGGCCTGACGGGCGACGCTTTCACGGCGCTGAAGAAGCGGGCGGCCGACCTGCGTGACCTTCACTGGGGCAAAGCCGTTAGCTATTCGCGGAAGGTTTTCATCCCGCTGACCACCATGTGCCGCAATACGTGCGGCTATTGCACCTTCGTCAAGCATCCCAGTGATCCCGGCGCCAATTTCATGACGCTGGACGAGGTGCTTGCTGTCGCCATGAACGGCGAGCGGCTCGGCTGCAAGGAAGCGCTGTTCTCTCTCGGCGAGCGGCCGGAGCGCCGGTACGAGGAAGCGCGCGCAGCGCTTACGCGGCTGGGATATGCATCGACGGTCGACTATCTCGTCGATGCCTGCAAGCTGGTGCTGGACCAGACGAAGCTCGTGCCGCATGTCAACGCCGGGACGCTGGACGAGGAGGAGATCGCGCGGCTGCGCGAAGTCTCGGGATCGATGGGCATGATGCTCGAAAATGCCAGCCGACGGTTGATGAAGCCCGGCATGGCGCACCATGCCTGCCCGGACAAGGCACCGCTCTTGAGGCTGCGCACTATCGAGGCGGCCGGCCGACTCGGCGTTCCATTTACGACGGGCATCCTTATCGGCATCGGCGAGACATGGGACGAACGGGTCGACAGCCTCGTCGCCATCAACGAACTGCATCGACGCTACGGCCACGTGCAGGAGGTGATCGTACAGAACTTTCGCGCCAAGCCCGGCACGGCGATGGCCGAATGGGCGGAGCCGTCGCGCGACGACATGCAGGGGACGCTGGCCATGGCGCGGCTGGTGCTCGACCCGTCGATCAGCCTGCAGGCGCCGCCCAACCTCGAGCAGGATTTCGAAAGCTATCTCGACTGCGGAATCAACGACTGGGGCGGCATTTCACCGTTGACCGCAGATCACATCAATCCTGAACGCGCCTGGCCGGCGGTGGCCGAACTGGCGCGCCGCACCGAGGCGCGGGGGTACCGTCTGGTCGAACGGCTGACTGTCTATCCCGCCCATCTCGGCGTCGAAACCGCACCGCTGCATGCGACGCTGGCCGGCATGGCGCGGGCGGACGGTTTTGCGCGCGACCAGTACGTGGCCTGACCCATGTCCGAAGCGGCAGACATCATCCGGATCGAAAAGCAGCCGCTGGAGATTGCGCTCGGCGACGCTAGCCAGGACATCCGCGCCATCCTCGACCGTGCGCTCGAAGGGCGGATCATCACGCGGGAAGAAGGCGAGGCGCTTTTCTCGGCTTCGGGAGCCGATCTGGCCGCGCTGGTGGCGACTGCCGATGAGGTCAGGCGGCGGCGCGTCGGGGACCGCGTCACCTTCGTCACGGTGCGCAATATCAACTTCACCAACGTCTGCTACATGGCCTGCCAGTTCTGCAACTTCGGCGTTCGCAAGGAGGCGAAGGGCGCGGAACTTCTGTCGCTGGAGGAAGTCGCAAACCGCGCCGAGGAAGCGTGGCTGCGCGGCGGCACCGAAGTCTGCATCCAGGGCGGACTGCACCCGGACATCGATGGCGATCACTATTTCAGGCTGTTGGACGCGGTGAAGACGCGCGTGCCGCAGATGCATGTGCACGCCTTCTCGCCCTTCGAGATCTGGTATGGCGTCAAGAAGAGCCGCATGCCGCTGGAGGACTATCTGGCGGCGCTGAAGCAGGCCGGGCTTGGTTCGATGCCGGGCACGGCGGCCGAAATCCTCGATACGCAGGTGCGGCTCCAACTCACGCGCAACAAGCTGTCGGCGGACGAGTGGGAGCGGATCATCCGCGCGGCGCATGCGGCCGGCATCCGAACGACATCGACGATTATGTACGGCCATATTGACGGGCCGGCGCATTGGGCCGCGCATATCGATCGCATCCGCTCGATCCAGATGGATACCGGCGGTTTCACGGAATTCGTGCCGCTTGGTTTTGTGCATGAGCAGACGCGGCTTTTCCGCGATCATCCCGAGGCGCGGCCCGGTCCGACGGCGGCGGAGAATGTTCGCATGCACGCAGTGGCGCGGCTGATGCTCGCCGGCTTCATCGACAACATTCAGGTGTCCTGGGTGAAGCTCGGGCCGGAAACCGCGCGCTTCATGCTCGATTGCGGCGTCAACGATCTCGGCGGGACGCTGATGAACGAAAGCATTTCGCGCGCCGCCGGGTCCGTGCATGGGCAGGAGATCACGCCGTCCGAGATGGTGCGCATCATCCGCTCGGCGGGACGAATTCCGGTGCAGCGGAACACGCTCTATGAGGTGGTGGCGGATTATTCCGAGCGCGACCCGGACGAGATCGCGCCGCTGGTCGGCCGCAGGCAAGGCGCGAATCCGCTGGCGTTCCTCGATAGGGCAGCGCCGCATCCGGTCGCGGCGGAATGAGGATGGCCGAGGTGGAATCGGCGGGGGATTTCCGCAGCGTGGTGCTTCTCGCCGGTGGCGTCGGCGGTGCGCGTATAGCGGAGGGCTTTGCGCGCGCCCTGCCGGAAGGTGCGCTGACGGTCATCGCCAATGTCGGCGACGACGAGGAGTTCTATGGACTGCGGGTGTGCCCTGACATCGACACGCTGCTCTACACGCTTTCGGATCGCATCAACCGTCGCCAAGGCTGGGGCGTGGCTGACGATACGGTGAAGGCGCTCGACGTGCTGCGCGATCTCGGCGCGCCGGCGTGGATGAAACTCGGCGATGCCGATTTCGGTCTGCATATCTGGCGGAGCTGGCGGCTCGCCGAGGGCGACAGTCTTTCAGAGATTACGGTGGAGGCCGCCAAGCGGTTCGATACGCGCACAAACATCGTGCCGGCGACAGACGACAGGCTGCGGACAAAGCTTAACACGGACGAGGGCTGGATGGATTTCCAGCCATGGTTCGTCGGCAAACGATGCGGGCCGAAAGTCAGCGAATTGCGCTATGAAGGTGCCGACGCTGCCCGGCCTTCCGCGCAGGCGATGGCGGCAATCGGGGCGGCCGAGCTGATCGTTTTTGCGCCCAGCAACCCGCTGCTGTCGATCGAACCCATGCTGGCGGTTGCAGGTCTGCGCGATGCGGTCGCGCAGACCCCTGCGCCCTGCGTCGGCGTGTCGCCGTTGATCGGCGGGAAGGCGGTAAAGGGACCGCTGGCGCGGCTGATGCAGGATCTTGGCCTTGAGGCGACGTCTCGTGCAGTCGCTGGTCGCTATGCCGGTCTGCTCGACGGGTTCGTCGTGGATGCTGGCGATACGGAGGATGCCGAAGCGCTGCGGAAGGCTGGGCTTTCCGTTGCTTCCATGGACATCCTGATGGGTGGGCCGGAAGGGGCCGAGCGGCTGGCGCGCGAGGTGCTGGAGTTCGCGGCAGGGCTCGTGCCGTCGCGGGAGCGTCGCAGCGCGTGACGGTCGCGGCGGTCATCATGATGAAGGACCCGGCCGAGGCGAAGTCGCGGCTCAGGCCAGTGCTGGCGAACGATGCGCGCGAAGGGCTTGCCATGCTGCTCTTCGACAACACGCTCGCCTTCCTGACGGATCGGCACGACGGACCGGTGGGGGTGGTCACGCGGTCGCCTGCGATCGCCGGGCGTGCGGCGACGCGAGGCGCGATCGTCATCCCTGAACCGGAGGCTGGCGACCTGAACGCGGCTGCCGGACTGGCCGCTGGATGGGCGGTCGGTATCGGAGCCGATGCGCTGCTGGTGCTGCATGCCGATATCCCGACGCTGGTCGGGGGCGAGTTGCAGGCGTTGCTGGCGGCAGGCAAGCGAACCCCGGTAGTGATCGCGCAGTCGCGCGACGGCGGCACCAATGCGCTGCTGGTCTCGCCGCCGGATGCGATCGGCTTTCACTTCGGGCGGCAGTCCGCTGCCGCGCATGAGGCGGCTGCAAGAGCGGCCGGGCTCGGCGTCGAGGTTCTTGTGCTGCCTCACCTGTCGCGCGACCTCGACCGGCCCGAGGATCTGGCCGAGGCGATCAGGCTGCCGGTGCTGGAAGAGCGTGCGCAGCTTCTCGCAATCCCCGGCATCGGCGAGATTGCGCAGGGCGACGATCTGGCTGCGGTGATCGCGGGGGCGGCCGATGCAGCCGGGATGCGGCTGTTGCCCGGCGATATCGTGGTGGTCGCGCAGAAGATCGTCTCGAAGGCCGAGGGAAGACTTGTCCCGATGGCAAACTTCACGCCTTCGGAAGCAGCCGAAAAACTGTCCGCCGAGATCGGCAAGGATGCGCGCAAGGTCGAGGCGATCCTCGCCGAATCCACCGATGTAATCCGCGCGAGGAAGCAACCCCCTGATGGCCTGCTCATCACGCGGCACAGGCATGGATGGATCTGCGCCAATGCGGGCATCGACGAATCCAATCTTGGCGCGGGGCGCGAGGGCATGCTGCTGCTCCTGCCTGATGATCCCGACGCAAGTGCGCGGACGATCCGCGCCGGGCTGGAGGCGCGTTGTGGCGGGCCGATTGGCGTCATTGTATCGGATACGTTCGGGCGGCCGTGGCGCAATGGTCTCGTCAACGTGGCGATCGGCGTGGCCGGGGTGCCGGTGCTGGTCGACTGGACTACGCGCACCGACGCCTATGGCCGCGGGCTGAAGGCGACGCTGCCGGCTTTTGCCGACGAGGTGGCAGCGGCAGCCGGCCTGCTGATGGGCAAGGACGCCGGGCTGCCTGTGGTTGTTGTGCGCGGGCTGGATTGGAAAGACGATCAAGAGGCCAGCGCGCGGCAGGTGTTGCGGCCGGTGGAACAGGAACTGTTCCTGTAGATAGTTTGTTTTTACGCAATTCCGGACGGAAAACCGCTACGCACTTTTCCTGGAATTGCTTTGGAGGATACGGGAGAAGGCGCGATGGAACTCAAGCTTGGCTACAAGGCTTCGGCCGAACAGTTCAACCCGTCCGAACTGCTCGACAATTCGGTGGCGGCCGAGGCGGCCGGTTTCGATTCCGTCTTCATCAGCGACCATTTCCAGCCTTGGCGGCATACCGGCGGCCATGCGCCTTTTGCCATGTCGTGGCTCGGAGCACTAGGCGCGAAGACGTCGCGCATCATGATGGGCACGAGCGTGCTGACGCCGACTTTCCGCTATCATCCCTCAATCGTGGCGCAGTCCTTCGGGACGCTGGGCTCGCTGTTTCCGGGACGATTGATCCTCGGCATAGGCACTGGCGAATCCCTCAACGAGGTTCCGGCAACAAAAGTCGTGTGGCCGGAGCTGAAGGAACGGTTCGCGCGGTTGCGCGAGTCGGTCGACCTGATGCGCAGGCTGCTGAGCGAGGAGCGCGTCAGCTTCGAGGGCCAGTTCTACCAGACCGAGAACGCGACGATCTACGATCGACCGGACCAGCCTGTGCTGATCTATGTCGCGGGGGCGGGGCCGCAGATCGCAAAATATGCGGGGCGCGTCGCCGACGGCTTCATCTGCACGAGCGGCAAGGCGCCCGAGCTTTACAGCGAGACGCTGCTGCCCAATGTGTCTGCGGGACTTGAAACCGCGGGCCGCGCGCCCGACTCGATTGATCGGATGATCGAGATGAAAGTGTCGTTCGACACGGACCGCGAGCGGGCGCTGCAGGACACGCGTTTCTGGGCGGCACTTTCGCTGTCGCCGGAGGAAAAAATGTCGGTCGAGGATCCCCTCGAGATGGAGAAGCTCGCCGACGCGCTTCCCATCGAGCGCGCGGCGAAGCGCTGGATCGTCTCGACCGATCCGGACGAGCATGTCGAGAAGATCAGGCCCTATGTGGACCTCGGCTTCAACCATCTGGTCTTCCATGCGCCGGGACACGACCAGAAACGGTTCCTGAAACTTTATTCGGAGCAGGTGCTGCCGCGCCTGCGCAAGGCATTCGGCTGACCACGGTCGGCATCAGAAAAGAAGGGGAGACTGACATGGAATTCGGGATCACATTCAAGGGCGTCGTCGAACCGGAGCGCGCGCGCTATCTGGTGCGGGCGGCGGAATATGCCGGCTTCAGCTATTGCTGGTTCTACGACTCGCACATTCTCTGGCGCGACTGCTACGCGGCCATCGCCATGTGCCTGGAACACACGAAGGACATGCGCTTCGGCCCGCTGGTCACCAACCCCGACGTTCGCGACTGGTCGGTTGCGGCCTCGATCTTCGGCTCCCTGTCGAAGCAGAGCGGCGGCCGCTTCGACCTCGGCGTCGGGCGCGGCGATTCCTCGCGCAGGGTGATGGGCTTCAAGCCGGCGACGCTGGCTCGCGTTGCCGAGTTCATCGCCAAGACCAAGGCGATGGTGCGCGGCGACGAGGTCGTCTACGGCGAGTCGCCGGAGCCGGTGAAGTTTCCCTGGGCCGTCGGCCACGAAATGCCGGCGTGGATCGCGGCCTACGGACCGCTGGCGCTGAAGACGGCGGGCGAGCATGCCGACGGCGTGGTCCTCCAGATCGCGGAGCCTGGCCTGTGCAAGTGGTTCACGGACCAGTGCCTGGACGCCGGCAAGGCGGCGGGGCGCGACATGTCGGGCTTCCGCTCGATGTCCTGCGCGCCGGCCTATTTTGGTCCCAAGGACAAGGCGATCGAAGCGACGAAGTGGTTCCCCGCGATGGTCGGCAACCATGTCGCCGACATCGTGGAGAAGTATGGCAAGGACACCAGCCTCGTGCCGGAAAGCCTGACCAGCTACATCGAGAAGCGGCGCGGCTACGACTATTCCAAGCACGGCCAGAGCAGCAATCCATATCTCGACTTCATCACGCCCGACGTTGTCGAGAATTTCTGCGTGCTCGGCGAGCCGGCGGAACACATCGCCAAGATCGGCAAGCTGAAGGATGCCGGCGTAACGCAGTTCAACATCTATCTCGACAGCGGCATGGAAGAAGAGATCATCGCCGGCTACGGACGCGAGGTTATTCCCGCCTTCTTGTAGCCACGAGGCCGGCCGGGCGCGTCAGCGCTCGGTCAGCTTCAACTCGATGCGACGGTTGGCGGCCCGGGCGGCGGCGGTGTCGGCCGTGTCGAGCGGCTGGAACTCTCCGAAGCCCGCGGCGACCAGCCGGTTTGCCGGGACGCCGTTCTGGATCAGGAACTTGACCACAGAAGTGGCGCGCGCGGACGACAGCTCCCAGTTGTCTGTCCAGCGACGGTTGCCTGATACGGGGATGTTGTCGGTGTGGCCGTCGACGCGCAGGACCCAGTTGATCTCGGGCGGAATCTCTCGCTGCAACTCGATGATCGCCTCGGCGAGCTTTTGCATCTCGACCCGGCCGGCCGGGTTTATGACCTCCGAGCCCGACGGGAACAGCACCTCTGACTGGAAAACAAAGCGGTCGCCGACGATGCGGATGTTCTCGCGGTCGGACAGGATTTCGCGCAGCCGGCCGAAGAAGTCGGAACGATAGCGGTTCAGCTCCTGTACGCGCTGCGCCAGCGCGACGTTCAACCGGCGGCCGAGATCGGCGATCTTGGTGTTGGATTCGCGGTCGCGCGCTTCCGAGACATCGAGGGCATCCTCGAGCGCCGCAATCTGCTTGCGCAGGGCCAGGATTTGCTGATTGAGCAACTCGACCTGGCTGAGCGCGCGCTGGCTGATCTGCCGCTGGGCGTCGAGTTCGCCGCTCAATGTGCCGATGCGGGCATTCGCCTCGGAGTCCGCGCCGGCGCCCTGGTCGAGAAGCTGTTGCAGGCGGGAGCGCTCGCTTTCGGCAGCGGACAACGACGCCTGCAGGCTCGCGACCGAGTCCTGGGCGTCCTGCGTGTTGCCCTGCTCCAGCGCCAGAAGCTGCGTCAGTTCGTTGATCTGCGAGTTCAGCCGCGCAAGCACCTGGTCGCGGCCGCTGATCTCGCGGCTGAGCAGGAACTGCGCCAGCACGAAGACCGAAAGCAGGAACATGATGGCCAGCAGCAGCGTCGAGAGCGCATCGACGAAGCCCGGCCAGTAATCGACGTGGCGGGCGCTCCGCCTCCCCTTCGCCAGGGCCATGTTAGAATCCTAGTTTGAGCATGATCTTTCCCGAAAACCGGTATCCACTCTTAGGGATCATGCTCTAGCTGCGTTCCTGGTTCTTCAGCGTCTCGGCCAAACGCTCCAGCGTACGCCGCATCGCCTTCTGCTCCTCCGACTGAGCCTCTACCCAGTCGCGCATGATCTGCTGTTCCGAGCGCATGTTCTTGACGAGGCCGGAGATGCCGTCTGCAAGGTTGGCCATGGCGGTGGCGACGCGCGGGCTCGAGCCGCCTCCTTCCTGCATGCTGCGCAGGCGTTCTGACAACGCGCGAATCTCGTCCGAGGTCTCACCCTTCCCGTCGACCGAAACGATGTCGGACGACAGGTCGGTGACCGAGGACAGCCAGTTTTCGAGTTCGGTGTAGAAGCGGGTCTGGGCGCGGCCGGCCTGCAGGTCGAGGAAGCCGAGCACCAGCGAACCGGAGAGACCGAACAGTGAAGACGAAAAGGCAGTGCCCATGCCTGACAACGGGGCTGCAAGACCTGCCTTCAGCGCGTCCAGAACGGCGTTGGTGTCGCCGGTTCCAGGATCGAGCGACTGGATCGTCTCGCTGATCGAGCCGATCGTCTCCAGCAGGCCCCAGAAGGTGCCAAGCAGGCCGAGGAACACCAGAAGACCGATGAGATAGCGCGAGATGTCGCGGCTTTCATCCAGCCGGTTGGCGATGGAATCGAGGATCGAGCGCATCGAGTTGGTCGAAAGCGCCATGGAGGACGAGCGCGACAGCAACGCCTTCATCGGCGCGAGCAGCACGGGGTCGGTGACTTCCGAGCCGGCGCGGAACGAATTCACCCAGCGCACTTCGCGGAAAAGGCGGACCGTCTGCTGGAAGGTCAGCAGGATGCCGACGATCAGGACGCCGAAGATCAGCCCATTCAGGCCGGGATTGGTGACGAAGGCAGCCATGATCTGGCGCGTCAGGATCGCCGCGATAAAGGCGACGATGGCCAGGAATACCAACATCGACAGGACGAACACCTGCGGGCTGGAGAGCCGGTGAGGGTCGTAGTCCATCACGTCCGACGAGCCTGTCAGGCCCAGGCTTCTCAAAATGCCCATTCTCGCCCCGATTCCGTTCCCGGCGATGCAATGGCCGGGACTCTAAGCGGAATTATGACGAAAATGGAAGTCCGGAAGGCCTTCAGAGACGCGCGACGACAAGGCAGTTGAAGATCGCGGCACAATGCAGGCCCGCGCCAGCGACCACGAAGCCGTGCCAGACGGCGTTCTGGTAGCGCAGGCCCTGCCATATGAAGAAGATCACGCCGCTGGAATAAGCGACGCCGCCTGCGAGGATGAGGGCCATCGTGGCCGGGGGCAGCGTCTCCATCAACGGGCCGGCGACGACGATGCCGCTCCAGCCGATCGCGAGATAGAAGATGATCGCAAGGCGATCGAAGCGCCCTGGCAGGAAGAGCTTGATCGCCATGCCGGCAAGCGCGCCGCCCCAGACGAGCGCGATCATCAGCCAGGCGTCGGGCCCGAGTTGCGCGAGGAAGGGGGTGTAGGTTGCGGCAATCAGCAGGTAGATCGCCGCGTGGTCGAAGCGGCGCAGCACCCATTTGACCGGGGTCAGCGGCCAGAGATTGTAGGCCAGCGAGACGGAAAGCACGGTGAGCAGCGAGACAACGTAGAAGACCGCGGCGGCGTATTCACCCGGCCCTGCATAGAACAACGAAAGCGACAGGAGTGCCGAACCCGCCGCGATCGCCAGCACGATGCCGACGGCATGCACCAACCCGTCCGCGATCAGCTCCGCGCGGGAATAGTGTAAGCGGCCCCTGAAAGGCAGGTTCATCGGTTCGGTCATGGCCATCCCTGGGGACCCAATATGAGCGCCATGGACAGGGAGTCACAACCCGGGCGAGATGCCGCAGGCCGGGTTGAGATCAGCGTATCGGCTTCTTCAGCGTCTTCAGGAGCGTCTTGTGGATGGCCTCGTTGCCGGCGGCGATGGAGCCCTTGTCGAACATCTCCTGTCCGCCTTCCATGTCGGAGCAGAAGCCGCCCGCCTCGCGGATGAGGAGGATGCCGGCGGCCATGTCCCAGGGCGCAAGAGCCGGCTCCCAGAAGCCGTCCATGCGGCCGGCCGCGACATAGGCGAGGTCGAGCGCGGCGGAGCCAAGGCGGCGGATGCCGGCGACCTCGCCCATGACGTTGCGCAGTTCGACCAGGAAATTACCGTGATGACCGCGGCCAAGATGCGGGATGCCACAGCCAATGACTGAGTCCGACAGCTTGGTGCGTCCGGAGACGCGCAGGCGACGGTCGTTGAGGAACGCGCCGCCACCGCGCTCGGCGGTGTAGAGCTCGTCCATCGCCGGGTTATAGATGACGCCGGCAACAATCTGCCCCTGGCGCTCGAGAGCGATGGAAATCGAGAAGATAGGGATGCCGTGCAGGAAGTTGGTGGTGCCGTCGAGCGGATCGACGATCCAGCGATGCTGGTCGTCCTCGCCCTCCACGACGCCGCGCTCTTCCATCAGGAAGGCGTAACCCGGCCGGGCGCGTGAAAGCTCGGCGTGGATGATCTCCTCGGCCTTCCGGTCGGCTTGACTGACATAGTCGCCGGGGCCTTTCAGCGAAACCTGAAGGTTCTGCACCTCGCCGAAATCGCGCGAGAGCGAGCGGCCGGCCTTCATGGCGGCCTGGACCATGACGTTGAGGAGTGCCGAGCGTGCCATGATCAGTCCGCCCTACGGATGTAGGTGAGTTCGTTGGTGTCGACGATGACGCGTTCGCCTGTCGAGATAAAGGGGGGAACGAGGATGCGGATGCCGTTCTCCAGCACAGCCGGCTTGTAAGAGGACGCCGCCGTCTGACCCTTGACCACCGGGTCGGCCTCTGTGATTGCGAGCGTAACCTGATCAGGCAGCGCCACGCCAATCGGCTTCTCGCCGTAGAGGCGTACGGTGACCATCATGCCGTCCTGCAGGAAGGCGGCGCGATCGCCGACGAAATCCTTCGCCAGTTCGAGCTGCTCGTAGCTTTCGGTGTCCATGAAGACGAGCTGGTCACCCTGTTCGTAGAGGAAGGAGAAATCCTTGAGGTCGAGCCGCGTTTCGTCGACCTTCTCGTCGGAGCGGAAGCGCTCGTTGAGCTTGGTGCCGGTGACGAGGTTCTTCAGTTCGACCTGGTTGTAGGCGCCGCCCTTGCCGGGCTTCACGGTATTGGTCTTGACCGCAACCCAGAGCCCGCCCTGATGTTCGATGACGGTACCCGGACGGATTTCGTTGCCGTTTATCTTGGCCATGCTCTCGATTTCCGGAATTTTCGCGCGCGTCCGGCGCGTTTCGGCGCTTCCATGACCATAAATCGCCGGGAGAGGCAAGCGCCGCAAGCTGGCAAAGATCAGCGCAGCCTGTTGGCGCGCTCCAGAGCTGTCTTTAACTCCTCGTCGGTCTTGCCGTTGAGGAAATCCTGCATTTCCGCATCGACCAGCCCACGGCGGCGGGCGACAAAATACCAGGCGGCAGCCTCGATGGCGTCCGGCTCCGTGCCAATGCCGCCCATGTAGAGTTTGGCGAGGCGGTTCTGCGCGGCGACGTTGCCACCTTCGGCCGCCCGCTTCATCCATTCAAAGCCCGCCTTCAGATCGCGCTGGCCGCCGCGACCCTCGACGAGCCACGTCGCTAGGTCGACCTGCGCCGTGTCGTAGTTCTGACGCGCCGCGAGCAGCAGCCACCTGCGCGCCTGGACATCATCCTTTGCCTTGCCGCCGACGCCGGCAGCATAGACCTGCGACATCGCATACTGGGCATCTGCGAGGCCGGCGTCCGCTGCGCGCTGATAGTAGGCGACGGCCTTCGTCATGCCCGTGGGACCGGGCTCGCGCTGGACGACCATCTGCGCAAAATTGAACTGCGCCATGCGGTTGCCGGCTTCGGCTGCTGCTTGCATCAGGGCATAGGCGCCGTTCGGGTCCTTTTTCACGAACCGGCCGTCTATGAGCAGGAGAGCGTACTGGAATTGTGCTTCCGGAACGCCCTGCTCGGCGGCAAGCTGGTACCATTTTGCGGCGGCGGCCTCATCGCGCTTCACGCCAAGCCCGCGCGACAGGATTTCCGCTACCAGCGTCTGTGCAGCAGAGTCTCCGGCTTCCGCACGGGGTTTGGCGAGGTTGAGCGCCGTCATGTAGAGGCCGCGCTGGAAGGCTCCGTAGGCCGCGTCGGCCGCCGGGCCGCCGAAACGCTCCTCATCGACCGCGCCCGGCTGCTCGGCGGTGGCTGTAGCATCCTCAGGGGCACCGGTGGTCCCGGTGGTCGTCTTGTCAGGCGCCTTCGACTCAGCCTGCGCGCCGGCCACCGGGCTTACGGTCAGCAGAGCGAGCAGGAGGGCGATGGCAGAGCGCTTCGTCATGCCACCGTCTCGAAGCGGGGCGCGCTGGCGTCCAGGATCGCGTTGGCACGGACAATGGCCGCTTTCGGGTCAACGCCAGGGCCGAACACGGCGGCCGAAAGCGCGACGAAATCGGTGCCCGTCGCGGCTACGGTTTCGATGGAAGCGAGGTCGGATCCTGCCATGACGATACCCGGAATCTCCACCATCTCCGCCCACCAACCGCCAAGCGAAAGGTTGCGCTGGTGCGCCTCAGGCTGATTGTCGTAGCCGAACTTGCCGAAGAATACGTAATCCGGCCTTTCCTCGCCCAACTCCAGCGCGTCGTCGCGCGTCTTCACGCCGCCCACGCCCACTGCCATCTTCGCCTGGAAGCTTTCGATCGCCTCGGCAAGAACCGCCTTGCCACCCTCGATATGGATGCCATCGGCCCTGACGCGGCCCGCGATGCGGGTGTCATCGACAATGATCGCGGCGATGCCGGCTTCCTGCGCGATCGGCACGATCTTTTCGGCAAAGGCCTGGTAGGCCGCCTCATCGAGGCCATGCGACGGCAGGATGATCGAGGCGATGTCGCCGCCAGCGATCGCGGCGCGGAACCTTTCGGAAAAAACGTCGGCGCTCTCGCCGGCGGGCGAGATGAGGACGATGCGGCAGCGGTTCGGCGTGGTGTCGGTCATGATGAGTCCTGAATCGGCCTATGCCGGGCGAGTTTGGTTGGAATGCGGCATAGATCAGGCGATCCGGCTTGAACAGCCGCACATTCGATTCGCCTTCGCGTGCTTTTAGCGCTAATGCGACGGTTCTCGCACGCATTCTTCCCATGAACGCACTCCTGACCGATCCCTGGTTCTACGCGGCCGCTGTTCCGGCCGTCATCCTCGTCGGCCTGTCCAAGGGCGGGTTCGGCGGGGCGGTCGGCTTCGTCGGCGTTCCGCTGATGGCGCTGGTGATGAGCCCCGTGCAGGCTGCGGCGATCCTGCTGCCGATACTCTGTCTCATGGACATCGTCTCGGTGTGGACCTGGCGCGGGATCTATGACCGCAGCGTCCTGATTTCGATGATGCCGGGCGCAATGGTCGGAATTGGCGCGGGCTGGCTGACTGCGGCGGTTGTCACCGCGGGCATGGTACGGCTTATCGTCGGTGCGGTGGCGTTCGTCTTCGTGCTGCGCTGGATCTACCAGCAATTGCGGCACGGCAGAGGCCACAGCGCTACGCCAAACAGGATCGCGGCCGCCTTCTGGGGTGTCGTATCCGGCTTTACCAGCTTCGTCGCCCACGTGGGCGGACCGCCCTTCCAGGTGTACGCGCTGCCGCTGCGGCTCGACCCGAAGGTGTTGAGCGGGACGGCGGCGATCTTCTTCGCGGTGACCAACGCCGTGAAGCTGGTGCCGTATTTCGCGCTCGGCCAGTTCGACGCCACCAACCTGACCGCTTCGCTCGTGCTGATGCCGATCGCGCCTCTGGCCACGCTGGCCGGCGCCTGGCTGGTGCGACGCATGCGGCCGGAGATATTCTATCCCTTCACCTATTGTACTGTTGCGCTGATCGCGGTGAAGCTGATTTATGATGGCGTGCTGGACATCCTTTACTGACGTTGTGCCGCTTGAACGCTGTGGTTCCCTCGGGAGGGTCTATGACGAACCCCTATGAAATGGACCTGGATCGCCAGCCGGCGAACTTCCAGCCGCTGACGCCGATCACCTATCTGGAGCGGACAGCCAAGACATATCCCGACCACACCGCCATCATCCATGGCGCGGGCCGTTGGTCTTACGCCCAGTTCTGGCAGCGCTCCCTGCAGCTTGCCTCTGCGCTCGCCCAACGCGGCATAGGCAAGGGCGATACGGTCACCGTCATGCTGTCGAATACACCGCCGATGCTGGAAGCGCATTTTGGCGTGCCCATGACCAAGGGTGTTCTGCATTCGCTGAACACCCGGCTCGACGCGGCCGTAATCGCCTTCCAGCTCGACCATGCGGAAACCAAGGTGCTGATCGTCGATCGCGAGTTTTCGGGCGTGATGCGCGAGGCACTGGCGCTGGCCAAGGCGAAACCACTGATCATCGACTTCGACGATCCGGAATATCCTGATGACGCGCCCTATCCCAAGGGAGCGCGCATCGGTTCGATCGACTATGAGGATTTCATCGCCTCCGGCGATCCAGATTTCGCCTGGTCGATGCCCGATGACGAATGGGATGCGCTGTCGCTGAACTACACGTCCGGCACGACGGGCAATCCGAAAGGCGTCGTCTACCATCACCGAGGCGCGGCGCTGATGGCTTACGCCAACACGATCCACGCAGGTATGGCCAAGCATGCGGTCTATCTGTGGACGCTGCCGATGTTCCACTGCAACGGCTGGTGCTTCCCCTGGACGCTTGCCGTCCATGCCGGCACGCATGTCTGCCTGCGCTGGGTGCGGCCGAAGCCGATCTACGACGCCATCGCAGACCAGGGCGTGACGCATCTCTGCGGTGCTCCAATCGTGATGTCCGTGCTGATCAATGCCCGTCCGGAGGAGAAGCGAGACTTCTCGCAGACGGTCAATTTCAACACCGCCGCTGCCCCGCCGCCCGAGGCTGTGTTGGCCGGCATGGCCGATGAGGGTTTCGCGGTGACGCACCTCTACGGCCTGACGGAAACCTACGGGCCGGCGGTCGTCAACGAATGGCACGGCGAATGGGACAGCCTCGAGAAGGATGTGCGCACGGCGCGGAAAGCCCGGCAGGGCGTGCGCTATGCGCCGCTCGAAGGGCTGACCGTGATGGACCCGGAGACGATGACCGAGACGCCGGCCGACGGACAAACGATCGGCGAAGTGATGTTCCGCGGCAATATCGTCATGAAAGGCTATCTCAAGAACAAGAAGGCCACCGACGAGGCCTTCGCCGGCGGCTGGTTCCATTCGGGCGATCTCGGCGTCATGCATCCGGACGGCTACATCCAGCTGAAGGACCGCTCCAAGGACATTATCATCTCCGGCGGCGAGAACATCTCCTCGATCGAGGTGGAGGACGCGCTCTACAAGCACAAGGCAGTCGCTTCCTGCGGCGTGGTTGCCAGGCACGACGACAAATGGGGTGAGGTTCCCGTCGCCTATGTCGAGCTGAAACCAGGCGCGGCTGCGACGGAGGACGAGATCATAGCGCATTGCCGTGGGTTGCTGGCGCGCTTCAAGGTGCCGAAGGCGGTGATCTTCACCGAAATCCCGAAGACGTCGACCGGCAAGATTCAGAAGTTCAAGCTGCGCGACTTGGCCAAAGGCGGATAAGCGGCGCCAGGCGGCGCACTTTTTCGCCAGAAGTCTCTCCGTCACAAGTCGACGCGACTCAGGTATCCTGGGTGCATCGCGCTTTTTCTGTGGCGACATTGTCCCGATACGGGCCGGCCACAGAAGTGCGCGACGTATCATCAGAACCCGAGGGGGAACCCATGAAAGGCACGGCGCGCAACTTCTTCACCATCGCTGTCATCTATTCGCTTGTTGGCATGTCGCTCGGTCTCCAGATGGCGATGTCGCAGGACCATACGCAAATGCCGACCCACGCGCACATCATGGTGCTGGGCTGGTTGATGTCAGCGGTCTTCGCCGTATTCTACCATCTCGTGCCGGCCGCCGGCGCGTCGTTGCTCGCCAAGATTCACTTCTGGATCGCGGCGCTGAGCAGCCTCGGCATGTTCATAGGACTCTTCATCCTCTACGGCGGCAATCCGTCGATAGAACCGCTGCTCGGCGTGTCGGCCATGGCCTATTTCGCCGGTACTTTCCTGTTCGCCTTCATCGCGCTTTCGGCGCTGTGGCGGCCAAATCCTGGTTCGTCCAAACATCAGGTCCCGGCGGAATGACGAAAATTTTTGTTGGATTCCGGCGCGTCGGTTAACCCGGCGTTAAGCTTTACGGGCGTTTACTGTGTGCATCCAGTGATCTGGATTCTTACCGAGTGGCTGGAGCCACTTCGTTTGACGCCTCCCTGTTAAACTCCTGAGAGCCGCCCTTTCGCGGCTCTTTTTTTATGTCTGAAAACCTTCGCAGGTTGCCACCGGCTTTCGCCACGTCCGATACTGTTAACCTTTTATTAAACATACGCTTGCGTTGCTCTGCATGACGGCGCATTTTCGCTGCGCCGGTCCGAAGGTGGTCAATAGGACTGGCGGCTGAGCGGACAGCCGGAGCGGGAAGCAGTGCAGGGGCAGTTGGACATGAGCGAGCCGTCGATGGACAGCAAGACGATCAAGCTCGCGGAACGCCGCGTATTTTCGCAGTCCTTCAAGCCGCTCTACAACGAAGGCATGACGCTGGTTGAAAACGCTGCCGAATATCTCGACGGCGAAGGACGCGCGCAGGCGAAAAAGCTTTCGCGCCTCGCCGCCACACTCTATGCAGCCGAATCCATGCGGCTCACCACCCGCCTTATGCAGATCGCGTCCTGGCTGCTGCTGCAGCGCGCGGCCAACTCCGGCGAGATGAGCCGCGACCAGGTTGCCATTGAAAAGGCCAAAGTTCGGCTCGACACTGCTTCCGCGCATGCGGACGCGAGCGGCTGGGGTGAATTGCCTGAGGCCTTCGTCGAACTGGTCAATCGCTCGCTCAGCCTGCAGGCGCTGGTCAGGCGCATGGATGACGAGATCTACGGCAAGAACACCGTCACTCCGCTGTCGCCGGTGCGCAGCCCCAACCCGGTATCCGACCAGATCACGCTCCTGAACACGGCCTTTGCGCGCGGCTGAGCGGCCAAGCACCTCCCGAACCGTCTGCGGCGATTTCCCCCGAAATCATGGCCTCGGGTCGCCTTCTGTTGCTGCTTTGTTCACATTTCTCTGGCATCGCTCCAGCGGACAGGTAAAGGTTCCGCGATGACTCAGGCGATTCGTATCATTGGCATCGACCCCGGATTGCGGCGCACCGGATGGGGCATCGTTGAGACGCTGGGCAATTCGTTGCGCTTCGTCGCCGCCGGCACGATAAAATCGGATGACAAGGCAGCGCTGGCCATTCGGCTCAGGCAGATTCATGACGGGCTGGCTGGCGTCGTCGGGCAACAGGCGCCCGACGAGGCGGCGGTGGAGCAGACTTTCGTCAACAAGGATGCGGTGGCGACGCTGAAACTCGGGCAGGCGCGCGGCATCGCCATGCTGGTGCCGGCGCTGGCTGGGCTGGACGTCGCCGAATATGCGCCCAATGCGGTGAAGAAGGCGGTGATCGGCGTCGGCCATGGCGAAAAGCAACAGATCCACATGATGGTGAAGGTGCTGATGCCGAAAGCGTCCTTCGACAGCGAACACGCCGCCGATGCGCTTGCCATCGCCATCTGCCACGCGCACCACATACAAAGCCCGGCGGCGCGGCTGGCGCGGGCGGTGGCCTAGAGGTTTTGAGGGCGGGGCAATGATCGGCAAGCTCAGGGGCACGCTGGACGAGATCGACGAGGATCATTGCACAATCGACGTACATGGCGTCGGCTACGTCGCCTACTGCTCGTCGCGGACCCTGGCTCATCTTCCCGGGTCCGGCGAGGCCGCCACACTCTTCATCGAGACCTATGTGCGCGAGGACATGATCCGGCTCTACGGCTTCGAGTCGGCGCTGGAGCGCGAGTGGTTCCGGCTGCTGATGAACAACGTGCAGGGCGTCGGCGCCAAGGTCGCGCTGGCGATCCTCTCGACGCTGGCACCCGCGGACCTCGCGAATGCGATCGCGCTGCGCGACATCGCCACCGTCAGCCGCGCGCCAGGAGTCGGCAAGAAGGTGGCCGAGCGCATCGTCACCGAGCTGAAGAACAAGGCGCCGGCTTTTGCAGGCGCCGCGTCCGGTACGATCGGGTTGAAGCAGGAACTAGGTGAAGGTGTTGCGCCCGCCCCCATCGCCGATGCCGTCTCGGCGCTGGTCAACCTCGGCTATTCGCGCGACATCGCTGCGAACGCGGTCGCCGCTGCGCTGAAGAGCGCGGGCGAGGGGGCGGATTCGTCCAAGCTGATCAGGCTGGGGTTGAAGGAACTGGCGCGGTAGTCGGTATTGCTGAGCAGATACTTTCTTACTATTTATAACTAGTAAGAATGTTTGACAGGAGTAAGTCATGGGCGCTTTCACGACGATGACCTCCAAGGGGCAGTTGACGATCCCCAAAGAAGTAAGAGACGAGTTGTCCCTGAAGCCGGGCACGAAATTTTTCGTCACGGTCAGGAATGGTGAAGTCGTGGCTTTGCCAAAGAACAAAAAAATTGCGGACCTCGCCGGCATTCTTGGCAAGCCCCCCCGGGGTGCCCCTGCCACGCTTGAAGATTTTGATAATGCGATTGGACAGGCGATTGCGGAAGATGACGATCGGATCAAGCGAGAGTGGAATGAACTCTTTGGCAAAAAGCGATGATCGCGGTCGACACAAACATATTGTTACGGTTTGTCCTTCGCGACGATGAGGCGCAGTTCATCAAAGCATCCGCTTTTCTGGAAGAAAGAACATCAGAGGATCCTGCTTTCGTCAGCCTGATCGTGGTTGCAGAGCTGGTCTGGGTGTTGAGAAAACGCTACGGATATAGTCGGACTGACATAGGGACACTTCTATCAAGGTTGCTCGATACCGAGGAAATCTTGTTTGAGGATCATGGATCGCTCTCTGCAATTGCCGCTGAGGCAAAGGATGGCGATCTGGCAGATCACCTGATTTCTTATTCGGCAAGACGAGCGGGCTGTTCGCACACCGTGACTTTTGACTTGAAAGCCGCTCGTCTCGTCCCCTCCATGGAACTCCTCTCGTGAGCCTCGCGCCCCGCCTCATAACGCCCGAAAAGCGCGGCGAGGACGCGGATCAAACGCTGCGGCCGCAGATGCTCGACGAGTTCGTCGGACAGGCGGCGGCGCGCTCAAATCTAAAGGTCTTCATCGAGGCGGCGCGGAGCCGGGGGGAGGCGCTGGATCACGTCCTGTTCGTCGGGCCGCCGGGGCTGGGCAAGACGACGCTGGCGCAGATCATGGCGCGGGAATTGGGCGTCAACTTCCGCTCGACATCCGGCCCGGTCATCGCCAAGGCAGGCGATCTCGCCGCGCTGCTGACCAATCTGGAGGATCGCGACGTTCTCTTCATCGACGAGATCCACCGCCTCAACCCGGCCGTCGAGGAAATCCTTTATCCGGCGATGGAGGACTACCAACTCGACCTCATCATCGGTGAAGGTCCGGCGGCCCGCTCGGTCAAGGTCGACCTCGCGAAGTTCACGCTGGTCGCGGCAACGACGCGGCTCGGCCTGCTCACCAACCCGTTGCGCGATCGTTTCGGCATCCCAGTGCGGCTGAATTTCTATACGGTCGAGGAACTGGAGCAGATCGTCCGGCGCGGCGCGCGTATCCTTGGCCTGCCGCTCGGCGATGACGGCGCGCTTGAGATTGCACGCCGCGCGCGCGGCACGCCGCGAATTGCCGGCCGCCTGCTCCGACGCGTGCGCGATTTCGCTTCGGTGGCCGGCGTCGAACTGGTGACGAAAAAAGTCGCCGATGAGGCACTGCTACGGCTGGAGGTGGATGCGCTCGGCCTCGACCAACTCGACCGTCGTTACCTGTCGATGATCGCGGCCAATTTCGGCGGCGGTCCCGTCGGCATCGAGACGATCGCGGCAGGGCTTTCAGAGCCGCGCGACGCCATCGAGGACATCATCGAGCCCTACCTGATCCAGCAGGGGTTCATCCAGCGCACGCCGCGCGGCCGCGTGCTGACCGCCAATGCCTGGCGGCATCTTGGGCTCGAGGCGCCGAAGGATCTGGCACAGCAGCAAATCAACCTGTTTCAGGAAGAAGACTGACTTGAACGAGGAACAGGCACTCGCTGCCGGGCTGTCCGGCGAACTCACGCCGTCCGGGCATCGGCTGCCGGCGCGTGTCTACTACGCCGACACCGACTTTTCGGGTCTCGTCTATCATGCCCGCTACCTCGAATTCCTGGAACGGGGGCGCTCGGACTACCTGCGGCTCGCCGGCGTGCGCCATACCGAACTGATGGAAGGCATGCGCGGCGAGCAGATCGTCTGGGTCGTACGCCGCATGGAGATCGATTTCGTCCGGCCGGCGCGCATGGACGATGTTCTCGTCGTCGAGACCCGTACAGAACGGATATCCGGTGCGCGCATCTTCATGGCCCAGGAGATCAGGCGGGGCGACGAAACGCTGATCCGGGCCAAGGTCGAGGCGGCAATCATCGACACCAACGGAAGGCCGAAACGGTTTCCGGCCGAATGGATCGCAGCTTTCATTCCGCCGGAGGCCTGAGGCTTCCTGACGCAGGTCAGGTTTGTTGTCCTAACGTTTCCTTAACCATACCGCTTCATGAAGGAAATGGTTAGAATTGGTGGGAATCCGCGCGCCTTCCTTTGACCAACATTTGTCCCGAAAAGGCCGTCGAACGGCGCATTTCGGGGCATTTCCGCAAAGTATACGCGCGGACGGATGACGGGATATTTGCGCCTAGGGCCAGCCGCGAGCCACGCCCGGACTCTTTAAGGACCTCTTTTATGGAAACTCTTCCTCTCGCCGATGCCGGCGCTCAACTGTCCGTCTGGTACCTGTTCGCGCAGGCCGGCTGGGTCGTCAAGCTCGTCATGATCGGCCTTCTCGCGGCATCGGTCTGGACCTGGGCGATCGTCATCGACAAGGTGATCGGCTATTCGCGGATGCGCAGCTCGCTGAACCGCTTCGAGCAGGTTTTCTGGTCCGGTCAGTCGCTTGAGGAGCTCTACCGGACGCTTGCCGACCGCAAGACCACCGGCATGGGCGCGATCTTCGTCGCCGCCATGCGCGAATGGAAGAAGAGCTTCGAGAAAGGCGCAAAATCGCCGCTCGGACTGCAGACGCGCATCGACAAGGCGATGGACCTCGCGCTGACGCGTGAGATGGAAAAGCTTGAAGGACGCCTCGGCTTCCTGGCCACCATCGGCTCGGCCGCCCCGTTCATTGGATTGTTCGGAACCGTGGTTGGCATCATGACCTCCTTCCAGGCCATTGCGGGCTCGAAATCGACAAACCTCGCGGTTGTCGCGCCCGGTATCGCCGAAGCGCTGCTCGCGACCGCCATCGGCCTGCTCGCCGCCATCCCCGCCGTCATCGCCTATAACAAGCTTTCGTCGGATGCGGGCAAGATCGGCGTGCGCATGGAAGGGTTCGCGGACGAGTTCTCCGCCATACTCTCGCGGCAAATCGATGAAAAAGTCTCGCAGAAGGCGTGAGGGCTGATCGATGGGAATGGCCGTAGGCAATGCGGGCGGACGTGGCGGGCGCGGACACAGGCGACGGGGCCGTCATCATGGCGTCATCTCGGAAATAAACGTAACGCCATTCGTCGACGTGATGCTGGTGCTGCTGATCATTTTCATGGTCGCAGCGCCGTTGCTGACGGTCGGCGTGCCGATCGACCTGCCGGAGACGCAGGCCAATGCGATGAACCCGGAGACTCAGCCGATCACCATCTCGGTCAACGAGAGCGGGCAGATCTACCTGCAGGAGACGGAGATCGCGCTGGACGAGGTGGTGCCCAAGCTCGCGGCCATCGCTACCACCGGCTACGAGGAGCGCATTTACGTGCGTGGGGACAAGACCACCAATTACGGCATCGTCATGCAGGTGATGGCCCGCATCCAGGCGGCCGGCTATACGCGCATCGGCCTTGTGACGCTGCAGGAACAGGATAACGGCTGAGCATGACGCGACGGCTCTCACCAAGACTGACCGGAAGGATCATGGTCCGCGCATGAAGGCCGGCCTCACGACATCCACCATCCTGCACGCGGCCGTGCTCGGCTTCGGGCTGGTCTCGCTTTCGGCGCCGAAGCCGTTCGAGGTGCTGGACGTCGAGTCGCTGCCAGTCGACATCATTCCCATCGAGCAACTGACGCAGATTCAGCAGGGCGATAAAAAAGCGCCCATGGCGGATAAAGCTTCCCCGAAACCCACGGAGAAGACCGAAACGATCCCGGACGCCGAGAAGGTCGGCGAGAACAAGGTCGATACCGACAAGAAGGCGACGCCGCAGGTGACGCCGAAGGAGGTCGAGGCCGCGGCTATGCCTGAATCCGCACCAAAACCGGATCCAAAGCCGGTCGACCAGCCCAAGCCGGAGCCTGTCGTCGAACCCGAGCCGACGACGGCCGCCGCGCCGGCGACCGAAGCGACGCCGGAGCCTCAGCCAAAGCAAGAGGTGAAGCCGGACCCGGTGCAGGAAACCATCGCAGCGGCCGAGACGGATGCCGATGCGGTGAAGCTGCCGACCGAGGCTCCGACGCCTGAAGCCAAGCCGAAGCCTCCGCAGGCGCAGACGGCGAAGGCCCCGGAGAAGAAAGACACACAGAAACCGGCGAAAGAAGCAGCCGCAAAGCCGAAGACGGACCAGAAGGAATTCGACGCCGACGAGGTCGCCGCGCTCCTCAACAAGGAGAAAGCGTCCGGCGGCGGCGCCAAGCGTTCGGACCAGACTGCCTCGCTCGGCGGCGACAGGACGACCGGCGGCCAGAAGCTGTCGCAGAGCGAGATGGACGCACTGCGCGGCCAGGTGCAGCGTTGCTGGAGTATTCCTGCCGGCGCGGCCGACGCCCAGAACTTGCGCGTGTCGGTGCAGTTCAAGCTGGATCGTTCAGGTGCACTGGACGGAAGCCCTGAGGTCATTCGCGGCGGCGGCTCAAGCGGCGTCGAGCGTGCTGCAGCGGAAGCCGCGCGCCGTGCCGTGTCGCGCTGCGCTCCCTATACTCTCCCAGCCGAAAAATACGACGCTTGGGCTGACGTCATCGTCAATTTCGACCCCAGCGAGATGTTTTGAGCTCCCAGCGGAATGCCAACCGGACTCTAGCCAAGAGGTTCCCTTGCATGAAATCAATGATTAAGGCGATTTTCGTCGCGGCCGCTCTCGGCTCGGCAATCGCCGCTGCGATCGTGCCTGCCCGAGCGCAGCTCGAGATCGATGTGACACAGGGCAACATCGAGCCCTTGCCGATCGCGGTGACGGATTTCCTGTCCAGCGACGCCCTTGGCGCCGAGATCACCAGTATCATCGCTGCGGATCTGCAGCGTTCCGGTCTGTTCGCACCGATCGACAAGGGCGCGTTCATCGAGAAGATTTCAAATCCGGACGGCGCGCCTCGCTTCGAGGACTGGAAGGTCATCAACGCGCAGGCGCTCGTCACAGGTCGCGTGACACAGGAAAGCGACGGCCGCCTTCGCGCAGAGTTCCGGCTGTGGGACACGTTCGCCGGCCAGCAGCTCATCGGCGAGCAGTTTTTCGCCAACAAGGCCAATTCGCGCCGGGTCGCCCACATCATCGCCGATGCGATCTACGAACGCCTTACCGGCGAGAAGGGCTATTTCGATACCCGGGTCGTGTTTATCGACGAATCCGGTTCGAAGAACCAGCGCAAGAAGCGGCTGGCGATCATGGACCAGGATGGCGCCAATGTCCGCTATCTCTCGGACGGAAGCTCGATCACGCTGACTCCGCGCTTCTCGCCAACGCGGCAGGAAATCACCTACATGTCCTATGAAAGCGGCCAGCCGCGCGTATATCTGCTGCAGATCGAGACAGGCCAGCGCGAACTCGTCGGCAATTTTCCGGGCATGACGTTTGCGCCGCGTTTTTCGCCGGACGGCCAGAAGGTCATCATGAGCCTGCTGCGCGACGACGGCAACTCGAACATATACGCCATGGATCTGCGCAGTCGCACGACGACGCGCCTGACCAATTCCGCGGCGATCGACACCTCGCCCTCCTATTCTCCCGATGGCAGCCAGGTGGTGTTCACGTCGGATCGCGGCGGCCAGCCGCAGATTTATGTCATGAGCGCCGACGGTTCGGGCCAGAACCGAATTTCGTTCGGCGGCGGGAGCTATTCGACCCCCGTATGGTCGCCGCGTGGCGACCTGATCGCGTTCACCAAACAATCCGGGGGCGAGTTCCAGATCGGCGTTATGAAGACCGATGGATCGGGCGAGCGCATCCTGTCGAGCGGCTTTTCACAGGAAGGCCCGACATGGGCACCGAACGGCCGGTACATCATGTACTTCAAGGAGGGCTCGGGGTCGGGCGGACCGCGCCTCTATTCGATCGACCTGACGGGTCGCAACGAACAGCAGATTCCGACCCAGAACTTCGCCTCAGACCCTGCGTGGTCGCCGCTTCTGGAGTAGAACAAACTGTCACGAGATCGATAAAAACTCCGTCCAAAGGCGATATCGCCGCGCGCGTGTCGTGTTTGTGCCGTATTTCCGCCAAGAGAGCGCGGAGACTTGGCGAACAGGGGACAGATAGTCGCGGACGGGCGACGGTTACCAAGAATTAACCATATTCCTTGAACCCGGGTTAACCGCAATGTGGTTACTGGTTGCTCAATGAATTAACTCGAATGCGAAGGAGAGGCCGGCATGAGCGGCATCGCAGCACTAATCCGTAATCCGCTCGTCGTGGCGTTGTTCCTGACGCTGGCTGTCGCCGGTTGCGCCAACAAGAAGACGCCGAACAACGCAGCCGACCTCGGCCTCAATGGCGGGCCGGCCACCCCCGGCTCTGCCCGCGACTTCACGGTCAATGTCGGCGACCGCATCTTCTTCGACACCGACAGTTCGGTGATCCGCGCCGACGCGCAGGGAATCCTCTCCCGCCAGGCACAGTGGCTCAACCAGTATCGCCAGTACGCAATTCTGATCGAAGGCCACGCCGACGAGCGAGGCACCCGCGAATACAACCTTGCGCTTGGCGCACGTCGCGCGGCCGCTACTCGCGACTTCCTTGCTGCCCGGGGCGTCACCGCCAGCCGCATGAAGACGATCTCCTATGGCAAGGAACGTCCGGTCGCCGTCTGCGACGACATTTCGTGCTGGTCGCAGAACCGCCGCGCGGTCACGACGCTCAGCGGCGCCGGAAGCTGACGCAGGCAGGCCACACTCGGTTGCAAAGGCGGCCTTCGGGCCGCCTTTTTCTTGTGATCCATGGGGCAAAACAAAATTTGGCCGAAGTCGCGCATTTGCTCTAAAAGCCGAGACGCGCATTGCGCATGAACATTCCTTCCAATGGCGAGATGTCCATGTATTTTCGAACGATCCTGAGCGGTACGCTCGCAATCCTTCTGGTAACCGGCGCGGTCGCACAGGCCACGGAGCGCGCCGGCCTTTTCGATGCCTTCAAGACTGCTGAAAATGCAGGCGGCCTTTCCCTTCCGAAGATTGGACTGCCGAAGCTTTTTGGCAGCAAGGAACAGCCGTCGGGCTCCATCACCGTCGCGCAGGCGGGCGATCCGCGCGTCACGGCCATGGAAGAGCAATTGCGCTCGCTCTCCGGCACGATCGAGGAGCTGAACTTCCAGATCCTGCAGATGCAGGAGCAGATCAGGAAGATGCAGGAAGACAACGAGTTCCGCTTCCAGGAACTTGAGCAAAAGAAGACGGATGCCGGTGCGCCGAGCGACAGCAATGTCGCCTCGGCCCCGGCCATCGGGCCGGCCACCCAGGCTCCGGTCAATCAGGCCACCTCGCCGGCGCCAGCCGGCCAAGTCGCCAGCGAGGAGGATGGTTCGGCCGGCGTCCCGATGGAGCCCGAAATCCTCGTCGACAACGGAACGGGTGACCCGGCCTGGTCGAATTCGGGAGCCGCCGGCGCGGAAGGGCTCGGTGCGCCGCCGAAGACGTTCGGCACCATCACCTTCGACGATAAGGGCAATGTGACGGGCGGCAGCGAGACCGACCAGACGCAATCGGTGCAGGCGACGGGCGAGGTGAGCGGCGCCACTACGCTTCCGGCTCCGACAGGTGTTGCATCGACTGACACGACGCCGGCCCCGCCTGAAACGCAGGTCGCGGCGCTGCCCTCGACCGACAATGCCGACGAGCTTTACCGCAATTCCTACGAATTCATCCTTTCGGGCGACTACAGCACCGCCGAGCAGGGTTTCCGCGACCACATCACGCGCTTTCCGCAGGACCAGAAGTCGGCTGACGCGAATTTCTGGCTGGGCGAAGCGCTGCTGGGCCAAAAGAAGTATCTTGACGCCGCCGAGGTCTTCCTCGCCGCCAACAAGCAGTTTCCGTCCTCGAAAAAGGCTCCGGACATGTTGTTGAAGCTCGGCGTTTCGCTCGTCGGCCTCGATCAGCGTGACGTTGCCTGCGCGACGTTCGCCGAGATCGGCAAGAAGTATCCAGACGCGCCAGGGGCGCTCAAGGAACGGGTCAAGCAGGAACAGGCTCTCGCCGCGTGCTGACCTTGCCGCAAGGCATTGAATTTTCCGGGCTTTTTTTGCCTTTCGACATCGCCTCCCGCAAGTCCGTCATCGTCGCCATCTCCGGCGGCAGCGATTCGACGGCGCTGCTGCTGTTGCTGAAGTCTCATGTCGATCGCGCCGCACCGACGACGCGGCTTGTCGCGGTCACCGTCGACCATGCGTTGCGGGAAGGATCGGACAGGGAAGCCGCCGGGGTCGGGGCGCTCTGCGCACGGCTGGGCGTACCCCATCGCATCATGACATGGTCTGGCGTCAAGCCGGCGACCGGCATCTCCGAAGCCGCGCGTGAGGCGCGGCACACCCTGCTGGCGGAGGTCTCGGAGATCGAGAACACCGATCTCGTGTTGACGGGCCATACGGCGGACGACCAGGCTGAGACGGTGCTGATGCGGCAGGCGCGCCGCGGCGACCCTGGTGAACGACGCGGGTTGGCCGGGATCGCGCCGGCGACGGTTTTCGAGGGCAGCACATGGTTTGCGCGTCCCCTGCTCCAGGCAAGGCGTGCCGCGCTGCGCACCTATCTTTCCGACCGGGGCATAGGCTGGATCGATGATCCGACCAATGTCGATGTCCGCTACGAACGGCCGCGCCAACGCATGGCGCTGTCCGGTCCGGGCGGAGACGTGGCTATCGAGGATGCGTTGATTCTGGCTAGGGCCACGGCCCTGCAGAGGCAGGAAACCGGCCTTGGGGCGGCAAGGCTCATCCGTGAGCATGTTTCTCAGGCGGCTCCAAGCCTGATGCGATTGGAGACCGGCTTCTTTCGGGAGGCTAACCGGGAGGCATCGATCTATGCGTTGAGGATCCTGCTGGCGGTCGCTGGCGGCGCGGTGCAACTGCCCGACCACGAACGCAGCGCGGCGCTCCACGACCGGCTGTCCGCAGGAAATCTTGTCAGGGACACGCTTGCCGGCGCCCTAGTCGATGCTCGCAAGACGGGTGTTTTTCTGGCGCGCGAACTGCGCGGGCTGCCCGGTCGGGAGGCACCGGAAGGCGTGATCTGGGATGGCCGGTACCGCATCATCTCCGCAGGGGACGCCTGTCGAGCGAACAGCCTGGGCGCCGCGCCACCCACGCAAGGCGAGATTCCTGAAAGCCTATTGCGCCATGCGGCCGCCACATTGCCTGTCCCCGCCAGCGGTTGCCTCGCCATTCCGGTGGTTGCGCCATGGGCGCGCTACCTGCCCTCCTTCGACATCGTGCCGGCGCGCGCGGTGGCGGAACTGGTCGGCGCAGCGGAAATCCCCGAGCCGCCTTTGCGTGGACACATTGAGAGTAAAGCTTAACCGAGACAGGCTGTCACGCTTGGCAATGAAAGGCGTGGTCCCTATGTTAGGGCCACTTGAACATCACTCTGACAGGCGCCGGTTTCCGGGCGCCGACTGGACACCTGATGAATCCGAACTACCGCAACCTGGCCCTGTGGGCGATCATCGCCGTTCTTCTGATCGCGTTGTTCAACCTCTTCCAGGCACCGCAGCAGCGCGGCTCCTCGCGCGACATCGCCTATTCGGAATTCCTGACCGACCTCGACGCGGGCCGCGTGAAGTCGGTGACCATCTCGGGCGAGCGTATCAGCGGCACCTACAGCGATAATTCCACCGGTTTCCAGACCTATTCGCCGGGCGACCCGACGCTGGTCAATCGCCTCGAGCAGAAGAACGTCACCATTAACGCGCGCCCGGAGACGGATGGCTCGGGCGGCATCGTGTCCGTCCTGCTGGGCTGGCTGCCGATGATCCTGATCCTCGGCGTCTGGATTTTCTTCATGCGCCAGATGCAGTCCGGGTCGGGCCGGGCAATGGGTTTCGGCAAGTCCAAGGCCAAGCTGCTCACCGAGGCGCATGGTCGGGTGACCTTTGCCGATGTGGCCGGCGTGGATGAAGCCAAGCAGGATCTGGAGGAAATCGTCGAGTTCCTGCGCGACCCCCAGAAGTTCCAGCGTCTGGGCGGCAAGATTCCGCGCGGCGTGTTGCTGGTGGGCCCTCCAGGCACCGGTAAGACACTGACCGCGCGCGCAGTCGCCGGCGAGGCGAATGTGCCCTTCTTCACCATCTCGGGCTCCGACTTCGTCGAGATGTTCGTCGGCGTCGGCGCAAGCCGTGTCCGCGACATGTTCGAGCAGGCGAAGAAGAACGCGCCCTGCATCATCTTCATCGACGAAATCGACGCTGTCGGTCGTCATCGCGGCGCCGGTCTCGGCGGCGGCAATGACGAGCGCGAGCAGACGCTGAACCAGTTGCTGGTCGAGATGGACGGCTTCGAGGCGAATGAGGGCGTGATCCTGATCGCCGCGACCAACCGTCCCGATGTGCTCGACCCCGCGCTGCTGCGTCCGGGCCGCTTCGACCGTCAGGTCGTGGTCCCCAACCCCGATGTCATCGGGCGTGAGAAGATCCTCAAGGTGCACGTCCGCAACGTGCCGCTTGCGCCGAATGTCGACCTCAAGGTCCTGGCGCGCGGGACGCCCGGCTTCTCCGGCGCGGACCTGATGAACCTCGTCAACGAGGCGGCGCTTATGGCGGCGCGGCGCAACAAGCGCCTCGTCACCATGCAGGAGTTCGAGGACGCCAAGGACAAGATCATGATGGGGGCGGAGCGCCGCTCCAACGCCATGACGCAGGCCGAGAAGGAACTGACCGCCTATCACGAGGCTGGCCACGCCATTACGGCGCTGCATGTGCCGGCGGCCGATCCGCTTCACAAGGCAACCATCATCCCGCGTGGCCGCGCGCTCGGCATGGTCATGCAACTCCCCGAGGGCGACCGCTACTCGATGAGCTACAAGTACATGACCTCGCGTCTGGTCATCATGATGGGCGGCCGCGTCGCAGAGGAGATCAAGTTCGGCAAGGAGAACATCACCTCCGGCGCGTCTTCCGATATCGACCAGGCGACGAAGCTCGCCCGGGCCATGGTGACCCGCTGGGGCTTCTCCGAGAAGCTCGGGCATGTTGCATATGGCGACAATCAGGAAGAGGTGTTTCTCGGACATTCCGTTGCCCGCCAGCAGAACGTCTCGGAAGAGACCGCGCGCCTGATCGATACCGAGGTGCGCAAGCTGATCGACGAGGCCTACAAGGAAGCGCACCGCATCCTCAAGGACCATGGTGACGAGTGGCTGGCGATCGCAGAGGGACTGCTGGAGTACGAGACCCTGACCGGCGACGAGATCAAGGCGCTGATCGCGGGCGAGAAGCCGGCACGCGACCTTGGCGACGACACGCCGACCAGCCGTGGCTCGGCCGTGCCGAAGGCAGGCCACGGCGGTCGCAAGAAGAAGAGCGGCGGCGAGCCCGAAGGCGGTATGGAGCCGCAGCCGCAGGGCTGATCAGCCAGATAGGCACCGACGAACAAAAAAGCGCCGCGAAACCTGCGGCGCTTTTTCGTTTACGGGCTGCGATATACCGGAAACAAAAAACCCGGCCAGAAGCCGGGTTTCGTTTCGGGCGTATCGAAGGGAGGCTCAGCTCTCCTTGGGCGTCAGCACGTGACGGCCGCGATACATGCCGGTCTTGAGATCAATGTGGTGAGGACGGCGCATTTCGCCGGAGTTCTTATCCTCGATGTATGTCGGGGCCTTCAGCGCGTCAGCCGAGCGGCGCATGCCGCGCTTGGACGGCGAGGTTTTTCTTTTTGGCACAGCCATGGAAGTGCTCCAGTAATCCGTAAAAGGCCCGGCAACCCTCGCGAAAGGGCCACTCTACGGGCCGATAGCTTCAGAAAGTGGCGTGTCCATACACGCAAGTGCGTGTTTTGACCAGTGCCGACGCGATTCTTTTTACATAGCGGCTACTGCAGGCAATCGACATAACCTCCGGCCCGGGACGCCCTGCGCTCAATGACATTGGCAAGTCGCCTCAGTCCAGGTCCCGGCTTGGCCGGGTTGCGTGTTATCGGGTTGGGCAGCGCGACGGTCAGCAGCGCCGCTTGCCTCGGAGTGAGGTTCTTGGCCGACTTGCCGAAATAGTGCTGGGCCGCCGCCTCGATGCCGTAGATGTTCGGACCCCACTCGGCGATGTTGAGGTAGATTTCCATGATACGCCTTTTCGGCATGACGAGATCCACATAGATCGCCAGCGGCAGCTCGACGACCTTTCGCGCCGTCTCCAACGGCCGGAGCCAAAGATAGAGGTTTTTCACGGTCTGCATGGTGATGGTCGAGGCGCCCCTTGGCTTCTCGCCCGAAATGGCGTCGTCGATCACAAGCTTGAGTTCGGCGAGGTCGACTCCGTAATGCGAGCAGAACTGCCCATCCTCCGACATCACCACCGAATTCATCAGCACAGGCGCGATCTCTTCGAGCGGCACCCACTTCCGGTCATAACCCTGCAGGGTGACGAGATCCTTCACCATCAGCGTGGAGATCGGGTGCACGAAGGACGGGATGTAGAGAATTGTCAGCGCGATGGGCAGCAGCATGAGAGCCACTGCGACCAACAGGACGCGGCGAAACCATCCACCTTTCCAGAACACAGCCAAGGAGGCGCGCGTTCGCCGTGACGCCATACCCTCCCCTTCGGTTTGACTATCCGCTTCGGTCACGCATCCACCTGCATACCCTTTTTGGCATAATGACGAGTGCGCGGATAGGCAACAGCAGCCTCACGCTTTCAGGATGCTTGACCGCATTGCGCTTTGCCGTAAACGGTCGGCAGATGAAGCCCGTAGAAGCGTTCGAAGAGATTCTGGACCTGCGCGCAAGGACCGTCGAGCAGCTTCTCGACGGATTGCTCGATGGACGCCTGCTGTCGACCGAGATCGCGCGGCCGGGAAAACTTCTCGAGGCAATGCGCTACGGCGTCCTGAATGGCGGCAAGCGGCTGCGTCCGTTTCTCGTGATAGAAAGTGCGGCTCTGTTCGGTGCCGATCGCGCCGCTGCGCTGCGCATAGCGGCTGCGCTGGAATGCGTGCACTGCTATTCGCTGATCCACGACGACCTGCCGGCCATGGACGACGACGACCTGCGCCGCGGCCGTCCGACGGTACATCGGGCTTTCGACGAAGCGACCGCAATCCTCGCCGGTGACAGCCTGCTCACCTTCGCCTTCGACATTCTCGCAGACGACGCTACGGCGCTTCCGGCTGAGCGTCGTGCTTCGCTCGTGCTCGCGCTAGCAAGGGCGGCGGGCATCGGCGGCATGGCTGGCGGACAGGCGCTCGACCTCGAGGCCGAGCGGCGGCAGCCTGACGAGGGCGGCATCATCACGCTGCAGGCGATGAAGACCGGCGCGCTGATCCGTTTTGCTTGCGAGGCGGGTGCGGTGGCAGCTGGCGCGTCATCCGCCGACCGCGAGCGGCTGGCCGAATTCGGCTCCGCCATAGGGCTGGCCTTCCAACTCGCCGACGATCTGCTCGATGTGACCGCCGACGCGGCGACGATGGGCAAGGCTACCGGCAAGGATGCCGGGGCAGGCAAGGCGACGCTGGTCGGATTGCATGGCGTCGACTGGGCAAGGGCGCAGCTCACAGGGCTTGTCTCGCAGGCCCGGCAGTTGCTGGAGCCCTATGGAGATGCAGCGGAAACGCTTGCCGCAGCGGCAGATTTCATAGCCTACCGTCAGCGCTAACAAAGTTCTTCATTCGTGAAATATTAATTCAAATACAGCCTAATCGGACCGTTCTCTCCTGCGCACATGTTCGGGGTAATGCGCTTGTCCGGCCAGACGTCCTTTATCCGTTCCATACGGCTCCGCTACCTGTCGGGCTTGCTTCTTCTCGCTGCCGCCTTCGGCGTTATCGTATTTTCCATGAATCGCGCGAACTCGTTCCGCCACGAGGTCGATGCGGTATCGGTCAATTTCGCCGGCTTGATGCAGGATCTGCGCCGCGCGGATGCCTTCGCGGGACAGGCAATGGCCAACTGGCGGCCCGGCACGCGCGAGGCGCTCGCCGCTGCGGCGCGGGGCCATGTCGAACGGCTCGACGCGGCGATCAACGATCTTGACGCACGCGTGGACGCATTGAAGGGCCGCCTTTCTGCAGCGGCCTTGAGCGACCTGCGGTCGGCTTCGATCAGCGGTGACCTGTTCTGGTCCGCGCGCGACATGGTGCGCAACCTCGGCGTCCTGGCCACCGCGCAGTCCGTAGGAGATTCGACCTACCGGGAAATCCGTAATCAGAGCGAACTCTTCGCCCAGCCGATGCTGACGCGTGCGCGCAACGCCTTCGAGCAGGAACGAAGGCGGGCGGAAAACCATGCCGGCGCGTTGCTCGGCTGGTCCACGCTGGCTTTGATGATCGTCATGACCGGCGTCGCATGGTGGCTGTTCCGTCCGATGGAAAGGGCGATCCAGCAGGCATTCGCGCAATCCGCCCAGGCCCTGTTCCGCGCCGAGGCGGCGGACCGCGCCAAATCCGAATTCCTTGCCAATATGAGCCATGAAATCCGCACGCCGATGAATGGCGTGCTCGGCATGGCGGAGCTTCTCGCGCGAACCGACCTGACGCCGCGACAGAAGACGTTTACAGACGTGATTACCAAGTCCGGCAATGCGCTGATGACCATCATCAACGACATCCTGGATTTCTCGAAGATCAATGCCGGCCAGCTTACGCTCGATCGCGAGCCCTTCAGGCTGACCGAGGCGGTGGAGGATGTCGCCGCGCTGATGTCGGCGCGCGTCGCGGAAAAGAACCTCGAACTTATCGTGCGCATCGACCCGCGCCTGCCCGCTTTCATGATTGGCGACATCGGGCGCTTCCGGCAGATCATCACCAACATGGTCGGCAACGCGGTAAAGTTCACCGAGAAGGGCCATGTGCTGGTCGATGTGTCGGGCGAAGCGGTCGCCGGCGTCATCCAGCTCAAGGTGCGCGTCGAGGACACCGGCATCGGTATCCCGGCCGACAAGCTCTCAAACGTGTTCGAGAAGTTCGCACAGGTCGACAGTTCCTCTACTCGCAGGCATGAAGGAACCGGATTGGGGTTAGCCATCGCCGCGCGGCTGGTCGATCTCATGGGGGGCAAGATCGGTCTCGAGAGCGAGTTCGGTCACGGTTCGACCTTCTGGTTCACTGTCTCGCTCCCCATACACGAAGCTCCGGAAGCGCAAGCGCCTGTTCCTGTCGATGTGACGGGCGCGCGCGTCCTCGTTATCGACGACAATGCGATCAACCGCGAGATTCTGCTGGAGCAGCTTCGCAGCTGGGGCTTCGATTGCGCGGCGGCGGAGTCCGGAGCAATCGGGCTCGCCTTCCTTGATCGCGCCGCGCAACTGGGCGCGTCGGTCGACTGCGTCGTGCTCGACTACCAGATGCCGGGCATGAGCGGCGCTGATGTCGCCAAGGCGATCGCCTCGGACGCGCGAACCTCGACGATCCCGGTCGTGCTGCTCACTTCGGTAGACCAGATCGACTTCAGTCGTCTGGTGGTCGACTACGGCATCGCAGCGCATCTGACCAAACCCGCCCGCTCGGCCGCCCTTCTTGGAACGGTGGTGGGCGCAATCCAGAAGGCCCGAAGCCAGACCGCTCGCTCGGAGTTCACGCGCGAGCCAGCCGATGTCGTGCCGCTCGTGGCGGAACGGACAGTCGCCAATGAGCTGGCGACGAGCACCGCACAGCTGGACATACTGGTTGCCGAGGACAACGACGTTAACCAGATGGTGTTCGCACAGATCCTTTCGGGGTTGGGTCTCAGTTTCCGGATCGCGCCCAACGGGCGGACCGCCGTGGAGATGCATCGCGCCTTCAAACCGCGCCTCGTGCTGATGGATGTTTCGATGCCGGAGCTTAACGGGCTCGAGGCGACCATTGCCATCCGCAAGGCGGAGGAGGGCACCGGCGAACGCACGCCGATCATCGGCGTCACCGCGCATGCGCTGAAAGGCGACAGCGAAAAGTGCATCGAGGCGGGGATGGACGATTATTTGCCGAAACCGATCTCGCCAAACAGGCTGAGCGCCAAGATCGCCACCTGGCTGGGCGAAGCGGAAATGGCCAGAACGGCCTGACCTACTTTACCGGTTGCGCATGACCACGCAGGCACCGCCCGCCTGACGCAGCCTGTCGCAGATCTTGTCGGCCTCCTTGCGCGACTCCGCGCCGATGCGCACGGCATAGATGCCGCGCGGCACCCGGGCCGACCGCACCCGGCTGACGACCGGATCGTGTCCGGACAGCAGCGCGGAAAACCTCCCCTTCACCCTCTCCCACTGGCGGATGGCAGCGTTGCGCCGCGCATTGCCCGCGACCTGTATGCCCCAAGGCTTGGTGTGAATGGAGGACATGGCGACGACCGCGCTCATCGTGACGGGAAGGTTGCGACAGGCCTTGGCGAAGGCGACAGTCGGATGCAGCGGCTGCACGGTGCCGGCGTAGGATGGCTCGGCAAAGACATCCGCCGGCTCGCCCATGATGTCGAGCACATAGTTCTCGGTTTCCAGCGGCAGGAAACCACCGGAGGAAAGCCAGCGCGACACGCGGCCCTCGCCTGCATTGTAGGCAGCGGAGGCAAGACCGAGATTGCCGAAGCGGTCTTTCAACTCGCCCAGATATTTCGCTGAGGCAGGAAGGGCCTTTTCGATGTCGAAACTATCGTCGAGCCCGCGCATGGCGGCTGTGCCGGGCATGAACTGGGCGATGCCTTCCGCGCCAGCGGGGCTGACAGCGCCGGGATCGAAGCGGCTTTCCTTGAAGATCAGTCGAGCGAAAAAATCCTTCGGGATGCCATTCCTGTCGGCCTCCCGCTCCAGCAAAGTGCAAATCCGGCCGATGGTAACGGGGAGCGAGCGGCCGGGCGGATCGGCCAGCGTCGGCGCGGCCGTGATCAGTTGCAAGCCGGCGAGCGCCAGCCCCGTAAGGGCGGCAGTCGTCCTGCGGACGACCGGCATCCTACTCGGCCGCCGCCCTGCCGCGCCCGAAGCGCTGCTCGATATAGTCGGCCACCATCTTCTGGAAATCCGCGGCGATGGCGGGACCGCGCAGCGTCGTTGCCTTCTTGCCGTCGATGAACACGGGCGCGCTCGGCGTCTCGCCCGTGCCGGGCAGGGAGATGCCAATGTCCGCATGCTTGGATTCGCCGGGGCCGTTGACGATGCAGCCCATCACAGCGACTTTCAGCACCTCGACACCCGGATATTTCTCGCGCCAGACTGGCATGCTGCGGCGGATGTCATCCTGGATGGTCTGGGCCAATTCCTGGAAGACGGTCGATGTCGTCCGCCCGCAGCCAGGGCAGGCCGCCACGATCGGCACAAACTGCCGGAAACCCATCGTCTGCAGCAGTTCCTGCGACACCTGCACTTCGCGCGTCCGGTCGCCGCCGGGCTCCGGCGTCAGCGAGATGCGGATCGTGTCGCCGATACCCTGCTGCAGCAGGATGCCCATGGCGGCAGAGGAGGCGACGATGCCCTTGGAGCCCATGCCGGCCTCGGTAAGGCCGAGATGCAGCGCGTGATCCGAACGCCGTGCCAGTTCGGTGTAGACCGCGACGAGATCCTGCACGCCGCTGACCTTTGCCGACAGGATGATCCGGTTTCGCGGCAGGCCGATCTGCTCGGCCATCTCGGCCGAAAGCAATGCCGACTGCACGATGGCCTCGTACATGACCTGCACGGCGGTCAGCGGCGAGCCTTGGCTCTGGTTCTCGTCCATGAGTCGGGTGAGCAACTCCTGGTCGAGCGAGCCCCAATTGACGCCGATGCGGACCGGCTTGTCGTGGCGGATCGCCATTTCGACGATGTCGGCGAACTGACGGTCGCGCTTTTCCCTGAAGCCGACATTGCCGGGATTGATGCGGTATTTCGCCAGCGCCTCGGCGCAATCAGGGTGATCGGCAAGCAGCTTATGGCCGATATAGTGGAAGTCGCCGACCAGCGGGACATGGACGCCCAACCGTTCGAGCCTGTCGCGGATACGCGGCACGGCTGCGGCAGATTCATCGCGGTCGACGGTAATGCGAACGATCTCGGACCCTGCCCTGTGCAGGGCGGCAACCTGTGCCACGGTCTGGTCGATGTCGGCGGTGTCGGTGTTGGTCATCGACTGAACGACGACGGGCGCGTCCCCGCCGACTATCACGCCGCCGACATCGACACCGACCGAGCGCCTGCGCGGAAAGGGCGAGGAGAAATATCCGGTCATAAACTATCCGGTCCTGCCGGCCTCATGAACGTTTCGCGCATGAGGTGGAGGACCGTGCCTCGCTTGTCAATGCCCAGCAAGGTCACAAGAAGAAGGGCCCGACAAGCGGGCCCTTCCAAAGAGGTTTGAGGTGTTTACTGAGCCGGGGCGGGCTCAGCCGGTGCAGGAGCAGGCTCAGCCGGAGCCGGAGCGCTCGATTCAGGCGCGGGAGCCGCTGGGTCAGCCGGTGCTGCGGGGGCCGTCGCGTCAGGCGCGGGGGTAACCGGATCAGCAGGCGCTGCCGGCGCGGTTGCGTCAGGCGCCGGGGCTGCCGGAGCGGGCGTCGCAGGTTCGGTTGTCGTAACCGCAGGCTCACCGGGGGCCGGCGGGGCATTCTGGGAGCCCGGTGCGAAGACAAAATATGCAATGACGGCAAGCACAAGAACGATCGCGGCGATCATGACACTGCTACCGCCGCCGCGGGTTTCGACGCGGTTCACGATACGAGGATCATTGGCCGGATTTCGACCTTCGGGGGTGAATGGGTCAGTGGCTGGCGGGATAGGATTGAGTGGATCGGCGTGACGGGCCTCGTCGCGCGGATCGGGCATGCGAGCAGGATTGGCCATGGCGGTTCCTCCGTCGTTTCGGTCCGTGAAGAACGCGCCAGTTCCAATTAGGTTTCACATCAATGTGACAGGTCCTTTGTGCGACGCGCCCGAAACGTCTAAGCGTATCGCTCCATGCCGAGCCCGGCGATGTCGATATCGGGCGTCCGGTTGCTCATGATGTCCGCCAGAATCTTGCCTGAGCCGCAGGCCATGGTCCAACCGAGCGTGCCGTGGCCGGTGTTGACGAAGAGGTTGGGGTAGCGGGTCTTGCCGATGATCGGGGGCCCGTCGGGCGTCATCGGCCTCAGGCCGCACCAGAAAGACGCCTTCGACACGTCGCCGCCTTCCGGAAACAGGTCCTGGACCGACTGTTCGAGCGTAGAACGCCTCGATTCGTGCAGTGTCAGGTCGAACCCCGAAATCTCGGCGGTGCCGCCGACCCTGATGCGGTCGCCTAGCCGTGTGATCGCGACCTTGTAGGTCTCGTCCATGACAGTCGACACCGGCGCGGCATCAGGGTTGGTTACGGGGACCGTGATCGAATAGCCTTTTACCGGATAGACCGGAGCCCAGATCTTGCGCTTGTGCAGCCATCGCGCCGAATAGCTGCCGAGCGCCACCACATAGGCATCGAACGATTCCCGCTTGTCGCCGAGCTTGACGCTGCGGATTTCGGCGTCCGTCTTCGTGTTGTGATAGAGCCGGGCGCTTTCTACGCCGAAACGGAAGGTTACACCGCGCTTCTTGCAGATCTCCGCCAGCCGTTCGGTGAAGAGCTTGCAATCGCCCGTCTCGTCCTGCGGCAGGCGCAATCCGCCGGCGATCTTGCCGCTGACCCGCGCAAGCGCCGGTTCCGCCGCGATGCAACCGGCGGCATCGAGCAGTTCGAAGGGCACGCCGAACTGCTTCAGAACCTCGATGTCCTTGCCCGTGCCGTCGAGCTGCGCCTGCGAGCGAAAGAGCTGGAGCGTACCCTGGCTGCGCTCGTCATAGGTGATACCGGTCGTCTCGCGCATTGCCCGCAGGCAGTCGCGGCTGTATTCGGCGATGGGCACCATGCGCGCCTTGTTGACAGCGTAACGGGCGGAGGTGCAGTTGCGCAGCATCTGGAACAACCACACCCACATGGCCTTTTCCAGGCGCGGGCGCACAACCAGCGGGCCGTGCTTCATCGTCAGCCATTTGATGGCCTTCAACGGCACGCCGGGCCCGGCCCAGGGCGATGCATAGCCGGGCGAAATCTCGCCTGCATTGCCGAAGCTCGTCTCCATGGCCGGACCGACCTGCCGGTCGATGACGGTCACGTCGTGGCCAGCCTCGTTCAGATAATAGGCGGTGGTCACCCCAATGACCCCGGCCCCCAGCACCACGACCTTCATCCCGCCGTTCCCCACGCCTTTGCCGTCACGTCCTGACCGACGACGCCATTTTTGAGGACCCGGTGGAATCGCCCCCCAAGGCCCGTCAATATCTCGTAGCCGATTGTACCCGCGATCGCCGCCAGATCGTCGATCGTCTGATGCGGGCCAATGAGTTCGACCATCTCGCCCGGCTCCGGCCTTCCCGGCGGCAAAGCGGAGATGTCGAGCACGATGGAGTCCATCGATACACGGCCGGCGAACGGGAGCTTGATCCCGTCCAGCCATGCCGCGGCACCCGCCCTGCGCGGCCAGCCGTCGGCATAGCCGACCGCGATGGTGGCCGTCCGCAATGGAGCCGTGGTTCGGTAGGCGTGGCCGTAGCCGATGCCGATGTCGACAGCCAGTTCGCGGCTTTGGATGACTTTCGCCTGCAGGCCGACAACCTGCCGCATCGGATTGTCCCGCGCTGGCGTCGGGTTGACGCCATAGAGCGCCGCACCCGGCCGTACGAGGTCGTACTGGAAATCCGTGCCGAGAAAGATGCCGGATGAGTTGGCGAGTGAAGCGGGAGCGGGCGGTAGGAGACGGTGCAACTCCTCGAAGGCGGATCGCTGCATGCCGTTTATCGGATTGTCGGGTTCGTCGGCACAGGCGAGGTGGCTCATCACGAGCCTGAGGTCGAGCCCTTCGAAGGCGTCCGGCGCGAGAGCCCGCACTTCCGAGGGAGCCATCCCGAGCCGCGACATGCCGCTGTCGATCTGGATGGCCACCGGCAGGGGGCCGTGACGACGCGAAGCAGCCTGCCATGCCGTAAGCTGCTCCGTGCTGTTGGCGACCGCTATCAACCCGGCCCGGGCACATGCTTCCTCGGCTCCTGGATAGACGCCGTTCAGGATGTAGATATCAGGCTGGGGTCCGAGCGCCGTGCGAAGTTCCAGCGCTTCTGAGGGATGCGCGACGAAAAACGCGCGGCAGCCTTCGGAAGCGAGGGCATTGCAGATGTCGGCAGCTCCCAGTCCATAGCCATCGGCCTTTACGACCGCCGCACATTCAGCGCCGGACAGGCGTGCGCTCAATCGCCGGTAATTGTCACGGATGGCCTGCAGATCGATCGTGAGAATGGCGCCGACGCAATCCGGAAATGTCTGATGTGCGGCCACTTCTTGTCGTCGAATGTCCCTGTTCGCAACAATCAATAGATCGAAGCCGCTGACTATGCAACATATCACCTCCGAAAACGGCAATTATGCAATAAATCACTGTAAATTGAACTCAGAGGCGTAGAGTCTTCTGTTTACGCGAAGCGGTAAGGCGATGCCTTGCAAAAAAGACCGGGTGCTTCTCATGGACTGCCGCGACCGCGCCCTGCGTTTCCTTTACTTCGCTCGAGGCCGAGGCCCAATAGGCGACCAAATTCGCGGATCGATCGCCGATGCATCGATAGGTACGTGGTTCATCGCACCGAACCATTGCGGTTGCGTGCCAGGGAGGGCACGCGGCAGCGCACTCAACCGGCCAAATGCCGGAATGCCGCGACGACCTCGTCATAGACCTTCTTCTTGAACGGCACGACGAGGCCGGGCAAGTCGCCCATTCCGCGCCAGTCCCATCCATCGAACTCGGCGGTGTGGCCGCCGGGAGGCGGGTCGATCCTGATTTCCGAGACATCGCCGAGAAATCGGAAGGCGAACCACTTCTGGGTCTGGCCGCGATATTTTCCCTTGAGCGCGATCCCGATGAGGTGGGTGGGCAGGTCGTAGTTGATCCAGCCGGGGGCCTCGGCGATCAGCTCGACGCTCTCCATGCCGGTTTCCTCATACAGCTCGCGACGGGCGGCAGGAAGCGGATCCTCGCCCTTGTCGATGCCGCCCTGAGGCATTTGCCAGAGATGTTCTGCGCCTTCCATCTCTCCCTTCGGCTCGACGATGCGATGGCCGACCCAAACGAGGTTCTGCCGGTTGAGCACCATGATGCCGACGCAGGGGCGATAGGGTAGGGATTGCGGATCGACGGGCTTCTTCTTCGACACGATCAACCCTTCTCGGGGTCCATCGCGATGGCCGACACAGGGACGATCTCAATGCCGCGCTTCTTGGCTTCGGCGACCCAGGAGGTCACGGTATCGACCGTGAGGTCGAAAGCCGAACCTGTGCCGAGCGCGAAGCCCTTGGCCCTTGCGGTGGCTTCCAACTGGTCGAGTTTCTTCAGGATGGCGCCACGCTCGCGTTCGCCATCAATGATCGCGTCGCCGGCAGCGAAGGGCACCTTGTCCTTCAGGGCGAGGTCGGGCGCGACGGACCGCGCGGTCGAACCGTCGTCGAGATAGAGCAGTCCGCGCTGGCCGAGCTCGGCCATGACAGGACCCATGGCATTGGCGTCGCCGACGAACCTTGCGCCCATATAGTTCATGATGCCGGTGTAGTTGGTCGTCCTCGACAGGGTCCACTGCAGGCGTTCGATGTTTTCCTCCGCCGAGGCGTCCACCGTCAGCGTGTTCCGGCCGGGATCGATGTTCGGATAGTCGAAGGGTTCGAGCGGCGCCTGGATCAGGATTTCGTGACCCTTGCGGCGCGCCGCCTGCATCCAGCGGCCGATTGAATTGCCCTGGCTGGCAAAGGCGAGCGTCACCTCGGCGGGCAGCTTCTCGATCGCCGCCTGCGTGCCGGTCTGTGATACGGCAAGGCCGCCGATCACGATCGCCACGCGCGCGCCGCGTGCCCCCGACCATGGCCTTGCGTAGACGTCGAACGGACGGCGTCCATCGGCTGCGCGGATCGGTAGCGGTCCGTTCTGGCTCTCCTCGATCAGCGCGCGGTCGGGCATGTGGGCTACTCGGAGGTCCTGCCCGACAGCGGACGGGTCGCGGATGATGATCACACCGCTTCCGGTCTGGTTCTCCTCGGGATTGACGCGGATGATCGAAGGCCCAGTTTTCTTTGGTTCGGCAGACGGCTTGGCGGCGGCGACGTCCACAGGCGCCGGGGCTACGACCGGTTCCGGCACGGACGTCACCGCGACTGCCGGGCTGCGGAAAGGCTGCTCGCGAAGCGCTACCGCCGCGGAGGCGGCCAACAGCGCGGCAATGCCTGCGCCCAGCGCGATCGTACCCGTCGATGGCAGGAAACCTCGCGACGAAGCGGATGTCCGCCTCGTCTGTCCCAGCGGACGCTCGATGTCCTTCGTCACATGCGTCACGTTCGATCCCACCGTTCGACTCCCTGATAGGAAGTCCTTGAATCAAACTGCCGGAACCTTCCGGTCCCGGCAGGACGCATTCACACTAGACCCTATGGCTGGCGCGAGCCTTACTGGTTCATCACGGCCTTGTCGGGATTCGGCGGAAACGCCGGATCGGTCTTGATGCCGCGAAGCAGGTCGAGTGCATAGCCGAGCTGCACGTCGTCCTTTGGATCCGGCGGCACGTAGGCAGCCGAACCCGAGCCTTCGTCGCTCTCCTCGGCACCCTTGATATGGCCCTTCAGATCAGACTCGCCACGGGTAACGTCACGACCCTCCAGATCCTCCGGCAGCGGCTGCTCGACCTTGATGTCAGGCGAGATGCCCTTGCCCTGGATCGATTTGCCGGCCGGCGTGTAGTAGAGCGCCGTCGTCAGACGCAGCGCGCCATTCTCCGACAACGGAATGATAGTCTGCACCGATCCCTTGCCGAATGAGGTCGTACCCACCACCGTCGCGCGGCGATGATCCTGCAGCGCCCCCGCGACGATCTCGGAGGCGCTTGCGGAGCCGCCGTTGACAAGCACGATCAGCGGCTTGCCGTCGATGTCGTCTCCCGCCCGCGCATCGAAGCGCGATACGTCCTTCGGGTCGCGGCCACGCGTCGAGACGATCTCGCCGCGGTCGAGGAAGGCGTCGGAGACGCTGACCGCCTGGTCGAGCAGACCGCCCGGGTTGAGGCGCAGGTCGAGCACGTAGCCCTTCAGTTTGTCGTCCGGAACCTGTTCCTTGATCTTGGCTATCGCGTCCTCGAGGTCGTCATAGGTCTTTTCGGTGAAGGACGTGATCTTCATGTATCCGACATCGTCCTCGACGCGGTACTTGACCGCCTTCACCTTGATGATGTCGCGCACCACCGTGATATCGATCGGCTTGTCGGAGCCCTCGCGCAGGATCGTCAGCTTGATCGGCGTGTTGACCAGGCCGCGCATCTTCTCGACGGCGTCATTGAGCGTCAGGCCGCGCACTTCCTCGCCATCGATCTGGGCGATGTAATCGCCGGCGCGCACACCGGCCTTCGCGGCGGGCGTATCGTCGATCGGCGTGATCACCTTCACGAGTTCGTTTTCCATCGTCACTTCGATGCCGAGCCCGCCGAACTCACCCTTGGTCTGGACCCGCATGTCCTTGGCGGCTTCGGGATTCATGTAGGACGAATGGGGATCGAGCGAGGTCAGCATGCCGTTGATGGCGTTCTCGACCAGCGACTTCTCGTCGGGCGGCGTCACGTACTGCGCGCGCACCCGCTCGAAGATGTCGCCGAAGATGGCAAGCTGCTTGTATGTATCGGAGCCTGCCGCGTTGGCCGTAGAACCTGGCGCTCCGTAGACGAGGCTCATGGCCGAGGCTCCCATCAGGGCGCCTGCGAGCAGAAGCGACACTTTACGTACCATTTGCTGTCCTTCCAGACTGCCGGTCCGCCCACCACGGGGCTGGATCGACGGGTTTTCCATCTTTTCGGAACTCCACGTAGAGTTCCGCAGAAGCATTTCCAAGGGTCTCCGCCGAGGCGCTCGCGACCCTGGCCTCACCCATCGCGCCGATCGGCTCGCCTGCCAGCACGGCCTGCCCCGACACGACACTGATTCTGCTCATCCCGGCCAGGACGATATGATAGCCGTCCCCGGCATTCAGGATCAAGAGTTGTCCATAAGAACGGAATGGCCCCGCATAAAGAACGCTCCCGTCAGACGGTGAGGTGACGATTGCTCCCGATTGTGTCGCAAGCATGTCCCCCTGCATCACGCCGCCGTTATTGTCGTCGCCGGCGAAACGGCGCACGAAACGCCCGGAAACCGGCGGGTCCAGTCGGCCGCGTAGGGACGCGAACGAGACGCTCGGCGCCAGTTGATTCTCCTCGGGAACAGGCAGCGTTGCGAACTCGTCGGTCTGGCGCTTGCGTTCGGCTTCCGCCAGCCGCGCCTTCTGCGCTTCGTCCATCTGTTTTTCGAGTGCGGCGACAAGCTCCTTCAGGGTCCTCGCCTTGCCGGCGAGTTCGGCAGCGCGGTCCTTCTCCGAGACAAGCGCCGTTTCCTGCTCGGCTTGCAGGCGCTGCTTTTCCTGGACGAGGAGTTCCAGGCGGTTCTTTTCCGCGAGTTGCTCCGAGAAGGCCGCGGCCAGACGACCGCGCTCATCCTCGATCGAGGCTGCGATGCGCGAAAGCTCGGTGAGGTCGGCGACCAGCGCCTCGGTCTCCTTGCGCAGGCCCGGCACCACCGCGCCCAGCATGATGGCGCTGCGCACGGAAGCCAACGCGTCGTCCGGCGTCACGAGGATCGCAGGCGGCGGGTTCAGCCCCATGCGCTGGAGCGCCCCCAGAACTTCGGCGAGAACCGCGCGCCGGGCGGCAAGCGAGGCCTTGATGCCGTCCTCCTGCGTCTTCAACGCCTCGACGCGGCCGGTAATGTCTTCGATGTCCTGACTCAGCTTCCGCTCGGTCTTGGCCGACTGGATGAGCGCGGCGGTGATCGATGTGCTGTCCTTCTTGATCTTGGCAATGTCGGCCGCAAGCGACGCGCGCCGCTCTTCGGAAAGGGTGATTTCGCGGGCGACGCGATCGTATTCGGCGCGCCGCTCGTTCATCTCGCGCCATTCGAGGGTCGCGGACTGCGCTTCGGCGGCAATGGGGAAGGACGGCACGGCGGCAAGCGACAACGCCATCGCCGTCGCGCGCCACCACCCTGTTCGTTCCCCTGGCGAAACCGTCATTCGTCTCGAAATCCGCGACCGCGGCCTGCCCGCGCGCCGAAACACCGATCCTAGCGGCCGCTTCGTTAACGAAGCATCAACCATGCGTGCCGGTTCGATCCGCATGGCATCGGATTTTGTCGGAAATCAGCAGGGCTTGGACGGGCCACAGATCAAACGCGGTGATAGGGATGGCCGGACAGGATCGTGGCGGCACGGTACAGCTGTTCGCCGAGCATGATGCGCACCATCTGGTGCGGCCATGTCTGCGCGCCGAAGGAAAGGACCAGATCGGCGCTCTCGCGCAGCGACGGATCGTGGCCATCAGGCCCGCCGATCGCGACGACCAGCGATCGCCGCCCGCCATCGCGAAAAGCAGCGATGCGATCGGCAAAATGCTGCGAGGTGATGTTCTTGCCGCGCTCGTCGAGCAGGATGAGCGCACCGCCGGCCACGTGCTGCCTTAGCCGCTCGCCTTCCTCACGCTTGCGCTCGGCGGTCGAATGCGCGCGGCTTTCCGGGATTTCGGTCAGGCCGGCAAATTCCAGGCCCAAGGGCGGACCGCTCTTCGCGAACCGCTCGACGTAGCGGTCGGCAAGTTCCTTCTCGGGGCCGGACTTCATGCGGCCCACGGCAAATAAGGAAATCTTCATCCGTCCACGGGCCTCGTTCCACGCCGCACAAGGGTATACCGAAACCGCGCCGGTTCCGGAATTCCCGTACGGCCGGACGTTCGACCGATCCTGACGGACCGATCCTCCCTGCCTAGTGGATCGTCTCTTCCTCGAGATCCGGAGCCTGCCACATCTTCTCGATGTTGTAGAACTCGCGGATTTCGGGGCGGAAGACGTGCACGATCACGTCGCCTGCATCGATGAGGACCCAGTCCGCGCCGGACAGACCCTCGACCCGCGCGTTGCCCAGCCCGGCTTCCTTCAGCGCCTTCAGCAGGTGCTCGGAGACGGCGGCGACATGGCGGTGCGAACGGCCTGACGCGACGACCATATAGTCGCCGAGACTGGATTTGCCCTGAATGTCGATGGAGACGATGTTTTCTGCCTTGGAGTCTTCCAGACTGGCAAGGACTGTTTGTAGGGCGCGGGACGAAGCGTCACTGCCGCCTAACCCGGCCGGCGAAGGCAGAATGTCCGCCTTCTTCCGTAATGCTGTTCTCAGTGTCTTTCCTTTCACGACAGAACAACCACCGGCGCAAATCAGCCGGCACCATGAAGATAGGCAGAGTTGCATTGCAGTTTCAAGACGGCTGCACGCGAGCAACTGCCGACCGGAACGCATCGGCGCAGAATGGGTTATGGCTTGGTAGACAAGACGGAGCCAAGCATGGAACTCGACCCCCAGAACACATGGATCGCCATCCAGGCCGGCGTGGCACAGGTCAGCGGACTGGCCATCTCCTACTCTTTTTCGGTCATCGGCGCCGTCATCCTGCTGGTCGCCGGTTGGATCGTCGCGGGATTTGTCGAGCGTTCGATCTTTGCGGGACTTGGCAAGGTGCGAGGGTTCGACACTACGCTTTCGCGCTTCATATCAACGGGTGCACGCTACGCGATCCTCATCATCGTAATCGTGATGGTGCTCGGTCAGTTCGGCGTCCAGACGGCATCGATCATCGCCGCGATCGGCGCCATCGGCCTCGCCATCGGCCTCGCCCTGCAGGGAACGCTGCAGAACATCGCGGCCGGAATGATGCTCTTGTTCCTGAGGCCGTTCCGAATAGGGGAGGCGATCAAGGTCGGGGCGATAGACGGTACGGTGGAAGAGATCGGCCTTTTCGCGACGCGCCTGCGGGCGGTCGACGGTACATACATCCTGGCGCCGAACTCGAAACTCTGGAACGAGCCGGTCTACAACATGAACCGCAACGGTGTCAGGCGAAACGACATAACGGTCGGCATTGGCTACGGCGATGACATCGACCTCGCCCAGGCGACAATGATCGATCTTGCGCGCGCGGACAGGCGTGTCAGCCACCAGCCGGCGCCGGTGGCCTTTGTCAGCGAGCTCGGCGACAGCGCCGTTTCCATCACGTTGCGCTACTGGACCAACGACAAGGACTTCTTCAGCACCAAGCTGGACCTGACCAAGCTCGCAAAGCTGACCTTCGACAGAAAAGGCATCTCGATGCCTTTTCTGCAGCAGGAAGTCGTCTACCGCGGCTCGATGCCAACCCAGTAGGGACTGAGGTTCGCTATCGGGGGTCCTGGTCCGTCGGAAACGCCAGATCGACCGGCACCGGCGCCTGTGCCGTCATCGGCGCGAAATTGCCGGTCTCCTCGGCTGGAACGGGACGCGTTGTCGAGACACGCCAGACAACGAAGAGCGCATAGGCAAATGCGATCGAGATCGCCACATAGATGAAGGACTGGGTGCCGAAGGTGGCGGTGAGCACGGTTCCGACGGCAGGGGTGATGAACCCGGCCACCGACCAGGTGAAAAGAAGGGTGGCGGAAAGCGCCACCAGATCCTCCTGCGAAGCGCGGTCGCTCGCATGGGCGGTCGAGAGCGAGTAGATGGATTCCGACGCGCCGCTCCAGATCAAATAGATCGCCAGGATAACGACAAGCGGCGCTGCATCGAAACGGGCGGCGGCGATACCTGTCACCCCCACCAGCAGCGAAGCCGCGATCAACACATAGCGCCGGTCGGTCCGGTCGGAAATCCAGCCGAACGGAATCTGCAGGATCAGCGCGCCGAGCGGCATCGCGAACATCAGCGCCGCCACTTCCTGTTGGGAGAACCCTTTCGTCGTAGCGTGGATCGGGGCAAAGCCCGCGATCATCATCGAAAGCCCGCCTACGGCCAGCATGCCGGTGACGCCGACCGGCGAAATCCGCCACGATCGCCTGAGCGCAACGGACGCGGCCTGTGGCGCTGGCGGCTGCGCAAGCCGGGTCATTCCGACAGGCAGCATGGACAGCGCGGTAAAGACGATACCGATCAGTGGCGCCTGCGCAGAATTGACGTCGAGCACCGCCATCATCAGCGAGCCGAGACCCATCGCGACGATGTAGCTGACGTAGAACACGGCCATCACGCGGCCGCGGATCGCATTGCCGACGGCGTCGTTCAGCCAGCTTTGCGCCACGATGAACAGCGCGCACATGCCAAAACCGTAGAGTGCGCGTGCGGCGATCCAGACAACCGGATACGGGCCGGCCGCGACGCCGGCATTGGACAGTACGATCAGCGCGGACATCACCATGTAGGCACGGGCGTGTCCTATACGGCTGACAAGCTTGCCGGTCAGCAGGCATCCAGCGATGCCGCCGGCAGACAAGCCGGTCAGGATGCTGCCGGCCCACGTCGGATCAAAGCCTTCCGCGCCGAGACGCACGGGGATGTATGCGAACATCAGCCCGTTGCCGATGGCGATGAGCGTCGTCGAGAGAATGACGGACACCACGGCCACCAGCATGCGCGGCGACTGCCTCGCGGCGTCGGATGAACTCATTTGGGCGAAGGCTTTGGCGTCCATCCGGCGAGATTGCCTGTCCGGCGCGTTTTGCGTAGCGGCAAAAGCGACATTTGCGATGGCCAGATGGACAGTAGCCTGACCGAGTTCCGGCCGAATGGCCGGATCAGTCAGGTGAGTGGCGCGGGGATAAGCTTCAGACGAGAAACTTCGCGATGATTGCGTCGCCCATCGCCACGGTGCCGATCTCGGTCATGCCCTCCGACATGATGTCCTTCGTGCGCAGGCCGGCGTCGAGTACCGATGCGATGGCGGCGTCGAGCCGGTCGGCCTCCTCGATCATGTTGAAGGAATAGCGCAGGCACATGCCAAAGGAAGCGAGCATGGCGATCGGATTGGCGATGCCCTGTCCGGCGATGTCGGGCGCGGAGCCGTGCACCGGCTCGTAGAGCGCCTTGCGCTTGCCGGTCTTGGCGTCGGGTGCACCAAGCGATGCCGATGGCAGCATGCCGATCGATCCTGTGAGCATGGCGGCGATATCCGAAAGCATGTCGCCGAACAGATTGTCGGTGACGATGACGTCGAACTGCTTCGGCCAGCGCACCAGCTGCATGCCGCCTGCGTCGGCCAGCATGTGGTCGAGCTTCACGTCGGAATATTTCGCCTTGTGCGTGGCGGTCACCACCTCGTTCCAGAGCACGCCCGATTTCATGACGTTGCGCTTTTCCATCGAGGTGACGTGGTTCTTGCGCGTGCGGGCCAGTTCGAAGGCGACGCTCGAAATGCGCTCGATTTCGAAGGTGTCGTAGACCTGCGTGTCGATGGCGCGCTTCTGGCCGTTGCCGAGATCGGTGATCGTCTTCGGCTCGCCGAAATAGACGCCGCCGGTCAGTTCGCGGATGATGAGGATGTCGAGGCCTTCGACAACGTCCTGCTTCAGCGACGACGACGCGGCGAGCGCCGGGTAGCAGATGGCCGGACGGAGGTTCGCAAACAGCTCAAGGTCCTTGCGCAGGCGCAGCAGGCCGGCTTCGGGGCGGACATCGTAAGGAACGCCGTCCCATTTCGGGCCGCCGACCGCGCCGAACAGCACCGCGTCGGCGGCAAGCGCCTTAGCCATGTCGTTCTCGGAAATCGCCTGGCCGTGCGCGTCGTAGGCCGAGCCGCCAACCAGACCTTCCTCTGTTTCGAAACCGCTCCCGAGCTTGTCGTTCATGGCGGCGATGAGTTTCTTGACCTCGCCCATGGCCTCGGGACCGATGCCGTCGCCGGGAAGGAGGAAAAGCTTCTTCGATGCCATGAAACGCCCCTATGCGTCTGAAAATGAACGGGTGGCCAAAACCGGTGCCTTGCTAAACGCCCGGCGTTGGACGCGCAAGGGTCAAAACCTGCGGCGTCGCAACCATTCCGCCACGGCGGGAGCATCCGCATCGGCCAGATCGTGGCCGGCCTCGACGATGACTTCCTCGACCTCCGCACCACACTCGCGAAGAGTGGCGGCAAGGTCCGAGCCACCGTCGCGGAAGGGGTCCGTCGAGCCCAATGCTGCCAGAACCTCCACTTGGGCGAGGTCCGGCGTTGGTGCTTCATCGAGCACCTGCACCGGTCGCAGCAGTGCCGCAAGCCGGACAATGCCGGGATGAAGCTGCATGAAGGCCGCGATGAAGTTCGCGCCGTTCGACTGGCCAATGAAGAGCGTCTTTTGCAGATCGATCCCATAGGCGGCCAACGCGCCTTCGATGAACGCTGCAAAGGCATCAGCCTCGGCGCGAATGTCGGCCTGGTCGAAACCGCTGGGGAAGCGACGGAACCAGCGCGGCGCCCCTTCTTCGACGCTGCGGCCTCTCAATGCGAGCAGCGTGGACTGCGGAGCAACCCGCCGGCCAAAGGCGAGCAGGCTTGTTTCGTTGCCGCCCGAGCCGTGCAGCAGGATCAGCGTCGAGCCATCCGGTTGCTCGGGTTCGAAAATGCGGTGCACGAAGGGAAGGTTGCGATAGATCGTCCTCGGCTCGCCCGGCATGCCGAATTGCGGCAGGCGCGCCGTCATGTCGGCCTCGGGTTCAGGCAATCCCGGCGGGAAGAACAGTTTCTCGCCAAGGCTTTCAGCAGGTTCGTCTACCGTCATGCCCGGCCCGTCCGTCGCGAGCTCGATCAGCGCACCGCCGGGTTCGCGGACGTAGAGCGAATAGAAATATTTGCGGTCGTGGGCATTGGTGGCGGACGCATTCGATGTGGAGAGTTCCGCCTGCGTGGCCTCGACCTCGGCGATGTGGGTTGCGCGCAGGGCGACGTGATCAACGGTTCCAGTGCCAGGCGCGCTGGTCCAGAAACCGGCCGCCTGCCTGAGGTCTATTGCATCGCCCGACGGGGAAACGACCCGCGTAGCGGCTTCATTGCGTGCGCCGTCACGGTAGCCAAAATGGCGCTTGAGGAAGCTCGCGGTGAGGTCGGCGTCCTCGGCAAGGATTGTCACGGCGCGGACGGGGCCGACGACATCCTGCGCCGGGATACCCTTAGCCGGCCAAGGATTCGGCGAAGGCATGCCCTCCGTCCCGACCAGTTTCACGATGATGCCATCAGGGTCCTTCAGGCGCAGCACGGGTTCGCCGAACTCGTCGGCAGGCCCTTCGACCTGAACCCCGAATGACAGCGCGCGTGTCAGCCAGAAACCTATGCTCGCCTTGTCGATGGCAAGCGACAGTTCACTGATCTGGCCGAGACCGACACGGCCCGGTGCGCCGTCCTCCCAGACAAGGAAGGTGACGAGCGTGCCGGGACTGCCAGCCGCATCGCCATAGATCAGATGGAGCTGGTTGGCGTCCTCGAAGCCCGCCGTGCGCTTGACGAGCCTGAGGCCAAGGAAGCCGGCGTAGAAATCGACGTTCGCCTGCACCTTGCGGGTGATCAGCGTGACATGGTGGATGCCGTGCGCCATGCCGCGATCAGGCCGTGCGCCGCAGCGCCGTGACCTCGATCTCGATCTTCATCTCGGGCTTGTTGAGCTGGCACACGATCATCGTCGCGGCCGGCCGGATGTCGCCGAACGTCTCGCCGAGAATCGGGAACACGATGTCGGCATAGGACTGGTCGGTGATGTAGTAATGCGCCCGCACCACGTCCTCGAGAGAGAAGCCGCCTTCGGCCAGCGCCTTGCCGATCGTGGCAAGGCAGTTGCGCGTCTGATCCTCGACGCTGTCGGGCATCGTCATGGTTGTGTAGTCGTAGCCGGTGGTGCCGGCGACGAAACACCAGTCGCCCTGCACGACCGCTCGGCTATAGCCGGCGGTCTTCTCGAAGGGCGAGCCGGTGGAGATCAGCTTGCGAGGTGACACGGGCTTCAGCCTATGCCCACGGGCGGTTCTCGGCGAGCTTCTGTTCGTAGCTCGTGATGTCCGAAGCCTTCTCCATGGTCAGTCCGATGTCGTCCAGACCGTTCAGCAGGCAATGACGCTTGAAGTCGTCGAGGTCGAAGGTGATGACGCCACCGTCCGGGCCGCGGATTTCCTTGGCTTCAAGGTCGACCGTGATGGTGGCGTTGGCGCCGCGCGAGGCATCGTCCAGCAGCTTCTCAAGATCTTCGGGGCTGACGGTGACCGGCAGGATGCCGTTCTTGAAGCAGTTGTTGTAGAAGATGTCGGCGAAGCTGGTCGAGATAACGCAGCGTATGCCGAAGTCGAGCAGCGCCCACGGCGCATGCTCGCGGCTCGACCCGCAGCCGAAATTGTCGCCCGCCACGAGGATCTGCGCGTTGCGGTAGGCGTGCTTGTTGAGCACGAAATCCGGGTTCTCCAAGCCATCCTCGTTGAAACGCATCTCGGCGAAGAGGCCGGCGCTCAACCCCGTGCGCTTGATCGTCTTCAGGTAATCCTTGGGGATGATCATGTCGGTGTCGACATTGACGATCGGCAAGGGCGCCGCGACGCCCGTCAGCTTGGTGAACTTGTCCATGGCTCTCTAGACCTGCCTTTCCGGCCTGTTTTCGCTGCGGTCGCTTTACACAAAAGCCGCCCCTGAATCAAAGGGCTAAGGTCAGATCACGTTCAACTCGCGATAAGGGCGGTTTTCGCGAATGCGCTCGTAGCCGAAGACGGTGCAATCGATCGTGCGATAGCCGCCATGGACGATCAGTTCGGCAATAGCGCGTCCGACGGCTGGGCCCTGCTGCAGCCCATGGCCCGAAAAGCCGTTGGCGAAGATGAAGTTCGACATTTCCGGATGCGGGCCGATGACGGCGTTCTGGTCGAGCGCGTTGTAGTCGTAATGACCGGCCCAGGCGCGCGTCGCCTTGATCGCCTCGAAGGCAGGAACGCGCGTAGCCAGCACTGGCCAAATCTTCTCCTCGAACAGCGACCAGTCGGGCTCGAAGTCGGTCGGGTCGGCAGCACCCTCGTGTTCCTCGTCCTCGGCGCCACCAGTTATGTAGACGGAGCCTTCCGGGCGGACATAAACGCCACCGGGATCGACGACCAGAGGCATGTCGTCGAACCTGTCGCGCGCCTCGAACACGAAGACCGAGCGCTTGCGCGGCTCCACCGGCAGCGCAATGCCGGCAAGCGACGACACCTTGCCGGCGTTCGGTCCGGCTGCGTTGACGACGATGCCGGCCTCCAGCCTTTCGCCATTGTCCAGCGTCACTGATACGATGCGGTCGCCCTGCCGCTCGATGCCGGTGACCGAGGCCTGCACGAAGTCGATGTTTTTGGTCCGCAGCGCCCTGCGGAAGAGCTGCAGATAGGCGTGCGCGTCGAACCAGCCCTCGCCGGTGCGCCCGAATGCGCCGGCCGCGATGCCGTCGAGCGACAGCCACGGAAAGCGCCTTGCCAGCGCCTGCGCATCCTCGATGACGATATCCGCGCCCTCCGCCTGCTGCGCCTCGTTGTTGGCTTTCAGGACAGGCAGGCCTTCCTCGGTCGCAAGGATCAGGTAGCCGTTTTCGCGGAACCCGATATCGGCGTCGGAGCCGAACTCCTGCTTCAGCCTGCGGAAAAGCCCAAGCGTGAACTGCGACAGCCGGATGTTTTCCGGAATCGAGAATTGCTGGCGGATCGAGGCGCAGGACAGCGTGGTGGCGGCATGCGTGAATTGGGGATCGCGCTCGACCAGTGCGATCGTGCCGGTAAAGCCCTCCTCGCGCAGATAGTAGGCGACCGAGCTGCCGACGATCGCACCGCCGATGATGACCACGTCGTATTGCGTCATGTCGCGTTCCTGAACCTTCTTCCGGGCGAAACACCCATGGCTACACCCTTGCAAGGGCCAACTTTGCCGGGCAAGAAGGCCAAATGCCACAGAATTCCTGTCATCCGGCCATTCCATGAGCGAAAGAAGCCACCAACCTCGACGCGCGGTCCTCTATGTGCCGGCATCCAATGAAAAAGCGATCGCCAAGGCAGCGTCGCTTGCCTGCGACGCCGTGATCTTCGACCTGGAGGACGCGGTTGCGCCGGCAGAGAAGGCCGCGGCACGGGAACGTCTGCGCGGCTGGTTTGCGAACCGCCCGGAAAAGACGCCTGAACTGGTTATCCGGGTCAACGCGCTCGCCACCGAGTGGGGCACCGAGGATCTGCTCGCCGCTCGCGCCTGCGCACCTGACGCCGTCCTCCTGCCGAAGGTGAACACCCCGCGCGACATCCACGATTTCGACGATGCGCTGGACGAGACCGACGCGCCGGAGGGGATGGCGCTGTGGATCATGATCGAGACGCCGAAGGCGATGCTGAACCTCGGCGCGCTGGCGGAATTCGGTCGCGACCGCGCCGCCCGGCTCGATTGTTTCGTCGCCGGCACCAACGACCTGGTCAAGGAAACGGGTGTGCTCGCCACGCCCGACCGCCGCTACATCACGCCATGGCTGATGCAGATGGTGCTCGCCGCCTGCGCGGGCGGGCTAGACGTACTCGACGGCGTCAGCAACGATTTTCGCGATCTGGACGCCTTTGCGCGTGAGTGCGCGGAAGGCGCGGCGATGGGCTTTGACGGCAAGACGCTCATCCATCCGGCCCAGATCGAGCCGGCGCTCAAGGCTTTTTCACCGTCGCCGGATGCAGTCGCGGAAGCCGAGGCCATCCGCGCCGCCTTTGCGCTGCCCGAAAACGCCGGCAAGGGCGTCATCTCCCTCGATGGCAGGATGGTCGAGCGGCTGCATCTCGCGCAGGCCGAGCGCCTGCTGGGACGGGCGGGAAGGAGCTAGACGATGAGGCTTTACCGCTTCCTGACCGGACCGGACGATTCCAGCTTCTGCCACAAGGTGACGGCGGCGCTGAACAAGGGCTGGCAGCTTCAGGGGTCGCCGACCTATGCCTTCGACGCCGAAACGAAGTCCATGCGCTGCGGCCAGGCCGTGGTGAAAGACGTCGAGGGGGTCGACTACGATCCGGCGATGAAGCTTTCCGACTACTGACCCGGTTGCCGATCGGGACGCCTGTCGTCAGGAGGCCTGGACGGGCTGTTCGTCCGGCTCGAGGTCGGCGTTCTCCTCGATCTTCTCCATGTCGTCATCGGAGAGGCCGAAATGATGGCCGATCTCATGGATGAGCACATGCGTGACGATGGAGCCCAGCGTCTCCTCGTTCTCCGCCCAGTAGTCGAGGATGGCGCGGCGGTAGAGGGTGACGCGGTTCGGGCCCTCGCCGGTCTGGGGGTTCCAGCGCTCGGCTATGCCGCGCCCCTCGAACAGGCCGAGCAGGTCGAACGGGCTTTCGAGCGACAGATCGTCCATGATCTCGTCGGTCGGGAACTCGGCGACCTGGATGACGATCTCCCCCGTCAGGGAGCGGAACTGCTCGGGCAGATGTGCGTAGGCTTCCAGCGCGAGCAGTTCCATCTCCTCCATCGAAGGCGACATGTGCTCGTGCCAGGAACGTGTCTGATAGATGCGGGCCATTCTTTATCCTTTGAGGGCCCATATAGCTGTTCTCTCCCCGCGTTTCGAGGCTGATGGCTGCATTAAGGAAAACCGGCCAGCAGAAGAGGTATACAGGCGAGGAATAAATTCTTCTTCGGGCCCGCTTGACTCTTCGAAATGGCTCTGGAATCTATTAGAACATAACAGGAACAAATTTCGGAAGAAGTGTCGCCATGGCCTCGTCTGCCGTGGCGCGGGAAACCATTGTTTCCCTGCGCCATCAGATCGCGAAGATTGAAGGTCGCCTCGCCGAGACATTCGATGGCGAGCATGGCGACGTGCACCTGCGGCGGCAGGATGGCCTTCCGCAGGGTGACTTCCTCGCGACCGGGGCAGAAAGGTTCGACGCTGCGCTTGGCGGCGGCCTGCCCGGCGCGGGGCTGACCGAAATCCATGCGACCGGCATGCGCGACGCAGGCGCCGCTGCGGGCTTCGTCATGGGGCTTGTGCATCTTCTGGTCGAGCGAACGTCGTCTCCGCTCCTGTGGGTCGGCCTGTCGGAAAGTTTTCGCGAGGCGGGCTACCCCTATCCGCCGGGCATCCGCTTTCTTCACGGCATCGATCCATCGCGGCTTTTGATCGCGCAGGCCCAGAAGCTGAACGACGCCTTGTGGATTGCCGAACAGGCCGCCTCCATCGACGGCTTCGCAGCGATCCTCCTCGAGACGCGAGGTCCATCCGCCCATCTCGACCTTACCGCGACGCGACGGCTTCACCGCCGTGCGCTCGATGCCGGCCGCCCGCTTTTCCTCCTGCGCCAGATGGCCGTTTGCGAACCGACCGCGGCGCCGTTCCGCATGGTCATAACGTCAGCGCCGGCGGGGACACGCTACCTGTTGGGAAAACCGCTCGCCCGCTCGATCGGACCGCCGGCCTTCCTTGTCCGCATAACCAAGAACCGCATCAACCCACCAAGCGAATTCATCCTCGAATGGAATGCCCATGCACACGCCTTTCACGAAAGAACGGCGGCGGATCCTGTCGTTGTGGTTCCCGCATCTCAGCACCGAGCGACTGCTGCGGCAGCGCCTGGGACGATCCTGGCGTTCTCTTCCCCGGCAGGGTCGACCCCCGCTGGTGGTCAGCCGTCAGGAGAACAACACCCAGCGCATCGCGGCCATGGATGAGGAAGCGGCGCGACTCAGGCTGAAGCCCGGCATGGGCATCGCCGACGCACGCGCCATGCATCCGGGTATCGAGGTCATCGCCGAGGACGCAGAAGCCGACAGGCGTCTGCTCGAAGCGCTGGCGGACTGGTGCGATCGCTATACGCCGCTCGTCGCGCTTGATGGAGTGGAAGGGCTTTTTCTTGACGTCACCGGCTGTGTCCATCTGTTCGGTGGCGAGAAGGCGATGCTGGCCGGCATGCTGGAACGCTTTTCCGAGCAGGGCTTTCGCGTTCGTGCGGGACTTGCCTCGACGCCGGGTGCTGCATGGGCGGCTGCGCGCTTTTCCGCCACCGGAACAATCCTTCAGGAAGGCGACGAGCGCTCCTTTCTGGAAAACCTGCCGCTCGCCGCGCTCAGGATCGAAGCCAGGACCATTTCCGGCCTCGAAAGTGTGGGCCTGAGGGCGATCGGCATGATCCTGACCGCGCCCCGTGCGCCGCTTGCCCGCCGTTTCGGCAGTCTCCTGCTTCTGAGGCTCGACCAGGCACTGGGGGAGATAGAGGAGTCGATCTCGCCACGCCTGCCTGTGGCGGCTCTCTCGGTCGAGCGGCATCTCGCCGAGCCGATCGGCCTGGTGGAGGATATAGAACGACTGCTTCTGCTGCTTTCCGGCAGTCTTCGGCGCGACCTCGAACGCCGAGGCGAAGGTGCGAGAGTATTTGAACTCCTGCTTTTCAGGGTTGATGGCGCGGTCAGCCGGATTTCCGTCGGCTCTTCCCTGCCGCTGCGCGAAGCCGGTCCCGTCGGCAGGCTCTTCCACGAGCGGCTTGCGGCGCTCGGGACTACACTGGAGCCCGGTTACGGATTCGATCTCGTGCGGCTCTCGGCTTTCGAGACGGCCAGGCTGGACATGCCGCAGGCGGACCTTGCCGGCGCAGGCAGCACGCAGGGCGAGGACATCGTGCTCTTTGCCGACCGCGTACGGGCCCGTCTCGGAACGGCTTCCGTGCTGCAGCCTCATCTGGCGCAAAGTCATGTGCCTGAACGTGCGTCCCTCCTCGTCCTCTTTGATGGCGGAGCGGGTCCACGCCAACCACCAACCGTTCATAACCCGGAGCGTCCGCTGCGCCTTTTCGCAAGACCGGAACCCATTGAGGTGCCTCTCACGGAAGTGCCGGAGGGGCCGCCGCGCAATTTCCGCTGGCGGCGCAGCGTGCATCGCGTGGCGCGTGCGGAAGGGCCCGAGCGGATTTCGCCTGAATGGTGGCTGACGAGTGTCCCTGATGTCGAGGCGGACGAGACCGAAATGGACAAGGACGAGAGGGAAGCGAAACGGGAAGCAGCGCAAAAGGAGGCCGTGGCCATCGAAACGGCACGGATGACCCGCGATTACTTTCGGGTCGAGGATAGCGAGGGCCACCGTTTCTGGCTCTATCGCGAAGGTCTCTACGGCAGGCAGGAAGTCGTCCCGCGCTGGTATCTGCAAGGCGTCTCGGCATGAGTGATCCCGCCTATGTCGAGTTCGGTGTCCAATCGAATTTCTCCTTCCTGCGCGGCGCGTCCAAACCCGAGGAACTGGTCGTTGCCGCCGCCTTTCTCGGCCATGCCGGCATGGGGCTGGCAGATCGCAACACGGTCGCCGGCGTGGTGCGCGCATGGAGCCAATCGAAACATGTCGGGACCGGTCCTGACGGGAAGCCAGTCTCGCTGCCCTATCACCCAGGCGCGCGGCTGGTCTTCTGTGACGGTACCCCCGACGTGCTCGCCTATCCACGCGACCGCAGGGGCTGGGGCAATCTCTGCCGCCTGCTGACCCAGGCCAATATGCGCGATGAAAGCCCCAAGGGCGACCCGCATCTCTACAAGGCCGACCTTCTGGAATGGGGTGACTGCATGTCGCTCGCCGTGCTCCCCGATGTCGAAGGCGAAGCCGACGCAATCCTTGTTCTCCTGCGCGAGTTGACACAGCGCTTCGGCAAGGCGATCCGCCTCGCCGTCTCGCCGTCCTATTCAGGCAATGATCGCTTCCGGCTGGACGAGGCGGCCGCCTTGGCCAGGGCTGCCGGCATGCCGATGATGGCGACCAACGACGTGCTTTATCACGCAGCCGAACGGCGTCCGCTTCAGGACGTGCTCACTGCGATCCGCCTCAAGACGACGGTGATGAATGCCGGCTTCGAACTCGACGCGAACGCCGAACGCCACATGAAGACGCCCGAAGAGATGGCGCGGCTGTTCCGCGATCACCCGAGGGCTATCGCTGAAACGGTGAGGTTTGCCGGCGAACTGAAATTCTCGCTTGAGGAACTCAAATACAATCTTCCCGACGAAAAAACGCGCGATGGGGCCACGCAGCAGGAAGAGTTGGAAAGACTGACGTGGGAAGGCGCAGCCTTTCGCTGGCCCGGAGGAATAAAGCCTAAGGACAAGGAAACCCTCGAACACGAACTTATGCTTGTGAGGAAACTCGGCTACGCCGGTTACTTCCTCATCGTTCACGACATTGTTCGCCATGCCCGCGAAGAACTGAAAGTCCTCTGCCAGGGGCGAGGGTCGGCGGCGAACTCCCTCATTTGCTATTGCTTGTGCATCACCGATATCGGTCCCGATCGCATGGACACGCTTTTTGAACGATTCATTTCCGAGGAGCGTGGCGAGCCGCCGGATATCGACGTCGACTTTGAGCACGAGCGGCGACCCGAGGTGCTCCGATACGTTTATGAAAAATATAGCGACAAGCACACGTCGCTTGCTGCCGCCGTCATCAGCTATCGAGGCCGCTCGGCCCTCCGCGAAGTTTCCAAGGCTATGGGCCTGTCGGACGATGTCCAGAGTGCTCTTTCCGGCTCGGTCTGGGGATGGTGGTCGTCCAAGATGGGGGAAAAGGAGGCAGTAGCCGGAGGGCTGAAAAAGTCAGATCCGATGGCGAGCCATGTCATTTCCCTTGCCAACGAGATTCTCGAGTTTCCTCGTCACCTGACCCAGCATGTCGGTGGCTTTGTCATCACCAGGGACCGGCTCGACGAGATCGTGCCGATCGTCAAGACGGCGATGGACGACCGGAAAATGGTTGAGTGGGACAAGGACGATCTCGACGCCACTGGCCTGTTCAAGTTCGACGTGCTGGCGCTCGGCATGCTTTCCTGCCTCAAGCGCTGTTTCGTGCTCGTGAAGAACCATTATCCCGAAGAGCCCGCCCACAGCCTTGCGACCATCAAAGAGGGATTGCCCGAGGTCTATGACATGATCTGTCGTGCCGACACGCTCGGCGTTTTCCAGATCGAGTCGCGTGCGCAGATGTCGATGTTGCCCCGTCTCCGGCCCCAGAAGTTCTACGATCTGGTCATTGAGGTTGCGATCGTCCGCCCTGGTCCCATCCAAGGCAACATGGTGCATCCTTACCTGCGACGACGAACCGGAAAGGAAAAGATTGAAGCCCCTGGCAACCTTGGAAAGATTCTGGAACGCACTCTCGGCGTTCCCTTATTCCAAGAGCAGGCGATGCGTATCGCCATTGAATGCGCGGGGTTTGCCCCCGCGAAAGCAGACAAACTTCGCCGAGCGATGGCAACCTTCAGGCGCACTGGTACGATCCACAAGCTTCGCGACGAATTCATCAAGGGAATGACTGATAACGACTATGAGCGCGAATTCGCTGAGCGCTGCTTCGCACAGATCGAAGGCTTCGGCGAATACGGGTTTCCCGAAAGCCACGCGGCCTCCTTCGCGCTGCTCGTCTATGCGTCCTGCTGGTTCAAGACCTTCTATCCCGACGTCTTCTGCGCGGCGATCCTGAACTCACAGCCGATGGGCTTTTATGCGCCGGCCCAACTCGTGCGAGATGCGCGCGACCACGGCGTCGAAATCAGGGCGGTCGACATCAATCATTCGATCTGGGACTGCACGCTCGAGAAGGCGGAGTTCGTGCCCAAGCGTATTCTGGAAAAGCACGCGGAGATGCGCGGTGTCATCAGGACGACGCATGCCGTCCGGCTCGGCTTCCGCCAGATCAAGGGACTGTCCCTGGAAAACATGGAAGCCTTCGTAGAGAAGCGCGGTGCCGGCTATGAATCAGTGCGCGATGTCTGGCTGCGTTCCGGCCTCGATGTCGGTGCGATCGAAAAGCTGGCGCAGGCGGACGCCTTCCGCTCGATTGGTCTCGATCGCCGCGCAGCGCTCTGGCAGGTTCGCGCGCTCGACCGGAAAAGTGCGGCCGAGACCATGCCGCTTTTCGATCGGCCCCACCTGCGCCTGCGCGACAACGAACCCGCAACGTGCCTGCCCGTGATGCCGGCCGGCGAACATGTCATCCATGATTATCGAGCGCTCGGCCTGTCGCTCAAGGCGCATCCGCTCTCCTTCCTGCGTGGAAGGCTGAACGCGTCGCGCGTGACGCCGAACGAGCGTCTTCCTGACGTCAGGAACGGAAGTCGCATCGTCGTTGCCGGGCTCGTCCTGGTGCGCCAGCGGCCGGGCAAGGGGAACGCCATCTTCCTGACGCTGGAAGATGAGAACGGCATCGCCAACATCATCGTATGGCAGCGTGATTTCGAAAGATTGCTGCCGGTCATCATGGGATCGAAATTCATCCGCGTCGCCGGGCGGCTGCAATGCGAGTCCGGAGTCATCCACATCGTTGCGCAGACGATGGAGGATCTGACCCCGTGGCTCTCCGATCTGTCCGAAAAGGCGCGGTCGATCGAGACACTAGCACGCGCCGACGAAATCAAGCGCCCGGGTACCGACCAGCGCCTCAGGCCGCCGTCAGTTCATCAACCGGCAAATGACAGCCAAGCGCATGCGGAGGCGAGCAGCGTAATGCCCAAGGGACGAAACTTTCAGTAGGCGGCACGCCTTAACGGCTCATTCCCGTGCAGGCGGTATGCTCTCGCTGGCATCGATGCTGCGCGCTTCCGACGGCAGCAGGACCGGAATGCCGTCACGAACTGGGTAGGCGAGACGCGCCACCCTGGAGACGAGTTCGCAACGCTCCGCGTCCCAGGTGAGCGGCCCCTTGGTCAGGGGGCACGACAGAAGTTCGAGCATCTTCACATCGATGCCGGAAACGCGCTCTGTCTCGCTCATGCCCATCCTCCTATTGCAGGCTTGATCCAAAATCCTCGTCGCGCGCGAGCGCCATTTCAGTCAGCGCGATCAGCGTCTCGGCCCGCGTCCTCAGGTCCGGCGCCTCCAGCAGCGCCTGCTTTTCGGCGGGACCGTAAGGGGCCATCATCGACAGGGCATTCACCAGCACGCCGTTGTCGGCGCGGCTGACGCTCTGCCAATCCGCGTCGAGGTCGTTGGCCTCGAGATAGGACCGGAATGTCCTGAGCAGCGCCGGCCGATTCACCTGCGCACCGGAGGGGTCCTCGTCGAGGTCAGCCAGCAAAGACGCGATGCGGCATTGCCGGAACGGTGTTCTTACAGTCAGTTCCTCCACGACGCGAAAACGACACACGCCCTGGAGCGCGATCATATAACGCCCGTCTCCGGTCTCGGTCAGCGAGGTAATGCGGCCGAGGCAGCCCACATTGACGATCTCCGGCTCGCCATCCTCGCGCGTTGCACCGTCAAAGCCCGGCTGGATCATGCCGAGCAGCCGCGCGCCGCTCATGGCCTCGTCGATCATCTGCAGATAGCGGGGCTCGAAGATATTGAGCGGAAGGCGCCCACCCGGCAGCAGAAGCGCACCTGACAGCGGAAAGACCGATATGGCCTCCGGCAGATCCGCCTGCCGCCGATAATTGACATTTCCTGCCTGCACTGGCTGCTCCGATCTTCGGCGCTCTTGTCCCGCAGGTTAATCTGGGCCTGTTCCGCCCTTTCTCAAGACGGCCTAGGCTGTCCCTACGAGAAAAGAACCGACGAAAGCTTGCGGCGGGCCGCAAGCGTTGCATCATCGGTCATGCCCCACGCCTCAAAGAACTTCAGCAGTTGCGCGCGCGCGCCATCGTCATTCCAGGTGCGATCAGCCTTGATAATGGCGAGCAGGTTGTCCGCCGCTTCGTCCCGCTTTCCCTGGGCGTTCAAGACCATGGCAAGGTCGAAGCGCGCCTGATGGTCTTTCGGATCTTCGGCAAGCCTGCGCTCAAATGCGGCGGCGTCTCCGAGGCTGGCGGCCTCCTTGGCAAGATCGATTTTGGCGCGTACCGCCGCTATCGCCGGAGCATCCTGCTTGTCTACCGGAACGCGCGCGAGCGCCTCTTCGGCTGCCGCGGAATCGCCGACCTCGAACAGAATGTCGGCCAGGCCCGCCAGCGCATCGATGTTTTCGGGCTGCTCCTGCAAGATTGCATCAAAGATTCCGGCTGCCGTCTGCAGATCACCCGCCGCGCGCGCCTCGCCAGCCGCAGCGATCGCCTCCGCGATCTGCGGCGCCCCCCCATCTTTCCCGACCAGCTTTTCGATGAAATCGCGAATCTGGCTTTCCGGAACAGCGCCCATGAAGCCGTCGACAGGCTGGCCGTTGCGGAAGGCGATGACCGCGGGGATGGATTGGATGCCGAGCTGGCCGGCGATCGCCGGATGCTCGTCGATGTTCATCTTGACGAGCTTCACCGCACCCCTGGCGGCCGCCACGACGCGCTCAAGCGCCGGCTGCAGCTGTTTGCAGGGTCCGCACCACGGCGCCCAGAAATCGACCAGCACGGGAAGCTTGCGTGACTCCTGGATCACGTCGACTGCAAAGCCCGCAGTCGTCACGTCCTTGACCTCCAGCGGCGCGGATGGCGCAGCACCATTTGCTGGCGCGGGCGCCCCATAGCTCACGCTGGTCGAATATTGGCCGCCCATGCCGCCGAAAGGATTTCCGTTGTCACTCATCTCAATCTTCCGAGTATCGGGCCGCGATGGGCCAGCATGTGGCGATCAGGCCGAGACTTTCAAGATGGCAGGCTCATGCCCGGTCGCCCGGACAAACGCCATCAGGTCCTCGGCGGCTATGGATGTCGTGGCCTCGTTGGTCAGCGGGTGCGCGTTGATCGTCCCGTGTTCCATCAGCGCCGCGTCGATGACGAACCTTACTCGCCCCGCGTCGTCATTGACCAGACCGAAGGCGGTGACCGCGCCCGGAATGACGCCGAGAAGGTCCATGAGCGCCTCCGGCCGGCCGAAGGAAACGCGGCTCGCCGCCCCGATGACGTGATGGATTTGCTTCAGGTCGATCTCGGCATCTTCCTCGACCGTCACCAGGAAATAATTGTCCTTCTTGTCCTTGAGGAACAGGTTTTTCGTGTGCCCACCAGGAATCTCGCCCCGTAGCGCCTGGGAGTCGGCCACCGTGAAGAGCGGCGCGTGCCGGACGGTCGTCGTCCTGATGCCGAGCGCATCCAGATAGTCGAGCAGTTCTTCTGTTGTCTTCGGCATATCCGCCCAAGTTCCTGCAAGGATGGCGATCCCTTTAAGGCGAAACCTGCTCGCGGGACAAGATCGAGCAGTCAGTTCACCCTGATGAAGGCTTGTTCGAAGCACGAACGACCCTCATTTTTCCCTGTTGCATTCACAAGTCTCTTCGGTCATATAGGCGCGGCTTGCGGTCCCGACGTCTGGTCAGGGCCGCGCGAGCGGGTGTAGCTCAGGGGTAGAGCACAACCTTGCCAAGGTTGGGGTCGAGCGTTCGAATCGCTTCACCCGCTCCAATTTCCTCAAGGAAATTAAGCAGTTGCGAAAAGGCCGGATCAACGTCCGGCCTTTTGCTTTTGTGCGGGCAGCACCGGGGCAGCAGCGAATTAATATCCGGCGAAATCGAGATTTCCCCGAAGCTTCGGGTAGTAGGCCTGATCGTCCTCTATAACGATCGTGTGCTGCGTATAAGGCCCATTGGGGTTCGCCGCATCGTGCACGCGGGAAATAACGATTCCCGGCGCGTGGAAGAACAGGCGACTGTCGTCGCCCATGCTTTTCGCCGTCGCGTCAACAACACAGTGAGCGAAGATCCGTCGCTGGAACTTTGGCTCGGAAAAAGAAGCAAGGGTGCCGAACTCGGTGACCCACACATACCGAGGCAGTTCGGTTGCGCGTGCCGCTTCGTGAACGGGATCTTTCAGTCTATTGCGGAGAAGTCTATGCTTGTACTTCCAGCCATAGGTCAAATAGGTGCGAGCTATGACCGTGTTGTCATTGAGCGCTTCGACGAACACGTCACCGACGCCGACTGAAGTCCCCAAATCGTTGGCGTAATCGGCCTTCAGATTTTCCCATTGTGTTCCGTGTGTGCGTAGCAAATCCCAAGCGAAAGCTTCGGCCTTCTCTGCCGGCACGAATACTTTGTCGGGGAGGGGGATAATGAGAAATGTTACATCTTCGACGCTGTAGTCCGTCTCGCCATGTGACGCCGGCGCCTTCAATTGCATGCGAAGATTTGGCCCTTGCTGATCGTCGTTAACGTAGAAGGCGGAACAAAACTCGGCCCTTGTAGGATTCGTCGGTAGTTGGTCGGCTTGCGGCGCAACCCCGAACACTTGGCCCGAAGCCACGACGGCATGCCCAATGTCTTCGCCCAGGTTCAAACCCAGGATGACTGGGATTCCACTGTCGACGTAGCGATTCACAATATCAGCCGGCCTTATGTGTTCGTATCGGAAGGAAATCAGAACATGCAGTTAGTGTCGAGATGCGAGAGCAGCGACTGAGACTGCGGAGCCGGGTCGTCGGTGCTTCGTGCATCGCCTGTTCGGCTGAAACCGCATGAAGCGGCACGTGGTCTTGTAGTGAAACTTCGCGCCGCATTCGGCGCAGTTTGACCGCCAGACTGCGACTGCGCTTTCGGCGCCGTCGCGGCGCGTGTAGGGCTCAATTGCGGTGCAGAGATACCGCTGGCCCTTGTATTCGCGGACCTTGCCAGGTCGAGCTTCATATACCGCCGTCATCTGCGGCCGCCGATCGCGTCCATCAACTCATCGCCGCCGAAATAATCTTCCCAGGACTTTGCACCAGACGGAGGCCGAGAGACGCGTTTGCCGGCCTCGTCGACTTGGGAAAGCCCCTCGTTCAGCCACTGTAAAGCCGTCTGTACGTCCTGGTTTTCGCCGAGCGCGCCGGAGGCAATACCGGCAACCGTGGGAGCAACCGCGATTGTCTGAGCCTGGCCGGCGACGCTCGGGCGAAACTGCTTCGTGTTCGTCACCCAGTTGCGGAATGCGGGCGTCGTGATGAGCTGCGCAAGCCCGCGTGCGATGATTGCGCCATGCAGCGCCGTGGACGGTTTCGAGATGATGTTGGTGACGGCGGCGCCGGCCGCCAGACCGCCAATCGCCGCGGTTGTCGCGTCGCGCTCCTGGCGCTTCGCCGTGATCAGCGCCAGATCGCGCAGAGCCTGACGGCTTTCGGGAGACAGAAGCGCATTGACCCGCGCGGCCTGCTGGCGGCTGGCGGTGTCCTTGCCGGCACCGAGTAGCTCAGCAATCCCATTGCTGTCGGCCGGGTTTGCTTCCTCGATCACGAGCCGGCGCACCGCGCCGAGATCGCCACGGTTCTTCGAAATCGCGCTTTCGATGATGTCCGCAACGACGCCGCGCTCGACTTCCTGGCGCATCGGTGCAGGCAAACGGGACATGACCGCGGTTGCCTCATCTGGAGACGCTCGGCGATAAAGCCACGGCACAAGCTCGGCCGACTGCATTTTCGCCGCCGCTCCGTCTTCGCCGCGCAGGAACGGCGCCACGACATTGTTGCGGAAGTCCCGCGCGATCTGTTCGTCGGCGCGTGCGGCTGCCTGAAGCTGCAGCAAGATGTTCGGCGAGCCGTTCTGCGACAGCGCGTCGGCATCGAGATATTTCGAACGGTTAGATATGTCGGCCGCAAGGTTGCGGAGTTGCTGCGCGTCACCGACGCCGAAGAGTTCGGAAACAGCCTCGTCATCGAGCGCGTTCAGCTTCGCGACTAGGCCATCAACGTTGACGACGCGGCGGCCAGAGCGCGTCTGATCGCGGCCGGCGTCAAGAATTTGCTCGATCGCATTGCGACGCGTCGCGGCCCATTCTGGGCTGTTGGCGCCCATAAGATCGCGCGTCTCGCGGATGACACCGGGCTTGCCACGGCCGGAAAGCAGCCGCGCCACGAGGTTGTTGTCTTCTACGAAGCCGGCGCTGGTGTCGGGCCGATAGGCTTCGGCGACGCCTTTCCGGCTGAAGCGGTCGACGTTTTCACGATAGTAGGTGTTGGCCGCGCCCAGCGCATCGCGCAGCGTGGGATCCTGCACGCGGTCGACACTGCCGTCTATGGCTCGCGTGAGCGACTGGCGCAGCTCGCCGAGATAGCGCTCTGGCACGCCCGGCAGAATGTTCCGATCGTCGATCGCGTCGGAAACCAGCGTGCGCATCTGGCGCGCCTGGTCCAACGTCATCGTATCGGCGATCTCATCAACGCCGCCAAGCAGCCGAGTCAGACCTTCCGGCGCGAACTGCGTGCTCGGTCCGCCGGCGGCGGACGGGGGCAGCGCAGCGCGAATTCGGTCGACCTGTTCGCGGACCGGGCCCATGTCTACGATGGCATCGCGGCCGCCAGGCGAATCGCGGGCCGCATCGTACAGGCGGCGCGCTTCATTCTGGAATTCGCCGCGAGCACGGTCGAGCCCGGCCCGCGTCTGCTGGCCTGCCGCTTCCGTGCTCATCCGTGGGCCTTGGCGCTCGGTTAAACCTCGCTCCAGCGCTTGCATCAGTTCGTCGGAACGCTGCAGTGCCTGCTCGCGATCGATCGTCAAATTCTTGCGCTGCGTGGACAGCTCACCAACAACGTTGCGACCGACTTCGGTGGGGTCAACGTCGCCAGCGAGATCGCCCTGGAAACGCGCGATCGCCTGATCGCCGCCCTCGCGATATTGCCGCATCTTCTCCGCGGAACCAGGCAGCTTTTCCAGAAAGCCCTCGGCGCGAGGCACGAAACCACCAGCACCGCTTTCGGACGGCAACGGCGCGATGTCGTAACCCTCTTGCTCGAGCCGATCCGCAGCCGCGCGGAACTCCCGCGCCATCGGATCAGATGCGGAACGGGCGAACGGCGCACGAGCCTTGTTTACTACGGCCGTGCCGAGCTTCGCAGCGCCGCCAGTGGCGACGCCGAGCACGGTATCAGCCAGAGCTTCGCCGCCGGCTCGAGGCAAGACATCGTCGGCAATGCTTGGTTCGGCCTCGCGATTCTCCGGGAAGAATCGACCGACACTCTCGCCGACCATCTGCGCGCCGAGCGATGACAGGGCGGCAGATGCCGGAATGCCTGTAACCGGGCCGCCTGCGTATGCCGGGACAGACGCTGCGCCGCCTGCGACAGCGCCAGCGAGATCCGGCGCGCCGCCGATCATGCCGACGATATCGCCAAGATCGATGCCGGGCGGATTGAACAGCGTTTCACTGCCGTCTTCGCCGCGCGTAACATAACGCTCGGTCGGATTGCCGAAGCGATCGGCCAGCCGATACCAGCCCTGCCCTTCCGGCCCGTAATTCTTGGTAAAGAAAATCTCTGTGGCTTTCGGCGTGTTGAGAAACGATTCATACGCCCGCTGGCCCAGCGGCGCGCCGCCGTCCTGGGTGACGCCGGGAGCGGTTGCGGCGATATCGCGGCTTTCCCGCGAGCCGGATGCTGACGTCATCATACCTTCGATAGACTTCGAACCGAAAAGCGGGGCTTCGCTGGTCGGAATGCCGATCAGGTCCAGAACTGAATTCATCGCGTCGACGGGCGCGCCGAGCACTCCTGCAGATGTGCGGATGGACTTGTCGCCGATCGTGTCCTCAACGGGCGCCGGCCGCGCAGCGGGAGGCGTCGCCGACTGCGCTGGCTGCGCTATTGCCGGCGACTGTGCAGCGGCAGCTACGGGGGCCGCGTCGGGGAACCGCGACCACTCATCGCCGGCGGACGGCGAGGCGGACGCGTTTGCCGGCGCGTCGGGGAACTGGTCCCATGCGTCGCGTGGTCGCTTCTGCCCGAAGGTTGTCGGGAGGGTATCCATTTACGGCCTCACCTTCACACGACCATCCGGTGTCCGAAATTTGGTGCCGGACGGCAGTTGCATCGCCTCGTCGACAGAGCCCACGCTGCGAATGCCGTCGCCAGTGACTGCGTCCACGCCTTGCTGAATATCGACGCCCGGCAGCGCGCTATTTGGTGAGTGGGGTGTGCGGGACAGGACGGTTTCTGCATAAGACTGCGCGACGGCAGGCGAGATCGCGTTTTCATCGACCAGACGTCCCAGCATTGCGCGATCCAGCGGCGGCAGACGCTCTCCGCCGGATCGAACCGTGTTGGCATATTTGGCGCGATACGCCGACATAGCGATCAGTGTCGAAAGTTTGGCGCGCGCGCCGGCCAGCGACTCGTCGAACCCGCGACTGACCATAAGCTGCTCGACCGCGCGGCGGTCGCTGTCGGAAAGTCGCTCGTCTTGCATGATGGCGCGGGCAATTCCCTGCGTCGTTGCGCCGAGCTGAGCACGCGTGCCGGCGACGTCAGGGCGTGCCAGCGTCGGGAACATCTGGGCCCCGTAGTCGGTGAGCAGTTCGTTCACGTTGCCTGCTACGCCCAAGTCGTCAGGACGCAGGGTGTCAAAAAGCGTTGTAAGTTCTGCGACGGCGCGGGTGTTTTCCGTTTCCTGGCGCTGCAGATCGCCAACGCGCGACGTCGTCAGGCCTGCTGCATTCCCGGTGCTGAGCTTGATCCCGCCCTGCCCGTCGGTTTCGAAAGACATGCCGCCACCGGTGGATTCTTTCCGGACCACACGTGGGACGGGTTGGCGCGTATCGGCGTCAAAAATCCTGCCATCATCGCCGACGTAGCCGAGAAATCGCTTCTCGTTCCCGTCAGGACCAACGGCGAGGTAGTTATCGAACTTTGCATCGGAAGGCTTTTCGTAGGGCTGCGCGCCGGTGCGCACGGCGGCGCCCGGCGACATGAAGCGCCCGCGGCCATCTTCGCCGATAGCCTGGACCGGAGTTTCGGCGCCGACGATCAAATCCAGAATCTGGTCGTCAGAAAGGAGACGATCGCCCTGCGCCGCTTTCCACTCGGTTTCCGAGAGCGGCGAGCGATTGCCCTGGACAGCCGGCAGCGCGCGATCGACGCCGAGACGGCCCGCAACATCGGCCGGAATTTCGGGGCGCACGGCGTCTTCACTGACCGGCTTGAAGAGATCGGTAAGCGACGTGATTTCGGTCTGCTGGAGGGCGCGGGCATTGTCGGCGGCGTTGTTGGCTCGCGATGTCGCATTGCCCTGGTCGACCGAGTAATAGGATTGGTTCGGCTGGAATGCGCCAGCGCCGACGCCCATGCGGTCGGACGTCTCGCGGTCCCATCCCGGATTGCGCTGATAATCGTAGTAGTCCTGTAGACGCTTGGCTTCTTCGCGCTTGGCATTAGCTGTCGCCCAGCCAGCTGCGTCGGCGCCGCTTGGCGGCTCAAAGAGCGCGGAGAGGTTCGACGCAGCCTGCGCGAAGGCGGGATCGTTGAAGTATGAATTCCGGCGAACGCTGGGCATCGGGGTTGACCTCAGTGCAACGGCTGGTCGGGATCGCGCTTCTGCGCAGTCGCCAGGTTGATGCGGATTGCGCGCAGCATCGGAAAGCCGCGCGCTGCAATCGCTTCTGAATGGTGGATGCTCGCCAGATCGCCGGCCATCATGCCGGCGTAGTCGATGCGATCCGGCCAGAATTCGTCGTGGCCGTCGGCGAGAAGGCCTTTGGCGGTACCCATTCGAAAATAGACCACTTCCGGGGCCATTTTGCCTTCGAGTTCGGCGGCGAGGCGCGGCGTAGCGGCGGTCAGCAACGCAGAAACCTGGCGGGACTCTTCCGGTGCTACGGCGGCGATGTTCCCTTTGGTGATGTAGGCAGCATCGAGCAGATGCTGGATCGCGAGCGCGGTCGCGTGCGTGACGCTCACGTCTTCGGCCGGCTGCAACATGCGGGCGGCGCAAGCGAGGCGTTCGCGGGCGAGTTCTTGATTGGAAAGGATGACGGGGGCAAGCTGCATTAGGGGGCGCTCTCAGCAGGAAACCCGGCGCAGCTCGGCTGCTGTGATGAGGGTTTCGATTGCAGTCTGTCGGAATTTCCGACGCGAGAGCGGCCGCCCGAGTTCCGCAAAATTTACCGGCGAGAGAGAGTGTTACAATATTACATCCGAAGGTGTGGTGCAAGCCCCTATAAGTTTCGCCGCTGCCGACGAAGTGCCGTCGTCTCGGGCCGGAGTCGTGAGGCAGAGGCGTTCCCGTGGCGTGCGGAACGGATGTTCAAAAGTTCCAGCGCGTCGGAAATTTCTGCTGGCGCCGACGAGGGTTTTGGCGGTGTGAAAGGGGTATTGGCAGGGGTGGGCCCGGCCATGAAGGCCAAGCCCCCGCCCACGCCAGGTTCGCTACTTTAGGTCCGGCAGCTGGAGAATGCGTCTCCAACGTTCAAACACCGCTGGCGCGTACTCTGTAGGGACGCGGCACGCCACTCCGACCTTACGAGGCCCCTCCGTTGACCAATCAATTGTAAATCCTGACCATGCACCGTTGCGGCTATGGTTGAGACTATCGCGGTCATTAAACACCGATGCCCTCAGCCCTTCGACAGCGAAGTGCTCCGGGACCAAGGCAGACACCTCTGTGTACCCAGGAAAGCCTGATTCATACGCGGTCAGCATAACCGGCTCGTCTTCATAGTGGGGTTTCAGCCCCGATCGAAAAGTCCACGATCGCAACGCGTCATCTAAATCTACCTCTAAGCCCATCTTTTTTGTACCTCCTGCCGCTTTCGAACGGCGCCAGCGCCGGGGCCGAAAAGCCAAGGGTACATTAGCTCCGATTGCCTTTGGGGTTGCCCCTTGGACATGCGCAACCGGACCCCGGACTGATTTGCGAAACCGCTCAGCGAAGAGCGTACTACGGCTTTTCGTGCTGCGACGATTAGGGGCGCGCACAAGAATATTGTCAAGTGTTATTTTGCCGTATACTTTATAAGCATGGCATCTAGTCAGTCGTGTCAACTGACAAAACTGACAATTACGCGAAACAGATCGTCTATTATTAATATAGCTGTGGCGTATTACTGGCGGTCAAAAATTGAATGGGGAGTTAATGGGCGATCGGCTAAACGATGACCCCGAGACAACCGCAACCGGCGGGACGTGGGATTACGATTTCATGTCGGAACAAGAGGCCGCGGATTTGCTGGGTATCACACGCCGCCGCCTAGAGTACCTGCGGGCGACGGGCAGAATCACCTACTACAAGATGGGACCGCCTCGGTACGATCGAAAAGACGTCGAAGAATTCCGAGCAGCCGAGGCCGAGGAAAAGGCCGAAAGCGCTCGCTGGAAAGCGGAATGGGACGCCCGCGCCGCTGAAAAGAGAGCAGCGCGAGAAGCCCGTCGTCAATCCAAATGATATGAGGCGGTCGGCTTCCGTGCCTCCCGCGTTCATGGCCTGGGCGGCAACGCCTTTTGTCTGTCCAGCACCGCGGCCTTGAACCGTCTTCTATCCGGCTTCGAGTGGGCCTGCCTTTAGGGCATGGTTCTGGCAGCTTCGAACACTTGTCAGGTTTCCCGTCGAAATATGCTGCCAATAGGGTTGACTTCTATTTTTGGCAGGGTTTATATCTGGCTTCTAGATGCTATTGGCAGATTGGGAGACGGCAGGTGCTGGCAGGATATGCGCGTACATCGACTATTGATCAGGTCGCCGGGCTCGAGGCCCAGGTGGCCGCTCTTACCGCCGCGGGATGCGAGCGGATATTCCAGGAACACGCGTCAGCCGTCAAAATCCGGCCTGCTTTTGATGAGGCGATGAGGTTCCTTCGGGAAGGCGACACGTTGATCGTCACCAAGATGGATCGTCTGGCGCGCGACCTGCGCAGCCTGCTTGGCACGGTCGAGGATCTGGAAAAGCGCGGCGTTGGTTTGCGAATTCTAGATTTCGCCGGCGAAACTATCAATACGCGATCGGCAACGGGTAAGATGACTTTGAGTGTGTTCGGCGCCTTCGCCGAATTCGAACGGGCGATGATGCTCGAGCGGCAGCGCGCTGGCATCGCAAAAGCTAAAGCCGAAGGGAAGTACACCGGCCGTGCGCCCAAGGCCATGAATATGCGTGACCGCATTCGTGAGCTGTCCGCCGCCGGGGAGACGCGCGCTGCGATCGCCGCACAATTGGAGATCAGCGAACGCAGCGTCTACCGCGCGCTGGCCTCATAGCCTGCCGGCCTGACGTAGGTGTTCGTCGGTTCCGACCAGCTTCCTGCTTCCGCCGGCGATGACGGTCGAAACGACGCTAATTGGATCGCTTGCTGGAAACGTGTCGAGCAAGCCCTCGAGCAGTTGCTCGTCGAGCGTTTCGCGGTCTTCCGCCCGGCCTGGTGTCCTGCGCGTCATAGGCATGTCTGTCGCTCCTGATGGTCACTGCGGCCAACAACTTCAGAAGCGTTAGGTCGGTTCCCAAATTCGGTGACGCCGCGCACGAACCGCGCGCGGCGCGCAACGATTAGTCGAAAAGCTGGCCCTTTTTGTCGCCTTCGCCGGGCTCGCCATCCAGGTCGGTGTCCTCTTCGCCCTCGGCTTCGTCGGGCGGCGACCGCTCAGAAAGCTCACGTTTGAGCTTCTGGAGCGCGGCCGCCAGTTCCTGCGGGGACATCTCACTCGGAGCTTTCTTCGTCGCGTCCTCTCGATTCGCGTCGAAGAATCCCGCGGCACGAAAAATCGCGGTGCCTGCCGATGACCTGGCCGGCGCCGCCGACTTTTCATCGCGACAGACGCCGAGCAGCGCATCGAGCGCGGCTTCGATTCCTTCTGTCCTGATCCGATGTGTGACGCGCTCGACGGCGTCCATTTCCTGCAGCTCTCGGCTGGCACTATTCCTAGGTTTACCCACGTCGCATCTCCTGTTTATCGAGTGGTTGAGACGGCTTCACGTCATCCAAACACCCCCTCGTCAAACGCGCGGCGTTGTTCGAGTTCCGCCCTTAGTTCCGCCAGCCGCTGCTCGATCTCGAGCAACTCGGGCGTCTTCGGTTTCGCGTCGGCGTGGCGTTCGACCGAGGCCCGCGCCCAGGCGTTCTGATCGCGGAGGGCGCGCTTACGTTTCCGATCTGCGGTCGACGTGGGTTGATGGTCCCGTTTCCACCGTTCGTATTCGGCACGCTCGTCGGGCGTCATGGCGGCGATACGCTCAGCGCGCTTATCGGCGGCCCGCTGGAGATCGGTCAGTTTGCGGTTGAGCTTTGTCGATGCGTTCGGCGCTTTCCCGTTCGGCCAGGAGGGCTTATGCCAATTGTCGCCGCGCCCTACTGATCCGCCATGCAGCCTGCAGCGATCGCGTCCGGTGACGACCGGATTGCGGCACGGCTGTCCCGTCGTCCGACAGTGGGCGCCGCATCGAGGGCGGAGAGAGAACTCGCGCAGGTTTGCCCGAGCTTGCGCGGATGATATCGCGGCCCATTCCGGCGACTTGGTCCATCGAAGCAAATGTTCCGCCCGGCGCGTCACGGCGCATCTCCAAAGATAGGCGCGCGTGAGGTATCGCATGCGGAGCGCGCAGCTGCGCCAAGGCAAAGCATTCCCATGGGGTCGACGTTCTCGACATACGAATTGGGACCACTGTGATCGACATCGTAAGTGAGGGCGGCGAAGCGAAGCGGAGCGGGCGAAGCTCGCCGCCTACTACTATGTAAGAGCGATGAGACTTCCGCATCCAATGAAATCAATGACTTAGCTACCCCACTTCCGCAGACTTCCGCATAGACTTCCGCAAAGTTGTTTCGCGAATGATTCCAATAGCTTACGGTATGCATTTCCGCATTTCCGCAGACTTCCGCAAAACAGACTTCCGCATAGACTTCCGCAACGGATTTCCGACCGAAACAGGCTTTTACATTTTGACATACGGTATTCGTCGCAGCCGCTCTCACGAGAAAACTCCGTCCGCAGAATCATCATCGTCCTGGGTTACCCGGTAGCCGACCAGCTTGCTGTTCCGATCCACTACGGCCAGCTCGATCACACCGGACTCTTCCATCTGATCGATGATACGGGTGGCTTCGTCGACCGGAATGCCGAACTCGCGGTGCACGCGTATTGGCGCCCACCTAGCTTTGGCCTGCTTCGCCTTGGCCCATGGCTTGCCTGCATCCCAGTCAGCGGCGATGGTATCTAGGATCTGGGCCTCTAGTTCGGGCGTGAACGCCGTCGATCCTCCACTCACGGAGCGGACGGGAACAAGCGACGAAGCCCCATCGCCCAGATGTACGACCTGAAACTGGTATGCGTCGCTCCAGCCGTCCGGCGCATCCTTTTGTTTCTCACAGTGCAGGCGGCCGGCCAGCTTGCCCTTCTTACAGTCTAGCCGAAACACGAAATCGCCGGCGCCCTGCAGCACAGTCGAACCGCGCATTACACCGTTGCGGGAGGCGTGATGGACGCCGAGCACGACGCAACCGAACTGCTGCTTGATCAGGTCGCAGGCCTGGACGAAGCGGGTCATCTCCTTCTGCAGGTTTTCATCCGCTCCGGGCATCGAGCGCGATACCGTGTCGACGACCACTGCCGCAACCTGACCACCGATAGACTTGCGCAAAGTGCGCACCAACTTCGAGACGTCTTCCGGGCGCATCAGATTCACGGAGTGAGGCAGGAGATGGAAATGGGACTGATGCGGATCAGTCTCATCTATCCCGCGATGCTGCAGCCAAGCACGCGCCCGCCGCTTCATTCCTGCCGCACCTTCGCCCGCCAGATAGAGCACGTGGCCTTCGGACTTCGTGCGGATGGGATCGCCGTGCCAATTGTCTCGGCCATAGGCGAGATGCAAAGCCCAGTCTAGCGCGATGAAGGACTTCTTTGCGCCAGGCTCGCCGTACAGGAATCCTAGACTGCGCTCCGGAATATGACGGTCGATGACGAACACCGGATCCGGCATTGTCAGCAGATCGCTCAGCGTCAGCGTTGCAAACACGTCGTCGGTCGTTGGACCTCCAAAAACGGACCCAGTCGCGCCGGCGGTTTCGCCGGCAGGCTCGAAATACCCTTCGACCTTTTCGCGCTGCGCGACGTTCGGAGCGCCGAACCGCGCCCAATCCCTTGCCAGCTGTCGATGGTCGATCTTTGCTCGGTCGGCATGATCCCACACCGAAACGAGACTTGCGTAATCTTGTGCGTCGAAACCGCCGCCGCGCGACAGATGAGCGGCCAATGCTGCACGCCATGCAGAGCTTGTGCGATCAGTTCCGAGCAGCGCCGAAGCGTCACCGCTCCACAATGCGGCAAGCTTTGGCCGCTCCGCAAGCGCGGATCCGAAACGCTCGCGCAAATCGTCGGGCAGATCGTCAAAGATCGAAAGCGTATCGACTTCGGCCATGTCGATTGCTTCGGCCGCCGTGGCGACTTCGCTTGCGAGGTCAGTGGTGCAGGTCGGCGCCGAGATCGGAGGGAATGCGGACGAGAGCGAGGCGCTCGAATAGAGCCGGTCGGGATGGCTGGCGATCACCGAGCTGCGGCGCTGCACTCGACCCTTGGCAACCTTCGCTGGAGTGGGAATGTTCAGCGTGCCCGGCAGACGCATCAGACGATCAATGTTTTGGACAGCGTCGCCGTCGACGAGTGTGGCAAGTGCGCGGCCCTGACCTTCAGCCCATTCTCTAAATTGGCCGGGTGCATATTTTTTATCGAGCCGCCAGAACAGCTGGATACCGCCACCGGAGTCGACGCGAAACGTGGGCGGCGCGGCGCCAAGCTCGAACGCGGCAAGTGGCTTCTGCAGATCGCGGAGCCCGCGATCGGCGTCGACGCCAGACGGCAGGTCTATGTCGGCGTAAATCGCGCGGATGCCACCGATGTCTTCCTTCGCGAGCTTCTTATGTGGGGCGCCGGCCTTTGGCTCGTTGGCCGTGAAGTAGATGTTGAACCGGCCGTCGTAATCATCGATCCATTTCGCGATATGATCGAACTGGCCTGGTGCGAACGTTCGCGCGTCGACCGGCGCACCATGATCCCGCGAGGGGTCAAGCGCGACGAGGTTGTGCCATCCGTCCGCGTCGAGCGCCTTTAAGAATGCGACGGCCTCATCGGAGGCCTTTGGGGTTGGCTTGGCCTTGCTCGGAAATAGGGCGACGACGTCGCCAAACGGTTGCGCGGACTGCGCCTTTTCGGTAGATTGCATACGACCAAAATCCTTGCATTCGGGCCGAGCCGGTTACCGCCGACTCGGCCTTTTTGTTTCTCTGGTTGGTCGTCCGTCGTGAAATTGTTGGCCCGCGATTTCTCCCGCGCGGGCAAATAGCTATCCAGGAACCGTTCGCGCCGCCCACATAGGTAGCCCGTCGATCGGCCCGCCTGCCTTCGGCATAAACAATGCGAAGCCATCAACGTAAGCCCTGATCTCTTCCGAAATTCGCCGGAAGCGCCGCACGACCTCGACTACATTCTCGTACGTGTTCGCCCGCAATTCGGGCGGCAGGGTGAGGCGCAGAGTCTCGGGCGGCAGGCGATTACCAGCCTCGTCACATCGGCGAGCCTCGAGCACCATTTGATCTGGCGTCCACACTTCGCCGGCGGCCAGCTCGGCCAGCGTCAAAGGGCGAATGTCCAGGAATAGAGGCGGCTTTTCGAGCAATACGCTCTGGGACCTCCGTTCACGTCGACGTGCCCGCCGTGACGCTGACGCCGCGGTCACGTCGCGCCACCTGAGAGCCAGGCGCGGGCGTCAGCGGCACGATAGCGCGGCCGTCCTTCGACTACGACGAAGGCAGGGCCGCGGCGCTGACGCCCCCACTTTTTAAAGGCCGCTTCCGAGTATCCGGACAGCGCCACCATTTGTTGGCGGGTGAGAAGTGCGTCGGCAGGAAGAGCGCCGATATCAGGGATGAGTATTCCGCGACGTGGCGTCACTGCGGCCTCCGTTTGGGTTGTCATGGCAACACAGTGACGGACAATCGCCGGGGGTAACAGTGACACAAATGCTGGCGATTTATGTCCCGGTCGGCGGGCCGACAAACAGGTCCGCCAGTTCCAGGGGCTTGTCCGGCCACTTCTTTTTCAGACGATTGTATTGCCGCTTTGTGCTCTCATGGCGCACGCCGTCAGGATCGTCGTCGCCGAGGGTCAACAAATAGGAGTTGATGGCCTCGTCGAGCGACTGACCGCTTTCCCTAAAAACTCTGACACGGGTGAACATGTGCCAGTTGCTTTCTTCATCAGCCTGACGGCCTCTGCCTGCAGGCGCCAATACCTGGAGCCCCAAAATCTCGCGCGTGACTTTCGCGAGTGCTGTGGGCCCGGACAAGTCTGTGATGAGAGCGTCCACGCTGACGCCACACCGGACTGCCAGCGCCGCCAGGATATCGAAACCATCATGGCCGTCGGGAGGCCTCGCTTCCGTCATGCGAACACTCCGCTCGTCATGTCCTTGGCCTCGGCCTTCGCCAGCTCTGACGCGACGTGTTTTGACCACAAGTCGAATGCCGCGCGCATGCGGGCCGACCCGTCGTCGCGGTCGTAGATTTCGATCAGGTTTTCTCGAGCATGGCCGATCGCCAGTTCGGACATCTCCGTACTGACGCCGAGCCGCGATAGCCCGGTTCGGAACGTTCGACGGAGGTCGTGGAAAGTGAACGTGACCCCGGAATCCTTCACCAAGCCAGCTCGCATTTTATTCCAGCCGGACATTTCGCCACCGGTACGAACAGACGGGAACAGCAGATCCGATCGGGCGTCGACCGTGCAGCGATCGAGCAGCCCTTGAAGCGTATCAGTTACCGGTACCTTGTGCCCTCGGCCTTGCTTCACGAACGCGGCCGGGAAATCGATCACGGCCGTCCCGCCTTCCTTCAAGATCATGCTACGTGTGACGCGCGCTCCTTCGCCACGTCTGCAGCCTGTCAGGATAAGGAAGCGGACAAAGCGCCCAAACACAGTAGCGGCATCCGCGGCGCGCCAGACTTTCACCAACTCTTCGTCCGACAGAGCCCGGCCATGGTCGGCCTTCTTAAGCCGATCCGCACGCGTCGCCCGCTGGCGGCGGAAGCCGAACAGCGGATTGTGCTCGATCACTTTGGCCTTCACCTGGCAGAAGGACAGGAACGCTCGGCAACGCGATCGGAACTCTTCAGCCGCCCCTGGTTTACCGTCATTGTGTAGTCCTTCGATGATGGCCGCGAAGTCCGCACCGCGGAGCGTCGCGATATCCTTCGCGAAATGCTTCTTCAATCGCCTGCGGAGCGTCGACATCACCATCGTCCACGCGACGTATTTTCGGCGCTTCAGGTCTTTCTCGTAAGCGTCGAGCAAGTCAGAAACGGTGGCCTTGTCACGTCGCTTCTGCTCAGCGCGGTCTTTCGCTGGATCTCCCCCGCCGGCGACCTTGCCGAGTAGTCCAAGCGCGACCTTCCGCGCCTCGGCCGTTTTGATCGTCGACGGCGTTCCGATGCGGACGCGCTTCATTGCCGCCGATCGGCCGGCGCCGGCGGGTCTGTAGAACAGAATGAAAGTCTTGGCGCCGCCGCGCAGGCGCAGCCCGAAACCTGTCACGTCTGAATCCCAGAAGACGGCCTCTGTCTTGCCGTCCGGCAGAGCGGCACGTTCGACCGCAGCGTCTGTAAGTTTCACACGGGATTGGGGCACGTCGATTCCTCGGGCAGCACGCGGGCAGCACAATTGTCGTCGACTGCCGTCACCCGCTGTCTACTAAAATAGACCATGCATTTCTTGCAAATCAAGGCTTTTCAAGCGATTTTGTCGCCGCTAAGTGACTCGTGTCGACCCCAAGGCTCAACTTTGCCAAGGTTGGGGTCGAGCGTTCGAATCGCTTCACCCGCTCCAATTATCTCCACATCGAAAAGCCGCGGTTTTCCGCGGCTTTCGTGTTTTCCGGACCAGCGAAATCGGGGCAGGCAAAATCGGGATTTCGAAACGTGTCGAAGTTCGGGTTATAGCCGGTTACCACTTCGTGGATTCGACGGTGTGAAATCGTGGTGTCGCTGGAGTTCGGAGAGGTGGGCTGGGTTTTGCCTAACGCGATTGAGATCGGCCTCGCCTAGACCATCAACGCACCTACTGCACGTTGCCTGGGCAACGCCTCGGAATCAGCGTCGCCAGAGTGGCGCGATGCCAATTGTTCGGCGTTGACGCCAGGACGGACACGATTTTCACAGGCGTCACGAGATCGGGTGGCGCTGTCAGCAAGAAGCCGTTGTACTTACAATTCTGAGTGGCAGGAGCGGCACATGCGTTTCACGAATGTGTGGTTCATCCGACGATAAACGCAGTTTGGTTCTGCTCAGGATGGGAACGCCTCCACACAAAAAGCGAAATCAGGCAGGCTAGCGCCAGCAGGATCGTCGCTGCCGAAAAAGGCGCCAGCGGTGATATGTGGTGAAGACTCGCTCCGGTGATTGGCCCGATCGCTTGCGCCAAACCCTGCGCGAATACGTTGACCCCGGCCACCTTGCCTTGCGCCCCGGGTCCGGTCGCCAGGCTGAGCAAAGCGAGATTCCCCGGCAGCATGAGGCCAAGGCCGGCGCCGAGCAGTGTTGCGGCCGCAATGATCGCGGGATAGGTGGTAACCAGCGTGCAGGCCAGCATAGCGACCGCCGCAGCGATCGCTCCAATCCCGAGCAGTCGAGCGGGCTTCCAGCGCAAGACCCGAACCGCGCCGGCCTGCATCACGATCATCGTCAGCGCCGTGACGACCACAACCGCCCCGCCGCGAGAGATCGATTCTTCGACGGTGAAGCTCAAGGAATCCTGAAGGCGCAGCGCGATGACCTGTTGCAGGATGCTGAAGGCTGAGATTGCCACCAGCGTGATCAGCAGGAAGGGCCATATCCTATCGAACGCCAGACGGGTATCAGACGCCACAAGCGATATGGCGCGACGGGGTTCCCGCGCCAGCCAGAAGATGGCGGACAGCGCGCCAGCAGCCAATATAGCGACAATTGCGAAAGCCAGTGGCGGATTGGTTCCTGCGACCTGCCAGGCGAGCGTCGATCCCGCTATCATGCCAATGCCTACGGCCGCGCCGAGTATCCCCATGCCGCCGGCGCGCTGCGTTGGTGTGGTGATATCGGCCATATAGGCCTGCGCAGATGGAATGATGCCGCTCGTGGCCAACGCCTGGACCATTCGGACGAGGGCGATCAGGACGAGGGCCGGGACAACGTTCAAGGCTCCGGAAAGCCTCCACTGGACAATGGCGCCATACCCGAGAGCACTCAGTATTGCGCCCGCCAGAGCGAACAGCAGGATGGGGCGTCGACCGACACGCTCGCTTAGATATCCCCATGCCGGCGCCGACAGCATGACCAACAGGGCGGACAGGCTGAGTATGCCCCCGACCTGCAGGTCGGAGAAACCCAGACGTCGACCCAGTGGAGGCAGGACAACGAAAAGAAACGATTGTCCGCATGTGAAAACAACGAGGCTCAGAAACAACGCGGCCTTCGTTCTCGAAGTATGTGGTTCAAGTTCCAAGGGCCCCTCCCCCGGGTGACCGACTATTCCGACTTGTCGCCCTCGGAAAACCGCCGCAATGCCTGCGGCTCGATGATCGTGACGGACTTGTAGGTATATCGCACCCAGCCATGGGAGGCGAAACGCTGCATTGTAGCGTTGACCTGCTGGCGCGAAGCGTTCGCCATGATTCCGAGGTCCGTCTGGGACAGCGGGACAGGCATGTCTCCGAGCCAACTGGCGCGATCGAGGATGGACGCAATCCTGTGACCAACGTCGCGCTTCTGCAGGTCATGCACAATCCGGACAAGAAGATCGATGGTAAGCGCGGTGTTGAAGCCTATAGCGCGCGGAAAAGCGGGGTCGCGCGCAGCCATCTGTTCCATGGCCTCGAGCGGCAGATACATCAGCCAGGAGTCGCCGAGCGCGCGCAGCTCTATCCTGCGCGGTTGGCCGGTCAGGAACGGCCCTTCTCCGGTCCACGTTCCTGGTTTGCCAAGATGGATCAGGCGCGGAGCGGCGTCGGGTGGCGCTGCGTTGACCGTGAGCGAACCGGCCACGAGCCCATACATCCCCCCGCCTGTTTCTCCATACCTATAGATGATCTGGCCGGGCGCAAACTTTAGCAACTGGGCGTGGCGTAACAGGGTTTCCCGCAAAGAACCTGCCATGCTCTCAAGCCAGGGGCCCTGGCTCATGACGCGATCCGCCTGCTCACGCGTCAATTCCAGCATTATTCCTGACCTGCCCCGGATCGCGAGAAGCCGCCCAAACCCTTAAAAAACAAGTAAAGCTGGCGGCGAGGAATTTAAGATATTGTCCGAATCCGGACAGATTGTCACGTCGGAATGTGCAATTTGATCCTTCGGACGACTGATGAAAGACAGTGGATGAAACGTCTTGCAACGACGGCGGTAGGCGGACTCCCTAGTCTTGCAACATGCTCGTTCGCTCCTGCGGTAGACATGTCGCAAGTCGACGTGGTCGGCGCGCAACCGCTTGTGATCTTTTCGATCGTGCTTCCATCATTCAAGTCTGCTGCAAGGAGGGTGTAATGTATCATAAAACAAAACCGTGGTTACTCGCCGCAACCGCAGCGGCGCTGCTTGCGGCATGCCTGCCGGCTGTCGCCGAGCCTGTCATCGTCAATGCGACGAACTTCACGCGATCGGAAAGCGATCTCTACTTCTCCGCGGTGGTCGCAGCCCGAGGTGGCGTGGGCATCCTCGGTCATGACCGAGAGATGACGCCGCTGGACAAGCAGGCGATTATTCGCATGAACAGGGATACGCTCTATTCCTCGGGAGTCTATGATCTAGACGCGGGTCCGGTCACAATAACTTTGCCCGAGACCGAAGGCCGCTTCATGTCGCTGCAGGTTTTCGACGAGGACCAGTACACCCACGGCGTCTACTATGAGCCCGGCAGCTATACACTGACGCGCGCAGATATCGGCACGCGATACGTCATGCTGGGGCTGCGTACGCTGGTGAATCCGGAGGATGCCGCCGACATGGCGGCCGTCCACAAGTTGCAGGACAAGGTCAGGGTCGATCAGCCCGGTGGTCCCGGCGTGTTCGAAATACCGGAATGGGATGCCGACAGCCGCAACAAGACCCGGGCCAAGATCGTAGCGCTTGGGGACGACCTGCCTGATACCCGCCGCATGTTCGGAGCCAAGTCCGAGGTGGATCCCGTCCTGTTCTTCATCGGCTCGGCGATGGCATGGGGCGGCAATCCTGAACGCGAAGCGCTTTATCTAAATCGCGTTGTGCCCAACAACGACGGCAAACAAATGTATCGCCTGACGGTCAAGGATGTACCGGTTCAGGCTTTCTGGTCGGTCACGATCTACAACGCAGATGGTTTCATCGAGGCCAATGATCGCAAAGCCTATACGCTGAACAATCTAACCGCCGAGAAGTCGCAGGACGGTTCGTATACGTTACAGTTCGGCGGCTGTGCAGACGATACCGTGAACTGCCTGCCCGTTCCCGAGAACTGGAACTACATGGTCCGCCTGTATCGCCCCGACAAGCAGATTCTCGACGGAAGCTGGAAATTTCCCATTGCGGAGGAAGTAAAATGAAGCGTCGAACCCTTCTGGCAGGCGCTGCCGCGTTTGCCGTCCTTCCCGCAATCCCGGCTTTTGCGCTCGGCGACCTGAACCCCTTGGTACGCGAGGCCTACATTTACGCCTACCCAATGGTGAAGAACTATCTCACCATGTACCAATATGCGCTTGAGCCGGGCGGTAGCCAATACAAAGGGCCATTCAACACAATGGTCAGCATCGCCCGGGTATATACGCCCGAGGATACGGCCATCATCACGCCGAACTCGGACACGCCCTATTCATTCATCGTCTTCGATCTGCGCGCCGAGCCCGTGGTGGTGACAATGCCGGCGATCGAAAAAGACCGCTATTATTCCCTTCAGCTCATCGACCTCTACACCAACAACGTGGATTATCCCGGCACCCGCGTCGACGGAAACGACGGCGGTGATTTCCTGATCATCGGTCCTGGCTGGACCGGCGATGTACCCAGCGGCATCAAGCGCGTTATCGAGATGCCGACCGCCCTCGCCATAGGTATCGTCAGGACACAGCTTTTCGATCCCTCCGATCTAGAAAAGGTCAAGGCGATCCAGGCTGGCTATAAGGCAGAGCTGCTTTCCGCCTATGCCGGCACGCCCGCTCCGGCTGCGCCGCCCGCTGTCGACTGGCCAGAGATCTCCGACGAACTCATGGTCACGGATTTCTGGTCACTGGCTGGCTTCCTGCTTCAGTTTGCGCCGCCATGGCCGGGCGACGAGCCGATGCGCGCCATCCTCGAATACCTTGACGTCAAGTCGGGCGCAGCCTGGCCACCGGCGGCCATGCCGGCCGAGACGGTCAAGCTGGTCAAGGACGTGGGCGACCAGACTTATGCCGAAATCCGCGATACCGCCGGCAAGCTGACGGATTCGTCGCAGATATTCGGTACGCCGGAGTTCATGCAAGGCAAGTACATGCTTCGCGCCGCAGCGGCGCAAGGCGGAATCTATGGCAATTCCGTGGAAGAGGCCCTCTACGTCATCTACGCGTTCGACGCGACGATGGCACCGCTCGATGGCAAGTCAGGAAAATACACGCTGACCTTTACCCCGGAAACGCTCCCTCCGGTCGGTGCATTCTGGTCGATCACCATGTACGACAGGCCCAAGCAGTTTCTGGTGGACAACCCACTTGATCGCTACCTCATCAATTCACCGATGCTCGGCGGCCTCAAGAAGAACGAAAAGGGCGAGATCGTCATCTACCTACAGGACGACAGTCCAGGCCCCGAGCTGGAAGCAAACTGGCTGCCAGCTCCCAGCGAAACCTTCTACGCCGTCATGCGCCTCTACCTTCCCAAACGCGAGGCACTCGACAAGCGATGGACCCCGCCGGCGATCCAAAGACTGTCGTGAGAAGGATATGAATGCGGCGGATATTCGCTCCAACTACCGACGTCGCTGATCCAGATAGACGGCGACGACCAGGATGATGCCGACGGCGATCTGCTGCCAGAACGACGGAAGGCCGATGATGACGAAGCCATTCCGCAGAACGGCCGGGATGAAAACGCCGATCACGGCGCCGGCGACAGAGGCGATGCCTCCAAACAGGCTGGTTCCGCCGATGACGACGGCCGCAATCGCTTCCAGGCTGAGCGTCGAATAGGCGCCGATCGTCGTCGTTGAGAAGCGCGCCAGATCGACTACCGCTCCCAGGCCGGCACAGGCGCCCGAAATCACATAGACCCTGATCTGGACAGCCGCGACATCAATGCCGGTTCGCGCCAGCGCGGTTGAGTTGGAGCCTACGCCCATCACATAGAGACCGAAGCGGGTCTTGCTGAACGTAAACGCCGCAACGAGCACGACCGCGAGCGCCACGAGGGAGACGATCGGTACGATCCCGAATGCGCGGCCAGCTCCGATCGTCAGCGTCAGCTGGTCGGGGATGCCGCTGCGGATGTTGATGCCGTTGGTCATAAGCAAGGCAACGCCTCCCGCCACGCCGAGCGTTCCAAGCGTCGCGATGAGCGCCGGTATCCGGAAGCGCGCCACCATCACTCCATTCAGATATCCCCAAAACGCTCCGCAGAGGACGGCGACAACGGTTCCTACGGCGACGGCGGTCCAGCCATCGCCTCCGGCGAGGATCATGGCCTGTGCGGCCGCGATCTGCGAAAAGATCAGAATCGAGCCGACAGACAGATCGATGCCGGCCGTTGCAATCACGAATGTCATCCCAACGGCGATGATGAGCAGGGTCGAGGCATCCCCGATGATGTTCTGGATATTGTAAGACGAGAGGACGGCAGTCGGATTCCAGGCCGCGAAGATGGCGAACAGGCCGACCAGGCAAACGATCAGCCACCAGCCACGAAAGTTGCGGCTGCCCGCGGACCCCGGGTTCAGAAGTCGCGATGTCAGGCTGGTCATTGAGAGGCTCCTGTAATGGCGGCTACAAGCCCCATCGTGTCGGTATCGCCGCGCTGGAAGACCGTGGCGGTTTCGCCGCGCCGCAAGACGTGAATGCGGTCCGCGATCTCGATCACCTCCGGCAGGTCGTGGCTGATGAGAACGATCCCTAGACCCCTGTCCCTCACGCTCTTGATGAGATCGGCGACGCCAACCTTCTGGCGCACGCCAAGCGCGGCCGTCGGCTCGTCGAGGAACAGCACCTGCGAGGCCCAATGGGCCGCTCGCGCGACGGCGACGCCCTGCTGCTGCCCGCCGGAGAGTTCCGAAACGCGGCACGTCTGGGTCTTCAGGTTGACGTTGAGCGCGTTGAAACTGTCCTCGGCTATCTTCCGCATGGCCGGGCGATCCAGGAGGCCTAAGGCCGTCCCCAGTCGCCCGCCGCGATACAATTCGCGACCGAGGAAGAAATTCTCGGCGGGCTCAAGATGCGGGGCAAGCGCCAGATCCTGATAGACGATCTCCAGTCCCGAGGCACGGGCATCAGATGGGCTGGAGAAACGCACTTCCTTACCGCCAAATTCGATCGTGCCGGCGTCGGGCGGATAGGCGCCGACCAAGACCTTGGTCAGCGTGCTCTTGCCGGCGCCGTTGTCGCCTACCAGCGCGACCACCTCGCCCAGCCGGACCTCGAAATCGACGTTGCGGAGCGCCTCGACGGCGCCAAATCGCTTCACGATCCCTTTTGCACGCAATGCTACCGTCATGGTTTTAGAAGCTCCCAGCGGATCCGGTCGCCGAGGAGGTTATCACTACTCGTGCACCGCGATAGGCGTTCATCTGATAAGCGGCCGGCGCAGGCTATCTGCGCCGGCCGTCGGGTTGCTATTATTTGCAATCGAACGTGTAGACCGTAGCCTGCGCCTCGGGTGTGTCGAGGTTCTCGCGGGTGACTGGCGTGTAGCCCTTCAGAACCACCGGCTCGACCGCCTCGCCCGCCAACTGCTTGACGGCGTTCTTGACACCGAGATATCCGAGCTCGGCGGGATTGAACGGCAGCAGAACGTCAAGATACTCCTGCTTCAGCCAGTCGACTTCGATCGGGCTGGCGTCAAACGTCACCGCCGGGATGTCGGCGCGTCCAAGATTGCGCAACGTGGCGCCGGTGAACTCTCCGATCAGCGTGGCGTCGGCATGCACGCCGGCGAGGTCCGGATTCGCGGCCAGTGCGCCCTTGATTGCAGACGCAACCTTGTCGGGGCTGTCGCCGGCGAACTGCTTGTCCAGCACCGTGATGTTCGGATAAGTCTTCATCACTTCGACAAAGCCCTGATGGCGCTGATCGGTGATGGCGATGCCTGGCGCCACGCCAACTACGAGCACCGTTCCCTTTTCCCCAATCAACTTGGCGAGCTGACGCGCGGCTTCACGGCCGCCTTCAACGCCGTCCGTTCCGATATGGGGGATGCCGAGGTCTCCGCCGAGCTCGGAATCGACCGTCACAACCTTAATGCCGGCAGCAAGCGCCTCGCGGAGGGGTTCCTGAAGCGCAACAGAGTCCGTGGGGTCGATCACGATGGCCTGCGGCTTCCTGGCGATCATTGCGCGGAGAATTGGAATCTGCTGTTGGGCATTCCATTCGGCGGGACCGCTGACGGTGAGCTCGAAACCTTCTTCCTGAGCGGCCTTGCGGGCGCCGCACTCCATCATGGCGAAGACAGGGTCGCCTGTTCGGGCAACCACCAGCCCGATGGTTTTTTCCTGTGCCAGCGACGGCGCCACGCTGGCCAACATCGCCGCGCCGGCGACCATCAATTTAAACTTGTGCATTGTCGTTCTCCCATATGAATAAGGTCGCAATATCGACCTGATGTGAATTTTCACCATGCAGCTTCGCTGCCGAGCGCAGTTCGGGAGAGCTGTTGAGAGCTCTGAAGTTTACGCGATCGCATGTCGGCGCCCAAGCTTGACCAGTTCTTTCGCTGGCCTGTGTCAGCCATCGCATGTGGCATGTTAGCCGCCGTTCATGTGACCGCTCAAAAAAAGCGGTGAAACGGGAAGGCTGCCATATACCCAACGGGGTATGTTCCTCGTGGCAAGGCCCATTGTAGCGTCGCGGCAACCAACTAACGAAATCGGAAATTGTGATCATTTCGCGCGGCTGTTCCCTTGCCGGCGAAGCACAGGGCTACGAGAAGGTGTTTGTTCATGTCCGGCACGCGTGACTATGGCCTGTGGATTGCGGGAAGCTGGGTCGAAGCTGCCGGTGGTGCGGTTGTCGACCGCGTTTCCCCGGCCACATCCAAACCAGTCGCCAAGTTTACACTGGCTGGCGCCGTCGAGATCGAAGATGCAGCCGCAGCGGCACATTCTGCGTTCCTTAAAGGTGCATGGAGCGAACTTCCGGGCAGCGCCAGAGCCAAGGTACTCAATCGTTGGGCTGACCTGATAGAGGCGAACGTTCCGAGGCTCGCCCGCATCGAGGCCGACGAGGCCGGCAAGGTGATCTCAGGCGCCACCGGCGAGATCGAATGGTCGGTCGAACTCATTCGCTATGCCGCGTCACTGGCGTTCAACCTGCCGGGGCGCCTCGTCAACGGCGAGGGTGTCGAAAAGATGGGGTTGGTCAGCTATCAACCGTATCCGGTCGTGGCCCTGATCCTTCCCTGGAATTATCCGATGGTCACGCTGTCGCAAAAGCTGCCCTATGCCCTGGCGGCCGGTTGCTCGGTCGTGGTCAAGCCGTCGGAACTTACGGCCGGCACGACTCTGGAAATTGCCGTTTTGGCCAAGCAGGCCGGTCTGCCGGATGGAGTCCTCAATGTGCTGCCGGCGGTGGGCGAGACTTTCGGCAAGGTTGTCTGCGAGAGTTCCTTCGTGGACATGATCTCTTTTACGGGCTCGACACGTGTCGGCAAGTGGCTTGCCGCTCATGCGGGAGCCAACCTGAAGAAGGTGGCGCTTGAGCTGGGTGGTAAAGGCGCCAATGTGGTGTTCGCGGATGCCGACCTGGATGCCGCGGTCGACGGCGCCCTTGCAGGCTTTACGGTCAACCAGGGTGAAGAGTGTTGCGCTGCCGGCCGCCTGTTCGTCCAGGCATCCGTCTACGACGAGTTTGTCGAGAAGCTGGCGGAAAAGGCCCGCAACCTGCGTCCGGGGACACCGGATGATCCAGATGCGAATATCGGTGCGCTCATCCACGAGCAGCATCTTGATAAGGTTCTGGGCTACATCACGGATGCGACGCAGCAAGGCGCCCAGCTTGTCACCGGGGGAGGCCGGTTCAGCGACACGGCTCTTGCAAGCGGCTATTTTGTCGAGCCGACAATCCTGACCGGCGTGAAACCCGAAATGCGAATCTTCGCCGAAGAGGTATTCGGCCCCGTGGTAGCCGCCACGTCGTTCGAAACTGATGAGGAGGCGGTGGATCTCGTCAACGACACCGCCTATGGCCTGGCCAATGGCGTCTGGACGACAAACCTCTCTCGCGCGATGAGCGTTTCTCGCCGTTTGAGAAGCGGAACTGTATATGTGAATGCCTATCTCGAAACGATGCCGCAATTGCCGTTCGGCGGCATGAAGGACAGTGGCCTTGGCCGGGAAAATGGCTTGGACGGAATCCTGGAGTTCATGGAAGTGAAATCCATCTACGTGAAGCTGGCGGGCTGATAAGCCGCGCAATTCAAACAGGTCGTCCGGTCGCTCAGACTGGTCTTTATCCAACGGATACGGAGTCAAGAATGCGCTCGTCCAAAGTCGTACATGTGGTGACCTGTCATGCAGAAGGGGAAGTGGGCGACGTCATCGTCGGCGGGGTCGCTCCTCCGCCCGGGGACACGGTCTGGGAACAGTCGCGCTTCATTGCCGAGGACAATACGCTTCGTAATTTCGTCTTGAACGAACCGCGGGGCGGCGTGTTCCGGCATGTGAACCTGCTGGTCCCTCCGAAGAATCCGAAGGCGCAGATGGGCTGGATCATCATGGAGCCCGCCGACACCCCACCCATGTCGGGCTCCAACTCGATCTGCGTCGCGACGGTGCTCCTCGACACCGGCATCATCCCGATGCAGGAGCCGATAACTGAAATGGTGCTGGAGGCGCCGGGCGGCATCGTCGAAGTCCAGGCCGAGTGCAGCGGCGGCAAGGCCGAGCGCATTCGCGTCCGCAACGTCGCATCCTTCGCCGACAAGCTCGATGCCAAGCTCGAGGTCGAGGGTTTCGGTACGCTGACCGTCGATACGGCCTATGGCGGCGACAGCTTCGTGCTTGTCGATGCCCAGTCGCTCGGACTTACCCTTGAGCCGGACCAGGCCCGCGATCTCGCGCAGGTGGGCATGAAAATCACTCGGGCGGCCAATGAGCAGCTCGGCTTCAGCCATCCCACAACCGATTGGAACCACATCTCCTTCTGCCAATTCACCAACCCTGTAGTCGAAAAGGATGGCGTCCTGACGGGAAAGAACGCCGTCGCGATCCGCCCGGGCAAGATCGACCGATCGCCCACCGGTACCGGCTGTTCGGCCCGGATGGCGGTGTTGCACGCGAAAGGCCGGCTGCGCGTTGGCGAGCCATTTGTCGGCGTCTCGATCATCGATACGGAATTCCATTGCAAGATCGACAGCGAGGTCGACCTCAGCGGCAGGAAGGCGATCCGGCCGCTCATCTCCGGTCGAGCATGGATTGTCGGCACGGCCCAGTTGATGGTCGACCCGGCCGATCCCTTCCAGACCGGGTATCGCTTGTCCGACACATGGCCGGCGCTGCTCTAGAGTATTTGTTTCTACACAATTCCGGACGGGAAACCGCTACGCACTTTTCCTGGAATTGCTCTAGGAGGCCAGGATGCCCATCGTCAGGATCGAGCTTTTCAAGGGACGGAGTCCGGAAACCAAGGCCGCGCTCGCCGAGGGCATCACCAATGTGCTTCAATCCGTCGACGGCATTCCTCCGACGGATACCACCGTGATCTTCGTCGAAGTCGAACGATCCGACTGGGCCGTTGCCGGCAGGCTCTATTCCTTGGCCAGCAACGGAGATTAAGCCCCAGTTCCGACAAAGCGTCGCGCTTGGGCCTCACTGAGCCACGAAGCTGCCGGCCCTTCGATCGATTATATGGGCGCAGAACATCAGGAAGAGTTGTGCCTGGCTGCTGATGCCGAGCTTCTCATAGATGTTGCGACGGTGGACCTTGGCGGTGCCTTCCGCAATGTCCAGATTGTGCGCGACGGACAGCGTCGAGTGGCCTCTCAGGAGAAGGCTCACGATTGTCTGTTCGCGGGGTGACAGCTTGTCCTTGGCGAAGGTGGCGAAGGCCTGATCCAATACGGAAGCGGTTGGGACCCCTCCCGATTGCAGCGCTTGCATGCCGGCTCCATGCCAATAGGTGCTCATCGTTTCCAGCACCAGGGGCGTAACCACCTTGAGGTCGTCGAATTCGGCATCGCTGAAGGGTTGCGTATTGTTCGTCCTCATCAGGGACTGCACCAAGTACAGTCCCTCGGTCGGTCTCGCCATGTAGACGATCTCTTCCGCCAACGAGCCTGCCTCTTCCGAGACACAAGGATGGAAGTCCGCGGAATTGTAGAAATCGCTCGAAAAGTAATTGTCGGGTGCCAGGTCGGACAGGCGAAACAGACCTGGTTCGACGCCTGCGCAGGTTGCCGTATAGACAGCATCAAGCAGATAGGTGCCAGTCAGGAAATTTTCGATGACGTGAGGGGGAACGGATTGTTCCAGATTGCCGGCGAGCATGACCGGAGGGCGGCCGGGCATGAAAATGGTAGCCGAGTGCATGTCGAAAGGCGCGATCTGTTGAAGCACCTGTATCAACTGCCCCGGAAACTCTTCAGAGCGAACCGCAGTCAGCAAGCGGGTTGCGATTTCTATTGTTTTCGCAGGCCCTATCAAAACGTCAATCAACTCCGAACGCAAGGCTCTGGTCCAGCACCCCGATTGCAGGCCTCACGCGTTACATTGCATCACTCCAGCAACAATATGCCAAACGGGGTATACTGTCGAACCCCTATCCCGTCTAAACGCAGGCGATAGATTGTCAGAGCTGTCGCTGCAGGCTGTCGAGACATCGAGGTGCTTGTGCTGGAATGCGGCTGATCGGCGATGGAACGCTTCGGATCGGACGAAACCAAAGATGCCAGCTTCGAAATACGACTACATCATCATCGGTTCCGGAGCGGCGGGAGCAATCGTGGCCGCCCGCCTTGGGGCAGACAAGAACACCCGCGTTCTCGTTCTGGAGGCCGGTCCCAGCGACAATTCCGTATACGTGCGTATGCCTGCAGCGCTGTCCTACCCGCTGACTGACAAGGCGCGCACCTGGTCATTTGAAACGGGACCGGAACCGGCTCTCGATGGTCGCTCGATCACGCATGTTCGCGGCAGGATGTTGGGCGGCTCGGGGTCGCTCAACGGCATGGTCTATGTCCGCGGCAACCCGCGTGACTTTGACCGATGGGCAGAGGATTTCAACCTCCGGAACTGGAGCTACGCCCACTGTCTTCCCTATTTCAAACGGCTGGAGAGCTATGACGGTGGCGCGAACCAGTATCGGGGCGGTGACGGTCCGATCTCCATAACGACTATGAAGGCTGAACTGGAGCCCTTCCAGGCTTTCCTCGAAGCGGGCCAGCAGGCTGGGCATCCCTTGAACAAGGACTACAACGCTTACCAGCAGGAAGGCGTTCACGCATATCAAGCCAACATCGACCACGGCATTCGTGCGAGCGGAGGACGCCAGTATCTGAAGCCGGCCCTGCGCCAAGGAAACGTCCACCTGGAGCTGGACGCTTTGGCTCACAGCGTTCTTTTTGATGGCAAGCGCGCCATTGGTGTGCGTTACGAACAGAAGGGCACTGTACGTGAGGCGTATGCGGAGCGAGAAGTCATCGTCAGCGGCGGCGCCTTCAATTCTCCCCAACTGCTGCTGCTGTCCGGCATAGGCCCCAAACAGGAACTCGAGCAGCACGGCATCCGGAGTGTCGTGGACCTGCCCGGGGTTGGAAAGGGCGTGCAGGATCATATCGCCGTATCCGTCAGCTACCGAGCTTCGCGTCGCGGAGTCTCGCCGGGCGTCGGCCTCAATATGTTCAAGATGGGACTGATCGGGGCGCAGTGGCTCTTCCTGAGATCGGGGCTGGGCGCTACAAATCTTTGGGAGACGGGATCTTTCTTCAAAAGCAGCGATCGTGTCGCGTATCCGAATATCCAGCACGAATTCCTGCCGGTGCTCGGCGAGCTGTCGCATGGCAGCGTCACCGTCGAGGACGGCTTCATCTACCAGACATGTCTCGCGCTTCCGCGCAGCAGGGGCGAGATTACCCTCACATCCGCGGACCCGCGAAAGCCCCCCCGCATTGTCCTGAACTATCTTTCCGATCCGGAAGATGCGCGCGACCTGATGGATGGTCTTCGCCACACGGACGAAATCGTGCAGCAGCCGGCCTGGGACAAGCTGAGGGGCGAGTCGCTGCAGCCGGGTCTCTACAAGATGCAAGACGCCGAACTTCTGGCCTGGCTGAAAAAGAACACCAATACCCAGTATCACCCATGCTCCAGCTGCCGCATGGGCACCGACGACATGGCCGTCGTCGACGAAGAGGGTCGTGTCTACGGAACGACGGGCCTGCGCGTGATCGACGCGTCGGTCATGCCTCGCGTCACCAACGCAAATCTTCATTGCCCGACCATGATGATCGCGGAAAAACTGTCGGATTCCGTCCTCGGGGTTCCGGCGCTAACGCCGCAGGACGCGCCTTACGCGCACTGACTGGCGGCCGTCGAACTAGGCGGCTGCAAGCGTCGCCGTGAACCGGAGCGCGGCCATCCGATAACGGAGACGTTTTCCAGAAAGAAAAAACGCCGCCCCGGAGAGTATTCGGGAGCGGCGTTTCGCGTGGTCTTGGGAGACACCAGAAAGCCGGGCCTGGGTGCTGTGCCCCAAGCCCGGGATTTTATCGCCGGCTACGCGGCGGCCTTGATCGCGCCGTGCTGCGTCGACCAGTCAGCATACCAAGCATCGAACAGCTTCAGCTGGGCCTCGACATATCCGCGCTGGCTTTCCGACAATGCATCCGTTTCGTTGAAGTGGAGCTCGTATTCAGGGAAGCCTCTCAGGACCATCATATGCTTGAAATAGAGCACGAGATCGGGACCCTCGTCGAACGACGACAACACCGCCAGCGCCTGCTCCAACTCCAGCGCCTTCTGGCGAGCCTGGACGTCGCCGCGAGCCGCGGCCTGGCTGAGGGCAACCAGATTGAGAACCTCCTTCGGCAGGACGTTGCCAATGCCCGTGATGGCGCCGGACGCCCCACAGTTAACAAAGCCGTGCACCACGCAGGTATCCACGCCCACCATCAGAGCCACATCGTCTCCGCCGCTGGTGATGAATTCTCCCGCATAGCGAAGATCCTCAACGCGACCGAACTCCTTGAAGCCGACCAGGTTAGGATGCTCGGCCCGCAGCGAGAAGAAGAGGTCGGCGCGTGTCGAGAAGCCATAATAGGGGCTGTTGTAGATCACGGCTGGCAGATTCGGCGCGGCGGCCAGGATCGACTTGAAATGATGACGTTGGGCAGCCAGGACCGGACCGCGCGACAGCACGCGGGGGATCACCATCAGGCCTTTCGCGCCGACCTTCTGCGCATGCCGGGCATGTGCCGTGGCAGACGCTGAATTGATTGCACCGGTGCCGACGACAACAGGCACGCCGGCCTTGGCGAGGCGTTCAACACCTTCCATCCTCTGCTCATCGGACAGGAGTGGCCAGTCACCCATCGAGCCGCAATAGATCACGGCGGACATGCCGGTAGCGATGAGCTCCTGTCCCCTGCGAACAAGGGCGTCGAAGTCAGGCGTGCGATCCGGCCGGCAAGGCGTCATCAGCGCTGGCATGCAGCCAGAAAAAAACGAAGCGTTCATTCAGATTCCCTTTATGGCTGCGGATTATCTCGGCCGTGTCTACGACAGAAAATTCGTCAGGACGTTCCGCACCAGGCGGGAGGCCGAGTTTTCGAAATTGTTGATGGCGAGAGCGCCACAGAAATTGATGGCGCCGGCCGAGAAGACCTTCCCGCCGGTAGGCCGCTCGAAGTAGACGATCTCGCTCTTCACGGTAGGGTTCAAGTCCCCACCGAGATTATGCTGGATCTCGACCTCCTCCTCGATGAACGGAAGATAGGTCCGGTTGTGACGCGACCTGGCGAGCACAACCGCGTTCGCTGGAGTGCCGAGGTCCACGTTGCTGGCGTCAAGCTCATCGCTGGCCGCCCCTCCAAGAATCTCGCCTTCATCCCCGATCGTCGTGCCCACACCCTCGAAGAACGCGGCAAACCGCGCCTCGAACGATTCCGGAGTTCTCTCGTAGCCGGATCCCTTGGTGAAGCCGACCGCGACGCTTCCGACGCCGGTAAGGCGGTTGGGAGCCATTCCCCGGTGACGCCAGAGACCACCCTGCTCGTTGTTCGTGGAGAGCCTGAGCTCCAGGGGATCGGACGTCCAGTTCCGCTGTCCGGCGTAGCCTCGACGGGTTTCGATGACACCCAAGTCCTGCGGATCGTGACCCGTCACCCAGTAGAATCCGTTGCCGCCGAGATACAGCAGGTTTCCGGTGGCGCTGAACTCATGCATGGCTTTGAGATTTTCGGGCGAGGGATACTCGGGATGTGTCCCGGTCATCACCACCTTGTACGCCTTGAGTAGATCGCTGCCGTGGCGATGGACGTCCTCGTCCGTCACCACGTCGTATTGCTGGCCGATATGGTCGAGCCAACGCGGAATGTTCAGGTCAGCCAGGAAGTGACGGGGAGCCTGCGTGCACCACCATCCCTGATAGTCCGGGGTCAGATTGAGCACCGGGCGCCGGCGGGAAGAATAATGAACGCCCGACCCATCCGCGTGGCGATCGTAGACCGAGGCGCCGAGCAAAGGTTCATTGCCAAGCGCCTCGTCGAGAGCATTCAGATGAATCCCGTCTGTATCCGAGGCGATTGCCGCACCCCGATCCGAAAAGGCGAGGCGCTCATTGGCATAGGCGATGTAGGTGTTCGTCGGCAGGATGAACAACACCTGGCCCGTCGGCCGTCTGGCCTTGATGACGAAAGGAAGCCGAAGCCTTTCACCGCTTTCGCCGAGAATGTCGACCGCATAAACACCGCTTGCACACTCCGCCGGCAACTCGATCTCGAATGTCGGACGCCATTTCGCATCCGTAAGATCCAGGGCATGGACATGGATGGCGTTGTAAGGCGTCGGGTCGCCGTCCTGGAAGCCGGAAAGGATGTCCGGGCGTTGGCGCCCCAACACGCGTCGGGTGGGGTGATTGATGAAGCTGCCGACGATCCCGGCGCTTTCGATCGACGTGGCCGAGAAGTTCGAGGAGAAGTCGAAAGCAACCAGGGGCGCTGATGTACCTGCGCCGTAGATGATGGGTCCTTCGAACCGGCCGTAGCAACCGGACCCGAAGCTCTGAAGCTTTCGTCCTAGCGTGACAGTCACGGACCCGCCGAGAATAGCGCGCGTCGCTAAAATCTGCCCTGCGAGTTGTGCGGTTATCGTCCCTGCCGCAGGGTCTACGGAAACGCACAAATCGTCCCATTCGTTCAAAGCGACCGGCAGGGCATCTTGACCTGCTAGGCTGTCGCCAACTTGCCATGAGAGACCACGGGGATCGACAACGAGACTTGCGAACGAGTCCGAGCCTTCGAGCGCGATCACGATGCGCGGCTGGTTGTCGATGAAGGTCAGGCAGACAGGGACCGCGACGGTGAAAGCGGACCTAGCAACATCCAGCGGAAGTTCGAAAGAGAAACCACTTCCGGCATCGAGCGGCTGCTCCTCCAACTCCGCCACGGTTTCCGCCGAATCGGGCATTGGAATGCTGTCGACATGGAATGCGCCTGCCTTCGCAAGCCTGGCTATTCGAGCAGTTGCCTTACCCCTGCCGGAAACGCGGCAGATAAGCCGCTCACCCGGGAAATAGGAAATATCGTCCAAATATCCGGTCAGACTCATTCACCGCATTCCTTGAAACTTCATCAGAATTCTTGCGAACAAAGTGTTTAGTCACCTGAATTTATTTCGATTTATATCGGCTATCGGATCTGCCCGGTCACAATGTCTTCGATTGCCCAAAATCTATCGCTAGGATGCCTCTGTCGTCACCCGGGGGTACATACCCCTTTCGGTATATGTCAGCCAAATGGTAATGCCGTCGCCAAAAAGCCTGCCCAAAACGGTACGGCGTGCGGCGGCGTCTAGAGTCCAGCCCTGAGGGCTATGAGCGCGATCGCGGCAGGCATGGCCTGAACCCATGCGATGCGCGGGCTGACGGTCGCCGCGCCGAACAGGCCCGCGACGATCACACAGCCGAGGAAGAAGGCTTTCACCGCAAAGCCATCGTCGCCCAGCCACAGACCCCAGACCAGCCCTGCGACGAGGAAGCCGTTGTAGAGGCCCTGATTGGCGGCAAGCGCCTTCGACGCGGCCGCGAATTCCGGCGTGGTGCGGAAGACCTTGCGGCCGAGAGGCTGGTCCCATGCGATCATTTCCAGATACATGAAGCCGACATGCAGCGCCGCTACCAGCGCAATCAGGATATTCGAGAGCATAACTTTCTCCGCCCGCTTTGATCTTGATCGGCAGGCTCGCCTGCGGCAAGTGCTTTATCCATTCAGCTTCAACCAGCCATAGATTGCACGCAGGGAGTTCCCGTCATGTCTTTCGCCAAGCTCGATGAACTCGGCCACAGGCTCGAAGCGCTGGAGCATGCGCTCTCCATACTTGGCGCGGACGAGGCTACGCACATGGCGGTCGGCGGGGGCGAGAAGCGCGCGGAGGCTATGGCCTCGCTTGCGGGCATGCTGCACCGGCAGGCGACCGCACCGGAGATTGCCGACTGGATTGAGGCGGCTGCCGCCGAGGACCTGAACGACGACCAGCAGGCGGCGTTGCGCGAATTTCGTCGGCAATACTCCAACCTCACCTGCCTGCCGGCGGAATTTGTCGAGAAGCAGACGACGGCGCGCATGCGATCCGAACAGTTGTGGCGCGACCTCAGGGCGAAGAACGACTGGGCGTCGTTCCTGCCGTCGCTCGAAAACGTGGTGTCGTTGGTGCGCGAGGAAGCGGCGATGCGCGCCGACAGGCTCGGGCTCGGTCACTACGATGCGCTGATGGAGCAATATGATCCGGGCAATCGTGTCGCCGACATCGATCCGGTCTTTGTCGAGTTGAAGGGATTCCTCAAGGAATTCGTCCCGGAAGCGCTCGCTGTCCAAGAGGAAAGGCTGGCGAAAAGACCGCTCAAACCCCTGTCAGGCAATTATGCGATCGAGAAGCAGCGCGAACTCGGCCTCGCTATGATGGCGGCCGTCGGCTTCGACCTGACGCATGGCAGCCTGTCAGTCTCGCATCATCCGTTCTGTGGCGGTGTGCCAACCGACGTGCGCATCACGACGCGCTACAAAACCAGCGAATTTCTCTCGGCGCTGATGGGTGTGCTGCACGAGACAGGCCACGCGCTCTACGAGCAGAACCTGCCCGCCGAATGGGCGCACTGGCCGCTCGGCAAGGCGCGGGGCATGTCGGTGCATGAGAGCCAGAGCCTGTTCGTGGAAAAGCAGCTCGGCCGCAATCCGGCCTTCTGGACATGGGCGCTGCCTGTCGTCGAAAAGCATCTCGGCGAGGACTGGTCGACCGAAGATATCCTGCCCCATGTGCATCACGTCGAGCGCGGCCTGATCCGGGTCGATGCGGACGAGGTGACCTATCCGTTGCATGTCATCCTGCGCTACGAACTGGAACAGGAGCTTGTCTCGGGACGGCTCGAAGTCGCCGATATTCCCGATGCGTGGGACACGAAGATGCGCGATTATCTCGGGCTTTCGACGGAGGGCAATTTCGCCGACGGGCCGATGCAGGATGTGCACTGGCCCGGCGGCGCGTTCGGCTATTTTCCGTCCTACACGCTCGGCGCCATGATGGCAGCGCAGCAATGGTCAGCGCTCAAGCGCGAACACGCTTCCGTGGACGACGATTTGTCCAAGGGCCGGTTCGATGCCGTGAACGACTGGCGTCAAACCCACATCTGGTCGCAAGCCTCCCGCTGGTCGACGCCTGAACTGATGGAGCGCGCGACAGGCGAGAAGCTTTCCGCGCGCTATTTCACAGAGCACCTGAGGCAGCGCTACGGCAGGGGATAGTCGTCTGTCATGCAGAGGCGACGACGGGAGGGCGTCGGCCCTCCCACGGCATCTCCTGCTCAAGCACTGAAGCCAGCGCCAGGATGGTCGCCTCGTCTCCGTACCGGGCTACCGCCTGCACGCCGATCGGCAGACCACTCCGCGACATTCCAACAGGGATCGACATGGCCGGCTGTCCGGACATGTTGAAGGGGAATGTGAAGGCGCCGTCGGTCCAGAGGGCGTTGTAGGCATCGAGATCGGTCATCGACATGTCGTAGAAACCGACCGGCCGCGGAAGCTGGGTCAGAGTGGGGGTCAGGTAGATATTATAGGCATTCAGGTCGAGCGCGATCGAGCGTCCGAGCTGGCGGACCTTCTCGACGTCCGAGATATGCCTGATGCCATCAGTCGCCCGTCCGCGCTCGATGATCGCCCAGGTTATGGGCTCGACGTCATTGGGAGTAACAGGGCGGCCGACGATGGCCGACAGCCACTCGAAAATCGCGGCCGTCTGGACGCAACTCATGTGCGTGTAGGTCTTCCATGCATCGTCCGAGTCGAGGGAGATATCGTGTTCTTCGACGTCATGGCCGAGCTGTTGCAGGACCTTCACAGTGTCGAGGACGGTCTGCTTGACCTCCGGGTCGATCGCACGGCCTTCCGGCGGCGTTACGGTGAAGGCCACACGAAGCTTCTTCGGGGCTTCGCGCGAGAGTTCAAGCCAGCTCCGCTCTGGCACGGGTGGCTGGTAGGGGTCGCCCGGCAGTGCGCCAGATACAGCGTCGAGATAGGCTGCGGTGTCGCGGACTGTCCTTGTATTGGCCAGGAAATAAGCGCCGCCGTGCCAGACATCCGCGAACGGCGCCATCGTGACACGGCCGCGCGACGGTTTCAGGCCAAGCACGCCGCAACAGGACGCGGGAACACGAATGGAGCCGGCAGCATCGCTCGATTCAGCAATCGGAACCATCCTCGATGCGACCGCTGCGCAGGAGCCGCCGCTCGAACCGCCCGCCGTTGCGTCGGCCCGCCATGGATTGACCGTCGCGCCGTAGAGCTTCGGTTCGGTCGAGATCGACCAGCCGTTTTCGGGAGCGTTCGATTTGCCGACGAGAAGGAAGCCAGCCTTTTTCAGGCGCGTCACGACTTCTGCATCGAAGTCCGCGACCACGTCCTTGAGGTAGCGTGAGGAGTTTGTGTTCGGAGCGCCTTTCCAGGACGTCGCCAGTTCCTTCAGCAGATAGGGCACGCCGGCAAACAGCGCCTTGCGGTCAACCGTCTCGGCTGACTCGCGACCCATGTCGTAGAGCTTGTGGATGACCGCGTTCAGAGAGGGGTTGAGCTTCTCGATCTCAAGGATCGCAGCCTCGACCAGTTCAGCCGGAGAGACTTCCCCGCGATTGACCAGTTCAGCCAGGCCTAGCCCATCGGATTCGATGTATGTGTTCAGCAGGTCCTTGGTAACAGCCGCCATATCCTTGCCCTCCCTTCGATCACGCAATCGGCCGAGTCTGCAATGACCCGGCCGTGCATGCCCTTGTGGCATGCCGGAGCTCGCCGCTCCAGCAACGAGGGGTTACTATGCGGGATTGCCGTCTGCTGACGGGAGGGAACGACGGGTTCAGGCGATGGAATAACCGCCGTCAACCGGCAGGACGACGCCATGTACATAGGCTGCTTCGTCCGACACGAGGAAGGCGATGACATTGGCGATATCGGACGGTTCCGCCCAGCGACCGAGCGGGATGCGCGCCGTGATCTTCGGCTCACGCGAAGGGTCGGTCTTTGCGCCCATTGCCATCCGGGTAAGAACCCAGCCGGGCGCGACCGCGTTGACCCGTATGCCCTCGGCTCCCCAGGCTACCGCCATCGAGCGGGTGAGCGCCACGATGCCACCCTTCGAAGAGGCATAGGCCGGCGATTTCGGGGAGCCGAAGTAGCTCCACATCGACGCGATGTTGACGATCGATCCACGTGCGTCGCGCAGCTTCTCCCGGGCTGTGGTGGCCGCCGCGAGGCTGGCCGTAAGATTGACGTCGAGGACGAACTTGAAGTCTTCCACGCCCCATTCGCGCTCCTGGCGAAGAATGCCGGCGCAGTTCACCAGCGCATCGACCCGATCGGCTTTCGCGACGAGAGCGTCGAGATCCGCCTGCTTGGTCACATCCGTCGAGATGAACTCCGAACCGGTAGGTAGATCTCCCTCCTGATCCAGCCCCCCGGCGATGATCCTGTAGCCCGCCGCGGCAAGGCGATGGCAGGTGGCGAGGCCTATGCCGGTGCCGCCACCCGTTACAATTGCAGTCTTCATGGAAAGATCCTCCTGGTCCGGACGTTCTAGCCGCGCAGAAATCCTTCCGCCACCTCGCGGATGCCTGCACCGTCGAGCTTGTAGTGAGCGTAGAGATGGGTGGGCGGCGCGATCAGGCTGTATTCGTCGTAGATGCCGTGACGCTTCAGCCGGATGCCCTTGCCCTCGTCGGTCAGGACTTCTGCAACTGCCGCACCGAGCCCGCCAAGCACATTGTGCTCCTCGACGGTCATCAGCTTGCCGGTGCGGGAGCGATCCGCCGCCTCAATGATCGCGTCGCGATCAAGCGGCTTGATCGAGGCCATGTCGATGACGCCTACAGAGCGCCCCTCGGCCTTCATCGCGGCTGCGGCTTCAAGCGCGGCATGGACCGTGATCCCGCAGGCAATGATGGTCAGGTCTTCGCCGAAGCCGTGAACATGGGCCTTGCCGAATTTGAACGACGGACGGCTTTCATACACCACCGGATCGCGGCCACGGCCGATGCGGATGTAGATGGGCTGGTCCCATTCGGCGGAAGCGGCGATGACCGCCTCGAGCTGCGCGCCGTCGGAAGGCGAAACGACCGTCAGGTCGGCGATCGAGCGCATCGTGCCGATGTCTTCGGTCGCATGGTGCGAGGTTCCGTAGAAGCCGAGCGAGATGCCGGTATGGTGGCCGATCAGGCGTACGGGCTGGCCGCCGTAGGCCACGTCCATGCGGATCTGCTCGCAGGCGAGCAGGCCGAGGAACGACGCGAAGGTCGCGACGAACGGGACAACGCCAGTGGTCGCAATACCGGCGGCCACGGACACCATGTTCTGCTCGGAAATGCCGAAGGAGATGTAGCGGTCAGGGTAGGCGGCCGCAAAGCGGTTGAGGCCATTCGAATATTGCAGGTCGGCGGAACCCGCTACCACATTATGCCCTGCCTTCACGAGATCGATGAGCCCGTTCGACAGATGGTCGAGACCGGGGTTCTTCATGTTGAGCCCGCGATACTGCCAGGAGTTTGGCGACTTCGGTCCGTTCATCTCAGATCACCTGCGACTTGATTTCAGCGATCGCCTCTTCGGCGTCGGAGGGGTCGAGCCAGCCGAGATGCCAGCCCGGCTCGGTCTCCATGTAAGAGACGCCTCGGCCCTTGAGGGTCTTCGAGATGACCATGGCGGGCTGGTTGCGCGTATCGTCGGCGCGCAGGCGGCGAAGCAGCTCGGTTACGGCGGCGATGTCGTGGCCATCGACCGTATGGACTTCCCAGCCGAAGGAACGCCATTTCTCGTCGAGCGGCTCGATCGCCATCACGTCGTCGACGCGGCCATCGAGCTGGAACCCATTGCGGTCGACGATGCCGATCAGCTTGCCGAGCTTGTTCTGCGCGGCGAACAGCGCCGCTTCCCAAACCTGGCCTTCCTGCATCTCGCCGTCGCCCATCATGCAGAAGACGGAATAGGGTTTGCCGGTCCAGCGCTGCGCCAATGCGATGCCGATCGCATTCGAGAGCGCATGTCCGATGGAGCCTGACGAGAAGTCGACGCCGGGCACCTTGCTCATGTCCGGATGATCGCCGAGCGGGCTGCCCAGGCGCGTGTAGTCGTCCAGCCATTCAGTCGGGAAGAAGCCGAGATCGGCATAGATCGGGAACAGGCCGACGGCCGCATGGCCCTTGCCGATGGTGAAGCGATCACGCTCGTCCCATTTGGGCTCGCCTTTGCGCAGCTTCATCACGTCGTAATAGAGCGCCGAGAAGACTTCCGCCGCCGAGAAGACCGAGGTGTAGTGACCGGTCTTAGCGATATCGATCAGGCGCACTGTTTCCAGCCGGATGAATTGCGCACGCTCGCGCAGCCGGTCGATTGTGGCCTGGTCCGGCGCGTAGCTGTTCCGGGCGGGCGCGACTGTGCCCGTTTGCGATGTCATGTCGCTCTCCTTGCTGTCATGCGATGCCGGCGAAGCAATTCGGTCGGCCTTTATCGTTCGAAACGCGGTATGATCCGCTCGTCCTCGAGACGGCGAAACAGGTCGAGGAAGGTGTCGGTGGAGGACTGGTAGTCGAGGAAGCCCGCCTTGCGGCTGCGCGTCATGTCCGAGATGCACTCGACCTTGCGGCCGAAGTCGGCGTCGGTGTGCCACCATGTCGCGAGGCGCGAAATGTCCGGCTCGGCCAGTCCGTATTTTTCCGCCATGGAGCGCCAGATGGGATCGGCGTCGGCCATCAATTCCTGCAGGCTCTGCTGGCGGCCGTCGTACGTCGGCGCGTCAAGGCCGAAATGGTCGGCGATGATCTTCCACATCCGCTTGTAGCGAAAAACGTCGCCATTGCCGGTGTTGTAGGGCTTGTTGGCAGCCTCCGGCGTCGTCGCGGCCCAGGCCGCCTGCCGGGCGATGAGGCGCGCGTCACTGATCTCGGTCAGCATGTCCCACTGTTCCTGCACACCGGTGAAGGCAAATGGCCGTCCGGTCTCGCGGCAGATGGAAGCATAGCAGGCGAGCGTCAGGCCGTGATTCATCAGCGCGCCGACGGCGAAACCGACGATCGCGTTCGGGCGATGAACGCTCCAGGTGAAGCCGTCGCGCTTGGCGGCTGCGAACAGAACGTCCTCCTGGTCGTAGTAGAAATTCGGGATCGGCAGTCGCGGCGTGTCTTCCAGGAAAGGCGTATCGGGGAGGTAGCGGCCGAAATCCTTGAAGGGCCCGAGATAGTGCTTCACGCCGGTGATCAGCACGACATGCTCGACGGTATGGCCAGCCGCCTGCAATCCATCCAGAACGTTGGACAGCTGCTGTGCGTTGATCTTGCAAGCTTCTTCTTCGGTATCGGCTGGCGTCCAGCTTGCCTGAAAAAGATGGGTTATAGGTCCGGCACGGGAGAGCGCATCGGCCACGGCCTGCCTGTCATTGAGGTTGGCCGCTAATGGTTCAGTCCCCTTGGGCGACCGTTCAGGTCGCCGCGCCAGGCCGTGCACGACCCAGCCGTCCGCCAGCAGCCTCTCGCATATGTTGCCACCAACGATGCCGGTGGACCCGACTACGAGGGCATTTCGCCTTTCGGTCATTTCTTTCTCCTCCCGAGGTCGAGCCTCCGGCCGCTAACGTCGCTCGGATGGCGTAACCCGGCGCGGACCATAAAAGCAGGCTTTCGACAAATCAAGTATGATGCATCATGGATCATACTTGATTTGAGCGCGCGTGTCCGATAGCTAGATTCGGTATGGTGGATCCTGGGTGGTGCACCGTATGCAAAGAGCCTGCACGACCGGGAGGATTATCGGGCAATGATCATATTCGGCTCGCCGACGCGCTATGTTCAGGGAGCAGGCGCTCTTTCCAGCATCGGTGCGGAAATAGGCCGGATCGGCCCTTCTGCGGTGTTCGTGCTCGATCCCCTGATCCAGGACAATTACGGCGAAGCGATCGCTGCGTCGTGCAGAGAGGCCGGCATCGACGCGAGGCAGCTCCGCTTTTCGGGAGAATGCACGCCACAGGAGGTCGACAGGCTCCTGCAGTTGGCCGGAGATGCGCCCATCATTGCCTCCGCAGGTGGAGGCAAATGCATCGATGCTGGCAAGGCGCTCGCCAACCGCACCGGCGCGCAGATGGTGACCATACCCACCATCGCCTCAACGGATGCGCCGACCAGCCACAATTATGTCATGTACGATGAAAACCATCGTATGCTCGGGGTCGAGAAGATGCGCCGCAATCCGGCGCTTGTCCTCGTCGATACAGCGGTCATTGCCCGTGCGCCGAGAAAGCTCTTCGTGTCAGGGATCGGCGACGCGATCGGCAAGGTCTACGAAGTCGATGCCTGCGCGAATGCCGGCGGGATCAACGTCTTCGGAGGGAAATCCTCCTTGGCTGCTGTGACGCTCGGGCGGGCATGCCACGGAATCCTTCTGGAGCACGCCGAGGGCGCGCTTGCCGCGATCGACCGTGGCGTGCCGGACGAGACTTTCGAAAAGGTCGTCGAAGCCACCGTGCTTATGAGCGGCCTTGTGTTCGAAAGCGGTGGTCTCTCCATCGCGCATTCGATGACCCGCGGCCTGACCGCGGTGAAGGTGTATGCCGACACCCTGCACGGCTTCCAGGTCGCCTACGCGAACATCGTGCAGATCAGGCTCGAAGGACGTCCGGAAAAAGAAATCTTGGCGCTGGCGGAGTTTTACGAAAAGGTCGGTCTGCCGCGCAGCCTCGCCGAGCTAGCCGCTCCGGCGGATAGCGCGACAGTGGACAAGATTGCCGAACTGACGATGACGGCTCCGCATATCCGCCACTTCCCGCGCCAGATTGCCGCTGTGGATGTGCGTGAGGCGATGCTTTGGGTTGAAGAGATCTTCGCGCCAGCCTGAGGATCTGTACTGCGATCTGTACTGGGACCCGGAGGCAGAGCGGAGTCTGCCAATACCGCTCCTGGCGGCGGCGAAATCCACAGGCGCGACGTCCTGACTATTCTTTGGCCGGATTAGCCCTCTCCACAAGTGGAGGCCAGCGGATCCTGTTCTGTCGTTCTCGGAACCGGGGTCTTCCGGCGCGAGGTTCCTTCAACTGTTCCATGACACAGAACCGGCGACCCTCGTCACGAACAACACCGCCGTTGCGGACTCCGCAGATCAAGTTGACAATTTGCGCGACCGTTATTTTGAAGCATGAAGATGTTCTTCGATCCACGATAACAAATGTTAATCGCACCGGCAGATTGTATACTTGAATAAATTCTACTTCTCGCCGATGGCCATAAGTCAGTCGTGTTGACGTATTGTTCAGTTACCAATTGTTGACCATCTCTTGCAATGATATAGCTAACGTATGGAGGTAATGATGTTGCAAGCAATGGCTAGCAAAAGAATTCTTCCTTTGGCTCTTACAATGGGCATTGCGCTGGTCTTGAAGGCCAACGTGGCGTCTGCCCAATCCGTTGTGAGCGCCTGCTCAGGGGTCAGCCTCCGCCCCTCTGTGGTGACCGACATCATGAGTCCGGTCGTCACCGGCGCGGTGGTGCCAATCCAGGGTGTGCTGAACAGCACTCTCGCGGCGGTCAACGTCATCGGCAACGTTCCACTGATTTCGGGCGCGCTTGGAGTGTTGGGTTTCAATCCACCGCCGGCTGCTTCGGTGGACGTGGCCGGGTTGCTCGCGACGGCTGCGGCAGGAGACCCGATCACGCTTTCGGTGCTCGACGTTAACGGGGTCATTGTCGGCCCGACCGACGACTGCATCATGACGGCCGATGGCGTAACGCTCGACACTGAGAAGGGTGTGTCGATCGGCGGCAACCAGGTCACGGGCCTCGGCGCGAACGGGCAGGAGGCTGACGCGGGCGAGATCAATTCAATTGCGATCGGCAACAACGCAGAAACCGATGCCAGCGCAACGAGTTCAATTGCCTTGGGCACGGGCGCAACCGTCGGCGCCAATGCTACGGGGTCCATTGCCATAGGAGCAGGAGCCGGCGTTACCGCCGCCAACAGCGTTGCCATCGGTGCTGGATCGCAAACCACGGCGATCCTCTCGAACCCTGCCTACAATCCGGGGCTCGGTGCGATTGCCGGATCGACTGCGGCCGGAGAATTTTCTGTCGGCAATGCCTCGATCCAACGCCGCGTCACCAATGTCGCCGCAGGCTCGGCCTCCACAGACGCTGTCAACGTCAGCCAGCTCGAGGGGCTGGCGCAATGGTCCATCCGCTACGATGCGGTAGCAAAGGACCACATCACACTCGAGGGGCCCGCAGGCACGACGATCGCAAATCTCGCGGACGGTGTGGTCAATGCGACCTCGGATGAAGCCGTCAATGGCTCGCAGCTCTTCGGCGTCTCGCAGAGCGTCGTCAACCATCTTGGCGGCGGAACCGTCAATGTCGACGGCACCGTCACAGGCCCGACCTATGTAATACAGGGCGGCAACCACACGACGATTTCCAGTGCATTCTCCGCGGTCGATGGCGAGATTACAAACGTCAACACTCGCATCGACAACATCGATAGCGCCGTGAATGAAGTCAGTGATCGCGCTGTACGTTATGATGGCGCTGAGGGCGACGCCAAAGACACAATCACGCTCGAAGGCTCGAACGGCACGACGATCAGAAACCTCGCAGACGGCGAAATCAGTGCGACGTCAGGCGACGCAGTGAACGGTTCGCAGCTCCATGGCGCCTCACAAAGCGTGGCAGATCATCTCGGCGGCGGCGCCACGGTCAGTTCCGACGGAACCGTGAACGGCCCGACCTACACGATCCAGGGCAGCGACTACGGCACTGTCTACAACGCATTCGAAGCCGTCGATAGCGAAGTCACCAATATCAACACGCGCATTGACAACATCGACACGTCGATCGGCGAAGTCACCGACAGGGCCGTTCGCTATGATGGCATCGAGGGAGCGGCCAAGGATACCATAACGCTGGAGGGTGCCTCGGGAACCACCATCACCAACCTGCGGCCTGCCCTGCTGGACGAAACCTCGACGGACGCTGTCAACGGCTCGCAGCTTCACGACACCAACGTCGCGCTAGCAGAACTTTCGGACAATGCAGTTCAATACGACCTCGACCTGTCGGGCAACAAGACCAACACGGTCACGCTGCTTGGCGGCGACCCAAATGCGCCGGTCGTCCTCAAGAACGTCGCCGCCGGCGTCGACCAAACCGACGCAGTTAACCTCGCCCAGCTGGAGGGTGGGCTGGCCGATGTGCTGATCCAGGCAAACACCTATTCGGACACGCTCCTGTTCAATGCGAACGAGGAAGTCATCAACATCGCCAACGAATACACCGACATGCGCATATCGCAATTGTCGGGCGAGATTTCAGGCGTCCGCGACGAAGCCAGGCTGGCCGCCGCGATCGGGTTGGCCGCATCGTCGATACGCTACGACGACACGCCCGGCAAATTCAGCATCGGCGTTGGCGGCGGTCTGTGGCGCGGGCAAAGCGCTACGGCTTTCGGCGCAGGCTACACAAGTGAGGGCGGGCGAGTCAGAGCCAATGCGGCCGCGACCATGGCCGACGGTTCGGTTGGCGGCGGCGCGGGACTCAGCATCACACTCAATTGAGATCATGGGCCGGGCGCTGCATGAAGGAGTAACCCGCGCGATCCTGCTGATACCGTTGCTCGCGTCGTTCGCCGACGCCATGCCTGCCGAAGCCTCCGCCGAGGAAATGTCCTATCGCGTCAAGCCGCCCGACATCGCAATCCCTGGTGGCGCATCGCTAGGGGAGGTCCGGCGCACTTTTCAGCCTTTCGCCAACTGGACGCTCGTGTGCGACGAAAACCTCAAGGCGCGCACGAAAATATGCAACGTGACGCAAAGCTTCGTCGATGGGGCAGGGGCGACGGTCTTCAGTTGGTCACTTGCCGCGACGCAGGCGGGCAACCCGGCTTTCATACTGCGTGCGCCATCCAGTATTGGTCCGTCCGGCAGTATACTTCTCAAGCTTTCAAAGGGGCCGTCCATCAAGGTTCGAGTCAATGGATGCGACGCCCAGATCTGCGTCGCCACGATCTCGCTCGGCCCAAGGCTGCGTGACGAAATTAGACGCGGTGAGCCGGTCGTGATCGAGTATACGGCGCACGAGCCCATTCACTTGCGAGCCCCTCTCTTCGGACTTGAAAAGGCTGTGGCCGCAATCGACTGAATGCACCGGAAGCCATCGGAGCAGGCGCGCCACGTGACGGACCCAACTCTCCGTTGCCTCCAAACGCGGATCCTCAACCGGAGGCAAGAAAACTGGACAAAGCTAAGGCGGGAAGGGCGAGAAGACTGGCGGAGAAGGAGTCCTTCACACTAAGCCGTAAGTGGCCGTCATGAGTTTTCAAAAGCCCTTGATTTGCAAGGCTTTGGGCCACATTATCCTGTCACAAGCCGTCACTAGATACCACTGATACCCAATTTGAAAATGGGGTGAAAAGGGGGGTAGCCGTCAGCCTTCGTTCAACACGGAGGCAATGACTTATGACCGTTTCAACCCTTATCGACCCGTCTACCTTCGAGGCGTCCGGCGAAGCGCTGGCCACCGCAAGCGGCACCATCATTCGCGGCTCAATCCGGTTTTCGTTTGAGGGCCGTCGCCGCGCCGCCGCCGCGCTTGTCGTGCGCTTCGATGGCACGTCGCGCCTTGTCGCCCGCGTCCCGGTATCGAACGCGCAAGTCGTCCTGACCCTCACCGGCAAGAACGCCGGCCGCGAAACCGTCCACGGAGCCGAGCGCATCTTCGGCCGGGAGGCGATTTGATGCGCGCGCTCCTTAACCGCATCTTGAAAGCCCACGGGCATAACTGGCGCGAGTATCAGGTCGCAAAGGCTTCAATCCGCATCGTGCGCGGGGAATGCTACATGACCACGCCGCTCGGTCTTCGCCGGCTCTACACACGCCACCACGTGGAAGCCGTGGCGCGCGCCCGGCGCAATATCTTCGGGGGAGTATGACATGGGCAAGCACAAGAAGGCGGGTCCGCACACCCTTAACAAGCTGACGGACAAGGCCGTCCAGTCCAAAGGGCCGGGCAGGCATTCGGACGGCGGCGGGCTGTACCTAGTCGTTTGGCCCTCCAGCAAAGCGCCCACGGACGACCTGAAGGCCCCTCGCAAGCCCGGTTCCAAGAATTGGGTGTTCATGTGGGTGCCCAACGGTGGCAAGCGCCGCGAAATGGGTCTCGGCCCCTATCCGGCTATCAGCCTTGCGTCTGCCCGTGAGAAAGCATCCGCCGCGCGCACCGCGATTGCGGAGGGGCTGGACCCCATAGCCGAGCGCGACAAGGACAAGGCTATTCCCACGTTCGCGGAGGCGGTCGACTCGTTCCTGACCGAGTCGCCCATTGCCAAGGAGTGGCGGAACGAAAAGCACCGGGCGCAATGGAAGATGACGCTCGGGGACGCGTACTGCTCCAGCATACGCGCCAAGCGCGTATCGGACGTTAGTCAGAAGGACGTGCTTGCCATTCTCATGCCCATTTGGGACTCGAAGGCCGAGACCGCTTCCCGGATTCAAGGGCGCATCGAAAACGTCCTCGCCTATGCGACCACACAGGAATGGCGCAAAGGTGACAACCCGGCCAAGTGGTCGGGACTGAAAAACGCACTCGGGAAGCGCCCGGAAGCTCAACACCATGCGGCGATGGAATACAAAGACGTTCCGGCTTTCGTGAAGCGCCTACAGGGCGCGGAGGCAATGGCGGCGCGCGCGCTGGAGTTCCTTATCCTCACGGCCTCCCGCTCCGGTGAGGTCTTCGGGGCGACGTGGTCCGAGTTCGATTTGGACAAGGCACTCTGGACTATTCCAGCGCACAGGATGAAAGCCAACCGGCAACACATAGTCCCGCTTTCGCCCCGTGCGGTGCAGATCGTTCGGGACCGTAGCGCCGCCAAGCTTTCCGACTACGTATTCCCCGGTCAGAAGAAAGATCGCCCGCTGTCCGGCATGGCCTTTGCCATGCTGCTACGGCGCATGAAGCTCGGGCACATCACGCCCCACGGTTTCAGGTCCGCTTTCCGCATATGGGCACGCAAGGAAGCGAAAATGCCATGGGACCTTGCGGAGGAATCGCTCGCCCATGTGATCGGCACCAAGACCGAAAGGGCATATCACCACGACGACCCCGACCCGGAAGGCCGACGCACATACATGGACGCATGGACAACCTACGTCACCACCGTGCCCAAGGTGGAGGGGGCCGCGCCGACCGAATAGACCGCGCTCCGCATCGTTTCAGGAAGGGGGTCCGTTGGCCCCTTTTCGTTGTCGGGAGTTTCGCCGGAAATCCGGCGAAACTGGAGCCGGCCAAGGACGCTATCCACTGTTCCTTGGCGGACACCGCATAGGGGTTGTTCGTGCAAAGGTAACGGCTCCGGCCAAGCACCGTTTTGCCGTAGGTACGAATCAGGGTGTTGATGGCCAGTGAATTGGAGGGGATAGAGGCCAGACGACGGCCGGCCGGGTTGCCACCCTCAAAGCGCTCGTTCTGTCCGGCCGGGCCGAAGAACCGGGCGAAGACCCGTTGCGCGGTGCGCGTCACGAAGCTGTTCAAAGCCCCCTCCTGTCCTGTCTGACGTAGCGCGGGCCGCGCTTCCGCTTGCCGGTCAGCGCGTCAAGCTCATTCTGGATTGCGTCAATGGCCTTCTGGAGTTCCGCAATGGAACGGTAGGTCACTTGCGTGTCTCCGTGCCGGATGACCAATGCGCCCGAGGCGCGGGCCTTCTTGAGGGCAGTCAATTGGGCGTTCAGTTCGTCGGCCGTGGCCATTGCTGTCTCCTAGTCTTTTGCGGAGACGGGCATTTTTCGCCATCGGTCCAATCTTTAGCAAAGGGCTTTTCGGTCGAAAACCGCGCTTGCTTTAGTTTTGTCGGATTTCCGACAGAACTCTTTCCCTTAGTCACTCCCAAAGGAGGCTCAAAAGCAACACCACGGCCAGCGCGAAAAGAACGACTGTCACGCCAAGCAATAGAGTCATAGCATCCGCCCCCGTATCCGCCGCCCGCGCACCGGTTCCGGCTTCACCTTGGCGCGCGCCAGTTCGATAAGCTCCGCGAGCGCTTGGGCCTGACGCTCCAGCTTGAGCCGGCGCGTATGGTACATGCCGTGCAACGCCGCATAGGCGTACACCCTACAGTCCAGCGCCTCATTGGCCCGGCCCGCCTGTAAAACCCAACGCCGGACATTCGCCCCCGCAACGCGCTGGACCATGTGGCAGCAACGCCAAGTCCATGCGCTGTAATTCCGCCCGGTTCCGAGTTATTATCTGGCGATGAACTTGACGGAAAACAGTCTCACGGACGAAGAGCTTGAAGCGTTGCAGCATCGCCGCGCCGGGCGTGGCCGTGACACGACTAGCCGCGCGCTCTATGCGGACGGTGAACTCGCTTTCCTTCACGACTACCACGCCGGCAAGCGTGAAGCCTTTGCGAAGCTGAACGCCGCCCATGTGGAAGAGCGCCGCGCCGCCGCGCTGGACACGGACAGGCCGCGCAACACGCTTCGCCCCGGAGCCGCGTGCATGTCGGCGCTGGAGGTCATGGCGTTGCCGCAACGCGCACTTGCCTTGCCGGTGGAAGCCTATCGCCTTTTCGCCTTCCACGCCGCGAACGACATGCGGCAACCGTATGAGGTCATGCGGGCGCTCGGCCGCGCAATGTCGATCAGCAAGCACGCGGACACCGTTTTGCGCGCACCGCGCGCCAAGGCTATGCGCGCCACGGCCGACGTGGCCACCATCGCCCATGCGCTTGGCGTGTCCGCGCGGACGATTCAGAATGACTTGAAGCTGGAGGACCCGGCCGACCCGTTCCCCGACGCCACGGCGGCGCTGGCGGCTCCTCCGCCCGTGGTGGACGCTAGGGCGTTGCGGCGTGAACTGGACGCCATTGCGAAGGCACGCGCGGCGGGAGATTGGACCGGGCACCGCGAAGCCGTTGACGCCCACGAAGATAAGGAAGACGCCCGCGAGATAGAGCGGGACCGTTGGGAGGCCGACCGCGAGAATGCCATCCGGTCAGTGATAGCCCACGCGCTCGCGATTGCCGACGAGGTCGAACGCCTACGCGCCACCACCTACGTAAAGGCGAAGAGCGCCAAGGATGACCCGACGCGCCCGCTACGATGCAACCTGTTCGACGTGGTCTTGTGGTTCGATCAGCACGGCCTCCCGGTTCCGCGTGGCGTTGTCTGGTCCGTTGCCCGCGTGTTGATGCTGGACGATGGCAAGGGCGGATTGCACCACGAAGTGGTGGAGCGCGAAACGAAGACTCCGACGACTTCGGGAATCGAAAACCTGACCGCATATCGCCGGGCGCTCGCCCACCATGCGCGTATCATCGCGGACGACGTTGCGACATGGGCGCGCCAAGGTGAGGTGGACGCCGAGGCGCAATGGCTTCTTGGCGTAGCTACCCACTTCGCCTCCGAGTTCAAAGACCCCGCGCCCGACCCGCTATCGCCGCAATGGCACAAGCAGGCGCTACAGTCCTTCGTCGGGTGGATAGCGGACTGTCACAAGGACGATATGCCGGGTGACAGCGAATGGGACAAACGCCCGGAGAACATCAAGCACGCCGAGCGCCGGAAGAGCGTCAAGCTCGCCGCGCGCAAAAAGCTTTCGGAGCGCGTCGAACGCATCCGAAAACAGGCCGGCGTGACGCCGGAGACCGTCAGCACTTGGACGCGCCGGACTGACTGGATTGCAGCGGTCAGGCGTTTGGCCTATGCGGCAATAGAGGCCAAGCTGTAGGAAAAAGACTGCAAAGTCATTTCGGTCTATTTTGCCGTTTGGCAGTTTCGTCCTTCAATTACTGTGCTTTGCGAGCTTAGTTGCCGTCTATTCAGATGGACGCCAAGCAATGAACGCAAACACGACAGACAACCACGAGCGCCTGCTACGGATTGACGAAGTAGTCAGGCGCGTTGCGGTCAGCGAATCGACAATTCGTCGGCGCATGGAAGACGACAAGTCGGGCTTCCCCGCGCCGGTCAGAGTCGGCGCGCGCATCATTGCTTGGCGGGCATCGGAAATCGACGCGTATCTGCGCAATCTTCCAACCCGAACCAAGGAAATCTGACAATGAATCCCTATGACAACGCCGCGCAACCGCGTGGGCTAGACCCCCACGGTGGTGACCGTTTCAACAAGGCATTTTTCGCGCTTGATCCGTCCGACCCGGTGCGCGTTCGCTCCACGGCGCTCCACGATCAGGTGACGCGGGAGAACGCCAAGGTCCAAGGCGCTCACGCCGAAGACGACCGCGCCCGCGAAGAGTGGAGCGGCGCGAAGACCGACGAGGACAACGCCGCCGCCGCCGCGCGCAATCCGCATGATCCGCGACACGCCGACGCCGCTAAAGTGCTGGAGGACTTCTCGGCGGTGCGTCGGCGCAAATATTCGGCCGTGGAAGCGACCGGCGAGAGCCTCGGGAAAGTCATTGCCCGGCGCATAAGCGTGGTCAACGTCTGGAACAACATTGCGCGCGAAATCCAAGAGCATTGGGTGGACGGGGCGCTTGTGCCGTTCAGGCCCACGGCCGAACCGGCAAAGTATTCTCCCTATCCGCTGGAGGAGCGCGAACAGGTGGCGTCGGGTGCCCGTGAAATCCGGCTCCTGAAAACCGAATGGCGTTTGCCGAGGGTTGACCGCCTGACCGCCCTCGTCAACGAGATTGACCGTAAGGCTGGCAAGTTCGGCGTCGGTGCAGACGGTTCGGTCTCCTTCCCCACGCTGGCGTTGTCGGGCGTGGCGGGCGTATCGGCCGGCAACAAGGTCCGCGTCCCCGACGTGGTCGGCCTCATGGCCCGGTACAATCGCGATCAGGTTATTGCCGATATCACGGCCGACCTTGACGCCTATTACGCCGGCATTCCCGAGGAATATGTCGGCCCGCTGGAGGAACAGCGTAAGCAGATTGCGAAGCTGGTCCGTGAGGTCGCATCGGCCGAGCGCCGGGAAGTCGCGTCCATCTGGTCGGCATTGGAGCGCGGCGACGACTCCGTGTTCTTTCGGCCGGAGACGCTGGCCCACGTCATCCTCGGAGTCGAACCGCTCAAGGCATGACCCTATCAGGCGCATGGGTTTCTCCGTTCCCTTTCCCGTGCGCCTGAACGCCGCTCCGCCCACCGCCGCTCGGGCGGGGCGGCAACCTATCCCCGGCGACGGGGTCTCCTAGCTCGGCGTGCGGGAACTCGCCGGGCTTCCCTAGAGGCTTCCCGGCCGGCGCTCGGTGCGTTGGTCGGGGGCTTCACGACAGATTAACCCGCGCCCGTGGCGGCGCACCGAGCACAGGACAAGACAATGACAGCCTTTGCAATGCAGATGAACGCCGGTCAGCGCTACGTTGTTGGCCGCACCTTGGAAGCCCTCGAACACCTCATTGAAGGTCGGTTCGAGGAGTATGCCGCTATCGACCCGGTCTATTTCGACACCATCGAACAGAAGGAAGCGGACCCGGCCGTGGCACGTGCCGCGCTTGGCATTACCGCGATGGCCGACAAGCCTCGCACCATCGCGGATGCAACGTCTGATTTCTGGAGCCGCCAGAAGCGCAAGAGCGCCGCCCCGGCCGCGCGCCGTAGGGATGACGCCCCTAAGCCCGTAGAGGTCGCGGACGACGGTCCAGACGCCGACGACCTACCGCCCTTGAACCGCGTCGACTCCATCGACGCGACGGCGGTCTATCAGCGGTGGAACGGAGGGCGTCGGACATGACGCGCGACCACCTCCTCCCGGTCGTTCGGCCGGGAACGCTCCGGGGCACTGCATTGTACGTCCGCACCAACTTTGCCGGTGCCGCCCGGCTGGAGCGCGAGGAGGTCATCGTCCTTCGCGGTCGCTGGCATCGCAAGAAAGACGGTACGCCGCTGGCCGACCGCGACCCTTTGCCGGACGGCATAGCGATGACGGACGGTCACGTGGAATCGCGTGGCGGAACTGGATGGTGGAACGGCCTTCTGTCGTTCTGTCGCGATCACGGAATCGAGGCCCGGTCATGATCGCGTTTCATCGCAAGAACGGGCAGCACTTGCCCGGCGTCACCGAGACCTACATCGGGCCGGCCGCGCGCATGGAGGCCGCGACCCACACCGACTCCCCGGTCGATTGCGTCAACGCCGGATATGCCTATGAGGCCGCGCTCGCCGCGACCAATGGCAATGCGATTGCAGCGGCAATTCTCGCTCATGGAATCGTCCTTGCCGAGGCCGTCAAGGAACGTCGGCGCGACGACTAGCGATCACCATTCCGGGGTCATCCGGCTCTTGGCCCCGGACAGGACGCTCCCGCCTCCACGACCGTCTTGGTGCGGGGGCGTCCACCCAAAGTTCAACGAACAGGAGTTGCGTAATGAATGAGATTCCGAACCGCCTATATGGCCATCCGAGTTCAGAGTTCGCGACGGGCGATCAGGTCGATAGCGCCATACGTGCCGACCACGCCTTGCGCCGCACGCTCATAACGGAATGGGCCGAGCTTAATGGCTTGGAGGTTGCCCATTGGAGGGGCGGACCATGGCCGCACCGGGACGTTTTCCTGACGCGTGAAGGCCGACCGGCCGCAGTCGTCGCGGAGCGCTATCCTTACGACATGGACGACTTGCGCGCGCGTGTAGGTTCACGGGGCCACGTTATCCGTGTTCCGCCCAATCCCTTCGCAAGCTTCTTTCTTCCGGGTGACATGGTCTTTGCCGTGGTGATCCGGCCGAGCTTCGGTGAGGTCAAATGGCTTCCCGATCAACTGGCCTACGTCAGCCGTCCGCACGAGGGGCAGACTCAACACTAGTTCGGGCTTGGGGGAGTCCGAATGGCGGTCGGTGCGCTTTTCCCATGAGCGTATCCGACCGCCGCAATCATGGGAAACTTTGACATGAACATGAACGTGAATCCTCCAAAGGCCGACCTTGATACGGCCATCGCTTTTCTAAAAGCCCTCCGTCCCAAGGGACCGTGGAACCTGACCGCGATCACACCGGACGGACCTGTGACCTCGGCCACATTCACCGACGCGGCGAAAGCCCGTGCATGGATGGAGAAGAGGGCAGGCAAGGCCAATCTGCACTATGTGCCCAATCCCGCTCCGAAGCCGACCGGCAAAGCTGGACGTGCCCACAAGGGCGATGTTCCGGTCTTCGAGTTCCTTCATGCGGATATCGACGTGGACAAGGCCGACAGCCTTGGCGACATATCGCTTGCCCGGCGCAAGGACATGGTGCGCGATCAGCTTGACGCCCTGACACCACCGACGTTGCTGGTCGACTCTGGCGGAGGTCTCCAAGCTCTATGGCGTCTTGCCGAACCGCTTCCGGCCACGCCGGAGAATATCGAGAAGGTCGAGGGCGCGAACCGTTGGCTTGCCGGTCAGTATCCGGGGGGTGAACCGCAATGCGCGAATGTTGACCACCTCCTCCGTTTGCCCGGCACGATCAATCATCCCGATGCGCGTAAGCGTAAGCGCGGGCGTACCATCGTTCCGACACGCCTTCTTTCGAGCAATGGCGATGCATATGCGTCCGACGAGTTCGGCCACGTCGTCGCGCCCGCAAAGGCCAAAGTGGACATTGAGTTTGGAGCGCCGGAGGAATGCGACGTGGAGGCGCTCGGGCTGGACGAGCGTACCCTTACCATCGTCATGGATGGTCGCTTGCCAGAGTCGAAAGAGGGCGACGACTCGCGCTCCGCATGGTTGTTCGACGGCGTCTGCAATCTCGTCCGGCACGGCGTAGTGCCCGAACAGATTCTGTGGATTCTGCTAGGCCAGGAATTTGGTATTTCGGAATCTGTGCTCGATCCTGACAAGCATTCGTCGCCCGCCGATCAGCTTGCATATGCCGAGCGTCAGGTCCGCAACGCCCTTGCCATCGTAAAGGCGGAACGGGACGCCGAGTTCGGTGAGGTTGACCCGGAGTGGCTGGAGGACGAACCTACAGGCGAAGACGGCCCGTTTGATTGGGGCGCGTGGTTCGAGAAAAACTGGACGCCCATTGGCCAGTGCGACATTGCCTCCATCCCACCGACACGGTGGGTTTGCGAGGGCATACTTCTTGAGAATGAGGTGTCCACGCTTGGCGGAAAGGGCGGCTCGGGCAAGAGCCTTTTCGCATGGGGCATGGTGGCCATGATTGCCAGCGGAAAACCGTTCCTATGGTTCGAGCCGCCACCGACGCCGCTTCGCGTGCTGGTCATATCGGGCGAGGACGATGTTCCCGAGATTGAGCGCCGCGTGTCCGCCGCATGTCAGGCCATGGGGATTGACCGCGCGGAGCTTGGCGACCGTTTCATGGCTTGGGGCGAGCGCACCATCCGTCTGGCCACCAAGGACATAAAGACCGGAAAGACCGCGCTTACGAAGCTCGGTCGCGGTGTCCGGTGGGCCATCGAAAATCGGGACGTGCGTGTTGTCGTGGTGGACCCTGTCATCAAGGGCAGCACAGGATTCAAGGAATCGGAGAATGACGACATGGAGGAGTTTTATTCCATCCTCCGCTCGCTCACCGATGGACACCCTTGCGCCATCCTGACCGTGGATCATTTCCAGAAGGGCGGTAGCGGCGGTGACCAAGCGTCCATCCGTGGCGCGTCCGCGAAGGTGGACGCCAGCCGCGTAGCCGCCACGATCAGCGGCATGACCGAATCCGAATACAAGGATTTGAAGCCGCCACGTCCGCGCGAGCAATATGCCCTCTTCACCGACCCCAAACAGAACTACTCAAAGAAGAGCGGCGGTCGGTGGATGGAGCTTGTAGATTTTGAGGTCGGCAACGGCGAAGTGCGCCCGTCTTTGATATGGCGCGACCTTGCCAGCGCCGAGGGCTTCTATGATCCGAAGCGCTGGCTTAACCGCCAACAATTCCTCCGCATGATCGATGACGGGCGCGAGGGCGATGACGGCAAGTATGTGCCGTGGCAGGCGTCCTCCAAGGGCAGACGGGAAGCCCGCCTTAACGTGGCCGTGTCGCAGCGTTTCGACATTACCGAAAAGCAGGCCGAAGGATGGCTTGCCGCGTTTGAGAACGAGGGGTCCATCATCAAAGTGAAATGGAAGACTCCGCAGCGAAACGAGATCGACGTGTGGGCACTCAATCCCGATTTCCAGACCGAAGAGGACACCGAGGCGGAGACCATTCGGGATGCGTAACGTTGCCCATTTTACGGTACGCACAACCTCACGCACCTCACGCAAACAGGCTTTGCGTTACGTTTTTGGGGCGATTTTGCCAACGTCACGCAAAATGCCCGAAATGGCGGATTTCCGGGCTTTTTGTCTGCGTGAGTTAGGTGAGAGTGCCTTAAGAATAAGAGTACGCTACGCAGCGCTTGGCTAGCGCTTGCGCAGCGCATCGTACTCTTGACGGCGAACGTAACGCAGATCGAACGAAGAGGGATAATTAACGGGCACCACCAAGGGACGGGTCGGCGCGCAAAACCATTCCGGTTTCCGACCTTGAAACCGACCGATTTCATTTCGTTGCCGAAATGGTTTCCGGTCATGCGCGGAGCGCCCGAATTGTTAACGCCGAGCGCGGTCGGGGAGTCGGCCGAATAAAAACCTTGTAGCTGGAGCCACACCGCCGCTTCGCCGCCCCGTATTGCGAATTTTGTGGCCGGAGGACCCGCTCGCGGCCGAAAAGTCCGTAAAGTTTTAGCAATCGCGTTAACGATCAAGGTTCCGCCGAGCGCATCGACTCAACGCCTCACAGGCCACCCGGCTTCAATCGCTTTGTAGAAAATCATTCCGCTTTGCCGGTGGGGCCTTCATGTTCAACAAGTCCATGCCTTCTATCAGGCGCAACACTTGGCGCTGGCATTGGAGGGGCCGCAGCACGCATCGGCCTTGGCCTGCTCTACCAACCATCGGTCACGAGGCTTGCAGCTAGCAGGACGTGGAGACAGATCAACGTGTATCTCGTCACCTGCGATGGACGGAGAGCTTGCCCGGTGTAGCTGCATGGGCGCTACCCCGTCGCTCACCTCGAACGTCAGTTTGGCTGACGGGTCCAAAGCCACGTGGTCGGACACCTTGCGTATGATCGATGCAAACTTGCCAGCGGGCATGTGTGTCCGCTCGCCTTCGTTCACGTCCCAAAGCTGTATGAATATCTCCGTCCACGATTCCGGGTTAGCGCCACAGTCCAGCGCTGCAAACTGGCCGGCTTTCACCTCCGTGACATGATAGCCGGGCTTCACCGCCCGACCATCGTAATGGAACACGAGACGGGCATCGGGACGCGCAGCCAAGGCGGTCAGCAATTGCCCAATCGTCACGTCGTCAATTTTGCTGTTGTCAGTCGCGAGCATGTCGGCTAATCCTCATTTCGATATTTCAAGGAATATTGAAACATGGATGAACGTCAAGCCCTAACCGCTTTCGGCGCTCTGTCACAGGAAACGCGATTGCGCATCCTCCGGCTGCTTGTCGTGGCCGGCCCCGATGGCGTGGCCGCTGGCGCTATCGCTGAACAGGTAGAGGTGTCGCCGTCCAACGTCAGTTTCCACCTGAAGGAGCTTGAGCGCGCCGGGCTGGTCAGCGCGCGCCGCGATAGCCGCTCCATCGTCTATTCCGCCGAGTTCGATTCGCTGACCGGCCTTATCCGCTTCCTCATGGAGGATTGTTGCGCCGGTCGGCCGGAAATCTGTGCGCCGGCCGCTTCCGCGCCATGCTGTTCGCCAAAGGCCCTCCAATGATCGCGGAGGCGCTTCCATCACCATCCGGGGACATGAGGGCCGCGCTTGCGGGCGCTGACCTTCCGGTGGACGATTTGGACGATTCGCCCGGCGTCTTTTTCCGTTTTGTCGTCAACGGCAAAACCATCGGGTTCGGCGGCTATGAGCGATACGGGGACAACGCCCTCCTCCGCTCAATTGTTGTCCTGCCCCATGCACGCCGCAAGGCGGCGGGAAAAGCCATCACGGAGGCGCTGTTGGTCCGTCTGGCGGGCGACGGAGTGCGCCAAGTCTATCTCCTCACAACCTCCGCAGCCGGCTTTTTCCAGCGGCTCGGCTTCGTCAAAACCGAACGCGCGACGGCTCCAGCGGAAATCCTGGCCTCAAGACAGGCCGCATCGCTTTGTCCGTCGTCAGCTTCTCTTCTCGTCCGTCAAACCAATGGTGCTTCCCATGACTGACCGTACCTACAACGTGCTTTTCTTATGCACCGGCAATTCCGCCCGCTCCATTCTGGCCGAGTCCATTCTTGCCAAGGACGGAGCCGGCCGCTTCCGGTCCTTTTCGGCTGGTAGCCAGCCCAAGGGACAGGTGAATCCCTTCGCGCTGAAAGTGCTTGGCGCGCTGGACTATCCGACAGATGGTTTCCGCTCCAAGGCATGGGACGAGTTCGCGGTTCCCGGCGCGCCCGTGATGGATTTCGTTTTCACCGTCTGCGACAGCGCGGCCGGCGAGGCGTGCCCGGTGTGGCCCGGCCAGCCCATGACGGCGCACTGGGGCATTGAAGACCCCGCCGCCGTGGAGGGCACCGACATTGAGAAGGAGCGGGCTTTCAGCCTCGCCGCCCGATACATGAAGAGCCGTATAGACGCCTTCCTGTCCTTGCCGCTGGCGTCGATTGACCGCATGGCGCTCGGCGCGAAGCTGCGCGGCATTGGGCAGTTGGAAGGCACCACCGCGACCACGCCCAAAGCCGGATAATGGACACGTTCAGTTTGTCGCGCCGGATGGCGGCGGAAAGCGCGGGCACGGGCTTGCTTGTCGCCGCCGTGGTCGGCTCCGGCATCATGGCCGACCGGCTTACCGATGACGTTGCATTGGCGCTCCTGTGCAACGCCATTGCGACCGGCGCGGCGCTGGCCGTTCTAATCTCGGTCTTGGGGCCGTTGTCTGGCGCACATTTCAATCCGGCCGTGTCGCTGGCCTTCGCGTTTCGCGGCGAGCTACCCATGGGAGAGCTTGCCGGCTACGTCACCTTTCAGGTGCTTGGCGGGCTTGCCGGGACCATGGTGGCGCACGCTATGTTTGACCTTCCAATCCTTGAAGTGGGAACGACGGCGCGAAGCGGCTGGCCGCAATGGTTCTCCGAAGGGGTGGCAACCTTCGGCCTCGTCGCGCTGATCCTGATAGCCGTCCGGGTGGCGCGCCCCAACGTCGCTTGGCTGGTCGGCCTCTACATCACCGCTGCATATTGGTTCACCTCGTCCACGTCCTTCGCCAATCCGGCCGTGACGGTCGCAAGGGCGTTCACCGACACGTTCGCGGGCATCCGTCCGACCGACGTTCCGGCATTCGTCATCGCGCAACTGGCCGGGGCGCTTCTGGCGCTGATCGCGGCCGGCTGGTTATTGCGCCCGGCAACACGCGCTGTATGAGCGAAGCCCCGTCGCAACGGCGGCTCCTGATCGGTGCGCTCGGCACCACGCAAATATTGGCGTGGGGATCATCCTACTATCTCCCGGCCGTGCTGGCGGGGCCAACGTCAGCGGACACCGGTTGGCCGCTTCCATGGGTGGTCGGCGGCTTGTCGGCCGGGCTTCTGGTCGCCGGCCTAGCATCGACGGTCACGGGCCGATTGATTCAGCGCCATGGAGGCCGGCCGGTCCTGTCCGCCAGTTCGGTCCTGCTTGCCTCGGCGCTGACGCTCATGGCCGTGGCGGGCACATATCCCGTCTTCCTGTCCGCTTGGCTGCTCATGGGCTTGGGCATGTCGGCCGGGTTATACGACGCCGGCTTTTCGACTTTGGGCCGTCTCTATGGCGCGAAGGCCCGGAGCGCCATTACCACGCTGACGCTCTTCGGCGGGTTCGCAAGCACGGTTTGCTGGCCGCTTAGCGCCTATCTCGTGGAGGCTTACGGCTGGCGCGGCGCATGTCTTTGCTATGCCGCGATTCATCTGTTCATCTGTCTGCCGCTTCACCTCTTCGCGGTCCCTTCGGTTCCCCGGCCAATGATTGACCGGCCGACCGACCGGCCGCGCGCTACAGTGCCCACGACGGGCAGGGAAAGACGGGCATTCGCATTGCTGGCGCTCGTCCTGACGCTGGCGGCGCTGATTGCCTCCATGGTCTCGGTCCATCTGCTTGCGGTGCTACAGGCGCGCGGGCTGGACCTTGCAACGGCCGTCGCCCTCGGCGCGCTGATCGGTCCCGCACAGGTCGGCGCACGGGTTGCCGAAATGGCCATCGGTCGCAACCGCCATCATCCCGTCTGGACCATGCTTGCGTCGGTGATCCTGCTCGCATCGGGCTTGGGCCTTTTGCTGTTCAGCTTGCCACTGACCGCGCTGGCGCTGATTCTGTACGGCGCTGGCAACGGCATTCACACCATTGCGCGCGGCGCGCTTCCGCTCGTGCTGTTCGACCCGCAAAGATACGCCGCCCTCATGGGCAAGCTGGCAATGCCAAGCCAGATCGCGCAAGCCGCCGCCCCGTCGATAGGCGCGGTGCTGATCGGGTATGGCGAAGGCGCTATGCTTGGCGTCCTGTTTGCCGTGGCGCTGGTCAACGTTGCGCTCGTAGTTTTGCTGGCCCGGCTTGCCCGGTCGGGCGCAAGCGTGACGCCGGCCTGACGATTACAATTTTAATGAGGAGTCGGCCGTGTGGGATGGCCGGACCCTGCAAAAACCGATTTGGGATAAGAAGTGGGGTAAATATTCGCCCCTATCCTTAATTCGCAATGATTCCAAATGGATAGGGGAAGGTTCTGGCGGAGAAGGAGTCCGACCAGCTAGCGTTCGCCGTAGTTCGCTGACATCCGAGAACGAGCGCAGAATATAAGGGCTTCCGCGAAATTGCGTCTGTAGTTGTTCGCCATCGTTCGCTATAATCCGGCCATGAAACAGGGGAAGAAACAGGGGAAGCCATGGCCCGCCCTCTGAACAAGCTTTCGGACATGCAGGTCAAGAGCGTGAAGAAGCCCAGGCGCTACGGCGATGGCGGCGGGCTTTACCTCAACGTTTCCGTGTCCGGATCGAAGGCATGGGTCTTTCTCTGGACGCGTGGCGGTGTTCCACGTGAAATGGGCTTGGGCTCCTATCCCGCCGTCACGCTGTCGGCCGCGCGCACTATGGCGGCGGATTGTCGTTCAGAGGTACAGGCCGGCCGTGACCCCATCGCCGAGCGCTCCAAGGAAGCGGAGCCGACCTTTGGTGAGTGCGCTGACAGGTTTCTCGAATCCATGGGCGGGTCGTGGCGCAACGATAAGCACCGCAACCAGTGGCGTATGACCCTGACAGAGTATTGCAGCCCGATCCGCGACCGCCGCGTCTCGCTCGTGACGACAGACGACGTGCTGTCCATTCTTACGCCGATCTGGAATGAGAAGAACGAAACCGCCTCCAGGCTGCGCGGGCGCATGGAGCGCGTTCTGAACTACGCAAAGACGAAGGGTTGGCGCACCGGGGAAAACCCTGCCGTGTGGCGCGGCCATCTCAAGAACGTTCTCCCGCCCCGTCAGAAGCTCCAGCGCGGGCACCATGCGGCAATGCCGTATACACAGGTTCCGGCATTCGTTGGGCGGCTTGACCGTGCAGCCATGTCAGCGAAGGCCCTTGAGGTTCTTATTCTGACAGCATGTCGCTCTGGGGAGGTGCTGGGCGCGCGCTGGACCGAAATCGATCTGGACGCCGCGCTGTGGGTAATCCCTGCGAAGCGCATGAAGGCGGGCAAGGAACACCAAGTCCCGCTTGTCCCTCGCGTCGTGGCAATCCTGCGAGAGCTTCACGAGGTCCGCGACAAGCACGGTTGGGTGTTTCCCGGCCAGAAGGAAGGACGCCCGCTGTCCAACATGGCCATGGAAAATCTTTTGGGGCGCATGAAGGTGGATTTCACGGTCCACGGCTTTCGAAGCAGCTTCCGAGATTGGGCTGGCGACGAAACCTCATTTCCGCGGGAGGTCGCGGAGGCCGCCCTTGCGCACAAGGTTGGCGATGACACAGAGAACGCTTACCGGCGGGCGACCGCCTTGGAGAAGCGCCGCAAATTGATGACGGCGTGGGCCGGTTACGTCGGCGCCGTGAAGGCCGGCAACGTGACACAGTTCAGGAAGAAAACAGCGAACCCGCAGGGATAGGCCGGCCAGCCGACAAGCCGGGGCAGCACCTCCCGGTTTCCCTGCGGTCATTATCGGTGCATCGCGAAGGTGTTGCGGTGGAAGATTCTTCTCACAGGAAGGCACGTTTGCCATCGTCGTTGTCGGCGGTCCCGTCCAGGCTAGACAAGCTGTATTCAGAGCTAGGCGGGCCCTTGGATCTGCCCGGAGTCCAGCTTGATCGGGCGGCTTTCGAACAGGCCAGTGAAAAGTACCTTCATGAGGACATAGCTGAGGCGATCGAACCTTGGATAACAGATCAGGTCGCTGTGCGACGCGCATGGCCGTGGTTGGCCTTCGCCATAAATCAATACCGATTCGAACGCGAAGAGCGAAGTACCTACGACGACGAGATGCGGCCAAACGATGTGAAAGAGATGTTTGGCCGGATATCGTCCCAAGCAAGCAAACTGCGCCATGAATTGATACAGCTCGCGGCCCACTCCCATAGGCTCCCCGATCCTAAGAAGGCCGAAGCACGTGGCCACCTCGGGTATCTCCATGAGTTTTTCAAGCAGCGCATCTTTCTCCCGGAGCGCTCAGAGTTCATAGACGACGGCGGCGTTTGGCTCGCGACGGATTTCCAGCAGCGAAGCCTAGAGAGACTCCTCTCTGTAATTGCGGAGGCGGGCGAAGAATTCTCGAGTCAACATGTGAATGGTGATCTCCTGAACAGGACGCGAGGGCAGGATGATCCGGCATTGCCGAACTTCGTCAAGCTCGTGGCGAAGGTGTGGACTTCACTCACCGGACGCATGGCAACTGCCAACAAGGTGATCGTGAACGAAGGCGAGCAGAGCGACTTTGTTCGGTTCGTTGGAGCCTTGGCTGTTCTCGCGGGTGAGGAAAAACCGCCCTCTCGTTCAAGGGTCGCGACAGCGCTCGGGTAGCGTGAGCAACTCCGTCGAAAATTTCTCGCAGTTGGGGATTATCCCCGCCCTGAGAAATGCAGCATCTGAGGGACGCTCCGGTATTCGCCGGGGTGCGCACCGGCGGCTTACTGCCGGCGAGAAACCTCAAGCCCATGACCAAGCTCGCAGTCTCGATTCCGGAGGCGGTCGAAATGACCGGCATCTCTCGGACCTCCATCTACAAGCTCTTTTCGGAAAAGAAGCTCACCCCTCGCAAGAACGGCCGCAGCACGCTTATCCTCGTCGAGGATCTTGAACGCTACGTGAAGTCGCTTCCGGTTGCGGCGTAAGGCGGTGACCGATGATCCAGAAACACGAAACCGCCGGCTCTGGTAAGCGCGGCGGCCTCGGAATTTCGAATGCGGTGACACCATTCGAATACCCCAGGGCCACCTCCTCCGCAACGGAAATCGCCTCGGAAATAATCGCCCAGCGCTTCCGTATTTCTCCCTGCATGGCTCGCGTCGTCTGCGAGCTGGCACAGATCGGCGGGAGGGTCTGATGAGCAAGCCAATCCTCACCTACGAACGCGCCCAGGAAGTTCTGGTCTACGATCCCGAGACCGGTTCCCTGAACTGGCGCATTGCCCGTCCCGGCGCTTTAAAAGGTGCACTGGTGGGCACGCGCAGCAGCCACGGCTATACCCAAGTCGAGGTCGATTACCGGCTCTACAAGGCCCACCGCGTGATCTGGCTGCTGATGACGGGCGAGTGGCCGCAGCATCACATCGACCACATCAACGGCATGCGGGCTGACAACAGGTGGAAGAACCTCCGGGAAGCCACTCCGCTCCAGAATGCCCGCAACCGGCGCCCTGACAAGGATACCGGCAGCGGTCGTGTCGGCGTAACCTTCGTCAAAGCTTCCTCGAAATGGCAGGCATACATCGGCATCGACAACCGCACGGTCTCGCTCGGCCATTTCATTGAGATCGAGGATGCCATTGCCGCGCGCATCGCCGCCGAGAAAGAGCATTTTGGCGAGTTCGCTCCCGGAAAGGCGGTGGCGTGATGAGCCGCGTGGACCGTCGTGGCAATAAGAAGGGCGGCCCCGCTTATACGCAACTCTTCCACTGGATTCGCAAGACCGACGCGTGGCGGTCTCTCAGTCCCTATGCCCGGCTGCTCTACATCGAGTTGCGGGCGAAGTTCACCGGAATGAACAACGGTGACATCTCGATGTCCTATCGTGAGGCGGCCGAGCTGCTCGGCTGCTCCAACAGGCCTGTCATTGTCGGGTTCAAGGAACTTCAGGATCGTGGCTTTATCATTGCCATCCAGAAGGGCACGTTCAATTGGAAGGTTCGTTTCCAAAACGCTGGTCGCGCGACAACCTGGCGTCTTACCGAACTGCCAGCCGACTTCCCCGAGCGCTCCCTGACGCCGACCTACGAGTTCAAGAGTTGGGAGCCCGCAGCAGCCGAGAAAAACAAAACGCGGCGTGAAAAAAGCACGCCATACGTGTGCAAAAAGCACGCCATTCCAGACTGCATGGCGTGCAAAAAGCACCCCAATGGCGTGAAAGATGCACGCCATAAAGGGCCGTTTGGCGATGTTGATGGCGTGAAAAAAGCACGCACATCTATATCTACCATATCCCCTGTACCGATCGGCGACGTCAGCCGCGCACTCCTGAGCAGCAGGATCGTTCGCGATACGAGTGCGCGTGGATGACCCACCTCGCGCTCATCTCTTCCATCGCCTTCGTCATCGGACCCGCAGCTGTCCGCGTTAAGCAGGCGGTAACCATGATGGTAAACCGCCTGATCATCCCAACTTGGTAAATTTTCCGCAGCGTCGGAAGAGGCAGCGGTGATGAACGAACTACATTTCGGTGATAATCTAGACGTACTCCGAAATATGCCCGCAGAGGTGGTCGACTTGATATACCTCGACCCTCCTTTCAACTCCAACGCCAACTACAATGTACTTTACGGAACTAAGCGGGGCGGGCCGTCTCAAGCTCAATCACACGCGTTCGAGGACACTTGGACTTGGGGTCGCGATGCGCAGCGCGCGTTGAACGAAACCGCCGCTAGGCACCTAGAAGCCGGCGCACTATTAGACGCCTTCAAGAAGGTGTTCGGCGACAGCAAAATGATGGCCTACATTGCCATGATGGCCGTACGCCTCGTGGAAATGCGGAGAGTGCTGAAATCTTCCGGCTCCCTTTTCCTACATTGTGATCCGACCGCCAGCCATTACCTCAAATTGCTACTCGATACGATTTTCGGGGTTCAATGCTTCCGAAACGAAATTGTCTGGAAAAGAACAAGCGCTCATAGTGATGCCGCTCAGGGTTTGTCCCGCTTCGGGCGAACACACGACACGATTCTCTACTACGGTAAGTCGGAGCGGGGCACATGGAAGGTGCTATTTGCGCCCCTCAGCGACGATTACATAACAAGTCACTATTCCTCCAAGGAGGCCGACACCGGCCGACAGTTCACCACAAGCGACCTCACCGCTGCTAAGCCCGGCGGCGATACGTCCTACGATTGGAAAGGCGTCCGCCCGCCGCAGGGGCGCTATTGGGCTTATTCCAGAGAGAATATGGAGCGGTTCGAAGCGGACGGCAGACTTGTTTACAGCAAGCGTGGAATGCCGCGTCTAAAGAACTATCTGGACCAAAGGCCGGGCGTTGCCCTGGGCGATGTATGGACGGATATCTTTCCCGTGAACTCGCAAGCGAAGGAGCGTATTGGCTATCCGACGCAGAAACCGCTCGCGTTACTGGAGCGGATAATCGAAGCGGCTACGGAACCCGGGCAAGTGGTGCTAGATCCATTTTGCGGCTGTGGTACGGCTGTTGAAGCCGCTGAACGCTTGAAGCGGGCATGGATTGGGGTCGACGTCACCTACCTTGCAATACATGTTATTGAGAGCCGCTTGGCCGAAGCGTTCGGTAACGGTGTGAAAGACACCTACAAAGTGCTCGGCCAACCGCGCGATGCAAACGACGCAAGCGTTCTGGCGGCACGAGATTGGTTGGAATTTCAGAAGTGGGCAGTGTTTGCCTTAGGAGGCCTACCCAAAGAAAAACCCGGAGCGGACGGCGGGATCGATGGTATCATTCGATATCATCGGGTCGGCATCGAACAGCCCAACCGTGCGGTGGTTTCCGTAAAAGGCGGATTGAATGTGGGTGTTGATGCGGTTCATAAATTGAAGTCGGTCATTAAGCGGGAAAACGCCGAATTCGGCGTACTTATCTGCCTCAATCCACCTACCGGCCCAATGACAAGAGAAGCGTTTTCAGAGGGCGATGTGGGTCCTCCATCGAAGCGCGTGCCAAAGATTCAGATTATAACCGTGGACATGCTTTTTCAGCGTGGTGCGCTGGAGGTGCCTGGCGTTGTCGACCCGCCCGATGTCGGCCGATCAACAATGCCTGCCCGCCAACCAAGAAGATCGAAAAAGCACGTCGAAGGCCAAGGCGAACTGCTTTTTCCAATCAAAGGCGGCGGCCTCAAGGAGACGAAGACATCGAAACGCTCGATCCGGACTGTCGATATCGAAGTTGTTCGCCCGACCAAGAACAGCAGGTGAATCGGGATGTCCTCTTCTCCTCCATCGCTTGGTCGAAGGTCGCCTATATGACCCCCTACACTGACCAGGCCGGCATGTTCTTCCAGTTTGGCGGGAAGCCCATCGCCGCTGTGTCCGCCAACGGCGAGCTATCCATCAGTTCTATGAGTTCCTGACGCCAGCGAGTACCGGGTGCGACTATCCCAAGCAGATAGCCAAGCACTGCCAGCGTATTGTAGATTCGCCCCTGCGACGCCGGGTTCATTGCAAGTTTCAGGCTCGCAGGCGAATTGGGTACCATCATTTTTACCGTCACCTGCTTGTTCCAGAGGCGCCCGTGATGAGCGCAAATATTCCGGATGTAGGTGAGATGGTGCGCCAGCGAGACAAGGATAACTTGGTCCAGTCCATAGGGTTTCGCTATTGCCTGGCGGTCGGCGCGCTCTTTCAGGTTGCTGAGCCACATTGAAAGCTGACCAAGCGAGATGATTTCGGCAGTCATCCAAATCGGCGGATGCTGGGGATCATCGTACTTCTGCTTGTAGTGTAGGATGAACGTGTCCTTCGATTTATCTACCTCCGATATGAGGGTCGTAAACGATTGGGCATAGCGATCCGGATGATGGTACAGCGCCGGATCGAGGTAGCCGTGTGGCCCATATTTCATTGCCAGATGATGCGCCCAACAGCCGCGCAGAGATACCTCCACCCGTTCGATCGCGTCCATGATCAGGAGCCGAAGACGCCTGTCAAAAACATAGAGTGCCAAGACATCGTCAAAACTGGTTCCCACCTTGAATATGTGTTCCCCATCAGCTGGAGCTGCGTCTTCGAAAGGAAGCCAATAAGCCCTGAGTCGGTAATAGCTGATGTGACGAAGATAGTGGGTAGCGATGCCGTGATCTGGAACAACCATCCCACGAGCCTCAATCCGCGCGATTTGTTCCGCGATGGAAAGCGATGGCTTGGTGAACTTCATCCCGGTATCCCGGGGATTGCTGAACCGCCAAAAACAAAAACCCGCCGGGGTGCGCAGTTCGAAACCGAAGTTTCGTCCGAGGCGTGGCGGGTGTTGTTACGGGGAGATATGGCCCATCCTCCTTAAGAAGGCAATAACGGCACTGCGCAAAAACAGCCCACTCGTTGCCTGTTTGCACGCAACCCATTGATCCAGATTCGTATTTTTTTTCAAGCGTACCGCCAGCGCAGTCGTACGCACAGGAACGGCTGCGAACGCACGTGAACGTCCCTGAACGACACTTAACATGTTGTTTTACTTAGTCTTTATGACTTCTGTGGACACGCGAGCCATGCTAGATTGCCTCCAGTCGATCTGGAGGCAGCCATGCGCTTTACCAAACCCATGAACGAGCTGATCAAGGTGCGTGTCAGTAGCGATGAGAAGCGCCAACTGATCGAGATCGCACGGCGTCGTGGGCTTACACTTTCCGACTTCCTCCGCCAGACGGCGACGGAAGCTGCACGGAGGATTGCCGCGTGAGCGACCTGACCCTCATGGCCCTATGGAGCCGCCACAAGCGCGACTGTCGGCCGATTGGCGGCATCATCGCTGATGCGCGTGCCGGCCGACTGCCCGGCGTCGAGACACTTCCCACCGGCTTCGGCCATCGTGTTGTCGATGAGACTGCAGCGCTTGTCGCAATGCAGAGGAGCAACTGACCGTGGTTAACATCACCTACCCGGAACTCAACTTCCTTGCCGACTCGCGTGGCGCCGACGATGCGTTCCGCACTGGTTTTGAGTTCTCTCGCGGCATCAAAGACCGGCGGGAAGCAGCCAAGCTCACCGAGCAACTTTTCAGCCAGGGTGGCATGCAGCAGAACGGCCAACAGCCGATGAGCCTTGCTTCGCTGGCAGCGCCGTCTCAGGGACAGGTCACGCGCGCACCATTGCCCGATATCGGCATGGACCCGTCCCAGCGCGTCGCCCGGGGCTTCAGCGACGAGCGCTCCCCGATGCCGACTGCAGCGCCCAAGCAGGATCGCCTGCCACAGGGTAGTGACATCTTCGGTCGGTTCATGCGCACGGTCAAAGCCGGCGGCGTAAACAACCCGGCTGCACTGTCGGCAATAGCTGCGACCGGCTCTCGCGAAAGCGGCTTCAAGGCGCAGAACGCTTTTGGCCAGTGGGACGATCCCAGCCAATCCGGACAGCCCGGAACATCTGGCGGCATCATGTCGTGGCGCGGTCCACGTCTACAGGCTCTCCAGCAGTTTGCCCAGCAGGCCGGCGACGATCCCAATTCTCCTTCGCCCGAGACACAGGCGCAGTTCCTCGTCCAGGAAGACCCATCGCTGATCCAGAAGCTCAATGCTGCTCGCTCACCGCAGGAAGCGCAGGAACTGATGAACGCGGCATGGCGCTTTGCCGGTCACGATCAGCCCGGAGGCGAGACCGCAGCGCGCATGCAGGAGGTTGAGCGCTACGCCCAGCAGTTCGGCGCATCGCCATCGCAGGGGGCGCTGGAGAACCTCGCTGTCGGGCAGAGCATGCCTATGGGTAGTGGTCAGATGCCACAGCCTCAGGGCGGCTCCCTCTCGACAGGCGGCTTCAATCTCGACCCCACCCTGATGAAGCAGCTGATGGCGAACCCGATCACCCGCCCGCTGGCGATCGACGTGGCGCGGTCCCGTATTGCCGCCATGCAGGATCAGGGCGATCCGATGAAGAAGCTGGCTTACGAGAAAGCTCTGCTTGAGGTCGATCAGCTTCGTCGTGGCGACGTGAAGCCGACTGACGACATGCGAGAATATCAGTACAGCCAGCGCGATCCCGGTTTTGCACAGTACCAGCTCGATCAGAAGCGGGCGAGCGCCACCAACGTTAACGTTGGCTCCGAGAAGGGGTACGACAAGACGCTCGGTGAGGGCTACGCAAAGCGCTTCATGGAGATTCAGGACGGGTCGCAGACGGCACAGCGTGCGCTCAACGCCCTCGATGTGATGGATCAGGCAATGTCCGATCCGGGCTTCTACTCGGGCGCTGCATCCGGTTCCGTCACCGCTCTGAAGCGATACGGCCAGGCACTCGGCATCGAGGGCGCAGACGGTATCGACAGCATCGAGACCTTCAACGCCATGGCCAAGCAGGCTGCTCTCGACAGCATGGGCGGTTCTCTCGGCTCCGGCTTCTCCAATGCCGACCGTGACTTCGTGCTGGACCAGGTTCCGAACCTGCAGAACACCCCTCAGGGCAACAAGCAGTTGGTGGGCATCCAGCGCAAGCTGAACCAGCGCAAGCAGCAGGTCGCCCAGCTTGCCCGGCAGTACGCTGAACGTAACGGCGGCAGGATCAATGCCGGCTTCGATGACGAGCTTGCACGCTGGTCAGAGGCCAATCCGCTTTTCCCGGATCAGCCCAAAGGCTCCGGCGCAACTCGCGGTGCTGGTTCATCCACCGGCCGCCAGCGCGCCCGTAATCCCCAGACAGGCGAGGAACTGGAATGGGATGGCCAGCAGTGGAGCCCTGTCCGCTGATGCAAATGAAACCAACAGCTTGGGCATATTAAAAATGGCCGGAAATTCGAACAGCGGGCGCCGCAAGAGCGAGAAGACCTTCGCCAACATGCTGCGCGTTGCCGTGCACGAAACCGGCGAGAGCGGACAGCCCAGGCTGCGCGAACTGGCAGAGATCCTCGTGACCAAGGCCATTGCCGGCGACGTCTCTGCGATCAAGGAAATCGCTGATCGCCTCGATGGCAAGCCCATGCAGCAGATGGCCGTGGTCAGCAACCGGCCGATGATCGAGATGACCGATCAGGAGCTTATGGCGATTGCGAGCGGCCAGGCCGACGAAACTGGCAACCTGCATTGAGGACAATGGACATGGCCGGAACAGCATCACAAATCCCAGCACCGCCTCCAGGCTTCGAGCTTGTGCCCATGCAGAGCGGATCCGACATTCCGCCGCCACCTGCCGGCTTTGAGCTTGTCGGGCAGCAGGATAGCGATCCACTCGATCGGCCCAGTCGTGCCCGTGCCATTGCGAGAGGCTTTGCTGACACGGCAACATTCGGGCTCGCAGATGAGGCTGCGGCTGCGGTCGGCTCTCTCGGCGGCATGCTGCCCGGTGGTCATGGCAAAGGGTACGATGAGCTTGTCGGCGAAATCCGCTCAGGGAGATGCTGATGCCGAGGCATACCCGTATTCCCATCTCGGCGGACAGATTGCCGGCGGCGTCGGCGGTGGAATCGCGCTCGCCAAGGGTGGGCTGTCTCTCGCTGCCAATGCGGCGCAGGCGGGCAAGGGCTGGCTGGTGCGTCTTCTCGGTGGATCGGCAGACGGTGCCATTGCGGCAGGCCTCTATGGGGCAGGTAGCGGCGAGAACGCGCGCGAAAGAGTTGAGGGCGCGGCGTACAATGTGCCCATAGGAGCGGGATTTGGTCTCGCTGGAGAAAGCTTGGCCACTGGAGGTGGCGCACTTTACCGTCGAGCATTTCAGGGCGCCGGCGATGCCGCACCCGGCGTCAATCCAGCGGCCAACGTTTCGGAGGCGGAACAATTCGGCATCCCGCTTTCCCGTGCACAGGCGACGCGCTCTGTCAGCCAGGCCAATATCGAAGATCAGCTTCGCTCTCAGGGCGACATGCAGGCATTCGACCAGGCGCAGCGTGCAGCACTCGGTCAGTCGATCGATGACGTACAAGGTCGCATCGCGGGTCAGCAGCCGCGCATTGCCGGACAGGCTGACGCCTATGACACCGTGCCCGGTGCGCTCCGTGGAAAGCGTGATGGGCTGAAGGCTGCCAGCCAGGACGCCTATGAGGCTTCGGTGAACAATCCCGACGTGCTCGTATCGGGCGACGCCGTACGCGACCTTCCCGGCTTTATCGGGCAGCGGCTCGATGCAGACCAGATCGTCGTGGATCCGATGTACCATCAGGGAGCATCCCGAGCCCTCAAGTTTATCGACGATTACATTGGCCGGCTTCCAAAAGAGACCGGCGACGTGTCTGGTGTCCAAGCCCAGTTGCGGTGGATCGAAAACATGCGCTCGTCTGTGCGCAAGAACTTCCCGCCGATGGGACCGGATGCGCCTGCATTGAAGTCAATCAGCCGTGCGCTCGATGACTGGACAGATGATATCTTTGAACGCGGCCTTGTCAGCGCCAGCGACGATGTGCTCGCCGAGTTGAAGACGGCCCGATCCAAATGGTCCGAGTACAAGGCCATGGCAGAGCCGCGCCGCAAGCAGGGTGCAGGTCTTAATCCCCGCTATGAGGCACAGGCGCGCCTACGGTCCATCGTGGACAAGGATATGAGTCCTGAAGAGGTCGGCAAGCTTCTGTGGGGCACCTCTGTCGCCTCTCCGAAAGGCAGTGCGTTTATGACCGCGCAGGAGTTGAAAAAACATCTCGGCGCCGACAGCCCGCACTGGTCTGGCATCCGTCAGTCGTTCTGGCTTCGTGCAACCCGTGCCGGCGACGAGACGCTGAACCCATCGCAGATCGCCAAGAACCTGGATGGCATGCTGAAGGGCGATGGCCGTGCCGTTGCCAACGTCCTGTTCTCCGAGGAGGAGCGCAAGATGATGGCGGCCTATGCCAATGTCATGCGCGCCATGTCGCCGAACCGTTCAGGACAGAACTTCTCGAACACAGCCAACCGGCTGATGCCGACGCTGCAGAAGTACGCCCAGGGCATCGTCACGGCGCTCGCAGCCGGGGGTGGCCATATGGGTGGACTGGGGCCTCTGGAATCGCTTGGGCTTGGTGCCATTGCAGGAACTGCCACACGGAGCGCAGGAGCCGTTGCACGCACCAGCAGGGCACGAGCCGCGACGACGAGGCCTGTCCCGGTCAACCCTTCAGGAACGGGTGGTGCGACGCTCAGGGGTGGATCGCTTCCGGCATTGCCTCAGCAGGAACGCCGGCCGCTGGAGATCACCGTGGGGAGGCAGCGTCCTTAGGCCCGAAGATGGTGTTCCCTACCCACTCCGAAAAGGGCTGGGAAACGTACTGCGCGATGATCGGAACAACGAAATAGCTGAAGGCCAGCATACCGACGATGAATGTCACCCAGCACAGCGCCCGGAACAGGAAACGCCCTCTCGGCGAGAAGTGCTCAGGTGGTCGGAAGTGGTCATAGGCCATCGTGGCGAAGAATACCGGAAACACAGGAGACAAGGAAGATGACGGACCAGATCAGCATCCCCACCCTTCCCGATCTCATGCGCGGCATCGAGAGATGGATGGAGGCGCAGGCCACCGGCGACGGCATTCCCGGCGAGCTACAGGCAGAAGTCGATCGAGTCCTGGATGGACCGGCAGGCAATGTCGATCACCTGTTCACTTTCCTCGCCTTCGCCCGCGGCTGCCACACCGTCGCCGAGGAACGCCGGCAGCGTGACGATTGGGCGAATGCTCTCTGCTACCACCACTTCGGCCAGATCATGATCGAGCATGCGGTCAACCTGCTTGCCAGACTCGCCGCTGAAGACATCCGCCGCATCGGGGAGACAAGACATTGAGCAGGAAGTCAAACGTGGTGCCTGTCGCAGAGCCCGAAGAGGACGCCACCGACAAGAAGCTGAAGAAGATCTATGAGCCGGCCAACCGTCTCGAGCATGAAGCTATGCGTCGCCAACATACGCGTCGCCAGAAAGCCAACCCGGTCCCACGGCTCAAGGTCACCAAGAAGGACGGCCAAGGTCACATCTCAATCGACCATGCGAATGGAGCGGCTGGCTACACGCTGCTTATGGAGGCGATGGGAACGTGCAATGCCGACTTCACCAGCGGCCTGCTCAACCAGATTGCCAACATCGCCTCGCCCGGCCAAGAGGTCGATGAGAATGCCTGCAATTTCGTGATCTCGGTGATCACTGGAGTTGAGCCACGAGACCAGGTGGAAGCGATGCTTGGCGCACAGATGGCGGCGGTGCATATGGCGATGATGACATTCTCCCGCAGGCTATCCCATGCGGCCACCATCCTGCAGCAGGACGCCGACGAGAAGGCCTTCAACAAACTCGCCCGCACATTCACCGCCCAGGTGGAAGCGCTGAAGCGGTATCGTTCCAAAGGAGAGCAGCGTGTCTATGTCGAAAGGGTCAACGTCGAACAGGGCGGACAGGCGATCGTCGGCAACGTCCAGCACGGGGGGAGTGAGAAAAATGGAGGCTAACCCCATGCACCGTGCGAATGCAGCGCTTAGATGCAAAGCCAAGTCGAAGCGGTCGGGGCTGCGCTGCAAGGCGCCTGCGGTCCGGGGAAAGCATGTCTGTCGCATGCATGGCGCTGGGGGTGGCGCTCCTCGGGGCATGGCGCATGGTGCCTATCGGCACGGGCATTTTTCGTGCTCTGAGGTCGCAGATCGAGTCGCAATCTCCCGTCTGATTGCGCAGGCGCACAGAGCAGCCGCAGGCATGTAAACGAAAGTTGGTTGGTATTAGCCCGCGACTGTCCAGTTGGCGCCAGCAGCGTTCTGGATAAGCTTAATCGACGGCGTCTTTGCGAACGTGGCGACAAAGGAGTGATGCACGCTTAGTACGTCTTCTTGAAGGTTCTGGTCATCCTCCAGCGCGACAACGGTCAGTCCCATCTCCTGGCACTTATCGATCAGGAAATGGTGCCCATGTTCTGTTGTGCCCGCATAGTCCATCAGTCGGTTCACGGTCTCTGTCGCCGCCGCTCCAGGATCGCCCGCCGCAGCGAACATGTTTTGGCGCAGCCAGGTCGTGACCATTTCTCGCGTGCCTTCCAGTGACCGCTCACAGTCGGCAATGAAAGCGGGCGGATATTTCGAGAACACCTGCTGCCAGAGTATGGCCTTAAGCTGTTCGGCTTTGATTTCCGCTATGGCACGATCCACTTCTGACAGAACGCCCATCGCTGGGTGGCCCTTCACTTGAGGATCGGTTGGCCCGAGGCAGGAGTGCTTACCCATCACGATCTCCCTGGATGCACAAGCAATCATGGTCCCGACAGACATGGCCATGTGAGGGACGATGACACGAATATCCAGTCCGAACATCTTGTAGAGATACTCTACCGCTGAGCGTCCGGCCTCAATGCCTCCACCTGGTGTATGAAGAATGAGATCGAGGCCGCGTGTCCGGTCGACATTGTGAACCACGGCCATAAGGCCGTTCATGTCGAGGTCCGTTATCGCGCATTCCGGGTGAAACCTGCCATCGGCAGAGCGCTTCTGGAGGAAGCCCGAATAGTACGCCAGAACAGTTCGGCCGACGCGCCGTTCGAGCTGCTGCAGATATTTTTGTCGAACTTCATCGCACGCGTTGGGCGTGCCGAGACCATCAATCTCGGCGTTGATGTCGTTCCAAGTGGGCATCCGAGATCACCGTGTCAGAGCGCACGGTTATAGGCGTGAATTCACCATAACCGGAAAATGCCTGACCGGGGATTTGGTAGATGTCCGGCAGGCCGGACAACTGATTTCGGTCTGAAGAAGAAGCATGCACGTCGACGCCGACTGCCTGGAGAGCAGCCTCCCGTACCGTCATTTTCCCCTCCTGTCTGGCCCCGCGCCAGTTGATTCGTTGTTGCATAGCACTCTCCGAATCACTCGTCAAAACGGCCTGTTAGGAACTGCAAGGCCTATTTTGACACTGGAAATGGTTGACCAACGGTTGACGGCCACCCTAGTTCCGTGAACGTTCATAGAACGTCCCAATCCTATTTTTGGCTCCCCTTGGACTTTCTCGATAGCCCAAAAGGGCAGATCATTGCCGGCGCTCACCGTTATCTCAGCGCGGCTAGGCTGCTGCTGAACAGCGCCGAGTTCGAACGACGGCCAAACTTGCTCAAGATACCGACGCTGCACCTGATAGCCCATGGGATCGAGCTTTTGCTCAAGTTTCCAATGCTCCAAGCGGGGCGACCTGTTGACGAAGTGCGCCGTAAATTCGGTCACGATCTCAACCAACTGTGGGACGAACCATCCAATTCGTCGTTGCGAGACCTCGTCATTTTCTCAGCTATAAGGGCATGGTCTGCTGCCGAACGAAGCGGGAAGTGGTCAGACAACTTCTCTCGATTTCCGGAAGTTGAGATCGTTGCGCAATTGCGGCTTCTGGCGCCGCTGCACAGTAAAGAGACTGATTTTGCCTTGAGGTACATTGCCCCGCCAAAGACGCCGGCACCGCGCCCAGCGTTCTTGGCAGACACTTTCGGCGATGTGGCAGAGAGGTTGCTGAAAAACCCGCAACTCCTCCTGTGACCCTCATCGCGAGAGGCCCTCACTCAAAGTCCGGAATCTCGCCAGCCTGAAAAAGCGTCATTGGTTCGCCGTATTCGCCAACGGCAGGGTTGGCTTCGCGGCTCCAGGCAATTGAAGGCGCCAGATGTGTCTGCCGTCTCGATGCGGGCGTTGAACATCGCCGCCTTGGGCGTTTCCTTCGCCCACCACGGCACGAGCCACCAGCGGCCCTCCCTGAGCTTCTGCGCGCCGTCACGGTCCTGCGTGACGAACAGCACATCCTCGGTTGGCGCAATGTTGTAGCGTGCCGGCGCGTTGCGGCCGATGTCTTCCGGCGCCGTCAGCCGATAGAGCCGATGGATCTCCGACCAGGACAGGTATCGTGTGAACCGACCACACATCAGGGGATGATCTCAAAGACGGCCGCGTGTGGCCTGATACGATCGGCAGGCCAGTCGGCACAGGCCATCTCGGCAGCCTTCAATGTGGGCACAGTGAACAAAAATGGAACAAAAGAGTCAACGGGTGGATTGACCGGCACGATCCGGCGCTCCTAATTCGTTGCATGCCCGAACCATATTGGCCGAAACGGAAAGGAGCGTATTGGCTGTCCGAGGCCGCGAAGAACGGGCAGTACGCGTCGATCAAATGCACATATTGCAAGCGTCTCAGATACTATTTCATCGCCGATCTGCTGACCGCCTTTGGCGACATGGAATGCGATGACGTCATCCGCGCAACCGGCCTGCGTTGCCGGCAATGTGATGGCAAGGGATCACTGGACTTCAAGCTCGGTGGTCCGCCAAGCGACATGGCTGACGTTGCGATCCAGCGAAAGATTGAGCGGGTCGTCTATACCCGAAGAATCGTTTGGAAGGACAAGCGGGGCGTGTGACTACTTTGTCCGAAGCGCCACGCCAGAGCCCTTCGCTCGATCGCCGCTCTCCAAAAACTGGACACCCAATGCCTCCAGCGCGAGGCGCACCTTCTCGACGGTCTCCTGAGACACCAGCCCAGCATGCTCCGGTTTGCCTTCTATCCGTCGCAGGGTGATGAGCGGGATATTTGCCGCCTCACATAGTTCAGCCTGGGTGATCCCGAGCAGGTCGCGTGCTGCCTTGATGCGGGTTTTCATACTTCTCGCCATACTGAGCAGTTTTTATCACTGATGCACTTGCTATCACCCCTTGTCTAGTGATAAGTAGTTATCAGTCGCTTAACCCCGCTTTGGAGTCGTAAATGCCGAACACCATCGTTCCGGCAAACGCCGGAGGTATGCCCAAATTAGACCGCGCTGCGATCATGCGCGAGGCACACCGCTACGCCCGCGCCTACAAGGGCCGCGAATGGTCTTACGCCCTGCTCATGTCGTGGGGCCTCAAGGCCGCATGGAGGAACGCCAAGTCCGGCCAGACGCCGGCACAGCGCCGTGCCGAGGCCATCAAGGCCGAGATCGACGCCCTCAAATACAAGCCGCTTCAAATGAACATCGACTGGCGTCGCAAGGCGCTCGAACAGGAGCTCTCTTCGCTCGTCGCGTAGGGCACTCCAGCAACATCATTTCCGCATCGCCGTACACTCAAAACTGGAGGTAACACTAATGGCAAAAACAGCGCTCAACCAGGTCTCCAACCGGTCGATTTCAGAGCCGGACGATGCTTCAACGCCGGCGGCAAATTCGCCAGAGTCAGTACAGAGTGAGAATGAAGCAGTGAACCAGCATGTCGATCCAATCGCCGTCTTTTGCGCGCCACGAGTTTCCGACCCCTCCTCCGGCACCGATCCGTTGATAGACGCAATCAAGGCGTTCCGCGACGGGCTGGCAGCCTATAATCGTCATTCCTATCCCAAAACCGGTCGCGGTAGCGAAGCGAAGGCGATCGCCGAGACGTACGGTCCGGCCTCAGATCGGCTCCAGCAATGGGACGGACCGGCCCTCACTCATGAGGGCGCGGTCGAAGCACTGCGCCTGGTCAAGGAGGAGTTGCATGACACGCGAGGGGACACGATTGCTTTGAACCTGACCACCGCAGCATTGGCCTATTTCGAAAGGACCGCTGCTCGCTCGACGAGCCCGCTACTTCAACTCTTCCAAGCCTGGGACGACGTCCAAAAGCGTTTGCGCACGGTTGATCCAACGCTGACGCCGGAGGAGGACGACGCTTTTACAAACACGCTCTCCAAAGAGTGCTGCGAGATCGAGCGGCGCATGCTTGCGTTGCCGGCGGAAGACGCGCTGGACTTTGTTGCCAAGTTCGTTGTGCTGTCCGGCGGCGGCGACTTCCCTCTCAACGAGCCGTCGGTACTGGCGGAGGCTGCATCGCTGTTGGCTTCTCCGCCATCCGGCGCTATCGCATCGGATCACATAACCGAGACCGCAGACGCCGAACTTGTGGAGCTGGGACACGAGTTTGAGAAAGCCAAAGCTGACGCGCGCCCGCTAGATGCCGAACGTCGCCGTCTCTTCGATGTCTATGAGAGTGAGGCCGAAGCCCGTGCCATCGCCGAACACGATCACAAGCGTCGCCGGCAGATCATGAAATCTTCCGGCTATCTAGCCGCGTCTGACGCCTTTACGGCGAAGCACAACGAGGCTGTCCGGCTCATGAAACACATATATAGGAAACGCGCGACAACGCTGGCTGGCTTCGCAGTGAAACTTTCGGCCGTGACTTTCGACCAATTCGATTTCGAGCTTGGCACCTACGACTGTGAGGATGTCGCGGAAAAGCAATTGGTTCGCTTGGAGCGCGACATGAGGCGCATAGTTCAAGATGCCAATCGCGCGCCGTGGCGCACGCCTTCCCAAACGGCCGCTCCGACCCTCAATATGGTCGCTCCTACGCTTGCCAGGGTCTATCGCACCGGCGCCATCGACGTTGACACCCTACTCGAAGAACTGCTCGTGCAGTTCAAGAGCGACGCACAGGCGATCGATCCAACAATAAAGGGTGCCTGGGTTGGCCGCGACTTGACCATGGAGGGCAGGGTTCCATCAGGCGCAGTATCCTCCGTCTACTTTGAACGGGACCACGCTCCGTTCGTTCGTCGCCGGCAGGCCGGATAAGAGAGTAATAAAGTGAAACCGATTAGCCCGCCACGGTTCGCCCTGGCGGGCTTTTCATTGCGCCGCGCATCGCTATGGCACCCGGCGAAGATTCCGAAGCGACCCATCTGACTCAACCGATCCGCCCCCACCGATATGGGCTCCATCAAGCGCCGCCATCGTGGTCGCGCAGGTCAGACGGAGAAACCCATGACCACCATCACCAAGGGGGCGTATTCGCTCCGCGAGTTCCAGCAGTGGGCCGGCATCGGCCGCACCAAGACCCTCAACGAAATCTCGGCTGGACGGCTTCATGCCGTCAAGGCCGGGCGCAAGGTGCTGATCCCGGCATCAGCGGCGCAGGCGTGGCTCGACGCGCTGCGCATCCGCCCACTGACCGAAATCACGCTGGAGGACTGACCATGGCCCAACGCCGCAACTTCCACGACCGCGTGCTCATCATCGACCGGTGCCCACGGCAGGTTCAGGCGCTTCTGCTGTTCCTTGCAGGGCAGGGCGACCTCGACCTCTACCAAGTCGAACCCGAGTGGGCGCCGGTGTTCCTGTCCGAACTTGAAGCCTATTCGGCAGCGGGCTCGGGACCGGATCATGGCGCGTAAGCCGAAGGGCCTGTCGCTCCAAAACGGCGCCGACACCGCCGACATGGTGTCCGCAATCAAGGCGCTGCAACAGAGAGGGGTCGCCGTCTGGCGGCCCTCCATCTATCAGCTCAAGGTCGGCGATCTGAACTATTGGCCCGACACCGGCAGGATCACGCGCGACGCCGCTCCCAAGATCGCCAGGCAGGGCTTGGACGCCCTTCTGAAAATGCTGCCGGGACCGACGCTCACGCTCGAACACGACGAATGATCGCTCGGGGAACCGCCGCATAATGCGCTTGCAAGCCAGTCGCTGCAGGCGCATTTTTTCTTTGTCCCCTTCCCGATCTGATCACCATCAGATCACTATCCAAACACGATCTTATCGCCCTTGCGCTCTTTCTCTTTTGCGCCGGAAGGAAGGTCTATTTTCAGGGAAAATTTCTTTTAGAGAAAATCGCCTCTCCCTTTCCTATTCCAATCAATGAGATGGCAGGCATCGACCTCCATTTCTTTCTCGCAGACCTCCATTTCTTTAGATGTCGAGCCCAGCGATCATACGGCAGGTTTCGCCCGCGAGCAGGAAACGGTGTGCGATCGGTCCACGGTCTGCGAGGTCATAATTCGCATATGGATATCTGGCCAGAAACCGGTCGAGGACAGCTGGGCCTATAGCGCGGGCATATCCGCTTCGTTTGACCGAAACCACGCCTTGCCTTTTCAACTTCAATCGGCCGACCATGGCAATGTCGTATCGTGCGCGCGCGTCATTTTGGTCGAGATACACCTCGCCCTTGTTCAAACCCTTGACCAGATAATCGAACCAAATCTGCTGCTGCCTGCAATCTCGATCGTGGGCCGTCTTCACCATGACCGACAAGCTTGGTCCGTCCTCTACTGGAACCGAGCCCGTCGCTGATCGAAAGCCGCTGCGCGTCCACTTCTTGAAGGCCCAATGATATCGCATGGGAACATGAGCAAGGATGTGGGTGTGCAGCCCTATGGTCGGCTTGCGCTCCAGAACCCAAATCCAGGCATGAGGTACGCCCAGATCGCTCAACCGCTTACGCATCCGCTCTAAGAACTCCTCGTTGGCTTGAGCGACTTCTGCCTCGGCTATGACGCCCACAGTCGACCATGCAATTGTGACGTGGACGTTCAAAACTTGTGATTGGAGGTTTGCCAAAGCGACAGCCTTCCAGAGGAGGTCAACCTCCTTGCCCCGTAATCCTGTCGAAAGGCGGCTGTACTGTCGCTCCGGCTTTTCCCTGACATCATGGGTCATGTTGACCAACTGCGCCCACGGGCCATTACTCAGCGCAGGCACGTACCGCTGGCCTCGATGGACGCGCCGCAAGAACCCGCCTTCGTGTTGATAGCGATACCAATCTTCGGCGTCGATGAAGTCGTCGCGCGTCAGCGCCCGCTCTGGTCTGTCCATCTTCTTGTCCTCTCGTGGCGGACACAGAAATTATGATGGTTTTTCGAACGCGCAATACGCAGCCGTCCTCAACGAACCTTCGGTGTTCGTCTCAAACTCAAGAGGACCCTGATGACCATCGAACCATCCAACGACACCGGCTTCGTGCCGACCGTGACACCGGACATCGCCAAACAGCACCACACCCTGATCGCATCGGACGATCGATACCGTGCAGCCCTGCGCCTCTTGGCCGCCCTGTGGCGCGAAGAGGAAGGCCTGCCCATCGGCCGCTTAATCGACCGTGAGGGCAAGGCCCACATCGTCGGCAGCCGCATCTCCGACAAGGCAGGACGCGCCGGCCGCAACTTCATGTGCCCCGCCGTGGCCGATCTGGCCTCGCGTGAACTGGTCTTCCGACAGGTCGGGGCGCTCTATGACGCCCATCGCCTGCGGACCAACCTCCTAGCCTCCCAGACGCTCTGCCTGAACCTGTTCGGCCCGGCCAAGCTGGATCCACGGTTTGCCGACAAGATGATGGCCGGACTGTTCCCGGACGCCTTCAGGCAGGTGACCGGCATCTCGTTCGAGTTCTCGCCTGGCCGTGGCGATCCGCGTTTCACGGGTGACTTCACGGCGGTCGATATCTTCGTCGCCGGTATCTCGCCGGTCGGGGAGCGCACGTTCGTGGCGATCGAGATGAAATATGCCGAGGGCTGCAACGACGCGGTGCCTCGGAACATCAACCCGCGCCACCTCCAGATCGCCAGCGACAGCGGCCTCGTGACCCGGCCCGGCAACAAGGCGCTTCTCGGCAACCCGCATCAACAGTTGCTGCGCGAGATGGCCCTGATGCAGTCCATGATCGACGCTGACCTGTTCGACAGCGGACAGTTCATCGTCATCGCCCCGGCCGCCAACCGGTCAGTGGCCAATGCCTGCACGGCATATCAGGAACAGCTGGCTCCACATCGGGACGGACTGGTCAGCTTTGACGTGGTAGCGCTTGAACAGGTGATCGAGGCGATTGCCGGTGCCGGACAGGAGACGTACGCCCAGCGCCTCTATGCCCGCTACTGCGACTTCGAGCGCATCGAGAAGCTGATGACGGCACAGGCAGCCTAGCCGCCGATCGGCGTCAGAGTGGTCGGGCCTTCACAGGCTCGGCCACCGAGGGCGCAAACGGCCAAACAGGGGAAGAAACAGGGGAACAAAAACCGCCGCGACAAATCTGGCAATGATTGCAATCGCTTAGGATAGGAATATGGCGGAGAAGGAGGGATTCGAACCCCCGATGGGCTTGCACCCATGCCGCATTTCGAGTGCGGTGCATTCGACCACTCTGCCACTTCTCCGCAACATGGTCGGCGCCTTGGCGCGCGGCACTAGATAACGGCGCGCCTTCCCGGTTACAAGGCCATTTTACGATCGGACGCGCTTTGTCGCCGCCAGGTCGGAAATGCCCGTCTCGCCTTGACTCGACTGGCCGCATCGTCTAGGGACGGCGCGCATCCGGCGTGGGGTCTCTCCGCGCCGCTGATGTTTTATGAACCCGCAGACTGACAAAAAGACGGCCGGATCGCTTCCGAGCATCCGAAAAGGCCGACCGAACAGCGAAAGGCAAAAAATGTTCGCAGTCATCAAAACGGGCGGCAAGCAGTATCGCGTTGTCGCCAATGACGTGTTGAAGATCGAGAAGATCGCCGGCGAAGTCGGCGACATCGTGGAAATCGGATATGTGCTCGCCCACGGCGAGGGTGATGCAGTGACGATCGGTGCTCCCTTCGTGGACGGCGCGTCGGTGACGGCTGAGGTCGTGGCCCAGGGCCGCGCAGCTACCGTCATCGCTTTCAAGAAGCGTCGCCGCCAGAACTCCAAGCGCCGCCGCGGCCATCGCCAGTATGAGACGACTGTGCGCATCGACGAAATCCTGCTCGGTGGAGCCAAGCCTGCGAAAAAGGCTGCCGCCAAGAAGGAAAAGGTGGCGGAAGCCGAAGCAGCGCCGGCAGCGCTTGCCGACGTTGCCCCCAAGGCAAAGCCCGCAAAGGCGAAGGCCCCGAAGGCTGACGTCGTGGACGATATTTCGCTGATCAGCGGCGTCGGCCCGGTGTTGAAGGAGAAGCTGACGGAAGCCGGCTACGGCACGCTCGCGTCGATCTCCAAGCTGAAGAAGGCCGATATTGCCAAGCTCGACGAGGAACTGTCGCTCGGCGGTCGCGTCGAGCGCGAGGAGTGGGTGGCGCAGGCCAAGGAACTTCTCGCCGGAAAGCCGCCGCGCGCGCAGATCGACAAAGATGCTGCAGCCGCCAAGGAATCAGAGTAAAGAGTAGCGACTTAAGGAGATAGACCATGGCACATAAGAAAGCTGGCGGTTCGTCGCGTAACGGTCGCGACTCGGAATCCAAGCGCCTTGGCGTGAAGAAGTTTGGCGGCGAAGCTGTCATTCCCGGCAACATCATTATTCGTCAGCGCGGCACGACCTGGCATCCCGGCGTGAACGTCGGCATGGGCAAGGATCATACGCTGTTTGCGCTCGAGGCCGGCGCCGTCGCGTTCCGCAAGAAAGCCAATGGCCGTACCTACGTGTCGGTAAACCCGACACAGGAAGCAGCGGAGTAGCCGGTTCCGCACCAAGACACCGGCGCCCCATCTCGGGAACCGGTGTCTGGCAGAGCCCAGAAAATGGATCAGGGGAGATGGGTCGCCATCTCCCCTTTTTCTTTGCGCTCTGGAGGGACTGCGATGATTGCCGACAAGGATGACAGCGAAGACGAAAGTCCGTTCATAGAGCGGCCGGTTCTGGTGACGAAGCGGCTGATCATGCGAGCGCCGCGGGAAGGGGACATTCCTGCGCTGGTCCAGCTTGCCGACAATCTGCACGTCGCACAGATGCTCGCCCGCATGCCGCATCCCTACGGTGAAGCGGAAGCGCGCAGCTTCATCGCGATGGCCGGGCACAAGCGTCCCGGCGTCAGCTATGCGCTGACGCTCGCCGGCACGGGCACGTTCATCGGCTGTGCCGGGCTCAACGTGAAGGATCGCGGGCTGGAGCTTGGCTACTGGGTCGGCGAACCCTACTGGAAGCGCGGCTTCGCCACCGAAGCGGCGCATGCGCTTGTCGACCTCGCTTTTCGCGAAACTCGCATCCAGGTGCTCAACGTATCGGTGCGGGTCATCAACCCGGCTTCGCGGCGCGTGATCCACAAATGCGGCTTCCAGTATGCCGGACAGGGGATGATGAACTCGCTCGCCGCCGGCCAGGTGCCGATCGAGCGTTATCGTCTCGACCGTCGCACCTGGGAGAGCCTGAGGAACTGGGCATGATGGACGGCTGGTTGATGGACAGGGCCGCATGGCAAAGGCGCGAGGCGACCCCTCGCGCCCGTCCATCCTTTGCGGTACAGCAGGGCCGCGAAACATGAGAACCACAGTGGTGTCGGGCGCATGAAATTCCTCGACCAGGCAAAGGTCTACATCCGGTCCGGCGATGGTGGCGCTGGCTCGGTGTCGTTCCGGCGCGAGAAATTCATCGAGTTTGGCGGCCCTGATGGCGGTGACGGCGGTCGCGGCGGCGACGTTTGGGTCGAGGCGGTCGAAGGGCTGAACACGCTGATCGACTATCGCTACCAGCAACATTTCAAGGCAAAGACCGGCATGCACGGCATGGGTCGCAACATGACGGGCGGCAAGGGCGTGGACGTAACGCTGAAGGTGCCGGTCGGCACCCAGGTCTATGAGGAAGACAACGAGACGCTGATGTGCGACCTGACCGTGGTCGGCCAGCGCTATCGCCTCGCCGCCGGCGGCAATGGCGGGTTCGGCAACCAGCATTTCAAGTCGTCCACCAATCGCGCCCCACGCCGCGCCAACCCCGGTCTGCCGGGCGAGGAAATGACGATCTGGCTGCGGCTGAAGCTGATCGCCGACGCGGGACTGGTCGGACTGCCGAATGCCGGCAAGTCGACCTTCCTCGCTACCGTCACGGCGGCCAAGCCGAAGATCGCAGACTATCCCTTCACGACGCTCCATCCCGGCCTCGGCGTTGCCCGCATCGACGCGCGCGAATTCGTGCTGGCCGACATTCCCGGTCTGATCGAGGGCGCGCATGAGGGTGTCGGTATCGGCGATCGTTTCCTCGGTCACGTCGAGCGGACGCGCGTGTTGCTGCACCTTGTCTCGGCGCGCGAGGAAAGCCCCGGGAAGGCGTACAAGACTGTGCGCCGCGAGCTGGAAGCCTATGGGCACGGCATCACCGACAAGCCCGAAGTTGTCGCGCTGTCGCAGGCCGACACCCTCGACGCGGACGAACGCAAGAAGAAACTGGCTTCGCTGAAGCGCGCTGCCGGGAAGACGCCGATCCTGCTTTCGGCCGCCACCGGCGAGGGCGTGCAGGCTGCGTTGCGCGCTCTGATGAGCGAGATCGAGGCGGCCCGCGAAGTTGAAGGGACGCAGGTCACGCAATGAACGCGCTTCGCAAATACAAGCGCATCACCGTCAAGATCGGGTCGGCGCTGCTCGTCGATCGGGCGACGGGCCTGAAGCGTGACTGGCTGGCGTCGCTGGTGGATGACGTCGCCGCCCTGAACTCGGCCGGTACCGAGGTGCTGGTCGTCTCGTCCGGGGCGATCGCGCTCGGCCGAACCATTCTTGGCCTGGGTCGGCGCGCCCTGAAGCTCGAAGAAAGCCAGGCGGCGGCGGCGGTCGGCCAGATCGCGCTCGCGAGCGCATGGTCGGAAGAGCTCAACCGCACCGGTCTGAAGTCCGGCCAGATCCTGCTCACGCTGGGCGATACGGAAGAGCGCCGTCGCTACCTCAATGCGCGCGCGACCATCGGCACGCTTCTCAAGATGAAGGCCGTCCCCATCATCAACGAGAACGATACGGTCGCGACGACCGAAATCCGCTATGGCGACAACGATCGCCTCGCGGCCCGCGTGGCAACCATGATGGGCGGCGACCTGCTGGTGCTCCTGTCGGATATCGACGGGCTCTATACCGCTCCGCCACAACTCGACTCGGATGCGAAATTCCTGCCGGTGGTGGAGCGCATCACGCCTTATATCGAGGCCATGGCGGGCGCGGCGGCGTCCGAGCTTTCGCGCGGCGGCATGCGTACAAAGCTCGACGCCGGCAAGATCGCGACGACGGCGGGAACCGCTATGATCATTACGTCGGGAGCGCGCCAGAACCCGCTCTCGGCAATCGAGCGCGGCGAACGTTTCACGCTGTTCAAGCCAAGCCGCGCGCCGGTGAAGGGCTACAAGACGTGGATCGCCGGACAGCTCGAACCGGCAGGGCGGCTGACTGTCGACGCCGGCGCGGTGCGCGCCTTGATGTCGGGCAAGTCGCTGCTGCCGGCAGGCGTCAAACTGGTCAGCGGGCATTTTTCGCGTGGAGACACTGTCGCTGTCCTCTCTCCTGAAGGTCGCGAGATCGCGAGGGGGCTCGTCGCCTATGACGCGGCTGACGCGGTCAGGATCGCCGGCCTGAAAACCGACGAGATCGAGACAGTGCTCGGCCACCAGGCGCGCTCGGCGATGGTTCATCGGGACGATCTCGTGGTAAGCAGCGCACACGAAGCGCCCGAGGAAGAAGCCGTACGGGTAAAGGGGTAGGTCATGCTGAAGACGCATGAACAGTCGGGAACAGACACCGCTGCGTTGATGGCCGAGATCGGCCGCCGCGCACGGGCCGCCGCGCGACCGCTGGCGATCGCCTCGACCGCCGCCAAGAATATGGCGCTTGCCGCCATGGCGGACGCCATCCTGCGCAACGAGGCTGCGATTCTCGAGGCGAACGCCATCGATGTTGCCAATGGCGAGGAAGCAAAGCTGTCGCCGGCGATGATGGACAGGCTGAAGCTCGATGCGAAGCGCGTAAATGCTATGGCGCAGGGCATTCGCGAGATCGCGGCGCTGAAGGATCCCGTCGGCGAGGTCATCGCCGCGTGGGACCGTCCGAATGGACTGCAGATCGAGCGCGTGTGCACGCCGCTCGGCGTGATTGGCGTCATCTATGAGAGCCGGCCCAACGTTACCGCCGACGCCGGCGCGCTCTGCCTCAAAGCCGGCAATCCCGTCATCCTGCGCGGCGGTTCGGATTCGCTGAATTCCTCGTCTGCGATCCATGCCTGCCTCGTCGAGGGGCTGAAGGCGGCGGGGCTGCCCGAGGACGCCATCCAACTCGTGCCGCTGACGGATCGCGCCGCCGTCGGCGAGATGCTCGCAGGCCTTGGCGGTAACCTCGACGTCATCATTCCGCGCGGGGGCAAGAGCCTCGTGGCGCGCGTTCAGGCGGAGGCGCGCGTGCCTGTCTTCGCGCATCTCGAAGGCATCTGCCATCTCTACATCGACCGTTCCGCCGACCTCGCTATGGCGGTGAAGATCGCGGTCAATGCCAAGATGCGGCGGACCGGCATCTGTGGTTCCGCCGAGACGCTGCTGGTCGACCGCGCAGTCGCGGCGACGCATCTCGTCCCGGTGCTTGAGGTGCTCGACAACGCCGGCTGCGAAATACGCGGGACGGAAGAGGTGCGCATTGCGTTCCCGAAGGCAAAACCAGCGACCGAGGAAGACTGGCGCACCGAATATCTGGACGCGATCATTTCGGTCAAAATTGTCGAGGGCGTCGGCGAAGCGATCGAGCATGTCGAGACATGGTCGTCGCATCACACCGAAGGCATCGTGGCGGAGGATGCTGCGGCGGTGGAGCGCTTCTTCAACGAGATTGATTCCGCCATCCTGTTGCACAATGCCTCGACGCAGTTCGCCGATGGCGGCGAGTTCGGCATGGGAGCGGAGATCGGCATAGCCACGGGCAAGATGCATGCGCGCGGGCCGGTCGGGGTCGAGCAACTTACGTCCTTCAAGTACCGCGTGCGCGGCTTAGGGCAGGTGCGTCCTTGATCCCGCTTTTCCAGATAGCCTGAACGACTGTGCCGTCCGCCGTCCCATCCCGCTACCTGCGGATGCCGCATGTCGAGAAGGGCATGCAGGTCGGGCTGTTCGGCGGATCGTTCAATCCGCCGCATGCCGGACACGTGCATGTCGCCGAGATCGCGTTGAGGCGGCTGGCGCTAGACCAGCTCTGGTGGATCGTCACGCCCGGTAATCCGCTGAAGTCGGCGCGCGAGCTGGCTCCGCTGGGCGAACGGTTGCGGCTTTCGGAAGAGATCACCCGCAACCCGCGCATAAAGGTCACGGCCTTCGAAGCGGCGCATCGGCTGCGCTACACGGCCGACACGCTGGCGCTGGTGCGGTCGCGCAATCCGGGCGTCGATTTCGTCTGGGTGATGGGAGCCGACAATCTGCGCGACTTCCATCGCTGGCAGCGCTGGCGCGAGATTGCGCTGACCTTTCCGATCGCCGTCATCGACCGGCCGGGAGCCACGCTTTCCTTCCTGTCGTCGATGGTAGCCAAGACCTTCGATTATGCGCGCGTCGACGAGGTCGCCGCGCCGCGGCTTGCCCGCATGAAGCCGCCGGCGTGGACTTTCATCCATGGCCCGCGTTCCAGCCTGTCATCGAGCGCGATCCGAGCTGCCCGCAAGTAAGAATTTTACGTCGAAGTCCGTCCGCGTCGCCAAACCTAAAGATCGCCGGCGCCAAACCTGTTTCCATGAACGCAATGGCTGCCTGAGCGCCATTGGAAAAGGGCCGGACCGGTGATCATACGTTCAGTAAAAGCCTATCGCGTCCTTCAACCGTTCGTCGACGGTCCCTACAGGATGTCGAAGGGCCGCACGGCTGACGCGTTCGACGCCGTTATCGTCGCGCTGACGTCCGACGATGGCCTGACGGGATGGGGCGAGATGGCTCCTCTCGGAACGTTCTATTCGGCCGCTTTCGCGGCAGGAGCAGAAGCGGGAGTGGCCGAGATCGCGCCGCATTTGCTTGGACGCGATCCGCGAGCGCTCGCGCAGATTGGCCGGCTGATGGACACGGTCTTTGCCGGCCATCCCTACATCAAGTCGGCGATCGACATGGCGTGCTGGGATCTTGCCGCCCGAGGCGCAGGCGTCCCGCTTGTCACCATGCTCGGGGGACGCGAGGGCGACACAGCGGAACTCTACAAGGTCGTCACGCATGGCACACCCGACTCCATGGCTGCGCATGCCCGACGGATCATGGATGAGGGGTACCGGCGCATCCAGGTGAAGGTCGGCGGCGATGTCCACGGCGACATCGAAAGCCTCCATGCCGTTGCCGGTGTTGTGCCCAAGGGCACCGTGATCTTCTGCGATGCGAATGCAGGCTGGACGCCCCTGAAGGCGCGTCAGTTCGTGGACGCTACGCGCGATGTCGACTACGTCTTCGAGCAACCCTGCCGGACGCTGGAAGAGAACATGTCCGTGCGGCGAGCCTGCAACAAGCCGATGGTGCTCGACGAGTCCGTCGAGAAACTCGAGGATCTGATTGCCATCCACCGGATGGGTCTGGCCGACGGTTTGACTCTGAAGATTTCCCGGATCGGCGGCGTTTCCAAGACACGGTTGCTGCGCGATCTCGCGGCCGAGATGGGCTTTATGATCACCGTCGAGGATACGGGCGGCGCCGAGATCGATACGGCTGCGATGGCCCACCTGTCGCTTTCCACGCCGGAGGAACGCCGCTCGCACGCGATCGCCTTCCATCAATGGGTGACGATCCGCACCGCGTCGAACGAGCCACCTGTCATCGGAAACCGCATGGGAATTCCTGATGGCGATGGACTAGGCATCGACGTGTTGCCGGAGACGCTGGGCGAGCCATTTCTTTCACTGACGCACGCTGGGTGAAGCAGCCGTAGTCCGATCGCAGAGCATCAAAGCCTGGCGATGGAGAGACCGCCGTCGGCTGCGATGACCGAGCCTGTCGCAAAAGACAGGTCCTCGCGCGCGAGGAGGCTGACGGCCCGGGCGATATCTTCCGGCTCACCCCATCGTCCCGATGGGACAAGCCCGCCTTCGATCAACGGATCGTAGCGGGCCACGACGCCGGCAGTCATGGGCGTGCGAATTATTCCCGGCCTGATCTCGAAAACGCCAATGCCATGTTCGGCCAGCCGCAGGGCAAACAGCTTCACGAGCATCGGCAGGGCAGACTTCGACAGGCAATACTCGCCGCGCTCGGGCGAGGCCATCGTTGCGCTGACGGAAGAGATGACGATAATCGATCGAGCATGCCCTTCGGTGCGTGGACGGGCGACCATGCGCCTGCCGACGTTCTGGGTCAGGAAGAAGGTGCCGCGCAGATTGATGCCGAGGACATGGTCGAATGAATCCGGCTGAAGTTGCAGGAGGTCACCGCGTACCTTGGCGGGCACGCCCGCATTGTTGATGAGGAGGTCGATGGGCCCGAGCGCTTCTTCGATGTCGTCCAATATTCCATCGTGTGCTTCGATCGCAGCAAGGTCACCACCGACCACGCGAGCCGCAGGTGCGCCGAGCGACTTGAGCTCGTCGGTTAGTCCCTGTGCATCTTCGACCACGCGGTCCATGATCGCGACGGCGAGCCCGTCCTTCGCCAGTGATCGAGCCGTTGCCAGCCCGATGCCGCTGCAGCCTCCGGTAACCAGCGCGACACGACCGGCTGTCACGGTCGTGCTCCGAAACGTTGACAATCAACGCGCATAGTCGGGCTCTTCGACATCCAGCTGACGACGCACGGAAGCGAGGTGTAGCCTCGCCGATTCGGGATCGCCCTCACGCATCTGCCGATATGCTCTTTCCGCAATCGCCGGATCGACGGGCTTTACGTCGCGGCCGGTCGACAGAGCCAGAACCTGCACTTCGGCGGCGCGCTCCAGATAGTAGAGGTCGTCCCATGCCTCGGCGATGTTCGGCGCCAGCACCATCACGCCATGGTTCTTCATGAATATGATGTCCGCATCGCCTGCGGCTGCGGCGATGCGATCTCCCTCGCTTTCGTCGAGCGCAAGGCCGTTGTAGTCGCGGTCGAACGCCGTGCGGCCATAGAATTTCAGCGATGTCTGGCCCGCGAAGATCAGGGGATCTCCTTCGGTCATCGACAAGGCCGTGGCGTAGGGCATGTGCGTATGAAACGCCACACGGGCGCGCGGAATGCGTTTGTGAATGCGGGCATGGATGTAGAAGGCTGTCGCCTCTGGCTGACCCTCGCCTGATACGACGTTGCCATGCAGATCGCAGATCAAGAGCTTCGAAGCCGTCAGTTCCCGAAAGGCGTAGCCATAGGGATTGACGATGAAGAGGTCGTCATAGCCTGGCACGACAGCTGAGAAGTGGTTGCAGATGCCCTCTTCCAGGCCGTAACGCGCCGCCATGCGGAAGCAGGCGGCAAGGTCCGCGCGTGCCTGCCAGATTTCGGCTGAGTCGAGATCCGGCTGGTTCGTGCCGGACGATGCGCCGGTTACTGCCGCAGGCGAAGGGTTCAAGGCATGCGCCATGGCGATCCCTCTCAGGAGGCCGCGCGAACAGGAGCCGCCCGCGCGGCGAGGCTGGCGATGGTATCGCGGATCACGGAGACGACAAAATCGCGCTCGGCGCCTTCGAGCGGCAGCCTTGGTTTGCGCACCCATTCCGGCGCGCCGTAGACGAGATGCTCGGCCATCTTGATGTACTGGACAAGCTTCACATGCGTGTCGAGGTGAAAGGCTGGGGTCATTATGCGGTAGAGCGCGCGCGCTTCGTCGTATTTGCCGCTTCTGGCGAGATTGAAGAGGGCGACGCATTCCTCTGGCCAAGCGTTGGTCATGCCCGAGACCCAGCCGGTAACGCCGAGCGCCACGCTTTCGAGGATCAGGTCATCGACGCCGCAGAAGATCGAGAAGCGGTCGCCGCAGGCATTGTAGAGGTCCGTGACACGCCGGATATCTCCGCATTCTTCCTTGATACAGACGATGGAAGGAGTGTCTGCCAGTTGCGAGAGGATCGGCGGCGTGACGTCGACGCCATAGGCGATCGGATTGTTGTAGATCATGATCGGCAGACCGCAGGAAGCGGCGAGATCCTTGTACCATGCAACCGTCTCGCGGGGGTCGCTCTTGTAGGCGATCGAGGGGAACGCCATCAGGCCCTGTGCACCAAGCTTTTCGTAGTGGCGGGCCGAGGCTGCCGCGGCAGCTGTCGAAACTTCAGCAAGGCCGCTCAGAAGGGGCACGCGGCTCGCGACGGCTTCCTTCGCTGCGCGGATAACGGTTTCGCGTTCTTCCATCGCAAGCGACGCGTTTTCCCCGAGCATGGGCAGGACGATGATGCCTGAGACACCTGATGCAATCAGGCGGTCGATGCTGCGCTGCGTCCATTCGATATCTATGCTGCCGTCCTGCCGCAGCTTTGTCGTCACCGCGGGAAACACGCCGCTCCATAACGCCATTTTCGTCTTCCTTCCTGAAAAGGTCACAAGGCTCGCCGAAGCGGCAGGACATTGTCCTGCACCGCGAGCGCATCATCAACATAGAAGCTGCGTAGAGAAGGAGGCAGCGATCTTTCCCAGCGCTCGAAATCCGCCACCATCCATCCGCGCTCAGGGTGATGCAATTCTTCCTGGGGCGGCAGCATGCGCGCCCAGGACGCCTCCCCCGACACCTGCGCCAGCACGGATTTGATGGAAGCACCGAATGACTGGCGCGAGAGGATGAGGTCGCCGGATGTGATGAGAGGCACGAGAAGCCTGCGATCGAATGCGGTGGGTGCGTCGAACATCGTCCTCAGCAGGCGCGGCATGATATTGCCTAGTCCGCAAATCGTTCCGTAGGCTCCGGCCGCAAGAGCCTGCGGGATGTGAATCTCGCTGCCGGTGTAGATACGCAGATGACCGCAGGAGCGGATCATAGATTCCGTGAAGCCGAAGTCTCCGCCGCTGTCCTTGACGCCGGTGATGATGCCCGGGAACGCCTCGTCGAGACGGCGCACGATGGGAGGCGTGAGCGGCACGCCGCAGATGTCCGGGAAATGATAGAGGCAAAGCCGCAGGTCATCGCGTGCGATCCGGTCGATCACCGTTGCATAGAATTGGTAAGTGCCCTCCGCCGTTATGTTCGAGCGGAACATGCAGGGTGGCATCAGGAGAATACTGTCGACGCGCGCGTCGACCGCATGACGCGCAACATCGACAGTCTCGCCGATCGACAGGGCCGTGGCGGACACGACCAGTTTCCCGGGGGCAATGCCTGAGCCCAGAACCGCTTCAAGCCCGGCCTTACGATCGGCGGCAGTGAACTCCGGACCCTCGCCTGTCGTTCCAAAAAGCGCGATGCCGTCACAGCCAGAACCCAGCAGCATCGCGCAGTGTTGCGCCAGCAAGGCGTGGTCGGGAGCGAAGTCGGCAGTCACCGGCGTGGCCGCGGCTACAGCAAGGCATTCCCGCGCCGGAAGGCCATCTTCTGTCATATCCGAATTCGCCGTCATTGCTGGTCCGCTGTTCGGTCAGCCTTGCAGCGGCTGCTTGGTTTCAGAGAAATGATGATTGATTGCACATTGTCAACATTTATCTTGACGCCTGTCCCTCTGTATGTGAGCCTTCCTGTCGCAAGGGCAGGGGAGTGCCCGCCCGCCAAGAAATCAGAAGCTCTAGAGGGGTCCAGAAATGTCAAAAATGCTTTCTTCGCCGCCCGGACAAGGGATAAGCCGCAGGACCGTCCTGGCAGGCGTCGCCGCTGGGTTGGCCGGCGCTACATTCCTGCCGCGAGCAGCATTCGCCCAAGCGAAGGTCATCCGGATTTCGACGCCGGGTTCCGCCGATGAGTGGCAGTCGAAAGCGCTGGTTAAGTTTAAAGAGTCCCTTGAGGCGGCGGCCCCCGGCAAGTTCGACGTCCAGATTCATTTCAACGGCACGTTGTTTGGTCAGGGCACCGAAATCGAGGCGATGCAGCGCGGCAACCTCGAGGTGGCTATGATCTCGCCGCAGGACATCACCGAGCTGATACCCGAATACTCGATCTTCACGACCGGTTACCTCATGCGCGACGCGGCACATCTGGACGCGGTCTATGACGGTGATATCGGCAAGGAATACAAGGAGCGGGTCGCCAAGGACCTCGACCTCCAGATCGTCCGCAGCCAGTATCTTGGCAGCCGTCAGGTCATGTTGCGCGAGCCAAAGGACGTTAAGGTTCCGGCCGACCTCGCGGGGCTGAAGCTGCGCATGCCGGGTTCGGAAGCTTGGCAGTTCCTCGGCAATGCGCTCGGCGCGAACGCGACTCCGCTGTCCTTCGAGGAAATCTACCTCGCCCTGCAGACGGGCACGATCGATGGGCTGGAGAACCCGCTCCCGGATATCATCTCGAACAAGTTCTACGAGGTTGCCAAGGGCGTCGTCCTAACCAATCACATGGTCTCGAACACGTTCTTCACCTTTGCCGGAGGCTTCTGGAACAGCTTGACTGACGAGGAGAAGGCGCAGATCGAAGCCGCCGAGGCCGAAGCCAAGGCGTTCAACGACGCGGGCGTGCTTGGCACGGAGAAGGAAGGCGTCGCATTCCTTGAGGGCAAGGGCGTTACGGTCGTGACTCCTGACGTTGCCGCGTTCCGCAAGAAGGTTCTCGATGCCTTCGCCGGTTCGGATTTCGCCAAATCCTGGCCGCCGGGCCTGCTTGAGCGCATTCAGGCCGCATAGACAGTGAGTGTTCAGGAATACATCGCGGAGGCGGGCCCCGAGCCCGCCAAGCCGCAGGGCTGGCTCGGCCTTTGGATGCGTTTCGGTGAGGGCATGTCTGCGTTCTTCTTCGCAGTCATGTTCATCGGTTTCATGATCCAGATCATCAGCCGGTATGTCTTTAACTTTCCGATTTCCTGGTCGCTGGAACTGTGTTCCATCGCCTATGTCTGGGTTGTGTTCTGGAGCAGCGGCATACTCGTCAGCGAACGCAAGCACATTCTGTTCGACCTTCTATACAACAGGTTTCCTCCCCGTGCGCGAAGGGTGGTCGCCATCGTCAACACAGCCACCCTTGGTCTTATCTTCCTGGCGGCGATGCCGGGCGTGGTCGACTACGTTCTGTTCCTCGGTCGACGCACGACGATGCTGCTCAAGCTTCCCATGGATCTCGTCTATTCCTGTTTCGTTATCTTCATGCTCGCGGTTGTCATAGGGGCCGCGATCCGCGTTCGCCGCCTGTTGGGCCGTGAATGGCAAGCGGAGCTCTAGGGCCATGAGCTTCGCAGCCTATGTCATGTTCTTCCTGTTCTTCGCGTGGTCCTTCCTGGGTATGCCGATTGGCCACGCCATGCTCGCCTCGGCGATCGTGTACCTGTTCATGACGGGCCAGGACATCGGACTGGTCGCGTCGCAGAGCCTGAATGGGCTGTACAGCAGCTTCGTGCTTATGGCAGTTCCGCTGTTCATCTTCTCCGCGGAGATCATGAACGCGTCGAAGATAACCGATCGCCTGTTCCAGTTCGCGAACCTGCTGGTCGGCCGTTTCCGTGGGGGGTTGGCTCACGTCAATATTGTGGCGAGCGTCATCTTCTCGGGCATGAGCGGCAGCGCCCTTGCCGACGCTGCCGGCCCGGGCAAGCTGGAAGTCGACATGATGGTCAAGGCGGGATATTCGCCCGGCTTCTCCGCCGCGCTGTCGACCACGTCGGCGATTATCGGGCCGATTATTCCGCCTTCGATCCCGATGATCCTCTACGGCGTGGTGACCAACACCTCCATTGGCTACCTCTTCATCGGCGGTATCATTCCTGGCCTGCTGCTTGCCGCCGCGCAATCGGGCGTCGTCGTCTACCTGTCCCGCCGCCGTAACTTTCCCACGGAAGTGCCGCCGACGATCAACGAGGCGGTGCGCGCAACTTTTACTGCGCTGCCGGCGCTGATGATTCCCGCGATCATGCTGGGAGGCATTTATAGCGGTGCGGTCACGCCGACAGAGGCGGCGGCTGTCTGCGCCATGCTGGGCCTCCTGCTCGCTTTCCTGTGGTACCGCTCCTTCAGCTTCGCCGACCTCTACAAGGTGCTTGTCGAGTCCTCGCGGGCGACAGGCATCGTCGCGGTGACGATCGCCGGCGCGCTGGTCATGAACTGGATCGTGGCGGCCGAGCAGATTCCGAAATACATGGGAGAATGGATGACGGGGCTCGACATGTCGCCGTCCATGTTCCTGCTGGTCGTGACGCTGCTGTTCCTGGTCCTCGGTGCGTTTCTCGACACTCTGCTGATGCTCCTGATCATCGTGCCGATCCTGATGCCGACCGTCATCGCGCTCGGCATCGACCCGGTTCATTTCGGCGTCGTGTCGGTCGTCAACATGATGATCGGTCTTGTGACGCCGCCGATGGGCGAACTCGTCTTCCTGATAGCTGGCGTCTCGGGGATCAAGGTGGCGGAAATCACGAAGGAATTGTGGATATTCCTCTTCGTGCTGATTGCCCTGCTCTTCGTGCTCGTCTTCTTCCCGAGCATCACCCTCTTCCTGCCGGAAATGATGGGATACGAACCGCTCCGATTGCCTGCCGGCTGAGAATAAAAACTGCTTTCGACAACGTCCAAGAAAGAAGACCACGCATGCCTGCGATGAAAGAACTCGTGAAGGGTGTCGACCGCTACAAGCATTTCATCGGCGGCCAGTGGGTCGAATCCACCGTGAAGGAATGGATCGACGTCGAGAATCCCGCGACGGAGCAGGTAATTGCCTCTGTGCCGAACGGCAGCCCCGATGACGCCGACCGTGCGCTGGTCGCGGCGCGCGCGGCGCAGCCGGCGTGGGAAGCATTGCCGCCTGCGTCACGGGGCCAACTGCTGAAAGACCTCGCAAGGCTCATTCTCGAAAATCGTGAACGGCTGGCGCGCATCGTCGTCGCCGAGCAAGGCAAGCCGCTGCAGGAGGCGCGTGGCGAGATCGAAGTTGCGGCGCTTTACCTGACCTACGCTGCCGAGGAAGCGCGGCGTATTACCGGCGACATCATCCCCTCCGATATGCCGGACGAGCAGGTCTGGATCCAGCGTGTCGCGCATGGCGTAGTGCTTGCGCTGACAGCATGGAACTACCCGGCCGGCCTGATGTGCCGCAAAATTGGCCCAGCCCTCATTGCTGGCAACACCGTCGTGGTGAAGGCGCATGAGGGGACGCCGATCTCGGCGTTTGAGATCGCGCAGCTTTCGGTACAGGCGGATTTTCCGCCCGGCGTGATCAATGTCGTCAGCGGCACCGGCGAAGGGCTTGGCTCGGCGCTCGTGCGCCATCCCATCCCGCGCCTGATCACGCTGACCGGCAGCGTACGAGCGGGCAAGGAAATCTTCCGCAATTCGGCCGACGACCTGAAGCTGCTCAGGCTCGAGCTGGGTGGCAAGGCGCCGTTCATCGTCGCTGAGGATGCAGACATTCCGGCGGCGGTCCGCGCGGCGGTGCTCTCTCGCTTCGAGAATTGCGGGCAGATCTGCATCTGCAACGAGCGCATGTATGTTCACCGGAAGGTGGCCGCCGAATTCACCGAGCGCTTTATCCACGCGGTGAAGGGTCTGAAGGTCGGCGATCCGACGACGCTTGTGGATGTCGGCCCGAAATTCAGCAAGCCGGAGTTGGAAAAGGTCGAGCGCATGGTCGAGCAGGCAACCCAGGCAGGGGCTGAAATCCTGACAGGCGGAAAGCGTATGCCGGGAGAGGAGTTTGCGCGGGGGCACTGGTACGAGCCGACCGTCATGTCGGTGAACGACAACCAGATGCGCATCATGCAGGACGAGGTGTTCGGTCCCGTCGTGCCGATCATGACCGTGACCGATTTCGACGAAGGCCTGCGTCTCGCCAACGAATCCCGCTATGGCCTGTCGGCCTACGTCTTCACCAAGGACATGCGGCGCATGATGCGGCTGGTGCGCGAGCTGAAATTCGGCGAAATCTACGTCAATCGGCCGGGCGGCGACGCTGTCCATGCCCACCATGCCGGGATCAGGGACAGCGGCATCGGCGGCGAAGACGGAAAGTACGGACTGGATGCGTATTTCCAGAAGAAGACGATGTATATCAACTACGCCTGACCGCAATCACCGTGCGGGGAGCGCGCCGTGACGCTCGCCGCATGGCTTGGCATTGTTGATCCTCCCGGCCAGCCGCCAGACCGGCGCCCGGCGATCCTGCTTGAAGGCTCGTTGAACGATGTTGAGGCGCTGTGGCCGACCATCGATACCGCGTTGCGCCGCCGCGCGGACTACCACCTGATCATCGCCGTGCCCGACGCGGATCACGAGAAAGCGCGCCAGCGCTTCAGCCATGAGCGCGTGGTGAGGGATTCGTCGCTTGCCGGGAGCCGACGGCACAGACGCGGCATTGCGCTGGTGATTGATGGGAGCGCGAATTCGGATCTTGTCTCCACCACGATAGACGGGCTTCCGGCCAGGACTGAGCCCGCAGCCGATGCTATTGGCGCATGCGTCGCTTCGCTGCTGCCTTTCTTTGGTTCGCGCAGACTAACCTCGATCGCGGCGTTGAATGGCGCGCTTGGTTCTCCCGAAACAATCCTCTGCCTGGGCAACGGGCCGAGCTCCGAGGACACAGCCCTTGATCGTTACTCCGACGCGACGCTGTTTAGGGTCAACTGGACATGGCAGGTGCGCGGAAAATTTCGTCGGCCGGATGCCGTGTTCACTGCCGATCCCGACCAGCCTCCGGATGGACTGCGACCGATCCTTGTCTTTCCGTGCGCCATGGGTGGCAGGCGGGTGCTTGCGCAGCACCTCCTCGCATTCCGGCCGCCGCGCGCCGGCTATCTCTTCGTCGACGAACTATCGCCGGCTATCGCGGATATGAGCGCGCCTCTCGTTCCGACCAATGGCGCGCTGATGATCGCGGTGGCGGCGGCCCTGAAGCCGCGTCGTCTCGTGATCGCGGGGATGGATCTCTACCGGCATCCGCAGGGCCGCTATCCCGGCAGCGGTGCAATCGAGGGTTACGCGCGCGGCCACAGCGCGGATTGCGACCTTTCGCTGATTTCCCAGGCGCTGGCCGGCTTTGCCGGAGAGGTCGAGCTTCTCAGCCCCAATCTCAAGACCGCATTGGGGCGGTAGCTATTCTTTCGGGTCGCTTGCCAGTTTGCCGCCGATCGCCCATTCGTTGAGTGCAACAGGGGCAAACAGGATATTGATCGCATCGGGCGTGCAACGCAGAATACGAGCGGCCTCTCGCGTCACAACTTCGGCAAACTCACGCTTCTGTTCAATCGTTCGTCCCTCGATAAGCTCGACACGAATAATCGGCATAGGAAACTCCATTAAAGCCAGGCGTTGACGTGCCACGGCGCGAATTCGTCCTCGCCGTAGCCGAGCTGTTCACTGCGGGTCTCGCCGCCCGATGCGGTTGCGATCATGGCGCGTAAGATGCGCTCGCCCATCTCGTCGAGCGAAGCGGTGCCGTCGAGAATCTCGCCGCAGTTGATGTCCATGTCGTCTTCCATGCGCAGGAACATCGGGGTGTTGGTGGCCAGCTTGAGCGATGGGGCAGGCCGGCATCCGAAGCAGGAGCCGCGTCCCGTCGTGAAGCAGATGAGGTTCGCGCCACCGGCGACCTGGCCCGTCGCCGAGATCGGGTCAAAGCCTGGGGAGTCCATGAAGACGAGACCGCGCGTGGACGGCTGCTCGGCATAGCCGATCACGTCGGTCAGGTTAGTGCTGCCGCCCTTGGCGACAGCGCCGAGCGATTTTTCGAGGATCGTCGTCAGGCCGCCCGCCTTGTTGCCGGGCGATGGATTGTTGTCGAGCCCGGCAGGTTCGTCACGGGTGTGATCCTCCCACCAGGACAGGAGGCCGATAAGCTTTTCGCCGACCTCGCGACTGACCGCGCGTTCGAGCAGCAGGTTTTCCGCACCGTATATTTCCGGGGTTTCGGAGAGGATCGCCGTGCCGCCACAGGCTACCAGCCGGTCTACCGCCACGCCCAGCGCCGGGTTGGCCGTGATGCCGGAAAAGCTGTCGGAGCCGCCGCACTGGAGGCCGACGGTCAACTCACTGGCCGGAATCGGTTCGCGCCGGGCGGTAGAGGCGATGGCGAGCATTTCCTCGACGGCAGCGATGCCCGCGGCGACGCTGGAGCGGGTGCCGCCCACGTCCTGCATCACCAGCGTGCGCAAAAGCGGACCTTCCTCGAGCCGCTCGTCGCGCATCAGCGCCGCGATCTGGTTGTCCTCGCAGCCGAGCCCAACGAGCAGGATACCGCAGAAGTTCGGGTGGCGTGCATAGCCGCCGAGTGCGCGGCGCAGCATACCCATGGACCGACCGCCCTCGGCGACGCTGCAGCCGGACTTGTGGGTCAGCGCGACGACGCCGTCCACGCCGGGGAAATTGCGCAGAACGGTAGGATCGCGGAAATGGTCGGCAATCATGCGCGCCACGAGCGACGAGCAGTTCACCGAAGTGAGAATGCCGACATAGTTGCGCGTACCGGCCCGCCCGTCACGTCGGCGGAAGCCTTGGAAAGTCGGTATCTCTGCCGACGTTATGCGCACAGCGTTGCTGAGGCGCGTTCCGATCTGCCGTTCGGCGAGCGACTGCTCGAAGCCCATGTTGTGGGTATGGACATGCGCACCGGAGGCGATGACTTCCGTCGCCAGTCCGATCGGCTGTCCAAGCCGGTGCAGGGGCTTTCCCGGAGCGACGGACGCCAGCGATACCTTGTGACCGAACGGGATCGGATCGCGCGCTACGATCCCGAAAGGATAGATTGTCTCGCCCGCCGAGATGTCGCGCATCGCAACCGCGACCTCGTCTCCCTCGCGCAACAGCAGCACATTGGTTGGGGAAGGCATTGCCATGGGACCGCCCCGCCAGGCTCTAGACGTTTTCGACGTCGATGCGGTCCGACGGATGGCCCTGCTGCAGGGAAGCGGTCAGGAGCCTGACCTCCCCCTCGTTGTGGCTGCGCGCCAGTTTCTCGGCACGGTCCGCATCGCCGGCGATCACTGCCTCGATGAGTTGCTTGTGGTCCGAGATCAGTTCGTCATAGTCCTTGGGCAGGAAGCCGGACTGCACCATGTGGAAGCGGACCTGATGCAAGATCATCCTGTGCTGCTCAGCAAGCCTGCGATGGCGGGCGAGCTCGATGATGGCCGCATGAAGATCGAAGTCGATGTCCGTAGCGTCCTGAAAGCGCCCCTCGCTGATGGCGCGTAGCATCTCCGCACAGATTGTGCGCAGGCGCTCGGCATCCTCGGCCGTGACATTGGCGGCCGCGAGACGGGCGCCAAGGCCCTCCAGCACGCCGCGCAATGTGTAGATTTCCCAGCCGTCGGTGCTGGATGAGCCGGACACCTCCCAGCGCGTGAAAGCGACCTGCTTTACGAGACCTTCGCCTGCGAGTTGCGCAAGCGCAGAACGGACGGTGCCCCGGCTCACCTCCAGCTCATCTGAAAGCTGGGTTTCCAGCAGACGGCTGTTGGCGGGGAATATGCCGTCCAGTATATGAGACCTGATGTGGTCGGCGGCACGCCGGTCGAGTTGGCGCTTTTCGGCCTTCAGGCTGGTGAGCTTAGCCATCGATTCTCGCAAAAAATCTGGTTTCCTTTCTCATACGAGCGCAGTGAATCGAGCGCAACCGTAATTGTTGACAATCGGTGATTGACAAATGCAGCCGCAACCGGACACAACATTGCTGAATGTCAGCAATGGTGAGACATGGCGGACTCTGTAAGGATCGGCGTTGATGTCGGTGGCACCTTCACCGACTTTGTCCTGCTGGCCGGGGATGGCTCGACGTTTACGCTGAAGCTGCCGTCCACTCCTGAAGATCCGGGCCGAGCAGTTATCGACGGGGTGGCTACGCTGTTGGAGCGGGCATCGGTTGGCCCGCGAGCCGTATCAGAGGTCTTGCACGGCACGACTGTCGGTTCCAACACGCTGCTGCAGAAGGCCGGCGCGAAATGCGGTCTGATTACCACGGCGGGATTTCGCGACGTGCTGGAAATAGGCCGTGTCCGGACGCCGAATATGTTCGACCTGACATGGAAGAAACCGGAGCCGCTGGTTCCAAGGCGCTGGCGGCTGGAGGTCCGGGAACGCATTGCTGCCGATGGCTCGGTTCTGGAAACGCTCGACGTGCAGGACGCCATCGAGGCCGGTCGCGTTCTTGTAGGACAAGGCATCCAATCGGTCGCAATCTGCTTCCTCAACTCATACGTCAATCCGGCCCATGAGCGGGCCGCAGCCGACGCTTTGTCGCACACCTTTCCCGATCTGTCGGTGACGGCGTCGATCGACGTTTTGCCCTCGATGGGCGAGTATGAAAGGTGCTCGACGACGGTGGTGAACGCCTATGTCGTCCCGGCGTTGCGCGGCTATCTCGCGCGCCTCGAAGCGGGGTTGCGTAAAATAGGGATCGAAGCGCCGCTGCTGATAGGTAATTCAAACGGCGGCCTCTCCACAGCAGCCGCAGCACAGGCGAAACCCGTTTTCTTTATCTCGTCCGGTCGCGCCTCCGGGGCGGTCGGTGCAGCGCGGCTTGGCGCGAGCATCGGAATTCCGGACCTGATTGCCTTCGACATGGGTGGCACCACTGCGTCGGCAACTATGGTGCGCGGCGGCGATGTCGGCCGTACCCACGAGTACGAATTCCGCGATGGGATTTCGACGCCGAGCCGCTTCATCAAGGCAGGCGGATACATGATGAGGGTGCCGACGGTGGACGTTGCCGAGGTCGGCAGCGGGGCCGGCTCTATCGCCGCTCTCGATGAAGGCGGTCTGCTTCGGGTCGGCCCCCGCTCGGCCGGCGCCGTACCCGGGCCCGCCTGCTACGGCCTTGGCGGCTCCCACGCCACGGTGACCGACGCCAACGTGGCGCTCGGCCTGCTGCCGACAAGACTTGGAGGCGGTGCGTTGGAGCTCGATCGCGAGGCCTCGGTTGCCGCCATTTCGGAGCATGTCGCTGTTCCCTCCGGCCTGTCGGTGGATAGTGCAGCGCAGGGCATCCGGGATGTCGTGAATGCGAACATGGCGCGGGCCATCCGGGCTGTGACGGTGGAACGCGGGCTCGACCCGCGCGATTTCCTGCTTGTCGCCTTCGGAGGCTCAGGTCCGGTGCATGCCTGCGACGTGGCGGCAACGCTCGGCATGAAGCGCGTGCTTTTTCCTGCCGCGCCGGGCGTCTTCACGGCGGCCGGCATGCTGGCCGGACGGCTGGAGCACCAGTTCCTGCGACCTGTCGGAATGCATCTCGACCGACTCGCTCTGGAAGTGCTGGGCTCAATTCGCCGTGACATGGAAGCCGAGGCGCGCAACGCATTTGGCGCCGAGGGGCGTGTGTCGGCCGCGATCGATTTTGCATTTTCGCTCGAAATGCGATTCCAGGGGCAGGAGGCCTCGCTTCCGGTACCGCTGCCGGCAAATCTCGAAAGAGATCTGCTGCGCGAGAGGTTTCTTGAGATTTATCGTGAGACCTATGGCTACGTTTCCCGTGACAGGATCGAGGTCGTCTCCATCCGCCTCGCCGCAACGCTCGCGGAAGGCCAGATACTCGATTTCGCGACACTCAGGCCGGCTGTTGCTACGGTTTCTCCGGAGACACTTCGGCGGCGTGCCTATCTCGGCCGTGAAGCGGGCTGGATGGATGTACCTGTGCGGTCACGGAATGCGCTTACGGTCATAATGCCCGGCCCCTTCATCGTGGAAGGCGACGACTGTACCATCGTCGTGCCGGTGGGGGCGGAGGCGAGGCCCGACGCCGCCGGCAACCTGTTCGTGACGCTGCCCTGAGGATGACGGTCATGGCCGAGAGCGATTTCGATCCGATCACCTTCGCGGTTCTCAAGAACGCGCTCGACACGATCGTCGACGACATGGCTTATGCGGTCATGCGCACCGCCCGGTCGCCGATAGTGCGCGACGTGCTCGACTATTCGGTGACCATCTGCGATCGCCATGGCCGCATCCTCTCGCAGGCGAAGACAGTGGCGCTGCATCTCGGCGCGGTGCCGGATGCCATGGACGTGGTCATGCAACGCTTCGGTTCAGGCCTTTCGCCGGGCGATGTCATCATCCTCAACGATCCCTATGCAGGCGGCATGCACCTGCCCGACATCTTCATGTTCAAGCCGGTGTTCTTCCGGGGCGATCTCTGCGGATACACCGTGGTCATCGCGCATCATTGCGACGTGGGCGGACGCGTACCGGGTTCGAATGCCAGCGACTCCACAGAAATATTCCAGGAAGGGCTGCGGCTTCCGCCGATGAAGCTCTTCAGGGGCGGGCAGCGCGACGAGAACGTGTTTTCTATTATCGAGGCCAATGTCCGGCTTCCCGAACTTGTGCTCGGAGACCTCGAGGCACAACTTGCCACCTGTACGCTCGGCGAGCGCGATCTCCTCAAGCTGTTCGACCGCTACGGGCAGGCGGAACTGGAAGGCTATTTCAACAGGCTGATCGATTATGGGGAAGCACTGACCCGCAAGGCGATCGCTTCGTGGCCAGACGGCTCGTACAGCTTCACCGACTACATAGACGGCGATGGTTTCTCGCAGGACCCCATACCGATCCGCTGTACCCTGACGGTGAAGGGCGACCACCTATATGCCGACTTCTCGGGCTCCTCGCCGCAGGTGCGGGGCGCAATCAATTCCACCTTCTCTTTCGTGAAGTCGTCGACGTACCTAACGATCCGCTGTGCGCTCGACCAGGACGTGCCGAACAATGCCGGCGTCTACAGGTGCATCACCGTCACTGCGCCCGAAGGATCGATCCTCAATCCACGCATGCCGGCGCCCGTGGCGGCGCGGGCGCTGACGGGCTACCGCATCGTAGACACGGTGATGGGCGCCCTTGCCCAAATTGTGCCGGACAGGGTGATGGCGGCGGGCGAGGGTGGCAACACCGTGGTGGCGATCGGCGGATATCAGGGTGAAGAACGCCAGCCCTTCATCCTTGTCGACATGATCAACGGGGCATGGGGCGGACGCGCGAACCAGGATGGCATCGAAGGAGTGACCAACCCGTCCCAGAACATGTCCAATCTGCCGGTGGAGACACTGGAGAGCCGTTATCCGATCAGAGTCGAATCCTACGGCCTGCGGGACGATTCTGGTGGCGCGGGCCAATTTCGCGGCGGGTTGGGCTTGACTCGCTCCTATCGGCTGCTGGCAGACGAAGCAGTGCTGCAGCTTCGCGCCGACCGGACCGAGCATCCGCCCTACGGCCTGTTCGGCGGATTGCCGGGCGCGCCGTCGCGAAACTACATCGCCGAGCCGGGAGGCGAGTTGAAGCCTCTTCCCGGTAAAGCCACCTTGCGTATTACCGCCGGAACGCTGATCCGGCATGATCAGGCAGGCGGTGGCGGGTATGGTCCGGTGGAGTCGAGGGAAGTTGAACGCATCAGGGCCGATCTTGCCGATGGGAAGATATCCGAGGCCAGCGCGAGGGCGCTCTACGGCGTCACGCAGTAGTCGAGTCGTGCGGGCCATTCGCGTTCTTTAGGCAGTACCGTCCGCGCCTGCACCGCAGACGACGGCGCAAATGCGCCGGCAATCCGCGAAAGTTGGATGGCCGCTCCGCAATGCAGCAATGGACGCCGCGCCGGACAGGTCGGCGGCAAGGCCGAATTCAAACCAGAGCCATCGTGCGGCCTCCAGCATCGCCTCGTCGCTGACCAGAACAACATCGTCAACGTTGCGGCGCACGACTTCGAACACGCGCTCGTCCGTGCGCCGACAGGACAGGGTGGCGACACTGCTGGTCACATCGGGAAGCGTGACGACCTCGCCAGCGTCGAGGCTGGCCTTCAAAGTCGGTGAACCGACCGGCTCGACGGCGACGATCCGGGCCTCAGGGCGTCGCGCCTTGATCGCGGTCGACAGACCCGCGATGAGACCACCGCCACCGACCGCCACGACGATGGTGTCGAAGTCCCATGTCTGGTCGAGAATTTCGAGGCCGAGCGTACCCTGACCGGCGACGACGAGCGGGTCCGCGAAGGGATGGAAATAAGATGCGCCGGTAGAGCGGGCATAGTCGCGCGCGGCTTTATCGGAGATGCTCCATTCCGCGCCGGCAATGCGAACATCGGCGCCCCAACCGCGCATCTTCTCGACCTTTGCCGGCGAAACCGTTTCCGGCACGAAGACAACCGCCGACACGCCCGCGACCCTGGCGGTCCGTGCCACCGCAAGGCCGTGGTTGCCGCCTGACGCCGTCACAATCCCTGCTGCGATCTGGTACTTTGGAGTACCAAGCAGCCGGTTTATGGCGCCCCGCGCCTTGAACGAGCCCGTGACCTGATGGAGTTCCAGCTTCATCATCACGCTGGCCGCGACGGGCAACCTATCGCGAGCATGGGCTGCCTCCATGATGGGCGTGCGCCTGACATAGGACGCAATACGCTCCCGAGCCGTTTCGATGTCATCGATCGAGATCATGCTGCCCCTGCTATATCGGCGCGCAATTTCCTCGGCAATTGCAGGGCGGCCTCGCCTTTATGGTTGGATGAACAGGATATTGCCGTCATAATGACATTACGAATTGGTCCTCTCCGGGCCAGCGGTGGGTAAGGAAACCAAAAATGAGAATCGCCATTGGCGCGGACAGCGCAGGCAAGCCGTTGCTCGATGTCATAGCGGCTCACTTGGCCGGCAAGGCTGGGATCGAGGTTAACGACCTGAGCCAGAGTGGCTATTATGCGGATTTGTCGAAAGTCGTGGCGGAATCGGTGCTCGACGGGCGCAACGACCGCGCCATCCTCTTTTGCGGCACCGGCATCGGCGTCAGCATTTCGGCCAACAAGGTGCCAGGCATCCGCGCTGCGCTGACCCACGATACCTATTCGGCGGAGCGGGCTGCAAAATCCAACAATGCGCAGATCATCACGATGGGCGCGCGCGTGATCGGTCCGGAGCTTGCAAAGGCTATTGTCGACACTTGGATCGCCTCCGAGTTTGATCCCGAAGGTCCTTCAGCGGGCAATGTCGATGCGATCAACCGGCTCGACGCCGGGAAAGCCTGAGACCGGAAAGCAGTAACCAATTGAGACAGAATTCGCTGCGCTGGATTGGCACCAGCTGGAAGATGAACAAGACGTGTGCCGAGGCGCTTGCCTTTGCCGACGCGCTGGCTTCGGCGATGCCCGGGGTCAGTGGAGCGATCCAGCCGTTCGTTGTGCCGCCTTTCACTTACGTCAGCGAAGTCAAGGCGGCGCTCGCCGGAACACGCGTTAAGGTCGGCGCCCAGAACATGCATTGGGAAGACGCCGGAGCCTGGACCGGGGAAATCTCGGCGCCGATGCTGGTGGATTGCGGACTCGATCTGGTCGAACTCGGACACAGCGAGCGACGCGCGAATTTTGGCGAAACGGATCGAACAGTCGGCCTCAAGGTCGCGGCCGCGGTGCGTCACGGTTTGGTGCCGCTCATTTGCGTTGGCGAAACGCTTGCTGAACGCGATGCAGGTCGAGCAGAAGAGGTTTTGGAGCAGCAGGTACGAGGGGCACTCGAATTCGTCGATGGTAAGGCGTCCGCGGAGTCGATCCTGTTTGCCTACGAACCAGTCTGGGCGATCGGCGTTAATGGCATTCCGGCGACAGCCGGCTATGCGGGCGAGCGCCAGCGGGAGATCGGAGACCTTGTGGCTTCGATCCTGCGCTCCCGGTGTCCGGTTCTCTATGGCGGCAGCGTCAATCGCGACAACGCTGCCGAACTCATAGTGGAGCCCTGTATTGACGGCCTCTTCGTCGGGCGGGCAGCCTGGGATGTCGATGGCTATCTCGACATCATGCGGATCGCTGCAACGGCCATCAATCAGGTCTGAGCTGCAGTCAGGCTTCTTGCTATGGCGGTGATAACGGTGACGGCCGACGCCGCGCCGGGATCGACATGGCCGATAGAGCGATCGCCGAGGCGGGCGGAACGCCCCTTCGCGGCGACCATGGCCTTGGTCGCCTCCGCGCCTTCAGCGGCGGCGGATGCTGCTGCCTCGACGGCAGCTACGGCGTTTGCTCCTTGGGCCGAGGCGGACGCTGCTGCATCAGCCGCAGGCACCCACGCGTCGATCATCGTCTTTTCGCCGGGCTCGGCCTTGCCCCTGTCGCGAATGCCCTGAGCCATTGCCCGGAAGGCTTCGACGAACTCCGCGTCCGAGAGTACCGATTTGCCCTTGGCGGAAGCGCCCGCCCGCATAAAGGCAGTCGCGTAGAGAGGCCCAGACGAAGCGCCCACTGCATTGAGGAATGCTTTTGCGGCCGTGTTGAAGATGGTGGTCGGATCGGCTTCGGCACCAAGGGCCGAAACCGCGTCGCGCGCGGCATTGAAGCCGAGCTCCATGGCGATGCCATGGTCGGCGTCCCCGATCACGCCGTCGAGGGCGCAAAGCCTGTCACGATCGGCCGCGATGGCGGTGGCAATGTCGGAGAAGATCGACTTCAGCGTCGTTGCGTCGATGGTCATGATTCAGCCCGCCCGGAACATGGCGCAATCGCAGGGATGGTCGAGCATCGCCTGCAGTTCGCCATCGAGATGGTGCAGCGTGATCGAGGCACCGGTCATTTCGAGCGATGTGCAGTAGTTGCCGACCCATGTCGCATGTATCTGGACGTCGATATCGGCGAGCCTTTCGGCGATGCGCCGGTTCATGATGTAGAGTTCCATCAGCGGCGTCGAGCCAAGCGAGTTGACCAGCAGCGCGACCTTGTCTCCACGCGAAGGAGACATCTCTGCCAGGATGCGGTCGAGCATGTCGTCGACCACACGGTCGGCTGACTGCAGTTTGTCGCGCTTGACGCCGGGCTCGCCATGGATGCCCATGCCGATCTCCATCTCGTCGGTCCCGATGTCGAAGTTCGGACGCAACGTCTGCGGCAGCGAGCAGGGCGCCAGCGCCACGCCCATTGTGTAGGTGGCGTCGTTCGCCTTGCGTGCGATGCGCTCGCAATCATCGAAGGAGAGCATGCGGTCGCAGGCGGCTCCGGCCGCCTTGAAGATGAAGAAGTTGCCGGCGACGCCGCGCCGCTTCTGCTTCTGGTCGCGCGTTGCGGAAGCCACGTCGTCGGTGGTGAGAACTGTCCGCGCCTTGATGTCGTCCATGGACAGCATCTCGGTTGCCATGTCGAAGTTCATGACGTCGCCGGCGTAATTGCCGTACATGAACAACACGCCCGCGCCGCCGCTTGCCGCCTTCGCGCATTCGATGATGGGGTCAGGAGGTGGTGAGGCAAATACGTTGCCGACCGCGCAGGCATCAGCGAGGCCCTTTCCGACAAAGCCGAGGAAAGTGGGCTCGTGTCCCGAACCGCCGCCGATAACCAGGCCTACCTTGCCAGGACGCGGCCCGTCTTTCGCGACGATCGAGCGAGGGCTCCCGTCAACAGCGTAGAGATGTTTTCCATGTGCCGCCAGCACGCCGACGAGCATTTCATCGACGGCGCGCGCGCCGTCATTGATCAGTTTCTTGGTTTTCAATTTTCCTCCGCTGCGTCTCGATCGAGCCACCGGCGAACTGTAGTCATTGCGCGCGGGCAGGCCAAGCTTCGTTTGAAGGCGACCGCCGCTCTCTGGCAAATGTCGACAAGCTGGGGCGATCGCGGGGACAGTCTATAAGCTGTGGACAAGTCGACCTGCATTGCGTTTCGACGGTCGCTGTTGCCGCAAGGTTACATCGTCGGTCGCGGGTGGAGCGCACTGTCGTCTTGCAGCGTTTGTAGACGTGAGCGTTTCGTAACGTGGGAGCCCGGGTCGTGAAACAGTATCCGAGTTATCGCCTCGACGGAGGCAAGTTGATGGTTCAGGAGTACGAAGGCGGACGATGGACCACACTGGACGGTGAAGTCGTCAACGCCATGCTGTCAGTGTTCGACGGGCTAAGCCTCGATGCGATGCGCAACACGATCCTTGCAGCCGGCGAGGTTACGCAGCCTTCCGTCCTTCGTCGCGTCGCCTGACCTCAGCCCTGCCCTGCCTTCGCGAGGCAGGGCCAGAAATCGATCACCAGGATTATGCGGGCACGCGCTTGAGCGCCTGCGCCATGCAGTGAATGCCGCCGCCGGTCTTGGAGATTTCAGCGGTGTCGACTTCCGCCACCTCGAACCCCCGCGCCTTCAACTGGCCGACGAGCGTCTTCGACGATGTCGGCGCAATCACCCGGTCCTTGCCGAGCGACATGAAATTGCAGCCCAGCGCCATCGTGTCCTGGAAAGGAACGTCGATGATCTCATGGCCCTTGCCCTTCAGCCAGTCGACGATGCCCGGTTCGGTACAGGCGAGGCAGACGGCCGTCAGCTTCGGTGCGATCGGCACAACCATCAGGTCGATGTGGACGTAGTATTCGTCGATGAAGGCCAGACGCGTCTCCCAGCCTTCCTTGTCGAACCATTCCTTGACCTGCCTTGCGCCCTCTTCCTGAGTGCGCGCCCCGCCGCAGCCGATGAGCACCACACCATCTTCGATGACGTTAAAGTCGCCGCCCTCGAACGTGCCGGCCGTCACCATGTCGTAGATCGGGATGCCGAGCTTCTCATAGGTGCGGATGGCGGCATAATTCTCACCGCGCCGCCACCAGTTGGCCATGGCGGTGATGACGGCCCCGTAGGGCGTCATGACAGAGGAATCGCGCGAATAGACTTGCATCGGCAGTTCGGGCGTCGGCTCGTGCCAGTGGATGTTGATGCCGAAATTCTCGTAGGCCGCGACAAGATCCTTGTGCTGGGCCTGTGCGGTCTGGATGTTGCAGGGGTTCTCGCGCAGATGCTTCTTCGACAGCGAACTGGTCGCGAGATGGCGCAGGAACGCCGGCGAGCCGAGCAGCACGTCGGTCAGCGGATCAGTCTCGTTCTGAAAGCCCCAATTGGCGAGCGGCTTGGTGCCGCCTGCGGGGTTGCGGCGCTGGAGCGAAAACGGCTCGGCGGTAATGGTCTCGTGGCGGGTCATGGCGATCTCCTCGGTTCAGGCGTTGGCAGGGGACGGAATCCACCAGTCGCGGCCACGCGGGGTGGTGACATATTCCGGCCAGCGGAAATGAATGGGCGGTTCGTAGTCACAGAGCGGCGCGGTCCAGCGCTCGCCGCCGATGCCGCCGCCCGTGCGTTCGACGAATTCGGCGCGGGCCGCCTCGCGGGCCGCTCCATCCTCGATCAGCCTCAGCGCGGAAAGCGCGACAGTCTTCGCGGCGCAGACCACCATGGGATCGATGGTTTCGGCAATGCCTCCAAGCGCGTTCATCGCCCATGAGGGATAGGTAAATCCCGCTGGACCTTTCAGGGCGGGACGGGCGACATAGATACGCGCTGTTGGGGCGTGCCAGCTCATGTCGGTATAGTCGTCGGACGTGGAGTTGATCTGCGACGGTGGCAGGTCGCGCCGCAGGATCACCTCCGCTTCCTGCGGCGGAATCAGCCGTTCGCATTCATCAAGAAATGGCTCGGCCATCGGCTCGACACCACAACTCGACTGAATCTCGCGCGCCACCGCCTTGCCGGCCTCTCTCCATCTCGGTGCGCCGACGGTTTCCAGTGCGTCCCAGGCGATGCGAGCCATTGCGTGGTTGGCAAGGCCGGGCCGCGACTTCGACACCCAGTGGCGCTCGAACCGGCAGCCCGTCATGTGCGCGGCGGCTTCGGCGTTGCTGTCCAGAACGGCGGTAACCTGTTCGGCCATCGCTATGGTCGGGACACGGATCATATACTGGATTTCGGCCAGACCCGCCGGAAGATTGTCGGCCGTCGCCTGACCGGCCGTCAGGATCGCCTCGCTGATCGACCATCCGCCCTGATGCGGCAGCATGGAATCGCGCAGCGCCTTTGACGCCATGTACATCGTCATCAGCGCGTCGTTGGCGCCGGGCGCGCGCGGCGCGGAATGGGACTGCGGGATCGGCGCGCCGTCGCTCGCCGTCTTCATCCAGAGTTCAGGCTGGTCGCAGACGAAGCGATAGATCATCGAGTAGGCCGCGCCGCAATGCGTATCCCAGCGCACAGTGTTGCAGAGGGGCAGCATGTAGAAGGGATGGAAGGAGATCATCCCGTCCAGCCCGTCATAATAGCCTTTCGCGGCATGGATGGGCTTCGACCCACGCACTTTCTCGGCGGGCTCGCCAGTGAAGCGCAAGGTTCCGGGGAGGCCATGCCGTTCCATCGCGGCCTTGGTTGCCAGCAACGCGCCTAAACTCGAAATGCCGAGGCCGGAATGGGGATCGGTGTGGCCGCCTGCGTGTTCGCTGAGGCCCGGACGCGGTCGCCTCACTGGGGCGGCGTCCTGACAGTTGCCCGGCACGGCATCGTATTCCGCATACATGCCGATCGTCGGGCCCGCACCTCTCGAACTGTTCGTCCAGTGCGCGCAGAAGGCGGTCGGCATGCCGCCGGAGCCGATCTCGACGGAAAAGCCCTCGCGTTTCAGGGTCTCCACATACCATGCGGTCGACTGGTATTCGCGCCACGCCGTCTCGCCGAAATCGAAGATGGTCCGGGTCCAGGCGGAGAGATCCAGCCTGGCCTGTTCGACGAAAGCGATTGCGGTTTGCTGTGCCGGCGTCATCACCGATTTCCTTCGCGGACAGGAAAGCAGTGAACCGGCCATTCAAAAAGTGATATGTTTTCTGTACATGCGCAAATTCCATTCACCTGATGCGTATTGAAGGAGACCGGTCCTGAGAATTCCGTCCACGCAGGCGCTCCGCGCATTGGACAGTTTCGCCCGGCACGGGAGTGTATGGCGGGCGGCGGAAGACCTGCACCTGACGCGCAGTGCCGTCAGCCATCAGTTGAGATTGCTGGAGCGAGACCTTGGTTTCGACCTCCTTGAGCGCGTCGGCAAGGGCGTAACGTTGACACCGCGCGGCCGCCGTTACGCACTGGATGTCCGCAAAGCACTGACGGTGCTCGGCGATGCCGCCGAACAGCATGGAAACAAGGGGATAGGAGGCTCGTTCGGCATCAGTTGCACGCCGGGTTTCGCATCGCTTTGGCTCTGCAATCAGATCGCCGGGTTCCAGGACATGTATCCTGATGTCTCCCTGCGCATCCTGACGCCGCGCAGGCTGGACGACGTCAGCTCGGTCAACGCCGACATCTATGTCGCGTTCGGGCTCGGCAACTGGCCGAACCATTCCGTCGAGCTGCTTTGCGATGTGGAGTTCACGCCGCTCTGCAGCCCGAGCCTGCTGAACAGGCTCGGCGGCCTGTCGCGGCCGCAGGACATACTTCGGGCCAACCTCCTGCATCTGGGCGACCACGAAGACTGGTCGCGTTGGTTCGCGGCGACTGGTGTCGAGAACCCGAACCCAGACGCCGGCATCATTTTTTCGGACATGAACCTCGTCTTCTCGTCGGCGATCGCCGGGCAGGGCATCGCGATGGGCGACGAACTGACCAGCCGCAAGGCGCTGGACGACGGACGGCTGGTTCGTCCCTTCGAGATGGCGATCAAATCGCCGCGCTCCTATTTCCTCGTTACTGAATGGACAAAGGTCGATCATCCGATCGCCAGGGCATTCGGTGGTTGGCTAAGGTCGCGGCTCTCCGAGGCGAATTCCGGCAAGGTCTATGCTGAATTGCGAACACGTGAATGAAATTTGCCGATCAGGCGAAAACTATTCGATTGCGACAGGCTGAAACCCTGCCTACGATTTTACCGGGACAGTCAGGGATGGCCGGATGCATCAGCCTGGACGGGCCGCAGAAATCAAGGCGATCGGAATCGGCAAGAGTTTCGGAACGTTCCGGGCCCTGCACGACCTGACGCTCGACATAGGGCGCGGCGAGTTCCTCGCGCTGCTGGGACCATCGGGGTCCGGCAAGACCACCTTCCTGATGATCCTCGCCGGCTTCCTGCCGCCAAGTGACGGCCGCCTCTTTAGTGACGGCGAAGATATTACCAATCGCCCGGCAGAATTGCGCTCCGCCGGCATGGTGTTTCAGGGGTATGCGCTTTTCCCGCATATGAGCGTCGAAGCCAACATTGCCTTCCCGCTCAAGGTCCGCAAGGTTCCGGCCGCGGAGATCAAGGAGCGCGTGGCGGCCATGATCGAGCGCGTCGGGCTGAAGGGACATGCCCGCAAGCTTCCCTCGCAGCTCTCGGGCGGGCAGCAGCAGCGGGTGGCGCTGGCTCGGGCGCTGGTGTTCCAGCCGGGCGTGCTGCTTCTCGACGAACCTTTCTCCGCGCTCGACAAGAGCCTGCGTGGGCAAATGCAGGCCGAGGTGAAGAGGCTACACGAAGAGACGGGGACGACCTTCGTCTTCGTGACGCATGACCAGAGCGAAGCGCTTGCCCTGGCCTCGCGCATCGCCATCTTCAATCACGGCGAACTTCTGCAGGTGGGAACGCCGGGGGAGGTCTACGACCGCCCGGCGAGCCGCTTCGTCGCCGAGTTCCTTGGCGAGATCAACATGCTGCCGCTGACCGACGTGCGGAAGGATAATGGCTCCATGACGGGGCTGTGCGAAGACCGGCCGGTGACCTTGCGCGGTTCACAGGACGTCACCGGTGACGCGCTGCTGGCAGTGCGGCCAGAATACATGACGATCAGGAACGAGGCCTCTCCGGGCGAAAACGGGGTCTCTGCGACGACGGTCGGCACCACCTATCTCGGCTCCGCGACCAAGCTCGATCTTTTGACAAAGCAGGGGACGAAGCTCAGTGTTTCCGTGCCCAACGATGTCGCCGCGAATGCGCTCGGCAGCAGCAACCCGATCTGGCTGACATGGCCTGCGGAAAGGGGCATCCTTCTCGCACGATAAGACGCACAAACGATCCACATCAAACAACAAGGGGAACTGACATGACGAACGATACAAGAAAACAGGCGATGGATTCACTCGTTCATCGCGCAGCGCGCGGCGAGATTTCGCGCAGGCAGTTCGTGCAGTTGTCGGCGCTGGTGCTGGCCGGTGGGCCGATGCTGCTTCGTACTTCGGATGCCTTCGCCCAGGCCAAGGAACTGGTGCTCGTCAACTGGGGCGGCGACGCCATCACGGCTTATGATGCGGCCTATGGCAAGCCGTTCACCGAGGCCACCGGCATCGTCGTCAAGATGGATGGTTCCGGCCCGACGGAAGGCGCTATCGAAGCTCAGTTCAAGAGCGGCAGCCCGACCTGGGATCTGGTCGACGTCGATCCGTTCTCTGCGATCACGCTTGGTGCAAAGGGCATGCTGGAGCCCATCGACTACAGCATCGTCGACAAGTCGAAGTTCCGTCCGGGCTTTGGCTGGGATTATGCAGCTTCGACCTACTTCTTCTCCTATGTGATCGCGTACGATTCCGAAAAGTTCGGCGACACCGCGCCGACCGGCATGGCCGACTTCTTCGACGTGGCGAAATTCCCCGGCAAGCGCTCGCTCTACAAGTGGGGCGTCTCGAGCTGGGAGGCGGCACTGCTTGCCGACGGCGTCGCGCCGGCCGAGCTTTATCCGCTCGACCTGAAGCGCGCGCATGACAAGATCGCGGCCTTCAAGGAAAACGTCGTCACCTATTGGGGCGGTGGCGCAGAGAGCCAGAGCGTGCTGCTCGACGGCGAGGCCTCGATGGCGATCGTCTGGTCCACCCGCGCCTCGCTGATCGAGCAGGATTCCGGCGGCAAGATCAAGTTCATCTGGGACCAGGGCCTGATCTCGCCCGGCGCACTCGCTGTGCTGAAGGGCAATCCCGGCGGCAAGGATGCGGCGATGCAGTTCATCGCCAGCGCGCAGGATCCGGCGAAGCAGATCATTATGTTCGACAAGCTTGGCCAGGGCCCAGCAAACCCGGCAGCCGACGCGCTCATCCCTGACGACAGGAAGCGTATCAATCCGGTCGATCCGGCGAACATGGTCAAGCAGATCGCGCTCGACATGCCGTGGTATGCCGAAAACTATGGCGCGGCGCTCGACGAATACACCAAGATCATCTCTGCCTGATCCGCGTCGGAGATGATGCGACACCTCTCGAACCGGAGGGGCGCGGCGCTGACAATGGCGCCGCTGCTGCTTTTCCTGGCCGTGGCCTATCTGTGGCCCTTCCTGGGTGTCGTCAAATGGAGCTTCACGCTGCCCGAGCCGGGGCTTGGGCAGTACGGCGCGGTTCTGACCGATCCGCTGGTACAATCGGTTTTTATTCGCACGCTGCGAATCTGCCTGATCGTCACCCTCGTCTCGGTCGTGGCGGCCTATGCCATCACGGTCGTCTGGGTGCGGGGAACGCCGACCCAGCGCATGCTGGCCGAATTCTGCATTCTGGTGCCGTTCTGGATTTCGGTGCTGACGCGTGCCTTCGGTTGGGTCGCACTGCTGTCCAACCGCGGTCTCATCAATACATGGCTGCAGTCGATCGGATTTATCTCCGAACCGCTGGCGCTGGTGCGCAATGAACTCGGCGTCATCATCGGCATGACGCATTTTCTTATCCCATTTGCAGTGTTCCCGCTGGCGTCTGCCATGCGCAATCTCGATGACCGTGTGCTTCTGGCTGCGCGCGGCATGGGAGCCAGCAGGACGCGAACCTTCTGGTCCGTCTTCGTGCCGATGACCATGTCCGGCATCATCGGTTCGGCGCTGATCGTCTTCGTCTTCGCACTGGGCTTCTTCGTCACGCCGGCGATCCTCGGCGGTGGACGAAGCGTCATGGTAGCCGAACTGGTGTACCTGCGTATTTTCCAGAGTCCCGACTGGGGCCTCGGCTCGGCCATCAGCGTGGTGCTGGTCCTGTTTGTCGGCGCGCTCATGGCGCTGTTGTTCCGCTACGTGCGGCCAAGGCAGATGGTGTAGCGATGCCCACCTATCGTCCTGGCCCTGTCACACTGATCTGCGCCACGCTCGTGGCGCTGTTTCTTCTGATGCCGTTGCTGGCCGTCATCCCCGTGTCGTTCACGCCGTCGCGTATGCTCGCGATGCCATCAGGGGAACTTTCGCTCAGGCACTATCGGGCTCTGGTGGAGGATCCCCGCTGGATCGACGGCATACTGCTCTCAATCCGCATCGGAATCGTCAGCGGTGTGTTTTCGACATTGCTTGCACTCTGCTTCAGCCTCGGCGTCTGGATGTTCCAGCCGCGCTTCGCGGCTCTGCTCGTTGGTTTCGTGCTGTTGCCGATGGTCGTGCCGCCGGTGGTGTCGGCGATCACCATCTACTTCCTGCTTACCTCGCTGTCCGGGGTCGTTCCGTGGTTTGGCTACGACACGTGGCTCGGCGTCGCCATGGCGCACTCGGTCATGACGGTGCCTTTCGCCACGGTTCTCATCCTTGTGGCGCTAAGCCAGGTGGACAGGCGCATCGACCTTGCCGCGCGCGGTCTTGGCGCGAGCGTGTGGGAGCGAGCAATGCAGATCATCATTCCAAATATCAAGTTCGGCATCGTAGCGGCGGCGCTATTGTCCTTCGTGCTGTCCTGGGAAGAGATCGGCGTGACGCTCTTCATCACCAGCGTCAATGCCATCACACTGCCGCGCCTGATGTGGATGGGGTTACGGGACAATATTGATCCATCGATCGCCGCGATATCGGTGATCCTAATCATGGTGACGGTAGCCGTCCTCGCCGCTCGCCGTCTGGTCGAACATCGGCAGCAGCGGCGTCGACCCACGGCTTAAGCAATCATTTACTTGCCATGCACAGCCTGCATTGCTGCGATGCAACATCAAATGTTGCATCGCACAGGGCGGTGCCTATCTTAATCGCACAAGGGAGGACTAACCAATTCAGCCGCCACTGGGGTGCGGCAAAGGAGCCTCGCCATGATCAACAACCTCATCACCTATGCGCAGAACCGCATCGAAAAGCGTCGCGAATTCAACCGCCTCGCCAACGAGATTGCCAGCCTGACTTCACGCGATCTTGCCGACCTGCGCGCCGACCGCGGCGAGATGCTGCGTCACGCCTACAAGAAGATCTACGGCTGATCGGTTTTCGGTACGCGTAGCTTCGCGTTATTAAAAGGGCGCTCGCGGCTAGTCGGCCGCAAGCGCCTTTTCTATTTCCGGCATCAACGTGTCGGCAACGGCCTGTTCGCTCAACGGACCGATGTGTTTGTAGAGTATCTTCCCGTCCTTCCCGACGAGGAAGGTTTCCGGAACGCCATAGACGCCCCAGTCGATCGCCGTTCGGCCCGAACTGTCGACGCCAATGGCGGAATAGGGATTGCCGAGGCTGCCAAGGAAGCGCCGCGCGTTCTCCGTCGAATCCTTGTAGTTGAGCCCGACAAGGGCGAAACGCCCATCGCCAGCCAGTGCGAGGAGCAGTGGATGCTCTTCCCGGCAGGGCGCGCACCAGGACGCCCAGACGTTGACCAGCGTCACCCGTCCGGCGAACGCCTTGCTGTCGAGTCCAGGCAGGTTCATTCCTTCGAGCGGAGGCAGGTTGGTTTCCGGCGCCAATTGTCCGATCAGCGCGGAAGGTATGTCCGCGACGTTGCGGCCCGACAGGAGTTGCAGCAGGAAGAGCGCCGCAAGCCCCAGGAACAGGGCAAGCGGTACGAGTAGCAGGAGCCGCCGGGACTTCGGTGGAACGGTATCGGCGCTCACGTGCCGATGCCCCTGTTGTCGGAGCGGCGGCGCAGCCCGGCCGCGTCCAAGTCGGCCAGATCGCGACGACGTGCGCGATGGTCGAGCAACACCCACGCGACGAGCGCCGCAAGCGCCAGCGTGGAAATGCCGTAAGCGGCCATCACGTACAGTCCGTGCGTCGTCATCGGGTTTACGTTCCTCCGCTTGCTGGATACAGCAAATCCGGGTCTCGGGCAGCAGAGTTGTCGGCGTCAATCTGACGCGTGACGCAATGCCAAGGCTGCGGCTACCGGCCCGATGACCGCAAAGAACAGGGTCAAAGCGGCCAAAATCAGAAATGGTGGGAGGAAAGGGTCGGGTTCATTGATCGCGGCATAGCTTGCGGAGACACCGAAGATCATGACGGGGATCGCAAGCGGCAGCACCAGCACCGACACGAGCACGCCGCCGCGCGGGAGCCCGACCGCGACGGCCGCGCCGGCGGCGCCTATGAAGGCGATGGCCGGCGTGCCGATGAGAAGGGTAAGGCTCGTCGCAGCTATCGCGATCGGCTGCATGTTCAGGATCAGCCCGAGTGCCGGCGAGGCGATAACCAGGGGCAGCATGCACGCCGTCCAGTATGCCAGGCATTTGACCAGCACGATCACCGCGAGCATGTGGCGTCCTCCGGTCATGACGAGCAGGTCGAGCGACCCGTCTTCGCGATCCGCCTGAAACAGTCGGTCGAGCCCGAGCAGCGATGCGAGCAGCGCGCCGATCCAGAGCACGGCTGGGCCGATGCGCGCCAGCAGGTTGAGATCCGGGCCGAGCGCGAACGGCATCGTAGCGACCACAGCGAGAAAGAACAGGACGCCGGTGAGCGCTCCGCCGCCCGCGCGGGTCGAGACCCTTAGTTCGCGCAGGTACAGGGCTAGCATGACCTGTCCCAGCGCCATGCCGCGAGTCGGAAGGAAAGGTAATGGAAGTCAGGCATAGGCACGCTCGCCAAGCCGCAACTCACGCGTATCAGCTAGTCTGAGCGGCAGGTGGGTGGCCGCCACAATCAATCCGCCGCCCGCCAGATGTCTTTCCATGAGTGCCGAGAACTGCTGCTCTGACTCTGCATCCAGCCCAGCAGTCGGTTCGTCAAGCAACCAGATCGGTCTTTGGCTGATCAACAGTCTGGCGATGGAGGCGCGTCGGCGCTGTCCCGTCGAAAGATATCCGAATGGCAGGTGTCCGATCGCGCCAAGGCCAACCGCCTCAAGAGCGGAATGCAATTCCAGGCCGTCGCCGCCGTCGAAATCACGCCAGAACGCGAGATTTTCGATCACCGACAAGGCAGTCTTCATGGCGTTCAGGTGTCCGAGATAGTGAGCGGCTGAGCCGACTGTCGGGAAAAGTTCGCCGCCTTCTTCAAGACGAATCGTTCCCAACGTGCAAGGAAGGAGGCCGAAGATCACCTTCAGCAGCGTCGATTTTCCCGCGCCATTCGAGCCGGTGATCAACAAGGCGCCGCCGTCGGAGAGCGACATGTCAATCCCGGAGAAAACCGTCCGGCCGCCACGTTCGCCGCCAAGATTTTCGGCGATCAGCCGCATCGTTCCCTCATGTTCACGGTCTGCCCGCGATCCCGGTTGCAGCGCAACAAAATTGGTGTTTCCGTCTCTAGAACTATTCCAGGAATTTCTCTATATCGGGAATACCAACCCCAGCGGTCGGGGAAGGCAACCTCTATTGCGCCGGACCAGCGTTTGCGCCGTTCCCAACGGCTCGGGCGCCGGGAGCGGACAGCGGAAATGGCCGTACCCGCACCTTTGCGCGTGATTGCATGCCATCGGAGTCCGTTCCCCTCAGGCCGAACAGACCAGGATGGGATCGCACGTGTCCAAATCGCTAGACAGTTTCAATTGCCGCCGCACGCTCAATGTGGGAAGCGCGGAATATGTTTACTACGACCTCATTGAAGCCGAAAAGAACGGGCTGACCGGCATCAGCCAGTTGCCCTACTCGATGAAGGTTCTGCTCGAGAACCTGCTACGCAACGAGGATGGACGTTCCGTCACCAAGGAATCGATACAGGCTGTCGGAGGCTGGCTGACCGACAAGGGCAAGGCCGGCGTCGAGATCGCCTATCGACCCGCGCGCGTGCTGATGCAGGACTTCACCGGCGTGCCGGCCGTTGTCGACCTGGCGGCGATGCGCGACGCGATGGCTTCGCTTGGGGGCGACCCGCAGAAGATCAACCCGCTGGTTCCCGTCGATCTCGTGATCGACCATTCGGTCATCGTCGACGAGTTTGGCTCGCCGCTGGCGTTCGCCCGCAACGTGGAGCTTGAGTACCAGCGCAACCAGGAGCGCTACAACTTCCTGAAATGGGGCCAGCAGGCGTTCCGCAACTTCCGCGTTGTGCCGCCGGGAACCGGCATCTGCCACCAGGTCAATCTCGAATATCTCGCGCAGACCGTCTGGACCATGACCGGGGAGGATGGCGACATCGTAGCCTACCCCGACACCTGCGTCGGAACCGATTCGCATACGACGATGGTCAACGGCCTCGGCGTCCTGGGATGGGGCGTCGGTGGCATCGAGGCTGAAGCCGCAATGCTGGGCCAGCCGGTTTCCATGCTGCTGCCTGAAGTCATCGGTTTCCGCTTGACCGGCGCGCTGAAGGAAGGCGTGACCGCGACGGACCTCGTGCTGACCGTGACCCAGATGCTGCGCAAGAAGGGCGTGGTGGGCAAGTTCGTCGAGTTCTTCGGGCCTGGCCTCTCCAACATGACACTCGCCGACCGCGCAACCATCGGCAACATGGCCCCTGAATATGGCGCCACCTGCGGCTTCTTTCCAGTCGATTCGGAAACGATCCGCTACCTGACAATGTCGGGCCGAGCCGAAAACCGCATTGCGCTCGTCGAGGCCTATTCCAAGGCGCAGGGCATGTGGCGCGACAAGGATTCCGCCGACCCTGTCTTCACCGACACGCTCGACCTTGAACTTTCGACCGTAGTGCCGTCAATGGCCGGTCCCAAGCGTCCGGAAGGCCGTGTCGCGCTGGAGGACATCGCGTCGGGCTTCGCCAAGGCGCTGGAGGGCGAGTACAAGAAGACGGTCGATGTGGCCAAGCGCTATGCGGTCGAAGGCGAAACCTTCGATGTCGGCCATGGCGACGTGGTTATCGCGGCGATCACGTCATGCACCAACACGTCCAACCCCTCGGTGCTGATCGGCGCCGGCCTGCTCGCGCGCAACGCCAATCGGCGTGGCCTGAAGCAGAAGCCGTGGGTCAAGACCTCGCTTGCTCCGGGATCCCAGGTCGTCGCCGAATATCTTGAAAAGTCGGGTCTCCAGAAGGAGCTCGACCAGATCGGCTTCAATCTCGTCGGATTCGGTTGCACCACCTGCATCGGCAATTCCGGGCCACTACCGGCACCAATTTCCAAGACCATCAATGACAAGAGCCTGATCGCGGCTGCCGTTCTGTCCGGAAACCGCAACTTCGAAGGCCGCGTATCGCCCGACGTGCAGGCGAACTATCTCGCTTCACCACCGCTGGTGGTCGCGCATGCGCTTGCCGGCACGGTCACGAAGGATCTGACGACGGAGCCGATCGGCGAGGACAAGGACGGCAAGCCAGTGTTCCTCAGGGAAATCTGGCCGACCAGCCAGGAGATCGAGGAATTCATCGCCGAGAACGTCACGCGTGAACTCTTCGCGCGCAAATATGCCGATGTGTTCAAGGGTGACGAAAACTGGCGCGCCGTGCAGGCGCCGGAGGGCCAGACCTACACCTGGGACGACAACTCGACCTATGTGCAGAACCCGCCCTATTTCGTCGGCATGGGCAGCAAACCCGGCGAGATCGGCGGTATCGAAAATGCCCGTATCCTCGGGCTCTTCGGCGACAAGATCACCACCGATCACATTTCGCCCGCTGGTTCGATCAAGGCAGCGTCGCCTGCCGGCAAGTACCTGACCGATCATGGCGTCGGCGTCGCCGACTTCAATCAGTACGGCACGCGGCGCGGCAACCATGAGGTGATGATGCGCGGCACCTTCGCCAACATCCGCATCCGCAACCATATGCTGGGCGAAAACGGCAAGGAGGGCGGCTTCACGATTCACTACCCGTCGAAGGAAGAGATGTCGATCTACGACGCGGCTATGGAGTACCGGAAGGAGGGCGTTCCGCTCGTCATCTTCGCCGGCGTCGAGTACGGCAACGGCTCGTCGCGCGACTGGGCGGCCAAAGGTACAAACCTCCTTGGCGTGCGCGCGGTGATTGCCCAGTCCTTCGAGCGCATCCATCGCTCGAATCTGGTCGGTATGGGCATTGTCCCGTTCGTCTTCGAGGAAGGCACTTCGTGGGCGACGCTTGGCCTCAAGGGCGATGAGACGGTGACCATCGAGGGCCTCGAGGAAATCCGGCCGCGTCAGAAGATGACCGCGAAGGTGACCTATGCCGACGGTGCGGTAAAGAATGTCCCGATCCTATGCCGGATCGATACCGTCGACGAGCTTGAATACTTCAAGAACGGCGGCATCCTGCAATATGTGCTGCGCGACCTCGCCGCCTGAGCAAGTTGAAGAGGTGATGCGTTAAAAGAACGGCCTTCCTGCCATGCAGGAGGGCCGTTCCGCATCAAAAATTTCAACTCAACGTGACTTCCTCTTGTGCTGGCGGTCTGGCAAGCATTCCCGAAAGAAAAAAGGGCCGGTTGAACCGGTGGGGATGGAACGTCATGTACAGGCGGCCATGAAGAGACGACTGGTTCTACGCCTCGCGGCACTCGCGGCGCTGCTGTGCGCCGCGCCTTCCTTTGCGGGCGATATCCTGAAGCCGCGCGGCGTGGTTGAGCTGTTCACCAGCCAGGGCTGTAATTCGTGTCCGCCCGCCGACGCGGTTCTCGACGGTCTCGTCCAGAGCGGCGATGTCGTCGCTCTCGGCTATCACGTGGATTACTGGGACTACCTCGGCTGGAAAGACACGCTCGCTACGCCGGATGGCACAGTTCGACAGAAGCTTTACGGCAAAGCGTTCGGGAAAAGAGAGGTCTATACGCCGCAAGCCGTTATTAATGGCCGCGTCCACGTGAAGGGCGGCAAGCGCGGCGCGGTCGGCGCGGCGCTGGCCGAACTTGAAAGGACGGGGCAAGGCCTGACAATTCCCATCAACGTTGTTCGCAGCGCGGATAGCGTCATCATAGAGACGGGAGGAGCGCCCGACGGAAAGGGCGACGCACACTTGGTGCTGGTGCATTTCGCGCCGAGGAAGCCAGTGACGATCGAGCGCGGCGAAAACAAGGGCAAGACCATCACCTATGTCAACCCGGTGACCGACGTGCAAACCGCGGGGATGTGGCATGGCAAGCCGGCGCGCTTCGAGTTGCCGCGCAGCGAGCTCAAGAAACAGGGTGGCTGCGCCGTCCTCCTGCAAAAGGTAAACAAGGACGGTCTCCCTGGCCCGATCCTCGGCGCCGCTGTCATCTCTGCGGAAGCGGGTGCACCTTAGGGATCGTGACAAAAAGAAAAACCGGCACCAGCTTGCTTCTGGCACCGGTCATTCAGATTTTGGGATCGTCGCACCCGGCCTCTTGCCAAGGCCGAGGTTGGTTCGATCCGACGCAGACCCGTGGGCGGGGGGCTTGGGGTTTACGAGCCGGTGCCGGACCGAACCGTCTCAGGCAACGCACTCAAGGTCGTCGGACATCGTGGCTTCAGCGCGGATAAAAAACGGCAGGATTGTGGCGCAACATCACCAATCGATACAGAATGTTTCAGACTGTTACCGATGTGTGATTAAAGTTGCGAGCTTGACCGGATGGGACACGCCGGGCTTGCAATTGCAGACTTAAACGTCACGCTCCACTTTGTCATGAATTTGCAATGAGGGTGTCACGGGATGGAGCGAGCCGGTGGGACGGAGGGTGGGGACGATTCCTCAATATTGATCCCGCTGAGTGAAGCCAGACGCGAGCGGCTAGGCATGCCGGTCACCTTTCACCGGAAAGAACTGGACCAGATTCTCAGGCTATACGGGCGTATGGTGGCCGCAAACGAATGGCGTGACTACGCCATCGACCATCTTCCCGAACGGGCCGTGTTCTCCGTATTCCGTCGCACCAGCGAAACACCGCTTTACAGCATCGCCAAGACCCCCGCTCTCGCGCGCAAGCAAGGCATGTGGTCAGTCACCTCGGCGACAGGCCTGATCCTCCGGCGCGGCCACGACCTGTCGCGCGTGCTTGAGGTCTTCGACAACAAGCTTAAACTCGTCGAGGCCTGAACTAATCGACTTTGTTTTTTGCGGCCCTGAAGGCCCGCTCGGGCAGCGACTCGGGATCGGGATCCGATTTGACCCCGCCATTCATCGACAATTGCATGAAAGCGGTGTCCAGCCAGCGCCCGTGCTTGTGGCCGGAACCTTCCAATCGACCGCTGTGACGGAAGCCCATCTTCTCATGCAGCCTTACCGATGGACTGTCGGCGTGACCGTCACCGATGACGGCGATCATCTGACGGAAGCCCAGACGGGTGGCTTCGATCACCAGGCGTTCGAGCAGCGCTCGGCCAACGCCCAGGCCCCGGTCGCTGGGCGCCACATAGATCGAGTTCTCGACGACGAAGCGATAGGCCGGGCGCGTCCTGAACGGCCCAGCATAGGCGTAGCCAAGTATGTCGCCCTGCCGCTCGGCGACGACATAGGGAAAGCCCGCCGCAGCGAGCGCTTCGAAGCGACCCGTCATATCCTTCAGCGACGGAGGCTCCAGCTCGTAGCTTGACGTTCCGTTCGTCACGGCGTCCGCGTAGATCGCGGTGATTGCATCAAGGTCGTTCGCCGTCGCTGGTCTGATACGCATCATGGTCGTGTCGTTGCCGGGCACGGCGAAGGAAGCAGCACGGAGCACAAAAGAAAAGGGCGGCCGATGAGGCCGCCCTTCGATCTTTGTTGGTCCAGCCTCTCGGCCGGCGGTGATTACTCGCGGTTGCCGAGGAACGACAGCAGGAAGGTGAAGAGGTTGATGAAGTCGAGGTAGAGCGTCAGCGCGCCCATGATGGCCTTGCGGCCAGCAACGAGAACCTCATCGCCCTCGAAGTACATTTCCTTGATCTTCTGCGTGTCGTAGGCGGTCAGGCCAGCGAAGATCAGCACGCCGATCGCCGAGATGGCGAACTGCATCGCAGGCGAGGCGAGGAAGATGTTCACCACCATCGCGATGATCAGGCCGATCAGGCCCATGAACAGGAACGTGCCCATGCCGGTCAGGTCGCGCTTGGTCGTGTAGCCCCAGAGCGACAGGCCGCCGAAGGCCGCAGCCGTGATGAAGAACGTCTGCACGATGCTCTGGGTCGTGTAGACCAAGAAGATCGACGACAGCGATATGCCCATCAAAGCGGCAAAGATCCAGAAGGTGGTCTGAGCAGCCGATACGCTCAGCGACTGGATGCGGGCGCTCAGGAAGAACACCATGCCGAGCGGGGCAAGCATGACCACCCACTTCAGCGGCGACGCGTAAAGCGCGAGGCCCAGGGAGGTCAGCATCTTGCCGTTAGGCAGCGTAGCGGCGGCAGTCGCCGGATCGTTGGTGGTGGCCATCATGACCGTGGCCAGAGCGGCGACGCCGGTGATGACAAGGCCCAACGCCATCAGGTTGTAGACCTTGATCATGTATGCGCGCAGGCCCTCGTCGATCGAGGTATCGACGCGGCTGCCGGCGTTCGGCACAGCGCGCGTCTGATAGTTGCGGAGTTCAGCCATTGGGTTCCTCACGTTGCTCCTGCCTCGTCCGGTGTCAGGCAGCTTCAAAGCGCCCAGGCGCCGCTGGCGAGGCTCCAGCATGCCTGCGCGGAATATGATGCTTCGCGCGATAAAGGACAAGAGCAGTAAGGGCTTGCAACCCTTCGTGAGCGGATGACATTTTTGTCATCACGCATGCGTTACCGGACTTTCACCATGATCTAAAGATTTCGCAAAACTGGCGCGGCCTTGTGTCCAAGCACCCGCCATGTACCGGCCAGTCCGAAGCCAACCGTCAGGACAAGCGCCACGACCACGGTTCCCGCCGCCACCTCAGGCAGGAACGCCGACGGCAGGCGCATGACCTGCGAGACGACATACCAGGCCGCGATACCGCCGGCAAAGAGCGCGAAAACCGCCGTGGCGAGGCCGATCAGTGCATATTCCAGCGAAAAGGCTGCGATCAGGGTCCTGCGGGTCGCGCCAAGCGTCTTCAGCACGACGGCGTCGTGGATACGGGCGCGGTTGCCGGCTGCAAGCGCTCCGGAGAGGACGAGCACCGACGCGATCAGTGCCACGGAGGCGGCTGCCCGGATGGCCGTGCCGAGCTGGCCAACGATGCGGTTCACCACATCGAGCGCATCCTTGACGCGTACGGTTGTCACCGAGGGGAACGCCTTTGTCACCGCGTTGAGGATGCGCGCCTCGTCAGCAGCCGATGCGTCCGGCAGGGTCAGCGTCGCCAACCAGCTATGGGGCGCACCTGCAAAGGTGTTCGGCGAAAACACCATGACGAAGTTGATCGACATGGATTCCCATTCCACCCGACGCAGGTTCGCGATCCGGGCAGTGATGTCGCGCCCGAGCACGTTCACCGTAACGGTGTCGCCGATCTTGACGCCGATCTCGCCAGCTTCCTGAGCAGAGAAGGAAACGAGCGGCTCGCCGGAATAATCCTCCGGCCACCATTCGCCCCCTGCAAGGGTCGAGCTTTCGGGGATCCTCGCTGCGTAGGTTATTCCGCGGTCGCCGCGCAAAACCCAGGCGCCCTCAGGCGGCACCTCGATCTTCTGAACGTCGACGCCGTTCAGTTGCATGATGCGCCCGCGCAGCATCGGTACGCGCACCAGTTTCGAGTCAGGCGCCTCGGCGGCGGTAAAGGAGGCGAAATCCTCTACCTCGCCACTCTGGATGTCGACGAAGAAGAAGTTTGGCGCTCGCTCGGGCAAGGTGCTGGCGATCTGCTGCCGCAGGTTGCCGTCGATCAGGGCAAGCGTGACCAGCAGCGTCAAACCGAGACCAAGTGACAGCACGACGGAGGGGGTCAGCGCGCCCGGCCTGTGGATGTTGCCGACGGCGAGACGCAACGCAACAGAACGTACACGCGGGCTTTTTCGAGCCAGCCACTGCACGAGATAGCCCACGCCCCGCAGCACGATGAAGGCAAAAATAACCGCGCCGACGAAGACGAAGGCGATGCGCCTGTCGCCTGCGGACCAGATGGCGAGGAACGCCAGCAGAAGCGCGATACCGACTGCTGAAAGCACATAGATGCGTCTCGGCAGGGCGCGGGCCTCGAATCCGAGTTCGCGAAACAGCGCGGTAGCGGGCACATCGCGGGCGCGTCCAAGCGGTAGAAGCGAAAACGCGAGCGTTACCAGCACGCCGAACAGCGCCGCCATGGCAAGCGCCGGCGGATAGACGCCCACTTCGGTCGGGATGGGGATGACGGATGCAAGCGCCGCCTGTGCCGCAAAGGGCATAAGCGCTCCGAGGATCAGTCCGGCCAAGATGCCGATCAACGAGATCAAGAGCATCTGGATCAGGTACACGACGAAGACGAAGCGGCCCGACGCTCCAAGGCTCTTGAAGGTCGCGATCACACTGCGCTTGCCGTCTAGATACGCGCGCACCGCATTGGCAACGCCAACGCCACCGACGACCAGCGCGGTAAGTCCCACCAGCGTCAGGAACTGCGAAAAGCGCTCGATGTTTGCCGACAGCGCGGGCGCTGCGTTAAGGCGCGTCCGGATCGACCAGCCTGCCTGCGGAAAGTCGCTGCCCGCCTGTTCGCGGATTTCGTTCAGCCGCGCTTCCGAAACCTGTCCGTCGAGGCGGATCTTGTAGACATGTTCGACCAGGCTTCCGGGCTGGACGAGGCCGGCCGCCTTGAGGCCGTCAAGGGAGAGCAGCAACCTTGGCGCGAAGCCAAATCCATCCGAGGCAGCGTCGGGCTCGGTGACGAGTCGGGCGCGCAGTTCGAATGTCGTGACACCGACCTTGATGCGTTGACCAAGCTTCAGGCCAAGCCGTTCAAATAGAAGATCAGGCGCAGCGGCACCGTAGACGCCGTTCCGCTCGCCAAACAGGTCTACAAACGGGAGGGGCGGCTCGGTGACCAATTCGCCGTAGAGAGGATAGGCCGTATCCACTGCCTTTGCCTCTACAAGAGCCTGGTCGGAGCCGTCCTCCAGCCGGGCCATGGTGCGCATGTCGGCGCTTTCGGCCAGAGTGCCGAGACTTTGCAGGAATGTAAGTTCTTGCTCAGTCGCGACACGTTGGTTGAGTTCGAACCGGATGTCGCCGCCGAGCAGCGCCTGGCCTTCCTCAGCGACGCCAGCGGTGATGGAGCGGGCAACCGAATTCACGCCGCCGATCGCAGCCACGCCAAGCGCGATACAGGTTATGAAGACGAGGAAACCGGACAGGCCACCTCGCATTTCGCGCAGGGCGAATCGAAGCGCGAGCCGGAAACTGGTCAACGGCGAAAAGTTTGCGGGGGCAGAGACTGCATTGGAGACATGACCGGACGGCGACGCAAGCTGATCAACCGACATGTCAGGCGGCCTCGGCGCTTGCCGAAGCCGTTTCGATCCGACCCGAGCGCATCGCAACCTGGCGCGTGCAACGTGCCGCGAGCGACGGATCGTGCGTGACCAGCACCAGCGTCATGGCGCGTTCCTGCGCCTTGGCGAAGAGGAGATCGGCGATCTGCCTGCCGGTCGCCTGGTCGAGGTTGCCGGTCGGCTCGTCGGCGATGAGGATGCGGGGCTCGGGCGCGAGTGCCCGGGCAATCGCGACGCGCTGCTGCTCGCCGCCCGATAATTCTCCAGGGTAGTGTGTCGTGCGCTCCGAAAGGCCAACCGACGCAAGCTCGCGCGCGGCGACGTCGAACGGGTCGGGATGCCCCGCCAGCTCAAGTGGTACAGCGACGTTCTCCAGCGCGGTCATGTTCGGAATCAGGTGGAACGACTGGAAGACGATGCCGACATTCCTGCCCCGGAACGCGGCGACCTGATCCTCGCTCCTGTCGTTGATCAGTTCGCCGGCTATCCGCACGGTGCCTGAATCCACACGCTCTAGCCCTGCCAGAACCATCAGCAAGGTCGATTTGCCCGAACCCGAGGGGCCGACGATGCCGGTCGCCTCGCCGGCGGCGACATCGAGGCTTATGCCCTTAAGCACATGGACGGACGATGCGCCCTGACCGAGCGTCAGGGAAACATCCTTCAACTGGATGACGGGTTCTGTCACGAAGAAACTATCCTATATGGTGGAGAGGGCGGGAAACGTCTTTGTCATATGGGCTTTGCGGAATGGCTTTCAATTTTTCTTCACGCCTCTTCTTCCTTGCCGGATTGCTCGTTCTGTCCATGGCGCCGGCAGCGTTGGCCGAGCCGTACAAGATCGTCGGTTTCGGCGACAGCCTGATGGCAGGGTACGGCCTCGATGCCGGGCAAAGCTTCCCCGAAAAGCTCGAAAAAGCACTCCGGGACAAGGGTCACGATGTCGTGATTGCCGGAGCCGGCGTGTCTGGCGACACAACGTCGGGCGGTTTGTCGCGGCTCGACTGGTCAATTCCGGATGGCACGCAACTCGTTATCCTGGAACTCGGCGCGAACGATATGCTGCGCGGTATCGCACCTGAGATAACGGAAAAGAACCTCGACGCGATTCTTGCACGGCTCAAGGAGCGCAACATCGCTGTGCTGCTGGCCGGCATGCGGGCCGCACCGAGCCTCGGACAGGACTATCAGCTCGCCTTCGACGCCATCTATCCGCGCCTCGCCGAAAAGTATGGCGTCCCGTTGTATCCCTTTTTCCTCGAGGGTGTCGCGGCTGATCCGGCTTTACTGCTGGAGGATGGAATGCACCCCAACGCGGCAGGTGTCGATCGCATGGTCGAGAACGCGCTCCCCTCAGTCGAACAAGCGCTAGCGGGTCTTCCCGGCAAGGCTGAAACGGACGCGAATCAATGATCGTACGGGATGACGCAGCGGAATGACCCGTCCGATGTGCAGGTGCGAAAAACCGCTTGCCCCCGGCCGGGATCGGTGATTCGCTGAGGTCAGAGTACGATTCGAGGAAGGGAGCCTGGCCATGCCGCGACTTTTCACCGCCCTCGAAATTCCGCGTGATGCTGCCCTTTCGCTGTCCTTGCTCAGGGGTGGACTGCCCGGAGCGCGCTGGATCGACGTTGAAAATTATCACATGACGCTGCGCTTCATCGGCGACGTCGAAGGCCATGTCGCCGACGAGATCGCCAATGCCCTCGACAGGGTGCGGCGCCCGTCCTTCTCGCTCACGCTTTCCGGCGTCGACGCCTTCGGATCGAAGAAGCCGCATTCGGTCTATGCGGGAGCGAAGGCCTCTCCGGACCTCAACGCGCTGCAGGGAGAGATCGATCGTATCTGCCAACGCCTCGGCATCGCTTCGGATCCGCGCAAATTCACCCCGCATGTCACCCTGGCGCGGCTGCGCAATTCAAGCCCGTCGGAGGTCGCGAAATACCTTTCGGCGCGTGGAAACTTCCTGACCGCACCGTTCCGGGTAGGGCGGTTCGTGCTGATGTCATCGCGCGAATCCGTCGGCGGTGGACCGTATATCATCGAGGAAGCCTGGTCGCTTGCTGGCGGCGATACCCGCACGGCAACGGTCGCGGACGATGTCCGTTGGGATGCCCCGAGGACGCTCTGAGCCTGGACCGCTCCGCGTACTGCGCTATCTTTCTCGCAGCACAGGGAGTTTTGCATGGCCCGGGAAAAGCTCGAAAGAAAAGCGGTCGACGAGGCAATGACCGGCCTCAAGGGCTGGGTCCTCGCACAGGACGGCCTTTCGATAAGCCGTGGCTTCGTCTTCAAGAATTTCAGCGAGGCTTTCGCATTCATGACGCGGTCGGCGCTGGCGGCCGAAAAGCTCGATCATCATCCGGACTGGTCCAACGTCTACAAGATGGTTGATGTGAAGCTTCACACGCATGATGCCGGCGGTCTCACGGCGCTCGATTTCGAACTGGCGAAGCGCATGAACCGTTACGCCGGCGATTGAGCCGGCGCATCTTGCGAAGGCGGTAGATATTTCCCACATCACGTCGGAGAGAGGAGATCGTGCGCCAATGGTGAAAGACTTCGCTGGAGCTTCCGTCAATGTCGACGAGAGCGAGGTACGCGCAAAATTCTGGCGGACCGCCAAGAAGGCGGCGCGCCATGTTCCCTTCATGGACGAGGTCGTCGCAGGCTACTTTTGCGCGCTCGACAAGAACACGCCGCTGCGCGCCAAGGCGATCCTGCTGGCGGCGCTCGGTTATTTCGTCCTGCAGACCGATACGATCCCGGACTTCATCTTCGGGCTTGGCTTTACCGACGATATGGCGGTTCTCACCGCCGCGATTACCGCCGTTCGGGCGCATATGACAACGGCACACCGGCTCGCTGCCAGGAACGCGCTTGTTTCCGATTAAACCGGTTTTCGCTGAACCGCCGACTGAAGCCTCAGCAATTGCGCTGGCAAAGGTCAAACTCTTGCCGTTTTCGTGCCTTTGAACCCTAACCTGGGACCAGGGCGCGGCCGGTAGTGCCCGCGCAGGACGACCGACGGCGAATTTCCTTTTGCTTGGGTGATTCATCTTTTGGTAACCCAAATTAAATCAAAATGAACCCAAAATGGCTTGGGTCGCTCCCGGCCCTGTCTGGGTTGCATGACAAGGCTGGCGAAGGAAGGAAAACGGAAAGACGATGCGGGGTTTGATTTCGATTTTCGCCGGGCTGGCGATGCTGGCGATGGTAGCATTCGCGGGCCATGCCTATGCCCAGTCGGCACGCAAGATCTCCGAATATGGCGATTGGGCCACCTATAGCTATCAGGCTCAGAACGGGCGCGTCTGCTACGTGCTCACCGTGCCGAAGCCGAAATCCATGCAGCCGGCCAGCGTCAATCATGGACAGATGTTCTTTTTTGTAAGCCAGCGGCCCGGGCAAGCTGTATCCTTCGAGCCCCAATTCATCGCCGGGTATGGTCTGCGCGAAGGCTCAAAGGTCTCGGTAGCCATAGGCAACAAGACTTTCTCGATGTTCACCAAAGGCAACTCCGCCTGGGTTGAGAACGCCGCCGAGGAACCGCAATTGATCGCAGCCATGAAGGGCGGGTCGGATATGCAGGTTCAGGCGATGTCTGGTCGCGGCACGAAGACGAGCTATTCCTTCTCGCTGAAGGGCATTTCCGCCGCGCTGGATTCCATCGCCGGCTGCAAATAGCAGCGGAAATCGGCGAAAAGTGTGAAAGAAAGAGCCGGCACTTACCGGCTCCTTCGTTTTTCGTGGTCCGGCCGGCTGCGTGACGTCGGACGGTTCGCGTGATACATGCGCCGAAAGTGGGCGGGCAGAATGGACCGCCTCCACCTATATGACCTGGCTATGACCCTCTCGATCGATCTCACCAACGGAACGGCGCGCCGCGCGCCAGCGCCAAGGAGCGCCACCGCGGAAAAATCACCGCTGATCGGCCTCACCCGTGCCGAACTGGCGGAGGCGCTTGTTGCCGCCGGAGTGGTGTCAGAGCGCCAGGCGAAGATGCGTGCGCAACAGCTCTGGCATTGGCTTTATGTGCGCGGCGTTTCGGATTTCTCCGAGATGTTCAACATCTCGAAAGACCTGCGCCTGGAGCTTGACCGACACTTTTCCATCGCACGCCCTGAGGTCGTCGAAGAGCAGATTTCCGCCGACGGCACGCGCAAGTGGCTGTTTCGCTTTCCGCCGCGCGGCGCCGGCCGGCCCGTTGAAATTGAAACCGTGTACATTCCCGAGGAAGGGCGCGGCACGCTGTGCATCTCCAGCCAGGTCGGCTGCACGCTGACGTGCTCCTTCTGCCACACCGGCACGCAGAAGCTGGTGCGCAACCTGACGGCCGAGGAAATCCTCTCCCAGTTGATGACGGCGCGGGACCGGCTTGGTGATTTCCCCGATCGGGACACGCCGGCCGGGGCTATCGTGCCGTCGGAAGGGCGCAAGATCTCCAACATCGTGATGATGGGCATGGGTGAGCCGCTCTACAATTTCGAAGCGGTGAAAAAGGCGCTCCTCATTGCGTCCGACGGCGACGGCCTGTCGCTGTCCAAGCGGCGTATTACGTTGTCCACATCGGGCGTCGTGCCGGAGATCGTGCGCACCGGAGAGGAGATTGGCGTCATGCTGGCCATCTCCCTGCATGCGACCAACGACGATTTGCGCGACCTGCTGGTGCCGATCAACAAGAAGTTCCCGCTCAAGGAACTGATAGCCGCATGCCGCGCCTATCCGGGGCTTTCGAACGCAAAGCGCATTACCTTCGAATATGTGATGCTGAAAGATGTCAACGACAGCCTCGAAGACGCCAAGGCGCTGGTCAAGCTCCTGAAAGGCGTGCCGGCCAAGATCAACCTGATCCCGTTCAACCCATGGCCGGGCACCAACTATCAGTGCTCGGACTGGGAAACGATCGAGAAATTCGCCGACTATATCAACAATGCCGGCTACGCTTCGCCGATCAGGACGCCGCGTGGCCGCGACATCCTCGCCGCCTGCGGCCAGCTCAAGTCGGAATCGGAGCGCCTGAAGAAGACCGAGCGGCTTGCGTTGGAGGCAATGATGATCGCGGGACACGGCGAATAGGCCAGACATCGTGAGAACAGCGGGCAGGATCGCTTTCATCGCTTTCGGCTACGTCGTTGCGGTTTGCGTGGCCGTCGCCGTCACCGAAGCGATCATGCTTGCACCCGCCGCGATTCCGGATGGCGGGGCGAACGGCTCTCTTCTCGGTTTGCTGCCGGACCTGCCGGGCATGTTCGTCATTGGCTTCTTCTGGACGTTCCTGTGCGCGTTGCCGGGTTTCGTCGTCGCCATCATCATCGGGGAAAGGCGCGGCTGGTCGAGGTGGCGTGACTATGCGACCGCCGGTCTTCTTAACGTCATACCCTCGCTGGCTTTCTTCTGGGGCTTTGCAGGCTCTCCGTTCAGCATGCCGCTTCTGATCGTTTCAGCACTGCCCGGCGGGTTTGTCGGCGGAGTGGCTTACTGGATAGTCGCGGGCCGTTTCGTAGCGCTTGGCAGAAGGGCGACAACCGAATGAATGGCATCCTCACCTTCCTCTTCCGCTGCGTCGTGGTCCTTCTCGGCTACGCAGTCGCCGCGCTGTGCTCCAGCGCTTTCCTTCATCTGGTTTCGTTGCCGATGCTGGGATTGACCGCCGAGGAAGCGCCGGCAGTGATGATGGGATCGGTTGCCTTCTCGATCCCGTTCATTGCGCTGTTCGTCGCCTACTTTGCCTTCATTCCATCTTTGTTCGCCATCCTTGCCGGAGAAATCATCGGCCTGCGAGACTGGCTGTATTATGCGATCGCCGGTGGCGCGATCGGCGCGATCGTCATGGGTTATTTTCGGAGCGCGACGGACGCGGACCAATCGCTGATCGGCGAGCCCGGTTTCATGTTCGCCCTTGTCGGCGCTGGAATGTGCGGAGGACTGGGCTACTGGCTGATTGCAGGACGTTCGGCCGGCGGCTGGCGACAGCCGCGCGACATCACTTCGTCTGCGCCGTGATGATCTTGAGAGCAAACGCCGAGAACACACCGGCGAACAGATAGTCCACCGCGCGGGTCACGCGCGGGCTCTTCTTCATCGCAGCGGCAAAACGGTCGGCGGCGAACACCATCGGCGCCGTCACCGGGATCGAGATCGCGACGAACATCGCGCCGAGGAAGAACAGCTTGCCGGCCGCGTTCGGGTCGCTTGCCGACACGAATTGCGGCAGGAAGGTCATGAAGAACAGGATGATCTTCGGGTTCATGAGGTTGACGCCAAGCCCGATCGAGAAGCTGCGCGCCACGGAGATGCGCGGACCCTTCTTCGTCTCTGGCGAGAAGGCCGACCCGTAGCGAATGGCTTGGTAAGCGAGGAACACGAGATAGCCCGCGCCGAAGATCTTCAGCACGAGGAATGCCGTCGGCGACGCCACGATAAGCGCCGAGACCCCGACCACCACCAGCGTGGTATGCACGAATGTCCCCGTCAGCGCCCCCGCCATCGAGGCGAAGCCGGCGGCCTGTCCCTGGCTCAGCGTGCGGCTGACGAACAGCGTCATGTCGGGGCCGGGCGTGATCGCCAGGATCACCGAGGCGATCGCGAATTGCACAAGAATGGCGGTGTCGGGAATGAAGGACATGGCAGACGGCCCTTGGAGATGACCAAGCTATAGTCGACCTCCGCCCACGCCACCAGCCGCTCAGCCCGCGCTTCTCCTTGGTCCACGAAGCCCGCTGTGGCTTGTCCCGCCCGGCTTTCCTGCTATGAAAGCGCCCGAAATTCCTGAAATCCCGAGGATCGGCATGTCGAAGTGGAAAAACGTCAAGAAGGTGGTGCTTGCCTATTCCGGCGGGCTCGACACCTCGATCATCCTGAAATGGCTCCAGACCGAACTCGGCGCGGAAGTGGTGACATTTACCGCCGATCTCGGCCAAGGCGGCGAACTGGAGCCAGCCCGCCAGAAGGCGGAACTGATGGGGATCAAGGACATCCGCATCGTCGATGTCCGCGAAGAGTTCGTCTCGGATTTCGTGTTCCCGATGTTCCGCGCCAACGCCCAGTATGAGGGGCTCTATCTGCTGGGCACCTCGATCGCTAGGCCCCTGATCTCCAAGCATCTGGTCGATATCGCAAAAGAGACTGGCGCTGACGCCATCGCCCACGGCGCCACCGGCAAGGGCAACGATCAGGTTCGCTTCGAGCTGTCGGCCTATGCCCTCAATCCCGACATCAAGGTCATCGCTCCTTGGCGCGACTGGTCGTTCAAGTCGCGCACCGACCTGCTGAACTTCGCCCGGGATCATCAGATCCAGGTAGCGAAGGATAAGCTGGGCGAGGCTCCGTTCTCGGTCGACGCCAACCTGTTGCACTCGTCTTCCGAGGGCAAGGTGCTCGAGGATCCGTGGATCGAGCCACCGGAATATGTGCATCAGCGCTCTGTTTCGCCGATGGACGCGCCGGACAAAGCCACCGAAATTACCATCTCCTTCAAGAAGGGCGACCCGGTCGCCATCGACGGCAAGAAGCTGTCGCCTGCAACGTTGCTTGCCGCGTTGAATGATCTCGGCCGCGATAATGGCATCGGCCGGCTTGATCTCGTCGAGAACCGTTTCGTTGGGATGAAGTCTCGCGGCGTCTATGAGACTCCCGGCGGTACGATCCTGCTTCAGGCGCACCGCGCTATCGAATCGATCACGCTCGACCGGGGTGCGGCGCATCTAAAGGACGAGTTGATGCCGCGCTATGCAGAGTTGATCTACAACGGCTTCTGGTTCTCGCCCGAGCGCGAGATGCTGCAGGCCCTGATCGACAAGAGCCAGGAAGATGTCGAAGGCGATGTCCGGCTTAAGCTCTACAAGGGCAACGTCATCGTAACGGGTCGCCGTTCGCAGAAGTCGCTCTATTCCGATGCGCTGGTGACCTTCGAGGATGATCGCGGCGCCTACGACCAGAAGGACGCCGAGGGCTTTATCCGGCTGAACGGCCTGCGCTTGCGAACGCTTGCGGCAAGGAAGCGCAAGGGCTGAGGCGCGATCGCCCCGAAAATAAAAAACCCGGCGCCGGGCCGGGTTTCTATTTGAATTTGCAGAACCAGCCTAGTCGCCGTCGATCGCCATGGCGATGCGCGCGATGGCCTGCTGATAGACACGCGCGGAATTCCATCCGGCGATCGCACCCATGTTGCCGTCGGCGCTTACGCCCGGCTGCCAGCCCTTACCTCTCAGGAAGTTGGCTGTCGACATGAGCGCGATGTTCTTGTCGCGCAGGTTCTTGTTGCCGACGCCGTAGGTCAAGACATTTCCGGGAAGGAACTGTGTATGGCCAATCTCACCGTGCATGGCGCCAACGGAACTGCTGCTCAGCGCGCCGCTGTCGACCAGCTTGAGCGCGCCGATGGCGTGAGGAGTGAAGAACTCGGGACGGCGACAGTCATACGCCAGCGTCACAATGGCGGAAACCGTGTTCTGCTTGCCCATGAAGGAGCCGAAGCCGGTTTCCATGCCCCAGATGGCGAGAATGACGCCAGGCGACACGCCATAGGTGCTTTCGATCTTGTTGAAGAGCGCCGCATTCTGCTTCTTCAGCGAGCGGCCCTTCGAGATGATGGTGGAAGCGCCGCGACGCTTCATGAAATCTTCGACCGAACCACTGAAGGCCTTCTTGACCGCGCGGTCAGCCTTGATCGTCGCCGTCGCGTAGTCCGCATTGGCCAGCGCCGCCAGCCCCTTTTTCTTCACTCCACTGGCCTTGGCCTGCTCTGCGAAGTTCGCCTTCCAGGCTTCAAATCCGGCCGCGGAGTCGCCGCACGACTGCGCTTGAGCCGCTCCCGTCAAAAGCAGACCTAGCGCGGCTGCGCCTGCCATGACGACCATTCTTCCCGTGGCAAGAAATGCCATGCCGTTCTCCCAAGTTGCCTGAACCGATTTCCCCGTCGTGGGAACCGTCAGCGAAACAAAGCTCATCACGACCCAGCATACAGGCACAGCAGCCATGACCCTGTGCGAATGCCCAAAAAGCTGCCGACGATCAAGCATTTGTTGCTACAAATCGCATTCGAACGGCGATGTTGTCGATGTTGTGATCGGCAGGACACGCCCTTCTGCTCTTGCCGTTGAATACGAACCGCGCCTTTACCTTCCACGTATAAAGCACTGTGCTGCCCATTGACGCGGCAATCGTTGATGGACCCTATCGCGTAAACTCGTCCTCTACCGGATTCGCCATGACAATCGATTCCTCGGCTTTCGAACGCTACAGGCGTTCGCCTAACGACAAGACGACGCTCTTCCGCCTTATCCTTGGCGTCATAATCATCGTCGTCCTGTGGTTCGGCACCACCATGGCGGTAATCTTCGCAGGTTCCTACGGGCTGTTGCTCCAGGGCCAGGACGACAGTTCTGGCGGGAGCGACCCGATCCAGCGGTTCCTGGGCAGCTCAAGCGGGATATTTGCAACGCTCGTGACCTTCGCAGGCATCTGGATCGGTGTCTGGATCGCGATGCGGCTGCTGCACAAGGAAAAACTGCCGCGCCTGTTCGGCGTCAGCGCGCGCATCTCAAGGTCTGGTTTCGCCAAGGGGTTTGCGGCGGTGGCCATCACGTCGCTGCTCACCGAAATTGCCTATTTGTCGGTTATGCCCGGTATTGCCAGGGGTCCGATCGCCATCGGAACCTGGGCGCTGATCTTTCTGCCGCTGGCCTTCTTCGCCTTTATCCAGACTTCGGCGGAGGAACTTCTTTTTCGAGGCTACCTGCAGCGTGGCTTGGCCTATCTCTACCGGAGTCCGCTTGTTTGGGGCGTGCTGCCGACACTCATTTTTACCTCCTTGCACTGGAACCCGTCCTCGCCACTTGGTATGAACATAGGCGTCGTGATCGCCATCGGCGCGTTTTCCGCCCTCTTGGCACTCCTCGTCTACGCGACGGGCAATCTCGGCGCCGCCATGGGCGCCCATCTCGGCAACAACCTGACCGGCTTTGCGCTCATTTCGCATGACCAGACGCTTGGCGGGCTCGCGCTGTTCCAGGCGCCGCCGCTCGACAGCTTGGCATGGACTGCTGGCGAAACCGCCTTGGTCGCAGGCATCAGCGTTTTCTCCATTGCCTTGACATGGCTGCTGCTGTTGCATCCGCGGTCGCCGTTGAGGGTAAGACCGGATTTGGGCTGAAACCGCCCTCAAACTTGACTCCTTGCCGCTTTTCCTGTCTAAGCCGCGCAAATTCCGCGACGAGTAATACTCCGAGCAAGCTGACCGGGACGCCTTAAGGCTGGACGATCCCGGAGGCCAACACCCGGCAGCGCGATGCGCCCCCGGGTGCTTTTTGGCTTTGCTTATTGCTTGGATGACTGGTCCGGAAGCACTACCTCCCGGTTTTGTCGCCGGGAGCAAGGAAGCGAGATGTTCGAGAACTTACAGGAACGACTTGGCTCGATCTTGAACGGCCTTACCGGCCGTGGCGCGCTGTCGGAGGCGGACGTCTCGGCTGCGCTGCGGGAGGTTCGCAGGGCATTGCTCGAAGCCGACGTCGCACTGGACGTCGTGCGCTCCTTCACCGACAGGGTGCGCGCCAAGGCGGTCGGCGCCGAGGTGCTGAAGTCGATCAAGCCCGGCCAGATGGTCGTCAAGATCGTCCATGACGAGCTGGTCGAGACACTGGGTTCGGATGGCGTTGCGATCGACCTCAACGCACCGGCCCCGGTCGTGCTGATGATGGTCGGCCTGCAGGGTTCGGGCAAGACGACCACATCTGCCAAGATCGCCAGGCGCCTGACGGATCGCCAGAACCGCAAGGTTCTGATGGCGTCGCTCGACACGCGCCGTCCCGCCGCGCAGGAGCAATTGCGACAGCTCGGCGAGCAGACCGGTGTCGCTACGTTGCCCGTCATCGCAGGCCAGTCGCCGGTCGACATCGCCAAGCGCGCGGTCCAGGCTGGCAGGCTGGGTGGCCACGATATCGTCATCCTCGACACGGCCGGCCGCACCCATATCGACGAGCCGCTGATGCTCGAAATGGCCGACATCAAGAGCGCGTCGAACCCGCACGAGATTCTGCTGGTCGCCGACTCCCTGACGGGCCAGGACGCGGTCAATCTCGCACGCAACTTCGATGAGCGCGTCGGCATCACAGGTCTCGTGCTGACCCGCATGGACGGCGACGGACGCGGTGGCGCCGCCCTTTCCATGCGCGCGGTCACGGGCAAGCCGATCAAGCTGATCGGCACCGGCGAAAAGATGGACGCGCTGGAGGAGTTCCATCCCAAGCGCATCGCCGACCGCATCCTCGGCATGGGCGATATCGTCAGCCTCGTCGAAAAGGCTGCGGAGACCATCGACGCCGAGAAGGCGCGCGCCATGGCCGAGAAGATGGCCAAGGGCAAGTTCGACCTCAACGACCTCGCCGGTCAGCTCGAGCAGATGTCGAAGCTTGGCGGCATGGGCGGCATCATGTCGATGATGCCTGGCATGGGGAAGATGAAGGATCAGCTCGCTGCAGCCGGTCTCGATGACCGCATGTTCAAGCGCCAGATCGCCATCATCTCGTCCATGACCAAGGCCGAGCGCGCCAATCCCGACCTGCTCAAGCACAGCCGCAAGAAGCGCATCGCGTCAGGCTCGGGCACCGACGCTTCCGAGATCAACAAGCTGCTCAAGATGCACCGCCAGATGGCCGACATGATGAAGGCCATGGGCGGCAAGGGGAAGGGCGGCGGGATGATGCGCGGCATGATGGGCGGTCTCGCCAACAAGATGGGCCTTGGAGGCATGATGCCTGGCATGGGCGGCATGCCCGACCTTTCCAAGATGGACCCCAAGCAGCTCGAAGCCCTGCAGAAGCAGGCCGAGGCTGCCGGTCTTGGCAAGGGCATGGGTGGAGGTTTGCCCGGCCTTGGCGGCATGAAGCTACCGGGCCTCGGCGGTCAGGGCGGTCTGCCTGGAAACTTCCCTGGCATGGGTAAGAAGAAGTGAGGCGGAGATGAGCGAACCGGCAGGAATGGACACGGCGCGCGAAAAGCTCGCGGGCTACCGCGCCTCGATCGACAACATCGATGCGGCGCTGATCCATATGCTTGCGGAGCGTTTTCGTTGCACGCAGGCTGTCGGCGTTCTCAAGGCCGAGCATGGACTGCCGCCGGCCGATCCGGCTCGCGAGGCCCAGCAGATAGCGCGGCTGCGCCGTCTTGCAGACGAGGCGCAACTCGATCCCGATTTCGCGGAAAAGTTCCTGAACTTCGTCGTCAAGGAAGTGATCCGTCACCACGAACAGATCGCCGCCGGAAACGGCGAGCTGAAGCAGAACACCTGAAAACAGAACTCAATCGACAGAATTCCAAGGAGCTAAAGAATGTCGTTGAAGATCAGACTGGCCCGTGCGGGCTCCAAGAAGCGTCCCTACTACCACGTCGTCATCGCCGACGTGCGCAGCCCACGCGACGGCCGGTTCATCGAGCAGGTCGGCTCGTGGAACCCGCTGCTGCCGAAGGACGGCGAGCGCGTGAAGATCGACGAGGAGCGCGTGAAGCACTGGCTTTCCAACGGCGCGCTGCCGACCGATCGCGTCGCCCGCTTCCTCGACGAGGCCGGCATCACCAAGCGCGAAGCCCGCAGCAACCCGACCAAGGCGCAGCCCGGCAAGAAGGCGCAGGAACGCCTCGCCGCGCTGAAGAAGGCACAGGAAGATGCAGCAGCAGCGATCGCCGCGGCCACCGCGCCGGCGGAAGAAGCCGCTTCCTGATCAACCTCTCTGCGGGTGGTCCAAACGCAGACGGCGGGCGAGCAATCGCCCGCCGTTTTTCTTTGCTTCAATCATGTTTGTTTGAGCATGATCTTTCCCGAAAACCGGTTCCCACTTTTCGCTAACGCGGTCCTGCGGTTCGGGATCATGCTCAGTCTTCGACCTTGTCGGCCGGATAAGGAGTCGGCCAGAGCACGATCAGGCCGCCGACGAGAAACAGCAGGATCGTCGCCATGCCCAGTCGCTGAGAGTCCGCGAGCGCGGTTACGGTCGCTACCGTGAACGGCGCGAGGAAGCTGGTAGCGCGGCCAGCCAGCGCATAGATGCCGAAATAGCGGCCTGCTTCGGCGGCGGTCACGCTTCGTGCAAGGTAGGATCGCGACGAGGCCTGCACAGGCCCGAAAGCCAGTCCGATCAGCAGGCCGAACACGATGTAGGCTTTCTCGGCCGGCGTCCCGAACATGCCTCCGCTATCGACGCCGGGCAATTGCAGCATACCGAAGAACGTATAGCCCGGGCCGGTCGATATGATGCCCAGCGTGGCGACGATCAACATCGCCAGCGACACCATGACGACGACCTTGGATCCCAATTTCGTGTCGAGCCTGCCTGCGACGAGGCAGCCGAAGATGGCGACGATATTGAGGATGATGCCGAAGACGCCGATCTCCATGATCGACCAGCCGAACATGGCTGCGGCGAACACGCCGCCCAACGCGAGCAACGCGGCGACGCCGTCCTGGTAGATCATGCGGGCGATGAGGAAGCGCAGGATGCCGCTGCGCTTGCGGACCTCTCGCACGGTCGAGGCCAGTTCCGCGAGACCTTTTTGCACGGCGGTTGCGATCGGCAGGCCCTTCTTGCCGTCGGGCGTGAACAGGAACATCGGCAGGATGAAGACGAGATACCAGAGCGCGGAAAGCGGGCCGGTAGCGCGCGCATCCTGGCCTTGGGCCGCATCGAGGCCGAAGACCGGATTCATGCCGAGCATCGTCTTGCCGGTTTGCGGTGAGCTCGCCATGAAGGCGACGACGAAGATCAGGACGATCATGCCGCCCAGATAGCCAAGCCCCCAGGCGACGTTGGAGACACGGCCGATGTCAGCCTTGGGAATCAGGCGTGGCATCATGGAATCGTTGAAGACGACCGAGAACTCGGCGGCGATCGACGCCAACGAGAACGCGAGCACGACCCAGAAGAGACTCGATCCCGGCGCAGCGAACCAGAGCGCGCAGAGGCTGACGATCTTGATCAGCGCGAAGATCGCGATCCACGGCTTTCGTGGGCCGGTCTGGTCGGCGATCGAACCGAGGATCGGCGACAGAACTGCAATGACAAGGCCCGCCGCCGCAATGCCGTAGCCCCAGGCCGCCTGGCCGGCGACTGGATCGGCCGCCATGCGCGACACGAAATAGGGGCCGAAAATGAAGGTGGTCACCACAGTGAAGAAGGGCTGTGCTGCCCAATCAAACAGCATCCATCCCCAGATGCCGCGCCGGGATGCTTTTGGCTCAGTCTCGCTCACGCGATTGTCCTTTCAGGCCGCCTCAGGCATTGGCCAAATCGCTCATCAAACCGGCCGCCACCGAAAGGCGAGAGACCGTGATCTCGCCCCCCTCCGTCAGCGCCTGCAACCGTTCGCGTGTTCTGGCGACGCGTTCGCCACCGGCCTCCAGCCACGACGCGACCGGATCGGCTTGCTTGGCATGGCCCGAAAGTGCCGCGACCGCAATGCCCCGCCTCGCCGCGTCGATCGTATCGCCGGCCCGCGATAGCGCCATGTCTTCGTAATAGTCAGATGGCGTGATGGAACCGGCCGCATCCTCGATACGTCCGATACGAAACGCGTGCGTCACTGCGAAAAATGCCTTCGCCGCGTCGATAAGCTCCGCCCCTGCATCGGATGCGACAAGCGCGATGTCAGGGATCAATGCCGAAGCATCGAGCAAAGCGAGGCGCGCCGCCAGCTTTTCAGGTACGCCGGATTCGACAAGGCCAAGCTTGCGGGCAGCCAGCCTCTCCTTCGGAAATTCCGGCAAAAGCGATTGGAGCTTTGGCTCCAGGACGCGGCGCGCTTCGCGAAGCGCTGCGATCTGCTCGGCCAGAGGCTTGTCGCCGGTGCCGTTCTTCAGATCCCAGGCCACGGCCTCGAACAGCACGCGGCCCGCGCTCGCGTAGAGGTCCAGTTGGAACTGGCCGTCGATGCGATTGTCGAGCGCATCGATCTCTGCGTAGAGCGCCGGTAGCGCGAACCCGTCCCGCACGATGGCGAAGGCACGCACCACCTCGCGCGTCTCGCAGCCTGTCGCTTCGCGCAGTCGCGTGACGAAGGACGGTCCACCGCGATTGATCATGTCGTTGATGACGACGCGCGTGATGATCTCGCGACGGAGCCGATGCGAGGCGATTTCGCCGGCGAACTTCCGCTCCATCCGGTCCGGGAAATATGCGCTGAGATCCTGCTCGAAATGCTGCTCGTCAGGGACGTCGCTTGCGATGATGTCCGAGAAGAAGACAATTTTGGCGTAGGCAAGAAGAACGCCTAGCTCGGCTCGGGTCAGGGGTTCGCGGCGCGCTTCGCGCTCGATCAGATCTGCCGGCGACGGAAGATTCTCCACCTCGCGGTCGAGTAGGTCCCTTGCCTCGAGGGCGGCCATGAAGCGGACGTGGTGCGCGAAATCCGTCAGCCCCGCTTTCTGTGCGACCGAAAGCGCTAGGGTCTGCCCGTAATTGTTGGCAAGTACCAGTTGAGACACCTCGCCCGTCATGTCCGCGAGCAGCTTGTTGCGCGAGGGTCGCGTAAGCGTTCCCTTACGCATCGCAGATGCGAGCGCGATCTTGATGTTGACCTCTACGTCGGAGCAGTTGACGCCGCCGGAATTGTCGATGGCGTCCGAATTGCAGGCGCCGCCGAGAAGCCCGAATTCAATGCGAGCGCGCTGCGTGACGCCGAGATTGGCTCCCTCACCGATCACTTTCGCGCGCAGCTCGGCGGCGGTGACCCGGATCGCATCATTGGCACGGTCGCCAACTTCCTGATTGGTTTCGCCTGTCGCACGGATGTATGTGCCGATACCGCCGAACCACAACAGATCGACCGAGGCCCTTAGGATCGCCTTCATGATCTCGACGGGCGTTGCAACCGTCTTGTCCAGTCCAATCGCAGCGGCGGCTTCAGGCGTCAGCGAAATCGATTTCTGGCTACGGGAGACGATCACGCCGCCTTTCGACATCTTGCTTTTGTCGTAGTCCTGCCAGCTCGACCGGGGCAGCGCGAAGAGCCGCCTGCGTTCGGCGATCGACGCCGCCGGATCAGGGTCGGGATCGATGAAGATGTCGCGATGGTCGAACGCCGCGATCAATCGCGTCTGGTCGGAGAGCAGCATGCCGTTGCCGAATACGTCTCCCGACATGTCGCCGACGCCGACGACGCTGAACGGCGTTGTCTGGATATCGCGGTTCATCTCGCGGAAGTGGCGCTTGACCGCTTCCCACGCGCCCTTGGCGGTAATGCCCATGCCCTTGTGGTCGTAGCCTGCCGAGCCTCCGGACGCGAAGGCGTCGTCAAGCCAGAAGCCGTGTTTCTGGCTGATGGCGTTGGCGGTGTCGGAGAAGGTCGCGGTGCCCTTGTCGGCCGCGACGACGAAGTAAGGGTCGTCCTTATCCCGGCGCGTCACATCGGCGGGCGGCGCGACATGGTCTCCTTCGATGTTGTCCGTGATGGAAAGCAGGCTGGACACGAAGTTGACATAGGCTGCCCTGCCGGCCTCGAAAATCTGGTCGCGGGTGAGGCCTGTCGTCGGCCGCTTCGGATAGAAGCCGCCCTTCGCCCCGACCGGAACGATGACCGCATTCTTGACCTGCTGCGCCTTGACGAGGCCCAGCACCTCGGTCCGGTAGTCGGTCGCGCGATCCGACCAGCGCAGGCCGCCGCGCGCCACGGGACCGAAGCGCAGGTGCACGCCCTCCACTTCCGGGCCGTAGACGAAAATCTCGCGCCATGGACGTGGTTCGGGCAGGCCATCGACGATGCGGGAATCGAGCTTAAGGGCCAGCGATTGTCCGCGCTCCGACAGGTCCGGCACGAAATGGTTCGTCCTCAACGTCGCTTCGATCAGGTTCAGGTACCTGCGGATGATCGTGTCGTCGTCGATGTTCGGAACGTCGTTGAGGGCGTCCTTGATCTTCGCCTTGAGATGCTTGGCGGAGACCATGTCTTCCTTGCTGCTCGTCGGCCGAAGGCGCAGGACGAACATGTCGTGAAGCGCGCGTGTGATGTCCGGATAGCGCGACAGAACGCCCGCGACGAAACCCTGGCTCTGCGGGATGCCGGCCTGCTGCAGGTATCGGCCATAGGCGCGCAGCACGCCGATCGCGGAGACGTCGAGGCCAGCCGTCTGCGCGAGCGCATTGAAATAGTCGCTGTCCGCCTCCTGCCGCCACACCGACAGGAACACAGCCTCGAAAAGCTTGCCGCCATCGGCAAGGTCGATCGGTTGGCCGAACGCGTTCTCGAGTTCCATGTCGTGGATAAAGACGGGTCCGTCCGGCGAACCCTGCACTTCGAACGTGCGCTCGCTGATCACCCGAAACCCCATGTTCTCGAGCACCGGGACCCGGCGCGACAGTGATACGGGACGGCCGTGATGATAGATCTTGAGTGAGGCCTGCGAGGGCGACTGACCCTGCTGATGATAGTAGTCGATGATGATGGGGCGATCGGGCCCGACGACCGCAATGCGGCGGGCGTCGCGCAGCGCCTCCGCCGCGCTGAACGAACCGCGATAGCTCACCGGGAGCCTTGCGGCGACCGAAAGCAGCGCGGTATCGGCGCCCGAATCGGCTGCCGCCTCGCGCAGCGAATCTTCCCATGTGCGGGCGATATCGCGGATTTCCCGCTCGATTTCCTGCGGGTCGACCTTTGGCGTTTTGCCGCCGGAACGCCCGATGATGAAATGAACGCGCGCCAGCCCGCCTTCAGGGAATGCCGGGTAATAGGCCGATACACGCCCGCCGAACACGGTCTTCAGATATTGTCCGATCCGTTCCCGTACGATCGAGTCGTATCGATCGCGTGGCACGAAGACGATGACAGAGACGAAACGGTCGAACTGGTCGACACGGTAGAGCACCCTGACCCGAGGGCGTTCTGTCAGCCCGAGGATCACATCGGCATGCTTGCGCAGGACAGGCACGGGAACCTGGAACAGCTCGTCGCGCGGATAGCTTTCGAGCACGTTGATCAACGCCTTGCCGGAATGATCATCCGGGTTGAAGCCGGACTTGCGGATCACCGCCTCGGCCTTTGAGCGCAGGTAGGGGATCTTCATGACCGAGCGCGTGTAGGCGGTCGAGGTGAAGAGGCCGACGACACGCAGTTCGCCCGTCAGCTTACCTCTGCCATTGAATGTCTTGATGCCGATATAGTCGAGATAGGCGCGGCGGTGCACGTGGGACTTGGCGTTGGCCTTGGTGACGATCAGCGGCTCCGGTCCGTGGAGGAAAGCTCGGATCTCTGGCGTTGTCGCCTCGCCGCCGACCCGGCGCAGGACGCGCACGTCAGGGTCTGCGAGTATGCCCAGCCCCGGTGCTTTCGCCCGTGTGAGGGTGCCGGTCTTCTCGCCGCCCGTGTAATGGAACTCACGCATGCCGAGGAAGGTGAAGTTGTCGTCCCGCAGCCATTCCAGGAAGGCGAGCGCTTCGGCCACCGTGCGCTTGTCCAGCGGCGGTGGCTGGTCGCGGTAGTCCGAGATGACCCGCTCCAGCCGCGAAAGCATGGGCTTCCAGTCGGCAACCGCTGCGCGGACCTGGGCCAAGACCTTCTGAAGCCGTTGCTTGAGACCGGTCGCGTCCTCCTCGGAAAGTGCGCCGACATGGATGTGGATTACCGAAAGACGGTCCACGTCCTTCACGCCGTCGCCGACGATTTCGCTGACGCCCTTCCTGTCGTGCCGGACGCCGATCACCGGGTGCACAACCAGCGTGGGCTCGCCGGCGGTGTCGGAAACCTCACCGATCACCGAATCGAACAGGAAAGGCATGTTGTCGTTGACCACGGTAATCACGGTCTGCCCGCGTCCTTCGCAGACGATTGCCGGATCGTTCACTATGGATATGACGCTTTCGCCCTTGCGGTGCGAAAGAACGGCCCTTTCTGCGAGTGCCGCGGCTCTATCCAGCACGCTCTTCTCATAAGCGGCGACGTCCTCAGCCGGCGCCCTCTCCATCAAATGGAGGGTCGACCGGGCGGGTCTGGAGGACTTGCCCGAGCGGGCTACCTTTGCGAATGTGGCGCGCGTGTCGGCCATGACGTCGAATCCCTCCCTCGAAGCATGCTTTTGCGACTATCGTAGCAGAAGGCGACAGTTTGGCGACCACCTGCCGCCGTTTCACATGCCGACATGACGTGAAGGAGATGTGACGCTCAGGGCCGCGTCGCAATGGCTGCGGCCGCACCGGCCATGGTGCCCGCGCTGATACGGTTGGCAATACGCATGGCGCGTTCGCTCTTCAGCAGCCGCCGCGCCTGCGCAGCGGCGAGAACCCAGGTCAGGTCGATCGCGATAAGCACCAGCGCCATCGTCAGCGTCAGTTCTACCCAGCCGAGAATTGTGACGGAGCCGAGGTCGATGATGGTGGGCAGGAGCGCAAGATAAAACATCATGATCTTCGGATTGCCGAGCGTGACGGCCATGCCGGCGAGGAAAAGCTTTGCCGGCGAATCTTCGCGCGGCATTGCGCCGTCGCGCACCGCCACCGGAGCGGTCCACATCTTCCAGGCAAGCCATGCCAAATAGGTGACGCCGACCCATTTCACGACCAAGAAAGCAAGGTGGAAGGTCTGCGCGACAAATGCCAGCCCGAACACGGCCATCGACAGCCATATCGCCTCGCCGATCCACATGGCCGCCAGAAATGGAAATACATCGCGGAAGCCCTTCGCGATGACACGCGACACAAGGGCCGCAATCGACGGGCCGGGCGATCCGGCGGCTACGAGCAGCGCGCCGGCAAAGATCAGAAGCGACGTCAGGTCCATCGGATTCCTCCCTGAAGATCATAACCACTTTGCTCGATCTAGCCAAATGGCTGACCAAGCTCTACGATCAGATGGCGGCCACCTCGATGGGTTCGGCGAGCTTCGGCTTCGAGCGGGATGCAAGCAGGCAGCCGAGGGTGATCAAAACCGCGCCGGCAATTGTCGACACGCCGACGGCTTCATCGAAAAAGAACCATCCGAGCAGGATCGCCCAGACGAATGCCGAATATTCCGTCGGAATCAGGTACTGGGCCTCCGTACGCCCGTATGCCCAACTGAGCATGGCATGCCCACCGAGAGCCAGCACGGTCACGCCGATGATTGGCGCCCACTGGTCCGGGGCTGGCCACAGACCAAACCAGGGCGCCGCCGCACCTAGCACGACCAACGCAACCAGATTCGTGAAAAACACGACTTCCAGCGGCTTCGCAATCAGCGACTGACGGCGGGTCAGCACAAGATTGTAGGCGTAGAAGAAAGCGGAAGCGAGGATAGCCAACACCCCAAGCAAGGCGTCGGGCGCGTAGTTTCCCGCGCCGAACCTGCCTAACAGGATAATGACCACCCCGACCATGCCCATGATCGACGCCAGGATGACGGACCGTCCAATTCGCTCGCCCAACATGATGGCGACCATGAAAAGCGCCACCAGCGGTGCGACGAACGACAATGCAACCGCCTCGGCGAGCGGAAGGCGACCGACCCCCCAGAAGAACAGCAACCCGACGAAACAAACGACGATGCCGCGTTGAATATGGAGCCGCAGGGCATTTGCATCGGGGCGCGTTCGTTTGGTGGCCTTCCACGCGGTTCCCGCTGCGACACTGCCGAAGACACTACGCCACAGAAGCGCGTTATAGGCGCCGATCGTCAGGACCAGACCTTTGACGGCGGCATCCATTGCCGCGAGCAGGAAGACACCGGCCAGGCAGACAAGGATGGGAAACAAAGGCGATGTGCTGTTTCTGATGTTCGACAAGGAGCTCGATCCGGCGGGACTTTGCGGTTAGATCGAACCGAGGTGAACACACACAGATACAGGCTGGCCTATTTTCCGGTCCAGCGCAGGCGCCAGTGGCTACTTGATTATGCGAAGCACCGGTAGCCGGCGCCTTGGAGCGTATGGGCTGTCCGGGTTGACGTCCAGATCAACATCCTTCACGCAACTTTGGGCATTCCCGTGACGCTCGCCGGTACGCCATGGCCCTTCGACGATTTCTGCCTTCTCGACCTCTGAAAGCGTCAGGCATTTCCACTGGCCGCTTACCGCACCGCTGCTGCTGGAACCGGCGAACTGCCAGACGAGCGCCTTTTCGACGCTGCCCGAGTGGCCGAGGATGACGGGGCAGATCGCGCGTGGATGCCCCTGGTAACGGCACGCGATCGGCCAGCGCTTCGCCATCGCCCGCTCGAAGAGCTGGTAGGTGTTGCTCGGCATGAAAAAACTCCGCTCGGCACAAGCCAAACGGAGTTTAGTCAAAAGGCGTTCCTGCGGAAGCCCGGAGGAAAAGCTTAGGCCGCGCCGGCGAGCTTCTGCTTTTCGAAGCGCTTGCGGTCGTTCGGATCCAGATAGAGCTTGCGCAGGCGGATCGTCTTCGGCGTCACTTCCATCAGCTCGTCGTCCTGGATCCACGACAGGGCGCGGTCGAGCGTCATGCGGATCGGCGGGGTCAGCTTCACGGCCTCGTCCTTGCCGGCGGCGCGGATGTTGGTCAGCTGCTTGCCCTTCAGCACATTGACCTCAAGGTCGTTGTCGCGGCTATGAATGCCGATGATCATGCCCTGATAGACCTTCTCGCCCGGCTCGATGATCATCGGGCCGCGATCTTCCAGGTTGAACATGGCGTAAGCGACGGCTTCGCCCGATGCATTGGAGAGCAGAACGCCGTTGGTACGGCCGGCAATCACGCCCCTGAACGGCTGGTAGTCGTGGAACAGACGGTTCATGACGGCGGTGCCGCGCGTGTCGGTCAGCAGCTCCGATTGATAGCCGATCAGGCCGCGTGTCGGCGCGTAGAAGCGGAGACGCTGGCGATTGCCGCCGGACGGACGCAGCTCGACCATCTCGGCCTTACGCTCGGACATCTTCTGCACCACGATGCCGGAGTGCTCCTCATCGACGTCGATGACGACTTCCTCGATCGGCTCCATCATCTGGCCGGTAGCTTCGTCCTTATGCATAACGACACGCGGACGCGAGACGGCGAGTTCAAAGCCCTCGCGGCGCATGGTCTCGATCAGGACGGCAAGCTGCAATTCGCCACGGCCGGACACGTAGAAGGAATCCTTGCCCTCGGCCTCCTCGATCTTCAGCGCGACGTTGCCTTCAGCTTCCTTGAGCAGGCGGTCGCGGATGACGCGGCTGGTGACCTTGTCGCCCTCGGTGCCGGCGAGCGGGCTGTCGTTGACGATGAAGGACATGGTGACAGTCGGCGGGTCGATCGGCTGCGCCTTCATCGCTTCCGTGACGGCCGGGTCGCAGAACGTGTCGGCGACGGTACCCTTGGAGAGGCCGGCGATGGCGACGATGTCGCCCGCCTGCGCATCCTCGATAGGCTGGCGCTCAATGCCGCGGAAGGCGAGGATCTTGGAAATGCGGCCGGTCTCGATGGTCTTGCTGTCCTGCCCGAGCACCTTGACGGCCTGGTTCGGCTTCACCGAACCCGAGGCGATGCGCCCGGTGATAATGCGGCCGAGGAAAGGATTGGCCTCGAGGATCGTTCCGATCATGCGGAACGGACCTTCCTCGACTGTCGGCTCGGGAACGTGCTTCAGCACGAGGTCGAGCAGAGGCGCGAGACCCTCATCCTTCGGGCCTTCCGGATTGACGTTCATCCAGCCATCACGGCCCGAACCGTAAAGGATCGGGAAGTCGAGCTGGTCGTCGGTGGCGTCGAGATTGGCGAAGAGGTCGAACACTTCGTTTATGACCTCGACATGGCGGCCGTCGGGACGGTCGATCTTGTTGATCGCAACGATCGGCTTCAGGCCAACCTTGAGCGCCTTGCCGACCACGAACTTGGTCTGAGGCATCGGGCCTTCAGAGGCATCGACGAGCACGATCGCTCCGTCCACCATGGAGAGAATGCGCTCGACCTCGCCGCCGAAGTCGGCGTGGCCGGGGGTGTCGACGATGTTGATACGGGTGTCCTTCCACACGATCGACGTCGCCTTGGCGAGGATCGTGATGCCACGTTCCTTTTCGAGGTCGTTCGAATCCATCACGCGCTCGGCGACGCGCTGGTTCTCGCGGAAGGAGCCGGACTGTTTCAGGAGCTGGTCGACGAGGGTAGTCTTGCCATGGTCGACATGCGCGATGATCGCGATGTTGCGAAGTTTCATGTTCTTAATCTCGGGAGTGGGCGGCACGCGGATACCGGCGCCGCAACTTCAGTTGCGCGGCTCATACAGGTTTTTTCGCAGTTGCGAAAGGGGGGCCAATGGTTACCGAAAATTAGGGAACTGAGCAGATAATTAAAAGTCTAACGAGGCGGATCGATTCCCCGCCGGAAAAGTTAACGTCCATGAACACGGCATCCGCGCGCCTTTTCCGAAGCACCGTCGCTACCGCGTCGGTCGCCCTCCTGCTTGCCGCAGGCGTCGCCAACTCTACCGGGACGCGCCAGATCGAGGGACCAGCTCTGCTGCAGACCGCCGCCGAGGAAGCCTTCCCCGATGCAGCATTTGGCGTTGACCACACGGTGACCGGCCCGACTTCGGCCGAATTCAAGAAGCAACAGGCTGATGCAGGATGCGATCAGGCCATTTGGCCAGATGTACCCTTGGCCTGCTATCCCAAGCGCTGACGCAAACTCCCTGAACGTAAACTCCCTGGCGGTCAGGCCAAGCCGCGCTTGGCCATCATCGCGTCTGGCGTCGGCATCTTGCCCCTGAATTCCGTATAGAGTGCTTCCGGATCGGCGGAGCCGCCGGCAGAATAGATGTGTTTCTTCAGCTTGGCCGCCATCTCGGGATTGAAGGCATCGCCGGTTTCCTCGAAGGCGGAAAAGGCGTCGGCATCCAGCACTTCCGACCACATGTAGGAGTAGTAGCCGGCCGAATAGCCGTCACCGGAAAAGACGTGGCTGAAATGCGGGGTGCGGTGGCGCATGACGATGGCGTCCGGCATGCCGAGTTTCTTCAGCGTCTCCGTCTCGAAGGTCTGCGGATCGGAAGGGGCATCCTTTTGTGAATGATAGGCCATATCGACAAGCGCGGACGATGTGAATTCCACCGTCCGGAAGCCGGCGTCGAAGGTGCTGGCCGCCAGCATCTTGTCGAGCAGAGCCTGCGGCATCGGCTCGCCGGTTTTGCAGTGGCGCGCGTATTTTTCGAGCACGGCCGGAACGGTGAGCCAATGTTCGTAAAGCTGCGATGGCAGTTCCACGAAGTCGCGCGAAACGGACGTACCGGACTGCGACGGCCAATACGCCTCCGTTAGCAGGCCATGCAGCGCATGACCGAATTCGTGGAACAGCGTCTTTGCCTCGTCGAGCGAGAGCAGCGCCGGCTCGCCGGCCGGTGGCTTGGCGAAATTCATGATGTTGTAGATGATCGGGCTCGATCCCTGGCCGAGGCGATAGCCTGACTGCAGCGAACTCATCCAGGCGCCGGACCGTTTGGAAGGCCGCGCGAAATAGTCGGCGAGGAACAGGCCGCGCTGCGATCCGTCGGCGTTCAGGACCTCGAACAGACGCGCATCCGGGTGCCAGGCGGGTACGCCCTGCTTTTCGGAGAAGGTGACGCCGAAGAGGCGCGTCGCGACGTCGAAGCACGCGGCGATGATCTGTTCGAGCTGCAGATAGGGTTTTAGCTCGGCCTCGTCGAAGGCGTATTTTTCGGCGCGCAGCTTCTCCTGGTAGAAGCGCCAGTCCCAGGCCGCGAGCTTCTCGTTGCTGCCCGAAGCCGCGGCAAGACGCTGCAATTCGGCTTCGTCGCGGGCAGCCTTCTCGCGCGCCTTTTCCCAGACGGGTTCGAGAAGTTCGAACACCGCTTTCGGCGTCTTGGCCATCGTGTCGTCGAGCTTGAGCGCCGCGAAGCTTTCGTAGCCGAGCAGCTTTGCCTTTTCGGCACGCAGGGCCAGCATCTTCCTCACCACGGGGGCGTTGTCGGTCTCGCCGCCGGTTTCGCCGCGCCCGATGAAAGCCTTGAAGGCCTTTTCGCGCAGGTCGCGCCGTTCGGAGAAGGTGGTGAAGGGCTCGTAGATCGAGCGCGACAGCGTGACCGCATACTCGCCCTTTCGGCCACGGGACTCGGCTGCACCAGCCATCGCGCTTTTCAGGAATTCGGGCAGGCCGGCGAGGTCGCCCGCACCAAGGAACATCACCCATTCCTTCTCGTCGGCCAGCACATTCTGGCTGAAGGCTGTGCCGAGCGAGGACAGCTCCTCGTTGACCGCCGCAAGCCGCTTCTTGCCATCGGCGTCGAGCTTCGCGCCCGACTTCACAAAGCCTTTCCAGCTCTTTTCCACCAGCCGTAACGTCTTGGGATCGAGCCCAAGCGACGCGCGCCGCTTGTACAGATCGTCGATGCGCGCGAATAGCTTCTCGTTCATCGAGATCGTGGAGTAGTGGCGCGACATTTTCGGCGCGATCTCTCGTTCCATCGCCTGAATGGCGTCGTTGGTGTTGGCGCCGGCCTTGCACCAGAAGATCGCCGAGACACGGTCCAGCGGGTCGCCGGAAAGTTCCATCGCTGCGAACGTGTTTTCGATTGTAGCGAGCTCCGGATTGTCGGCAATTGCGTCGATGTCGGCCTGGTGCGCAGCCAGTGCGGCGTCGAAAACCGGTCCGAAATCACCGTCGTCGATACGCGAAAAGTCCGGCAGGCCAAACGGTCCATCCCAATGCGTGAGGGGATGGCGATCGAGATCGACGGGCTTTGTCATGAAAATTTCCTACAGGTGGGTCTTGGGCGATGTAGGTGCGGTTTGGCCGCGACGCAACGCGATGCGCGGCGCGGTCTATCAGAACGCCGGGTCAGGACGCTCGAAATCGCCGGTATCGCGGTTCATCACCCAAAGCTCGCCGGTCGAGATGTCGAACCAGGCCCCGGAAATCGTCAGCCGATCCTTGCCCTCGAGAATTTTCACGCAGGGAAACGTGCGCAGATTGGCAATCGAATAGCGGATGGAGATGCGTTCCAGGGCTGTCTGGCGTTCGGAAGCCGTCATCAGCGTCGATCCCGCCACAGTCTCGGCGGCGGGAGCGATGAGGCTCATCCATTTGCCAATGAAATCACCTGGCGAGAGTGGTGTGGCGGAGGTGTTCAAGGCTGCGCCGATACCGCCGCAGCGACCATGGCCGAGGACCACGACGTGCTTCACCTTCAGGCTCTGCACCGCGAATTCCAGTGCTGCCGACGTCGAATGATGCCGCCCGTCCGGTTCGTAAGGGGGCACGAGATTGGCGACGTTGCGGACGACAAAGAGTTCGCCCGGCCCGGCGTCGAAGATCGATTCCGGCGCGGCGCGGGAATCGCAGCAGGCGATCACCATCGTCTCGGGAGACTGTCCGTCCCGCGCAAGCGTACGATAGCGGTCGCTTTCGGACGCGTAGCGGCCGCTCATGAAATTGCGGTAGCCGGTGATCAGATGTTCAGGAAGATGGACCATGGGCGGACATTAACGGCAATTTTTTGCACTGCAACGTGGGTTAGTCAGCGAAAGCAACGATCAAGCCAGGCGCTCACCTTCGTTCGTAAGGCGGCGCATTTCGACTGCGGCGGCCGGACGGGAGAGACTGACGGCGTCCGTTTCGAGCTGAAGTTCGTCGCCGCCGCGTTCAGCAGCACGGGCGAGCACCTCGTAGACCGTAGCCGTCGTCGTCCGCAGCGCCTGTTCGTCCGTGTTGCCGGCCAGCAGGCGCGCCAGGAACACCGACGAGGTGAGGTCGCCCATGCCGCTGGGCGGACCTGAAATCTGTCGATGTTCGGCCAGCAACGCGTCGTTCTTTGTTACAAGCAGGTTGCCGATTTCGCCCAGCGAGCGCCCCGGCGATGAGGTTACCAACATACGGGCCGGGCCAAGCTTTCGCGCCGCGCTGATGATGTCGGCCAGACCGCGCAGCTTGTGGCCGGCGATCCATTCCAGTTCGTATCGGTTCGGCGTGGACACGTCGGCGAGAGGTATGAGGAGATCACGCATCGCAGCGGCGGTGGTCTCCGGGACATAGAGACCTTCCTTGTCCCCCATGACCGGGTCGCAGACATAGAGCGCCTTCGGATTCTGCGCCTTGACGCTGCGGACGAGCGAAGCCACGTCGGCGGCCTGTTCGGCGTTCCCGAGATAGCCCGACAGCACTGCGCCGACCTCGCCCAGCCACGCAGCCTGCTCGAGGTCTCTCGTGAAGGCGGAAAACTGTTCCGGGCTGGGCACGATCCGCGTGGATGGTCCGTGTCCGGTGTGCCAAGGCAAGATCACGGTAGGAACCGCCCAGACTGGATAGCCGAGCGTCTCGAGCGCGAAAACGGCTGCTCGATTGCCCACCGATCCCCGCGCCACATGGCTGGAGATCACGATAACCGCTCGGGGTGCTGCAATGGTTTCAGGTGTCATTTTCAATGGCCTTGGGCAAGATACATGACGAGCCAGAAGATGAGGAAGACGAGGAACAAGGCTCCTATCGTTCTTCCGATGCGCGTCCCCCAATACTCCGCCCAGTCGCTCTGGTCTACATCGGAGGCTGTCAGATGGTTACGCGCCCTGTCGGCGGCGCGGTCGATGGCGCCACGGCCGCCAGCTTCGGCCTCCTGGGACACACGTTCCAATATGCGGCGGGATTCGGCGCGTTCTTCGTCGTGTCTTTCTGGTCCAGCCATGCTAATTCTCGCGGTGGTTCAGTCTGACCTTGAGGGATGATCCCATGCTTGCCAAGCTTTCCCGCAACCTTTCCGCCGTTCGCATGCCGACGTTTCTGGCTCTGGTGTTGCTGCCGCTGCTCTCGGCTTGCGGCTATAACACGATCCCGACACAGGAAGAGCAGGCCAAGGCGGCGTGGAGCGAGGTCCTGAACCAATATCAGCGCCGCGCGGACCTTATCCCCAATCTGGTCGAGACTGTGAAGGGCTACGCCGCCCATGAAAGGGAAGTGCTTGAAAGCGTCGTCGAGGCGCGGGCGAAAGCAACCCAGGTAACCGTCACGCCCGAAACGCTGAGCGACCCCGAGGCGTTCAAGGCCTTTCAGGACAACCAGGCCGGCCTGACCAGCGCGCTGTCGCGCCTCCTCGCGGTTGTCGAGAACTACCCGGACCTCAAGGCGAACCAGAACTTCCTGGCGCTCCAGGCGCAGTTGGAGGGGACGGAGAACCGCATTGCCGTGGCGCGGCGCGACTACATAGAAGCCGTGCGCGTCTATAACACGTCGCTCAGGACTTTCCCGTCCATGCTGTGGAACACGCTGTGGTTCGGCAACAAGCCGTTCCAGAACTTCACGGTCGCGGATGACGCCATGCAGCCGCCGAAGGTCGATTTCGGCACGCAACAGCAGGGCGGTTAATCCTTTCATTCCAGGCGGGTGATGACGCCGTTTGCACTCCATCGTCTCGCCGGTCCTCGTCCGGACCGGTGGTTCTTTCTCGCCTGCCTCGCCCTGTTCTTTGCTCTCTCAGCACAGATCGCGGCAGCACAGGACCTGCCGGAGCTTACCGGCCGGGTGGTCGACAACGCCGGCCTGATCGATCCCGGGCCTGAAGCTGAACTTGTCCGTAAGCTCGAGGATTTCGAGAAAAAGTCCTCCGACCAGATCGTCGTTGCAACCATCCCGAGCCTTAACGGCGAAGCGATCGAGCCCTACGCCAATCGGCTGTTTCGCGCCTGGGGGTTAGGCCAGGCTGGCGAGGACAACGGTATCCTGCTTCTTGTGGCGCGCGACGACCGCAAGATGCGCATGGAGGTCGGCTACGGCCTGGAAGGGACGCTGACGGACCTTCACTCGAAACTGATCATCGAAAACACCATGGTGCCCGCTTTCCGCGCCGGGGATTTCTCGGGCGGAATTTCGCGGGCGGTGGACGACATCGTCATGGTGCTCGAGGGCAACGCCGCCGAGCTGGAGGCAAGAGCGAAGCGCAACCAGGACACAAGCTGGGATCCAGACACGCTCATCATTACGCTGTTCCTCATCGTCTGGGCGACGCTGTTCTTCGGCGGCTTCGCCATGGCGATCCTGCCTCGTATGTACGGACGCAAGCTTGGACCGGGCCGCTACGAATGGCTCGGCATGACCTTCAACTACAATTCGAGCGGCCGCTCGTCGTCCGGCGGCTGGAGCGGTGGCTCGTCTGGCGGCGGATGGTCAGGGGGATCATCTGGGGGCGGTGGGTTTTCCGGCGGCGGTGGCTCGTCTGGCGGTGGCGGGTCTTCGGGGAGCTGGTAATGAAGAGGTCCGCTATCACCGAACAGGAGCACCAGCGCGTCGCTCAGGCGATCCGGGAGGCGGAAGCTTCGACCTCGGGGGAAATCTATTGCGTGGTGGCGCAGCGCAGCGACGGCTATTTCTTTTCCTCCGCGCTGGTCGTCATCCTGTCGATCCTGATCATCAGCTTAGGTGTCGCGTTCCTGATCGAGGCGTGGTGGCTGACCATGCGGCTGCCCGTCTTCGTCGGGGCGCAATTGCTTGCGATCGCGCTGGCGCTGTTGCTGATCTACGCGCTGCCAGACCTTCGCGTGCGACTGGCGCCGCGTCGCTGGCAATACATCCGTGCGCATGACAATGCGCTGAAGCAATTCCTCGGACGCAACGTCCATATGACGGCCGAATGCACTGGCGTGCTGATCTTCGTGTCGCTGGCCGAGCGCTACGCCGAGATCATCGCGGACGCGGGAATCGCGACGCAGGTGCCGCAGGAGATGTGGGATTCGATTGTCGCGGGGCTGATCGAAGACGCCGGCAACGACAGGCTGACCGATGGGTTCGTGACTTCAATCGCCGCCGTGGGCGCTCTGCTTTCGGAGCATTTTCCCGTACGCGTCGACGATATCAACGAACTCGACGACCACCTCGTCGAACTCTGATACGTCGCCAAGCTTGGCGATTGTCGGCGGTCGAGAATAGCCGCTTGCCAGAGAGTCCACGCAGTGTTTATGGTTAATAAATCATGAACACGCTGACCATAGACATCAGGAAGGCCGAACCGCGCGATGCGGCGGCCATCGCCGAAGTCCACTACGATGCATGGACAGGCGCATATAGCGGCATCATCCCGCACCGGGCGCTGACCAGGATGATTGGCCGGCGCGGCGCCGAGTGGTGGTCGAATGCGATAAGGCGCGCGGCCAGCGTGCTTGTCATCGAGATCGGCGGGAAGCTGGCCGGCTACGCAACCATCGGCAAGAATCGCGCGCGCGAACTGTCGCAGCAGGGCGAGATCTACGAGCTCTATCTTCGGCCTGAATATCAGGGCATCGGGCTCGGCAGCCGGCTGTTTGCCGAAGCCCGCAAGCGGCTTGCCGCCTCCGGGCTTCACGGCCTGGTTGTCTGGGCGTTGGAGGACAATTCCGGCGCGCTGTCCTTCTACCAGGGGGCCGGTGGTCGCGATGTCGCCGAAGGAGTCGAAGTCTTCGACCAGAAGGCGCTCAAGAAGATCGCGTTCATCTGGGATTGAGCGTTTCCAGCTTTCCGCTAGGTTAGGCCATCCGCGACAACCGGCGTGTTGCGCTTGGATTGTCGCGCCGATATCGATGCGGTAATCAAAAGAGGGACGCGCATGCGCATTGAAGCGGTACCAATCGGCAAGAATCCGCCGGAAGACGTCAACGTCATCATAGAAGTGCCGATCGGCGGCGAGCCGATCAAATACGAGATGGACAAGGACGCCGGCACGCTTTTCGTCGACCGCTTCCTGCATACGTCCATGCGTTACCCCGGAAACTACGGCTTCGTGCCGCACACGCTGTCGGGCGATGGCGATCCGGTGGATGTGCTCGTCTGCAACACCCGCGCGCTGGTGCCGGGCTGCGTGATCAATGTCAGGCCGATCGGCGTGCTGGTGATGGAAGACAATGCCGGGCAGGACGAGAAGGTGATCGCCGTGCCTTCGCCCAAGCTCACGCTGCGCTACGAGAACGTGACGGAATATACCCAGCTCCCGGATATTACGCTCCAGCAGGTGCAGCACTTCTTCGAGCACTACAAGGATCTGGAGCCCGGCAAATGGGTGAAGATCGGCGGCTGGTACGGTGCCGACCGCGCGAAGGAGATGATCGTCGAGGCGATCGCGCGCGGAAAGAAGGGCTGATCAGTCGCTACGGCTGAAATCGGGCACTTCGCCGATCACCGTCCACTTGTCGGTGCCGCAGGCGAAGGCCCGCGCCTTTTCATCTGCGAGCTTGCGTGCCGCCTCGTTGGCGCCGGCATTGCCGCTGGCGCGCACGAGCCCGACGACGCATCCGTCCTGCTGCCCGACCTGGCCGACCTTGGAGACGACCAGGACTTCCGTCTTGTTTTCCGGCTTGTCAGGATCATCGCTGACAAACCAACGATGGATCGTCGCAAAGGGAATCGATTTCGACCCCTCCGTATCGATGCGCCATTCGATCTTTTGACCCGTGCTGTTGAAGGCCGAGAAGCTTTCCCACGCCCGAACATCCTTGGGCGGGAAGCCATAGAAAAGGGATTCGCGCAGGTCCCCGGAAAAGATCAGTACCGGATATCCGCGCCAGCCCTCGCAGACGAAATTGGCGAACTCGCCGCCTTCCTCGTTGGCGGAAAAGATCGAGCAATTCTTGTCTGTATCGATGTCGGTATAGGCGCTCGATAGCTCGCCGGCGAATGCGGATTGGCCGATCAACAGACTTGCGAGCGCAGCGAGCAGGACACTTTTCATCTGGGTGTTCCTTCGAAGAGTCTCACGCAGTCTATGCGCGCCTACCCGCCTGCGCCACCACCTCGCCGAGTGCGGCGGCCAGATCATCAGGGTTGCCGGTCAGGCGGACGGTCTTCAGCCGGGACGTCGATCCTCCGATGATGGCGACGCTGCTCCTGGGTAGCCCAAGTCCGCCGGCCAGGAGCCGTTCCAATGCCGCATTCGCTGCGCCCTTGTCCGGGACAGCGCGGACGCGGGCGGCAAGATGGACGGCGCCGTCCGCCTGGACACCGAGACCGTCTATGGCATCGGCAGAGGATTTCGGTGTTAGCCGGACCGTCAGGTCGATGCCGTCCGGCCGTATCCGGTAGCAGTCGGATACCACCATCTGCGAATCCGGCTTCGGCCTAGATCACCAGCGGAGCGATCGTGGACCAGAGCAGTTCGCGGATGAAATAGATGATCAGCAGGAGCACGATAGGGGAAATGTCAATGCCGCCGAGATCAGGCATGAAACGTCGGATCGGCCGCAAGGCTGGTTCTGTCAGCCGGAAAAGCATGTTTCCGACCGCGCCGACGAATTGATTGCGCGGGTTGACGACATTGAAGGCGTAAAGCCAGGAGAAGATCGCCGAGCCGATGATGATCCACCAGTACAGATAGAGAGCAAGGTCGATCGTCCTGATGAGCGCCAGCATGCCATTCTCCTGTGAGCCTGCCGACATTTAGCCATTGGCCGGCGAGGCGACAAGGCCTTCCAAGGTTTGTCGGGGCGACCGCACCGCAAGCGGACAGCTTGACAGTCGGGGACGCCAATCGATAAATGCGCCTTCCGCCGAACGGGGCTGTAGCTCAGCTGGGAGAGCGCGTCGTTCGCAATGACGAGGTCAGGGGTTCGATCCCCCTCAGCTCCACCATTCGGCGAGTTCCAGGATTTGAATTGGGTATGTGAACTGGAGCGGAAGGGTTTCCACCCCCACGTCCGTCCCTACTTGGTGCAGCGTATTGGCTTCGCCGCCAATTGCCCGCGTTCCGGGCGATGTCTCCTTCAAGCTCGGTGCAATCCGAGAATATGCCGTGCCTGCGCGGGATTTGCCGGTTCGCCTCCCAGCGTCCTGACGAGACGAACCGCGTCTTCGACCAGTTGCGCATTTGTCGCGAGTACCCCCCGGCTTCGATAGATATTGTCTTCCAGCCCGACCCGCACATGACCACCAAGCAGGATGGATTGCGCTGCTACCGGCATCTGCTCGGAGCCGGCGCCGAACGCCACCCACACGGCATCCTTGGGGAGCATGTTGCGCATGTGCAGCATGGTCGCGGTATCGGAAGGTGCGCCCCAGCGCAGTCCGAGCGCAAACTGGAAGAGGCAAGGCGCTTTGATAAGCCCTTGTTCGGCTAATGCGCATGCGAGACGCAAATGGCCGAAATCGAAAATCTCGAGTTCTGGCTTCACGCCCGCCGCCGCTATACGTTCAGCCATTTCGCGCACCATTCCGGACGTGCTGACGTAAACCTCGTTCTCGAGGCCATTGTTGAAGCTTCCGCAATCCAGACTGCAGATATCAGGCTTCAACGCCTCGATATGGACCAGCCGTTCGGCAGCGCCGACCAGGTCCGTCGTGGTGTCGAACGGTAGTGCGTGGACGGGATCAAGAATGAGCTTGCCGCCCATTCCTGCCGTCAGGTTGACGATCACGTCGGAGCCGCTTGTGCCGATAAGCTCGACGACTTCCCTGTAATAGTCGGTGTTGCGACTGCCTCTGGCGGTATCCGGTTCGCGCACATGGATATGAACGATGGCCGCGCCAGCTTGGGCGGCCGCGAGCGCATCCGCCGCGATCGCAGCAGGCGTCACGGGCACATGGGGGCTCTTGGCAGGCGTGTTGCTGTCACCGGTTAGAGCGCAGGTAATAATGATGGGTCTGGCCATGTTTTCTAATCCGTGTTCCGAATGATCTACTTATCGGCGCTGAGGTCGGTGTCTTCGGCCGCCTGCTGCTTCGTCTCACTCTGCGGTTCCCAGTAAGGCACGGCGCGCTGGAGGATGTCGCTTGCATCGGCGATGTCGGCCACCATCGCCCTGCGGGACTGCGTTCCCTGCCCTTTGCTAATGGCTTCCAGAATGTCGGTATGGTGATCGAGACCCTGCTGGATCGTCGCCTCCTGGCGCATGATATTGAGCAGCGGACCAGCTCGCAGCCAAAGGCGCTCGATGATCGGAAGCAGCACGTTCGATTTCGACGCGCGGTAGATCGTGAAATGGAACTGCTTGTTGAGCGCGAGATAATGGGAAACCTCGGATGTCTGCACGCATGTCTGCATCGCCTCGTTGATGCTGTAGACGGCATCCAGTTCCGCCTTGCTGATCGTCGCGGCGGCCCATTCCGCCGCTTGACCTTCAATTGCACAGCGGACACGAAAAAGGTCTGCAATTGCTCCGACATCTGCGGCTGGAACAGTGACGCCACGATTGGGATGATCGAAAAGCGCCTCGTCATTGACGAGCTTTCGCAGCGCCTCGCGGACAGGCATCGTGCTGGTCGCGAACCGCTCGGACAGTTCGCGAACGATGAGCCGTTCACCAGGCTTGAAATCGCCGTTCATGAGGGACGACTTCAGTTCGGCATAGATTGCCGCATGGGCAGTCACCACTTCGCCGCGTGGCGCAGGATCATTCGTATCGGAGACATGGGCTTTCCGGGGGGGCATCGGTCACTCGTCCCGAGGAAGCAGGCGCTCGTCGACCTGCAGGAAGTCGTCGTCTGCATCCGCCGCCAGGTGACGGGCGAGATCCTTGCGATCAGTCGCCTCGAACGGTGGATGGGCGTCCGACAATCCATCATCCAGAGCCGCGTTCCGGCGAACGGATATTGCGTTGGTCATGGGGTTCCGCATCAAGGTCTAGCCGGTGCCCGAGTTGGCGAGGGGCTTGGAATGATCGCGGCCCTTGGCCTGTGCGGCGCCGATGCGGCCAGCCTTCCAGGCCGTCAAGCTGCGGGCGAGATCCGGCGCCTCTATCAGCACGACGATCAGCAACAGTGCGCCGCGCGCAAGGTCGATCAGATATGTCGGCATGGCGAGCTGGATGAAGATTGTGTCCAACAGGCTCATAGCCACCACGCCGGCGAGTATGCCGAGAACGTTGCCACGCCCGCCTGAAACGTTGATTCCGCCGAGCAGCACGGCGGTCACAGCGAAAATGAAAGGATCGAGACCCAGATCGTACTTCGCAACAGACGCGGAATAGGAAAATAACGCACCTCCGAGAGCGCAAAGCATCCCCGAAAGGATGAACACCCCCGCAACGGTGCGACTGACGGAAACCCCGGAAGCGAGAGCCGCGCGTCGGTCCGCACCGACCGAGCGGATCGTGGACCCTAGCCTGGTGAAACGCATCGCAAGCCAAAGGAGAAGGAAAACAGCGAGGATGAGCAGGCTACGCTTCGAGAACAGCAAGGCGACCGGATCGTCCAGCCAGATACCGATGTCATAGTTCCCGTAGGCCAGAATGCCTTCCCCTGCAACGATGTGGCAAAGGCCGAGTATGACGATATATCCGCCCAGCGTCAGCGGAACCGAACTGATGCCCGTCAAAACCAGCAAACCGCCCTGCACGGCGCCGAGCAGCGCACCTGCCGCCACCGCAATGGCGATGCCGGACATCGGCGAGGCCTCGCCGAATTTCACTGCAAGCAAGCCGCCGAGTGTGAAGATGGCGATGGACGATAGGTCGAACTCGCCGATCATCACGGTCAGGCCGACAGCAAGCGCCAAAAGCCCGAGGGTGGCGGCATTCTGGAACGTGTTGAAAAATGAGAAGACCGAGAAGCCGACATCCGACCAGACAGGCAGACTCAACGCCAGCATTGCTATTGCTGCGAGTATCCCGAGCGGCAGTGCTTTGCGCAGGCGTCTATGGCGTCCGGCTACTGTCAAAGCAGTAAAGTCCCTCATGCCCTTTGCTCCTGCCTGAGATGGACGCCGACGGCAAAGGCAACCATGACGAGGCCCTTGAGCAGGATTTGCTCGCCGGTGGTGAACCCGCGCAGCAGCACGAGGTCTGAGACGATGGCGATGATCGCCACACCGATCATGGTGTTGAGAACGCTTCCGCGGCCGCCGCCGATCGCCGCCCCGCCGATGAGCACCGCGGCAATCGCGTCGTAGCCGAGCGTGCCGCGATTGAGCAGCAGCGAAGCGGAGTGGTTGAAGCTGGCCATGAAGATGCCGGCAAGCGAGGCCGTCGCCCCGGCTATCGCGAAAACTGCGGTGCCGATACGGCCTATCGGCAGTCCGGCGGCCCGTGCGGCCGCGCGGTTATCACCCATGAGATAGATCATGGGGCCGAGCCGGGTGAAGCGAAGGATCGATTCCGCAGTAAGCGCCAGCACTGCCAATGCATAGAGGCCCACGGGAAGACCGAAAAGATGCGCGTTGAGCACGGTGTAAGACGTTCCGGTGGGGTTGATCGTGGCGCCGTGCGAGAATGCGACGGCTACGCCCTCGAGCACCGCTGCCGCGGCGATGGTGACGATGATCGGATTGGCGTTCCAGCCGCCGATTGCCACGCCTTGCAACGCGCCAGTAAGTGCTCCCACGAGAACAGTGAGGGCGATGGCGACCGGCAAGCCGAACGACAGGCTGGCCATGAAGATCATCGCGGAGATCGTGGCCGTCGTGGCCAATGCCATGGACACGAAAGCGCCCGAGACCATGATCAGGGTCATCCCTATGGAGACCATGCCGACGAAGACCATGGAGGCAAGGATAGCCCTTGCATTGTCGAGCGTGAAAAAGCCCTGCGTGGTCACGGCGAACCAGAGGATCAGGAGTGCTGTCACGGTGGTGAACCCGGGAAGCAGCACGCGTTTGAGCTGCAGCGCGAACATCAGGCAACCTGCTCTGAAAGCCGCGCGTGCGTCATGTCCGACAATAATCGCACATTATCGGTCTCAGCGACCGGCACGTTCGACACGATGCGGCCCGCACGCATCACCACCACATCGTCGGCGAGCGATAGAACCTCCTCCAGGTCGGAAGAGGCGAAGATTACCGCGACGCCCTGCGAGGCCAGCTCCCTCAGGAGCATGTGGATGTCCGCCCTCCCGCCAACGTCGACGCCTCGCGTAGGCTCATCCAGCATAAGGACGCTGATGTCGTCACGCTCCATGCAACGGCCGAGAAATGTCTTCTGCTGATTTCCGCCGCTGAGCCGCCGCACCGGCTCGCCGAGCCGGTTCTGGTCGATCCCGATCCGCGACGCGATTTTTCGGGCAGTCGCCCGCATGCGGGAACCCTGCAGAACCGCATGCGGAGATAGGGCGCGAAGCCGCGTTGCCAGAAGGTTTTCCGAGATCGAGCGGGACAGGAAAAGGCCTTCGCCCTTTCGGTCGGCGGACAGGAAGCCGATGCCCGCGGAAATTGACCGTCGCGGTGCACCGAGCGGAACACGCCGCCCCTGCACCATGACATCCCCTTGGGCCGTTGGAGCCAGCCCCGCCAGAGCGCGCAACACATCGCTGCCGCCTGAGCCGACCTGGCCGGCGATAGCAGTGACGGTTCCCGGCCGCACCGCGAGATTGAAATCGTCTACCGTGGGCTCGGTGGAAAGGCCGCTTACTTCCAGAATGCGGCTGCCGTCGTCGGCCGTGCGTGCGGTTTTCGTGACAGGCTTGGGCGCGTGTCCGATCATGAGCTCGACCAGCTTCGCCGCGTTTAGGTCCTCCGCCCTCTGCTCGGCGATGACGGCGCCGTCGCGCATGACCACGATCTGCTGACAGAGGGCAAGCACTTCGTCCAATCGATGCGAAACGTAGATCACACCGCAGCCTGCAGCCGCGATTCTGCGGACCGCCTTGAAGACATGCTCGATGTCGGCCGTGTTCAACGTCGCCGTAGGTTCGTCCAGAATGAACAGCCGCGCGTCGCGGCCGATGGCGCGGGCGATTTCGACCAACTGGCGCTCGCCGATAGAAAGGTCTTCGAGTGGTCTCGAGGGGTCGAGATGATCGAGACCAACCGCGTCCAGACGCCGCCGCGCTTCTTCGCGCGGCAGCGTTCCTCGCAAGCCCAGTCCGGGTTCGCCGAGCGCAAGGTTCTCGGCCACCGTCAGGGCCGGTATGACGCTCAACTCCTGATCGACCAGTGCTACGCCCTGCCGTTGTGCGTCGCTTACGCTGCGAAACGCGCAGGGCGCGCCGTCAAGCACGATCTGGCCGGAGTCCGGCCTTAAAAGGCCCGAAAGCATGCGAACAATACTGCTCTTGCCTGCACCGTTATGTCCGCAAAGACCCAGCACCTCGCCTGCGCCGAGCGAGAAGCTCGCCTCGCGTACGGCCTTGAACCGACCGTAGCTCAGCGACACGCGCTCGACAGACAGGAGAGGCGAGGGAGGCTTCATTTCGCGCAAACTTCGCCATACTGATCGACATTGGCGGCGGTGACGCGGAACTCCGGCACCTTAACCGTCTTTTCAACGGCTTCACCGCTGAGGAACCGGATTGCCGCCTGGGCGCTGGCCTCGCCCTGTGTCCAGGGGTCGGCTGTTGCTGTACCAATCATATCGCCCGCCTTGATCGCGGCGATGCCCTCGGGCGAACAGGTGCTGCCTGAAACGATCAGCCCATCCTTGCCCCCGAGCTTCAGGCCGGCCTGACGGGCGGCTTCAAGGATCGGAATCGCCATGTAATCCGCGTCAGCGCGCACTCCCTGTATGCCGCCCAGCGATGCATACTTGGCGAAGAGCTGCTGCGCCATGCGGCCGCTTTCGACCGGATCCCAATTGTTCGCCTGCACTTCCACGACCTTGTAGGCCGGCTCCTGCGCCATGGCGTCCATGAAACCGCGTTGCCGCTCGGAGACCATCGCCGTACCGGCCGACCCCGTTATGGCAATGACGTTCGCTTCCGTTCTGCCCTGTGCTTTCAGCCCCTCGACGATGTTTTCGCCGGCAAACTTTCCGAGTGCGTAGTTGTCGGCGACAACCTGCAGCGCAATATCGTCCATGATCGCCTCGTCGGCGGGACTGTCCATATAGAGAACCGGGACGGCGGCGGCCTTGGCCTTCTTTACCGCGGCGATGAGGGACTTGTCGTCGGCAGGCTCGACCATGATCAGGTCAGGCTTTTGCGAGACAGCCTGCGCCATCTGCTGGTTGACCTGGATAGGATCGAGATCGTTCTCCAGAACGGTGATCTTGACCCCTGTCTCCTTCAGCAAGCCCGTAATGCGTTCGTTGAATGTCTTGCACCAGGGATTCGACGGCCCACATGTGACGAGCATCACGTGCTTGCCCGAAAGATCGGCGGCGCCGGCACTTGCTGGGAATACCGGCGCCAATGCCAGCGCCAGGTAGGCATGCTTGAAATTTATTATCATCGCTTTCGTTCCCTTTTTTCGTTGCTTCAGTTCGCGTGTGTTATGCGCATTCAACCCAGTAATTGCCTTCGATATCGACGCGCGCCGTCATGCCGGGCAGAAGAAGCAGCGTCGTCGTTTCTTCTTCGATGACGGCGGGGCCGTGTATTCCGGCGCCCACCGGCAACGACCCGCCGTTGTAGACTGGGATGCTGCGAGCCTTAGCCCCTGCCTCGAAACAGACTGATCGAGAGCCTTTGGCTGCAGGCTCGACCATCGCGCTTCCGGCGAGTGGAGGTGCGGCGGCCGGCTGGCGATCGGTTCGGCCCACAGCGGTCATCTTCCAAGAGACGAACTCGACCCTGTCATTCTCGTTGGCGATCCCGTAGACGCGCCGGTGGACGTCGTGAAACGCCTTCGTGAGGGAAGAGAGATTGGCTGTCGAAATCGCGCCGCTCTCGGGCAGCCTGAACGGCACCTCGATCTCCCAGGACTGGAACTGGTAGCGGCCCATGAAGGCGACTTCCATCGTGCGGGTTTCCTGCGAAATTTCCGAACGATCCAGGAAGGCGGTGCAGCGCTTTGTCAGGTCCAACAGCGCCTGGTTCACCCTGTCGAAGGCGAAGTTGCTGCTGTCCGAATATGCGCTCGCAGTTGCTTGCCAGCGTATGTCCGAAACGAGTCCGCCAAAGGCGCTCAACCCCGAGGAAAGGCGTGGCACCATGAACATCGGCAAACCCAGCGCCTGCGCCATTCCCGCGATATGGCACCCAGTTGCACCACCACCCGTAACGATCAGGCTGTCCCTTGGATTCAGCCCTTCGTTGACCGTTATGTCTTCGATCGCGCCGATCATGTTGTGGTTCGAGGTGGCATGGATAGCATAAGCCGCTTCCAGCCTGCTGATGCGCAACTGCCCCGCTATGCGATCCACTGCTTGTTCCGCGAGCGCTCGATCAAGCCGGATCGCGCCGCCCAGGAAGAAGTCCGGATCGATGATGCCGAGCACGACGTTGGCGTCAGTGACCGTAGCCATGTCGCCACCCAGCCCGTAGCAGGCCGGACCCGGCCGGGCACCCGCGCTTTGCGGGCCGACATGCAGCAGACCGCCGTCATCGACCCATGCGATCGAACCGCCGCCTGCTCCCACCGACCTGACATCGACCTTCGGCAGGCCAAGCATGTCATGGTCGTAGATCATCGCCTCCGGCGTCACCAATATCTGCCCGGATCGGATGGCGGCCACGTCGAATGTAGTACCACCCATGTCGGCAACGACGACATCCCGATCCGGAGCAGCATAGCGTGCAGCGACCGGGGCCATTGTCGGGCCTGACATGACCGACTGTATCGGGCTGGCGATAATCTCGTCGGGAGGCATCATTCCCCCCGTGCAATTTGCGATGAGCAGCTTGCCACCAAATCCGGCCGAAGCCAGCGCGCCGGTAAGCGCATCGACATAGGCGTTGACCACCGGCCTGAGCGAGGCGTCGATGGCGGTCGCGATCGTGCGCCGATATTCGCGTGGTATCGGATTGACTTGATGACCGAGGCTGACCGGCACGCCCGGCCACTCCTCCTCGATGATCGCCGCGACCCGCACTTCGTGCGACGGATTGACGAAAGCCCAGAGAAGGCTGACCGCTATGGCCTCTACACCGGCTTGGCGGAACCGTCTCGCTGCGGCACGCACATCCTGTTCCGACAGGGGCTCGATCTCGTTGCCAAGCGAATCGATGCGGCCGCCGACCTCCATCGTCAGATTGCGCGGCACAAAAGGATCGGGATAATCCAGCCGCCAGTCCCACGCTTTCTTGCGCGGCGCCTCGCGGAGCGTCAACACGTCGGGATGACCGCGCGTCGCCATCAGACCGGTTCTCGCGGTGCGTCGCGTGACCAGCGCATTGGTCGAAACGGTGGTCCCATGGACGATGACGCTGACTTTTCCGAGGAAGTCCGCAAACCCCAGTCCGAAGCGATCCGCAGCGACCTTCAGAACGTTCATGAACCCTTCGGCGAAATTTCCCGGCGTCGAAGGACTCTTGACGATGATAGTCTTGCCCTCGGGCGTCTGGATAACGCAGTCGGTGAACGTTCCCCCGATATCAACGCCGACACGAAACATCAGCGCACTCCTAAGGTCGAAGCAGCGCGGAGGCGGGCGGTTGCATCGCCATCGACGACACAGTCAACGCCGCCTTCGGGCTGTATGACCGCCACGCCATAGACCTCGTATGCGACATTTGCGTCGATCCAGCCACGGTCCACATCGCGGGCGACGCGCGCCGCATCCCGATCGCGCGGGTCGCCGTAGCCGCCTCCCGAGACAGTCCGGAAAACGATTCGCTCGCCCGCGTTCAAGGTCTCCATATGGAAAGCCGGCAACTGGATTTCGCTGCCGTCAGCGAGCCGCTTGGCATTGATTGCGGGAGTGCCCTGACCTCCTCCTATGACACCGGCCGGCGGATTGACGTCGCCGTCGCTGCAATAGGCAACCGTCATGGGTTGGGTGAGCGGGCGATATACTCCTTGCATGGCGGGTGCGCCGTTCCATTGGCCCATGCCCATGGCATTCGTCGATATCTTTCGCTCCTCGACAAGGATCGGATAGGTCATTTCGTCGATTTCCACCTGATCGAGGGCCAGCACCCCGCCGCCGTTCGGCGCTTCGTAGGTAAGCCAGCCATCATGTCCGTGGACCGCTGGTCCCGTAGACAGACCGAGGAACAGCATATTGATGTATGATGACGAGGCGCCGGTCCGGTCGTCGATACCCGAGATCACGCCCATGTTGGCGCCGAATTCGGTACCGCCCTCGGCCAGTCCGTACGGGCTGCCCAGTTGCGCAAACGCGCATTGGACAGCGTTGATCAGCCTGTCATTTATGCCCATCGTCGCGTTGGACGTGCCCACCGGATAGGACGGGCGACCGACAATGCATCCGTCGCGCAGCAGCACCTCGATACAACTTGCCGAGCCGTCATTGTGAGGCAGGGACGGATCGAGATTGTAGAAGACACCGATCCGGCCTGCGCCCGTGGCGCATGCCTCGGAGAGATTGATCCCGCCATCGACACAGTCGGGATTGTCCCGCAAATCGACGACAATCTTCCCGGCGTCTGGCTGAATGGTGACCTTGGCCGTAATCGGGATACCCTCATCAGCCACACCGGGCACCGGGTCGTGCCTGCACGTCCACGTAAAGGTTCCAGCAGGTAGGGCGGCGATCGCCGCCCGCGCCCGGCGCTTGCCATACTCCATCCATGCTTCGACAAACGCGCGTATCGAATCGCGACCGTAGCGCGCGCCGAGTTCCTTCAGCCTCGTTTCCGCGGTTCTGGCGGCTCCAACCTGCGCCTGATAGTCTCCATACCAGATGTGACTTTCCCGGATGTTTTGGCGGCACCAGCGTATGACGTCGTCCCGATCTCGGTACTGCGACTGGAAGCGCACAACCGGGATGTGCATGCCTTCTTCGTAGACGGTGCGCATATATGCGTCCATCGTGGTCGGGACATGCGCTCCGGTATCGGCATGATGCGAGCGGGCGACCGTCCAGAACATGGGCACCCCGTCCAGATACACAGGAACGCATAACGTCATGTCGGCATGGTGCGTGCCGCCATGATATGGACTGTTGGAAAAGAAGGCGTCGCCCTCGGCAACATCGCCAAACAGGTCGGTTACAGGCCGCGTGGCGAGATCCATCGCAGTGACATGCACCGGCATGGCTTCCTCAACACAGACGAGCCGATGATCGAAGGTCAAAAGACCACAGGAAAAATCCCTGGCATTCGTGATCGCCGTAGACCGGCTGGACTTCTTTACGATGTTCGACATCTCGCGAACGATCGACTGCATCCGATTAGAAAGAACTGCGAGCAGCAGCGGGTCGAATCCCGCAAGCGTCTCTTCCTCATCATGCATCCGGCGCATCCTCAGAGTGTCAAAACCATGATTTGATCAAATCACCGCCCTTGTCAACGCGCATTTGATCAAATCTAGGTGTCGTCTTAAAGGTCGTCGGTGTGTGTGACTGCGTGCCCCGCGCTTTTGCAGACCTGCGCTCCCCGCGCATCACCAAAAGGCTTTGGCGGCGCCCCCATCTCACGGCGTTTGCCGCTCTTTGGCACCCATATGAACAGCCTAGACCTAGTCCCGTGCAGGCCGGTGCTTCGCCTTTTTACCGCCGGGCTTGCCCCATGGCTTGCCGTCCGGATGTTTTCGAGAGGTGAACGTCGCGCCAGAGGGGTTCGGTCCTGATCCACCCTTGCGGTGCGGCTTCTTGAACGGCTTGGGAGAAGTCTTCGCCTTTTGATCGGTGTGCGTCTCACCTGCCTTTGCGGATGGCGTGATGACAATGCCTCTCTCGGTGCCGCCAGGCTTCCTGATCCGCTCCGCGAAATTCGACGACTTTTCTGCAGAAATCTCGAAATGCGTCTCGGTATCGCTGATCCTGATTGATCCGACGTCGCGCTTTGATACACCGCCGGCCTTGCAGATCATCGGTAGCAGCCATTTCGGGTCGGCGCGCTGCTTGCGGCCCAGCGACAGCGTGAACCAGACACCGTCCTGCATTTCAGGACCGCGCTCCGCCGGGATGCGTGGCTCCTCGAACTGCTTGTCGTGTTTCCCCTTTCTGACCTGCATGTCGCTTAAGGGCAGCGGCGAGAGATCCTCGGGGACGGGGCGCGCCGCCAATTGCTGGCGCAGAAAAGCGGCGACTATTCGCTCGGCTGATACCTTGCCTAACAACTCTCTTACGAATACCGCCTCTCCCTCGTCGGGTTCGGCGGCTGAAAGAGCGGTGTCGAGTATTTGCCTGCGGTAGCGCGCTTCGATCTCGGCGATGCCGGGAGCCGCCCTAACCGTCGCCGTCAACTTTGCCAGCGCCAACACGCGCTGCGCCGCGCCGCGTCTGTTTTCGGGGACTACGAGTACGCAGGTGCCCTTGCGCCCGGCGCGGCCCGTCCGCCCGGAGCGGTGCAGCAAGGTCGCGGGATTGCTCGGAACATCGGCGTGGATCACCAGGTCAAGGTTGGGCAGGTCGATGCCCCTCGCCGCCACGTCGGTGGCGACGCATACATGCGAGCGGCCGTCGCGCATCGACTGCAATGCGTTCGAACGTTCCGACTGCGCCATCTCTCCCGAAAGCGACACGACCGAGAAGCCTCGGTTGGCAAGCCGCGCAGTGAGGTGGCGCACTGCCTCGCGCGTGTGACAGAACACCAGCGCGCTGGAGCTGTCGGAATCGAGCAGCGTGTTGATTACGGCGTGCTCGCGTTCGTCGCGCCGTACCAGCATCATCTGATATTCGATGTCGGCATGCTGTTCCGCAGAGGTAGTCGCTGCGATCCGCACTGCGTTTTTCTGGAAGGTCTTTGCCAGTTCAGCGATACCACGCGGCACCGTCGCGGAGAAAAGAAGCGTCCGTCGCTCCACTGGCGCCGCGCCGAGGATGAATTCGAGGTCCTCGCGGAAGCCGAGATCGAGCATCTCGTCGGCCTCATCCAGGACCACGGCGCGAAGTTCACCGAGGTCAAGCGCCCCCTTCGAGATATGGTCTCGCAGACGTCCCGGCGTGCCGACAACAAGATGCGCGCCGCGTTCCAGCGCGCGGCGTTCCTTGCGCATATCCATGCCGCCGACACAGGTCGCCGTCTGCATACCCGTCGGCGCGTAAAGCCAGCCGAGTTCGCGCTCGACCTGGATCGCGAGTTCACGGGTTGGAGCAATAACGAGCCCTAGCGGGCGACCGGGGGCGTCGAATTGATCTGCCTCTCCAAGCAGCGTCGAAGCGATCGCGATGCCGAAGGCGACCGTCTTGCCCGAGCCCGTCTGTGCCGAGACAAGAAGATCGGCCTCGCCATGGCCGCCGTTCGCCATCTCCAATTGTACGGGCGTCAGGTGGCTATAGCCTTTCCCTGCAAGCGCAGATGCCAAAGACCTGTGAATGGTGGCCGGCATCGAAACATCCGGAACATTTTGTGTCAGCGTCATGGGTCGTGCTTTCTGTGAGGCAGGGCCCATAACACAATGAGGCCCCAAGCACCTAACGACTCGTGTTGCCGTGACTATTCTAGTCCCCGTCCTTGGCGCGGCCTGCCCACCTCCGAACTACTCTCGCAGACTGTCTTGGCGGCCTAATTTGTTTCGGAGCCAAAAAACCGCGCCGGCCTGCAGGAAGGCCGGCGCGTGATGTTGCTTGAGCGGTTCGGTTTACATCTTCGGCAGTAGCACCTTGTCCACCACGTGGATCACCCCGTTCGACTGCTCGACGTCGGCGATGGTGACGTTCGCGACGTTGCCGTTCTCATCGGTAACCGTCACCTTGCCGCTCTCATCCTTCAGCGTGAGTTCGCAGCCCCCGACGGTCTTGACCTTGTGAGATCCGCCATCATCCTTGACCATCTTCATCACGTCCGCGGCCATCGCCTTCGCACCGATGACATGGCATGTGAGAACCTTCACGAGCGTGTCCTTGTTCTCTGGCTTGAGCAGGGTTTCAACGGTACCGGCCGGCAACGCTGCGAACGCCTCATTCGTCGGCGCAAAGACCGTGAAGGGCCCCGGCCCGGATAGTGTCTCGACCAGGCCAGCCGCCTTCACTGCGGCGACCAGCGTTGTGTGGTCCTTCGAGTTCACCGCATTCTCGACGATGTTCTTGTCCGCGTACATTGCTGCGCCGCCGACCATCGGATTTTCGGCATAGGCGGCTCCCGCGAGCGCCGCGAAGGCGACCGCGCCAGCAAGCAAGGTAGAGGTGAGATTACGCATGGTGTGCTCCCTTGGGATTGGTCTTTCGGTTGAAAGTACGCCCAAGATACGGAGCTCGAGGCACGGCGGTTTTGCCCGCAGAAAGTATTTATTTTTGCCAGGAGCGGAAACTTTCCTAAGGTCGAAACGTAAGCCGTCCTTAGATCGGCTTGAGGTCGCCAGCGGCGACGACCGGTCCGGTCGGCAGGCCGGTCGTCGAGCCTCCAGCGGGCTCGTCGCTGATGGCGAAGAGTGCGCCTGAAACGACCTTCTGACGTATCGGGTCTGCTACAGGCAGCGTTGCGGTCCGTCCAGCAGGTATCACGCCGAGAGAGAGGGGCGGCTGCTGCCCTTGTATGACCCACAGCTCGAAGTCGCGTCCTGACGAGGGTTCACCGGTCAGGCGCGACAGGCCGACTTCATTGGTACGGTCGTCGTAAAATGCGAGATAGCTGACGCCGCTGCCATCCGCGACAAGCGATGCGACGAGCCGCTCACCAGTCGAGGGCGCAGAGGAACGGAGGTAGGGCAGCGCGATATATACCATGAGTGCCGCAAGAACTGCCGCGGCCAGGCCACGCCAGAACACTAGGCTGGAAAGAGGGCCGGAGGATGACTCCCGAGGAGCGACAGACGCAGTCTCCGCCGCAAACAATCGCCGGTCGACCGCCGACTTGACAGAAATTGGGGCGGTCACCTCCACGTAGGCTGCGCCAAGTGGCGCAAAGTACGAGTCCCAGCCATCCACCAGCCGCGCAAACGCTTGTTCATTCTCGATACGAGCAGCTACCATCTGGCGTTCTTCACCAGATTGGACGCCTAGGACATACTCGGCAGCCACGATGTCGTCGCTCCCGCCTGCCGGATCCATGTCTTCCAAGAGGCTCATCGTTCAAGGCATTCCTTCAACTTCATCAAGCTGCGGCGAAGCCAGGTTCTCATCGTGTTGAGAGGCACGTCGAAGCGCTCCGCAAGTTCGGTATAGCTATCGCCTTCAATGTAAGCGCCGCGAACAGCGGCGGCTCGATCGGTTTCCAACTCGCCCAGACATCCATAAATCCGCTCCCGTTCACCGCCTGCAACGGTTAGCGCCTCCGGTCCGGGTGCCGGGTCGGCCACATCGAGGGCTGCGACTATATCCGTGGCAGCCGGCTTCCTCGCGCGGATGACATCGATTGCGTGATTGCGCGCTATGGCTATGAGCCAAGACATAGGGCTGAGATCCGACACCGCAAAACGATCGGCCTTCGTCCAAATCTTGATAAAGATCTCCTGAAGCGCCTCTTCGGACTCCCCCCTGTTGTTCACTATACGCAAACAGACGCCAAACAGTTTCGCGCTTGTCGCGCGGTAAAGCGCGTCGAAAGCCGCCCGATCCTTCATCGAAACCCGGACGATTAGCTTTGTAATGTCTTGCGTCATCGCACGGTGGACTCTACGCAACGCCATCGTCTCGTCACTCCACTCGATGAGAGCGTGACTCATGCGTGCGTGCGTTCGCGGCTTCAGTACTTTAGTACTTTATGTATATGGCGCATATTTGGGGGAAGGCGAGCCGGTCGATAGATGTCCCGAATGAACGCGGTCGCAAGACCAACAACTTGAAATCCGCACCAATCGGCTAGACGCGCGCGCCGCGAGTCCCTATCTCGGCATCGAGGCTTACTCGCTCGAATTCATCAGGGGACTGATTGTCTTGCTGAACAATCCATACCGCGTTGGCATCCAGATTTTGGAGATTCGCGTTGAGCATACCAAATCAGACGGGGTCGCACGCGATTGGCCTGCGTATGGCTGATCGGCGCGGTTCGGCGATGCAATCGGTTTTGGACCGTCTCCCATTTCAATGGAACCTCTGGTTCTCGGCGCGACTGCTGCCGCTGGTCGCGAAGCGCGGTTCGCTGGGAACGCTGCTTGAACTCGCCACGCCGGATGACAGCCAGAAGGCGGACTATTCCGGTATGTCTCACCAGGAGATTCTCCGTGACGTTAAGGCCGTAACGCGCCGCCCCTGGCGAATGCGCGGCCGCCGGTGTCTGCGCGAGGGGCTGCTCGGATACCGCTTTCTCGCTATGGCGGGATATCGCCCGGTCCTGCACTTCGGCGTGATACCATCGACGATGGCGACGAACCGACCGCGCGCCCATTGCTGGATCAGCCTCGACGAGGAAGTGGTGCTTAATCCCGCGACCGAGCCGATGCTCGAGCTCTTCAGCTACGAAGGATCGGTCCCGACAAAACTGCCGGGGATGCCTGACTTCGGCTGATTGAGCGCGGGGCGGCGGCCGGATCGAACGAGCACTTGAAAGCGCCGTGCATGTTCTGCAGCGGCATCTCGGACTGCACCCGCCGAACTTTTCTCCGGCGTGAGTCGAGGCGGAGAATATCTCCGCCATTTCACCTCAAACACCAAACTGGTGTCGCATCCCCGCCGAAACGTCGGGCCGAAATGCGTTGCGGAGCTATTTCACATGTGCTTATTATGCGACTGTTCAACAAGCAGGATTCGATTGCGGGAATGGGCTGCGATCCAAGATATGAGGTGCTGTTCGAGCCGGTTAGGATAGGTCCTGTCACCGCGCCGAACCGCTTCTATCAAGTGCCGCACGCGAGCGGCATGACGAACGCGCTGCCCCGGGTCCGCGCCGCATTCCGGGAGGCCAAGGCCGAAGGCGGTTGGGGGGTCATCTGCACAGGAGCATGTTCGGTCGATCCCAGTTCCGACGATACGCCGCTGCCCTTCGCCACCATGTGGGATGGCAACGACATCCGCGCTCATGCGCTGATGACAGAGGCCGTTCATCGTCATGGTTCGCTTGCAGGGGTGGAATTGTGGCATGGCGGCGCGTCCGTGATGAACAGGACAAGCCGCCTGCCGCCGCTTTCGCCGTCGGGCATTCCGTGGATGGCGACCCATGTCGGCTTCATGGGCAATCTGCGGCCGAAGACGATGGACAAGGCCGACATCCGCGCTGCGCTTGACTGGCAGGCCGAAGGTGCGCGCAAGGCACGTACGGCAGGCTTCGACATCGTCTACGTCTATGCCGGCATGGGTTATCTCGGCTACGAGTTCCTGCTGCCGGAATACAATCATCGCATCGACGAATATGGCGGATCGATCGAAAACCGCGTTCGCTTCGTGCGCGAACTGATCGAGGTCACCAAGGACGCAGTCGGCAAGGATTGCGGCGTAGCGTTGCGTGTCAGCCTCGAGGAATTGCGCGGCCGGCCGGGACGCAACCAGCCCTCCGAGGCGCATGAGCTGATCGAGCTTCTGGCCGATCTGCCGGACCTCTTCGATGTGAAGATGGATTCCAGTCCGACCGATTGTTCGGCGTCTCGTTTCACCGGCGAGGGCAGCCACGAACCGGTCATCGATTTCGTCAAGACGCTGACGAAGAAGCCCGTCGTCGGCGTCGGTCGCTTCACTTCGCCGGACACCATGGTCTCGCAGATCAGACGCGGTGTTCTCGACCTCATCGGGGGCGCTCGCCCTTCGATCGCCGATCCCTTTTTGCCGGCAAAGATTCGCGAGGGACGCGAGGCGGAAATCCGCGAATGCATCGGCTGCAACATCTGCATCTCGAGCTGGCACGACGGTGTGCCCGTTCGCTGCACGCAGAACCCGACTGCCGGGGAGGAATGGCGTCGCGACTGGCATCCTGAACGGGTGCAGCGTACGTCGCGTCCCGAGCGCGTCTTGATCGTTGGAGGTGGCCCGGCCGGTCTGGAATGCGCCCTGACGCTCGGCCGCGGTGGCCATGGGGTGACGCTGGCCGACGGTGGCTCTTCGTTCGGTGGCCGGCTGACCTTCGAGAAGACGTTGCCCGGCCTGGCGGCATGGAATCGTGTCGTCGACTATCGCCTTGGGCGGCTGGACGAAATGCCGAACGTCTCCCTCTATCTGGAGAGCGCGCTCGGCGTCGATGAGATCATGGAGTTAGCCCCTCAGCGCGTGGTGGTGGCAACCGGCGCGCGCTGGACGAACATGCTCTATACGTCGATGGAAATCCCTGTCGGCACGCTCGACCACCGCCAAGTTTTTACGCCGGACGATATCGCGTCCGGCCGGTTGCCGGATGGCCCGACGCTCGTCTTCGATTTCGACAACTACTACATGGGTGGTGTGCTGACCGAGCATCTCGCCCGCCTCGGCATTTCCGTCAGCTACGTGACGCCGGCCGGCCAGGCCTCGGCCTGGACGATCATGACGAACGAATTGCCGTTGGTACATCGCGCTCTGGCTGAAAGGCGGGTGCCGGTGACGACGCTGCACCTGCTGAAGTCGTTCGACGGTGAGACCGCAACCCTGACCCATGTTTTCACCGGCGAGGAAATGCACGTCGCCTGCCGTTCCGTCGTGATCGTCGGCCTGCGCAAGCCGAGAAACGAACTTTATGACGCGCTCTTGGCGAGAGCCGACGAACTTAAGGCATCCGGGATCTTGGGCGTCGAGCGCATCGGCGACGCGTTGGCCCCTGGAGCAATCGCTCATGCGGTGCACAGCGGCCACAAACTCGCGCGCGAACTGGGACTTGTCCTCCCGTCGCGACCCTACCGCCGTGATACACCTATCGTCGACGCGGAGGATTTCGACATGCGCGCGGCGGCGGAATAGGAGGGGGGATGGAGCGCAGCACGGCACGTCGCAGGCCCGGCCGCGCCCCGCGCGAGATTGGCGGCATCCAGCAGCGGCCGTGGAAGCAACTGGTTCGCCCCTATCCGCCGATCGAACCGCTTTCCGCCGATCGGGTGCAGGCGATCCACGAGACCGCGCTGACGATCCTCGAAGAAATCGGCATGCGCGTGCTGCAGCCAAAGGCGCGGCAGCTCTACAAGTCGGCGGGCGCTGATGTCGACGAAAGCGAGATGCGCGTGCGTTTCGACCGGGCGATGGTCATGAAGCGCATCTCGACTGCGCCGGCATCGTTCGAGTTGCGCGCGCGAAATCCGCAGAAGAACGTCAAGGTGGGCGGCCCGAATTGCATCCTGTCCTCGGTCGGTGGACCGGCCTACGTCATGGACAACGATCGCGGTCGGCGCCCGGGCACCTATGCCGAGATGTGCGATTATCTCCGGCTGATCCAGTCGTTCAACGTCCTGCATCAGGAGGGCGGGGGGCCGTTCGAGCCGCTCGACCTGCACCAGAACACGCGCCACCTCGATCTCTATTATGCGGAGATCACGCTGCTCGACAAGAACTGGCAGCCGCAGACGCTCGGCACCGGCCGGGCGATCGACGCGCTGGAGATGGTGGCGATCTCACTCGGCACCACGCGCGAAAACCTTGCCCGCGAAATGCCCGTCTTTACCGGCATCATCAACACCAACTCGCCGCTGCAGCTTGACGAACCGATGGCCGAGGGCCTTATCGCCATGGCTGAACATGGCCAGGTGAATGTCATCACGCCGTTCACGCTTGCCGGCGCCATGAGCCCGGTGACGTTGGTGGGCGCCCTGGCGCAACAGCATGCAGAGGCGATGGCGGGCATCGTGCTGACGCAGATCGTGCGGTCCGGCGTTCCGGTCATGTATGGTGGCTTCACCTCCAACGTCGACATGCGTACCGGTGCGCCGGCCTTCGGCACGCCGGAATACACTCAGGCCGCCCAGATCACCGGTCAGCTTAGCCGGCTCATCGGCGTACCGTTCCGCTCGTCAAACGTGACCGCCGCCAATGCCGTCGATGCACAGGCCGCTTATGAGAGTGCCATGTCTCTTTGGGGTAGCCTCATGGGCGGGGCCAATCTCGTTCTGCACGCTGCCGGCTGGCTCGGCGGCGGGCTGACCGCCTCCTTCGAAAAGCTGGTCATCGACTGCGAAATGCTGCAGATGATGACGGCGTATTTCGAACCGCCGGTGGTCGATACCGACACGCTTGCGCTCGATGCCGTTCGCGAAGTCGGCCCCGCCGGGCACTTCTTCGGGACAGCGCATACCATGCAGCGCTACGAGCGCGCATTCTATTCTCCCATCGTGTCCAACTGGGACAACTACGACACCTGGATGGAGCGCGGGCAGATCACGGCGCGTGAACGCGCCAACACGATCTGGAAGCGGATGCTGTCCGACTACGAGCAGCCGCCGATCGATCCCGCGATCGACGATGCGTTGAAGGACTATGTGGAACGCCGCAAGTGCGAGGGCGGCTCGCCGCTGAACTGAACGCTCCTCGCTGTCGGTCAAAAATCGGGAAACGTTGAATGGCTGTATTCGAGGGATCATCCGCTGCGCTTCACTATGAGCAGACCGGCAGCGGACCCGATGTCGTCTGGGTCGCAGGCGGCGGCTCGACCGGACATGACTGGCAAAAGTTCCAGACGCCGCATTTCGACCCGAACTTCAAAAGCACCGTTTTCGACAATCGCGGAATTGGCAGCACGACTTGCAACACCCCACAGCCGTGGACGATGGCGGATTTCGCATCGGACCTTGCGGAACTGATAGAGGGCGTATGCGGAGGTCCTGTTGCCTTGATCGGTTCGTCACTCGGCTCGGCGATCGTGCAGGAACTCGCCATCAGCAGACCCGACCTTGTCCGTTGCGCCATCGTCATGGGAACGGGTGCATGGAGCACCGGCTGGGGCTGGGACTATCAGGAAGCGGAAATCGAATTCCGCAAGCGCGGCGGCGTGCTCGATGGAATGATGGGCGTGACGCATTATGCGAGCATGCTTTATCCGGCCCGCGCGCTGGGCGACCGCGAGCTATGGCCGAAGCTCCGTGAACTCCTGCTCGAATGGATGAACAGCGGCGAAAACGAAGCGTCGCTCGTTCCGCAATGGGATGCCTCGCTGCGTTACGACCAGCGGGACAGGCTTCCGTCCGTCCGGTGTCCCGTGCATGTGGTCGCCTTCGACGAAGATGTGCAGGCGCCGCCGCAGGATGGCGAGGAACTCGCCGGCATGATCCCGAATGCCGAATTCCATCTCCTGAAGGGCATGGGGCACGGCTCGTGGTATGGCCATGCACACGATCAGATCAATGCCTATCTGGAAGCCATACTGCGACGCTATCTCTGATCGGGGAGTGTGCCGAACTCTGCGAGGTTGCCCGATCGTCGGCCAGCCGCGACAGCGCGATCGTCAGCGCAACGGGCCGACCTGCGCCTCGATCATCTCAAAGCCCGCCGCCTCGGCGGCTTCGGGCGTCAGCACTGTTTCGTCCAGACACCATTCCAGCCAGAGGCCGTCGACGAGCGCGATGAAGTTGCGTGCCAGCGTCGGCGCGTCCACAATCCTGCCGCGAGCAGCCGCGACTGCCGCTATATCTTCCGCGAGCTCTCCGCGATAGGCTTGGTAGAGTTCTCGATGCGCGGCCTTCAACAGCGGGTTGGTGGCGATCTCGGCCCACAGGGAAAGCCAGAGCAGCAGGTTGTCGCCGTTGAAATAACGTGGCGCGAAGTTGGACCCGATCAACTCCGCCAGCGCCAGTTCAGGGGGCCAGCCGATGTTTTCGGCGCGCCGGCGTTTTGCCTCTTGGATGTGCGAGGCCACATTCTTGTACATCGAGGCGCGATAGACCTCGACGAGCAGCCCATCGAGACTGTCAAAATAGTGGTTGATGAGGCCGCGTGATATGCCTGCCTCCCGGCAGATGGCATCGACGGTGAAGCCGCTGATGCCTCCACGAGACAGGCAGCGCGTCGCAGCCTCGATCATCATGGCGCGCCGCTGCTGGGGCGGTTCGCGGCTGAAACGCGGGGCTTTCTTGCCACCGCGCTTCTTGTCGATATTGGAAAGCGTGTCAGTCACCGGCTTCGGCTACAGCATGACATGCCTCGTGTCCACGGCTCACGCCTTCTTCTTGAACAGCACCGGATTGGGGTGGCCGTCAGGGTAAATGAGTGGCTCGAAGCTGTTCCTATGAATCAGCGTAAGAGGCTGGTGGCAGATGAAAATGAAGCCGCCTGATTCTTCCATCAGCGTTTCCATACGCCTGGAAAGCTCGACTCGCTTGGCCTCGTCCGTCTCCGTGATGATCTGCTGGTAGCTTGCCTCGTATTCAGGGCTATCGAATCCGGACCAGTTGTAGACGCCGATCTGGTCGGGGCGGAACCAGACAAGGTTTTCGGACGGATCGACGCCGCCCGCGAAATCCATCAGGACGAGATCGATGTTCTTGTAGCCGTCGCCCTGTGTCTTGTCGCCAACGCCCCAATACGCGGCTTCGTCCAGGGGTTGGATCTCGACGGTGATACCGGCCTGTTCGAGACTGGCCTGCATGATCTGCGCGATCGCGGTGCGTGACGAGTCGTTCATGACCGTCAGCGTCAGCGTGACATCGCTTGCGCCGGCCTCGGCGAGCAGTGCCGCTGCCTTCTCATAGTCGCCGCCGGGGATCAGATTGGCGGGTCGAGCAAACGGCGTTCCCGGCTGGACGACGCCGGTCGAGCGCGGCACGAGGTCATTGTAGGCACCGGTCAGGATCTGGCTGACGTCGATGCCGTGCTGCACGGCCTGCCGGACACGCACATCCTGCAGTCTTGGGCTCAGCATGTTGATGCTCAGCCACTGGTAGCGAGTGGACTGCGCCTCGACGAGGGTTGTGTCTGGCGGCGGGGAAGCCTTGACGGCGGCTGCCTCGCCAACCGCGATCTTGGTGTAGTCAAACGCATCGGCCTCGTAGGCGAGCTGTGCTGCCTGGTCGTCCGCGACGACGTAGATTTCCACCTTGGCGAAATCCGGCTTCGGACCCGGCCAGTCCGGGTTCGCAGTCAGCGTGACCTTCTGCTTCTGCTCCCAACTCGTAAAAAGATAGGGTCCGCAGGTCGCGGGGACCTCTGTAGTGTATTTGCCACCAGCTTTCTCCGTTGCCGCCTTGGAAATGATGTGCCCCCCGTAATAGGGCAGCGCCACGACGTAGATCGGCTGATAGGGGTTCTTGAGGTGAATGATACCGTTGCGCTCGTCGACCACCTCGACATGGTCTAGCTGTTCGAACTGATAGGCCCAGGGCGATGCGTTATCGGGGTTGGCGACACGCTCGTAGGAGAACTTCACATCCTCTGCCGTGACTGCACCGAAGCCGTTCGTCCACTTCAACCCTTCGATCAGCGTGAAGGCGATCGTCTTCGGGTCCTTCTGCTCGATCTTCTCGGCGCCCCAGGGCGACCATGGCGATCCTTCCCGAAGATCGCCCAGGCGATTGAGTGACACATAGATGCCGCGCATGATGACATCTTCGATGGCGCCGATCATGAAGGCCGGGTCGAGCACCTGAAGATCGCCTTCCATGCGGATACGCAGCGTGTCGCCATCCGCCGACCATGCGAAGCCGGGCTTCAATGCGGCAGCGGCGCCGAACGCGCCTGCCGCCTTGAGGAATTTACGTCGATCTGTATTCCACCTGATCATGTTTCTTTCCCCTTGAGTTTGCGAAGGCGCTGTTAAGCACCTCCGGTTCTTGCCCGCGGTTCTCCAGCGGGAAATGGCAGCGGACCGTCCTGTTGCCGGACAGTGCGCGGTATGACGGCGTGGCGGCGCGGCAAAGCTCGCGGGCGACCGGGCAGCGCGTATGGAATTCGCAGCCCTGCGGTCGCCGGAAGACGCTTGGGATTTCTCCCTTGATGGCAAGGCTTTCCCTGCGTCGGCGCGGGTCGGGTACAGGCTCCGACTTGATCAACGAAGCTGTATAGGGATGAAGCGGTGCGTCGAACACGTCCTGTGTCGGGCCTGTCTCGACCAGCCGCCCCAGATACATGATCGCCAAGCGATCGCTGACATGCCTGACCATTGCCAGGTTGTGGGTGACGATCATCGACGCGAAGGCCAGCTCCTCCTTGAGCTCCGCAATCAAATTGAGGATGTCGCCCTGCACGGAGACGTCGAGGCCGGCCGTCGGCTCGTCGGCGATGAGGAGGCTCGGCTTCAGCGCCAAGGCGCGGGCAACGCCGACGCGGCGCGCCTGCCCGCCAGATAGCTCATGCGGGTAACGCTCGACAAAGGAGGCCGGCAATCCGACTTGCGCAAGAAGCGACTTTGCCGTCGCCTTGCGGTCGTGCATCGCCATGCGCCGGATGACAAAAGGTTCAGTGAGCAGAGCCCCCACTTTCTGCCGCGGGCTGAGTGAGGCGACGGGATCCTGGAACATCATGGCGGACTTGCGCCGCACCATGCGGAAATCCGGCTGTGTCTTTACCGGCCGGCCCTCGAAGCGAATCTCGCCCTCGCTCGCTCGGTTCAGCCCGAGCATGGTGCGCGCCAGCGTGGTCTTGCCGGAGCCGGATTCGCCGACGAGACCGAGCGTCTCGCCCGGCATGAGAGCGAGACTGACCTTATCCAGTATGTTGAATTCGGGTGGCGGCGACAAGCCGAGCAGGCGATCGGACAGCCTGCGTCGGGCAAACGTGACCGACAGTTCTTCTGTTGTGATGATTGGGGTCATGCCCTAGCTCCGTGGCACGACACGGCATGATCGGCCGAGAGACGCACGACCGGCGGCGGATGGACCGGGCAGGGTTCGAAACAGTCCGCGCAGCGAGGGGCGTAGACGCAACCGACCGGCAGTTGAGTCAGGCTGGGCAGCGATCCCGGAATGGTCGGCAGCCGTTCCAGCCGTTCATGGAAACGTGCGGGGTCGCAGGCCAGCAATGCGCGCGTATAGGGGTGGCGCGCGTCGTGGAAGATCGCATCGACGTCCCCGCTTTCTACGACCTCCCCTGCGTACATCACATAGACCCGGTCGCAGAGTTCCGCGATGACGCCAAGGTGATGCGAGACGACGATGATCACGCCGTTGTACTCACGCCTTAGTTCCCGGAGCAGATGGATGATCTGCGCTTCCATGGTCACGTCCAGAGCGGTCGTTGGCTCGTCGGCGATCAGAAGACCGGGATCGGTCAGCAGGGCGGCCGCGATCGCCACGCGCTGGCGCATTCCGCCCGACAGCTCGTGCGGGTAGTTTGCCATGCGTCGGTCAGCGTCCGAGATGCCGACCTTGGCCAGCATGTCCGCGATCCGATTCTTCTTGTCGGCGCGACCGATGTCCTTGCGATGATGCTGGAAGTCGATGAGCTGGTCGCCGATCGTCAGGACCGGATTGAAGGCCGTCATCGGATCCTGGCCCACGAGCGCGATCTCGTCGCCGCGCAGGGCCCGCCGATGGCGCTCGTCCAGTCCTGTCAGGTCAAGCGCGCCGTAGCGGATCGAGCCGTCGACGGATGCATTGGCAGGAAGCAGGTTCGCCAGCGCGGTCACCAGCGTGGACTTGCCGCAGCCGCTCTCGCCAACGATGCCGATGACCTCGCCTGGCCTGGCTTCCATGTTGACGTGCCGCAGCGCATGGACGGAGCCGTGTGGCGTCCGGTAGCGGACACTGAGATTTTCGACCGTGAGCGAAGCAGTCATGCTGGTCGCCCCACTTTCATGCGCGGATCGAGATAGTCCCGTAGCCCCTCGCCGAGGAAGGTGAAGCCAAGCGTTGCGAGCACCAGCGGCAGTCCGCCGAAGATCACCATGTAGGGCGCCGAGCGGATGGACGTGTAGCCGTCATAGAGGATCGATCCCCATGACGGTGTCGGAGGCCTGACGCCGAGGCCGAGGAAACTCAGGCCGGCCTCGACCATGATGACCACCGGAATGTCCATGGAGAGCAGGATGATGAGCGGGCCGATCACGTTCGGCAGCAGGTGAACGAACAGAATCCTCGGCGGGCTGGCGTCGAGAAGCCGCTCGGCAACGATGTAGTCGCTGTTCTTGAGCGCAAGCGTCTGCGCCCGTATCAGCCGCGCATAGCTGGGGAACGATGTCATGGCGATCACGAGGATCAGCGTTCCGGTGCCCGCGCCCATCACCGTGATGATGGCGAGCGCGAACATGATCATCGGCAGCGAATTCAGGCTGTCGAAGGTCAGCACCAGAATGCCGTCCAGCCACCGCGGCCCGTACCCGGCGATCAGGCCGAGGAGCATGCCGATCACGCCGGCGATTGCGACGGAAACGATCGCGATCATCAGCGCGGTGCGAGCGCCGTAGATCACGCGGGACAAAAGATCTCGACCGAGGTGATCCGTGCCGAACCAGTGTGCGGCGGAGGGGGGCTGGAGCTTGTTCAGCACATCGATCTTGGTCGGCGAGTAAGGCGCGATCCATGGCGCAAAGGCTGCCGTGATGAAGAATCCCGCGACCAGCAGAACGGCGATCGCGATCACGGGATCGCTCATCATTGCCCGCAAGCGCGGGAAACGTTGTCGGTCCGGAATCGAGGCGCCGAGTTCAGCCACGGAAGACATCACGAACCCTCGGATCGAGCCGTGCGATCAGAAGATCGGCGGCGATCGTTATCGACACGTAGATTGCCGTCATCATCAGGACGGTGCCCATGACGACCGGATAGTTGCGGGTGTTGACCGCATCGGTGATCAGCTTGCCGATGCCCGGCCGCGAGAAAACGGCTTCCACGAACACGGCGCTGGACAGGATGCCGCCGAGACCGACCGCCACAAGGGAAATAGTCGGGATGATGGCAATCCGCAGCGCATATTTGGAGACGATCTTCCATTCCGGCAGGCCAAACGACCGCGCCGTGCGGATATGCGGCTCGTTCATGACCTCCATCATGGAGGCCCGAACCATGCGCGAGATGTAGCCGATCCAGCCCAGCGCAATCGCAAGCGCGGGCAGGATGAGAGCCCGCACCTGACTGCCGATGTCACCGGCCTCGCCGGCGCCAATCGCCGGAAGCCAGCGGAGCGTCACCGCAAACAGCAGCAGCGAATAGATGGCGACCACGAAGGAAGGGACGGCGATGACGGCGACCGAGAGCACGCCGATCAGATGATCCGCGAGCGTGCCACGCTTGACGACCGCGAGGCATCCCAGAGGAACGCCGAGGATAAGGGCGGTCATCAAGGCCGTCGTGCCAAGGATCAACGTGTTGGGTAGGGCCTCCAGCACCAGCGTCGAGACTGGGCGGTTCGACCAGACGTCGTAGCCAAGATTGCCCGTCAGCGCGTTGCGAAAGAACTCGATGATCTGCCACCAAACGGGTTGGTCGAGACCCATCCGCTCGGTCAGCAATCGCTTCAGTTCGGGCGTTGCGCGCGGGCCGAGCGCCACCGTTGCCGGGTCCCCCGGCACCAGGAACACGGCCGCATACATGGTGACCATGACGAAGACGAGGATGAGGAGTCCGAGACCTATGCGCTTGACTGCGTATGTCAGCATGGTCCCCGCTTCTCCTCAGGCGAAATCGCGCCTGATGCGTCGCGGGGCGGCGATCGTAATTCGCCAGGGCGTGGCGGCGATCCACAAGCCGCTGCCCGGCATCATCCAGCCGGGATCAAACGCCCCGATCACATCTGGGCACCTGGTTTGTCTCACCCGTGCCGGCTCCCCTGTTCTTGTTGAACAAAGGTATAACAAGACAGTTAGGGCGACAAGCTCACTTCGAAAAAAGATTCTCGAAAACCAGCGCGCGTGATCAGCGCGACCGTTCAGGCCCTCAATGTTTCAAGGGTCCGCATGATCCCGCGCAATTCCGCCAGCCCTTTCAGCCTGCCGATACAGGAATAGCCGGGGTTCACCTTCTTGCCGATGTCGTCGACGATCGCATGGCCGTGGTCGGGACGCATCGGGATTTCCCGGTCTTCGATGCCAGCGGCCCGGCGGCGCTTCTCCTCGGCGAGCAACGCATCGACGACGGCAACCATGTCCGTGTCGCCTTCCAGATGCTCGGCCTCGTGGAACGAGCAGTCAGGCTCTTTGGTGACATTGCGCAGGTGGGCAAAATGGATCCGAGGGCCGAAGCGTCGCGCCATTTCAGGCAGGTCGTTTTGCGGATTCGCACCGTAGGACCCGGTGCAAAACGTCAGGCCGTTCGAGGGTGACGGATAGGCTGCCAGAAGCGCCGCCGCATCATCAGCATCCTTCACGATCCGCGGCAGTCCGAAGAGCGGGAAGGGCGGATCGTCCGGATGGATGGCCATCTTTACGCCAGCCTCCTCGGCCACCGGGATGATCTCGCGCAGCAAGGCGAACAGGTTGTCGCGAAAACCTTCCGGCGACACGTCGCGATAGATATCGAGCACGCGGCGGAACCCTTCGCGGTCGTGGACGAATTCGCGTGCGGGCACCCAGCCGATCAGGTTTGCCTCGAGCTTCGCTATCGCGCTCTCGCTCATCGCAGCGAGTCGCGTCCTGGCTGCTGCGATGCGCTCCACCGGATGGTCGGCCTCCGCGCCTGCTCGTTTCAGCACCAGGACGTCGTAGGCGCAGAAGTCGACGATATCGAACCGCAGCGCGGTTCCGCCATGCCACATCGGGTAGTCGAGGTCGGTTCGTGTCCAGTCCGTGATCGCCATGAAATTGTAGCAGATCGTCTTGATGCCGGCCTTGGACAGATTGCGGATCGAAGCCTTGTAGTTGTCGATCAGCTCGCGATATCGCCCGGTTCGGGTCTTCACGTCCTCGTGGACGATCACGCTCTCGACTACGGACCAGGTCAGGCCGGCCTCCTCAACGATCGCCTTGCGTGTGGCGATCTCGTCCGCAGGCCAGATACGACCGTCATTAAGGTGGTGCAGGGCTGTTACGACGCCCGTCGCTCCGGCCTGGCGCACATGCGACAGGAGCACCGGATCGTCCGGGCCGAACCAGCGCCATGTCTGTTTCAATGGGATGTCCTTCCTGCTTCGAATTGGGCGAGGGTCGCTTCGACGCCTATGATGCGCAGCAGGTCGAGATGACCGGCCGCCATCGCTTCAAGATCCGGGCGGTGGACGTTGCCCTTCGCGAAGCCGGCGAGGTCGAATATAGCTGCAACGGTTTCGACGGCACTGCCACCTCTGCGCGCGATGTCTGCGAGCTTGCTGTCAAGCGGGTCGGTGAAGTGGCCTGTCGGCAGTTCCGTGCCCCGCAATTCGGCTGCGCGTATCCAAGCCGCCACGGTCAGCATCAGATGCTCGGCGCTATTCCCCGTCTCAAGTCGATCAATCGCCGAGCCGATTATGCGCTGCGGTAGCTTCTGGCTTCCGTCGTTTGCGATCTGGGCCGTGCGATGCGCCAGCGCCGTGTTGTCGAACCGCTCGGTGAGCGCCGCGATGTAGCTTTGCGTGTCGAGGCCGGCGTCCGAAGGCAAGGTCGTCTTCGCTTCCGACCAGAGCGCCTGCACGAAACTGTGAATTCTGGGATCGCCGAACGATTTCGCCACCGTCTCGTGGCCGGCGAGAAGCCCAAGATAGGCGATCGACGAGTGCGCGCCGTTCAAGAGGCGCAGCTTCATCTCCTCGAAAGGCCGCACGTCGCGCACCATCTCGACGCCGAACTTTTCCCACTGTGGCCGGCCAGCCGGGAAATTGTCCTCGATCACCCATTGGGAGAACGGCTCTGTCATGACCGGCCAGGCGTCCTCCACGCCCAGAATTGTCGAGACACGCTGCCGGTCTGCATCTGTAGTCGCTGGTACGATACGGTCCACCATGCTCGACGGACAGGCCACGCCTGCGACGTGTTTTGCCAGATCGGAATCGCGGAGTTCGGCAAACTGGACCAGCAGCCGGTGCAACGTCGCGCCGTTCGACGGGAGATTGTCACAAGAAAGGATCGTGAAAGGTTTCGTTCCGGCGTCACGCCGGCGCGCCAGCGCCTCGACCAAAAATCCGTGTACGGTCTGGGGCTTCGAGGGGTCTGCCAGATCGGCCTGAATGCCGGGATGGTCGGCGTCTAGACCTCCAGCGGCATTCCGCAAATAAGCCTTCTCGGTGATCGTCAGCGTCACGATACGCACACGCGGATCGGTCAGGGCGTCAAGCAGTTTCGCCGGATCGCGCGGCGCGACCAGCATCTGCTGGATCGAGCCGATGATCCGCAACCGTTCGCCATCGCTGCCGCGTCCGGCTAGCGTATAAAGACCGTCTTGCGGGGCCAGCGCATCGTAGGTCGAAGCGCTCTGCAGCGACGCACCAATGATACCCCAGCTGAGCTCGCCGGCGGCAAGGCAATCGTCGACATAAGCTGCCTGGTGCGCGCGGTGAAATGCGCCAACGCCGAGATGCACGATGCCTGGCGTAACCGCCGTTCGGTCATAGCGCGGTACGTCGTCGATCGGGGCCGGCAAAGTTCCGAGTGTCTTGTCCGAAAGGCGGTCGGTCATCGCAACGTTTCCAGCATCACGGGTTTGGCGTGTCCCGGCACGAACAGGTTGCCGATGTGGAAATAGCTGCGCAGCTCGTCTGTCGCGCTGGCGGCGACCTGTGGATCGACGGCATAACGAATATTGAAATCGGTGTTTATGCGGACCTCCCCTAGCATCTCCCGGCTTTGGTGCAATAGCATGCTTTCAGCACTTGGGGAGAGGCGATATCCGGGAGGCTGGCGTGCCGGGAAGGACCCGGCGCTGCCGATGGGGTGTTTTGTCAGGTGGGGTGGAAATCGAGCGCCACGCCGTTGATGCAATAACGCAGCCCAGTGGGCGGAGGACCATCCGGAAACACATGGCCAAGGTGGCTGCCACAGCGCGCGCAATGCACCTCGACCCGGACCATTCCATAGCTCCGGTCTTCGGTGGTCTCGACCGATCCCGCGACTGGGTCATTGAAGCTTGGCCAGCCGGTGCCGCTCTCGAATTTCAGCGTGGATTCGAACAGCGGTTGGTCGCAGCCGACGCAACTGAAGGTGCCTGCGCGCTTTTCGTACAGCAGGGCGCAGCTTCCCGGCCGCTCTGTGCCGTGATTGCGCATGATCTGGTACTGTTCGGGCGTCAGCTTGGCGCGCCACTCGGCATCGGTACGGGTGACGGGATATGTCTTCGCGTCCATGGCATTTCCTCGCGGGCAGAAGTTTACCCTGATATAGTGCCGCGCGCCTGCCGTCGCAAAGAAATGCGAAGGCGTCAGGCCGCGCTGCGCGTCTCGGCGATCACGCCAACGATGTCGTCGACCACCTTGCGGACAAGGCTTGGGTCGTCGCCCTCCGCCATGACGCGGATCAAGGGTTCGGTTCCCGACGGACGAATGACGAGCCGGCCCGACTTGCCGAGCTGGCTGCGCGCCTCTTCGATCGCCGCCTTGACTGGGGCCTCTTCGAGCGGCTTCCCACCGGAGAAGCGAACGTTTTTCAGAAGTTGTGGCACGGGCTCGAATTTCTTCGCCACCTCGCTTACCGGCTTGCCTTGCCGTTTCACGCAGGCAAGCACCTGCAGTGCGGAGACGAGCCCGTCGCCGGTGGTCGAGAAGTCGGAAAGCACGATGTGGCCCGACTGTTCGCCGCCGACATTTAACCCGTGCGCCCGCATATGCTCAACGACGTAGCGGTCGCCTACCTTGGTGCGGTGGAGTTCGAGGCCGATGCCCGACAGGAAGCGCTCCAGCCCGAGGTTGGACATGACGGTGGCGACAACGCCACCTCCGACCAGCCTGCCGGATTGCTGCCAGGATTCCGCGACAAGCCCCATGATCTGGTCGCCGTCGATCACATTGCCGTTCTCGTCGACGATAACCACGCGGTCGGCATCTCCGTCGAGCGCGATGCCGATGTCGGCGCGCACCTCATGCACCTTCTTTGACAGCCCAACGGGGTGCGTCGAGCCGCATTCGTGGTTGATGTTGAAGCCGTTGGGTTCGACATTGATCGGAAACACCTCCGCGCCGAGTTCCCAGAGCGCTTCCGGCGCGACCTTGTAGGCGGCGCCATTGGCGCAATCGACCACGACCCTCAATCCAGCCAGCGACATGGAGCGCGGCAGCGTCCGTTTGGCAAACTCGATGTAGCGGTCGTGAACGCCGTCGATGCGCTTTGCGCGGCCGAGGCTTTCGGAATCGGCCAGCGCCATGTCCAGACCGCTCTCCAGCATGGCCTCGATGTTGGTCTCGATCTCGTCCGAGAGCTTGTAGCCGTCCGGGCCAAACAGCTTGATGCCGTTGTCATGATAGGGATTGTGTGATGCCGAGATCATCACGCCGATGTCCGCGCGCAGCGAGCGTGCGAGCATGGCGACCGCGGGCGTCGGGATCGGGCCGAGAAGAAAGACATCCATGCCGGCGGCCGTCAGGCCGGCCACCATGGCGTTCTCGATCATGTAACCGGAAAGCCGGGTATCCTTGCCGAGTACGACGCGGTGCCGATGGTTGCCGCGCTGGAACGAGAGACCGGCAGCCATGCCGACCTTCATCGCCACTTCCGGAGTCATCGGAAATGTATTGGCTTTCCCACGGATGCCGTCGGTCCCGAAATATTTGCCAGCCATAGTCGTCGTCCCCAAACAGCCTTGCGTTCCGCTCTCAAGGCGCGGTTTTTGCCACAGAACAGGTCCTGCCTTGCATCACATTTGGTGAGTTTATGTTACGAAACCTTCGAAATCATTGTCGACCCGTATGATCGGGATTTGGTGCGGCGGCAAGAAGCCCGCAGGCGGCCTTGACGGGGTGCAGATGGCGTTTTCTACAGAGTGCGAGGGAATCAGGAGAATGCCATGCTGAAGAGTATCCCGCTGATGATCGTGCCCTTCATCCTCTACAACCTGGGGCTGGCAGGTTTTTTCGGCGATGGGCCCAACGGCGATCCCTGGCAGACGGAACTGTTTTCTTTCCGCATGATGTCGGGCGGCAACTTTTCGATGACGCTTGGCATCCTCATGATCGTCATCGCGCTTTTGTTCTTCTTCGTCGAGATCGTGAAGGCGACCCGCACCTCGAATGCGTCAGTGATCGATCATCTTCTGTCGACCTTCGTGTTCGTCGCGTTCCTGGTCCAGTTCCTGCTGGTGCAGGGCGCGGCGCACCCTGTCTTCTTCGTGCTGATGGTCATCGCGCTGATCGACGTCCTGGCCGGCTTCTCGGTATCGCTGCGCGCCGCAGGCCGTGACATCAGCATCAATTGAGCGGCAACAGGCCGCGCCGTCGATACGCGGTCAGTTCATCGAATCGATCTTGCGTTGCATCGCGGCGATCTGCTGCTTCAGCTCCGAAAGCTCGTCGGACTTTTCCGATTCCTTGCGCGCCGGTTCGGGAGACGCTGCTGTCACCCCTCCATTCGGGAATGGCGTGAACATGCGCATGGCGTTCTGGAACAGCTCGATGTTGCGGCGGGTCTGATCCTCCAGCGCTTTCATCGGCGTAGCCATCTGCATCATGTCCATCGGTCCCTTGCCCATGGCCGACTTCATCTGCTCGCGGAAACGCTCCTGCTCCTTGGCAAAGGCGATCATCGACTGCTCGAGGAAGCTTGGCACCACCATCTGCATCTGGTCGCCATAGAAGGCGATCAACTGGCGCAGGAAGGGAATCGGCAGCATGTTCTGCCCGTCCTTGTTCTCCAGCTCGAAGATGATCTGGGTCAGGACGGGGTGCGTGATGTCCTCGCCCGACTTGGCGTCTTGCACGGTGAATTCCTCGCCACGCTTTACCATGCCGGCAAGGTCTTCGAGCGTCACGTAGGTGCTGGTGCCCGTATTATAGAGGCGGCGATTTGCGTATTTCTTGATTACCACCGGTTCGTCCTTGGCGGGCATCGACATCCTCCCAGAAGACCGGCAGCCCTTTGCCCCCGGTAACGATTGCGCCTGAAAGTTCAGGATAGGCCTAAAAGCGACGCGATTCCAAGCGCTTTGTGCAGTGCAGAAGAATCCTTATGCTGCAACGCGGTCAATTCATGCTGCGCAGCATGGCTGCAGCATAGCGCAGCACTCCAGATGGGACGCGGCATCCGATTTGACTTGGGGCATGGAAACGCGGAAGAAAGGTGCATAAATCCAGCCTTTCCGCTGCTTTCTTCTGGAGAACGCCATGTCCGCTTCCATTGTCGTCGCCGGCGCCGCCCGTACCCCGGTTGGTTCTTTCAACGGAGCCTTCGCGAATGTGCCTGGGCACGAGCTCGGAGCCGTCGCCGTCAGGGAAGCGCTGGTCCGGTCCAAGGTCGAGGCTTCAGAGGTTGATGAGGTCATCCTCGGCCAGATCCTGACCGCAGCCCAAGGCCAGAATCCTGCTCGGCAGGCAGCCATGGCGGCCGGCATCCCGCAGGAGGCAACGGCCTGGGGCCTGAACCAGCTCTGCGGTTCAGGCTTGCGCGCAATCGCGATCGGCATGCAGCAGATCACATCAGGCGATGCCAAGATCATCGTCGCGGGTGGACAGGAATCCATGTCGATGGCCCCCCACGCGCAGTACCTGCGCGCCGGTGTGAAGATGGGCGACTTGAAGCTGGTCGACACCATGATCAAGGATGGTCTGACCGATGCATTCCACGGCTATCACATGGGCATCACGGCCGAGAACGTCGCACGCAAATGGCAGCTGACCCGTGAGGAGCAGGACCGCTTCGCCGTCGCCTCGCAGAACAAGGCGGAAGCTGCACAGAACGCCGGCCGCTTCAAGGACGAGATCGTCCCGGTCACGATCAAGGGCCGCAAGGGCGACACGATCGTAGATCAGGACGAATATATCAGGGTGGGCACGACGCTGGAGACCGTCGCGAAGCTGAAGCCGGCCTTCGACAAGGATGGCACGGTTACGGCAGCCAATGCTTCAGGCATCAATGACGGCGCTGCCGCGGTCGTGCTGATGACGGAGGAGGAAGCGGCTCGCCGTGGCCTCACTCCATTGGTGCGGATCGTGTCCTGGGCGACCGCTGGCGTCGATCCGGCGATCATGGGCACCGGCCCGATACCGGCCTCGCGCAAGGCGCTTGAGAAGGCGGGCTGGTCGGTCGGTGATCTCGACCTCGTGGAGGCCAACGAAGCTTTCGCCGCGCAGGCTTGCGCGGTCAACAAGGACATGGGCTGGAACCCGGATATCGTCAACGTCAATGGCGGTGCCATCGCCATCGGCCATCCGGTGGGCGCGTCGGGCGCGCGCGTCTTCAACACGCTGGTCTATGAGCTGAAGCGTCGCGGTGGCAAGAAGGGCCTGGCTACGCTCTGCATCGGCGGCGGCATGGGCGTCGCCATGTGTGTCGAGGCGCTCTGAAGCCGGTAACTGTCAGCGGTGAATGGAATAGTGCCGGCAACGATCCTTCTGCCGCTTTCCATTCACCGTTTTTCCATTCACAATTGACCCCACCCAAGGGGAGGAAAGCATGACACGGGTCGCACTCGTTACCGGAGGTTCGCGTGGTATTGGCGCAGCCATTTCGATCGGCTTGAAGGCAGCGGGATATAAGGTTGCGGCCAACTATGCCGGCAACGACGAAGCTGCGGCAAAGTTCAAGGCGGACACAGGCATTCCTGTCTACAAATGGTCTGTGGCTGACTACGAAGCCTGCGCGGCGGGTATCAAGCAGGTTGAGGCCGATCTCGGTCCTGTCGACGTCCTCGTCAACAATGCCGGCATCACGCGTGACGCCATGTTCCATCGGATGACGCCCCAGCAGTGGAAAGAGGTCATCGACACCAACCTCTCTGGTGTCTTCAACATGACGCATCCGCTGTGGAGCGGCATGCGCGACAGGAAATTTGGCCGCGTGATCACGATCTCCTCGATCAACGGCCAGAAGGGTCAGGCAGGCCAAGCCAATTATTCGGCTGCGAAGGCCGGCGACATCGGTTTCACCAAGGCGCTGGCGCAGGAAGGGGCTCGTGCCGGCATCACCGTCAATGTGATCGCGCCTGGCTACATCGCGACGGAGATGGTGAAGGCCATCGACGAGAAGGTGCTCAACGAACGCATCATTCCGCAGATACCGGTCGGCCGGTTGGGCGAACCGGAAGAGATCGCACGCTGCGTCGTCTTCCTGGCTTCGGATGAAGCCGGCTTCATCACGGGATCGACAATCACCGCCAATGGCGGGCAGTATTTCGCCTGATACGCCGTTTTCCGCAGACCAAAAAAGAAACGGCGCCTCCAGGGCGCCGTTATTTTTCCAGCCGTAGCCAGCGTCAGTCCTTTTCGAGCAGGGACTTGTGGACGAAGCCGGCAAGCGCCGCACCGACGATCGGCGCGACCCAGAACAGCCAGAGCTGCTGCAACGCCACGCCACCCACGAAGAGCGCTGGGCCGGTGGAACGCGCCGGATTGACCGACGTGTTGGTAACTGGGATCGAGATGAGGTGAATGAGCGTCAGGGCGAGGCCGATGGCGATCGGCGCAAACCCTGCCGGGACGCGGCCATGGGTCGAGCCCAGGATGACGATCAGGAACCCGAATGTGAGGACGACCTCGATCAGCAGGGCCGAACCCAGCCCGAACTTGCCGGGCGAGGCTTCGCCGTAGCCGTTCGTGGCAAATCCGCCGATGCCGGCGAAATCCGCCTTGCCGCTGACAATGATATAGAGCACGGCGGATGCCGCTATGGCGGCGACCACCTGCGTTATGACGTAGGGGATCAGATCCTTGGCGTCGAAACGCCCGGCGACCATCAGGCCGACAGACACTGCCGGATTGAAATGTCCGCCCGAAATGCCGCCGACCGCATAGGCCATGGTCAGCACCGTCAACCCGAACGCCAGCGCCACGCCGGTAAATCCGATTCCCAATTCCGGAAAGCCTGCGGCCAGTACCGCGCTGCCGCAACCGCCGAATACAAGCCAGAATGTACCTAGAAACTCCGCAATCAGCTTTTTAGACATAATGGTCCCTCCTCAAAAAGCCAATTCGAGGAGAATACCCGCTGAACTCGTCTGGCAATCCGCGACGTGTCCTAACCAGTCGTTGACGCCACGTAAGTCACAGTTATTTTGACGAACGCGGGTCTATGCGGCGACCTACTTCTTCTCCAGGTGTCCGCCGAAGGCGAACCGCATCGCCGAAAGCAGCTTGTCAGCGAATTCGGATTCGCCGCGCGAGGAGAAGCGATCAAACAACGCCGTGGAGAGTACGGGCGCCGGCACGCCAGTGTCGATCGCGGCTTTCAGCGTCCAACGACCCTCCCCGGAGTCCGAGACACGGCCGCCGAAGTTCTTCAGGGTCGGGTCGGCGGCAAGTGCTCCTGCTGTCAGGTCAAGCAACCATGAGCCGACCACGGAGCCATGCCGCCAGACCTCGGCGACCGCCGGCAGATCGATATCGAACTGGTAGTATTGCGGCTGGTCGAGCGGTGTCGTCTCGGCGTCGGCCGTGCGCGCCTTCTTGCCGGAATCGGCAGCCTGCAGGATGTTGAAACCCTCTGCATAGGCGGCCATCAAGCCGTATTCGATGCCGTTGTGCACCATCTTCACGAAATGTCCCGCGCCGCTCGGCCCACAATGCAGGTAACCGTAGGGGGCGGTCCCGGCTGCTGCCGGTGGAGCCGCGCCTTTGTCCGCACCTGGTGCAAGTGACGCAAAGATCGGGTCGAGCCGTTTCACGGCATCCTCCGGGCCACCGATCATGAGGCAGTAGCCGCGATCCAGGCCCCACACGCCACCCGAAGTGCCGACGTCAACGAAACTGATGCCGATCTTGGCGAGTTCCGCACCGAGATCAACGGCGTCACGGTAGTTGGAGTTGCCACCGTCTATGATGGTATCGCCGGGTTCCAGAAGCGCGGCGACCTGGTGCACGACCTTACCGGTGATGGCTGCCGGCAGCATCAGCCAGACCGCCCGGGGCTTTGCCAGCTTGCCGACAAAATCTTCGAGCGATGACGCGCCGACACCGCCCTCCTTGGCAAGATCGGCGACCGCACCGGCGTTGATGTCGAACACGACGCATTCGTGGCCATCCTTCATCAGGCGGCGCACCATGTTCGCGCCCATCCTGCCAAGTCCCATCATGCCGAGCTGCATTTTCATGACCTCTTTTTGCGTTCCGCCTGTCAGCGTCTAGTCGAAACCAGATTCAGCAATTTGACAATGCGGACATCCGACCAGTTTTTAGACCGCCGCCGGGGCGGCTTGCCCGGTCCAGCTACGCTCGATCTCCTCAAGCGATCGCCCCTTCGTCTCCGGCACGGTACGGTAAACCCAGACCCATCCGACCGCGCAGAAGAAGGCAAACAGCCAGAAGGTGGTGGATTTTCCGATGGCTTCGATCAGGGTCAGGAAGAACTGGCTGACTAGGAAGGCCGAGCCCCAGTTTACGGCCGTCGCCACCGCAACCGCGCGACCACGCACCTTGCCCGGGAATATCTCGTTGATGACGGTCCATACGACAGGCCCAAGCGAGAAGGCGAACGAGACAATGAAGACCACCAGCGCGATGAGCGTCACGATGCCGGCCGTTGTTGGCCCCTGTCCAGCGGGTTCGCCGTCGATCGACAGGAAGGCGAGACCCACCACGAGCAGTGCCAGGCCCATGCCGACAAGCCCGACAAGAAGCAGAGGCCGGCGACCGAGCTTGTCGATGAAGGCGATGGCGATGAAGGTTGCGGCGACATTCACGCCGCCTACAGCCCAAGTGGTGGCGGTCGTCTGCTGCGCGGCGGTGGAAAAGCCGGCGGCCGCAAAAATCTGGTTGGCGTAGTAGATGATCGCGTTGATGCCGGTGATCTGCTGGAAGATCGCGAGCCCGAGCGCAATCACCAACGGCTTGCGCCATGCAGGGTCGAAGACCTCGCGCCATGACGCCTTGCCGGCTTCTTCGTCCAGCGTGTGCTCGATCGCTGTGAGCCGCGCCGTATTGTCCTCTCCGGGCCAGACCTTGCCAAGCACGGCCCGCGCCTCGTCGCGCCGGCCCATCTTCACCAGCCAGCGTGGCGATTCCACGCCAAGCGAGCCGACCAGAACGAGCAGCACGCCGGGGACCAGCGAAATTCCAAGCATCCAGCGCCAGTCGCCATCGGCGGCGAGCCCCGCATTCACCAGGTAGGCAAGGAAGATGCCGATGGTGATCGCGAGCTGGTACGCAGCGACAAAGCGTCCACGATGCGCTGCGGGCGCGAGTTCCGAGCCGTAAAGCGGAGCCGCCACCGCCGCGACGCCGACGCCGAAGCCAACGACGAGGCGGCCGAACACGAGCAGCGTCACGTCCGGTGCGGTGGCCTGTAGCAGTGCGCCGACCACGAACAGGGCACCCGCGATGAGCACCGCGCGGCGGCGCCCGTAATGGTCGGCCAACCAGCCTCCGCCCAGCGACCCGACAAGCGCGCCGAGCGTAACCCAGCTTGTCACCACCTCGACCAGGATGGCGCTCAGGCTGAATTGTCTTTTTATGCCGTCGAGCGCGCCCGATATGACGCCCTGGTCATAGCCAAACAGCAGTCCGGCGACGACGACCACCGCCAACACGACCAGCAAGGGGCCGGTCAAAGTCTCGGTTCCCGGTGACTTTGTGGAGTTGGATTGCTGTGTGACGGACATGTCGAAACCCCCCGCTCGCCCGGCGTTCGTGCCACGGCTGTCGAGGCTTGTCCATGGTGGCTGACGTATCAGCGGATTAGCCGAGGGCGGATACGATCCTGGCCGCCACCTGCCGTCCCGAAACGATCGCCCCCTCGACGTAGCCGGGAAAGGACGGCGACAATTCCGACGAAGCGAAGAAAAGCGGCGGTGCCCCCGTCCGGATGACGCTTTCGGCGTCCCGGGCCGCCATGTCCACGATCACGTCGCTATAGGCACCGCCGCTCCAGCGATCGCCGGTCCAGTCGCGGACTGTCATGTCGAGCGGATCGGCGGCCTCGGGCCCGAGCGCGGTGACAAGCTTTGCCTTGGCTGCGTCACGGATCGCCTGCTCGCCATACCGGGTCCATTCCGTGGCAAGAGGGCCGCCGACGAAAAAGGTAAGCTGCGGGTGGTTGATGTCACGGCTGGAATCGAAGGCGAACAGCCCCGAAGGCTCCCGCCACATCACCATGCCGCTCACGCCCTTCTCGCGCCAGAACGGTTTTGCGTAGCGTGCCAGCACCTTGATGACCGCGCCGCTTTGCCATGCGCCAAGAGCCTTGCTCAATCGCAGAGACAGGGCCGGCTCATAGTCGATCCGTCGCGCCGTCATCGGAGGCACAGCGACCAGCGCTGCATCGGCTTCGTAGGCGGCTTTGTCGGTCAGCACGCGAACGCCGCTCGAGCCATGTTCGATTCTAATTGCAGGTTCCGACAGCCGAATGCTTGCGCCCAGTTCTTCTGCCAACTGGTCGGCCAAAGCCTGCATCGTGCCAGCGAGCGAATATTGCAATTCGCCGACCTCGTTCGTGATGCGTCTGTCGTTGTCAATGAGATACCAGGCCGGCATGATCTCGAGGCTGACGCACCACAGGCCTTCGATCATTGTCCTGAAGGCCGCCTTCACGTCCTCCGATTCGTCCTGACGGGCCAGCCAGCCTGCGACAGTCAGTCCGGACAGCGATGGGTCGTCCGGCGGTAGAGCGCTCATGCGCTCGCGCAACGCCGTCGATCCCGAGCGGGCGCGCTCCGCCTGTTCGAGCGACGTCTGTGGTTGCGTGACGTAATTGCCGGTAAAGTCGGACTCGACGAGCGTAGCACCATTGCGGCGCGCCAGCTTCATCACCTCCGGCATGTCGTCGCAGATGAACTGGCCGCCGGTGTCGACGATTTCACCCAGCCCGTTCGGCTGAGCCTCTACGCGGCCGCCGACACGACCGCGTGCCTCCAGGACGGTGACATCAACCCCTGCCTGCCTGAGCGCCAGCGCGGCGCTCAGGCCACAGAAGCCGGCCCCGATCACGACGATTTTCGCCATGCGGCCGGCTCCTTATCAATCCGGTCAGTAGCCGGCTTTGATCTTCTCGAATTCCTCGATCATCTTCTGCTTCAGTTCTGCCGGAACAGGCGACTGGAACAACGTCTTGTCGACGAATTTCTCGACGTCGCCATATCCCTGCGCCTTGACCACCGCGGGGTCGATCGTCGCCATGGACTTGGAGTCCGCGTGGCCGTAACCCCAATCCGACAGCAGGAAGCTAGCCACTTCCGGCGTGTTGATCGAGTTCAGGAAGTCATAGGCCTTCTCGGTGCTGCCAGGCGCGTCCTTCAACAGAACGTAGCCGCAGACCCAGGTGGACTGACCCTCCTCGGTGTCGCGCGTATTCTTGATAGGCGCGCCAGCCAGCGCCGACTGCACCGCGGCGTCGTTCCAGGCCCATGCCAGGTCGATCTCACCGCCGCTCAGCGCCTGGACGATGTCGGTATTGTCAGTCCAATAGAGCCGTACGTTCTTGTGAACCTCACGCAGGAAATCCGAAGCCTGCTTGAACTGCTCGTCGGTCATCGCCGTCCAGTCCTTCAAGCCGATGGCCAGTGATCCGAGCGCATAGGCATCGTCGACATTGTCGGGGAGGGAAATGCGATCCTTGTACTTCGGGTCGGCCAGGATCTTGAGCGACTTGATGTCTTCGGCCGGCACCTTCTCGCTGTTGTAGGTCAGGAGCGTGTTGCCCCAGTCCCAGGGCATGAACCAGGCGACGCCGCTCGCGTCGGTGGCGAGGTTCTTCATCGCCATGATGCCGGGGTTGAGATCGTTCCAGCCGGTGATCTTCGACGTGTCGAGCGGCTGCAGCAGGCCGGCCTCGCGCCACTTCACCACGCTTTGCGAACAAGGGTGGGCGAGATCGGTCTTGAAGCCCGCCCGCATCTTTTCGAACGCCTCGTCCTCGTCGCCGAAGAAGGTGAAGGTTGGCGACTGTCCGTATTTGGCGACGTAGCCGGGATGGAATTCCGGCGCCTCGTAACCGGACCAGTCGAAGATCACCAGTTCGTTGTCTTGCGCCGTCACAACGCCCGCCACCGAACCCAGCAGCGCGGTTGCCACGGCAAGCGTGATTGCGATTCTGCTCTTCCTAGCTTTCATCATCTTTTCCCCTTGTGTCGTTGTTGTTATGCCGCCGTCGATGAGCGCCGGCCGTTGCGCAAAAAATGCTTCGGAAAGACGGACGCCAGAAAGTCCTCGGCAGCGCGATGCGCGCTTTCCCGGGTCAGGTCCTCGGTGCCCATCATCAGGCGCAGCCAAAGGCCTTCCAGCATTGCCGAAAGGCCAAGGGCCGTGCTCTGCGGATCGAGGTCGTAATTGCCGTCCGCCTGCAGTCTGCTGCAGATATCGACGAAAACATCCTGGTAGGCTTGGTCGCGGGCGCCGCAAAGCGCCTGGTAGGTCGGCCGCGACTTCGCCTCGCCCCAGAAGGCGCACCAGGCAGCGAGCTTTCGCTTGTTGCAGATGGCGCGGTCGAAGTCCGCCGCCACCAGCACCGCAAGCTGTCGCGCTGGATCTTCACCTGCCTTCATAAGGGCTGAACGCCAATGCGCGGCATATTCGTCGGCCATGTACTGAAGCGTGGCGACGAGCAGCTTTTCCTTGCTCTCGAAATGAAAGTTCACGATGCCCCGGGAAAGGCCGGCGCCGTCGGCGACATCGGCCATGGTCGTCTCGGCGAACCCGCGTTTGGCGAGCGAATCGATCGTCGCCTCGATCAACTGATGGCGTCGCGTTTCCTTCGAGGCCTTCCGCCCGCGCTTCTCCGTCTCGACTGTCGGCGGCTTCAGGGTTTCGACGGTCATCGTTCACATGTTCCAGCTACTTTAGGGGCTTCCAGCCGCGCAGATGGGTGGGGCGATGTTCGCCCGAGTCAAGCACCTTCTGCATGGCCTCCCAGGTCTTGATATTCTTGTCCACATAGGGCGCGCCAACCGCAGCCGCCACCTTGTCGTAGAGTGGCCCCTTCAACTGCTCCAATTCCCTGCGCGCCACGTCGCGATACCAGGGGTTTCGGTCGCGCGTCTCGACGTCCTCGAAACCTGCTCTCTTCATTGCCGCGGCGTAGCGAACTGGCGACGCCATGGCGAACGACAGCCCTTCCGCGGCGACATAGGCTTTCATGTCGGGTGACGGCTCATTGTCGTGACCGATCATCCAGTTCGAGGCCGCGAACACGCCGCCCGGCTTCAGGACCCGAAAGATTTCTGCAAATAGCGCATCCTTGTCTGGCACGTGCAGCAGCGCGTCCTTGGAGAACACCATGTCGAACGTGCCGTCGGCGAAGGGAAGAGGCCCTGGTGCGGCATGGACGAAGATGGCGCGATCCGACAGGCTGCGTTTCCGCGCGCGCAGTCGCGCAGCCTCGATGACCGGCAGTTCGACGTCGAAGCCCGTTGCATGCGCCGCGTTGTGCTTCTCGACAAGATGCAGGGTTATTCCGCCGGAGCCGCAGCCGATGTCGAGGATGGTCTTGCCCCGGAGATCGAGGCCCTCGACCACGCGGTCCACCTCATCGGGGCCGCCCGGCGACAGATAGCCATCACCCCACAGCGCCTCCAGGAAGCGAATGGCCTCGTCGTCATATTCCGGCGCGGCGTCCGCCGTGTCGATCATCGATCGCTTCCCAAGCGGCAAGCCCGGATCGGACTTGCGATCATGGCGCAAGCCTATCCCCGCCGCAGGAAAATGCAACCTCATTTGTTGAACATTCATTCAAAATGGCTGGACAGCTTTGCCTGCTGCGTGCCAGATTTGCGGCATTCGACGGGGAATTGAACCACGATGAAGACTTGGGACGCTATCGTCATCGGCGGCGGCCATAACGGACTTGTCAACGCCTGCTACCTGCAGCGGGCGGGTCTGGACGTGCTGGTGGTCGAGAAGAACGACTGGGTGGGCGGCGCGGCCGTCAGCCGGTCGCTGACGCCGGGCTTTCTCTACTCGAACTGTTCCTATGTCTGTTCGCTGTTCCGCCCCGAGATCATGCGCGATCTGGAGCTGCCGCGCTTCGGCCTGCAAGTCATCGCCTACGAGGGTGGCGCGGTCTTCACTCGCGACGGCGACTATCTGGCCAACTACCGCGACCACGACGCGCATCGCCGGGAGTTCGCCCGCTTCTCGAAGCGCGACGCCGAGGCCTACGATCGCTACGCACGCGACGTGACGCGGCAGTGCCGCTTCATCCAGCCGCTGCTGATGCGAACCGCGCCCGACCCGACCAGCCTGAAGCCGCGCGACGTTGGCGAACTCATGTATCTCGCGAAGAAATTCCACGACCTCGGGCCAAGCCAGATGGCCGAGACGCTCCGCTTCTGGACCATGTCGATCTCCGAATTCCTCGACGAATATTTCGAGACCGACGTCATCAAGGCGAATTTTTCGATCTCGGGGATCATCGGCACCGCGCTGGGTCCGATGTCTCCCGGCACGGCCTACGTGCTGCTCCACCACTATATGGGCGAGGTTGATGGCTCGGTCGGCGCGTGGGGCTATGCGCGCGGCGGCATGGGCGCGATCACCAAGGCGCTTTCGGAAAGCTTCCAGGCCTCCGGCGGCACCATCCGCATCGGTGCCGAAGTGGACAAGGTTCTGGTCAAGGATGGCCGGACGACAGGCATCGTGCTTGCGAACGGCGAGGAAATCCGTGGCAAGCTGGTGATCTCCAATGCCGACGTGAAGCGCACCTTCCTCAAACTGGTCGAGGAAAAGGAACTGCCCGACGTCTTCCTGCGCCGTGTGAAGAACTTCAAGATCAGGGGCTCGTCCGGCAAGGTGAACATCGCGCTGGATTCGCTGCCGGAATTCCCCGCGCTGCCGAAGGACGCGCCGTCGATCCGCGGCGACCTGCATTTCACCGACTCCGTCGAGCGCATGGAACGTGCCTACGACGACTGGAAGGCCGGGCGCTGGTCGGCCGATCCGTTCCTCGACATGATGATCCCGACCACGCTCGATCCCACCATGACGCCGCCGGGCAAGCACTTCATGTCCTGCTTCGTGCAGTACTGCCCGCCCAAGGTCGAGGGGCGCGACTGGACGGACGCCGACCGCGACGCCTTCGCCGAAACGGTGATCTCGCAGATCGCGGACTATTCGCCGGGCTTCCGCGACCGGATCATCCACATGGAGGTGCGCACCCCACGCGAACTGGAGGCGGAGGTCGGTCTCACCGAAGGCAACATCTTCCAGGGCGAGCTGACCTTCGACCAGTTGCTGTTCAACCGCCCCGTACCCGGCTATGCGCAATACCGTTCACCGATCGGCGGTCTCTACATCTGCGGTTCGTCGACCCATCCCGGCGGAGGCGTCATGGGCGCTCCCGGCCGCAACGCCGCAGCCGAAATCCTGCGCGATCTTTCCAAGCCCACCAGACATATGAGCCCTGCCCATGACGTCATCTGATGCTCAACAGCAGGTGGCTTCGCGCTGGACCGCCAGGCATGACGTCATCGTCATCGGCGGCGGGCACAACGGGCTCGTCTGTGCAGCGCTTCTTGCCAAGTCGGGCCGCAAGGTCCTGGTTCTCGAAGCTGCTTCCGAGTTCGGTGGCGGCGCCCGGACCGAGGAGCTTGCGCCGGGCTTCCGCGTGTCCTCGGTGGCGCATCTGCTCAACCGGCTTCACCCGGATGTCGTCAAGGAACTGGACCTCGAAAAGCACGGTCTGAAATTCGCACCTGCAGACGCAGTTCCGTCGGTCTCTTTGTCGGCTAAAGACGGCCCGCTGACTTTGACCGGCGCTTATGGCGAAGGGCTCGTCGGCGCGTCGTCCGCCGAAGCAGCGGCCTGGAAGGACCTTCGCGCACAGCTGTTTCGCTACGCTGGAATCCTGAAGCCCTTCCTTTCGCGTCGGCCGCCTGACCTGCGCGGAAAGATGTCGATTACCGAGACTTTGGCGCTGGGCCAAACGGTGCTGGCGCTGAAGAAGCTCGGCAAGGAAGACATGCGCGATTTCCTGCGTGTCATCCTGATGAATGTCGCCGACCTGCTCGACGAACAACTGACGGACAACAGGTTGAAGGGGCTGCTCGCCTTCGACGCGGTGCTCGGCAGCCATCTCGGCCCGCGGTCGCCGACTTCCCTGCTCGGCCTCTATTATCGCTTTGCCGGCGAGATCGGCGGCGCGCCGGGCTCCCAACTCGTGCCCAAGGGCGGCATGGGCAGTGTCGTCGCCGCGATTGCGGATGCGGCATCAAAGGCGGGAGTGGTCCTGCGAACAGATGCGCCGATCATAAAGATTCTCGTCGAGAATGGACGTGCGACTGGTGTCGTTCTGGAAAACGGGGAGGAGATTGCGGCAACCACTGTGGTCTCCGCAGCCGATCCGTCCACGACCTTCCTCGACCTAGTCGGGCCGCGCGAACTCGACACGGGGTTCGTGCGCAAGATCAGCAATATCCGCAACCACGGCGATGCGGCCAAGCTGCATCTGGCGCTTGACCGCCTGCCCGAATTCGCGGGCGTTGATGCCGTTGGTCTCAAGGGAAGGCTGGTCATAGCGCCCTCGACGGATCATGTGGAGCGAGCCTTCAATCCCTCCAAATATGGCGAGTTCTCTGCCGAACCCGTCCTCGAGATCACGCTTCCTAGCCTTGCCGATCCCTCGCTCGCGCCGGACGGCGCCTGTGTCCTCTCGGCTGTCGTGCAGTATGCGCCGTATCGGCTGCGCGAAGGTTGGGAGAGCGGAAAGCCAAAGTTTCTCAAGGCGATCATGGGCGCGCTGGAAAAGCATTCGCCGGGCATCGGCAAGACGGTCCGTCACGCCGAACTGCTGACGCCTGCGGACATCGAAGCCCGCTACCGCATGCCGGGCGGCCACTGGCACCACGGCGAGTTGCAGGCTGATCAGATGCTCATGTCGCGTCCGGCCTTCGGCGCCGAGGGTTATTCCACGCCGATCGATGGGCTCTACCTCTGCGGCGCGGGCTCGCATCCGGGTGGCGGCGTGTCCGGAGCGCCCGGGCTGAATGCAGCGCGGCGCATCATCGCCATGGAGCGCCAGTCATGACGAAGACGGCAAAGAAGACGAGTTCACCCTATGCCGGACGCATCGCTGCGCGCGGTCACTTCCGCACGCTGCGTCTGGACACCCCGTTCCAGCCGCGCATCGACGCGCTGATGAAGCAGAACGACTGGTATTCCTGGGCCGGCTATCGTGCACCGGCCTCGCTGTGGGACGAGGAACTGGAGTATTTCGCGATCCGCAGCCAGGCCGCGCTCTTCGACATTTCGCCGATGGTGAAATACCTGATCCAGGGGTCGGATGCCGAGGCGTTCCTCAACCGAGTCACGCTGCGGGACGTCTCAAAGCTGCGACCCGGCCGCGTCCACTATACGGCATGGTGCGACGACGAGGGCCATGTACTCGACGACGGCACGCTCTTCAGGCTGACCGACGATGCCTTCCGCCTGTGCTGCCAGGAGCGGCATCTGCCGTGGTTGCTCGATTCCGCGATTGGCTACGATGTCTCCGTCGTCGAAGAGACCGAGGAGATTGCCGGGCTGGCGCTGCAGGGGCCGACTTCATTCGCGGTTCTGCGCGACGCGGGCTTTGAAGGTGTGGAGCATCTGAAGATCTTCGATCTGGCCGGCTTCGACCATCAGGGCGGCACCGTCACGATCTCCCGTACCGGTTTTACCGGCGACCTCGGCTATGAGCTTTTCGTTCCGGCGAACCTTGCGCTCAGCCTTTGGGACCGACTGATGGAGGCCGGGCAGATGCGCGGCATCCGCGCCATCGGCTATACGGCGCTCAACCGCGCGCGACTTGAGGCCGGCCTTATAGTCGCCAATGCCGATTTCACGACAGCCGAACACGCGCTCCGCGCCAACCGCGCCCGCATGCCCGACGAGATCGGCCTCGGCTTCATGGTCGATCTCAAGAAGGGCCATTTCAACGGCAGCCGCGCCATCGAGGCAGCCCGCAAGACCAGGAAGCTTGGCCATATCCTCGTTGGCTTGGAGATCGAGGGTAACATTCCCGCCGAACACGCGATCGTCTATCACAACAAGAAGAAGGAAGTCGGGCTGGTCAGCGCCGCCGGCTGGTCGCCACTGGCTAAGCGGAACATCGCGATTGCCAGCCTGTCCCGTCCCTATGGCGATACGGTGAACGACGACCTCTGGGTGGAAATCTATGCACTGCGCGAGCTGAAGTACGAAAAGATGATGAAGCGCGCGAAAGTCGTGGAACGCCCCTTCGTCAAGCTGCCCCGGCGCATGGCCAATCCGCCGGCGGATTTCTGATCATGGACGACGACGAGGCAGCGGAGCAGTGGGAACTGGTCAACACGCCCCTGGGTGAGGCGTGGTCCGGTCGCACGCGCTATGCTGCCGCCATGTATTTCTACAAGCGCGGCGAGCTCCCGGCCGAAGTGCTGGAGGTCTATCGCCTGTGCTCTCGCCTCGACAGCTACGATCCGTTACCGATCATCAGGGATCGCGGGGTAGGCAAGGATTGGCTGAAGCGCATCGAGGCGTCGAAAAGCGCCTAAACAGAAGTGCATCGCATCGACTTCGTCTCCTGATCTGCTAGCTATGCGGCGACAGGAGGACGCCGATGCAGAGTGCCTATCAATGGTTGAACGAGCCTGCGGAATGGCAAGGCAACGCCTCCCAACTCACGTTCCGGACAGGCGACACCACGGATTTCTGGCGCGAGACCTTCTACGGCTTCATCCGCGACAACGGTCACGCATACCTGCAACCCGTGTCGGGCGATTTTACTGCCTCTGCGGTCGTTCTCGGCGACTACCAGACGCTCTACGATCAGGCCGGTCTGTTCCTGCGCATCGATGAAACGCAGTGGATCAAGACGGGCATCGAGTTCACCGACGGCCTGATGCATTTCAGCGTGGTGGTGACCAACGGCGTCTCCGATTGGTCGGTCATCCCGCTTCGCGAGGCGTCGCCGTCTGATCCCGTTTCAGTGCGCCTCACCCGGCACGATGACGCCGTGCGCGTGCAGTTCTCGATCGCCGGAGCGCCATGGCAGATGGCGCGTCTTTGTCCTTTCCCGGCAACTGATGCCCGGGTCGGCGTGATGGCTTGCTCACCGCAGCGGGCGGGCTTTGCCGCGCGCTTCCGTGATATCCTGGTCGGGCCGCCGATCGCGCGCGACCTGCACGCGGAAAGCTAGAGCTATTCCGCCGCGCCGCGGAACGCGCTGGCGCCGTTCTCGAACTGGAGTTTTGCGAGTCGCGCGTAAAGGCCGCCCTTCGCCACGAGGCTCTGGTGCGTGCCTTCCTCGACGATGCGGCCGCCATCCATGACCAAAATCCGGTCGGCGCTCAGCACGGTCGCCAGCCGATGCGCGATCACGATGGTGGTACGGTTGCGCATCAGCCGCTCCAGAGCGGACTGGACGAGCGTTTCGCTGCCGGCGTCGAGCGCCGAAGTCGCCTCGTCCAGCAGCAGGATGGGCGCATCACGCAGTATGGCGCGCGCGATTGCGATGCGCTGGCGCTGGCCGCCCGAGAGCGTGACACCGCGTTCGCCGACTTCAGTCTCGAAGCCGTTGTCTAGCCGGTCGATGAACTCGTCGGCCAGCGCATCTTTCGCCGCCTGTTCGATCTCGGCCTTGCTCGCGCCCGGCCGGCCGAAGGCAATGTTGTCGCGAACGCTGGCCGCGAAGATGGTCACGTCCTGCGGAACGATGGCGATGCGCGAGCGAACCGCGAGCGGATCGGCTTCCTTTATGTCGACACCGTCGATGGCGATCACGCCGCCGGTGGGGTCATAGAAGCGCAGCAGAAGCGAGAAGATCGTGCTCTTGCCCGCACCGGACGGGCCTACGATAGCGACCGTCTCGCCGGGCTCGATCCGGAAGCTGACCTCGTGCAGCGCCGGCAAATCGGGCCGTGCAGGATAGGCGAAGGTGACACCTTTGAACGCAACGGCTCCCTTGCCGTCGACGGGCAGGGGCTTCGGGTTCGGGGGCGGTGCAATTGCTGGCTTTTCCGCCAGGATTTCGGTCAGGCGCTCGGCTGCGCCCGCGGCCTGCGAGAGTTCGCCCCAGACCTCTGAGAGCGCACCCAGCGCGCCTGCCGCAAAAACCGAATAGAGCAGGAACTGACCGAGCGCGCCTGCCGACATCGTCCCGGTCAGGACGTCGTGCGAGCCGAACCACAGCACCATGACGACGGACGTGAAGATTGTGAAGATAGCAAAGAAGGTCAGACCGGCGCGCGCCAGCGTTGACGAGCGCGCCGCGTCGAATGCCGCCTCGACCGTGTTGGCAAACCGCTTCGTGACGAGGCCTTCGTTGGTGAAGGACTGAAGCGTGCGAACCGCTGAGATCTGCTCGCTTGCATAGGCCGTGGCGCCCGCCAGTGTGTCCTGTGCCTGCCTTGCCTTGCGACGGACCGACCTTCCGAACGCGACGAGCGGCAGCACGACGACCGGAATGGCGATCAGCACAAGGCCCGACAGTTTGGGGCTTGTCACCACCATCATGCCGACTGCGCCGAGGCCGAGGATCACGTTGCGTAGGGCGACCGACGCCGTCGCGCCAACCGCCGATTTGATCTGCGTCGTGTCGGCCGCCAGGCGCGAGACGATCTCGCCGGAAAGCGAGGCATCGAAGAACGCGGGCGAGAGTGTCGTCACATGCGAGAAGACGTCGCGACGCAGGTCTGCGACGACGCGCTCGCCGAGCGTTATGACGAAGTAATAGCGGCAGGCCGAGGCCAGCGCGAGCACGCCCGCTATGGCGATCAGCATCGAGAAGTAATTGGCGACGAAGGTGGTGTCGGCGCTAGTGAAGCCGTGGTCGATCATGCGGCGCACCGCCAGCGGCAGCGCCAGCGTCGTCGCAGCCGCGATCGTCAGCGAGATCAGCGCCGCGACGAGCAGGACCGGATAACGCAGGACGTACGGAAAGATGCGGCGAAGCGGCCGCAAGGCCTGTCTTGACTGGTCGGCGGCGGCGTTCGCCGTGAATGCCATTTCCAGCGTTTCCTCTGTCCGCACAGGGCCGTTATGCCATGCGCATCGCAGCCTTGTGATTCAATTCCGGCTGATGTATAGGCTCGCCAACCGTTTTAGAAGCCGTGGCTGGGTGATAGCTGCGGCTTTGATTTTTCAAAAGAGACGCATCGACGCAGGCCAGTGGCCGACACGCGCCGGCAAAGGACGAGACGATGAAAGAGAAGATCCATCCCGACTACCACACGATCACCGTCGTGATGACGGACGGCACCAGCTACGAGACGCGTTCGACCTACGGCGCTGCCGGCGACACGCTGAACCTCGATATCGACCCGAACACGCATCCGGCGTGGACCGGCGGCCAGCAGAACCTGCTCGACCGCGGCGGCCGCCTGTCGAAGTTCAAGAACCGCTACGCCGGCCTGTCGATCTGATATTTTCCGCCTTTAAACAAAAGGGCTCCGCCGTGGCGGGGCCCTTTTGTTTTTGAAGGCTTCGGATTTCGCCCAAAGAAAAAGGCCGCCCTTGCGAGGCGGCCTTTTTCTTATCGGTCCGGAAAGCGAGATCAGGCAGCTTCTTCCTGCTCGGCTTCCTCGTTGTCAGCCTTGGCGCCGCGCTTCGGTCCCTTGGCGAGGTTCGCTTCGATCAGGCGAACGGCCTCGGTCTCGGACATCTTGTTGACGGCGGCGATCTCGCGGGCCATGCGGTCGAGCGCGGCTTCATAAAGCTGGCGCTCGGAATAGGACTGCTCCGGCTGGTTGTCGGCGCGATAGAGGTCGCGGACGACTTCGGAGATGGAGATCAGGTCGCCGGAATTGATCTTTGCGTCATATTCCTGCGCGCGGCGCGACCACATGGTGCGCTTCACGCGGGCGCGGCCCTGCACGACCTTCAACGCGCGATCGACATAATCCGTCTCGGAAAGCTTGCGCATGCCGATGGAGGTGGCCTTGGCGACCGGCACCTTCAGCCGCATCTTGTCCTTCTGGAAATCGATGACAAAGAGTTCGAGCTTGTGTCCCGCCACTTCCTGCTCGTCGATGGCCACGATTTGGCCAACGCCGTGCGACGGATAGACGATGAACTCGCCAGTCTTGAAACCCTGACGCTGCGCCGACTTTTTCTGCTGGGTGGTGGTTGCCATTACGCCCTGAACTCCTTAGTTGCGGTAGCCGGAAGCCCGGCGAACCTGATGTGGTTGGCCGCAAGGCCAAACCCAATGCAAAGGGCCAACGAGCGCAGTTGCGAGACAGTTCCAAGCCGGCGACGCATCAATAGGTCCGCCTGGCCCAGAAAACTCTGGTCCGCAGTCAGTTTGCGCCTTTCAATGATTAGGGCTTGCGCGCCTTGATTGACGTTGTGCCATTGGCATATTTGCTACACCTAGCACAAAAAGCGGCAAGAATCAACAATTTGCTGCATTAGCGAGCAAGCCAGTTCCGGTCCGCGGCGCGAACTGGTTAACCGAGGCTTCCGCTTTTTCCGAACTGGACGATGGCTGCCGCTACGGAAATCAGTCGCCGTCTCCGGGCTCCGCCGAGAAGTATTTCTCGAATTTTCCTTCGATGCCGTCGAACTCCTTGGCCTCGGCCAAAGCGTCCTTTTTGACGGTCAGGTTGGGCCACTTGACCGCATACTCGGTGTTGATTTCGAGCCACTTCTCCAGCCCCGGCTCAGTGTCCGGCTTGATGGCGTCCGCCGGGCATTCGGGTTCGCAGACGCCACAGTCGATGCACTCGTCCGGATGGATGACGAGCATGTTCTCGCCTTCATAGAAGCAGTCCACCGGACAGACCTCGACGCAGTCGGTGTATTTGCACTTTATGCAATTGTCAGTGACGACGTAGGTCATGCCGGACTCCGGGAATTTTCCCGCTTTTACAAGAGTTTTGGGTCAGTTATCCCGTTTGCCGGGGGCGTGCAAGGTTGGCCGGTTCGCGCCTGCGGTCAAAGGCGAAACAGCTTTCTACGAAGGACCGACACCATAGCTCGCCCTCTACATCCCGTCGGGCCGGCGCAGACGATCCGTCTCGCGTCGCTCGCGCTTGGTCGGCCGGCCCGAACCTGCCTCGCGTAAGGGAACCATGAAGTTCGCCGACGTGTCTTCCTTGGGGGCTGGTGGCGGCGACATATCCTCGAAGAGTTTCCGCGCCTCTTCGGCTGGACCTCGACGTGTCCCGCAAGCGTTGACCTTGTAGACGAGGATGCGCCGGTCGAGTGTGATCGTGAGCACATCACCCGGCTTTACGAAGTCCGACGCCTGCGACGCCTTGTCGCGATTGATGCGAACCCGACCGGCAATGGCGAGCTTCGCCGCCAGCGAGCGCGATTTCACCACCCGCGCAAAGAACAACCACTTGTCGATGCGCTGGCGGGAGAAGTCTTCCATCTACTTCTTGAGCTGGTCGCGCAGGGCGGCGAGCTTGGCGAAGGGCGAAAGCGGGTCGATCTTGGCGGGACGCTCCTCGCGCGGCGGCCGCGCCTGGAAGGCGGGCTTCTGGTCACGGTTGCCATCGCGGCCGCGTTCGCCGTCGCGCTTGCCCTTGCGGAAGTCGGGACGTCCGCCTTCGCGCTCGGGACGACCACCTTCGGTGCGGCCCTTGTTGCGGTCGAAGCGTGGTTTGCCTTCGCCATCCTTGCCATCGCGGCGGCCCTGGAAGGGCGGGCGGTTGCCCTGAGTACGTTCGCCGGCGTTGTCGCCTGAAGCCTGGCCTTGCGACCCACGGCCATGACGCTGGCGGTTGTCATGACGACGGTTACCGGCCGGGCGATCGAAGCGGCCCGGACGCCAGAGCAGCACGGGTTTGGGTTCTTCGGCGGGCGTTTCGGAAGTCGTCTCGGCGGGTGCGGTGTCCCCGTCTCCCTCGCGGGGAGGGTGGGCAGCCGAAGGCTGCTCGGGTGGGGTAACCTTCGCCGCGCCGACGCTTTCGGGGGCTTCGACTTCGGAGGACTGTTCACCAGATTCAGCGTCGAGCGCGTCGCCGGCTGCCCCCTCCGTCGCCTGCGGCGACACCTCCCCCTCGACGGGGGAGAGAGTCAACGCTTCTTCTGCGCTTGCCTCGACTTCCGCCGAAGTCTCGCTTTCGACCGGTGCCGGTGCGGCGACCTCGGCGGAGCCCTCGGGAATTTCGAGCGCGGCCGTGGCTGCTTCGGATGCCGTCGCAGCGGCTTCCGCTTCGGCAGCGGCCTTCGCTGCCTTTTCGGCTTCTGCCTTCTCTGCCGCCTCCCGCGCCGCCTGGTCGAGCGCGTCGAGCTTTGCCTTGACGTCGGCTGCCGGCTTCGGCTCGGCGCGATAGCCGAGCCCCTTGAGAATTTCCTCCATGTCCTCGGCGTTGGCGCCGAGGATCGACATCATCGCCGGAATGACGAGGAAGCTCTGGCCGTCATAGGCGCCATCGGGTCGCGTCCCGACGCCGGCCTTCCAGGCCAAAGTGGGCCGGATCAGGTCGGCAAGGCGTTCGAGAATATCCACGCGCACCGCGCGGCGGCCGAGCGGACGGAAACCGGCGAGCTTGTAGAACGCCCGGTCGAAGGCCTGATCGACCACGACTGAGGTACGCCCAGACGCCAGCGCATGGACCACGTCGCCGAAGCCCGGCTTGTCCTTGCCGTCATGAACCAGTGCCCAAAGCAGGGTGATCAGACCGGCGGGCGCCGGCTTGATCAGCGCCGGCACGAAGACATGATAGGCCCCGAAGCGTACGCCGAGGCGCCGCAGGGCGGCGCGGCCGGACTGGTCGAGCGATTTCACATCCTCGGCGATCTCGCGGCGATTGATCAGGCCGAACTCTTCCACGAGCCGGAAGGCGATGCCGCGTCCGATGCCGGTGATCTGGTCTGCCGACTTGAGGTCGACCAGCGGCTTCAGCAAGGTCTCGATCTGGAAATTGACGAAGCGTTCGGCGCGCGCCGCAACCTTGTCGCGGGCAGGACCGGTGAGTTGTTCGTCGGCGAGCAGGATGACGCGCGGCTTCAGCGGCTCGTCGCCAGCGGTGAGCGTCGCGATCGGCGCGCCGATCCAGCGCAGCACGCCGTCGGAGCCGAGTGCGATATCGCCATTGGCGCAGGCAGAGAAGCGTTCGGCGCGCGCATCGAATTCGGCGGCCAGCGCCTTCTGCGCGGCAGTACGAATGGCCTTGCCGTCCTCGCCGTTGGCGCTCTGGTCGGCAGTGAAGCGAAAGCCCTGTAATTCGCCGACATGGTGGCCCTCCACGAGGACCGTCCCGGACGGGCTGATTTCGGCTTCAAGCATAGTGTTTTCCCGGAGGCGGCGGACAAGGACGGAAGTCCTGCGATCAACGAAGCGTTTCGTCAACCTTTCATGCAGCGCATCCGACAATCTGTCTTCAATTTCCCTCGTCTTTTCCTGCCAGTGTGTCGGATCGGCAAGCCATCCCGGGCGGTTGGAGACGAAGGTCCATGTCCTGATCTGAGCAATGCGCTGGGAGAGCGTGTCGATGTCGCCCTCCGTGGAGTCGGCCCGGCGCACCTGCTCGGCCATGTAATTCTCGTCGACATGGCCCTTGCGCGCGAGATCGTCATACATGGATGCGATCAGGTCGGCATGTTGAGCCGGCGCAATGCGCCGGTAGTCAGGTAGCGCACATGTCTCCCATAAGAGAGCTACCCTTTCACGTCCGACGGCGAGGTCTCGTATCGACGGATCGCGTGTCAGATGTTCCAGCGCCTGCTGATCGACCGCAGGAAGCGCGCGCGTCAGGCCCTCCACAGGCGCGGGTGTGTCGATCGAGCGCTTGAGCGCATCGACGCTCGAGAAGTCGAAGCCGACGGTACGCCACTGCAGGACCTTTACGGGATCGAAGTCGTGCGCCTCGATCTTGTGGACGAGTTCGTCGTCGAGCGGGTCCACCTGGCCGGTAACGCCGAACGTGCCGTCGCGCATGTGGCGTCCGGCACGTCCTGCGATCTGGCCGAGTTCGGCGGCGGACAGGTCGCGGAACTGGTAGCCGTCGAACTTCCTGTTCTGCGCGAAGGCGACATGGTCGAGGTCGAGGTTGAGCCCCATGCCGATCGCGTCCGTCGCGACGAGATATTCGACGTCACCGGACTGGAAGAGCTCGACCTGGGCATTGCGGGTGCGTGGAGACAACGCGCCGAGGACGACGGCAGCGCCTCCGCGCTGGCGTCGCACGAGTTCGGCGATTGCGTAGACCTCGTCGGCCGAGAAGGCGACGATGGCCGAGCGCGACGGCAGCCGGGTAAGCTTTTTCTGTCCCGCATAGGCGAGATGAGAGAGGCGAGGGCGCGTGACGACCGAAATGCCCTTCAGCAGCTTTTCAAGGATGCCGCGCATGGTGGCGGCGCCGAGCAGCAGCGTCTCCTGCCTGCCGCGCAGGTGCAGGATGCGGTCGGTGAAGATGTGCCCCCGCTCGAAGTCGCCCGCCAGTTGCACCTCGTCGATGGCGACGAAGGCGGCGTCGGTCTCGCGCGGCATCGCCTCGACGGTGCAGACCGAATAGCGCGCGCCGGGCGGAACGATCTTTTCCTCGCCTGTGATCAGCGCGACCTTGTGCGCACCGACCTTCTCGCAGACGCGTCCATAGACCTCGCGGGCGAGCAGGCGCAGCGGCAGACCGATCAAGCCGCTCTCGTGCGCCACCATGCGTTCGATGGCGAGATGGGTCTTGCCCGTATTGGTTGGGCCGAGCACGGCGGTCACATCGCGTCCGGAAAGAACCAGAGGTCCGCGCGGCGGTTCGGTCGTCTTCAGGTGGATGGACATCGTAAGGAGAACGGGCCTTCCTGGCTCGGATCAGTCGGGGGCCACTTCGATCACGCTGGCCTGGCTTCCAGCCGCCGGGAAAGAGCAGCCGGTACAAGCCACACATAGGATTTCGGTCGCGGAAGCGAAAGCAAAAAACTGCCCAGCGTTAAGGCTTGGAACGAGTCTGGAACGAATCAGCGACGAATCAGTGACTCCGGATGATTCAGGTTTTGTTCGCCGCTAGATGTTGATTGAGTCATCAGGGCCGTCACCACATGCTGAATCGACATTTTGGTGCGCCAAAGGAATCTGCCGAGCTTCCCGTGAAAGAGTTAACGCGTGGCGAAAGCATGAAGCGTTTGGCGCACCGCCTGCCTGCAACGTTATGAATTCGTTAATCTTTCGTACCGGGCAATTGCCCTCATGATGTGCTCGCCGATCGGCTGGCGTTAACGTTCGGGCCAAAGGCGGAACGAATCGGCGACGAATCACTGTTCGGGCCGATTTCTCAGTTTGTTCCATACAACATGTGGTGGGTCTGGTTGCGCAAGCGACTAACAGCAACAGGCCAACGCCGTTCTGCAGGGTTGGTATTTTCTTCGCCGTTAACGGTTCTGTCTCAACCGGGGACGAGTCGGCTGCGAGCCGGCTACTCAGTCTGCCATCGCCACAAGCGCGTCGGGATCGTAGGCGAGGCGGATTTGCGCGCCGACGGGGAGGTCGTCCGCGCCGAAATTGTTGGTCTCGGTCACCGACAGCGGCTTCTCGAAACCGGGCACCTCAACAACGAGCTGCGTGATCTCGCCAAAATAGTGCCGTTCGACCACCTTGCCCGCCACCTCGTGGCTGGCCTTGGCGTCGTCCCAAAGAACACGCAGCCGCTCCGGCCGGATGCCGAGTGTGGCATGACCGTTCGCCGCGAAACCGGCCGGCTTGTCCGTCCTCACGCGGCCGAAGCCTGCCGTGTCGAGCGTTATGGCGGAGCCGTTGACCTCGACCACCTCGCCCTTCATGAAATTCATGCCGCCGACGAAATCCGCGACCTGGCGGTTTACTGGCCGCTGGTAGATTTCCTTTGGCGAGGAGACCTGGGCGATCTTGCCGCCGAACATGACGGCAATGCGGTCGGAAAGAGCCAGCGCTTCGTATTGGTCGTGGGTGACGAGGATGAAGGTAATGCCAACCGCCTGTTGCAGGCGGCGCAGTTCGACCTGCATCTGCTCGCGCAGCTTCTTGTCCAGCGCGGAGAGCGGCTCATCGAGCAGCAGCACCTTCGGCCGCATGACGAGCGCGCGCGCAAGTGCGACGCGCTGGCGCTGTCCGCCGGAAAGCTCCGTCGCGCCCCGCTTGCCGAGTCCGGATAGCGAGACCTGTCCAAGGGCTTCCTCGACAAGGCGTTTTTCTTCAGAAGCACCGAGTTTCTGTCGCTTCAGCCCGTAGGCGACGTTCTGCTCGACATTGAGATGCGGAAAGATGGCATAGCTTTGGAACACCATATTGGTCGGCCGACGATTGGCCGGGATGCCGTCCATTGCCTGTCCATCGATGTGGATCGAGCCCGTGGTCGGGTTGTCGAAGCCGGCGATCATCCTGAGCAGCGTCGTCTTGCCACAGCCCGACGGGCCCAGCAGCGAGAAGAATTCGCCTTCGCGAATGGTCAGGTTGGCGTCATCGAGCGCCTTGAACGGCCCGTAGCTGCGCGTCACGCTGCGTATTTCGATCATCGGCCGGGCTTCGGGCTTTGCTTCGGGCCTGGACGCTGACTCAGGCATGGGTAGCCACTCCATGGACGCGGCGCTCGGCGCGGCGGCGCAACATTTCGGCGATGGTGAGAAGGATGAAGGAGCCCACCAGCAGCAGCGTGCCAAGCGCCAGCACGCTCGGCAGCTTTGCGGCGAAGCGCAATTGGCCCCAGATGTAGACCGGCAGCGTCGCGTCCGTGCCGGCAAGGAAGAAGGCCATGATGAACTCGTCGAGCGAAATGGTGAAAGACACCAGAAGCGACGAGATGATCGCCGGCGCGACCATCGGCAGCGTCACCCGCCTGAAGGTGCCGAAGGACGTTTCGCCGAGATCGGCCGAGGCCTCCTCGAGGCTGCGGTCGAAACCCTCGAAACCCGCGTTGAGCACTGTGACCGAATAGGGGATACAAATCAGGACGTGACCGAGCACGACGGTGAAAAGCGACAGCTTCAGCCCAAGCGACAGCATGACGATCAACAGCGAGACGGCAAGGATGATCTCGGGCAGAACCAGCGGCGCCATGATCAGTCCGGAGGCAGCCGTACGGCCTCGAAAGCGGTAGCGCGTGATGGCGCGCGCCGCGCATATGCCGAGAATGGTCGAGAGGATGGCTGCGGTTACGCCGACCATAAGGCTGTTCCAGGCGGCGTCGAGGAGAGCTGGCGTACGCGGCAATTCCTCGTACCATTTCCATGTGAAGCCGGTCAGCGGAAATTTCGGTACATGCGAGGCGTTGACCGAAAAGATCGGCAGGAACATCACCGGCAAATAGAGGAAGACGATGTAGAGGAACGCATAGGCCGGCAGCCAGTGGGAAAGCAGGCGCTTCATCGGACACGCCTCCCCGCCTGCCTGATGATGAAGACCACGGCCAGCGCCATCATCGTGACGACCGTCATCGTGACGACGGAGAGCGCAGAGCCGAGAGGCCAGTTCCCGCCACGCTTGAACTGCGTCTCGATCGCCGAGGCGATCATGACGCCGTCCTTGCCGCCGACGAGTTTCGGCGTGACGTAATCGCCGACCGTCGGGATCATGACGATGAGCAGCGCCGAAATCACACCTGGAAGCGACAGCGGTAGCGTCACGCGCAGGAACGAGCGTACCGGCCCGTCGCCGAGGTCTCGCGCTGCCTCGATCAAAGTTCGGTCGACCTTTTCCAGCGACACGAAGATCGGCAGGATGGCGAAAGCCGCCCAGGCGTGGGTGAGGGTGATGACGACGGCCGACGTATTGTAGAGCAGCGCGGTCGAAGGTTCGTCGATGATCCCAAGTCCGATCAGGCCGGAATTGAGCACGCCGTTGTAGCCGAGGATGACTTTCCACGACATGACGCGAAGGAGGTAGCTCGTCCAGAACGGGATGGTGATGAGGAAGAGCCATAGGCTCTTGTGCCGACCGCCGTGGAAGGAAATGTAGTAGGCGATCGGGTAAGCCAGCACCACGGTGCAGATACTGACCAGCAGCGACACCCAGAGCGAGCGTAGGAGAAGATCGCGGTAGATCGGTTCGCCGAGCGCTGTGCTGTACTGCTCCAGCGTGAAGGTGCGATCGATCGACAGATAGTCCTGGGTCCAGAAACTGTAGGCGATCACGACCCCGACCGGAACGACAAGCAGGATCAGCGCATAGAGCAGCGTCGGACTTATGAGCGCGAGACCTTGGGCCTGTTCCGACTGGAGAAAGGCTCTGCCACGGCCGCGGGGTGCACTTGGTGTCGAATTGCTCCCTTCCACGACCGCAGCCATTACCGCGGTTCTCCGGATTGAGAGACTCGGCTACAGGGCGAGGACAGAAGTGCTTCCCCGCGCCTGCTACAGAGCGTTTCCGGTGGTTCTGCTGCGTTCTCTAGCGCCGACATGCCTTCCCATTGACCGACTGAAGCCGAGGTTCCCGTCTCGCTCGCCGGTATTGTTCATCTTGAGCGCAGTGCGAGATTGAAAGCAAGCTCTATTTCTGCGATATTGATTGAACGGACATTCAATATAATGTGAAATGAGACCGGATTTCCGGGCTTCGGCGCGGAAACGAATACGGAGAGTGAGATGGCTGCTGTCAGGGATTTCCGGGAGGTCGGGGCATCGGATGCGGCTGCGGAGGCCATAGAGGCGGCGAAGAACCATCTTGTGCAGCCGTGGCCTTATGCCGGGGATGTGGGCGCGGAAGCGCGCACACTAGTCACCTCAGGAGACGGCATCTACCTGATCGACGGCGACGGGAATCGTCTTATCGACGGCCCGGCCGGAATGTGGTGCATCAACGCGGGCCATCGGCGCGAGGAACTGGCGCGCGTCATGTACAGCCAGGCGATGGAACTCTCCTACAACACGCCATGGTACACGATGAATGCGCCTTCGGCCGAACTCTCGCGCCGTATCGCAGGTTATGCGCCTGGCGACCTCAATCATGTTTTCTACACGACCGGCGGTTCATCGGCTGTCGAGACGGCGCTGCGCTTCATGCAGTTTTATAACAATGTGCGCGGCCGGCCGGAAAAGAAGCTGATCCTGTCGCGTGGTGGCGCCTATCACGGCTCGACCTATCTGTCGGGTTCGCTGAACGGCCGGCCGCGCGACCGCGACTGGATGGATGCGGCCGATGCGCTAGTGGTCAAGCTGTGCTCGCCCGACCCGTTCCGCCGGCCGAAGGGCATGACGCTCCAGGCCTTCGAGGATTTCCTGGTCGATGAGTTCCGCGATACGGTGAAACGCGTTGGCGCGGAAAAGATTGGCGCCTTCGTCGGCGAGCCGATCCAGGCATCGGGCGGCGTGATCGTGCCGCCGAAAAACTATCTGAAGCGTATCCGCGAGCTCTGCCGCGAATATGAGATCCTTTACGTGTCGGACGAGGTGGTGACGGCGTTCGGCCGCCTCGGCCACGTCTTCGCATCCGAGGAACTGTTCGGAATCGAGCCGGACATGATCACCTTCGCGAAGGGCGTCACCTCCGGCTACTTCCCGCTCGGCGGCGTGATGATCTCGGAGCGTCTGCTTCGGGATCTCAATCGTTCGAACCATCCAGACGCGATGTTCGGCCACGGCCTGACCTACACCAGCCATCCGATCGGCTGCGCGGTGGCGCTGGCGAACCTCGAGCTGCTGGAGGGTGGGCTGCTGGAACACGCGCGCGAGGTTGGCCCTTATTTCCAGGCGCGTCTGAAGACTCTAGAAGAGCTGCCGCTGGTCGGCGAGGTGCGCGGCGAGGGGCTGATGGGCTGCGTCGAATGTGTCGCCGACCGCGAGAGCAACGATCCGCTGCTACTCGACAAGGACGTCGGCAAGCGCATCGACCAGCATTGCCACGAACTCGGACTGCTGGTGCGTCCGCTTATCAACATGTGCGTCATGAGCCCGCCGCTGGTCATCACCAAGGAACAGGTGGACGACCTCGTCGCCATTCTGCGCGAGGGCATTTCGCGTACCATGGACGATCTCAGGAAAGAGGGCGTCTGGCGGGGCTAGTGCCGTCGTCGCGATCGTATCGATACGGTCGGCGACACTTCGCGGGATGTTTTTTGAGGTAGTAACCGACACTTTTACTGCTTAAGCTTGTGATTGCTCCTTAACAAAGCTGTGCTATCCATCGCACCGGATCGGGATTTCGCGGTAATTCCGCAGGGTGGCGCATGAAGTTTCGTTTGTCGGCGACCATTGCCGTTTTGATGCTGGCGCTGACGGCATGCACGACCGTATCCAAGCAGGAACTGGAGGTCTTGGGCTCCTCGGTCACGACCGAGAAGGTCGATTTCGTCGAACTCGCCGCCTATGCGGAACGATCCAAGGCTGCCTATGCGACCGAGGATGCGATCAGGAGCAAATATCCGGCGACAATCCGGGTCAGCTCTCCTGACAAGACCGACGCGCAATATTTTCTCGAGCGCGACGACAAGGCGAAGGTTCAGTACATCGCCATTCGCGGAACGGCGAACCGGAAAAATTTCCTTGAAGACGCGGAGATGCGGATCCGCGTCGACCTTGCGATCGCCATTCCGGTGCACATGGGCTTCGACGATACCGCGAAGCTGCTCTATGCCGACATGAAGCCCTACCTGAAGCAGGGCTACAAGACCTATGTCACCGGACACTCCCTCGGTGGAGCGATCGCCGTGTTGATTGCGATCTACCTTACCGAGGACAATTATGATGTGTCGAAGGTGGTGACTTTCGGACAGCCGAAATTCACCACGACGGCCGGGGTTCAGAAGCTCGGTTTCCTGAATCTGACTCGCGTCGTCGACGAGAACGACATTATCCCGATGCTGCCGCCAACGAGCATCGTCAACCGAGAGCACGGCATCTACGAGCACATAGGGCCAGAGATCATCCTGCTGGAAGGACCGCGCTACGTGTTCCTGCCCACACACGACGCCGACCGCATCTCCGAGGGAGAGCTGGGGCGTTCGCTCGGCCGCGCCGACCTCGCCGACCACCACATGGACAATTATCTTAAGCGGATAAACGACAAGGCCGGCAACGCGGTCGCTGTGTCCTACAACGATCGCGAGAACTACGTCGCCAAGAAGAAGGTAGCGAAAAAGTAGATCGCTCGCGGACGTGAAGGGGCTGCGCTGCTACGAGTGGCTAAGCAGCGCCGCGTTCAGGTTGGCCATGTCCTTTTCGTCCGGCGCGGATTCCAGGTTGAGAACCGGGATCATCTCGCGCAGATGATCGTGGTGCGTGCGCACGCCATACTCCAGGTCGGACAGGTAAAAGCCGCTGAAGGATTGTGACAGCATGGACTCGTTCGACCAGACGGAAAGCTGGACGTCCTCGTTCATCGTATCGCGATCTATACGATAAGCGAGGTAACGGGCGGCGGCCTGCTCACGGCTTTCGTCGGCATAGCGATAGATCGCGCCGCGAAGCACCGTCTCGCCGGTCGACAGCGGGAACTCCTGATAGAACTGCACGGTCTCCGGCGTCAGCGTGATGACGTTGTTGGGAAAGATACCATAGTAAATCCAGGCCTTGCGCAGATGCTCCGGCAGCCGCTGCTGCTCCGGACCGATCTTGACATAGTTGCGCACGCTCCAGCGGCGGCCGGCGTGTGGGTTGTAGGTCGCAAAGGAGCGTGACACGCCGTTGACGAACGGCTCGTCGAAATAGGTCGCGCCGTAGAGGTCCTGCAACGCGGGATGCGCCATCGCCACGTGGTAGCCTTCGTTGTCCACGTCGCGGACGGATTTCCAGTTCACCGGCGAAGTCTGGGTCCAGATGCCCCAGGACGGCAGCATGTTGGCGACATCGTAGTGAGCGATCTCGGACTCGACGGGGCTCATCAGCTCGGCGACGGACGGCTGCGGGCCGGGATGGAAGCGGATGAAGATGAAGCCCATCCAGATTTCTAGGTCGAGCTGCATCAGGCCGAACTCTTCCTTGTCGAGTTCGGGGAAGGTGCGCGGGCGCGCCGCCCCGCGCAAGGTGCCGTCAAGGTTGTAGACCCAGCCATGGAAGGGGCAGACAAGCGCGTTCTTGCAGTTGCCCTGGTTCTCCGCAACGACGCGAGAACCACGATGCCGGCAGATGTTGTGGAAGCCACGGACGACGCCGTCCTTGCCGCGCACAATCAACGCACGCTCGCCCACCACGTCCATGGTCAGGTAGTCGCCCGGATTGGGCACGTCGGAAACGTGTCCGGCGATCTGCCAGTGGTTGCGGAACACGAACTCCTTCTCGAGCTCCAGCAGCGCCGGGCTATGATAGGCCCAGCCGGGAAGTCCTCGCCGATCCCAATCGTTGGGAACCGCCACATTGAGCATATGTGGGTTCATCTAGCCGCTCTGAAATTGTTGAATATTCATTCAATATACGCACAATTGTGCAGGATTTGCAATGCTTTACGTAGAATTTTGCAATTCCGCACTGCAAAACGACATGGTGCAGTCCGGAAAAAACGCCGGGATTCCCGGATGTTAGGTCGGGCCAGATGTGGACGGTTTTTCAGCCGCGATGGCGCCCGGTTCCGTTCATTGAAACAGGCGTTTTTCCTGCTCGACCGCCTGCGTGATGAAAGAGGCGGCGGCCTGTATTCGACTCAGGGAACGGACGCTCTCGTGATAGACCAGCCAGTAGGCGCGACGGATCGGCTTTATGGCCTTCACCGGCACCAGATGCGGATCCGCCCGGGCGATGAAGGCGTGCAGGATGCCGATACCCGCGCCCGACCGCACAGCCTCGACCTGGCCGAGCGCCGAGGAAATCGAGAAGGCGGCGTCCCAGTCGGCACTGAACTCCCGCGCGTAGTCGAGCGACGGGCTGAAAACGAGATCGGGCACATAGCCGACGAGGCGATGCGCCTTAAGGCCTGCCGCAGTTTCCGGCAGGCTATGTGCTTCGGCGTAGGAGCGTGCGGCATATAGGCCGAGCGAATAGTCGACCAGCTTCTGGGCGACCAGACGTCCCTCTGTCGGGCGCTCCGTGGTGATGGCGATATCGGCCTCGCGCCGGGAAAGCGAGAACGACCTCGGCACCGGCACCAGTTGAATGCGCAGGTCCGGATGTTGCGCCGTCAACGCGCCCAATCTTGATGCAAGGAAGGCAACGCCAAAACCATCCGGCGCCCCGATCCGCACGGTTCCCGAGATCGCCTCGTCGCCTCCGGCAAGCTCCGTACGGGCTGAGATCATGTCGGCCTCAATGCGCTCGGCCATTTCCAGAAAACGTTCTCCGGCCAGCGTGAGTTCGCTACCGGTCGTCAGTCGGCGAAACAGCTTCGCTCCGAGCGAGTCCTCCAGCGCGGCTATGCGGCGGGAGACTGTGGCGTGGTTCAGTTCCAGGCGCCGCGCCGCGCCAAGGATTTGCCCGGCTCGTGCTACGGCAAGAAAGATGCGGACGTCGTCCCAATTCACGGGCCTATGCCTTTGCAGAAAATGACAGTCCGAGAGTATCTGCTATCTATTCTGCGCACAACGGTTGCGTGCCCGCTCGCGTTGCCAACGCTTCCGTGAAGCGGGAGAATGGAAACAATCCTAAGAACACTCACAGCCAGTCAGGGAGCGAGACATGATCGACTACGGCCATTTCATTGGCGGCAAGCGCGTCGCCGGCGCAAGCGGACGCAAGCAGGACGTCATGCAGCCGCTCGACGGCACTGTGCGCGGCACGGTGGCGCTGGCGTCGGCTGCGGAACTGCGCGCGGCTGTGGAGAACGCGAAGGCGGCACAGGTCGGCTGGGCTGCAACCAATCCGCAGCGCCGCGCCCGCGTGCTGATGAAGTTCCTCGACCTCGTGCACAAGGAATATGACGAGCTCGCCGAAATCTTGGCGCGGGAGCACGGCAAGACCGTCGCTGACGCCAAGGGTGACATCCAGCGTGGCCTCGAAGTGGTCGAGTTCTGCATCGGCGCGCCCCACCTGATGAAGGGCGAGTTCACCGATGGCGCCGGCCCCGGCATCGATGTTTATTCCATGCGCCAGCCGCTCGGCGTCGTTGCGGGCATCACGCCCTTCAATTTCCCGGCCATGATCCCGCTCTGGAAGATCGCTCCTGCGATCGCCGTCGGAAACGCCTTCATCCTCAAGCCGTCCGAGCGCGATCCCGGCGTGCCGATCCGCATCGCCGAACTCTTCGTCGAAGCCGGTCTGCCTGCCGGTGTGCTCAATGTCGTCAACGGCGACAAGGAAGTGGTGGACGCCATCCTCGACGATCCGGACATCAAGGCCATCGGCTTCGTCGGCTCGACCCCGATCGCGCAGTACATCTATGCGCGCGGCTGCAGCAACGGAAAGCGCGTCCAGTGTTTTGGCGGCGCCAAGAACCACATGATCGTCATGCCCGACGCCGATATGGACCAGACCGTCGATGCGCTGGTCGGCGCGGGCTACGGTTCTGCCGGCGAACGCTGCATGGCCATCTCGGTCGCCGTGCCCGTCGGGCAGGACACCGCAAACCGCCTCATGGAAAAGCTGATCCCGCGCGTCGAAAGCCTGAAGGTCGGCCCGTCTACCGACAGCTCCGCCGATTTCGGCCCGCTGGTGACTGCGCAGGCTCTCGAGCGCGTCAAAGGCTACGTCGATGCGGGCGTCAAGGAAGGCGCGAAGCTCGTCGTCGACGGGCGCGGCTTCAGCATGCAGGGCTACGAGAACGGCTACTATATGGGCGGGTGCCTGTTCGACGACGTGACGCCCGAGATGAAAATCTACAAGGAAGAGATTTTCGGGCCGGTGCTGTCGGTGGTTCGTGCGCCGACCTACGAATACGCTCTGAAGATCACCAACGAACACGAGATGGGCAACGGCGTCGCGATCTTTACCCGTGACGGCGACGCGGCGCGCGATTTCGCTTCCCGCGTGCAGGTCGGCATGGTCGGCGTCAACGTGCCGATCCCGGTTCCGATCGCGTATTACACCTTCGGCGGGTGGAAGGCCTCGTCCTTCGGCGACCTCAACCAGCATGGTCCGGACGCCTTCCGCTTCTACACCAAGACCAAGACGGTCACCTCGCGCTGGCCATCCGGCGTCAAGGATGGCGCAGAGTTTGTCATCCCGACGATGAACTGAGTTGCATCTGCACTTATATTGACCAAAGGCCCGGCGCTCTCAGCGTCGGGCCTTTTTGTTCCATCACGTTGGTCACATGCCGTTACATTTTCGTGATGGAACGACGGGGCTAGGCTTTTCCTTGATTTCGCAGACAGGCGCCGAGCGCCAAAGCGATACGGAGATGCCGAGATGATCCGCGAGATGGTGCTTCTGCCAGCCTTCCTGACCAGCATGATGATGGTGACAACGTCGCCGGCGCCTGCGGTCGAATTCTGCACGGACCGGGCAGCGATGGTAAAATCCTTGTCCGACGAGTATCGCGAAGCGCCGACCGCACTCGGTCAGGTCAATGGCGAGGCCGTCATAGAGGTCTTCGTGTCGGACAAGGGCACATGGACCATTCTCGCTACGCGTACCGACGGACAGAGCTGCGTGCTGTCCGCGGGAGAGAATTGGGAATTGAATGTCGCCGCGCTCGGCGACGGCGCCTAGTTGCGTTTAGCGCCGCGCTACCGCTTCGGCGTGCGCGCGGAGCAGGGTCATGAGCCTGTCGGCTTCCTGATCAGCAGCGGTTTCGTCGCCGTGCAGAATTGCCTGGATAAGCAGGACATGCTGCCCGGCCGCCTCGGCCAGGCTCGTTTCCGTGCGGTAGCGATACCAGAAGCGCCTGCTGTGCGTTTGCAGTGGCGCCGCGCAACGAGCGGCAAACGGGTTTTCCGCAGCCAGCGCCAATGCTTCATCCATCGCCTTGTCGGCTTCCAGATAGGCCAGCACTTCGTTTGCCACGACCGCATCCTGCATGCCGATGGCGGCGACGTGAAAACGGCCGGCAGCCTCGCTGGTGACATAGCGTGCGGCGGACCGCGCAAGCACAAGCTCGAGACCCCAGCGCGCGTCGATGACACGGACCCAGTCTCCGGGATGAAGCGAAGCGATGGCAAGGCCAGCGCGCGGCCGTATTTCCAGGAGGCCCTCCAGAGCCAGCCGCTGGATGGCTTCGCGAACCGGCGTCCGCCCGAGACCGATACGCTCGATCAGCGAGCCCTCGGTGGCAATGCTGCCCGGGGCAAGTTCGAGCGTGACGATCATCCGCTCCAAAGTGCGATAGGCCTTCGCTGCCGCGGGTTCGCCAGACTCTCCGGCATTCGGTGACTTGTTCAGCACGCGTCCGTTCTCCTGATATATTTCTCGTATATCACAATCGAATTCTTATTGACACCACCTCTGTGTCGAGATATATCACTGATATATCAGACGGAGGTTGCCATGTGGACCGGTGTTTTCCCAGCAGTCACGACCAAATTCACTGAAGACGATCGCCTCGATCATGCAGAGATGGAGCGTTGTTTCGCCCTGCAGATGGAGGCGGGTTGCGACGGCCTGATCGTCGCCGGCTCGCTCGGAGAGGGCCCGATGCTGAGCCAGGACGAGAAGATCGCAGTCCTCAAGACGGCGCAGAAGGTCGCTGGCCGGAAGCCGGTCTTGCTGACCATCAATGAGCCCGGCACCCGCGAGGCGGCTGCTATGGCCAAGCGGGCCGCTGCGGCCGGGGCCAGCGGCCTGATGGTTGTGCCGTCGCCGATCTACCACACGAACCCCGAAGAGACGGTTGCCGCACTCTCCGCAGTGGCTGAGGCCGGCGATCTCCCGATCATGATCTACTCGAACCGGCTTGCCTACCGCGTCGACGTGACCATCTCCGATATGGAGAAGCTGGCCCGCGACAAGCGCTTCGTGGCGATCAAGGAATCGTCCGACGACATCCGGCGCTCGACCGACATCATCAACGCCTTTGGCGACCGCTTCGACCTTTTCACCGGCGTCGATAATCTTGCGTTCGAGGCGCTGTCGGTCGGGGCGACAGGCTGGGTCGCCGGCCTGGTTGTCGCCTTCCCGAAAGAGACGGTGGCGATCTATCAGCTCATGAAGCAGGGTCGCCGCGTGGAGGCCTTGGCCATCTACCGCTGGTTCCGCCCGCTGCTCGACCTCGATGTCTCGACCTATCTCGTCCAGAACCTCAAGCTCGTCGAGGCGCTGGTAGTTGGGACGAACGATCGCGTTCGCATGCCACGTCAGCCGCTGTCGGGAGAGCGGCGCGCCGCGATCGAGAAGATCGTCTGCGAGGCGCTGGCGAAGCGCCCTGATCTTTCTCGACTTTCCTTGCCGAAGGCTGCATAGCAAAGCGGACTGTTTCTGCCGCGAGCGCGCATGCCGCCCCACCATCTGGCCCAGCTTGGCTCCTTCCCCGCGTCGCAGGATGGCGCGGGGGATGTGGTCATCGTCGGTGCCGGCATCGTTGGTATTTGCGCGGCTGCACTTCTAGCGGAGGCAGGTTTCAGCGTAACGGTCTACGACCGCACCGGCGTATGCGAGGAGACGAGTTCCGGTAATGCCTCTGCCTTCGCCTTCTCCGACGTTCTGCCGATGGCCCACAAGGGCATGATCAGGAACCTGCCACGGTGGCTGGCCGATCCGCTCGGGCCGCTGGCCATACGCCCATCCTACCTGCCAAAGCTTCTGCCTTGGCTTTGGCGTTTCTGGCGCGCAGGCTCGCCCAAGCACTTCGAGGCCAGCCTGGCGGCACAGGCCGCCATGATGAAGCTTGCAGAGCCGGAGTGGATGAGTCTGCTCGACCGTTCCGGCACGAGACACATGCTGCGCGAGGACGGTTCGCTGGAACTCTACGGAAGCGAAGCCGAGTTCCGCGCATCGCTGCCCGGCTGGCAGGCGCGCGATCGCTACGCAATCCCTTACCGCCACATCGAGGGCGACGAACTGGCCGCGCTGCAGCCTGGGCTTTCATCGCAATTCCACAAGGCGACTTTTATACCCGGCTGGAAAACGTCCATCGATCCCAAGCTGCTCGGCAAGGCTGTCTGGGCCTATGCGGAAACGCTGGGCGCGCGCTTCGAGCGAAGGGAAGTAACCGGCGCGGAAGCGGTCCAAAATGACGTCACGCTTCGGTTTTCCGATGGCGCCAGTACGCGCGCGGGCAGGGTTCTGATCGCGGCCGGCGCGTGGTCGCATCGCCTGGCGGCGCAACTCGGCGACAGGATTCCGCTGGAGACCGAGCGCGGCTACAACACGACGCTGCCGGTCGATGCGTTCGACGTCAAACGGCAATTGGTCTTTCCAAGTCATGGTTTCGTCATCACACCCCTCTCCACCGGCCTTAGAATCGGCGGTGCGGTGGAACTCGGGGGGCTCGATCTGCCGCCGAATTACGCGCGCTCGAAGGCGATGCTCGAAAAGGCGAAACGCTTCCTGCCGGGCCTGAAGACGGAGGGCGGGCGCGAATGGATGGGATATCGTCCGTCACTGCCGGATTCACTGCCCGTCATTGGCCGCTCGCGAGCGCCCAACGTGCTCTATGCGTTCGGTCATGGTCATCTCGGCAAGACGCAGGCCGCGGCAACTGCCCTCCTGATCCGCAATCTGATCTCCGGCGAAGCGCCGACGATCGATATCTCACCCTTCAGCCCGCAGCGTTTCTAGGGACGACCCTCATGGCCCGGCACACCTTCACTTGCATCGACGGTCATACCTGCGGCAACCCGGTTCGTCTTGTCGCCGGCGGAGGGCCGCTGCTGCAGGGCTCCACGATGATGGAGCGGCGCGCGCATTTCCTCGTCGAGTTTGACTGGATCCGCACCGGACTGATGTTCGAGCCGCGCGGCCACGACGTCATGTCGGGCTCTATCCTCTATCCCCCGACCAGACCGGATTGCGACATCGCCATCCTCTTCATCGAGACGTCCGGCTGCCTGCCGATGTGCGGGCACGGCACCATCGGCACGGTCACGATGGCGATCGAGAATGGGTTGGTGAAACCGAAGACACCCGGCGTGCTACGCCTCGACACGCCCGCCGGCCTCGTCATCGCCGAGTACCGGCAGGAGGGCGAGTATGTCGAGGAAGTCCGGATCACGAACGTGCCGTCTTTCCTGTACGCCGAGGGTCTCACGGTCGAGTGTCCCGATCTCGGCGAGCTCACCGTGGACGTCGCCTATGGCGGCAATTTCTACGCCATCGTCGAGCCGCAGCAGAATTATGACGACATGGCCGACTACACCGCAGGACAACTGATCGCGTGGAGCCCGGCGGTGCGCCAGAGGCTGAATGAGAAGTACAGCTTCGTGCATCCCGAAAACCCTGAGATCAACCGACTTTCCCACATGCTTTGGACAGGCAGGCCGAAGCATCCCGAGGCGGACGCCCGCAATGCCGTCTTCTACGGCGACAAGGCTATCGACCGCTCGCCCTGCGGCACCGGCACCTCCGCGCGTATGGCGCAGTTGCATGGCAAGGGCAGGCTGAAGGCCGGCGACAGTTTCGTTCACGAGTCGATTATCGGTTCTTTGTTCAAGGGACGTGTGGAAAGAGAGACAAATGTAGCCGGCAAGCCGGCTATCATCCCCTCCATCGGAGGGTGGGCTAGGCAGACTGGTCTCAACACCATTTTCATCGACGATCGCGATCCGTTTGCGCACGGGTTCATTGTCACATAAGCGCGCCTGGGCGGTCTGCCGGGATGATGACGCGTAGACTCCTCGACGCAAGTTTCTGCGGCGAAGGCGATGTTTTGTCGAACAAGTTGCGATTTTCGGGCTTGCGCAACACCGATTAGTCAAAGACATTGCCTTGTGCCAATGATAGCGTCCGCAATGGTCCAGGGGCAGGGTCAACGAGTGCGAAGCATCAAGCGAGCGTGCCGCAAGGGTATGCCGCTTCGCAAAGAATTGACGTTGCAATCCAGCCTCGAAACTTTAGGACTAGGGGAAATCAAGAACGGAATGCGCCCTTCGGGGCGACTTTCCCGGGGAGCCGTTTATAGATGGAATATTTTATCCAGCAGCTTGTTAACGGGCTGACGCTGGGATCGATCTATGGGCTGATCGCGATCGGCTATACGATGGTCTACGGCATCATCGGAATGATCAACTTCGCCCACGGCGACATCTTCATGATCGGTGCCTTCATCGCGCTGATCGTGTTTCTCTTTATGGTCAGCATCTTCGCTTCCGTGACGGTCGTGCTGTTCCTGTTGATCATGATGATCGTCTCGATGCTGCTCACCAGCCTCTATAGCTGGACCATCGAAAAGGTAGCCTACCGGCCGTTGCGTGGTTCGTTCCGTCTGGCGCCGTTGATCACCGCCATCGGCATGTCTATCGCGCTCTCGAATTTTGTGCAGGTCACGCAGGGTCCGCGCAACAAGCCGATCCCGCCGATGATCTCCACCGTCTACAACGTTTTCGGAATCACCGTTTCCGCCAAGCAGATCGTCATCGTCGTCGTCACCGTGCTCCTTCTGACGATCTTCTGGTACCTTGTTAACAAGACCGCGCTCGGGCGTGCTCAGAGGGCATGCGAGCAGGATCGCAAGATGGCGGCGCTCCTTGGCATCGATGTCGACCGTACCATCTCGATCACCTTCATCATGGGCGCGTCGCTCGCAGCCGTCGCCGGCACGCTCTACCTCATGTACTACGGTGTTGTGTCCTTCTCCGACGGGTTCATTCCCGGCGTGAAGGCTTTCACTGCCGCTGTGCTCGGTGGCATCGGCTCCATTCCAGGCGCTGTGCTGGGTGGGTTGCTCATCGGCTTCATTGAAGGAATGTGGTCGGCCTATTTCTCGATCGACTACAAGGACGTCGCGGCGTTCTCGATCCTGGCCATCGTGCTGATCTTCCTGCCCTCCGGCATCCTCGGCCGGCCAGAAGTCGAAAAGGTCTGATCGCATGGCCGTCGAAACAGTCTCAGCGGACACCGCAACCCGTTGGCCGTTGCAATCGGCGCTCCGCGAAGCGCTCTATGCCGGCCTCATCTCGTTCGGCCTCTTTGTCCTGTTCATCGGCGTCAAGACCGACCAGAACATGCGCAACGAGCTGATCCTCGTTCCACGATTTGGCCTGCTGGCCATCGTCGTGGCGCTGGTGATGATCGGGCGCTTCCTCTACGTCGCCTTTGGCGCGCCCATGCTGGCGCGGGGCGATACTGCGAAGTTGCGCAACGCAATAATCGGCGGTCTGGCCGCGATATTCCTCGGCTTCATCGCTTATGCGCGACCTGACCTCAGCGGTCTGTTCGGCCTCTTCACCAACTGGAAGACCTGGCTGATCATCGCCATCATCGCCGTGGCGATCTTCATCGACCGCCGCCGGCCCTACCTGAAGAAGAACTTTTCGACCGTCGCCATTATCCTGCTGATCCTGTTTCCGATCTTTTCCCTGTTCACGGCCGGCCTGCAGGGTTCGCTGAAATGGGTCGACAATTTCGGCATCCAGATCCTGATCTACGTCATGTTGGCATGGGGCCTGAACATCGTCGTCGGTCTCGCCGGCCTGCTCGATCTCGGCTACGTCGCCTTCTACGCGGTGGGTGCCTATTCCTACGCCCTGCTGGGTACGGAGTTCGGCTGGTCGTTCTGGATCCTGCTCCCCGCCGCCGGCATCATGGCCGCCTTTTGGGGCATCATTCTCGGCTTTCCGGTCCTGCGATTACGAGGTGATTACCTTGCCATCGTCACGCTGGCCTTCGGTGAGATCATCCGCCTGGTGCTGATCAACTGGCGTGAGGTGACGAACGGCACCGCCGGCATCTCTGGCATCCCGAAGGTGACCTTCTTCGGCTTCGCCACCTTCAACGTCTCGGATGACAACTATTTCGGCAAGGTCTTCGACCTCGGCATCTCGGGCGTCTACTACAAGATATTCCTCTACTACCTGATCCTGGCCTTGGCGCTGTTGACGGCGTTCGTGACAATCAGGCTGCGCCGCATGCCGATCGGCCGCGCATGGGAAGCTCTGCGTGAAGACGAGATCGCCTGCCGCTCGCTGGGCATCAACACCACCAACACGAAGCTCACCGCCTTTGCCATTGGCGCGATGTTTGGCGGCTTCGCCGGTTCCTTCTTTGCCGCGCGCCAGGGTTTCGTAAGCCCTGAATCCTTCGTGTTCCTCGAATCGGCGATCATCCTCGCCATCGTGGTGCTTGGAGGCATGGGTTCTCTGGTCGGCATTGCTGTGGCGGCCGCCGTCATGATCGGCGGCACGGAAATCCTGCGCGAACTTCAGTTCCTCAAGCAGGTCTTTGGGGAAAGTTTCACGCCTGAACTCTATCGAATGCTGCTGTTCGGCCTGGCGATGGTCGTCGTCATGCTGTGGAAGCCGCGCGGCTTCGTCGGCAGCCGCGAGCCGACCGCCTTCCTGCACGAACGCAAGGCGATCGACAGTTCCTTCACCAAGGAAGGGCACGGCTGATGAACGCGCAGACCGCCATGACCGGCCCGATCCTCAAGGTCGAGCATCTCTCCATGAAATTCGGAGGGCTCGTTGCCATCGGCGACCTGTCCTTCGAGGCGAGGCGCGGTGAGATCACCGCGTTGATCGGGCCGAACGGCGCCGGCAAGACGACCGTGTTCAACTGCATCACGGGCTTCTACAAGCCGTCCGAAGGCATGATCACGCTGACGACCAGCGCGGGCAACCAGTACCTGCTCGAGCGGCTGCCCGATTTCCAGATCCCCGCCAAGGCGCGGGTGGCCCGCACCTTCCAGAACATCCGCCTGTTTTCGGGTATGACTGTCCTGGAAAACCTGCTCGTCGCCCAGCACAACAAGCTGATGGTCGCCTCTGGCTACACCATCCTTGGCCTGCTGGGTCTCGGCAACTATCGCAAGGCGTCCGGAGAATCGGTCGAACTGGCGAAATACTGGCTGGAGAGGGCCGATCTCATCGATCGCGCGGACGACCCGGCGGGCGACCTGCCCTACGGTGCGCAGCGCCGCCTCGAGATCGCGCGCGCCATGTGCACCGGACCGGAGCTGCTGTGCCTGGACGAGCCGGCAGCCGGCCTCAACCCGCGAGAGTCGCTGGCGCTCAACGACCTGCTGAACGGCATCAAGGCGACTGGGACGTCGATCCTGCTGATCGAGCACGACATGTCGGTGGTGATGAAGATTTCCGACCATGTCGTGGTGCTGGAATATGGCCGCAAAATTTCCGACGGCGATCCGGCGTCGGTGAAAAGCGATCCGCGCGTCATCGCAGCCTATCTCGGCGTCGATGACAGCGAGGTCGATGACGTTCTGTCGGATACCGGCAATGAACAGGTCGCCGAGGAACTGAACGGCGAACCTGACCGGGCGCATGGACCCGCAGACTCGGCGTCGATGCTGGCGGGCCCGATTGTCGATACCGTCGGCCACAGCGAGGACGAGGACGAGGTCGTCAAGGTCGACCCCGGTGCTTCCAAGGCGGAGCAGTACGAGCATCGTCTCGCGATCTCCAATGCGCTCGCCGCGCCGAAGGGTGGAAAGCCCGACAAGCTGACCTTGATAAAGGGCATAGGGCCAGTCAACGAGCGGAAGCTGCACGAACACGGCATCTTCCATTTCGAGCAGATCGCCGGCTGGACGGAAGCCGATGTGAAGGCAGCCGAGGCGTATCTGGATTTCGACGGGCGCATCGCCCGCGAGGACTGGATCGGTCAGGCCAAGGCGTTTGCCGCCAAGAGCGGAGGGGTTGAGTGATGACCGCGCAACCCCTGCTCAAGGTCGATGGCGTCGAGACCTACTACGGCAACATTCGCGCGCTGAACGGTGTTTCGATCGACGTCAAGGAGGGCGAGATCGTCACCTTGATCGGCGCCAACGGGGCCGGCAAGTCGACGCTGATGATGACGATCTTCGGCACGCCGCGCGCCCGCGCCGGTACGATCACATTTGCCGGCCATGACATCACAAACCTGCCCACGCACGAGATCGCGAGGCTGCGCATCGCGCAATCGCCGGAAGGGCGTCGGATTTTTCCGCGCATGACGGTGATGGAAAACCTTCAGATGGGCGCCGGCCTCGACAAGCTCAAATATTTTGATGAGGACGTGGAGAAGGTGTTCAGCCTGTTCCCGCGCCTCAAGGAGCGCATCGCTCAGCGCGGCGGTACGTTGTCAGGCGGCGAACAGCAGATGCTGTCGATTGCCCGCGCCCTGATGGCGCGACCAAAACTGCTGCTGCTGGACGAGCCCTCGCTTGGACTGGCTCCGCTGATCGTCAAGCAGATTTTCGACGCCGTGAAGGAACTGAACCGGACGCAGGGCCTGACCGTGTTCCTTGTCGAGCAGAACGCATTCGGCGCCCTGAAGCTGGCCCACAGGGGCTATGTCATGGTCAACGGCAACGTGACCATGAGCGGCAGCGGCCAGGAGTTGCTGGCCAATCCCGAGGTGCGCGCCGCGTATCTCGAAGGCGGCGGGCATTGAAGGTGGAGGCGTAGCATGCACGGCATTCTCTACGAGGAAGAGTCGGTCTGGCAGTTCCTTTTCATCACTTGCCTGCTCGGCGGCTGGGCAGCCTGGATGACAGGCCGCGCCTGCGCGCAGACCTGGCGTCCGGTATCCAGCCTGGTGGTCTTCCTTCTGCTGCTCGGCATTGCCGTGCGCTTCATCCATCACGCGCTGTTTGATGGGACGATGTTCGCGCCCCAGTTCTACTTAGTCGATACCATTATCCTGCTGGCGTTCGGGATTATCGGCTTCAGATATACTCGAACCAACCAGATGGTTACCCAATATCACTGGCTCTATGAGCGCGCTTCCCTGCTCAGCTGGAAGGCGAAAGCTGCGTCCTGAGCGCGTTATCCTTGAAAGCGCTTTTGCGCGAAACGGCGCAATACGCATCCGAAACGGCGTGACAAGCGCCGGAAAATAAGCAAACTAGCTTTTCTGCGATAGGGTGGGCATCGCATGAAAGTTTCTTTCTCGCCCACTCGGTTTAACGGGAGTCATCAATGAAGAAATCACTGTTGTCCGCAGTTGCCCTGTCGGCCATGGTTGTATTCAGCGGCAGCGCGTGGGCGGAAGTGCTGATCGGCGTCGCCGGTCCGATCACCGGTGCGAACGCTGCTTTCGGTGCGCAGCTCCAGCGCGGCGCCGAACAGGCCGCCGCCGACATCAACGCCGCAGGCGGCATCAATGGCGAGCAGATCAAGGTTGTCGTCGGTGACGACGCCGCCGATCCGAAGCAGGCCATCTCGGTCGCCAACAAGTTTGTCGCCGACGGCGTCAAGTTCGTGGTCGGCCACTTCAACTCGGGTGCTTCGATCCCGGCTTCGGAAGTCTATGTCGAGAACGGCATCATGCAGATCTCGCCAGCTTCGACCAACCCGGTCTTCACCGATCGCGGTCTGTGGAACACGTTCCGCACCTGCGGCCGTGACGACCAGCAGGGTGCGGTTGCCGGCGCCTACATCGCCGAGAACTTCAAGGACGCCAAGGTCGCGATCATTCACGACAAGACGCCCTATGGCCAGGGTCTCGCTGACGAAACCAAGAAGGCTCTTAATGCCGCTGGCGTGACGGAAGTCATCTACGAAGGCGTCAACGTCGGCGACAAGGACTTCTCGGCGCTGATCGCCAAGATGAAGGACGCTGGCACGACCCTCATCTATTGGGGTGGCCTGCACACTGAAGCTGGCCTGATCATCCGTCAGTCGGCTGACCAGGGCCTGAAGGCTCCGCTGTTCTCGGGCGACGGCATCGTCTCCGACGAACTGGCTGCGATCGCCGGCGACGCCGTGATCGGCACGCTGAACACCTTCGCTCCGGATCCGCGCCTCAACCCGGCGGCCAAGGATCTGGTCGAGAAGTTCCGCGCTGCCGGCTTCGAGCCGGAAGCCTACACGCTCTATGCCTACGCAGCCGTTCAGGTGATCGCGGAAGCCGCCAAGAAGGCCGGCGACCTCGACCCGCAGAAGGTTGCGGAAGCAGCAAAGTCAGGTGGCCCGTTCGCGACCGCTCTCGGCGATCTCTCCTTCGACAGCAAGGGCGACATCACCAAGGCAGACTACGTCGTCTACGAGTGGAAGAAGGGCGACGACGGCAAGATCAGCTACTTCATGCGTTGATCTGACAGATCATATCGATTGAAAAAGCCCGGCGGGAAACCGCCGGGCTTTTTTTGTTTCAAACCAATGATTTGTTCCCTATTCAGGGCGGCGCTGGAAATGCGTTACACGGGATTGCGTAATTTGTTTGCACTGCAGCATTTTCACGCTAAACATTCTTCGTTTATGCCCTTTGGCCCCTTGGAGCGTGTTCGTGCCAATCACCAAGATCCTCGTCGCCAACCGTTCCGAAATCGCCATCCGCGTCTTCCGCGCCGCGAACGAGCTTGGTCTGAAAACGGTCGCGATCTGGGCTGAGGAAGACAAGTATTCGCTGCATCGGTTCAAGGCGGACGAGAGCTACCAGGTCGGGCGCGGTCCGCATCTCGCCAAGGACATGGGGCCGATCGAGAGCTACCTTTCGATCGACGAGGTGCTCCGGGTTGCGAAGCTGTCCGGCGCGGACGCGATCCATCCCGGCTACGGTCTCCTGTCTGAGAGCCCGGAATTCGCAGACGCCTGCGCGGCAGCCGGCATAACCTTCATCGGTCCCAAGCCTGAAACGATGCGTCGGCTTGGCAACAAGGTCGCTGCGCGCAACCTCGCCATCGAAGTTGGCGTACCGGTCATCCCGGCGACCGATCCGCTACCCGACGACATGGAAGCCGTGAAGAAGCTTGCCGCCGAGGTTGGCTATCCGGTCATGCTGAAGGCGTCGTGGGGCGGCGGCGGTCGCGGCATGCGCGCCATTCGTAATGAGGCCGATCTCGTGCGCGAGGTGACCGAAGGCAAGCGCGAGGCGAAGGCCGCCTTCGGCAAGGATGAAGTCTACCTCGAAAAGCTCATCGAGCGCGCCCGCCATGTGGAGGTGCAGATCCTCGGCGACACTCATGGCAACGCCGTCCACCTCTTCGAGCGCGACTGCTCGATCCAGCGCCGCAACCAGAAGGTCGTGGAGCGCGCGCCGGCTCCCTATCTGAGCCAGGAGTTGCGCGACGAGCTTTGCGGCTACGCGCTGAAGCTTGCCAAGGACACGGCCTATATCGGTGCGGGAACGGTCGAGTTCCTGCAGGACGCCAGTACGGGCAAATTTTACTTCATTGAAGTCAACCCGCGTATTCAGGTCGAGCACACGGTCACCGAGCAGGTCACCGGCATCGATATTGTCAAGGCGCAGATTCATATTCTCGACGGTTTTGCGATCGGCACGGCCGAATCTGGTGTGCCCGCGCAAAAGGACATCCGCCTGAACGGCCATGCCCTGCAATGCCGCATCACGACCGAAGATCCCGAGCAGAACTTCATCCCGGACTACGGCCGCATCACCGCCTATCGTGGCGCGACGGGTTTCGGCATACGCCTCGACGGCGGGACCGCCTATTCGGGCGCGGTCATCACGCGCTTCTACGATCCGCTGCTGGAGAAGGTGACCGCATGGGCCCCGACTCCGCAGGAAGCGATCGCGCGCATGAACCGCGCGCTGCGCGAATTCCGCATCCGCGGAGTGGCGACGAACCTCACCTTCCTGGAAGCGATCATCAACCACTCGTCGTTCAAGGATAATTCCTACACGACGCGCTTCATCGACTCGACGCCGGAACTGTTCGCGCAGGTGAAGCGGCAGGATCGCGCAACCAAGCTCCTGAACTATCTGGCTGACGTGTCAGTAAATGGCCATCCGGAAACGCGGGGTCGGCCTGCGCCCAACCCGGATGCCGCAGAGCCGATCGTACCTTATCTGAACGGAACGATACCCACAGGCTCCAAGCAGCGCTTCGATGAGCTCGGCCCCAAGAAATTCGCGGCTTGGATGCGCGCCGAAAAGCAGGTTCTCGTCACCGACACGACGATGCGCGACGGCCACCAGTCGCTGCTCGCGACACGCATGCGCACCTATGACATTGCCCGCATCGCCGGCGTCTACGCGCGTTCGCTGCCGCAACTCCTGTCGCTCGAATGCTGGGGCGGCGCGACGTTCGACGTGTCGATGCGCTTCCTGACCGAAGACCCGTGGGAACGTTTGTCGCTGGTGCGCGAGGCTGCGCCCAACCTGCTGCTACAGATGCTGCTCAGGGGCGCCAACGGCGTCGGCTACACCAACTATCCGGACAATGTCGTCCAGCATTTCGTGAAGCAGGCGGCCAGCGGCGGCATTGATCTTTTCCGCGTTTTCGATTGCCTGAACTGGGTCGAGAACATGCGCGTCGCCATGGACGCGGTGGCCGCCGAGGGCAAGCTCTGCGAAGCGGCGATGTGCTACACGGGTGACCTTCTGGATCCCGCGCGCGCCAAATACGACCTCAAATATTATGTCGGCCTTGCCAAGGAACTGGAGAAGGCAGGCGCGCACATCATCGCGGTGAAGGATATGGCGGGCCTGCTGAAGCCGGCTGCCGCGCGTGTGCTCTTCAAGGCGCTGCGCGAGGAAACCGATCTGCCCATCCACTTCCATACGCACGACACGTCGGGCCTGTCGGCGGCGACCGTGCTGGCGGCCGTGGAATCCGGCGTCGATGCGGTGGATGCCGCGATGGACTCTTTCTCGGGCAACACCTCGCAGCCCTGCCTCGGTTCGCTTGTCGAGTCCCTGAAGGGCGGCGAGCGCGATCCGAAGCTCGACTCGCAGGCGATCCGCAAGATTTCCTTCTATTGGGAAGCGGTGCGTAACCAGTACGCGGCCTTCGAGAGCGACCTCAAGGGTCCTGCTTCCGAAGTCTACCTGCATGAGATGCCGGGCGGCCAGTTCACCAACCTGAAGGAGCAGGCGCGCTCGCTCGGACTGGAGACGCGCTGGCACGAGGTGGCGCAGGCCTATCACGACGTCAACCTGATGTTCGGCGACATCGTCAAGGTTACGCCGTCGTCCAAGGTCGTCGGCGACATGGCGTTGATGATGGTCAGCCAGGACCTTACCGTCGCGGACGTCGAGTACCCTGCCAAGGACATTGCCTTCCCGGATTCCGTCGTATCGATGTTGCGCGGCGATCTTGGCCAGTCGCCGGGCGGTTGGCCGGAAGCGCTGCAGAAGAAGGCATTGAAGGGCGACAAGCCGATCACCGTGCGTCCCGGTTCGTTGCTCAAGCCCGCCGACCTCGCTGCCAGCCGCAAGGAGGTCGAGGAGAAACTCGGCCGTCCGCTGTCCGAATACGAATTCGCATCCTGGCTTATGTATCCGAAGGTCTTCTCGGACTTTGCCGCCGCGCAGGAGACCTACGGCCCCGTCAGCGTCTTGCCGACGCCGACCTATTTCTACGGCATGAAGACCGAGGACGAGATTCTGGTCGATATCGAGAAGGGCAAGACGCTTGTCGTGCGGTGTCTTGGCATCGGCGACACCAACGAGAAGGGCATGGTGACCGTGTTCTTCGAACTCAACGGCCAGCCGCGCCGCGTCAAGGTGCCGAACCGTACAGCCGGCGCCGCTGCGGGCGCCATCCGGCGCAAGGCGGAAGCCGGCGACGAAAGCCATGTCGGGGCGCCGATGCCGGGTGTGGTGTCGACGCTTGCGGTATCGGCCGGGCAGTCGGTGAAGGCAGGCGACGTGCTCCTGTCCATCGAAGCGATGAAAATGGAGACAGCGCTGCATGCCGAGCGGGACGGCACGGTGACCGAGGTTCTGGTCAAGGCCGGCGACCAGATCGATGCAAAAGACCTCCTGGTGATCCTGACATAGCGCTTGAAGGAAGCTTGGCCCACAAGCTTTCTTCCATCTTGAGATTGACACGCGGCTGAACCGATTCAATGCAGGGCGCTTCCGGAGCCGGAGGAGACCGCCCCATGGACGCCAGCACCGCAGCCGCCATTGCCGTTCGCGGCCGCTGGGCGGTTGCCGCTATCTTCTTCATGAACGGTTTTGTCATGGGAAGCTGGGCGCCTCAGATTCCGGTGCTTCTCACGCGGTTGGGGATCACCGAGTTCACGGTCGGCCTCCTCCTCCTCATGTTCGGGGCCGGTGCGGTCAGCGCGATGGTCGGCGCCGGCCATCTCATCCCGAAATACGGGTCGAGAATCGTCACAATCTCGTTTGCGATTTCCTGCTGTTTCGGGCTGCTGCTGGTCGCGCTGGCGCCAGGCGTGGCGACCGCGGCCGTGGCCATGTGTGTCTTTGGCGGCACCTTCGGCGCTACCGACGTGTCCATGAACGCCAATGCCGTCACCGTCGAGCAAAAGCTGGGTCGGCCCATCATGTCGTCCTCCCATGGGTTCTGGAGCCTAGGGGGGTTTGTCGGCGGCAGCACCGGCGGCCTGATGATCCTTTATTGGGGACATCTTTGGCACGCGGTGATCGTGACGGTCATTGCGGGGGCCATCACCGCCGTCGCGATACGTCATCTCGTTGCCGACGTGCCGCTGCCACAGGAGCATAGGAAGTTTTCTCTGCCGCGACGGCCCGCCGTCTATATCATTGGGTTCATGGCGCTGCTCTGCATGAATTCGGAAGGGGCGGTGCTGGATTGGGGCGCGCTCTACCTGCAACAGGAACTGGGCAGCGATATCGCGACCGCTGGTCTCGCCTTCGGTGTGTTTGCGGGTACGATGGCCGTCATGCGCTTCCTGGGAGATGGTGTGCGCAGCCGACTTGGCGCCGTAACGACCTTTCGTATCTCGTGCCTGGTGGCGGCGGCCGGCATACTTGTAGCCGGCATTTCACCATGGCCCTGGTTGGCAATCGCAGCGTTCGGCGTGGCGGGACTGGGCATCGCCAATACCGTACCGATCCTCTTCTCCTCGGCTGGCAACCAACCCGGCACTACCCCTGGGGCTGGGGTGAGTGTTGTGACGACCATGGGCTATTCAGGGATACTGGTCGCCCCGTCGCTGATAGGCTTCATCGGCGAAAGAACCGGGTTTTCACCGATCTTCATTGCGATCGCGTTGCTGCTGTTCGCGATGTTCCTGGCGGCGAACATGACCCGCAACGCCGATTTCTCGCCGGTGAAGAGCGATCCGGTGCTGCCCATCTGATCATTGCTATGCGCGCTGCTCAGATTCGGCCCATCAGCAGCAGAATCAGCAAGATAATGAGGATGACGCCGGCTATGCCGGACGGTCCGTAGCCCCATGAGCGGGAGTGCGGCCAAGCTGGAATAGCGCCCACAAGAATTAGTATCAGGATGATGATGAGGATGGTCGTCAGCGTCATGGCGGGCCCTCGCACGGGTTGCAATGGCATGACAATGCGCGAGGACGCCGCCTTGTTCCTTGGAGGAAGTCCCTAACGGTCGGGCTGAAGGTCGGTCGACGGCTATTCCGCCGCCTTCGGAAGCACGCCGCCTGCCTCATTTGCAGCAGTGGGTTCGTCTGCTTCGGGTGTTTTTTTGCCGAAAAGCCGCCGAAACCAGCCGCGCCGCGCGCCCGTCTGCGGCACGTCGCGTGTGAAAACCATCAGCATCGAAGGCGTCACGATCAGCGTGAGGATTGTCGCGAAGGACAGGCCGAACACGATCGCCGAAGACAGCGCAATCCACCACTGGGTCGATGGTGCATTTATCGTGGTCTCGTGGCGAAATAACTCGAGGCCTAGGCCGAAGGCGATGGGCAAAACGCCGAGGATCGCGGCGAGCGCCGTCAGCACGACGGGGCGCGCACGTTCCCGGCAGGTCTGCAGCACGGCGTCATGCCGGTTCCAGCCTTCCTCACGGAGACGGTCGTAAGTGTCGATCAACACGATGTTGTTGTTGACCACGACGCCTGCGAGCGCGATGACGCCGATGCCCGACATCACGATGACAAAGGCCTGCCCTGTCAGCATCATGCCGAGAAGCGCACCGATTGTCGCCATCACCACGCAGGACAGCACGAGCCAGACGCTTGTGAACTTGTTGAACTGCGCAAGCAGCACGAGGAAAATCAGGAAGATGGCGGCGCCAAAAGCGTTGGTCAGGAACGCGCCCGCCTCCTCGCTGTCCTCGTTCGACCCGGCGAGCTTCCAGCCGATGCCGCTCTGGTCTAGCCCCATGCCGGAGACGATCTGGCTGACATCGCCCTGCACCGCGGCGACCTGATAGCCGGAAGCAACGTTGGCCTGAATGGTGATGGTGCGCTTGCCGTCGATGCGGTTCAGGATGCCAACCGTCTTCTCGGGCTTGCGCGACACGAAATTGGAGATCGGCACCGAGCCCTGGCTGGTTTCGATGCGCAATTGGTCGAGCGTGCCGAGCGTGCGTCGGTCCTCTGGCAGGCGCAGCCTGATGTCAACGGCGTCGTCAGCGCCCGCCGGGCGATAGTCGGTGAGCTTGAGGCCGGTGGTGACCAGTTGCACGACGGTGCCGACGGCGATCGGACTGATGCCAAACTGCGCCGCCTTGGCGCGGTCGATCTCCAGCGACCAGTCGATGCCGGGCGGCGGAAGTCCGTCCGAAATGTCGATGACGCCCGGCACCTTCGCGATTGCAGCCGCGACTTCGGCGGCCTTTTCGTTCAGGTTGGTCGGGTCGACCGCCGAAAGCTGAACCTGGATGGGTTTGCCTGTCGGCGGGCCGGCGTCCGGTACGCGCACCTCGACGTCCACGCCGGGTATGCCCGCCATGGCGACGCGAAGCTCGTTGAGAATCTCGTGTGCGGACTTGCGCTCGCGCCAGTCGATGAATTCGTACTGGATGACGCCGACGACATCCTCCGGAATATCCTGGCCGCCGCGCGTCTTGCCGGAACGCGTATAGACCGACTTGATGCCCGGCCAGTTCAGGATGCGGCTCTCTGCTTCGCGGGTCGCGAAGTCCATCTCGGCCAGCGAAAGGTTACCGCGCGCATGCACGTAAAGCAGGCCGTAATCCGGCTCGACCTGCGGGAAGAACTCCACGCCGGCTCCGTATTTGGAGTAGGCGACCGGCACGGCGACAAGAAGTGCAACGGTCAGCACGAGCACCGTCTTGGGATAGGCCACCGCGCGCTTGACGATAGCCATATAAAGACCGTCACGGTTTTCGCCTTCCTCGTGGACGGGCGCCTTTGCGAACAAGGCGCCCAGCGTCGGCGCGAAGATCAGCGCATAGGCCATCGAGGCCGCGAGCGTCACGATCAGGGTGATCGGCAGGTACTTCATGAAGTCGCCTACAATGCCCGGCCAGAACAGCAGCGGCGAAAAGGCGGCGATGCGGGTCATCGTCGCCGCGATCACCGGCCCTGCCATGCGCTTGGCGGCAAGCTCGAAGGCCTGCTCCTTCGGCATGCCTTCCGACATGCGTCGTTCGGCGAATTCGGTAACGATGATCGCATCGTCGACGAGCATGCCCACAGCCAGGATGAGGCTGAAAAGCACGATCATGTTGATCGTGTAGCCCATCAGCGCCAGCGCCAGTATGCCCATCAGGAACGATGCCGGGATCGCCAGCCCGATCAGCAGCGACGCCCGGCCGGAGAGCGCGTAGAGGATGACGATGAAGACCAGGACGACGGCGATCATCACATGGTTCTGCAGGTCGTTCAGTAGCGTGTTGACGAAGACCGACTTGTCCTGCGTGTAGGTGACTTCCATACCTTCCGGCGCCTGCGCCAGGAATGCGTCGGCGACGGCCTTGGCGCCGTCGATCGTCTCGACGATGTTTGCGCCGATGCGCTTCTTGACCTCGATCGCGATGGCCGGCTTGCCGTCGAGGCGCGTGATTGTCTCGGCGTCCTTGAAAGTGGAGCGAACGGTGGCGAGGTCCTGCACGCGCACGATCGCGTCGGGACCGGCCACCACGGGCAGCCGCGCGATGTCCTCCGGCGTCTCTATGAGCGCGGGGACGCGCACGGCATATTTGCCCTCCGAGCCTTCAATCGCGCCAGCCGCGACAAGGCTGTTCGAGGCGCCGATGCCCTGGATCATCTGGTCGAGCTGCAGGCCGTAGGACGAAAGCTTGACCGGGTCGATGATCGCCTCGACCTGTTCGTCGCGCGAGCCCTGGATCGTACCTTCAAGGATCCCGGGAACTTCCTCGATGCGGTCGCGCAACTCCTTGGCGGCGGCCGTGAGCGTTCGTTCGGGGATGTTGCCCGAGAGCGTCACGACAAGGACCGGAAACTCGGAAAGATTGACCTCGTTGACGGTCGGTTCCTCTACGCCGGAAGGCAGGTCGCGCTTGGCGTCCTGCACCTTGTTGCGCGTGTCGATCAGTGCATCGGAGAGATCGGTCGAGGGGTCGAACTCGACCAGGACGTAGCCGCCGCCTTCGTAGGCGGCCGACTTCATTTCCTTCAGCCCCTTCAGGTTCTTGAGCTGCGATTCCACCGGTCGCAGAAGGAGTCGCTCCGAGTCCTCAGGCGAGATTCCCTGATAGACGAGGCTGACATACATGATCGGGATGGCAACGTCTGGCTCCGCCTCTTTCGGCACCGCGCGATAGGCAAGCGCCCCAGCGATGACGAGGAACAGGAGCACGGACAGCGTCAGCCGCGCATTATTGATCGCAATCTTGACGATATCCATTGCGGCTGACGTTTCCTGCCTTGTGATCAGGTACCGTTGCTGACCTGGCCGATGAGCTTCTGGATCGTCGCGGCATCGGCCTCGACGGGCACCACCTCGTCGCCGTCGTTTACCAGGTCCTGCCCGGCGACGATGACCCGAACTCCTGCCGGGATGCCGCCAAGCACAAGACCCGTCGGCGTGTCGTCGACCAGATCGATCGGATAGAAGACGACCTTGTTGTCGTCGCCGACGGCACGAATGCCGAGATCGCCGCCAGAACTCAAGGTCACGACGGAGCGGGGCAGCACAACAGAATCCGTCGGCGCGGCGCGCAGGGTGATCTCCGCCGTCATGCCTGCCGGCAGCGACTTGTCCGGGTTGGGGACCGACACTTCGATCGGGAAAGTGCGGGTGGCCGATGTGGCGTCGCGGCTGATGTAGGTCACGGTGCCCTTCACCGCCGTCCCGTCCACAAGGAGGATGTCGGCGGCGCTCCCGAGGTTGACATATTTCAGGTCGCGCTCGCTGACCTGGCCGATCGCCAGCAGCGGATCGAGATTGATCAATGTAGCAATCTCGGTGCCGGCGAGTATGGCGCTGCCGCGCTGCACGGGCACCTTGTCGATCACGCCGTTGTAAGGCGCATAGATACTGTACTGCGCGAGTTCCGCCTTGGCGCTTTCGAGTTGGGCGCGGGCCGTGGCCAGCGCGGCACGCGCCTGGTCAGCCTGCAGCTTGGGCGCATTGCCGCCGCCGACGAGCCGCTCGGCCGCGTCAGCCTCTGCCTGGCGCTGCGTGACGACGCTCTCGGCCATGCGCACGGCGGCTTCCTTGTCTTCGGCGTTCAACTGCATCACAAGATCGCCGCGCTCGACGCGTTCACCCTGCCTGACGGGCAGTTTCTCGATGACGCCCATCACTCGGGTCGCGAGCGTCACCCGCTTCTCCGCGTCCGTGCGGCCGGAAATACGGATTGCCCGCTGGTGCTCGACCCGCGGTGGCGTGATGACAGCCACGGTCCGCAACGGAATCTTGACCTGCTCGCCAGCCTCGGATGGAGTCGGCGGCGCCTCGTTCTGTGCGCTGCCGACCGATGAGAACTCTCCGGTCGCCACCCAGGCGCCGACGCCGATCAGTACCGCGATCGCGGCCAGTTTGTGGAACCTGAACTTCGCCATGCTCACTTGTCCGCTTGCGCGGCGCCAATATAACCGCGTCTGTCCGGATATGGGCCCGAGCTTTATGAAGATCAAAGAGACAACCGTCCCATCGCCGGGCTAACGTTGGGGCGGGCGCACTCTTACATCAGTTTCGCAGTGCAAAATAGTCACAAAAAATGATGCGCCGATCAGTCCTGACAGGCGGTTGCCAGGGAATTGCAGGTCTGCGCGGGGGAAGCCCAAAAACAGGCTCCCGCCATCTTTGAATGCTTACGTTACGTCAGCCTCCTATATGTGGATCGGCTTGAAGAAGGCGGCCAGGGCGGCCTCCTTGACCGCTTCCGACATCGTCGGGTGCGGGTGGCAGGTGCGGGCCAGATCCTCCGAAGAGCCGCCGAATTCCATGAGCACGGACGCTTCCTGGATCAGTTCACCAGCGCCGAACCCGATGATGTGCGCTCCGAGCAGGCGGTCGGTTGCCTTGTCGGCGAGGATTTTCACAAAACCGTCCGTGTGCAGCGTCGCCCGCGCCCGCGCATTGGCGGAGAAGGGGAATTTGCCGACCTTGTAGTCGATCCCGGCCTTCTTTAGTTCCTCCTCGGTCTTGCCGACCGACGCGATCTCGGGGCTGGTGTAGACGACGCTCGGGATCACGTCGTAGTTCACGTGGCCGGCCTGTCCCGCGAGGATTTCCGCGACGGCGACGCCTTCGTCCTCCGCCTTGTGCGCCAGCATCGGCCCGGCAATCACGTCGCCGATGGCATAGATGCCGGGGACGTTGCTCTGGAAATGGCCATCGGTCTTGACGCGGCCGCGCTCGTCGAGCGCCACGCCCGCCTCGGCCAGCCCGAGCTTGTCGGTGTAGGCCTTGCGGCCGGTAGCGATCAGCACAACGTCGGCATCGATGGTCTCGGCGCCGCCGCCCTTGACCGGCTCGAAGGTAACGGAAGCACCCTTCTTCGCCTTCTTGACCCCGGTGACCTTTGAGCCGAGCTTGAACTCGAAACCCTGCTTGCCCAACAGGCGCTGGAACTGCTTGGCAACCTCGCCATCCATGCCGCCGAGGATGGTGTCGAGATATTCCACCACGGTGACCTTCGCGCCAAGCCGAGCCCAGACGGAGCCGAGTTCCAGCCCGATGACGCCACCGCCGACCACGATGAGATGCTCGGGCACCTTGGCAAGAGAAAGCGCTCCGGTGGAGGACACGATGACCTTTTCGTCGATGGCAACCTCGACGCCCGGAATACCGGCGACATCCGACCCCGTAGCGATGACGATGCTCTTTGTCGCGACTTCGTCGGTCTTGCCGTCTTCTCCGGTGACGGAGACGCGGCCTGCGGCCAGAACCTTGCCTACGCCCTTCAGCCAGTCGATCTTGTTCTTCTTGAACAGGAAGGCGACCCCGCTGACGTTGGACGACACTGTCGCGTCCTTGTGCGCCATCATCTTCTTGAGATTGAGCTTCGGCGTCACCTCGACGCCGAGCGTGTCGAAGGAATGGCTGGCCTCGGCGAATGCCTCGGAGGCGTGAAGCAACGCCTTGGAGGGGATGCAGCCGATATTCAGGCAGGTGCCGCCGAGCGTTGCGTTCTTCTCCACGACCGCGACCTTGAGCCCTAGCTGCGCCGCCTTGATGGCGCAGACATATCCGCCCGGTCCCGAACCGATGACGATCAGATCATAAGCCATGTTTTCAAGCCTCGTTTCGTTGCCGCGTCAGCGGCCACCGCTGACATTTAGGATGCTGCCGGTGACATAGGAAGCATCGTCGGAAAGGAGATACAGGACAGCGCGCGCCACCTCATCGGGATGGCCGGCGCGCTGCATCGGCAGGACCGAGGTCATTTCCCGCGGCCAGTCAGGCTCGCCCCGCGAGGCATGGATGTCCGTCTCGATGATCCCAGGCCGCACACCGTTGACCCTTATTCCCTCGGCTGCGACTTCCAGCGCAAGGCCATGGGTGAAGGTATCGACTGCGCCTTTCGAGGCGGCATAATCGACATACAGCGACGGGCTGCCAAGTTCGGCCGCCATCGACGAGACGTTGACGATCACGCCGCCCTTGCCGCCATGGCGGGTCGACATCCGCCGGACCGCCTCGCGCGTGCAGAGAATAGTCCCCACGGTATTCACGGTCATGATGCGCCGGAGCCTCGCGGCGCTCATTTCGTCGAGGCGGGACTTGCGATCGACCACGCCGGCATTGTTAACCAGCGCGTCCAGCCGTCCATATCGTTCATCGATTGCCTCGAACATCGCCAGGATGTCCTTCTCGTCGCCAACGTCGGCGCGGATGGCAAACGCCTCGCCGCCCTCTGCTTCGATCTCGCGCACCACGCCTGCGGCGGCTTCGGCATCGGACACGAAATTGACTCCGACCCGGTAGCCGGCCTTGGCGGCCAGTCGGGCAACAGACGCGCCGATGCCGCGCGAACCGCCGGTGACGAGGAGAATTTTCCGTTCGGCCATGCTCAGAACAACAGCCTTACCAGCATGAGCAAGAGACCGATCGTCGAAACCAGCCAGACCAATGTGCGCAGCAGCGGGATGCCTGCCGCGTAAACCGCCACGAAGACCACGCGTGCGACGAGCCAGATGACCGCACCGGTCGCGGCGATGCCACCGGTCTTGCCTGTGACCACGAGCGCCACCACGATGGCGATAAAGGCAGGATAGGTCTCCAGCAGGTTTCGCAGAGCGCGCTTGAAGCGACCGGCGAGAACGTTTCTCGACACGCGTTTTTCGTCACGCGGGCTGAGCAGGTATTTCGGACCGAGGTCATAGCTCGACGTAGCCTGCAGACAGACCTGCGCGATGAGGAGCACCGCGCTCCAGCCGAGAACCCAGATTTCGGTAGATGCTGCAGCGGTTTCCATGAGCTTCTCCGAAAAAGATAGTTCGGTCGGTAGATATACGCCCGCGGCAGCCGGGTCATCTCCCAGCGTCGAATTTCCGCTATCACCCCAGCCGGAACCTCCCGGCTGCAAGCTTCCAATCAGAGATCGAGAACCAGCCGCTCCGGATCCTCGAGGCTTTCCTTGACGCGCACGAGGAAGGTCACCGCTTCCTTGCCGTCGACGATGCGGTGGTCATAGGAGAGCGCGAGGTACATCATCGGTCGGATGACGATCTGGCCTCCGACCACGACCGGACGGTCCTGGATCTTGTGCATGCCGAGGATGCCGGACTGCGGCGCGTTCAGGATCGGCGTCGACATCAGCGAGCCGTAGACGCCGCCGTTGGAGATGGTGAACGTGCCGCCCTGCATGTCGGCGACCGAAAGCTTGCCGTCGCGCGCTGCCAGCCCCAGCCGTCCGATCTCCTTCTCGATCTCGGCGATCGACATCTGGTCGGCGTCGCGCACCACCGGCACGACGAGGCCCTTGTTGGTGCCGACGGCCACACCGATGTGGGCGTAGTTCTTGTAGATGATGTCGGTGCCGTCGATCTCGGCATTGACCGCCGGAATCTCCTTCAGTGCATGCGTCACCGCCTTGGTGAAGAAACCCATGAAGCCGAGCTTCACGCCGTGCTTCTTCTCGAAGACATCCTTGTACTTCGCACGCAGGTCCATGATGCCCTTCATGTCCACCTCGTTGAAGGTGGTGAGCATGGCGGCCGTCGATTGCGCTTCCTTCAGGCGGCGTGCGATGGTCTGGCGCAGCTTGGTCATGCGCACGCGCTCTTCGCGCACGGCATCGCCCTCGGATGAGGCAGGACGCGGTGCAGCGGGCGTCTCGGCGATCCTGGGCGTCTCGACCGGCTGGGAAGCAGCGCCCTTGGCGATCGCTTCCAGCACGTCGCCCTTCAGCACCTGCCCCCGCTTGCCGGAACCGGCGACCTGACCGGCCGACAGGTTGTTTTCCGCGAGCAGCTTGGCGGCGGCGGGCGCGGGCGGCATCTTGCGTTCCTCGATCGGTCCCTCGCCGGCAATGGCCGCCGTCTTTTTCGCGGCTTCCTTCACTGTGTCGCCACCGGAGGCGCCGGCTGCCTGCGCCACAGCTTCGGGCTTTGCCTCGGTCTTCGCCGCGGGTTTTGCCGCCGCCGCGCCGCCTGCGCCGATCTGGCCGAGCAGCGCGCCGAGTCCGACCGTCTCGCCTTCATTCGCGGCGATTTCGGAAAGCGTTCCGGCGGCCGGCGATGGCACCTCGATCGTCACCTTGTCGGTTTCCAGTTCGACGATCGGTTCGTCGGCCGCGATCGTGTCGCCGACCTTCTTGAACCACTTGCCGACAGTCGCCTCCGTGACGGATTCGCCGAGAGTGGGAACGCGGATTTCGGTAGCCATCGTTTCGGTCCTGCCTGTCCGTTGCCAGTTGCCGTCTTCAGTTATTCGCCGAGCGCGTCTTCGAGGAACGCGTTCAGCTGAGCCAGATGTTTCGACATCAGGCCCGTGGCGGGCGATGCCGCCGCAGGGCGACCTGTGTAGCGCACGCGCTGGTGCTTGGCGTCGATATGGGCGAGCACCCATTCCAGATAGGGATCGATGAACGACCACGCACCCATGTTCTTGGGCTCCTCCTGGCACCAGACCATCTCCGCGTTACGGAAACGCGACAGCTCGGTGATGAGCGCCTTGGCCGGGAAGGGATAAAGCTGCTCGACGCGCAGCAGGTAGATGTCGTTGATGCCGCGCTTCTCACGCTCCTCGTAGAGGTCGTAATAGACCTTGCCTGAGCAGATCACGACGCGGCGGATTTTCGAATCCTTGACCAGCTTGATCGCCTGGTCGCCAAGGAACTGCGCGTCGTCCCACAGCAGCCGGTGGAAGGTGGACTCGCCCGACATCTCGGCTAGCGTCGAGACAGCGCGCTTATGGCGCAACAGCGACTTCGGCGTCATGAGGATCAGCGGCTTGCGGAAGTCGCGCTTCAACTGCCGGCGCAGGATGTGGAAGTAGTTGGCCGGCGTCGTGCAGTAGGCGACCTGCATGTTGTCTTCGGCGCAGAGCTGGAGGAAGCGCTCCAGTCGCGCCGAGGAATGCTCTGGCCCCTGTCCCTCATAGCCATGCGGCAGCAGGCAGACGAGACCCGACATGCGCAGCCACTTGCGTTCGCCCGACGAGATGAACTGGTCGAAGACCACCTGCGCGCCATTGGCGAAATCGCCAAACTGCGCTTCCCAGAGCGTCAGCGCGTTGGGCTGCGCCAGCGAGTAGCCGTATTCGAAGCCGAGCACGGCCTCTTCGGAGAGCATCGAGTTGATGACCTCGTAGCCGGCCTGCGCGGCCGAGAGGTTGTTGAGCGGAATGTAGCGCGCCTCGTGGCGCTGGTCGTAGAGAACCGAGTGGCGCTGAGAGAAGGTGCCGCGCTCAGAATCCTGACCCGACAGGCGGATCGGATTGCCGTCCAGAACGATCGAGCCGAAGGCGAGTGCTTCCGCCGTCGACCAGTCGAGTCCTTCGCCGGTCTCGATCATGGTCCGGCGCGTCTCGAGGAAACGCGCGATGGTGCGGTGGACTTCGAAGTCCTTCGGCACCTCGGTGAGCTTCTTGCCGATTTCCTTCAGCGTCTTGACCGGCACGGCCGTCTTGCCGCGACGCAGTTCGTCCTCGTTGTCGGCGGCGCGCAGCCCGGACCATGCGCCATCCAGCCAGTCGGCCTTGTTGGGCTTGTAGGACTGGCCGATTTCCCATTCCGTCTCGAGCGTCGCACGCCAGTCGGCGCGCATCTTGTCGAGGTCTTCCTGGCTGAGGAGGCCTTCGGCGATCAGCCTCTCGGCATAGAGCGTCGCAGTCGTCTTGTGGCTGCGGATGTTGCGGTACATCAGTGGCTGCGTGAAAGCCGGCTCGTCGCCCTCATTGTGGCCGAAGCGGCGGTAGCAGAACATGTCCACGACCACTGGCTTGTGGAACTTCATGCGGAACTCGGTCGCCACCTTGGCCGCGTAGACCACCGCCTCCGGGTCGTCGCCGTTCACGTGGAAGATTGGCGCCTCGATCATCTTGGCGACGTCCGAGGGATATGGCGAGGAACGCGAGAAACGCGGATTGGTAGTGAAGCCGATCTGGTTGTTGATGATGAAATGCACCGTGCCGGCCACGCGGTGGCCGCGCAGTCCCGACAGGCCGAGAATCTCGGCGATAACGCCCTGTCCGGCAAAAGCGGCGTCACCATGCAGCAGCAGCGGCATGACCTTGGCGCGCTCCTCGAGCGGTACGATCTCCTCGCGGGTGCGGCCATACAACTGGTCCTGCTTGGCGCGCGCCTTGCCCATGACGACGGGATCGACGATCTCCAGGTGCGACGGGTTCGCTGTCAGCGACAGGTGCACCTTGTTGCCGTCAAACTCGCGGTCGGAGGATGCGCCGAGGTGGTACTTCACGTCGCCGGAGCCTTCCACGTCGTCGGGCGCATAGGAGCCGCCCTTGAACTCGTGGAAAACGGCGCGGTGCGGCTTGGCCATCACGTTGGTCAGCACGTTCAGGCGGCCGCGATGCGCCATGCCGAGAACGACTTCCTTGAGGCCGAGTGCCCCGCCGCGCTTGACGATCTGTTCCAGCGCCGGGATGAGGGCCTCGCCGCCATCAAGGCCGAAGCGCTTGGTTCCCTTGTACTTGACGTCGATGAACTGCTCGAAGCCTTCGGCCTCGATCAGCTTCGAAAGGATCGCCTTCTTGCCTTCGGCGGTGAACTTGATCTCCTTGTCGGAGCCTTCGATGCGCGCCTGGATCCAGCCCTTCTCCTCGGGATCGGAGATGTGCATGAACTCGACGCCCAGCGTCGAGCAATAGGTGCGCGTCAGGATGTCGAGCATCTCGCGGATGGTCGCGTATTCGAGGCCGAGCACGCCGTCGATGAAGATGCGGCGGTCGTAATCCGCTTCCGCAAACCCGTAGGAGGTGGGCGACAGTTCGTTGTAGTCTTCCTGTGCCTGCGCGATGCCCAGCGGATCGAGATTGGCGTGCAGGTGGCCGCGCATGCGGAAGGCGCGGATCATCATGATGGCGCGCACGCTGTCGCGCGTCGCCTGCAGGACGTCGGTCTCCGAAGCGGCGACGCCGTTGGCAGCGGCCTTTTCCTTGACCTTCTTCTCGATGACCTTCTCGACGAGGCCCCAGTTGCCGTCCAGCGCGGAGACCAGCTCACCATTCGCCTGCAGCGGCCAGGAAGGCTGCGACCAAGATGCGCCCTTGGCGTTCTTGCGAACGTCGATGGCGTCATCCTTCAGCGCGCCGAAGAAATCCTGCCACTGCGGATCGACGGACTCAGGATCGCTTTCCCAAGCAGCCTGCAACTGCTCCAAATAGTCGGCGTTGCCGCCGTAGAGGAACGAGGTTAGCGAAAATTCGTCGTTGGCCTGATCTTGTCGTGCCATCTTTGCCTCTCGGAGCGCCGCGCTCCGTCTCCTTTGAGGGGAGTTGGGGAATAGCGGGTAGGGGAAAATCGGCCCTACTAACTTACTCCCCTAATCCCTTACTCCCTTAACCCTTGATCGCCTCGACCAGCGTCTTGCCGAGCCGTGCCGGCGAGGGCGACACGCGAATACCAGCGGCTTCCATCGCCGCGATCTTGTCTTCCGCGCCGCCCTTGCCGCCGGAGATGACCGCGCCGGCGTGGCCCATCGTCCTGCCGGGAGGGGCGGTGCGGCCCGCGATGAAGCCGGCCATCGGCTTCTTGCGGCCCTTCTTG